>JBBQGA010000001.1:0-265540 GCA_038322625.1 Chloroflexia bacterium
AGGGCCAACTGAGGGAGCGGTGAATAAACTAAAAATGATCAAGCGAACCAGTTATGGCCGGGGCAGTTTTGAACAGTTGCGAGCGCGGGTTTTACGAGCCAGCTAAACTTAAACCTTTAGCACCAAAGTTGGCGCAGAGCCTGACAAACGGGTCCACCATAGGTCAGACGGTACGACGGTTGACGGCGCAAGCCTTACTCTTATCCAACAAATCATAGCCGAGCTAAGAGCATCCAGCTACGTACCAAAACCAGCCCGTCGTATCTACCTGCCCAAACCAAACGGCAAACAGCGACCGATTGGCATCCTATCTTTTCGAGATAAGCTAGTCCAAACAGTCGTAAAACTAATCCTGGAAGCCATCTACGAACCAACCTTTACTTCAACCTCACATGGTTTCCGACCCAACCGCAGTTGTCATACGGCTCTCGAACAAGTCAAGCAAATGCGAGGAACGCGGTGGTGGATTGAAGGAGACATTCAGGCCTTCTTCGACACAATGGAGCATAACACCTTACTGAGTATTCTTGGCAAGCGCATCACTGACCAGCGTTTTCTACACCTAATCAGCCAGTTTTTAAGGGCAGGCTACCTGGAAAATTGGCAATACCATCATACATACTCCGGGGTAGCTCAGGGAGGTAATCTTAGCCCACTTCTTTCTAACATTTACCTCAATGAGCTAGACCGGGCAATGGCACTCAAAGCCAACGAATTTAGTCAAGGCAAAGCTCGTCGGCTTAATCCTGAGTACCAAAGGCAAGGTGAGAAAACGCATCGGCTCAAAAAGCAAGCCCGACTAACTCGAAATTGGACAGCCTACAAAGCGGCTCGCCTCACCAGGCTTAGTCTGCCAGCAACCGACCCGCAAGACCCAAACTTCCGTCGTCTCCGCTATGTTCGCTACGCGGATGATTGGCTCCAAAGCCGACGCTTTAGAGTTAAAACAAGGGCTGACTCAGTTTCTCAAAAACGAGCTTGGTTTAGAACTGAGTACCGAAAAGACGTTGGTAACGAATGCCAAGAAGAAAGTGCAGTTTCTAGGTTATGAGATCGGTCGGTGGGAACAGGCACGCCGATTGCGGTTTCGTACTCGCCACGGCGTGACGACCCAACGCACCACTCACTACTTAAGCGTGCTACGACTACCGCACGCTCGATTAGTTAAATTCGCCAAAAAGTATGGCGATACTACCCTTTGGCATGGGCGAGCCAGACCCGAACTGCAAAATCTCAGTGAATTGGAAATCGTCAGCACTTACAATGCCGAGGTCAGAGGATTTTTGGGCTATTACACTCTCGCTACTAACCTCAAAAAGCAAGCTGGTCGGTTGCTGTGGTTAACCACCAGCAGTTTCTTACGCACAGTGGCCGTCAAAAGGCGCAACACTTTGGCTCGTGTAGCGACCAGTCTGAAAAAAGGGTCGGCTCGTTACGCGGTAATCGGGCCAAAAAGGGACGGAACAACCAAAGATTACAACCTCATCAGTTCCACTACCCAGCTAAAACCAATGCCGGTTACTTACAGTCAGGTTGCCTTGAAGCCGAACCTGTGGCCTTACCGCGCCAGAACAGAACTGGGTCAACGACTGTTGGCCCAAAAATGCGAATGGTGCGGGACAAAGCAAGGGCCGATAGAGGTACATCACGTTCGCAAACTAAAAGACCTCAAAGGTAAGGCTGTGTGGGAGCAAACAATGATAGCGCGGCAGCGCAAAACAATGGTGTTATGCCAGTCGTGCCATCATAAACTTCACGCTGGTAAGTTAAGCGAGGGCTGCAAAACTAAGCGAGAACTGGAAAGCGTGGTACTGCGAAAGTAGTCCGCCACGTTTGGAGGGGAGGGCAGAAAAACCTAGCTTGGTGACAAGTCAAGGCGTTCGGCCCTTACCCTACCCAAGTAGGTTACACTTTCATACCTGTTTTTATACAAGGAGAAATACCTGTTTTAAGCGAGGCCAATTTGACTTATCGCCATATTAAATTCAGGTCGGGGTTGGTACACTTGAATGTAAAAGATTGGCCGCTTTTAAGGCCGTCCAAATTCGGACGGAATTGGCTGTTGTAAGGCTTTAATGTTACCAGCTACTTCCCGTTGCACCATAAGCGGAATACAAACAGTGGCTAACACAAACAGCTTGCAAAACTGAGCTTGGGAAAAGTCTATTTAAGCTCTTTTGGAATAAATTAACCTTAAAACACTCAAAAGTTGTAGTTTCATTTATCCTTTCACAACAGATTAAAGTTTCTTACCCACTCTTTGTGTTCTGATTAGGGTGCAACGCCATCTTTATTCGCTGAAGTGGCTCGTCCCAACCTTTACTGTCCCCGGTCGGTAGGTAATGTTTTAACGTGACGGTGCTTGCCATGGCATCGCGGGCGGCCCTTACATCGTCCAGATAACCGGTGGCAATGGCCTGAACCATAATGTTTCCCAGGGCAGTCGCTTCGACCGGTCCGGCCACTACTTCCCGTTCGCACGCCTGGGCGGTAAACTGGCAAAGTAGTTCGTTCCGGCTGCCGCCGCCAACCACCCGGATAACTTCCAGTCGGCGGCCCAGCAGCTTTTCTAACTGGTCTAGTACCACCCGGTATTTCAGGGCCAGGCTCTCCAGGCAACACCGTATTAGCGCTCCCGGCTCCCCCGGTACAACCTGTCCGGTGCGCTGACAATAACGCCGAATAGCTTCGGGCATATTACCAGGGTTAAGAAAGTCGGCCGCATCCGGGTCAATCAGGCTCTTGAATGGAGCAGCCGCCTCGGACAGCCCAACCAATTCTTCCCAACTAAAGTTGTGGCCTTCCTCATTCCAGACCCTCTGGCATTCCTGCACCAGCCACAGCCCCATCACGTTCTTCAAAAAACGAATGGTATTTCCGACGCCACCTTCATTGGTGAAGTTAAGTTCCAGGGCGGCCTTATTAATTATTGGCTCGTCCAATTCCGCTCCCAACAGGCTCCAGGTACCGCTGCTGAGGAAGGCACTATGCTCGTCCAGGTACGGAATACCGGCCACGGCACTGGCGGTATCGTGGGTGCCGGGAGCTACTAGATGTACCTCATCCTTCTGTTTGTCCAGTCCCAACTCTTTGGCTAGTTCCGGCAATAATTTACCCAGAGTGGTTCCAGGTTGAACTACCGGCGGTAAAAAACCGATTGGAATATCAAGGTCGGCCAGAAGACCGGTCGCCCAGCGTTTTTCCCTGGCTGAGAAGAACTGGGTAGTGGTGGCGTTGGTATATTCACCTGACTGAACTCCACATAGCCGGTAGTTAAATATATCCGGTATCATCAGAAAGCCGGTGGCCTCTTGCAGTTGAGGATCTTTGGCCCTGGTCTGGCTGTAAAGCTGGTAAAGAGTGTTGAAAGGCAGAAATTGAAGACCGGTTTTGTCATAGACCCAGGATTTAGGAATTCTTGATACTACCTGCTCCATCATTCCATCGCTGCGGTGGTCGCGGTAGTGGTAAGGCAAACCCAGCAACTGCCCTTTTTCATTTACAAAGGCATAATCGACCGCCCAGGTATCCACTCCTATACTGGTGAGGGGTTCCTTAGTGCGAGTGGGGTAAATGGCTATCCCCTTTTTAATTTCGGCCCATAACGCCTCGATGTTCCAGTGCAAATGACCAAGAATGTTTAACGGTATATTAGGAAAGCGGTGTAGTTCTTGCAATTCAAATCCCTGGCCGTTCCAGCGCCCCCACATTACCCGTCCACCAGAGGCGCCCAGGTCTACCGCCAGAAAATTTGCGTTTGCGGACTCATTTATCTCTTGCTCGCTCACGTATGCCTACTACACCTCAAAGAAATATCAAATTCATTAACTTGAGTGGTTGAGAGGTGACTTCAAGAAACCTCGAAAAGCCGCCTCACCTCAACCCTTAAATACTGTTGGGCTTTGGTTTAACCCCTCTTTATCAGTCTAAACCACTCATTCCTGTTTTTTGTTGTTAATCCAAAGCCTATCTTTAGCGGACATAAGCCGTCGTGTTGCCACCATCAACCGTAAGTATGCCGCCCGTAGTCCGGCTGGCCCGTGGCCCGGCCAGAAAGCTGATCGCTTCCGCGATGTTTTCCGCAAAGACGTTCACCTTCAGGACAGTGCGCTGCCGGTAGAACTCTTCCAGCTCCTCCGGCTTGATGCCATAACCTTTGGCCCTGGCTTCCTTCCACCCGGCATCCCAGATGGAACTACCCTCAATTACGCTGTCCGGTAACACCGAGTTCACCCGGATGCCACGTGCACCACCTTCTTCGGCCAGGCAGCGGGCCATATGAACCTCGGCGGCCTTGGCTGCGCTGTAAGCGGCGGCTCCTTTTCCGGCGGCCAGGCTGTTCTTGCTGCCTACAAAGATAAGGCTGCCTCCCTGCCCCTGGGCATTCCAGACCCGGAAAGCCGCCCGGCTGACCAAAAAGTAACCTTTCGCCAAAATATCGAAGTTGCGGTCCCACTGGGCAATAGTTGTCTCTTCGATTGGAGCACTGATGGCAATCCCGGCGTTTGATACCACAATATCTATTCCACCGTAAGCCAGTATTACCTGTTCAAAAGACGCTTGAACCACTTCCTCACTCGTAACATCGCAGCGCACCGCCATGCCCCGCCGGTAGCCATGTTTGGTGTTGAGTTCTTCGGCTACTTTCTCGGCTCCTTCCAAATTGATGTCGAAGATGACCACGTGCGCCCCATCCTCGGCCAGCCTCCGGGCCGTCGCCCGCCCGATGCCGCTGGCTCCCCCGGTCACAATGGCGATCTTACCGGCCAGTTCGCGGGGAGCCGGTTTAAGCGATAACTTATAGATCTCCAACGGCCAGTACTCCACCTCGTAAACCTCTTTGGCGTTGAGGCTGTCAAAGCCGCCCAGGGCTTTGCTGCCGTCAATTACCCGAATAGCCCGCTGGTAAAGCTGGTTGCTGACATCCGCCAGTTGAGCATCGGCTCCCGCCGTGATCATACCGATCCCTGGAATTAGCACGACCCTGGGATTAGGGTCGAACATCTTGTCGCCCGGCGCGCTATTACCCTCGAAATAGTCTTTGTAGCGTTTGACGTAATCGCCGGTCCCTTCCTTGATCTTCTCAGTAAGTTTTTCAACCCCATCTTTGGGCTGCCAGTCAATAAACAGCGGTTGTCGCTTGGTATGGACTAAATGGTCGGGACAGGCTGCCCCTTTCTGGGAAAGTTTGGCCGCGTCGCTGCTGCCAACGAAGTCCATCACTGGTGGGCTGTCATCGTAGTGGAGCACCGCCGGATTATAACGGCTCAGTTCAGCTCGCAGGTGAGGCAGAACCTGAACTAAAATCTGGCGGCGTTCCTCGGCGGAGAGGGTCCCAACATCGGTGCCGGCAAAGACTTTGCGGCCCTGGCGGTGGCTCTCGATAAAGTCTTCAGCGGTCTGAAGCACGTTTATGGTTTTATCATAAGACTCTTTACTGGTATTGGCCCAGGTCAGTAGGCCGTGTTTTGCCATCACGACCAGTTCGGCGTTCGGATTAGCCCGTACACCTTCTCCGATCTGCTTGGAAAGCTGGAAGCCCGGCCGGATATAATCCACCCAAACCATCCGGTCGCCCCAGATGCTTTCACACATCTTGCGACCGTCGGGGGCGCAGGACAGGCTGATGATTGGGTCGGGGTGGGTGTGGTCGGTATGTACCGCCGGGAAGAAGGCGTGAAGTAGGGTTTCGATGGACTGGCGGGGCCGTCCTATCGCAAAAGTTGAGGCGGAAAGGTATTCAATCATTTCCTCATCACTCATTGAGTCCCGCTCTATAAGCGGTGTAATATCAGCCAGGCGAAGGCCGGCAAAACCTTTCTCGGTGACGGTCGCCAGGTCGCTGCCGCTGGCTTTGACCCACAGTACGTCCGTTGGCCTGCCGACGTGGTCAAGCTCAGAGCGTTTGAGAGCGGTATTGCAGCCGTAGATATTGGCAATCCGGCGGTCCCGGCCAAGTAAGTTGGAACGGTAAACCAGGCCGTCCAGTTCGGGGTGCTCTCGGGCCTGGCGGTCATCCCACAAATTGGGTGGTATCTTAACTTTGTGTTCGGTTGTCATTTATAGCTCTTTCTATTAGTCCAGCTCGCTCATCAACCAACCTATTGGAAACCACCGCTGGTGCGGGCTATACCGCGCTCTTCTCGAATTTTGTCTTCGTAACCACTGGCCCGGTAAGCTTCCAGTGGATCAATTTCCAGACCCATTTCAGTCCGAACCTGGGCCAGGAGGGGGCGGACATCGGTCCGAAAAGCCTCGGTAAGCAGGCGGTGGGCCTGGAGTACTTCCCCCGCTGCCTGGGCTTCGGAAAGTTTCTGGCGGTCCACCAGGAGGGCTTTGGCATAAATTTCCTGGCAGTTCATAACCGAGTAGATAATCGCGCCGATTTTGCCCTCGATGTTGTGGCACTGGTCGAGCATATAGGCCACCTGCCCGGCATTCTGAGCGGGTACTTTTTCGCCACTTTGTACAGCATCGACCAGTTCGTGATAGATCAAAAAAAGCTGGTAAGGGTGCGAGCTGGCGACAATTAAATCGTCATCACCGTATTTACGGTCGTTAAAATCGAAGCCGCCCAGCTTGCCTTCATCGAGGAGGAAACCCACGATCTGTTCGATATTGGTAGCCTGGGCATGATGGCCTAAATCCACCACCACCTGAGCTTTTTCACCCAGCTTCATGCACATGGCGTAAGAGGTACCCCAGTCTGGCACATCGGTGCTGTAAAAAGCCGGTTCATAAAACTTGTACTCCAGCAGCATCCGGCTACCGTCCGGTAACATTCCGTAAACTTTCCTGAGAGCCTCTTCCATTCGGTGCTTGCGCCCGCGCAGGCTATCCTGACCGGGGTAGTTTGTCCCGTCGGCGAACCACAGTTTCAAAATGTCGCTGCCGGTTTTGGTCATTATTTCGCAACATTCTTGCATATGGTCAAGCGCCATCTGGCGGGTCGCCGGGTTGGGATTACCAACCGATCCCAGCCGGTAAGCGTTGTCCTGAAAAACATTCGAGTTAATCGCGCCGATTTTAATGCCCCGCTCGTGGGCGTACTCTTCCATAGCCTTATAATCATTATCTTCAGGCCGGTCCCAGGGAATATGCAAAGCCACCGAGGGCGCCACTCCGGTCAACTTGTGCACCATTGCGGCGTCGTCCAGCTTCTGATGGGTGGTAGTAGCCGCGCCAGGGTGAGGGAAAGCCTTAAACCGGGTACCGCTATTGGCGAAGGCCCAACTGGCCGTTTCGATCCGCTGGGTCTTTAAAGCCGTTATAACGGCCTCGACATCGATACCCTGGGCGGCCAAAGTTTCGGCTAAAAGCTCATAGGCCCGGCGATAAGTACCGGTAGGCTGAATGCTTAACATAATGATTCGTTCCTGTCTCCTTTCTGGACTAGAATTAATCCAGATGGAATATTTCAGTCAGTTCTAAAAACATTTCATCAGGCCGGGCGTTTTCCTGTGATTCGAAAAAGGGCGCCATAAATTCCTGCCAGCGGCGGTTGATTTGGGTGTTTGCCATCGCCGCCTGGGCAGCCTGTAAACTCACCGGAGTCTCGAAATAGCCAAACAGCAGACCATCGTCGCGGACAAACAGGCTGTAATTGTGCCAGCCGGCCTCGGTGAGAACTTGCAACATCTCCGGCCAGACTCTTTTGTGTTGCTCCCGGTACTCGTCCAGGCGTTCCGGCCTTACTTTCAGGACAAAGCTTACTCTCTTCATATTAGTTATTTTTTTAGTTGTTTAACAGAGTGTTATCGATTGACTACAATTCGTCTACCGCGCAGAGGTTTACTATACCCGGCAGACGAACTTTTTTGAACTGCTTTAGAAGTTAAAAGTATCGATATTGGTAGCGTCGAACACGGTCGGTTTGCCCAGCAGTACCACGCCATCCTTGTCGATAGTGTAGCTGCCCAGCTTACCAGCCTTGTAGGTTTCCCCGGCTTTACCCTGGATCTGGCCGCTCGAAATAGCGTTCAGGGTGTAGATTGCCAGGTAGCCAAGGTCGCCAGGGTTCCACAGCGCAAAGGCTGGTGCGGCGCCACTCTTAACGAAGTTACGCATCTGGTTAGGCGTGCCGAGCCCGCTGACCATCACCTGGCCGATCTTTTTGGCGTCGGTAACTGCGCGGGCCGAGGCTGCAATACCTACAGTGGTTGGCGAAATGATACCCTTCAAGTCAGGATAGGTTTTCATTAAACCCTGCGCTTCGGTATAGCTCTTTTCGTCCTGGTCGTCGCCGTAGACCGTGGCTACCAGCTCGATACCGGAGTTTTCAGGTTTTTTCAACTCTTCCTTCATAAAGCCGATCCAGGTATTCTGGTTCGGAGCGGTCGAGGTCGCACTCAGGATTGCGATTTTGCCTTTACCACCGATTAACTTAGAAATAAGCTGGATCTGGCCGCGCCCGATGTCTTCCGAGTTAGCCTGATTGATATGAACCATCCGGCCGGTCGGGGCAATCGTAGAATCCCAGCTAACTACCGGAATTTTCTGATCCATAGCGGCTTTCCCAACCGGGGCCAGCGCGTCGGCATCGTTGGCTGAAATTGCCAAGCCGCCAACCTTCTGAGCGATCAAAGAGTTGAGCAATTGAATTTGCTGAGTGGCATCCGAGGTCGCCGTACCCTGATAGGTCACGGTCACGCCAAGTTCCTTGGCCGCTTCCTGGGCTCCTTTATTAGCGGTATCGAAATAGGGGTTGCCAATCGCCTTGGGAACCAGGATAAAGGTCTTGCCACTACCGGCTGCCGGTGCAGCAGCGGCAGCCGTGGTGGCAGCGGCGGCGGTGGTGGCAGCGGCAGCCGTAGTCGCAGAAGTGGCAGCCGTAGTCGCGGCTGAACCACTGGTGGCCGTATTATCGCCACAGGCTGCCAACAGCACTAGAACCAACAGGCTCACCACTAGCAAGCTTAATCGTTTGTATAACACAGTAAAGTTCCTCCTCTGATTATAGTCTTGTTTTCAAAAAGAAATCAAAACACGTTTAAAACGATTTAATGCGGGTCCCTGGAAAGATTCTCTGGTCGCGGATGAGTAAATTAATGACGGGCCAGGCCCAGTGTCCGCGACCAGAAAAAGAAAATCCCAAACACTACTACCACGGTCATGGCCCCTGCCAGCCTGAATACGGTGGCTCTGTTCCAGCCTGACCGGGCGGTTAATTGCTTGCCAAAGCGAGGGAGTAAGATTGATAGGATTAGTAGCAGGCCAATTACGATGTCCTGAACTTGACCCTGAAGATTTATCAGGCCCATCCCGAACCGTAAGATACCAACCAGTATCAGGGCCAAAATTGCGCCGGGCATTGTTCCGCTGCCGCCAAAGATACTGATACCACCCAGCACCGTGACTGTAATTACGATCAGTTCGAGACCGGAGCCGATGTCGGGACGCGTACTGCCAAAGCGGGCGGCCAGGATAAAACCGGCCAGGGTGGCCATCAGGCTCGAAAGCACGAATACAATCATTTTGATCCGGTCGACCGGTACCCCAGAGAACCGGCTGGCCTGTTCGTTATTCCCGATGGCAAACAGGTAGCGGCCAAAGGTCGTTTTGTGCAGCACCAGGCCGAAGATCAAAGCCAGCACCCCGAAGATGACCAGCGAAAAGGGTATGCCGGTGTCACCCAGCTTACCCTGCCCCAGAAAGGTGAAGCTTTCCGGGTAGCCCCGCGCCGCCTGGTCGCCCAGCAGCACATAAGCCAGGCCGCGGTAGAACGATAAGGTTCCGATGGTTACGGCCAGCGAAGGTAGCTTGAGTTTGGCGATCAAAAAGCCGTTCAGCAATCCGGCCAACACACTGACGACCACTGTAACTCCGACCGCCAGCCAGATATTCCAGCCGCCCATAAAGAGCCAGCCCATCAGGGAGGCCGACAATCCCAGAGTCGACGCTACCGACAGGTCAATATTACCGGTTACGATCACAAAGACCATGGGCAGCATCATTATACCGATTTCCATAAAATCTGAGGTGGTTCGCAGCAAGTTGCTGCCATCCAGAAAATAAGGCGACAACTGAGTGTTGGTAAAGGCTACCACGATAATCAAGACGACCAGCAGCCATTCCCACCTTAAAAATATTCGACGTATGGAGCCTGTGTTTTCTTTCATTTCCGCTAACTCCTAACGTTTCCGGCGTGAACCGGCCCGTTTTAACCGGCCTAGAATGAACGAATCGACCACGACCGCCAGCAGGATTAAAAAGCCTTGGGCCGCCAGTTGCCAGAAAGGGGAAATTTTGACCAGGGTTAGCGCGTTATTAATGATACCCAGCAAGAACCCACCTAAAATCACACCCAGAACGCTGCCGCTACCGCCAAAGATATTCACGCCGCCTACGACCGGGGCGGCGATGGTTTGGAGTTCAAAGCCGAGGGCCGTATTAGTCTGCGCGGCTTCAAAGCGAGAGGCCCAGAGTACCCCCGCCAGTCCGCACAACAAACCTGAAATAAGATAAACTCTGAATATAGTCTGCTTGACCGGGATCCCGGCAAAGCGGGCCGCGTCGGGGTTGCTACCGACGGTATAGATATCACGTCCGGCCCTCGTATACTTCAAGAACAGGTAGACCGCCCCGATGACCGCCAGCGCAAACAAAATCAGATTCGGGATAATCAGCGGCGTGCCCTTGGTCAGTTCTCGGAAACCGGCTGGGAACTGGTAAGCGTTCACCCAGACGCCGTTGCTGTAGAAAAAAACCAACCCCCTGTAAATACTGAGCATACCCAGTGTCGCGATTATCGGCGGTACCCCTCCCACCGCTATCAACAGCCCGTTGAGGCTTCCCAGCACGGCTCCCAACGCCATACCAATTGGCAGGGCCAGGATTACCGGCATTCCCTGAAAGGCACTGACGGTATACGAAACCATCATGGCAGTCAGGCCGATCATCGAGCCCACTGACAAATCGATTCCGCGAGTGATAATAACCATGGTCTGGGCCAGCGCCACGATTATAAGAATTGAAATATTTAATAGAATATCCTGGAAGTTTTCGACACTCAGGAAGGCCGAATTGCGCAGTGTAACCAGGACCGAAAGCAATATGATAAAGACGATTATGCCTGTCTCGCGGAATTTAACTACTAACTGCACCATGCGGCGTTCGGGTGGTTCGGCCACGACAGGTTTTTCTGCAATCATCTCGATAAAACTCCCTGTAATAAGAATATACCTATTGGGCGGTAGCCGCCGCCATCAATTTTTCGGGGGTTGCTTCGGCCCGGCTGAATTGGCCGGTCAAGTGTCCCGAACGCATCACCAGAATGCGGTCACTCATGCCCAGCACTTCAGGCAACTCGGAGGAAATCATCAAGATCGCCATACCCTGTCCGGCCAGATCGCTCATAAGCTGGTGAACCGCCGCTTTGGTTCCCACATCAATGCCGCGCGTAGGTTCATCTAAAATCAAAATGCGGGGTTTGGTACCTAGCCATTTAGCCAGCACCACTTTTTGCTGGTTGCCGCCCGATAGCTGACCGGCCTTCTGGTCGACCCCGGCCATTTTTACTTCTAACTGCAGGGAAGCTTCCCGCGCGGCCTGGCGTTCGCGTTTTTTATTGAGCCAGCTTAACCGGGAATACTTTGAAATTACCGGTAAGGTGATGTTGTTGGCTATGCTCATATCCAGGACCAAACCGTGTTCTTTGCGGTCTTCCGGGACGTAGCCGATGCCGAGTTCCATGGCTTTTTCGGGACTGTTGATCTCGACAAGTTGATCGTCGAGCCTGATCGTACCGGAGGTAGCCGGTTCGACCCCAAAAATTGCCTGAGCGACGTTGGTTCGCCCGGCCCCGATCAGACCAGCCATTCCCAAGATTTCACCCTGCCGCAGCTCAAAAGAAACTCCATAGAAACTACCCTCAACGCTTAACCCGTCCACCTGCAATATTACCTTACCGGCTTCGACGGCCTGTTTGGGAAAAAGATGTTCCAGGTTGCGGCCTACCATCATCCGGATTAAATCTTCGGTAGAGACATCGGTCATGGGGCGAGTGCCAACATACGAACCATCCCGTAGGGTAGTTACCCGGTCGGCAATGGCGAATAGTTCTTCCAGGCGGTGGGAGATGAACACAATCGCGGTACCGGAGGTGCGTAAACGACGGACGATGGTAAAGAGTTCATCAACCTCACCCTGGGTCAGCGCAGAGGTGGGTTCATCCATAATTAGGACGCGGGCGTTAATCGATAAGGCCCGGGCGATTTCCACCATTTGCTGTTGGGCAACGCTTAATTCGCGGGCTTTGGTACGCGGGTCGAGCTTCAACCCCAGTTCTTGCAATAAGGTGCCGCCTTCCCGGTACATTTTTTTCCAATCGACGCCCAACCGGCCGTGAGGTTGACGACCTACCAGGATATTTTCGGCAATATCCAGATCGGGAAACAGGCTTGGTTCCTGGTAGATTGCGGCAATGCCCTGGGTTTGGGCGCTGCGGGTGCTGGAGAAATGAACCGGCTTACCATCCAGAAAAATCTGTCCCTGGTCAGGTTGCTCCACCCCGGTCATTATCTTGATCAAGGTCGATTTTCCTGCCCCGTTCTCACCCAGTAAAGCGTGAACTTCCCCGGCGTAAACTTCAAAAGTTACCTCTTTGAGAGCTTGAATACCACCAAAAGATTTGGAGATATGCTCTATTTTTATTACAGGTGGTTTTTCGCCCGTGCTCATCTTTGAACCCTGTTACAAATTTCCGGCACGAAAACCTAGACCTCGGAAGGCCGCAATTCAAGTACCAATATTAAAATGTTGTGAGAAGAAAAACGGTATTTGATTAACTAACTAAACGTTGGTTGTTAATCGTTTTTGAATGATAATTTAATCTAGCATATCTCTTTTGGTTTGTCAATACTTTCTTTCGAGATCGAAAATTATGACTTGTGATAATGAAAGTTATAGATTGACAAAGCCAATCCTTCGTGCTAATCTAGCACTATCTCTAGCACTATTATAGGAATAATCGCGCCCGATATTCACTTTAAATAATTCTTTTTCGATTTCAAAAGTCAAAACAAAAACAATAATAGTTACTCCTTTAAAAAGGGACTAAAAATGAATGTTGACGAACGGCGTCAGAGAATTATGGAGTTCTTGCACTTGCAGGGTTTCGGTAACGTTACTTCGCTGGCTAAGGAGCTAAAAGTTTCCGAAGTAACGATCCGGACCGATCTAAGTGCCCTGGAAGATCAAAACAAAGTATCCCGCATTCATGGTGGCGCGGTCTTGGTTACTGAAAGCGGCCGCAGCCGTAATTTTGAAGAACGCACCCATATTAACCAAAATAAGAAACGCTGGATCGCCCGACGGGCCGCCGATCAGATCAGCAATAATCAAACAATTATTCTGGATGCCAGCACAACCGCTTACTTTATCGCCGAATACTTAAAAAATCACCAGGGCTTGACCGTTTTTACAAACGGCATCGAAGTAGCCTTTAAGCTAGCCGAAAATCTTTCCAACCGCGTGATCCTGACCGGTGGGGTGCTGCGGGTAGAGACTGCTTCACTGGCCGGGCAGTTTGGTGAAAGCATTTTACATGGTGTACGAGCCAGCCAAGCTTTTCTATCCTGTACCGGTTGGTCGTCCAATCTGGACGCCATGGACGATGACCTTTTTGAAGTACAATTAAAAAAAGAGATGGTAAACGCTGCCGAGTCGTTAATTATAGTGGCTGACTCGTCGAAATTCTCCAAAAAAGGGGTTACCTCTTTCGCGCCGCTCAACCGTATCGATATGATTATTACCGATGATGGAGTCGACCCGGCCCGGCTTAACCACTTCAGGCAGTCCGGCAAAAGTGTAAGCATCTGCGGTGAGAAAGTCACTCGTATGCTTGATGGTGGGCAAAAAGTTCGGCCTATCCGAATCGGGTTTGCCAACCAGGACGATACTTTACCTTTCGCGGCATTGGTAAGACAGGGGTTGGTCCAGGCGGCCGCCGAGAATAAACTGGAACTTCTCTTAACCGATAACTGCCAGGATGGGCCGACCGCCCTTGCGAATATCGAATACTTTCTGGAACAGAACGTCGATCTGGTCATCGAATATAATACCGATGTTCGGTACAGCAATGTCATTATGGAAAGGTTGCGGACCCTGGCGATCCCGGTGATTGCGATCGATATCCCTTTACCGGGGGCCAGTTTCATGGGGGTTGATAATTACCGGGCCGGTTTGATGGGCGGTCGGTTGATCGGCCAATGCGTACTGCAGGAATGGGACGGCCAGTTAGATAAGGTGCTTTCGCTGGAGTTGCCCCTCTCCGGTCCTATCCCGGCCGCCCGTATGCAGGGCCAACTCGACGGCTTGCGCGAAATCGTCTCCATCTCGGATGAGCACGTAATTCCAATGGATAGCAAAAATACCTTCGAGGGGTCTTATCAGGCTGTGAGCCAACTGATACCGGCCCTCAAGACTATCCGCCGCATCGCTATTTTTGGTATCAACGATGAGGCAACCATGGGGGCGTTGGCGGCTTTTGAAAAAGCCGGTAGTCCCGAAAGAGTGCTGGCTGTAAGCCAGGGAGCCGATAAAACCGCCCGCCTGGAAATTTCAAAACCCAAAAGTCGTTTAATCGGCGCGGTGGCTTTTTTTCCTGAGAATTACGGCCAAATCCTGGTTAATCTGGCGGCAAATATTCTGGAAGGCAAACAAACCCCGCCCGCCAGCTATACCAATCACGCCCTGGTTCTATCCAACCGCAGCCGAGATAAACTTGATTTTTCCAAAATCAATTACGATATAATTCTCGCTGAAGACTATGATAAAGCCAGACAGCTAATCCGGGAGAGTTGGACTACTAAACCCGGAGGTCAAAATTTCTGATATAAGCCCTGCATTTGTATAAAAAAAGAGCTCCGGGCTAGATGACTTGGCCCACTTTAATGAGCCAGTTACCCACTCCTAATTATGACCTCTATATTAAATGGGCGCGTTAAAATAATTTTACTTTTATCTGTTAGCAGCCAGCATCAGCCAAGGCTTTCTCGATGCCGGTACCTATAGCACCCGCGTCGGTCAAGGTAGAAAGATATTCCCTCAACTTCTTCGTTCCGTTAGAACGCAGCATGCGTTCTTGGATCGAATTAGCCTTATATTCGGTGATAACTTTTGTAACTATTCAGACCCTACCCTGACCCCGCTCCAGGGCCACCAGTGGACGGGGAAAAAAGAAGAGGGTCGTACAGGGGAGACCCCTGTACGACCCCGCGCAGGGGTTGCACCCCTACGAACCCCGCCTCGAAGGAGTTAGCCTGAATAGTTACTAACTTTTAATACTTTTTTGTAAGCCTCTGGTTGATCCAGAAAATCATTAACAGGGCTATCGAGCGAAAGCCGGGCCTGGCCCGGCTTTGGGGGCACGGTAACTATACTTCCAGCTATGTGTACCCGAACCCACTTCCAGCGGTTTGTCCTCGTCTTGACTTCCGGTTCCGGGCAAAGTGACCAGGGCAGTTGTGTTGGGCGGAATTTCCACCTTAACCTCTATCTGTCCTTCTTCTATCTTCCAGGAACACTCCGCCATACCATAGGGAGTGCGGTGCCGAGCAACGGCACTGAAAATATCGCCGCCTGGCACAGGTTGGATCTTGAGACGACGGTAACCCGGTTCAGCTGGAGCCATTCCACCAACCACTCGGTGCAACCAATCCGATACTGCTCCTAGCGCATAGTGATTAAATGAGGTCATTTCTCCCGGATTCACTCTCCCGTCCGGCAGCATACTGTCCCAGCGTTCCCAGATGGTCGTTGCGTCCATCGTTACCGGATAGAGCCAGGAAGGATTTTCTTTATTTGTTATCAGTCGGAAAGCAGCCTGGTACTCGCCGACGCTACACAATGCATCGCAGATTAAAGGTGTGCCAACAAAACCGGTACTGATGAGATAACCGCTCTCCCGTACCAGTTCAGCCAGGCGTTTTCCGGCTCCCTGGCGCTGGTCGGGCCGGGTTAGTAAATCAAACTCGAGTGCCAGGGAATAAGCGGTAGTCGCATCACTGATAATACGCCCGTTAGGCGTGACATACTCGTTATTAAAACCTTCCCGAACCTGTGAAGCCAACTTCAAATAGTGGTCGGCTTCTTCAGGTTTCCCCAGTACGGTGGCAGCCTGCCCCAGTAACTCGGCTGAACGGGCGAAATAGGCGGTGGCGACCAGACGAGGGTCAGTGCGGGCCGCCGCAGGATCTTCGGGGGGTGCGGCCGGGTCGAGCCAGTCCCCGAACTGGAATCCCTCGTCCCATAGATGTTTCTGGCTCGAAATAGAAGCCAGATGGTCAACCCAGCCCCGCATACTTTCATATTGAGTTGCAAGGATGCCCGAATCCCCAAATCGCTGGTATAAGACCCAGGGTACGATCACCGCCGCGTCTCCCCATGCGGCAGCCGGGATAACCGGTCCTTCTAATATATTGGGAACAACGAAGGGTACAATGCCATCTTCACTTTGATCGGCCGCCAGGTCAGCTAACCAGGAGGTCAAAAATCCGGCGCAATCGTAGAGGTAAGAAGCCGTAGGAGAGAAGACCTGGATGTCCCCAGTCCAACCCAATCTTTCATCCCTTTGGGGGCAATCGGTCGGCAGGCCCAGGAAATTACCGCGCATACTCCAGACCACGTTTTCATGCAGCTTATTTATCAGCGGGTTGGAACACTCGAACCAGCCAGTGCGCTCCATATCGGAATGGCAAACTATTGCCGTAACGTCACAGCTTTGTAACTGGCCAGACCAACCATCGACTTCGGCGTAACGGAAGCCATGATAGGTAAAGTGGGGTTCAAAGGTTTCCTCACCACCGCCGCCACGTAAGATAAAGCGGTCAGTGGCTTTGGCATAGCGGAGAGGCCGGGTGTATAACTCACCATCCTGCAAGACTTCAGCGTGACGGATGGTTATGGTCTGTCCCGCCTCACCTTTGACACTTATTCGTAGCCACCCGACCAGGTTCTGACCGAAATCGAGGATGGTACGGCCAGAAGGCGAAATAGTGATACTTACCGGTGAAATTTCCTGGATGCGGCGAACCGGCGGGCCAACTGGCGCCTCCAGGGTAGTGAAATCCCACTCTAGCGAGCGAACCCCGGTCCAGTTCTGGTCGTTATAGCCCGCTGCACTCCAGCCGTCCCGCTCTAAACGGGCATCATAGGTTTCGCCGTCATAAATGCTGTTTTCCAAAACTGGACCAGCGGCCGTTTTCCAGGATTCATCGCTGACCACTCGCTCAATCGTGCCATCGTGATAGGTAATTTCAAGCTGGGCCAGCAGGCCTAACCTATCGCCGTAGGCATTATGTATACCTTCGCCGAACCCCAGGCGGCCCTTAAACCAGCCATCACCAAGCATTACGCCAATAGCGTTGGGGCCTTGCCGGAGCAGGTTTGTCACATCAAAAATCTGGTAACGCAGCCGGTTACGGTAACTGGTCCATCCCGGAGATAGAACATGGTCTCCAACCAGGTCACCATTCAACTGAGCCTCATAGAGCCCAAGGGCGCTAATATATAACCTGGCCTGGGTAAAGCTGGAGCGAACCTCGAACTCTTTGCGTAGAAGCGGGGCTGGCACGGGTTGAACGCTATCATCGTCACCGAGGCTGTCAGGAGTTACGAATTTAGCTGTCCAATCGTTGGGGGTAATTAAGCCTACCTCTACCCTGCAAAACTGGCTCCATTCGGATGGCCGTCCGTCCGTCCCAGCAACCCGCGCCCGCACATCGGCCTGTTGGCGAGCTGAAAGCGGCGCAAAAGGCCAATCTACCAGTACCGACTGAGAGGAATCAAGGCGGTCGGTCTGCTCAAGAAGTTGGCCGTCCGGCCCATATAGTTCAACTTGATAGCTGGCTTGCTGCCAGGCGTTAGCCGTAGTTCTGACAATCCAAGTTAATCGTGGGCGGACTTCACCGATGCCTAACAGCTCCCGGTAATGTTCAAAGGTAATATCAGTGATACTTATTTCAGACGCTTGTGCGCCTGGCTTTGTTTGCTGATTTATTTCAAATTGTTGGGACATATTTTCTCCAATTTAAATGAAAATGATAGACGCATTATTAAAGCCAATTATTAAGTTCTAACCGGACCGGCCTCATTTATCATGAGGGTATTGTCAAGGTGTTTTATTAGATTCGGCAATGTAGGAGGTGAATTTATTCAAGGCGATTTTAATAGTAGGGTGGCCAGTGATTTGCTTTTTAGAGGTCGGCGGCGTAACTCGTTAGCCAAAAACTGGCCGAACTTGAGACTACATTATCAAATAGTTTCGTAGCTTACTTCAATTCCGCGTCTCAAAAGCAGCATTTCAACTTTCCGGTAACTCAAAGCAAAGTTGAAATAGAGCCACACCGCCTCTTCGATAATTTCGTTAGGGTAACGATGACCTTTGTAAGAAGGGACAAGCTTTTTTTTCTGGGGTTTGGTAGGTTTGGTCTTCAGGTGATTACTCTGTTTTCATCAGTTAGGAAGTTTAATACAAACAAGTAAATAGAGTATCTCACATTTTGCGCTTGACCGCTTCCTAACCTGACAATACCCTTGACAAAATTGAGGTTGTATGTAAATATCATATTAATGAAATAACTTCTCCAAGCTAAAACCTACTCTCTGCGCAACTAAATTTTTAACAAAAGTTTAATTATTGCTTAAGTTTTTAATTCGATACTTTCCAGGCTGTCTTCGCCTTACAGAATTTGACAATTGAGAAACTAACTAACTAACTTAACAATTGCATAATTATTTCACAATGTTTCGATGGGGTTTTCAAGGGGCACCCAGGGGGTACCCGCCCCCAGGACGGGGGCATAGCGGGGGTGTACCCCGCGCTTTTCCCGCTTCCCCAGCGTCGCATAGCGACGCTGGGGGTAAAGAAGAGTGTTGGGGGATGTCCCCCAAGTCCCCCTTGCAGGGGTTGCACCCCTACGAACCCGGCTTAGTACTTTGTGTTTTTTTTATGCAATTAACAAGGAGTTAGATAGTCTGCTCAACGATGGGAGAAAATTGGGTTGAGAGTTCTCCCTTGCGACTGCACCACTGAAAACCCATCAACTTACAACAAAGATGTTTTGACCGAACAGGAGGCTTTACCTATGAGTCGCAACCGCACTTGGTTTGTCGTAATCCTGCTACTAAGCACTTTAGTGCTTTCTGCATGTGGTGATTCAACCGCGACCCCCGCAACAGCTACCACAGCCGCAGCTACAACCGCTGCTGGTGGTACTACCGCCGCTGCTGCTGCTGGGGCTGTCACTACCGCAGCAGGCGCTCCCACAACTGCTGCCAGCACTGCTACCACGGCCGCCGCCGGAAGCATTGTCGCACCTAACGGCGTTACCCTACCCGCAGACGCCGCTCCCCTTGACCAGCAGGTCTATATTCAACATTTCGATAGCACCGCCGATTTTACCACGATTGACTTCTTCGAATCGGTTTACAAACGCGGTGGCTCAGTCAGCGACATTCTGTCCGATTCGCTGGTGCGCCTGGATAAAAATTTCAAAACCCAGCCAGGGGCCGCCACCAAGTGGGAAGTTGATTCAAGTGGGCTGGTCTGGACTTTCCATCTCGACCCGAAATTGGTCTGGACAGACGGTACACCGGTCACAGCCGATGACTATGTCGCCACCTTCCAGTACGGGGCCGAACCGAAACACGGCTGGGACTTCACCTGGTTCTTCAGTGGAGTAATCAAAAACTGGGACGAAGCGGTCGCCGGTAAGGTTCCCACCGACCAGCTCGGTATTAAGGCAGTTGATGCTAACACCCTGGCCGTCACAACCGTATCGCCTGCTCCTTATTTACCGGCCATGATGCTCTACAGTAACCCCATGCAAAAGAAGGCTTTACTTGCTAATGGTGGTCTGTACAACTCCAACGTAGCCACCTCGGTTTCGTCCGGCCCTTTCGTTCTGAAGGAGTGGACCAAAGGCAATCGTCTGGTTTTCGAAGCCAACCCCAAGTATGGTGGAACTAACAAGCCCTATATTCAGAAAATTATCTCAATCGGGGCAGCCCCTTCGACCGACCTGGCGGCCTACCAGGCTAACGAAATTGATTTTGTGACCGGGGGGAATTTATCTCCGGCTGACAATACGCTAGTGGAGCAGGACTCAGCACTGGCAAAGCAATCGCATCCCCAGCCCAACGACTTCCGAACCGACTATCTCTTTTTCGATACCAAGAACCCACCTTTTGATAACGTCAAGGTCCGTCAGGCTATCAGCCGCGTCGTTGACCGGGACGCGCTTATCAAACAGATTATCAAACCCAGCCAGGGTATCCCGGCGTACTCCTTCCTGATGCCCGGCTTCCCGGCTTCCAATTCGAAGGCCCTTTCGGGTATTCAAAGCTACGATATAGCCGCCGCCAAACAATTGTTGTCTGACGCTGGCTATCCCGGTGGCAAGGGTTTCCCCAATGTAACCCTGTGGCTGCGCAATGAAGCCCCGGTGCGGCAAGCCCTGGGCCAGGCTATTGCGGCCTCGATCAAGCAAAACCTGGGTATTAACGTCGAAGTTTCAAATAAAGAATACAAAACTTTTATGGATTCTTTGAACGCCAAGCCTACCAAGGTTCAGTTTGGGATGGTTTCCTACGGTATGGACTTCCTCGATCCCTACAACATGTTGAGTGTCTGGTTGGGCGGCGGTCGGCATAACTGGAATAACGCCACTTTTGACGACATGGTTAAAAAGGCTGCCGCCTTTACGGGCGACCCGGCTCAACGTGTCACAATGTTCCAGGATGCCGAGAAGCTGCTGGTAACGGAGGCTCCCGGAGTCTTCATTTACCACCGCTACCAGAGCGACCTGTACAAGCCTTACCTGAAGGGCAGCGAACTTGGGGCTGACCAGAACGGTGTAGCCGCTATTCACTGGCCTGGTCTGGTTACTTACAGTAATGTAATCGGTTCGATTTACGTCTCGAAGGACGCTGTCAGTGCCAACCGCAAAATCCCTAAATAAAGCTTAACATTGCTTTAAGGATGTAAGTTAAGGTAACTTGTGAGATTTATTCCCTGGAGTTGCCTTAACTTACCTTCCATATTTAGACTTACCCCTAAAGGAAAGAACTATGGCCCGCTACCTGATTGGTCGTATTTTTGGTCTGATTATTGTCCTATTTTTGGTTTCGATTCTGGCCTTTCTTTTGATGCATTCGGTACCGGGTGGTCCTTTCGATGAAGATAAATCTCCGCTACCACCGGCTGCCAAAGCCAATATCCTGGCTAAATACGGTCTGGATAAACCGCTATATGAGCAGTACTTCAAATACATGAGCAACGCTGTTCGCGGTGATTTTGGTATATCCTATCAAAGCCCGACCGAAAGTGTGCTTGACCTGATAGGCCGGACCTGGCCGGTCAGTATTCAGTTAGGCTTGATGGCAATTGTATTTGCCTTTACCTTCGGGCTGGCCGCCGGGATCATCGCGGCCATAAAGCAAAATACCTGGATAGATTATGTGGTCACATTTATCTCGACGCTTGGCATCACTGTGCCCAGTTTCGTAATTGCTATCTGGTTACTGCTGATTTTCTCGATCCAGTTTGGATGGGTTGCCACCGGCGGGTGGCCGACTACCGGGGGAGAATGGTCTTCCGCGATTTTACCTGTAATAACCCTGGGGTTGGGTCCGTCGGCCCTGGTGGCGCGTTATACCCGTTCCAGTATGGTAGAAGTCATCCGGTCGGAATATATCCGCACGGCACGGGCTAAAGGGTTGACCGGCCGGATTGTAATTATGCGCCATGCCCTCAAAAACGCCCTTATTCCACTGATTACGATCCTGGCTCCTCAGATTCCCAACCTGATTACCGGAACGATTTTTGTCGAGGTTATTTTTCGGGTGCCGGGCCTGGGTAAGTTCTTTGTATCTAGTATCTATCTGCGGGATTACCCAATGATTATGGCAACCATGCTGCTGGTGGCCTTTCTGTGGAGTATTACCTATCTTTTGAGCGATATTCTGTACACTGTCGTGGACCCACGTATCCGCCTGAGTTGAGTTGAGTAACCCTGTTAAATTATTTTCGGGTCAGGCAAGCTGTTGCAGGCAGATTATTTTGGAGATTATATCGTGAGTATTGTCACTGAAACACCCACCAAAGTACCGGTTGAACCGCTTGAGGCCCCACCTTCCAATTTATGGCGTGATGCCGGCCGCCGCTTTGCCAAAAACAAACTGGCGGTCGGAGCTTTGGCGGTGCTGGTTTTCTTGATCCTGGTAGCCATCCTGGCTGATGTAATTTCTCCGGCTCCCTACGATTTTTCGAATTTGATGGAAGCGAACGAGTTCCCAAACTCACCTAACCATTTGCTCGGCACGGATTCAGTGGGTCGGGACTTTCTCAGTCGCTTGATCTATGGAGCGCGTGTCTCGCTGACCGTGGGCTTTTCGGTCCAGTTCATTGCGCTGTTAATCGGGCTGCCGTTGGGTATCGCTGCCGGGATGTTTGGCGGCTGGGTCGATTTTATCATCATGCGGGGCGTGGAGGTGCTGACGGCTATACCGATCTGGCTATTCGCGCTTTTCCTGATTTCAGTCTGGCGGGCTTCCGACTCGGCTACCGGGGGCGGTCTGGTCAATGTAATTGTGGCAATCGGCCTGGTGGGCTGGGTTGATATTTGCCGTCTAACCCGCGCCCAATTATTGAGCTTACGCGAGAAAGAATTTGTCCTGGCCGCGCGTGCAATTGGCGCGAAACCGCTACACATCGCCTTGCGTCACCTGCTGCCAAACGCCCTGGCTCCCCTGATTATAGCGGTAACTCTGGGCATTCCTACGGCAATTTTTACCGAAGCGGGACTTAGCTTTTTGGGTTTTGGTATCAATGACCCCTTGCCTAGCTGGGGTAAAATGGTGGCCGATTCTAGCTCCTACATCCGAGTTTACTGGCACCTGGGGCTGTTCCCGACCCTGATGATCGCGATTACTATGCTGACATTTTCGTTTGTCGGTGATGGTTTGCGCGACGCATTAGACCCCCATCTCAAAACCTGATAGTATGGTCCGGTAACAAAGTGGCAGCCAGTTGTTATTAAACGGCTGGTGGGGCTTTTATTGTGCTCGATAATTTTTACAACTTTTAATACAGAAATGAGAGAAGTCAATGCCTTCTACCGAAACCGACCTGCTCCATTTTGGCGACGACCGCTTCAAAGACCGGGGCGCGATTAATACGCCGGTCTACCGGGCTTCGCTGTTCAGTTTTGAGACCTACCAGACTTTCGTCGATGCACGGGCCGATGGCTCCCATGTCTACAGCCGGGTCAGCAATCCGACTCGGACGAACCTTGAAGCCAAAATCGCCCATCTTGAAAAAGCCGATCACGCTATCGCCTTTTCTTCAGGCATGGCGGCCATTTCGACCCCTCTTTTAGCCCTCTTAAAGTCCGGCGACCATTTGCTGGTGGCGATGTGTTGCTACGGCCCGACCCGCCAGGTTTGCGACACCCTGCTGAAAAATATGGGCGTCGAGGTAGAATACTTTGATGCGGATGAATCGCCCGACCTCAGCCACCGCATTAAGCCCAACACGCGGGTGATTTATCTCGAATCTCCGGGGACCTTTACTTTTCAAATCCAGGACCTGCGAGCGGTAGCTAAACTGGCAAAAGCCCACAATATTTACACCATTATAGATAATACCTGGGCTACGCCGCTCTACCAGCAGCCTATCACCCTGGGCATAGATGTGGTGGTCCACACGGCGACCAAGTATATCGGCGGACATTCCGACGTAGTGGCCGGGTTGCTGGCCTGCAACACCGAACTCTACCGGCGTATCCAGCCTATTGCCGAGGTTCTGGGGGCGGCTCTTTCCCCGGACGACTCTTACCTGGTGACACGCGGTTTGCGCACTTTGAGTGTACGCCTGAAACAGCAAGGTGAAACTGCCATGAAGATAGCCTACTGGTTGAAGGCCCGACCGGAGGTAAAAACTATTTTTCATCCCGGTATGCCGGAATTTCCCGGTTACGAACTGGCCCGGACTCAACTGAGCGGTTACGGCGGGTTATTTGCTTTCTCGCTGCACGACCCGGCCCCGGCAGCAGCCCAGTACGCTTTTGTGGATGCCCTGGAGTATTGCTCAATTGGGGTAAGCTGGGGCGGCTATGAGAGTTTACTCCTGCCGGTCGGTGACGGCTACCGCGATGCGCCGAGGATACGCCAGAGTATGGGCATCGAGGATGAGATGTACCGGCTCAGTGTCGGCCTGGAAAGCTACGAGGATTTGATCGCTGATTTAGAGGGTGGTTTTGCGGCCCGCGCCACCGCTCTTGAGGCCCTGGGTGCCCTTAGCGGAGTTGATATTTAGCAGTGGCTACTGCCCTCCAAAAAAAGACTGAATAGCCACTATGTGCTAAAGTTGGTTTACCAAAACTAACCAAGCAGCAAAGGAGTATTCAGTCTAATGGATAATATTACATTTTCACAAGGCAAATTAAATGGGCCAGAACGTAAAAGCCTTATCCAAGCCGTCCAGACCCAAATGCAGCAAGCCTCTCTGCAGATATTTCGGCGGTTTCCCAAATGGAGTAGCCTCTTTGAGTTGCTGCGTCACCCATTGTTCATTCCGATGACGGGTAACGCCAAAATGGATGATCCAGGGAGTAGAATGTTGGAGTATAAAGAAAGCGTATAGCTGGCCGAAGTAGGCGTCAGTAACAGTTACAAAATCGCACGACCAAACTTCTTTGGAATGATTTTTCAAAAAAGTAGTCCAGTTCTGGTGGGAAGGTTGTGTTGGTCGGGTCTGACGCATATATCTTTGGATGGTTCGTTTGGCTCCCTAATCCCCACCTTCAAAAGTTCTCCCCGGATTCTTTCAGCACCCCAGAGCGGATTTTGGCTGCTATCTCCTTTATTAGCTCGATTGTTTCCTGAGCTGTTTGGGCTGGCAATTCTTTGGAGGCTTGGATTTTAGTTTTCACAACAGCCTGAACCCTTCCCTCTCCCAACGAAGCAAGGTATTTAGCTTAACAATAAGCAAAGCCTGTTTCCAATTTTGTATAATGCTGGTAAGTATTACCAATAAGAAGCGGTCCAAAGGGTTAAACGCTGGTTTTTTGACCTGGCGGTTCAAGATTATTAGTTGCCTTCTGAGCAGTGCATTTTCAGCAATTAATTCAGCTTTGGATTTAGAGGCACCACTTACACCACCAACAATCTAGGAAGCTCTGGCAGGTTTAGTCAAGGCAACAATGTAATTTTGAACAATCTGTCCAAAATGAGCGAAGCGGTGGGTCAAATGGTGGACAATGAATTTCATTTCGAGACGGCTAACTTTCGTCAAATAAATCCACAAATTGGTTTATTTTACCTCGGCTCAGGTTGGTAGCCAATACAAGCTATCGCTTGCAGCTTTAAACCCAAAAGCTGCTTTTCTCTAGCACAATGTCGTATTCTATAATTAAAAGGAGACCTTACGATATGGAATCAACAAAACTGCCTATTGTCCAACCGGGTCCAATGACCTACATGGATCGTTTCATGTTCGAGTGCTACGGCTACATCGTAATTGAGGACGTTCTAACTCCTGATGAAGTTCAAGAAACGCTTGAAGCCGCGAAACGCATTCACGCTGGAAAGATCAATGGGAAACTGAATCAGATTGGGAGAGGTTTTGAACACGAACCGACCCTCGAACGCCTGATTGATCATCCGGCTTTTCTGCCAAAGGTTCGTGCTCTCTATAACGACCGGTTTGTGTTGCAGGCCGCCTGGTGTACCGTCCAACCCGCCTATTCACAAAGCGTCGGCTGGCATCAGGACGGCTCTGGTGCTTACGAATTCAGGGAACTGGGCTATCCAATCCCGCTACTTCAACTGCGCGTGAGTTTTAACCTGACTGATCAATCTGAGCTTTATATGGGCAATATGATGATGATCCCAGGCAGTCACCGCAGCCCCCTTACTTTTCCAAAAGAGGCACGTGGTCAGGTGGATGCCTGCCCGATACAACAAATTATTTGTGCGAAGCCCGGTAGTGTTTTGATTTTTCATAACGGGGTTTATCATTCGCCAATGCCCAACAACCGGGATTTTGATCGGTACAATATGCATTACATCTACAGTCCCCCGTGGCTGCGGCGATCCGACCGGGATGCAACCAATCCAGAATTCCTGGAGCGCACAACGCCCTTGCGGCGGGCCTTGATGGGTGATTACGACCGTCCTGATATGCCATTTGGAGGGGGGTACCAGGGCTTACCATTTGAAACCCCCGGCAAAATATAAATGATTTTGGCATCGAAACAAGTTAACACCAGCCTGGGTGAACTAAATACGCGTTGTACCATTTAAGGAACAGAAAGAGGGTCTCCCGAACTTTTAGTGGTAAAAAGTCAATCTGCCTGCTTTAAACTGAAAGTCCCATCATTTTTAGGGCTGGTTAGCCAAATAGGTAGCACCCCACTAAACGGTGAAGTTTTGAGTTAAATTTTTAGGCGGTCGGCCTTTACGTTTAGGCGGAACAAACGGCGGCGGCACCACCTTGTACTTTAACAATTCGGCGATACCCCATATATGATCGCTCAAGCCGCTTGCCATCGCCGGACTGCGAAGTTGCCAACGACCTTGTTCGGGCCGGTCATAGTTCGCCAAGCGCAACTCCCGGTGCGGCACACAAAAGTTGTAGGCACACCCGACCAGATACATTCCAGTTTCTAAAGCTTCTACCCGGTGGGCTGCGTGGCGACACTTTCGCGTTAAACTACCCAACCGCTCCCGTAAGGTGGCATTGAACCGCTCAATGTAAGTGGTGTTTAAGTACAAGCCTCCCTGAGAAGTACTGATTAGCTCGGCCACTAACTTTTGGCTACCACACACTATTTCCCGGCGCACTTCGACCCGCTTATGGGCCTGCTTGGTTTTGATAACCACCCCGATGGCGAGTTGAGGCCAGAGGGCTAAACGAGGCCGACCCTTCTTCGCCTTAGTGGCAGGGGGCGTTGGCACTTTGTCGCGGAAAACCCGTTTAATCGCTTTAGGATAAGCCGCCCAACCGTCCACCCCCACCAGGATTTTACCAGTAGGAGTGGCACAACCCCGCACCAGCTTTAGTAAACGGTCGGCTAGTTTTCGGTCGCGGGTAGGGCTGACCACGCCCCCTAACCATAAACGAGTAGAAACCATGATACCCATTGCCAGCCAGATGATCTTACCGACCCCTTTGGCTCGGATTTCATCGAGTTGAACGTGTTGCAAGTCGAGGTTTGCTTGAACCACCAAAGTCTCATGAACCTTTTGACAATGCTTACCTGCCCGGTCTCGCCAATCGGCCACAGTGTGTTCGTCCAGTCCGAAAGCGGCTACGATGGCCTGAACTGGACAACCCCAGGCCAAAAGTGTGACCACCACCACGATTAAATCCTGGCCTTTACGCAATCCTTCGAAGACGGTACCGGTCCGTTCGCTAAAGGTTTTGGCCCAGATTTTACAACGATACCGCTGGCGTTGGCGGTCGTGAATGGTGATGTTACCTTGCTTTTTTAGTCCTCTTTTGGGACAATGCTGCTTAGAGCAGAACCCTTCCCCAGCGTTCATCGGCTTTGGTTCTTTATTTGTCATAATAACCAAATTTTGCCAGATGAACACTTCTTTTTCAAATCGGAAGCCTTTTCCACCGTTTAATGGGGCGCTACCAAGAAAGTCATTATGTTAGAATAAACCCAAAGCCTGGCAGTAGTTAAACGCCGGAACTTAGAGGAATAATAGTGGATTTACCAATATTTGATGTAACTGTTCAGCGCACCCTCATGCAAAAGGGTTTTAGCGGGGGTAGTGGGGGTGCAACCCCTGCGGGGGGTCGTACCGGGGTCTCCCCTGTTACACTTTTTTCTTTTCTTCCCCGTCCACTGGTGGCCCTGGGAGGGGTCAGGGGTGGGGCCTGAGTAGTTACTATTTGATAACTCTAAATAGAGTAACTTCTCACAAATAAAAAGGGTTGTTTTAACCAAATGTGGCGGACCGAAAGGAAGCTAAAATGCAAGCTAAATTCAATATCGGGCAGGAGGTTCAGGTAATAAAAGGATCGAGAATAGGCCACGAGGGCGGTAGAGTTTTGACCGTTAAAGAAGTTACACCATTTAATAATGGCTACCGGCATACTTTCAAATACCTGCTAGAGTTCAAGTACTCATTCGATGATAATATCGCCACCACAAGTATCGAAGAACGTTATTTAGAAGCAAAACGCAGTTTGCCATGAAATGCCATAAGAAAATAATAAAGTTGCAACGGTGGAAGTGGAAACCAAACCTCGAACCTCGAACACAACAGAACTTTCACTGGATGCCATATTAAAATAGATTGGAGACATATTATGTCTATACCTCTTTCGATACTGGATTTAGCTCCGGTGATTTCCGGCTCAACCGGACCCCAGGCTCTTAAAAACACACTTGAACTGGCTCAATTGGCTGATCGGTTAGGCTATACCCGCTACTGGCTAGCCGAGCATCATAACACCAGTGGGTTAGCAAGCATGGCACCTGAGATTATCATCGGGCAAGTGGCTCGTGAAACCGCGCACATCCGGGTAGGTTCGGGTGGCGTGATGTTGCCCAATCATGCACCCTTAAAGGTAGTCGAAGCTTTTCGCACCCTGGAAGCTTTTTTTCCAGGCCGGATCGACCTGGGCATCGGGCGGGCACCGGGGACAGACCAATTAACAGCCTATGCTTTACGACGTTCGGAAGAAGCAATGGGAGCGGATGATTTCCCCGATCAACTGGCCGAGTTACAGGCTTTTGGCGGCAATCAGTTCCCCCACGATCATCCATTCCACAATATTCTGGCCGGACCGCCGGATGTCACTTTTCCGCCTATCTTTCTGCTTGGTTCCAGCGATTTTAGTGCGCGGCTGGCGGCAGAATTAGGATTAGGTTTTGCTTTTGCGGCCCATTTCAGTCCTTACGGGGCAGATATAGCGATGAAGCTTTACCGGGCCAACTTTACCCCGTCGGCCTATCTTTCAAAACCCTGGGCGATTCTGGCGACCTCGGTTATTTGTGCTGACACCGATGAGAAGGCGGAAGAGCTGGCGGCTTCGCTTAGATTGATGATGTTAAGGCTGCGAAGTGGCGAACGCGGTCCGATTGCCACTCTTGAAGAGGCTAACAATTATCCATATACCGCTTTAGAAAAAAAGCAATTGGAGAGTTTCCGGGCAATGCACCTGGCTGGCAGCCCAGCCACAATCAAGGCTAACCTTGAGGGGATGATTGAAAAAACTGAAGCGGATGAAGTGATGGTTATGACGGTGGTTCACTCCCAGCCGGAGCGGTTACATTCTTATGAATTGCTGGCCGAGGCATTTGAGCTAAGTCCGTTGGCCGCCCTGAAGTAAATTCTCATAACAGATTATCAAAATAGTAATATCGAAATAGTGAATTACATACTAGTTTTTTTCTTTATAATAGGTTACACTATATATGTACTACACCTTTATTCAAAATAATATATAAATTTACTTGATATAATAGTTATCACCGTTACCCGGTTTTAAGCCTCTAAGTGAGCTTCCTACGAGGGAAAATTGGTACCAAAAGTACTACTTTGGGCCATTTCTATTTGCTAAACCAGGCCTTACAATATTTTAGTTGGCATTTTATTCATTTACTAAAGACCCCGGTTGCCGTTAAATAGAGTAACTTGATCATTTATTATTGCGGAAATGACAAAGGTTTACTTTTTTATCCAACCAGGTCTGGCGTTTATTTAACTAAACGGGAGGCTGGCTGGTAAAATCTTGCTCAATCTTTTTTTGCATTAAAATCAGTAGTCAATTTTCTATCTTCGGTTTTCTAACAATAGGGCAGCGGCCTTAATCTTTTAAGGAATTGTTAAAATGTTGAGAAAATACCCTTTTCTGGGTTACGTTGTATCGATTGTGATCCTCGCGGCTTACCTGGGATTGCTTTACTATATAATGACTACCTTTATGGGAATTTCTTTTGCTCAAAATAATCGGGCCGCGACCCCAGATTATGCCGGTCTGAGCGGGCGAACCAATCAGAATGGCCCAAATAAAATTATGGTAACTACTAACGGCGGTAAAAACTGGTCGCGGTCTTATGATACTTATGAATCACCGGATAATCTGGCCTGCCCTGACGTTAAAAACTGTTTCGCGGTTAGTGGGTCACTTGGACTGCTAACTACCGGTGATGGCGGGAAAACCTGGGTGCTAAATGACACCGAAATGCTTTCCAGCAGTTTGACCCACATTAGTTGTCCAAAAAGCAACGTCTGCTTTGCGCTGGGTGTTAACGGGCGAGGCTATACTTTTCTGAGTAGTACTGACCGGGCGGTAAATTGGACAGCTCATTCGTTCGGGCAAATTCAGAAAGGCCTCAATGGGTTGGCTTGCCCTACCACCACCAGTTGTTTTGTAGTCGGCGACCTCGGTCGTATTCTGGTCACAACCGATGCCGGTAAAACCTGGGATATTCAGACTTCCGGCACCGACCGGCCTTTGCTGGCGATTAGTTGCGCGACTGCCACCAATTGTAGCGCGGTGGGCCAGCTTGGAACGCTCCTCAGTACCAATGACGGCCTAAACTGGACCAAACCAACTTTGAGTTACGACCGAGATTATACGGCGGTGAGTTGCCCGACTGCCCAGAACTGCTATGCGCTGGGTGGCAACATTACCAATGGTAAATTTCTGGCGACCGAAGATGGAGGCAAGTCCTGGCAGGCTATTGCGACCGCCTCGAACGAGGGTTATTTCGGCCTGAGTTGTCCCGGCGTAAATCAGTGTTACGTAGCCGGGGCTAGTGGGATGGTGCGCTATAGTAGCGATGGCGGAAAGACCTGGCAATCCCAGCCAACCGGTCTTACCCAGGATTTGAATAAAGTGGTTTGCCCTTCTGAAACTACCTGTTACGTGTTGGCTCCAGCGGTCTAGTGGCAAAGTGAAAGATATATAAAAGGTGTAAAAAATGTTTTTATATCGAACTTTTCGACTTTTCTACTTCCGAGGTGTGCCAGTCGAGATTTCTTTGCTGGGGCTTTTGTTTATTGGTCTCTACATTTTACCTTCGGCGACCGGCGGGGGCGCGGGTTTGACCACCGGGGTCGTTCTGGGGGTGGGTGTAATGCTCTCGATATTGATCCACGAACTGGCCCATGCCGCCAGCGGTATGGCGATGGGCGCCAGCGTGATCGGTATCCAGTTAAATTTGCTGGGAGGAGTGACTTACTTTGCCGCCAAACCGGCTTCCTACTTCAAAGATATTCTGGTCTCGCTGGCTGGTCCGGCCTCCAATCTGCTTTTGTGGAAACTGTGTGAATTTCTTCCGCAGCTAATGATGAAAAATAGCAGCGATCCGCAAACGTTGGCTATCGGCTTGGCCTTGCAATCTCTAGCCCATCTGAATTTGTTTCTGGGAATCTTTAACGCCCTACCGGCGTATCCCCTGGACGGTGGACAGGCTGCCTATATGCTTATACGCTGGATTACTGCCGACGAAAAGTTTGCCGCAGGGGTACTTCTCACGCTGGCGTTGGCCCTGACCGGGTTTATCTTTTTCGGTCAGACCGGGGTGGTGGGCAATTTTGCTCTGCCGATTGGTGGAATTTTCGCGCTTTATATATGTGCCTGGGTGCTGATCAATACTTTCAATCTGTACAATCAAGCCACCTCGTTTGTAAAGTGGCGACCAACTCCCCGCCAGCAATATGAGAAAATGCGCCAGGAAGCCGAGAAGAAGAATAAAACCCATAAAGGTTTCGCAGCTTTCGAGCAAGGCAAGGCCTTACTGCTTGAAAAAGATTACGCTCAGGCGGTGGCCCGTTTCAACGAAGCATTGGAACTGGAGCCAAAGATGGTAGATTACCTGGATTACCGGGCCTATACCTATTGCCAGATGGGCGACCTCGAAAAGGCCCTGACCGATTATGATGTCCTACTGGAGAAATTACCCAAACGGGCCGATTATTACGCTTGTCGCGCCGGATTGTATAAAAGGCTAAACCAGATGGAGGCCGCCCGTACCGATGCCGAAAAAGCTTTGCGGCTCAACCCCCTCGATACCCAGGCGCGTTCACTCCACGAGGAACTCTCGCGCACGTAAGGTAAAATCACCAAAAAAGAGTAACCCGCTTTTATGATTAGAAAGGCTGGTTACTCTTTTTATTTTTAGCCGACCGCCTCTTCACCCGATGAGGTGGCAGCGAAAGTTCTAAGTGCTATAAAATAGTAATGAGCCAGTTTTGGCTGGCTCATCCCCAAAGATATTCTTTTGTGGGGCTATCGCAGGCTTAAAATTTGGGACGGCAAAACAATTTGGTTTATCGCTTCTTCAAATATTAGAAGCGGCGGCGACGAGTTGTGGTAAAAGTCTGGCGAGTGCTGCGACCGGGGCTAAACAACACGTATAGCAGTTGAATTAGACCGTAGGTCAGGATAGCATAAACCAGCATCGCAATCAGGGTCGAGGCTTCGACTACGTTTCCACGATTTAGCACCTGGTCATTAAAGATGCCGTTGAACGGTGCGACAAACGCGCCTGACAGGTTGCAAATAAAGTTTACAAAACCGCTGGTCGCATCGGCATTCAAAACCCGGAACAAGAACCGTAGAGCTAGCAGCAATTCTACCACGCCCATCAGGAAGTAAATGATTTGGGCCGTGCGATCCAGAATATTCAAGCGGCGGGCAGTAGGGTCATCAAAGGTCTGTTCCTCGCGCTGAACCAGATTGCCGTTGGCATCATAGTAGCCTTGCTGAACATTTTCCATAGCCGCGCCGCCTACCTGGGAATAGCTGCGACGGTCATCCATCACCGGAGCGGCGACCACCGGTTGCTCGACTACCGGCTGGTAGACTGGTTGCACTACCGGTTGTTGTACGTAAGCCTGGACTACCGGCTGTTGAATTACCGGTTGCTGCACCACCGGCTGTTGAATTACCGGTTGAGCAATCGGTTCGTATACCACTTCCTCACGATAGACTTTCTGACGATCCGGATTCAAAGGTGCTTCCATTCTTAGTCCCTTACCTTTCACTATCTATATACTTGTTTTCTCTTGATGGATACCCGCTTTAGCGGCTCTTAAAATTCCTGGCTAACTTACTCTACTAAGCTATTAGGCATAAACTATGCCAGGGCAAAAAGGGTTATTATTAAAAGCAAAAAATTAAAAAAACGCCGGTTCTTATGAGACCGGCGGCAATTTAATTTGAAACGAAAAGTTAGCGGGTGGCTTTGATCGAACCCATCTTGCCGTTCTGGTAATCCTCGATAGCCTGATAAATTTCGGCCTCGGTATTCATCACAAAGGGACCATAGCGGGCGACCGGTTCGCTTAACGGCACACCGGCCAGCAGCAGCACATTCAAGGGAGCGGTGGCGGTGGCCGGGTTGCTAAACTCAATCGCTTCCCCATCCTGGGCGAAAATCACCATATCATGATCTTTGGCGTGTTTGCCGCCAAAATCACCCTGACCATCGATTACATATACAAAACCCCGGAAGTCGGCAGGAACCGGCTGAGAAACCTGACCTCCCGGTTGCAAGGTGTAGTGCAAATACATAATCGGCGTGCGGGTGTCGATAACCGCCTTTTGACCCAACGCTTCCCCGGCGACCACCTTCACCGATACGTTACCTTCAGCATTCTGACCGACCGGAATCTGGTTGATCGGGACTTCCTGGTAGCGCGGCTGCATCATTTTATCGACGCGCGGCAAATTCACCCAGATCTGGAAGCCGTGCAGATGTCCTCCGGTGCGGGTAAATTCTTCTTCCGGCATTTCGGAATGTACGATCCCGGCCCCGGCGGTCATCCACTGAACATCGCCCGGATTTAGTTGACCGGCATTACCCTGTGAGTCTTTATGAGCAAACCGCCCGGCCAGCATATAGGTCACTGTTTCAAAACCACGATGCGGATGGTCGGGTGCGCCAACTGCCTCACCGGGAGCATAGTTGACCGGTCCCATCTCGTCTAGCAGCAAAAACGGATCGAAATCCATCAGGCGATTGGTCGGGAACGGACGATGCACCAGAAAGCCGCCGCCTTCCAGGGTTCGGATACTCGGCACGATGCGTTCGACCGAGCGTGTTTTAGTGGTATCAGATGTCATTGTCATATATAAACCTCAGCTTTCCATCGGTAAATATTACCTTCGAGGGTCTTATTTTTAATAAAGTTTTATTACTTACTTTATATAAGTAACTATACATTAGTAGCCAATCATTGTCAAGAGGTCTCATACAACTCTAACAGTTTTCTTCATCGGAACCTGGGCTTTTTAACCTCAACGGGTAAGGTTAAAAAGCCCAGGTAAAAGCTGTAATTCAAGCACAGAAATAAATTTGTACGACCAATAAGGAAAAGGAAACGAAAAGCCGTCAGATTCTCAGTAGGCGGGCTTCGTCCAGTTCGCGGAGGGTGCGGAGTTCGGCGGGGTCGGGTGGTTGAGTAAGTGGGATTTCGGTGGGTAGAAGTAGTTCAAAGCCGGTAGCAGCCTGAAGGTGTTCAAGAGTGACACCGGGATGGAGCGAAACCAGCCGCATTTTTTTGGAAGTCTCCTCGAAATCCATGACGGCCAGATTAGTCACTACCAGCGAGGGACCGTTACCCCGGATCAGCCCGGCCTCTTTGGCCTTGTGCCAGCTATCGCCGCCTTCGAGAAAGCCGGGGGCGGTTACAAACGAAACGCGTGGGACGAAGGTGCGCGAGTTATGCTCGGTAGCGAAAATAATCGAGCGTCCGGCCTGGGTCGCTAGCGGCAGAGCGGCACTACCGGGACCGCGAACGCTGGGGTGCTCCGGGTCGCCGATCAGGCTCAGGTTGGAGTTGCCGTACTGGTCGATTTGCATTCCGCCATAAATAAACACATCGACCCGGCCACGCGCCAGCCCACTGACAAAATCGACGACCGGGATTACCGCTTCACAATCGAGGTTGGCATAGTCGGCACTGGAGGCCGCCAACGGTTCCAGAAAGGAATTGACCGCCCCACTGGCCCCGGAAATAAAGTTCAGGTTGGGGGCATGGTTTAGCTGGGCCAGGCGACAGGCCGCCCGCGCCAGGGCACTCCCGGCCCCGGTCGTTACGGTTTCCTTATCGCGCAGGGCAAGGGCGATTACGACCGCCATCAATTCCTGACTCTCAAAGGGTTTACCGCTACCGCGTCCGCCGATTTCCTCAAAGCTTATGCGCATAGATTTCTCTTATCCTCTTTTTTAACCACTGGCAACGCTGGTTTTGCCCAGGTAATCCACCTCGTTGGGGGCGGTCAGGTATTTTTCAAAATATTGTTGGAAACCACTGGCGGTCGCGGCCAGTTGCAAGTATTCTTTCAGGTGTTCTTCATCATAATGATAAAAGCGGTGGCTGGCGGTCGGATGACTACTGAAAGCGGCCAGCACCACCGCCGAAGTGTAGTAAGCCGGGACATTGACCGCTAAAGGATTACGGGTAAGTTGGCCGGTGGGGACCAGTTGCTCGATCTGGATCAGGCTGCTATCGGCGGCCATTACCATTTCGCGGTCGGTAAAGACGCTGCCCCGCATTACAAGATTACCCAGTTTATCGGCTTGCTGGGCGCAGACCAATGCCACTTTCGGGCGCAAAGCCGGGACGACCAGGCTGGTCTGGCCGGTAAAGGGGTCGGTCACACTTTTGTAAAAAGTCGGATTTGTCCGGCTAACATCACTCAGTTCCAGACCGGGCGGCAGCGCCACAAACGGTTGATTGGCCGCCCCGGCCCGTAAAGCCAGCATTAGCGAAAGAGCATCCAGTTCGTAAACCTTGAGGTCGCCGGATTGGGCCACTCGCCGGAAGGCCGGGGCCATACCCAGATGCTCAAAGCCGACATAAGAGGTTACGACTTCCTGAACCAGCCCGGCCCCGATCAAGAGATCGACATTAATACAGCCGCCAGGGCTGGTGATCAGCCGTTTAATATGCTTTTTTTGCCGGATCAGTTCGCGCACCAGCCCCATCGGGTTGTTGTGCATAAACATACCGCCGAGAGCCAGGCTTTCCACTCCATCCGGCACGAACCGCTCAATCGCTTCGCTCAGTTCAAGCTGTTTCGACTGCCGCCCGTCGTCATCTTCGACCGGAATGGCCGGGAGTGGTGGCGCGGAAGGATAAGGCTGCATATTCACTTCGACATTGATGGGCCGGTGGGGCTTTTCGCCGTTGGAGTCGCTCATAATTGATCTTTCATTCTAGCCAGCACCCGCCGGGCACGTTTCAGAATTACACGGGCGTTTTCAAAATAAACCAGCGCAATCGCATCGTCAATATCGCACCAGATAGCGTCGTGGGTTTCGCCAGGTTGAGGCCGGGGTTTGCTCAGTTCGGGGTTGACATCCCGCATGAGGTACCAGCGCACCTGTTTTCGCAGACTGCCACGCTTGGTATCGGCGATATAGCGGGCTGCCCCCAGGTCGGCCACGATCTGACCGCGCAAACCGGCCTCCTCCTCGACCTCGCGCAGGGCGGCTTGCTCATCGGTTTCGCCGTCCTCCAAATGGCCTTTCGGTAAGTCCCACCAACCGCGCTGGCTCCGCTCGATCAGACCGACCAGATAGCCGGATTTACCATCGCGGGCGCGTACATAAGGGCGGAAAATTACCCCACCCGCCGATAAATCCTGGGCCGACAACGCCGCGTCCCAGCCGTTTAATATTTGTTCTTCTTGTTCCAGTGTCAAAGCTATTCCACCTGCCGGTAAGCTGAAAATAAGTCCGCCGACCGCGCCCGGATTACTTCGGCCAATTGATTGTCTTTGGTGGCAATATGAATTCGCCGGACCTGCCGGTGAAATTTTCGCATATCGTCGTTATTAAGCCCGCTCACATCGCCCCAGGGCAAAGGATTGGTCCGACCGGGCGGCGGCATTTCGCAAACCACATCCAGCACCAGTTCAAAGCCTTTCGGTTCGGGGATGTCCAGCAAGATTTCGTGACCCCGCAGCGTCCGACCGGTCCACTCACCCACTTTCTGGCACCAGAGTTCCTCCAGCCGTTTGCGTCGGGCCGGGTTGTATTTGAGGCCGGTTAAGCGACCGTACAGAGCGTCGTCTTCCGACAGAGAGAGTGCCCGTTTGTAAAAGCGACGCTGGTGCAGGTCGCTAATCAGTTCGTGGGCCAGCGAATCGGGGGGAGTAGTGCGCTGGACCAGGGCAATCAACCCGGCGTCGTCGCTATTTTCAAGCTCGGCCCCACCGAAAGCCCCCTGCCCGATGGCTTCCTGCAACGACCTGAGAAACATCACGGTGGCAATCCGGTTGGTATGGTGCCAGTAGACATTATAAAACATCAGGTAACGTGCGAAGATCAGGGATTGCAGCGAGCCGACCCCTTTTTCATCGATCACCAGTTGCAGACCCTCGGCAGGGTCAATCGGTTCGACTTCGGGCCAGATACGCAGCGAATCGATCAGGCGTTGTACGTCTACCAGGCCATAAGGCACATTGCAATAACGCGAATCGCGGCTAAGATAGTCCAGTTTGTCGGTATCCAGCGCACCACTGATCAATTGACGCAGCACCAATTCGCGCCGGTTGAGAGCAATATCGCTGCTTTTGGTGATAAAGGCCGCCACTTTGGCCGGGTCGACCGCCCAATATTGCTGGAGGATCGGTCCAATTTCCGGCCCAGTAACGATCTCACGCCCGATGGTTTCGTGGCTGCGAACAATATCGAGGTCCAGTTCTTCGACGGCGTGGCTGAAAGGGTAATGCCCGACATCGTGAAGCAAGGCCGCCGCCAGGGTCGTATTAATTTCCTCGACCGTAAAATTAATCTGTTCGCGCTGCAAAAGATGTAAGATTGCCAGCCGGGTCAGGTGAAATACTCCAATACTATGCTCGAAGCGGCTATGATGGGCACCCGGCCAGGTCCAACTGGTAAAGCCAAGCTGCTGCACTCGCCGCAACCGCTGAAAAGGGGCACTATCCAGGATGTGCATAGCTTCCGGCGAAAGGCCGATGTCACCCCAGACGGTATCGCGCAGGGTGGTATCGCGCTGGTTTATCAGTTTTAGAATTAGCTGTTCGCGGCTGGCCGGGTTTACCGATATTTCGGTCATTTCTCTTTCCTGATCCTTTTTATTACCACAGTCCAAGATTATACCCTTTTAAGGGGCGGCTTGACAAGAAAAACCGCCAAACCGGCCAGATTTTTGCCCTTGAATAGGCGGCCTTTTTTCTGACCGTTTACACTTTCACCCTCAACTCCTTCAAGAGGCCAGGTAAATAGAGATAACCTATTCCGTAAACCAACCTGAAGCATGAGTAATGGGGGCCGGGTACCGTCTGGGTGCCCCTGTGTCTCTTTTTTATTTTCGCTTCCACCTCACCAGGTGAGGTGGAAGCGAAAGTCCTTTTATCATTGCAGTGTGGTCCTGAGCAAAAATAGAATTCAGGTTGATTGCAGCGTCATTTTGAGGAAAGGTACCGGTCTGTGAGTACAAAAACATTGTCGATCATCTGATTCTGATCGTAGAAGATGTTGAGGAAACCCGCGATGGACTGGAAAAGTTACTAAAGGCCGAAAAATATCGCGTCGAGCTGCCGCTCACTGATGGTTTACGCCTGGCTGACCAGCTCGTTTCTTCCACTCGTGACGGTCAATTTTAGCTTTATCTTGTTTATCTTCTTTGAGATGTCTCTTTTAGCTCGGTAAAGTAACTGGCTAGCCAAATCGAGCAGCCCCAGCAACTGACCGACTAATGGTCGACCTTCGGTATCCCGCAACAAACCGGTTTTCATGACCACGATATTCAGTCTTGAACCATCGACCGCCAATATACGAGACCGATTTTGGACCTCTCAATTAATTTGACAAGCTCACTATGGCCTTAAGTTGTAGGTTATGGTTTTAGCCGATTACCCGGCCAGAATAAGCATTATCCACCGGTTGTCCATTTGCGGCAAAAAAGTGACAACATAAGTCACCGATTGCCCCCACAGCCTCCAATTGCTCGACCTGTTGGAGATTTAATAACCCATTTTGTTCCAGGGGTGAGCCGGGCAAAGGTCCGGCTCCCAGTAGCAGCATATCAAGCTGGTCATAGAAAGGTGTAATTTGCATAACACTCGAAGTACGCATCAGACCTTCGGCCAGTGCCCGGTCTTCAACCAGAGCCGGGGCGTTGAGATAATGCCCGATGCCATCATACATCTCGGCAATCTGGCGGGTGATCTCGGCGGCGCGGGTCGGCGAATGTTGACTGGCGTATTCGCCAAAAACTTGCACAATATGGTACGATTGCGGTCAACTCGGCCCAGTCGATTGCCGCTACCCAGAAGTGGGCCGAACTGATGAGCACTGCTCCGAAAGCGGTCGGTTCCTACACCTGGTACGAAGCGATGAACGATTTCGCGGCTGGTAACGCGGCCTTCTTTATTGACGCGGACCATATGTCCGAAACCTTCGAGAATACCACCAAAAGTGCGGTCGCCGGTAAAGTCGGCTACGCTCCACCGCCCGCCGGGCCTGATGGTACTCGCGCCTGTGGTATCTGGTTGTGGTCGCTGGGTATGGCGAGTGCTTCCAAAAACAAGGACGCTGCCTGGATATTCCTGGAGTGGGCTGCTTCCAAGCAGCAGCTTGAGAAAGCCATCACGCTCGGTAACATCAACCCGACTCGCCAGTCGCTGGCTAACTCGGATACAATGAAGCAATATACCGCCAAGTGGGGTGATTACAGCCAGGCCTGGCAGGATATTCTTTCAAAGTATGCCAAATGGCGTTATATCACTTCGCCAAAATACCCTGAAATGGGCGACCGCTGGGCCTTAGCAGGACAGCAAGTCATTCTGGGCCAGAGTTCGGCGCAGGATGCCCTGAATTCGGCCCAAAAAGATATGACAAGTATTCTTAACGGTCAATAACTGGTTGGTAGCAATTGGAGCCGGGGATTTTCAACATTCCTGGCTCTACTCTGATTAAGTTATATATACAAAGTCTGATTTTTAGTGCTGTGTGATGTGCATGGAGGAAAGAGCTTAACGATGAGACGAACTTTCGGCCCGCTGCCCTATCTACTGCTTCTACCAGGCATACTTTTATGTCTGGTCGTACTATATCCGTTCTTTACCGGGGTGTACTGGAGCTTCACCCGCTACGACCTGACCACCGGACTACCACCCCAGGCTAACGGGATAACCAACTATACCCGGCTTTTTTCGGTCACTGGGGACGGACTGCACGCCATTCTGATAACCTTTCTATTTGCAATTGGGGCTGTTTTTCTGGAAACCAGCCTGGGTTTTGGGGTAGCCTTGCTGTTGATGCGAGAGACGACCACGATCAAAGTCTTCCGAGCTTTAATTATTTTGCCGCTGCTGGTGCCGCCGGTGGTGGCTACTATAATGTGGAAAGTAAGTATTAGTTGTGTAGCTTTGCTACCGCAAAGAAAGGAGTGCCTTACACCTCTTGCGGGTGGGCTTTAGCCTATCCCCATACGTAAACGCAGGGGCATTACGGCACACATGGTAATTATTATGGATAACGAAAAAATTGAAAGTGCCTCAAAACTTGCCAGCACCACCCATTTTATCCAGATTGGACCGGGAGCGATCAACTCAGTAAAAAATATTTTTGAGCAGGCTTTTGGCAATCGACCGGCGGTGATCGTAGCCGATGCCAACACTTTTGCGGTCGCCGGTTACGAACTTGAGCAGCAATTGAGGGCCGGGGGGCGTGAGCTGGTCGAAGCAATTATTTTTCCGGGCCAACCGGTTTTGTACGCCGATTATTATAACGTGGTGAACCTGCAACAAAAACTCAGCCAAAGCGAGGCGATCCCGGTGGTTCTCGGTTCGGGTACCCTTAATGATATTACTAAATTGGCGGCTCATATGGTAAACCGACCGTATATGGTGGTGGTAACCGCCGCTTCGATGGACGGTTATACCGCCTTTGGAGCGGCCATTACCAAAGATGGGTTCAAACAAACTATGGCTTGCCCGGCCCCCAGTGCTTTTGTCGCCGATCTCAACATTCTGGTCGAGGCCCCGGCCCGGATGAATTCCACCGGCTATGGCGATTTGCTCGGTAAGATCACCGCCGGAGCCGATTGGCTGCTCGCCGATGCCCTGGGGGTGGAACCCATCGAGCCACAAGCCTGGGGGTTGGTCCAGGATTCTTTGCGGCAGTGGGTCGGCGAACCGGCAGCCCTCCACCGGGGAGAACCCGCCGCGATCCACAATCTGCTGGAAGGGCTGGTAATGTCGGGCATCGCCATGCAAATCAGTCAGTCTTCCCGGCCCGCTTCCGGTAGCGAACATCGTTTTAGTCATCTCTGGGAAATGCAGGCGTTGGGACACGGCCAGCCGGCCATACCCCATGGTTTCAAAGTTGGCATCGGGACGCTGGCCTCGGCGGCCCTCTACGAACAGGTAATTGATTATGACATGAGTAAACTGGATGTAGAAGCATTATGCCAGAGGTGGCCCTCGAAAGCCCAGGTCGAAAGCAATATCCGCCAATCTTTTGATATTGAAATGCTGGTAGAAAGTTCTTTACAGGAAAGTTTTGCCAAGTATATCAGTGCCGAACAGCTTCGCCAGCGTTTGAAGTTGGTTAAGGCAAAATGGCCGCAGCTGCGCCAGCAACTAAAGCAGCAGCTACTGAGTGTCACTCAGTTGCGCAGTATGCTCGAAGTCGCCGGTTGTCCGACCGACCCGGCCCAAATCGGGATTGAGGCCGCCCACCTTAAAGAAAGTTATGCGTTGGCCCGGCATATTCGGAGCCGCTATACCATCCTTGACCTGGTTTACGAAACCGGCATTCTGGACGAATGCGTGAATAATTTATTTGAACCGGACGGCTTCTGGCGACAAGCAGCAATCGGGGTAGCAACCAAAGGCAACCGGGCCTGGTGATCGAAAATGAATACGACTATTCAAACCGGTGCGAACACCTTGTAATACGGGGTCTACCTCGCCTACCTATTTGACCTGGATGGCACAATTTATCTCGGCGATAAATTATTACCCGGCGCAGCCGATTCTATTGCGACCTTGCGCCAGGCCAACCGGCGAACACTTTTTCTGTCAAATAACCCGACTAAAACCCGGCAGCAATATGCCACAAAACTCAATAAAATGGGCATTCCGGCCACCACCGAAGATGTAATAAACTCTTCATTTGTTATGGTTGAATGGTTGATGCAGGAGATGCCCCAGGCCAGGTTGTTCTTAGTCGGTGAAGAACCGCTCAAGCAGGAATTGGCGGAAGCCGGGTTTCAGCTTACCGAAATAGCGGGTGAGATCGATGTGGTGGTAGCCTCTTTTGATCGCACTTTTACCTATTCCAAACTCCAGATCGCCTATGACGCGATCAAGGCGGGTGCCCGTTTGGTGGCTACCAACCCTGACCGTTACTGTCCTACCCCTTCCGGAGGCGAACCGGATGCCGCCGCGATCATCGAAGCCTGTACCGGTACGGTTTGCGATCCGATTGTGGGCAAACCCTTTCCGATAATGGTTGCCACGGTCGCCCGGTTGCTTCAATTGCCGGCTGATCTATGATGGTCGGGGACCGCCTGGAAACTGATATAAAAATGGGTCTGGCGGCTGGAATGGCTACCTGTCTGGTTCTAACCGGGGATGCTACCCGCCAGACCCTGGCTAGTTCGGGACTGGCACCGACCCTGGTCCTCGAACGCATCGACGGGTTACGCGCCACCCTGGGTAATTTTACCAGCGTCTAGCTGCGTTAGCTTATAATGGACCCAGGAAACTGGTTCTTCCGCAACTTTAGTGCTGAATCTTTGTTGACCAGGATGTATTTTTAGTCCCACGCTCAATTTTGGACAGGCTCACTTTCGCAGCCTGTTATTAACTTGCTAAGGTGCGAAATGCGTAAAGTCGAGCTTAGACTTTTATGCCGATACCGACCGGGCGAGGAGCCACGCTCAGAGGCAAGTAAACCGACAAGCGGGTGCCCTCCCCAGGTTGGCTTTCGATGGTATAGGTGCCACCGCTCAATTCGGTGCGTTCCTGCATACTGGTCAGGCCGAGCGAACTGCGGTCGCGCTGTGCCATCACCTGCCGGGCATCAAAACCCTGGCCGTTATCACGAATTGTGAGGCGCGCCCCATCATCATCGATCTGCAATTCGACCCAGATCTGCGAGGCTTTGGAATGTTTGATAATATTGTTAAAAGCTTCCTGAGCGATCCGGTAAAGGGTTTGCTCATGCTCATCGGAGAGGCGGCGCGCACCCTCGATTTTCAAGTCCACCTCAAAAGCCTCTTTAGAGCGCAGGGCCTCGATATGCTTTTCGAGGGCGGCCACCAGGCCCTGTTCCTGTAAGGCCACCGGTCTAAGCTGGAAGATCAACGAGCGCATTTCAGCCAACGCACCACGTGCCAGGCTCTGCAATCGCTCTACCTGGGCTTCGACTTTCTCCGGTTTGCGAGTAAGCATGGCGCGGGCCGATTCGGCGGTCAGGGTAATGCTAAAGAGGGTCTGGGTAATCGAGTCGTGGAGGTCACGTGCCAGGCGGTTGCGTTCCTCCAGGGCCGCCACCTGGGAGGCCTGTAAGTACAGCCGGGCGTTATCGACGGCCACCCCGATCTGATTCCCGATGGCACTCAGCAATTCCAGGTCGCGCGGCTCCAGTTTTCGGACGGTCTGGCTGGTCAGATTAGCCACCCCCAGCACCTGTCCTTTGCTCTTGAAGGGTACTCCCAGATAAAACCGCTTAAAGACCTGGGCCTGGAGGACCGGGTTTAACACGCGGGGGTCTTGCATGGGATTTTCCAGCATCAAGACCTCGCCGGTGCGGGCCACCTCGCCGGTGATCTGGTCTTCGAGCAGTATCCGGTTGTAAGCGCGAATATAATCCTCTGTCTGGTTTTCGTGGGCCACCAGCCGCATCGCCTGGCCGTTCGGTTCGATCAGAAAAACCGAGCCATATTCGGCCTCGGCGACCGTCATTAGCTGGCGTAAGGCTTCGTGCAGTACGGCGTTCAGATCGAGGGATTGGCCGATTGTGGCGGCGACCCGGTTCAGGGCGGACAACTCGCGGTTGCGGCGTTTACTTTCGTTGAGCGAGTTTTCGATTTCCTGCCGGGAAGCCTGAAGGTTCTGGGCCATGCTTGCCATCGCCCCGGCCAGGTTGGCAACCTCATCCTCACCCCGCACCAAAGGCACCACCACCGCCAGATCACCTTGCCGGATCGCTCGTGCCACCCCGGCCAGCTTGCGTAAAGGCCAGGTTATGCTGCGGGTGATCAGGGACATCACGAAGGCCCCCATCAAACCGGCTATCGTAACCAGGGCCAGGGCCACGATAGTTACTTTAACATTCTGGTTACGCGCGTCGGCCACCTGGGCCTGATTAAAATTGCGGTAGACCCCCTGTAAATCGTCAATAGCCGCGATCAGTTGCTCCTTGACCCCCGGCCCGCTCCGGTCGCCGTTATTCTCCCAGAGAAAAGTCGGTGCCCGGCTAAACTCACTCAGGTTAAGCGAACGAATATAATGGATCAATTCGCTATAACTGGAATACAGATCGTGGACGTTTTCGGATTTTTCGGAAGGTAGTTTGAGAGGAGCCAGTATAGTATTGAGTTCGTTGTTAGCCAGATTATAGTCGGAGATAGCGACAGTCAGTTCTCGTTCGACTTTTACATCGTCTTTGTTGAGTAAGAAAGCTCGCACCCCGCTATTTTGCCGCTCGGCAGCCCGTTCCATCGTCAGCACCAGCGAAGTCACCTGGCGGTCCTGCTCCAGCAACTCAACCAGGCGGGAGTTGGCTTGACTGGTATAAAATATACCGGCCAAAGCCACCACCATACTAATACCAACCATTACCAGAAAGCCCGCCAGAATCCGGCCCGCCAGGCTATAGCGTAAAGGGAGCAAGGCATAGCGTACCAGACGCGACGACGATTTATTTGACATACAACCAAACCAACCGGTTAATTTTTAGGCCTTCAATTCTTTTATTGCTAAAGATTAGTATCTGTTCAGACCCCACCCCAGGGCGGGGAAAAAGAAATAGAAATTTACAGTCACTTTACCCGGTTAAGAAAATCGCGCAAGACCGGGCCTTGCTGGGCGGCCTCCAGCAGAAAAGCATCGTGACCATAGGGTGAAACGGCCTCCAAATACTCAACAGCCGCGCCTCGACCGGCCTCGCGCAAGGCCTCTACCACTACCTGAGATTGCTGAGGCGGGTAAAGCCAGTCGCTGCTGAAACTGATTACCAGATAACAGGCCAGCGTTCCGGCCATCACCGAGGCCAAGTTTTCATGACCGGCGGTCAGATCGTAGTAATCCATGGCGCGGGTAATATATAGGTAGGAATTCGGATCGAAGCGGCGGTTAAAAATCTCGCCCTGGTGAGCCAGGTAACTTTCTACCTCAAAATCAATTCCAAAACTGTAGCTATAGTCGTTTCGCTGGCGTAACCGGCGACCAAATTTAGCCTCCATCGCTTCTTCGGACAAATAGGTCAGGTGGCCTACCATCCGGGCGACGGCTAACCCGGCCTCCGGTCTGGCGCAGTTTGCCTCATAATAGTTCCCCCCGGCCCAGTTAGCATCGGCCATAATCGCCCGGCGACCAATTTCATCCCAGGCGATGCCTTGCGCCGACAGCCGGGAGGTTGTAGCAATCGGGATAGCCGAGGCCACCATTTCCGGGTACATTACGCTCCACATCAAAGCTTGCATCCCGCCCATCGAGCCGCCGATCACGCTGTGCAACCGCTCGATACCCAGGTCATCCAGCAGCCTTTTCTGGACCCGCACCATATCCTCGATAGTGATGACCGGAAAATCCAGGGCGTAAGGCTTGCCGGTGGCCGGATTGAGCGAGGACGGCCCGGTGGTGCCTTTGCAGCCCCCCAGTACGTTCGAGCAGATAAAGAAATAGCGGTCGGTATCGAAAGGCAACCCCGGCCCCATCATAACTTCCCACCAGCCCAACCGGCCATCTTCGGCACTGATCCCGGCCACGTGCGCATCGCCCGTCAGAGCGTGGCAAATCAAAATTGCGTTATCATGCGCGGCGTTCAGGCACCCATAGGTTTGATAGGCCACCGTTACCGGTCCGATCTGCCGACCCGATTGTAAAATTAACCGCTCCTGGTGCGACCCAAAGCTGAAGTATTGTGTTTCGACGATCCCTAACGGACTCTGCGCCACTTTTGGCACCGGTTTTCCCCTTCCCTGTCTGAATAATTTCCAAATCTCAATTATTTAATTTATTTTATTTTTACTGTTGTAAACCAGTGACTAGCCCGGCATATTTATCGACCAGAATCTGAGCCTGATCGGAGGACTGTGACTCGGCAAAAACGTGAAATAATGGCCGGTCAGGGTCGGGCAGGATCAGTACCCACTCATCGCCAAGCTGGATACGCACACCGTCGATTTGCTCGGTGCCGTTTTTGTATTGCTCGTTGAGCATCCGCATCACCTTGCCCTTGTCCTCCCACCGGCAGGCGACTTTTGTCCGTACCAGGGCATAACTCGGCAAACTGTTCACCACATCGCTGACTCGTTCACCGCGTTTGATGGTCAGTTCGAGAATCTTAGCTACCGCAAACATAGCGTCCATCCCAGGGTGAAAAGTCGGGAAAATAAACCCGCCTTCGCCGTCGGTCGCCATAATCACCCCACTTTTGACGGCGGCTTCCATCTGGGCGTAGCTGGTAGCGCGTGTCCGCAAAATCTCGCCGCCGTATTTCTGGGCGATCCGCTCGAAGATCGACGGCGCGTTCACCGGCACCGCGATGATACCGCCACCCTGGCTTTGATACATCAACCGCGCAACCGCCGCCGCCAGTTGCATGGGTTGAATCTGGGTGCCGCGATTATCGACCACAAACACTTTTTCGCCACTGGTATCGATCTTCACGCCCAGGTCAGCGTCCAGCGTATTGGTAATAACCCCCAGCCTTTTCATACTCTCCTGGAACTGTTCAGGAGTGCGGAAAAGCTTGGCCTCGTCCAACGCGGCATTCAGGGCAATAACATCGCAGCCCATTTGCTCCAGAATATTGGGCAGAATCGAGCTGGTATTGGTGGAACTGTAGTCAACCACTACCCGGCGACCCCGGTCCAGGCTTTGCATACCGCTAATATCGATTTGCTGGAGAAAGTCGCGGGTATAGCAGTCGACCGGGTTGGGCGCATAGTCGATCCGGCCAATTTCGTCCAGGTATACCCGCCGGAAATCTTCCCGGAAGAACACGTTCTCGATCTTGCGCTCGACATTTTTATCGATGTCCAGCCCGCGTTTATCAAAAAAGCGGATGTCAATCGTCCGATTATCATAAGGCGAAAGGCGGACGTGAATGCCGCCCTGAACGTTCTCGATATTACGGGTATTAAAACGGGCCACCGGAATCGGCAGATTGCCCAGGTCACTTACGTTTACCCCCGCCGACGGCAACCCGCTCAGGATCGCGCGTTTGATCATGCGGGGGGTATGGTGCGGCTCCCGGTTGACCGCCACGCTGCTACCTTTGGGTAAAATCGCGCCGTAGGCGGCCCCCAGCTTGGCGGCAAATTCGGGGGTAATATCGACGTTTACCAGCCCGGTCACGCCGTACCGGCCAAACAAAACACGCCGTCCCTGGCTACCCCAGATCAGCGAAGTGTTGACGGTCGCGCCCCGTTCGATCTCTTTGCTCGGCCAGACTTTTACGTTCGGCGCGATCACGGCACTTTCGCCCACGATAGTATTATCGCCCAGCACCACCCCTTCAAACAGCATGGCCCGGCCCTTGATATTACATTGACGGCTGACAATACTGCCGCGCAACTCGGCTCGTTCCCCGATATAGCTGTTGCGCCACACGATACTGCGGTCGATGGTCGCCCGGTTATCGACAATTGTAAAATCGCGGATCACGGTTGGGCCGCGAATAATCGCCCCGCCTTTGACCTTTACACCCGGCCCCAGGTAAATCGGCCCGTAAAGTTGAGCATCCGGAGCGATTTCCACGTCGTCCTCGACCCAGATATTGCCGCCCAGGTGTTTGCCGGGCATATCGATCTTGACCTTACGTTCCAACATATCAGCATTCGAGCGCATATAATCGTTCAGGCTTCCGACATCCGACCAGTAGCCGTCAGCCACATAACCAAAAATCGGGTCGCCTCTTTCGAGCATCTGCGGGAAAATCTGCTGGCTCCAATCGTAAACCACGTTTTTGTCCATATACTGAAAAATCCGAGGGTCGATCACATAAATACCGGTATTGACGGTATCCGAAAACACTTCACCCCAGCTTGGCTTCTCCTGAAACTGCCGGACGTGACCATCGTCATCCAGAATTACCACGCCGTATTCCAGCGGGTTCGCCACGCGGGTCAGCGTCAGCGTCGCCATCGCCTGCCGGTCGTTGTGATACTTTATAATCGCGCCCAGGTCGAAGTCGGTCAGAGCATCGCCACTGATCACGATAAAAGTCTCGTCCAGCATTTCCTCAGCCAGTTTTACACTCCCGGCGGTGCCAAGCGGAACTTCCTCGACCGTATAGCGAATACTAACACCATAATTTTTGCCGTCGCCAAAATGATCCTGAATATCCTCGGCCCGGTACTGTAGCGTGACCACAATATCGGTAATGCCGTGTTTTTTGAGCAGGTCGATAATATGGGCCATAACCGGCTGATTTACGATTGGAACCATTGGTTTCGGACGGCCCAGGGTTAAAGGTCGCAAACGCGAACCCTCACCACCGGCCATTACGACTGCTTTCATTGCAGTTTTTCCTCCACTTCCTCTGGTTTATTTCTCTCACAGCCTGGTAAGTTAAACAAAATGGCAAAGAAAAAAACTGGCAAAGCTATTTTTCCTGCTCATTGGTCTTCATTCTAACCCAGCCCGGCGGGTCTTGCAATATAAAGCCGGGCTAAGTCAGAGCTTGTGGGTCGGACCGTCACCCCTATCCCCTCAAGCGGCTGGTTATTTGAGGCTATTTCAAGGCTATGAACCCTGTGGTTAAGTACCCCCCATAGCAGTTGTCGGTTTATTGAAAGTAGCGGGTATCTTAATGGCATCAGGCTTGCTTAACTTCTTTTGTATGGCTACGCGTAGTTCAACGAATCTATTACTAGAATTGGTGAGGAAGTAATGGCAGAGAAATTTGATTTGCTGGTAATTGGTGATGGCGCGGCAGGTGGTTCAGCGGCTTCGGCGGCGGTGAAGGCCGGTAAGCGAGTGGCCCTGGTCGAAAAACACAAGCCCGGCGGCACCTGTCTGAATTACGGCTGCGATCCGACCAAAACCCTCTTGAATTGCGCCCACCGTCTGTATCAAGCCCGGCACGACGCTGAGTTTGGGCTGCAAATCGGCCAGGCTCAACCCGATTGGCCGGTTATACGGGCGCGGGTGCACTCGGTGATCGACCAGTTGCGAGGCGGTTCGCTGGAGCAAGCTTTTGAGAATATCCGGCAAGAAGGCGTGACGGTTTTCAGAGGTGAGGCTTGCTTTCTTTCACCCAACCGGGTGCGGGTCGGTCAGCAGGAAATCGAAGCCAGCCAATTTTTAATTGCGACCGGGACGGTGGCGGCAGTACCACCGGTCAAGGGGTTGCGCGAAGCTGGATTTATCACCAATGTAGAGGCGGTCGATTTAGCCGAGCTACCCGAAAATCTGGCGGTCATCGGCGGTGGAGTGATCGGCATCGAGTTCGCCCAGATGTTTTCCAGGCTGGGAGTAAAAGTTACTATTCTCGAACACGGCCCCAATATCCTCGATACCGAGGATCAGGAATTTGCAAACCATTTGCGGCAGCTTCTGGAAAAGGAAGGTATAAAAATTCTGACCGGTGCCACGATCAACGAAATCCGAACCAGCCAGACGGTAAAGATTTTAGAGCTGGTCGATCAAGATAAACGCCCCTTAGAAATAAAGGCCGGTCAGATACTGGTGGCTGCCGGTCGCCAGCCGGTGCTGGAAGGACTGGGCCTGAGCGAAATCGGGGTACAGACGACCGAACACGGTATCAAAGTCGACCAATACTTGCGAACCAACCTGCCAAATATCTGGGCGGCGGGCGACATCGCCGACCCATTGCAGTTTACTCATGTGGCCGAAGAACAGGGCGAACTGGTAGCCGCCAACGCCTTTGCCACTACTCCCAAACCTTTCAACCGCCGGGCAATCCCCTGGGTAGCCTTTACTCAGCCCGAACTGGCTCACCTGGGTCAGACCGAGGAAGAACTCAAGGAAGCCAAAAAACCTTACCGGGTGGCTCGCCTGAATTTTGATGAGGTGGAACGAGCTGTTACGGATGGTATCACGGCAGGAATGGTTAAAATACTGGCCGATGAGCAAGGCTTAATTCTGGGAGCGCATATTCTGGCCGAGCATGGCGGAGAACTGATCGCGCCCCTGGTACTGATGATGCGCCACAATCTGACGCTGGACCAGTTATCGGATACGATCCTGCCTTACCCGACCCTCTCGATGAGCCTTGGGAAAGTGGCCGGTAAGCTTAAGAAATCCTAACTACACACCACATCATTATAGAGAATCGAAGCAGGGGTCGTGGGGGCGCAACCTCTGCGGGGGTTCTTACAGGCGGGTACCCTCTGGGTGCCCCTGGAAAATATTCTCTTTCTTCTTTTCCCCGCCCTGGAGCGGGGTCAGGAGTGGGGCCTGACTAGTTACAAAAATTCCTGACTGATCTGGGAATATTTTTGGTAGATCAGCTAAGAGCGGTCAGTTCGACCGCTTGCCCGCTCGTCAAAGCCTGTAGAATTGCCTGGCAAACCCGCACATTGGCGGCAGTATCGGTCAAAGGGTAGGGACTGGGCTGATTAGCCAGAATAACCTGACTAAAGGCCTCGACTTCGAGCTGAAAATGGTTGGCCGGGGCGATTTCGGTCGTCGTCAAACCTTTGTCGTTTCGTAAATAAACCGAAGCCGCTATATCCGGTTCCTGCCACATATTTTCGACCGAGAGTGACCCGGCCTGGCCGATTATTTCATAAAAGGAACGGCGGCCATAAGTCAGCCCGTAATCCAGGACTGCCCGCCGCCCGTCGGTAAAATCCAGCACGGCCACTACATCCATATCGACCCCGTGATCGATGGTGCCGGTCGCCATCACCCGCAGCGGTTCCGCCCCAAACATCCAGCGGGACACGTTGACCCCGTAACAACCGACATCCCAGGTCGCGCCGCCGCCCAGGCTTTTGTCGAGCCGGATATTAAAGGCGTTGGTAGCCAGAGGAAAAGCATAAGTGCCGCGTAACAGCCGGGCCTGACCGATCTGACCGGCTGCTAGCCATTCACGGACCTGGGCCTGTTGGGGGTGAAAGCGATACATAAAGGCTTCCATTACCAGCCGGTTATTGCGCCGGGCGGCTTCTTCGACCCGCCGAACATCTTCGACGGTCAGGGCCAGCGGCTTTTCGCACAGCACGTGCTTACCGGCTTCAACCGCCTTAATGACCCACTCGATGTGCAGGGCGTTTGGTAACGGGATATAAACCGCTTCAATCTGGGGGTCCGCCAGCAGAGCTTCGTAGGAAGCGAAAGACTGTTTAGCTCCCCACTGTAAAGCGGCTTCGCGGCCTTTGGCCTGATCGCGGCTGGCTATCGCTACCAGGTCAGCATTGTGGGCCGCCTTCAGACCGGGCAAAGTCCGCCGTAAAATCCGGGCGGCTCCCAGCACCCCCCACTGAACGTGTTTTCCGGCCTGGGTTTCAGTTGTCATCTTATGGTTCCTTTTTATAGCATCTTTGCCCTTTGGCCTAAAAATTAGTGCTGAGTATTGCGGCCCAGCACCGGCTTGCGAACCGGTTCTTCTTCCAGCTTGTCTTCCTGGATCATGCGCTTCAACTCGACGATTTGATCGCGCAAAAGGCTCGCCTTTTCAAATTCCAGCAGCTTGGCCGATTGGCGCATCTGGCTTTCAAGGTCCTTGATCAACCGCACGATTTCATCGCGGGGTAAGGCCCCTGGTAAAGCCGGTTGAGCATCCGCCCCGCTATCCTCGGCATTGACGATATACTCACCCCGCGACTCGGCGACGGCCCGCACCCGGTCAGTGATGTCCTTGATTTCCTTGATAATGGTGGCCGGTTCGATCCCGTGAGCCTGGTTGTAATCCTGTTGGATTTTGCGCCGCCGGTAGGTTTCGTCAATCGCCTGTTGCATCGAGCGAGTAACCGAATCGGCGTACATTATAACCTTACCCTCGACGTGCCGGGCCGCCCGGCCTACGATCTGGATCAACGAACTGGCCGAGCGTAAAAAGCCTTCTTTGTCGGCGTCCAGCACCGCTACCATCGAAACTTCCGGCAAATCCAGGCCTTCCCGCAGCAGGTTAATACCCACGATTACATCATAAACACCCAACCGCAGGTCGCGCAGGATTTCCACCCGTTCCAGCGTCACAATTTCACTATGCAGATAATGCGTCTTGATCCCGGCCTCGATCAGATAGTCGGCCAGTTCCTCGGCCATGCGTTTGGTCAGCGTCGTTACCAGCACTCGCTGGCGTTTGCGAACTCTTTCCTGAATTTCTCCCAGCAGATCGTCGATCTGGCCTTTGGTCGGGCGGACGCTGATTTCGGGGTCGAGCAAACCGGTCGGGCGAATGATTTGTTGAGCGATGTCTTCCGACTCGGTATGTTCCAGTTCGTATGGGCCGGGCGTCGCGCTTACAAAAACCGCCTGGTGAGCGTGGGCCTCAAACTCTTCAAAAGTCAATGGCCGGTTATCGGCGGCTGAAGGCAACCGGAAACCATAATCGATCAGCGTCATCTTGCGGGAGCGGTCCCCACCGTACATCCCGCGCACCTGGGGTAAGGAAATATGCGACTCATCGACAAACATCACATAATCGTCGGGGAAATAGTCCAGCAAAGTCCAGGGCTGTTCCCCCTGCCCGCGCCGGGCCAGGTGGCGCGAATAGTTTTCGACACCGGAGCAATAACCGGCCTCCTGCAACATTTCCAGGTCGTAAAGGGTGCGCTGCTTGAGGCGAGCGGCTTCCAGAATTTTGCCTTCGTCTTCCAGTTCGACCAGCCGTTCTTCCAGTTCGGTTTGAATATCCCGCAGGGCCGATTGCAATTTCTCGGCACTGGTCACAAAGTGCTTGGCCGGGTAAACATCTACTTTGGTTCGTTCGATCAACAATTCCCCGGTCAGCGGGTCGATTTCGGTGATCCGCTCTATCTCATCGCCAAAAAGCTCGATCCGCAGGGCAATTTCTTCATATGCCGGGTAAATTTCCAACGTATCGCCCCGGACCCGGAAAGTACCGCGCGTCAGGCTCATATCGTTGCGGGCATACTGAATATCGACCAGATGGCGCAAAATCCGGTCGCGCCGGATCACTTCGCCTTTTTTGAAGGATACCACTACCTTGCCGTATTCTTCGGGCGAACCCAGACCGTAAATACAGGAAACCGAGGCGACGATGACCACGTCCCGCCGTTCCAGCAAGGCGCGGGTGGCGGCGTGGCGTAGCTTGTCTATTTCTTCGTTTACGTCGGCGGTCTTTTCTACATAGACATCGTTGCGGGGAATATAAGCTTCCGGCTGGTAATAATCATAATAACTGACAAAATATTCGACGGCATTGTTGGGGAAAAACTCTTTGAACTCCTGGTAAAGCTGGGCCGCCAGGGTCTTGTTGTGGGCCAAAATCAAGGCCGGACGCTGGCAACGCTCGATCACCTGGGCCATCGAGAAAGTCTTGCCGCTACCGGTTACACCAAGCAAAACCTGGTGGCGTTTGCCTGCGGCCAGGCCTTTTGCCAGTTGCTCAATTGCTTGCGGCTGGTCGCCGGTGGGCTGGAAATCGGATACAATTTTAAATTCAGGCATACTACTCCCTGTTTCTATAAGGTTTTGGTGCGGTCAACTTGAGAAGCTAGGGTTGACTCTATCCCGATTTTTAACCAAAAGTGCCTGAGCGAATTTCTAATTTGACCTTTATTATACCACTAACTTTCATACTTATGAGCTTGAGAAGTCTTTGAAAAATGTTATAATACAATCGGGTAAGCTGTTTGGAATAAAAAAAGTGAGTTTTTTAATGATTAAAAGTGTTACCGTAAAACTGTTGGTTCACTACTCCTGGAAATACCGGGTACAGTGGTTGCTGGGCACGTTTTTGATTATTCTGGCCGGTGGATTAAGCCTGTCCCAACCTACGTTAATCGGCTTGGCGGTGGATAATCTGCGCGACAGTCGGGCCGATCACAGCCTGATTTTTTGGCTGGCGTTGGGCATTGTCGGGCTGGCTCTGGTAGAGGGGGTTTTCCGGTTTGGTTATCGCTTCCTCAATACCCAGGCCTCGCGCAAAGTCGAATACGACATCCGGGCCGACTTTTTTCGGGGGGTGCAGGAACAGGATCAAAGTTATTTCCAGACTATCCACACCGGCGATTTGATGAGCCGGGCCACCAACGATTTAAACCAGGTGCGAAATTTCCTGGGGATGGGTATTGGAAACTTTTTCCAGACGGCCTTTACTTTTTTTCTGGCGATGATCTTGATGTTTAACCTCAATACCGGGCTGGCCCTGATTGTCCTGGTCGTGTTACCTTTTGTAAGCGCGTCTTTTTTCTTCACCAGCCAGGCCATGCAAAAACGTTATGAACAGGTACAGGCCAAATACGGCGACCTCTCGACCCACGCTCAGGAAAATTTCTCCGGCGTGCGGGTGATCAAAGCCTACGCCCAGGAAGAACTGGAAATAAAAAAATTTGCCGACCAGAACCGCGAATACATAAAAAACAACCTGGCTTATACCAAGTTAAGCGGCATTATGTGGCCCTTGATGTATTTGATACTGGGGCTGGCTTCGGCCCTCATTTTGTGGGTCGGCGGTAGGCTGGTCGTGGATAAAACCCTCACCCTCGGCCAACTGGTCCAATTTATGAGCTATGTAGCCCTGCTTTCCTGGCCGATGATCGCGCTAGGCTGGGTAATTACCCTGTTTCAGCAGGGGATGGCCTCGATGAAGCGTATTGCGGAAGTATTGACAGCCAAACCGGTAATTGCACCTCCCCTCGAACCGGTCAAGCTGGAAAGTATGCGCGGCGAAGTCGAATTTTCTAACGTCGGGATCAGCTTTGGCGATACATGGGTATTGAAAAATATCGATTTTAAGGTTCCGGCGGGTAGCTCTTGCGCGATTATCGGCGCAACTGGGATCGGTAAAACCACCCTGGTAAATTTGCTGTCGCGGGTGCGCGATCCGCAGGAAGGACAGGTCCTGATCGATCAAATCGATGTGCGACAGCTCGATTTGACCTGGCTTCGCCAGCAACTGGGATACGTCCCCCAGGATACCTTTTTGTTTTCGCTGCCATTGGCCGAAAATATCGTATTTGGCCGGGCCGAAGGCACCTACGAACCGGCGGATATTCTGGAGGCGGCCCATATTTCGCAGCTTTCCAAAGACCTGGAACAAATCCCCGGTGGGCTTGAGGCCGTCATCGGTGAGCGTGGGGTAACTCTTTCCGGCGGGCAGAAACAACGGACCGCTATCGCCCGCGCGGTGATGCGCGATCCGGCCATTCTGATCTTGGATGACGCACTTTCCAGCATCGATACCCAGACCCAGGCCGCAATCCTGGCAAATCTGCGCAAAGTGATGGAAGGCCGCACCAGCCTGATCATCAGCCAGCGAATCAGCACCATCAAGGATTGCGATCAGATTCTGGTGCTGGATAATGGCCGGATCACCGAACGCGGCAATCATCAAAACCTGCTGAACAGCAACGGTCTGTATGCCAGTATGTACCGGCGTGAGTTACTGAGCCAGGAACTCGAAGAAAGTTAATCAGGATTTAACAGAGGCACCCAAAGGGTACCCGACCCCCACAACCCCGGCTTAATCACTTTTAAGCGAAAATGGTATTTGTATTTAGTTCTAATGCACACCCTCAGGGGATGGGGAAATGAAAGCGAAGTAATTAATACGGTGGTTCGTGCTTACAAATTAATTAGGCTTTCAAGTTTATTGGTCATTGTGTTATTGAGCCTGAGTGCCTGTAGTGCCGCCACCAAAACCGCCACCTTGCTAACGGCTGAGTCGGCCCGGCCAACCCCTCTGGCAAACTTTATACCCTCGCCAACTCCCGATTACCCGCCCTATGCCATCCTGTTGAGCCGGGTAAGCCGGTTAGGGCCGCTCTACGCAACGGCAGATCAGGTGGTGCCACAGACGGCCCTGGAAGCGGCAGGCAGTACGCTGGCCGCAATGCTTCGCCACCGGGACGACCTGGCTATCATTTTGCGAACGAAGGGAGCTTTTATCGCGGTATTCGGCCACGACCAGATCGCCTGTGACATCAGCTATATCCGTGACAGCCTCGATTGCAAACGTTATACCGGCGGCTGGAGCGCGACGAACGCCCAACCGGTGAGCGGCTGTAGCGAACGGAATTTGCTCCGTGAACCGGACGACCCGTTCCACCGGGGCAGCAAACCAGATAGCGTTAACAATTGCGTTCATGTCCTGGCGCTCACTATTCTGCGCCTGACGCTGACCGGCGACGAGCGAACAGCCATCGAAAACCGCTACGAAGCCGCTAAAAAGCAAGGTCTCTGGGCCGGGGATTATGCGATGGAAAATTATGAGGAATTTTTTGCCGAGATGAGCCAGTGTTATTTTTCGGCTAACGTGGCGGTGCCTCGCCCTCTGCACAGTCACGGGATAAATGGACCGGAAGCCCTCAGAAATTACGACCCGGCGACCTTTGTCCTGCTCGACGGCATCTATCGCGGCGCGACCGATTTACGCTAAAACCTTTTCCCAATCCCCAAAGAACGGGGCCAGATTCCTCTTAAAATTGGCTCTGGCCCGGTTTGCACTTCAGGCAAAAGAGGGTTATAATACAACCAATTGTGACATAGGAAGAACCGAGCTACTGCCGGTAGTAAATACATAAGGGGATTTGTGACGCAACCGCCGAACGATATTAAAAGCGGAGAAGGCTCGCGTCCCGGCACTGAAACGATTACTGAGACATTTTCTCAGAAACTCGCCAGGTGCTGGGCGAGGAGCCTTTTTCTTTGTGTGGGGCTGGATAGTAGCCTCGAAAAGCTACCTCAAACTTTTGCCGGTCTGCCGACCGAAGATGCTCTATACGAATTTAACCGCCAGATCATCGAGGCGACCGCCGAGTTTGCGGCCTGCTACAAACCCAATATCGCCTTTTACGAACAAAGCGGCCCGCCCGGTCTGGTCGCTCTCAAACGAACCTGCGATTGGTTGCGGGAACGTCACCCGCAGATACCGCTTCTTATTGACGCAAAACGCGGTGATCTGGCTAGCACCAACGAGGGCTACGCCGCCGCGTTTTTTAATTACTACCTGGCCGATGCCCTGACCGTCCAACCCTACCTGGGCGGTGGTGCCCTCGCGCCGTTCCTGGACCGGGCCGACAAAGGGGTTTTTGTGCTTTGCCGGACCTCTAACCCCGACTCGGCGGAATTTCAAAAGCTGCCATTGACCCCCGATAACGAACCGCTATTCCTGAAGGTTGCCCGCACCGCCGCCGGGCCGGATTGGAACCGTAACGGCAATGTCGGGCTGGTGGCCGGGGCCACCCATCCGGTAGAGTTAGGCCAGATTCGCCAGGCCGCGCCGGATTTGCCCCTCTTGATACCGGGGATCGGAACGCAGGGAGGCGAACTTTCGGCGGTGCTGGAAAACGGCCTCGACCGCCATGGTGCGGGCATCCTGGTTAATGCCAGCCGCACTATTATTTACGCCTCAAGCGGGCCGGATTTCGCCGAAAAGGCTCGCCAGGAAGCCGCCAGATTGGCCCAGGCGATGACCGAAGGCCAGCAAAGAATCATGAACAATCGACAATAAGCCAGGGGAGAATCCTTTAACACATGGAAAATACTAATTCGCCGCTAACCCTTCCGACTACCGATAATGACCGGCTGGCCGATGTACTTTTTGAAATCGGGGCGGTAAAGTTTGGGGCTTTTAAGATAAAGTTGCACGAAACTCAGCCAGACGCGCCGCTCTCGCCGATTTACCTGAACTTCCGGTTGTTGCGTAGCTACCCGCAAGCTTTGACCCTGACCGCCGAACTTTTGCAAAAAGCAGCTGACGGGTTGCAGTTCGACCTGCTGGCCGATATTCCGACCGGTGTGACACCCCTGGTAGCCTTGATGGTTCACTTGGGTCAGCGTCCGATGATTTCGCCCCGCAAGGATGTTAAAAATTACGGCCTGGGAGTAGCAATCGACGGCGATTACCAGCCCGGTCAGACGGTGCTGCTGGTCGACGATGTAATCTCGGCGGGCGATAGCAAGTTTGAGGCAATCGAGAAACTGGAAAAAGCCGGGCTGGTCGTGCGAGACGTGCTGGTAGTGGTCGACCGCGAACAGGGTGGGGCGGCTACGCTGCGTGAGCGGGGCTACTTCCCCCACTCGGTGGCAACTATCAGTCAGCTACTTACACGCTACCGGCAAACCGGCGCAATCGACGAGAACCGTTACCAGACGGTGATTAGCTATTTAGGCTTGAAATAGGTAGGCAAGGCCAGCAATGTCACAAAGTATCACTCTAAAACGGCTCCCCGGTCTATGCGACCCCCATGTGCATCTACGCGAACCGGGCAGCACCGACAAGGAAGATTTCTATACGGGAACCTGTGCCGCTCTGGCCGGTGGCTATACGGCCATTCTGGATATGCCAAACAACCCGGAGCCGACCATCACCTCCCAAGCCCTGAGCCGCAAGAAGCAACTGGCCGCCGCAAAGATCGTGTGTGATGTCGGGTTTAATTTTGGGGCTACTCCCACCAACCCGCCGCTATATCCCCAGGTGGAAAATGAGGTCACGGCCCTCAAGGCGTACCTGGGCGAAACACACGGCCCACTCGTGTTCGGTGGCCTGGAGGGGATGTTGGCCGTTTTCAAAGGCTGGCAATCGAATAAACCGATTATGATCCACGCCGAAGGCCCAATTGTAGCCGCCACCATCGGTCTGGCTGCGCTGTATGGTCGGCGCATCCATATTTGCCACCTGTCAAAGCGGGATGAGCTGGAATTGGTGCGCGCGGCTAAAGAACGCGGCTTACCGGTCACTTGCGAGGTCGCGCCCCATCACCTGCTTTTGACCCACGAAGACGCCGGACCGGAACGCCTGGGAGCTTATGCCCGGATGAGTCCGGCCTTGCAGACCGGAACGGACGTGGACGCACTCTGGCAGGGTTTGACCGATGGCGCGGTGGATATGATTGCCACCGACCACGCCCCGCATACCAGGGCCGAAAAAGACAGCGAGCGGCCCCCTTTTGGGGTGCCGGGCCTGGAAACCGCCTTCGGGCTGCTGTACAAAGCCGCCTTTGATGGTCGAGCCGGATTGACCGTCGACCGGTTGGTGAGCCTGATGGCTCTGGCCCCGCGCCGGGTCTTTGGTCTGCCGCCTGACGAAAGCGAAATAGAATTTGAAGATAGCCCTTACGTTATTCAGGAAGAAGGTCTTTTTACAAAATGTGGCTGGACTCCGTTTGCCGGTCAGCCCGCCAGAGGTCGCATCCGGCGCGTCTGGCTACGCGGCCAACTGGTGTTTGAGAACGGACAGGTGCTGGCAAAACCCGGTAGTGGCCGGATTTTGTAACATTTAGAATAAGTAAAAATATTGTAACCCATCACCAAACCTGTGTAAAGGATCGAAGCAGGGGTCGTGGGGGCGCAGCCTCTGCGGGGGTTCTACAGGCGGGTACCCACTGGGTGCCCCTGTAAACTCTCTTTTCTTCTTCTTTTCCCCGTCCACCGGTGGCCCTGGGGGAGGGGTTAGGGATGGGGCCTGAACAGATACAAATTTTTCGGGTTATTTAGGAAGAGATACCGCCAAAAAGCTGTAGTTCAAAGAGGGGGAATTGTATGTTAACTTTTGATAGTCGAATCGCCGCCGGAGAATGGCTGGGCAAAGATATTATTTCGGTCGAGCAGTTTGGCCGGGGCGACCTGGATCAACTCTTCGAGGTCACTGCCCGCATGAAGCGGCTTAAAGAAAGCAATGGCTCGACCGATATTTTGCGCGGTAAGATTCTGGCGAACCTGTTCTATGAAGCCAGTACCCGGACCGATGCCAGTTTTAGTATCGCTATGAAGCGGCTGGGCGGCGAAGTCCATAACATCGTCGGGGTCCAATTCTCGTCGGTTTCCAAAGGCGAAACCCTGACCGATACGGTGCGCGTCCTGTCCGGCTATACCGATGTGCTGGTATTGCGCCATCCTCAACAGGGAGCGGCGACCCAGGCGGCTCAGGCTATTCACGCTCAGTGCCGGTTGACCGCTAGCGGCCCGGTCCCACTGATCAACGCCGGAGATGGAATTGGCGAACACCCGACCCAGGCTTTGCTAGATGTTTACACCATTTTGCAAAAGTGTGGCCGGATCGAAGGCTTAACCGTAGCCCTGGTCGGCGACCTCAAGCATGGCCGGACGGTTCATTCGCTGGCCCGGTTACTCAGCCTGTACAAAGGAATCAAACTTATTTTGCTGGCCCCTCCCAGTCTGCCAATGCCCGCCGACCTGATTACGCTGCTGCAAAGCCAGGGGGTCGAGATCACCGAGGCCGCCAGTATCGAAGAAGTCGCCCAGCAAGCCGATGTATGGTATATCACGCGGGTTCAAAAAGAACGCTTCGAGGACGAAAGTGCGTATAGCGCGGTTCAGGGTAGCTACAGCGTCAATGCCCAACTGGTCAGCCGGATGAAGCAAAGCGCGATCATCATGCACCCATTACCCAGAGTCGGCGAAATCTCGGAAGACGTGGACAGTTTGCCCCAAGCGGTCTACTTTGAACAGGCTGTCAACGGTATGTACGTCCGTATGGCGATCCTGGCCGGGGTGTTGGGTCGCTGGTAAGCTAACCAGGCAAGCCCGGTGGTAGTGTCGCTTTTTAGTTTTGTAAGGTGAAAAAGATGAGTTCTAGCTATGATGTAGCCCTGAGCTACGATGAAAATTACCAGGCCGGACCGGTTTTTACTGGTGAATTGCCCGACCTGGACCGCCTCAATCTGGGTTTACCACCGGCCAGCTTTCTGGGCTATCCGGTAAACAGTACCCTCGGTGTCCCGGCTGGCCCGTTGCTCAATTCGGCTTATATAAAGCTGTACGCCGATATGGGTTTTGACGTGCTGACCTACAAAACCGTCCGTACCGGTCCGCAGCCCTGCCACCCCTTCCCCAATGTACGACCGGTCCAGACCGGGCCTGACTGGTACCGCTCGGCCCCACCGGGTGAGAAACCCGGCCTGGTGACGCTGGAAACCGAAGGCGATCTGGCCGACCTGAGTATTACCAATTCCTTTGGGATGCCTAGCCAGCCGCCTACCGTCTGGCAAGCCGATGTACGCCAGGCCAAACAGGCTTTGCGACCCGGCCAGGTGCTGGTGGTTAGTGTGGTCGGGACGGCCAGGCCCGGTGGCACGCTGGCCGAGTTAGCGGCGGATTTCGGTCTGGCCGCCGGGTGGGCGGCGGAAGCCGGAGCCGATATTATCGAGGCCAACCTGAGTTGCCCGAATGTGCAGAGTGCCGAGGGCAGCCTCTACCAGAGTCCGGCGGCGGTCAGTCAGGTCGCGGCGGCGATTCAGGCGAACCTTTCAGGCAGCAAAATACCCTTTTTGTTAAAAATCGGGTACCTGGAAAACAGCGGCTTGATCGGTCAGATTGTGGAGAGTGCCTCGCAAAATGGGGCAGCGGGTTTTGCCGCCATCAATACCATTCCGGCTCGCGTTTACGACCCGTCAGGTGAGCAAGCTTTACCCGGCGAAGGACGACTGGTAAGTGGCATCTGTGGGGCCGGGATCAAAACCGCCGGTCTGTATATGGCTCAACAACTGCTGGAGGCTCGCCAACGGTTGGGCCTGACTGCCGCTCAATTCGCGATTGTCGGGGTGGGTGGCGTAATGACCGGAGCGGACGCTCTGCAATACCTGAAGCTGGGTTGTGATGGGGTCCAAAGCGGCACCGGCGCAATGTGGAAACCGGAACTGGCGGCAGAATACAAGCAATTGCTCAAATCCTCCCTGGTTATCCATTAAATTAGCTAAAGAAAAGTAATTACTCAGGCCTCATCTCCTCCCCCGCCCCAGGGCCACCAGTGGACGGGAGAGAAGAAAAAGACCTCCAGTGTCAAAACCGGAGGTCTTTTTTATTTTGAAGAAGCTAGCGAGCTGCCAGGGCTTCGGTCGCCAACCCGGCTTCCTGGCGCAGGATGGCGGCTTTGTCGGTGTGTTCCCAGGGCAGATCGATGTCGGTACGGCCAAAGTGACCGTAAGCGGCAGTCTGCCGGTAGATCGGACGTCGCAGATCGAGGGCCTTGATAATCCCGGCGGGCCGTAAATCAAAGTGCTTGCGAACCAGCTTCAGAATTTCCTCGTCAGAAATTTTGCCGGTGCCATAGGTTTCGACCATCAGGCTGATCGGCTGGGCAACGCCGATGGCGTAGGAAACCTGCAACTCTACCCGGTCGGCCAGGCCAGCCGCCACGATGTTCTTGGCGACATAGCGCACGGCGTAAGCAGCCGAGCGGTCGACTTTGGTCGGGTCCTTGCCACTGAAGGCCCCACCACCATGCCGGGCAATTCCGCCATAGGTGTCGACGATAATCTTGCGACCGGTCAGACCAGCGTCACCCATCGGGCCGCCCACCACAAACCGCCCGGTCGGGTTGATAAAGAACTTGGTATCCGCGTCCATCAATTCGGCTGGTACGACCGCCTTGATGACCTGGTTAATTACGTCGGTTTCGATCTGGCTATGCTCTACTTCGGGGGCGTGCTGGGTGGATACCACGATGGCATCGACCCGGACCGGCTTGCCAAAAGCATACTCGACCGTTACCTGGCTTTTGCCGTCGGGACGCAGATATTTTAGTTCTCCATTTTTGCGGACTTCAGCCAGGCGGCGGGTGATCTTGTGGGCCAGCGAAATCGAAAGCGGCATCAGTTCGGGGGTTTCGTTACAGGCAAACCCGATCATCATACCCTGGTCGCCCGCCCCAATCGACTCGATTTCTTCGTCGGAAATCACGCCCTGCTTATCTTCCAGAGCTTTATTTACACCCATCGCAATGTCGCCGGACTGCTCCTTGATCGAGACAATCACCCCGCAGCTATCGGCATCAAAGCCGTACTCGGAGGAAGTATAACCAATGTTGCGCACCGTTTCGCGGGCCAAATGGTCGATATTAACGTAGGCACTGGTAGTAATCTCACCGGCTACCAGAATCAAACCAGTGGTAGTGGCGGTTTCACAGGCTACCCGTGCGTAGGGGTCTTTCTCGAAAATGGCGTCAAGCACCGCATCGGAAATCTGGTCGCACATCTTGTCGGGATGGCCTTCGGTCACGCTCTCGCTGGTCAGAAATAGTTTGGGCGAGTTCATGAAAGTGTTGGACATATTTTTATAACTCCCTTAATTAGATTAGATTTGACTTTCAAGGTCTGACATAGCTTGCAAACCTCAAAACTCCTGCTTCAATCCTGGTCCGGGCTAGGTGCCACTCTGCCAGCTAGTCATATACTTGACTTGTTCTGGGCTGAGGGTATCGATCTTGACCCCCATCGCCACCAACTTTAACCGGGCAATTTCTTCATCAATTTCGCGGGGCACTACGTAAACCTGGTTGCTCAGTTTGCCGTGCTGCTTGGCAACCCACTCGGCACTCAGAGCCTGGTTGGCAAAGCTCATATCCATTACGGCAGCCGGGTGGCCTTCGGCGGCAGACAAATTCAGCAACCGCCCATCGGCCAGCAAATAAAGTTTGCGACCATCGAACAGCTTGAACTCCTCGACAAACTCGCGGACTTTGCGGCGACTTTCGGAAAGTTCGTCCAGAAAAGCAATATTGATTTCGTCGTTAAAATGACCGCTGTTGCCGATCATCGCGCCGTCTTTCAGCTTGCGAATCTGGCGGTCGACCACGTTCAGATTACCGGTCACGGTGATGACAATATCGGCTTCCGGGGCGGCTTCTTCCAGAGTCATAACCTTGAAACCGTCCATCACGGCTTCCAAAGCCCGAAGCGGATCGATCTCGGTGACTATCACGTGTGCGCCCATACCCCGCGCCCGTGAGGCCAGACCCCGACCGCACCAGCCATAACCGCAAACTACAAAAGTTTTACCGGCCAGCAGCACATTGGTCGCCCGGAGCAGACCATCGAGGGTCGATTGACCGGTACCGTAGCGGTTGTCAAACATATGCTTGGTGTCGGCTTCGTTTACGGCTACGATTGGGAATTTCAAGGCACCGTCTTTTTCCATCGCCCGTAAACGGATCACACCGGTGGTAGTTTCTTCGGTGCCGCCGATAACGTTCTGGATCAACTCAGGCCGTTCCATGTGCATCCGCGATACCAGGTCGCAACCGTCGTCCATCGTCTGGTTGGGGGCGGTGTTGAGTACGGCATCCAGATGGCGATAATAAGTCTGGTTGTCTTCGCCTTTGATGGCGTAGGTAGGAATACCGGCTTCGACCAGCGCGGCGGCTACATCGTCCTGGGTAGAAAGCGGATTAGAGGCACAGGCCGTCACCTCGGCCCCGGCCTCTTTGAGGGTCAGCAGCAGATTGGCGGTTTCGGTCGTGATGTGTAAGCAGCAGCCGAGGCGTTGTCCGGCCAGCGGTTTCTCTTTGCCAAAGCGTTCGCGGATCTGGCGAAGGACCGGCATTTCGATAGCGGCCCATTCAATACGCTCCCGGCCCTTTTGCGCCAGGGTTATATCCTTCACATCGTAACCGGTATTACTTGAGGTCTGAGTCATCAGTTTGCAAAACCTTTCTCGATTTTGGTTTTAATTTATCTACCTGCCATAACCAATCCCACTTCGGGGAAGGGCACATCAGCAAAATTTTCTTTGTAACGGGCTTCAAATTCTTCCGGGGTATAGCTGTGGGCCTGGGGAGCGGCCTGTTCGACGCAATAGGTCGCCGCCAGTGAGGCCACCCGGCCCATTTGCTCCAGGCTGTAACCGTGTAATAAACCCTTGATTACCCCGGCCCGGTAGGCATCCCCGACCCCGGTCGGGTCGACTATCGCTTTTTCGCGGGCAACCGGCACCTCAATCGTCCGTTCGCGGGTATAGATGGTCGAGCCGAATTCGCCTTTGGTGACGATTATCATCTCGCTGAATTCCAATAGCTGTTCGGGGGTGTAGCCGGTCTTTTTCTCGATAATGCCCAGTTCGTAATCGTTGCCGATCACGACCCTCGATCCTTTGATGCCGTCCATCAGAATAACGCCTTCCAGGAAAATCACCTGCTGACCGGGGTCGTATATATAAGGAATACCGGCTTCGCGGCACTCGCGCGGATGGCTGATCATAGCTTCCGGGTCGTTGGGGGAAACAATCGCCATGGCGACTTCGGGCGAATTAAATTCGGCAATTTTTAGCTGGTGGGCAAAGCTCATGGCACCCGGATAAAAACCGGTAATCTGGTTGTTGGATTTGTCGGTCGTGATAAAACAGGAAGCGGTAAACTCGTCGGGGATAACCCGAACCGCCCCGGTATCCACACCCACATCTTCCAGCCAGCCCCGGTATTCTTCAAAGTCCTGTCCAACTGTCCCGACTGCCACCGGGTGTTCGCCCAGAAGAGCCAGGTTGTAGGCAATATTGGCGGCACAGCCACCGCGTTGCTTTTTCAGCGAATTAACCAGAAACGACACGTTCAGAATATGTACCTTTTCCGGCAAGATATGGTCTTTGAAGTACCCCTGAAAACTCATGATGTGGTCGAAGGCCAGTGAACCGGAAACTAAAACTTTAGCCATTAATCCTCCTTAGAAAACATCCCCTCTAAACTCGTCAAATATGGTGCGCGGGCTATCCCCCGCTCGGTTATAATCCCCCAGATATAGCGGGCCGGGGTTACATCGAAGGCCGGATGAGCCGCCTTTGTACCGACCGGCGCAATCTGCCGACCCCCGATAATAGTTACTTCGTCGGCGTTACGCTCCTCGATTGGGATGGAGTCGCCGCCCGGTAAGGCAAGGTCAATTGTAGAAAGTGGAGCCGCGATATAGAACGGTACCTTATTTTCTTTAGCCAGCACCGCCAGGCTATAGGTCCCAATCTTGTTGGCGGTATCGCCGTTAGCCGCGATCCGGTCGGCTCCGGTCACAATAAACTGAACACGACCGCGCTGCATCATATGACCGGCCATGCTATCGGTGATCAGGGTATAATCAATCCCCAGTTGCTGAAGTTCCCAGGCCGTCAGGCGGGCACCCTGCAAATAAGGCCGGGTTTCGTCCACCCACACATGAACTCGCTTACCGGCTTCGTGAGCCGCCCGGATAACCCCCAGGGCGGTACCGTATCCGGCGGTCGCCAGTGCCCCGGCGTTGCAGTGGGTTAGCACGTTCGCCCCATCCGGGATCAACTCGGCTCCCCAGCGGCCCATCTGCCGGTTAGCCTCAATATCCTGAGCGTGAAGCTCACAGGCCCACTCGACCAGACTCCGGGCAATAGCCGGTACCGCTTGACCGGTCTGCGCCAATCGCCGGGCCTGTTGAAGGCCCTGCTGCAAGGCCCAGCTAAGATTGACGGCAGTAGGGCGGGTAACGGCCAAAAACTCGGCGGCCTGTTCGAGTTCGGCCAATAATTCCCCGGTAGTGGTGGCTTTCGATTGTCGAGCGGCCAACGCCAGGCCATAAGCCGCCGTTACCCCGATGGCCGGGGCACCCCGCACCTGCATACTGCGGATGGCTTCCCCGGCCTGCCGGTATGTCAGGCATTCAACCATCTCAAACTGGTGCGGCAAAAGTAACTGGTTTATCAACAAAAGGGCTTCCGGTTGGGAGGCCGTTGCATTTCGCCATTCGAGGGTATTAACCCCAGGGTTGTTATTATGGGTTGCTTGCTTCAACGGGCATCCATCCGAAATTAGTTATTATTCGCTCGACGGGCAAAAAAATAGATTGTGTAAGATTGATGTGGTTTACCGGCCTTCCGGCTAATCCCACATCTGCTCATACCAATCTAAGTCAAAAAACTTCGGTACCTCTCATCTTTCAGGCGATCAAAAAATAATCACCTGTTGGAATTGGCACCACCCCATTGGGCGGTTGCCGGGCTTCATCGGGCCAGTCCCTCCACCTCTCTTGATAAGAGCATCACGGTCTATTCTATTGTCATTTAACCTGTTAGAATATAACACGTTCCGGATTAAAAATCAAATTCGGCTTAAACCGTAAGTGTTCAGATTTGGGGTACACGTGGACCCAACCACATTGAAGTAAATCACCCGGTGTAGCCAAATTCTTTATCGCCAGTTAGATTTATATGCGCTTCCGGCTCCAGGAGTAGATATTCTCGCGCGCTAAAATGGTTTATTTCTACATCTTTATCTATATCTCTATCTGGCATCGACTGATCTTTTACTTCAGTAGTGCCGGTAAGAGACACAGATTTGAGGTGTGAAAGGTGGCCGACCTCCAGTTTGATTGGGGTGCCGGGTTGACCTTTGAGGCCAATTCTCAAGTGTCCGTCCGACCATTCGGCCTGGGTCACGTCAACCTCCGGTGAAATCCTTAATAGGCGGGGGGCTGTCAGGTCAGGTCGCCAGTTCAACCAGGCCTGCAAACCGCCGCTTTCGGGCAAGGCTTCGGCCAGAGCAAACAGGGCGGTGACATAGGGAGCAGGTACCGCCCCGGCGTAATAACGGCCCGGCGCATCTTCGACCGGAGACAGGGTATTGTCGGCCCAATTTCGCAAACCAGTGTAGGTGGGAGTGTCGCCCATCTCGCGGGCCAGCACCGCCGCAAAAGCGGTATTGAGGGCGACGCTGCTGATTTCGACTTTCTGGTTTATACTTACCGAACTCAGGTACAAGGTCTGGCCTGGACCTTTTTTCAGCCGGCGGCGCAATCGAGGGTAAATCTGCTTTACCAGGTCCGGTTGCCAGGCGGCCATAAACGCCAGGCCCCAGGCATCGGTCAGGTTGAAGCTAACCGGTAAGGCCAGGTGTAAATCGGGCATATAGGCCACGCTCAACAAGCCGTTGGGAGCCGGAAGGGGTCCGTCGCCTCTGGCCCCACCGGTTAGCATACGATTTTCGACCCACGCGCCCCACTGCCGGTTAACCTCGGCTTTATTGGTGGCGTAAAGGTGATCATAGAGGACATTGGCAATACAGGCGTGATTATTGCAGGCGGCATAAGCCCGGCCCGGTTCGCAACAGACCCCGCCAAAATGGTTTTCTTGCATCTGGGCCTGGAGGCGTTCGATCAGGCTGCTATAAGTGTAATGATAGCGGTATGATTGGCTGGGGCCGGTGGCAAACAGATCGAAACCGGTCTCGTCGTACCGGCTGTCGCCGCTCAGAAGCTGATAAAACCCCAGCAGCGAGGCCAGGTGGCCGCTATACTGGACGTTACCCTGCTGGCAGGGGTCGGGCGAAATCGTGTGGCTCAAGCCGAGTCGACTATGCAGGACTTCCAAAGCCCGACCACTTGGGGCGATTGGGCTGGCTGGTTTCTCGGCGCGCACGGCTGCCCCAAACCAGTAGGTCCAGACCGGGGCCGCCAGCATTCTTTCGGTCAGAGCCTTGAGAGCTTCAGCGTATGGAGTTTGATAAGCCGGAGTGCGCCGGGCCAAAGCGTACAGGGCATAACCGGCAAAAGCAATCTGAAACCGCAGCCCAAAATTCATGCCTTCGCTTGGACTGCGATAAAAACCTTCCCACTGGTCGAGCGGTTGTAAGGTCAGCTTTTGCAGATATTTCAGGTGGCCCAGATCGCGCTGGCTCAAACCCTCGTTAGGCGGTTTTTCCCAATCAATCATCGGCTGGCCTCGTTTCTAAACTGGTTTCCAATAAAATAGCCACTACCCAAAAGCATTATAACAGGCGGCAAAGAAACTTTATCCCCAAAAAACTTGTTAAAATCGGGTAAATTTAATGCAGAATGCTTGCTTTGTAGGTGCGGAAAGCGTAAATTGTAGATGGTCGAAATTATAATATCGAAATATAAATAAATTTGAAGCAAATAAAAGGAGATTAGTAAAATGGCAACCATAGGTGTAGGCTCCCCCGCCCCTGAATTTTCGCTTACCGACGAAAAAGGCCGGGCGGTCAAGCTGTCCAACTTTACAGGCAAGCAACCGGTAGTTTTAATCTTTTATCCGATGGACCAGACCCCCGGTTGCACCATGCAATTGTGTGCCGCACGCGACTCGGATTCGATGTACAAAGAGGCCGGAGTAGCGGTTTTTGGTGTCAACGGAGCCAGCGCGGAATCGCACCAGCGTTTCGTCGGTAAGCACAACCTGACTACGCCTTTGCTGGTCGATAAAGGGCTGGCGACGGCTTCTCGCTACGGCGCGGTTATGGGTCTGGGTCTGATCCGGGTCATCAACCGGACGGTGGTCGGGATCAGCAAAGAAGGCAAAATTGTTTTCTACCAGCGTGGCATCCCTTCGACGACCGACATTCTAAACAAGGTTGCCCCGGCTTCGGCCCGCAGCTAACTTAAACCAGGTTACTGAGTTTTAACTCGATTTCGGCGGCTTCGGCGGCTACCGAAAGCGAGCCGGTGACACAGATTAAATCGTCAGGACCGGCCAGGTGGCGTGCAACTGCCAGGCCGGCTTTTACGTTTTCGGTAAGTTCGACCTGACCCGGCCATATCCCGGCAATCTGCTCGGCCAGCCGGACCGGTTCGAGGGCACGCGGATTGCGCGAACGGGTCAGGATCATGGCGGCGGGTTGCGGTTCGACGCTCAGTTCGCGGAAAATCCCGGTAATATCTTTGTCGGCATAGGCCCCGGCCACCAGCCAAAGTCGCTTAAAGTAAAAATTCTCGGTTAACGCCTGGCGCAACCGGGCGGCAGACTCGGCGTTATGCGCCCCATCCGCCACAATCAGAGGTTGTCCGGCGGCTTCCTGCAAGACCTCCAGCCGGGCCGACCACTGAGCCTGGCTAAAGCCAGTTTGGAGGTGCCGGACCGTTACCGGCAAACCGCCGATCTGATTTTGCTGCTGCCAGAGGGCGGCGGCGGCCAGCCCGGCGTTAACGCGCTGGTGTTCGCCCAGCAAGCTTAGTTCCAGCTCGACCGTTTCTGGTCCGAATTCCACTGTTACCCTTTGGGACCGGCGCACCCGGTGAAGCTGGTCGAGGGCGGGCGCAATCCCCACCGGTTGAGCTGGCACTATCTGTCGAAGCTGGGCCTGACGCTCCCGGCTGATTTGCTCCAGCACCAGCCAGGCGGCAGGCCACTGGGGAGCGGCCATCACCGGGGTCTGAGGCTTTATAATCCCGGCTTTTTCCATTGCAATTTCCTCGATGGTATTGCCCAGTACGGCCATATGGTCGAGCGATAACGAGGCAATTACCGAAACCAGCGGTTGGACCACGTTTACCGCGTCCAACCGTCCACCCAGCCCGATTTCCAGCACAGCCAGATCAACCTTTTTACGGGCGAAGTAAAGCAGGGCCAGCCCGGTACCGACCTCGTAACTGGTAATGGTTCCCCATTTCTCGCTCTCGCCCAGAATCCCTTCCACGGCGGGCCGTATTTCGCCGACCAGGTTCGCCAGTTCCTCCCGGCTGATCAACTCATCATTCACCCGCATCCGTTCGCGGTAGATGTGCAGATGCGGCTGGGTATAGAGGCCGACCCGGTAGCCTGCCGCCGAGAGGGCTGCCGTGATTAAAACGGCGGTCGAGCCTTTGCCTTTGGTTCCGGCAATCACAATCGAGGGATAACTGTGCTGGGGTCGGCCCAACCGGTTTAAAAACTCCTCGACCCGCGCCAGGTTAAAAGCTCCGGCGGAGGGCGGTGGCATCGGCACTTTTTCATAATTTATAAAGTTGCTCAGATAATCAAGCGCGTCTTGATAAGTCAAAAATAATCACCTTAATTTATAGACGACCATATTTTTCTGGCCGAATCTTTCCAGATAAGTCTCTTGTGGCTCAAAAACCACCGCTTGCCGGTTGGCCTGGAATTGCTCGTACAAATCCTGGTACCAGACCGGTAGCATGGCGAAATAATCGACTTTTAACTCCTTGAGCCGGGCCAGGATCGCCGGTTGGTCGGCCACGATCCGCACAAAATCCGGGCTGACCAGTCCCGCTGTATCTATAAGATGGCGTTCACTAAAATATTCGATTGCTCCGATGTCGTGGGTAGCTATGATCGCATCCGGCGGGGTATTGCGGGCCAGCCAGCGACCTACCCGCACCTGTTCATCGTTGATAAATTTTACATCAAACTGGTAAGCCTGGGTGTTGATCAGCCAGGCGACCAGCCAGAGCAAGCCGATTAGCCCCGGTAAAAACCGGGCTACTATCGGTAATCGCTGTCGCCTGAGCCAGTCTATCAAACCGCCGGTACCCAGCCCACCGTAGATAATCAAGAACGGCAAAACCGGCAGCAAATAGCGGGCGTGATGATAAGTGACTGGCAATCTGACTGCGTAAAGCATAAAAAGGACCGGCGGCCAGATCAAGGCCCGTCCGTCCAGTTTCCCGGCCCGGCTAATTATAAGCGCGAAAAAGAGGCCCGGCAGCAGGGCGAACATCGCACCGGCCAACCAGATTTCCCGGAGAGCTTCCGCCAGAAAAGTCAGGATTGATAAATTGCCGTAGGCACTGACTTTCGCGCCAAAAGTATTGGGTAACAGCGAATGACTGAGCCAGTAGTTAAAGGCGAAATAAGGCAGCACCGGCACCAAAAAGCCCAGCAGTAGCAGACTTGCGCCAGTCAAGAGCGCGCGAAATTGCCGCCGTTCGCGCCAGGCCCAATCCAGCCCGATCAGGCCCAGCAATACCATCCCTTCCGGTCGGACCAGCGTCAGCAATCCCCCGACCAGCCCCACCACAAATTTAGACTGGGATAGCGGGTTTTTCAAATTTTGGTCGAGGTTCTTGCGGTTTGGAAAACGGCTCAGGTAGAAGCGACTGAGCCAGAGTGTGCCAAATATAAAGACCCCGGTCTCCATGCCACTGGCTCCGGCCCAGGTCAGCCGCCACTCGAAGATCGTGAGCAAGCCGGTCGCCCAGGCCGTGCGAGGGCTGCCACCGAGCCATTCAGTCAGCTTGTAAACCTCGCGGGCGGTCAATGCCAGAAATATTATGCCCAGGCCGTAAGTCCAGGGAATATAAAAGCTATCGAGCAGATAACCGGGAGCCAGCAAAAAAGTCCACAGCGGCGAGGTTGAACCGGCCACCGGTTCGCCCGGATTATAGGAGAACTCGCCGTGTCGGGCCAGATTACGGGCGAAGACCTGGTGAATCCAGGCATCGTCGAGGGGAAAACCCAGCGGAGTAGCCGTGAGTGCCACAACCAGATAGACCAGTACCGCCAGCATCGCCAGTCCCAGCCACCAGACCAACCGGGCTTGATTAAATGGGCTACTCATAGCTTTGCGGCCACCGGCCTATGGGCCAGCTTTTCGACGACACGGCGAGCGTGCAGGGTATCGAACGGTCCGGCGGGTCGTGCCAGCCAGCGTTCCAATTCGGCCAGTGTGGCGACCCTCCCCGCCTGGATTTTGCGACGTTGCCGCCACAACCGGCCCAGGTGACGCGGTTCGAGCGCGGCCAACCGGCCCTGTACTGCATGAGGCTGGCCCTTGCCCAGGGTGTATATGCTGGCCGCCAGGTCGTAAAAAAGGATACTCAGGCCGTGCCGCCAGAGCAAAGCTAGCGGCCAGTTTTTAAGTATGACCCACCAGCGATTGCGGCCAAGCTGAAAATTCTTAAAAGGCGAACCCTGCCCGCCGGTGCCGCTATATTCGTGCCAGACCAGGGCCGTTGGGACGTACAGGCTGCGCCAGCCCGCCAGCCGCAATCGCCAGGCCAGGTCGGCGTCTTCCAGGTAAGCAAAGAAAGCCGGGTCAAAGAAGCCGACCTCATCCAGGGCACTACGCCGGTAGAGGGCAGCCCCGGCACACGGACCAAAGATTTCTACCGGCTGCTGCTCGCCTGACAGCGGTTCGCCGGAGGCCCGGTCGAGGGCCAGACCGTCGCGCCTTACTTCGATCCCGGCACTGGCAATTTTTTCCGGCGCACTGGCGAACAGCATCGGCCCGGCCACCGCTGCCCAATCTGCCCGGCTTTCAATCGCTTCCAGTAGTGCAGCCAGCCAGGTCGGGTTGGCCCAGGCATCATTGTTAAAGGTGGCGATATAGCGTGAGGCCGGGTCAGCCGCACTCAGCCCGGCCAGGTTGCCGCCGCTAAAACCTTCGTTGCGGGCCAGTTCAACCAGCCGCAAGCGAGGTGGTTCCGCCCGGTCGAGCCAGCCGGTGTACCGTTCCCGGAGCAGTTCTATCGAACCGTCCCTAGAGCCATTATCGACCAGGACAACCTCGAAATCCTGGCAGGTTTGCGCCCACATTGAATCAAGACAGCGTTCCAGAAATTGACGACCGTTCCAGTTGAGTATCAAAATTGTAATTAAAGGTGTTTTTATCGGTTTGCCTGTTTATTTTCTGGCTCGATTTAAGATCGGTTCTACTTTGTCGTCTAGCTTGCTGAAACCCTCCGCGGCAACTGACGCGACTTGATTGACTGTTTAATCATTCCACCTCAAACTCCTGACGCGGGTTTTAGGTTGCCTGTTTCGGCTGCCGTGTGACCTTCCCTCTTTATATCCTCTTTATATCGACCCATGCCGGGCTTTCTGGCTCAAATTTAACCAGTATGGTAAACTATTTTTCCATTATAGCACTACTCTACCCGATTAACTTCACATTTTGATGACGAACAAGCACTATAAATTGTTTCAATATTAGCTCAATATTAGCCTTAGTAAGCCCGAAAGGAACCACCTGACCATGAAGCCTACCGAAGAACTGGACCTCAAAGCCGCCAACCGGCTACTGTCGGCCCTGCACCGCGATAGCCTGGTGGTAGTCACGGCAGCCCGGCCCGGTAAACTCAATGGGCAGGTAGCCCTGACGGCTCTTCCGGCCTCGATTGTGGCCGATTATCCGCGCGTTTTAATCGAGTTGTGGCAGAACAATCTGACGCACGATATGGTGCGCGAAAGTGGGGCTTTTTGTCTACACCTGCTCCGTGAAGATCAGCTTGAGCTAATCCGCACTTTTGGGTTTTATCACGGTCAGGACCGGAACAAATTCGCCGACCAATCGTACAAATTAGGTGAGCTTGGTAATCCCCGCTTGGAAGATTGCGCCGGTTGGCTCGATTGCCGCTTGATCGGGCAGCTATCGACCGAGGATATGACGGTTTTTGTCGGTGAGGTAGTGGCCGCCCGGCGTATCTCGGAGACCGAACCGCTAAGTTGGACTGCGGCCCGCCAATTGCTACCAAAAGAATGGTTGGACGAATACAATTCTACCGTGCGCAAACAAAACGAGGATTGGGCCAGAGCCAAACTTGAGAAAAAGTAAAGCGCGACAAATCAAATTTAGGAATTTTGCCTAAAGATGAAGCGGTGGTAGTGGGGGTCGGGTACCCTATGGGTGCCACGCGCGGGGTCTCACAGGGGTCTCCCCTGTTAAATTCTTTTATCTTCGCTTTGACATCACAAGTGAGGTCGAAGCGAAAGTCCTAAAAATTGGGATTGTAGACGGAGATACTTGATGAAACTTGACCGGTTAACCGAAAAAGGCCAGGAGGCGATGGTTTCCGCCGACGCGCTGACCGAACAATATAAAAATACTCAACTCGAACCGGAACACCTGTTGCTGGCTCTGCTCGATCAATCCGGCGGTATAGCCGCCCAGATCGTGAGCAAACTGGGGGCCAGCCCTGATCGATTGCGGGCGCGGGTCGAGGGAGCAGTCCAGCATATTCCTAAAAATTACGGACCGCGCGGCAAGACGGCTATTTCGTTTGCCACTCGCAACGTGCTGGATCAGGCCGAAAAAGAAGCCAGCCGTATGAAAGATGCTTACGTCAGCACCGAGCATTTGCTGATGTCGCTGGCTACCCCGGCCAATATCGGTGATGCCGGGAAGCTGATGCGCGAGATGGGCATATCCCGCGACGCGATCAACAATGTAATTACCGAAATCCGGGGCGGTACCGCGCCAATTACCGAGCAAAACCCGGAAGTCAGCTATGCTACCCTCGAACGCTACGGGCGCGACCTCACCAAACGCGCCCAGGATGGCAAACTCGACCCGGTAGTGGGCCGGGATGAGGAGGTTCGGCGTTGCATCGAAGTGTTATCTCGCCGGGGCAAAAATAACCCGGTGCTGATCGGTGAACCGGGTGTCGGCAAAACGGCCATCGTGGAAGCCCTGGCCCAGCGGATCGTGCGGGGCGACGTGCCGCAAAGTCTCAAGGATAAGAAGCTGGTCAGTTTGGATTTGGGCGCGCTGGTGGCCGGAGCCAAATTCCGGGGCGAGTTTGAGGAACGCTTGCGGGCAGTGCTGCGCGAGGTTGAACAAGCCGAAGGCCGCATCATATTGTTCCTGGACGAACTTCACACCATTATGGGGGCCGGTGGCAGCAGCGACGGTGGGATGGATGCCAGCCAGTTGATCAAACCGGCCTTATCACGCGGCGAATTGCACCTGGTCGGGGCGACTACCCCCGACGAGTACCGCCAGAATATTGAGAAAGACCCGGCCCTCGAACGCCGCTTTCAACCTATTATGGTCAAGGAACCGAGTGTCGAAGATACCATTTCGATCCTGCGCGGTTTACGCGAACGCTACGAGGTTCATCACGGCGTAAAATTCAGCGATTCGGCCCTGGTCGCCGCCGCCGAGCTTTCCAACCGCTATATCAGCGACCGTTTCCTGCCCGATAAAGCAATCGATTTGATCGACGAAGCCGCCGCCCGGTTGCGCACCGAGATCGATAGTTTACCCGCCGAGCTGGACGTCGTTCGCCGTGAGCTTTCCCAGCTTGAAACCGAGCGCGAGGCTCTCAAACGTGAAATCGGCATCGGAGGTGACACCGAAACCAGTGAAAGGTTCGACCGGCTGGAAAAGGCCATCGAAGATTTGCGCGAACGCAATCACCAGATGTCGGTCCAGTGGGAACTGGAAAAAGGGGCCATCGATAAGACCCGCCAGATCAAAGAAGAAATCGAAAAGACCCGGCCCCAACTGGAAGCCGCCCTGCGCGACCAGGATTACAGCAAGGCCAGCGAATTGCAATACGGCAAGCTGGCAAAACTGGCCGCCGACCTGAAAGAGCAGGAGTCGAAACTGGGCGAAGTCCAGCGCGGCAAGGGCCTTCTGAGTGAACGGGTTGATGCCGAACAGGTGGCCCAGATCGTGGCTCGCTGGACCGGTATCCCGGTTAACCGGATGCTGCAAACTGAAATGGACAAACTGCTAAAGATGGAAGACCGCTTGCGCCAACGCGTTGTCGGCCAGGAAGAAGCCCTGGTAGCCGTCTCGGATGCAGTGCGGCGGGCGCGGGCCGGTTTGCAGGACCCCAATCGTCCGCTCGGCTCGTTTATGTTTTTGGGAACCACCGGGGTGGGCAAGACCGAACTGGCTCGCGCCCTGGCCGAGTTTCTGTTTGACGACGAACACGCTATGATCCGGCTCGATATGTCCGAATATATGGAAAAGTCCAGCGCGGCCCGTCTGACCGGTGCACCTCCTGGTTTTATCGGCTATGAGGAAGGCGGCCAGCTTACCGAAGCGGTCCGGCGGCGACCCTACGCGGTGGTGCTGTTCGATGAGGTCGAGAAGGGACACCCGGACGTTTTCAATTTGCTATTACAAATCCTGGAAGATGGCCGCCTGACCGATAGCCAGGGCCGGACGGTCGATTTCAAAAATACCGTGATTATTCTGACCTCGAATATCGGCAGCACCGACATTTTCAATCTGACGCAGGCCGGAATGAGCCATAAAGAAATCCGGGAGGCAGTTATGGTGGCCCTGCGCGATCATTTCCGGCCTGAATTCCTCAACCGGATCGATGAAATCGTGGTGTTCAAGCCGCTCGGACGCGATCAGATCGACCGGATCGTGGACATCCAACTAAAATCGCTGCGCAAACGGCTGGAAGAACGCCGCCTGACGCTGGAACTGAGCGTGGAGGCCCGGCAACTGCTGGTCGAAGTTGGCTACGACCCGGCCTTTGGAGCGCGGCCCTTGCGCCGGGCCATTCAACAGCTTATACTTGACCCGCTGGCAATCGAGGTAATCAAGGCCCGGTTCAAAGAGGGCGACACGATCAAGGCAACAGTTCAGACCAGCCCGGAGGGCGATAAAACTTTAAGTTTTGCGTCGGTCGTCCCAACTGCTGAACCGACCCCGCCCGAACCGGCACCGGTGAGGGCAAGCAGTTAGAAACAACGGCTTTTGAGCCTGTACTTTAAACATACAAATAACTGTTCAGGCGTATCCCTCAATCGGAATAAAGCGGGGGTCGTGGGGGTCGGGTACCCTATGGGTGCCACGCGCGGGGTACAACAGGGGTCTCCCCTGTTAAAACCTTTTTTGTTTTCGCTTCAAGCTTACGAAGTAAGGTTGCAACGAAAATCCTAATTAACAAAGAAGGTAAACAAGAAAAAGGAAAATCATTTATGTTCTGGTCATCTGCTCTTTCGGCTTTCCTGGCCTCAATTGTAGAGTTCGTGGAAGCCCTTACAATTGTGTTGGTAGTCGGTGTGACAATCAACTGGAAAAGTGCCCTGTGGGCGGCAGTGGCGGCGGTTGGAACGCTGGCGGTACTGGTCGGCGTTTTTGGGACGGCTCTGGTGGCCTTTGTGCCAATCGTGGCTCTGCGGCTCATTGTCGGCGTAATTCTAATAATGTTCGGCTTGAAATGGCTCAAGAAGGCTATTATGCGCTATAGCGGCCTCAAAGCTTTGCACGACGAGGAAGCCATCTACGAAGAAGAAATGCGGGCGATGCGGGCGCGGGGCGAAAGCCTTCCCAACAAAATCGATGGATTTGGTTTTGCCACTGCCTACAAAAGCGTCTTGTTGGAAGGGCTGGAAGTAGCCTTTATTGTAATCACCTTCGGCTCCTCGGCGGCCACCAATGACGCCGATAAAACCACCAGTCTGTTGGCGGCTACTATCGGAGCCTTGATCGCCGGAGTGCTGGTGATTGTCGCGGGAGTACTGGTCCGGGGTCCGCTTACAAAAGTGCCTGAAAACACGTTGAAATTCTCGGTGGGTATTATGCTGACCAGCTTTGGCACCTTCTGGGGCGGCGAAGGCCTGGGCATCGAATGGCCCGGCGCGGACCTGATGTTGATTGCCCTGGTGGCGATTTACCTGCTGGCAAGTGCCGCCCTGGTCTACTGGTTAAAATCGCTCAACCAGCCAACCGCACCCGAATCCCGCTCAATTAGCAGCCGCGATCCACTGGCACCCTTACGCAAGGAAGAAGGGCTGTAATAATGAAATTTCTAAAAGCGGTCTTTAACTTCTTTGTGGGCGATTGGATCATATTGATCGGTGTAGCCGTGCTGCTGGTAGTAATAGCTTTGTTGGAACAAACCACCCACCAGGACCTATTAGCCGGTTTCCTGATGATTGCCGGGTTGATTGCGATTTTGGCCTTTACGCTGCGTCGTGAGGTCAAACCCAAAAGCTAATTATTTCGTGAAAAGTCACTTCTTTCAAGTGGCTTTTCTTTTTACTCCCCTAATTACCCCCCTGAAAAAGACGCTGCTAACCGCTCCGGGTGCGTCCGGTTAAAACCCCAATATCGTAGTATGTACTACAGACTAACAGAGCCAAATTTGATACATTTTATGGGTATACCGCTTAAATTGTGTAATTATTATGCCAGCCTGAACACTTAATTTGTGAGAACCATCCAACATTCGTCCGGTGCTCAGGCCCAACCCTGTATTTAACTTAGGACTTTCGCTAAATGCCGTAGACCAGCTAGAAGCGGGGGGTAGTGGGGGTCGGGTACCCTATGGGTGCCACGCGCGGGGTACAACAGGGGTCTCCCCTGTTAATATTCTTTTTTATTTTCGCTTCAACCTCACCTGGTGAGGTTGAAGTGAAAGTCCTATAACTATGTATTTATAATATGTATTGAAAGAGGCTGCTGATGAGTTCTCAAAAGAATATCCCTGTCCGGTCCGGTGCAATTCAGGCTGGTGCTGGTGCCGCCGATAGTGGCAGTGGCCGGACGGCAACCCTACCGGCAATTACCCCGGTGCCAAGCGAGGCCACCGTCAGCGCATTGAAGGAAGACATCCTGGCCCCCCGCTTCTATACTACCAACTTCAAAAAGCTCGACAAGATGAACCTGGAAAGTCACCGGCCTGAGTTTGAAGCTTTGCTAGCCGAGTTCAAAGCCGATAATAACAAAGGCCACTTTATCCCGACTGCCGAATTCAAGGCCTCTTTCCCAAATCTGCCGCTGGAGGAATTCGAGGAATTTCTCAGACGCAGTTGCCTGGGCGAGTTTTCCGGGTGTTTGCTCTACCGCGAGATTTCGGCCCGCAGCACCAACCCGATTCTCAAGGACACTTTCAAATATATTACCCGTGACGAAGGCCGCCACGCCTCCTTCCTGACCCACACTATGCGCGATCTGGATATTGATTTCGATTTGCGTTTTCTGACCGACCGCAAGAAACGTTACAACATCCCACCGAAAATCATGTTTTACACGGTTTACCTGTCGGAGTGCATCGGTTACTGGCGGTATATCACCATTTACGATCAACTGGAAGCCCACCCGGAATACCGCTTTCACCCGATTTTCAAGTGGTTTGGCCGCTGGTGCGAGGACGAACACCGTCACGCCAAGTTTTTCGAGGTGTTGATGAAGTCGCAGTCTCGACAGGTGTTACAGGGCGGAGTCAACAAAGCGTTAATTCGGTTCTTCACCCTGTCGGTTTATATAACAATGTTTTTGCGCGATACTCAACCAGCCTCGGTTACTCTTTACGGTCGGATGGGCATGGACCCTCGCCAGTACGATCTGGATGTAATCAAAAAATGCGACGACGAGGCCAGCCGGGTCTGGGGTTTCAAATTTCAGGTAGACCACCCGACTTTCGCTAGCCAACTGGACAAGATGGCAGCCAACAGCCGCAAGCTGCAAACCCTCTCCGGTAAAACCGGTCTGTTGAACCGGCTGCGCGGCTTTGCGCTCAAAGCCAGCAACGTTGGTTGTATTGCCCGGTTGTTTATGCTCAAGACAGTCAAAGTTTAAGTTTTTAGGACTTTCGCTTCAAGCTCATTTGGTGAGCTTGAAGCGAAAGTCCTAATACTATAATTCTAGCCGCAGCAAAGCGGCCCCCATAGTTTTACCCAGGCCGTCCAAACCCAGCGACCGGGTCGCCCCGCCGCCCAAAGCCTGTTCCAGCACAAAATTAAAAGCCAGCACATTTGGCATTTCGTAACGGTAGACCTGACCTTTGACGATCCCGGCAAAGTGGGCTTTTACCCGCTCGGCTGTGACTAGCGATTTGACCAGTTCGTAATCGGCCTGATTCTTTACAAAGAGAGCTACATTGCACTTGTCGCCTTTGTCGCCACTCCGGGCACTGGCAATTTCCACCAGTTGCATCGCTTATTCCTCTCTGACCTTTATTACACTTTATCTTCAGCCAGGTCGTTGTTAGGACTTTCGCTTCAACCTCACAAAGTGAAGTTGAAGCGAAAGTAAAAAAGGGCTTTTACAGGGGCACCCATAGGGTACCCGCCTGTATGACCCCCCGCAGGGGTTGCACCCCCACTACCCCGCTTCAGATTGGTTTGCGTCATCAAGCGAAAATCCTAAAGATTATAAAGCCGCCAAAGATCGGGAACCTGACCCTGCCAACGCCAGCGTGAATGAGAACGCAAGACAGCCTTCCCATCTCTGGTAACTTTCTCCAGCCGCGCGAACTCGCCCGGTGTTTCGCCCGGTTTGAACCAGCAGCTAACCTCCAGCAAATCCCCGGCCTGGGCACTTTCTTGATATTCAATGTCGTAATAAAGGGCCGAAGGATAACCCTGCTCCCGATCGGGTCGAATACCTGTTTTCGTGAGGGCTTGCCAGGCCAGATTATCCAAGAGTTCCACGTATGCGGCATTATTCATATGACCCATAATATCCAAATCGGAAAATAAAACCGTTCTGGAAGATTTGAAAGCGGGTTGGTCGGGGAAAATCGGCCAGTCGGCTTCCTGGTACATCGGTGGTGACGGGGTGCCCGGCTCCCAGAAATCGTAAAAGCTGGCCGGAATCCGGGCCGGTCGACCGCGCTGATCGAGGTAAACCCAAAGTGTCCTGGCCCGGACCACCGGCTCGGCCAATGGGCTGTCCGGCCAGCCGTCAGATGATAAAATGTGTATATCGTAGGCACGCTGGGCCGTCACTTTAGTAAAGCCTAATGGATAGGTTTCAAAACCCAGTAGAGTACGGGCTGGAATTTCAGTTTGGGCAAATTCGACTACCGTCCGGCGGGCGACCCAATTTCCGCCCTCCAAGATATTGGCTTTTGTGGCGTGCAAGGCGGCAATATCCTGCATATAACGCAGAACGGCTACCGGGGTAAGCCAGCCAAACAGGTTACATTCGTCGTAGCGTACTTCATAAGTATGTCGAAAACTAAAATCCATTAAGTTTATTCACCCAAGATAAAGATAAAAATTAAATCTAAATCGACAAAAGCTAGCCAAAATCCTACTCTATTGCTATACTATCCTATATAGGTATTTATTATAACAAGAATGGGTATGTTGCACTAATAGAAGGCGGTTCGACCTCAACCGTTAACAAAAAGGAAAACAAGTGCAAACATCAAACTCAGAAATAAATTTTGTTTTGGAAACGCAATCGAGTTATTCAAACAATACTCTATCCCAAACAAACCTGCCTCAAGCCTTGCCAAACTCTAGCAATTCATCGGAGCGCGAACAACCTATTTTAATAGTTGATGACGATCCGGGTATGCGAACCATGCTTCAAACGGTGCTGGAATACGAAGGCTACCGGGTGGAAGTGGCGCGCAACGGTCAGGAAGCCCTGGAGTGGTTAACTCAATTCAAGCCCTCCCTGATTTTGCTCGATCTAATGATGCCGGTAATGGACGGTTGGCAGTTTTTAGAGGAAATCCAAAAAGATATGCTCCAACCGATTTTGCCGATTGTAGTGCTTTCGGCCAGTCGTGAATTGGCGCGGGTTGCCAAGTGTTTGGGGGTCAAAGCTTTTCTACCAAAACCTTTCGATCTGGAAAAATTGCTACAATTCGTCCGGCAATTCCGCAATACCATTCTACTCTGAAATACCCTGCTCTTTAGCCTGATTATCTTGGTCAGTCTTTTTGGTTTTCATCTTTTCAGGTTGACAATTTATAGGAAGTTGTTATACTGACCCCACCCAACTCGTTAATCCAGTGCTAGTTATGGCTGGACATTGGCTCCCGGTAGGTCGGGAGTGCCTGTGGCTGCCCGGTTTAGGATGCAGAGCCGGGGGCATTTTCTACTTCTACATCTACTTTTAAGATATACTTTTAAGAGCTAGGTCTAGGTTAAAGTAGTTTTCAGACGGAACCTGAGCGCGGAAGACAAAGTCAGTCACGGAGCAGCTTTAGAGCTACTTTCCGGCTTGATTAGGTTTGAGCCTCGACCACTGAGAATTACCCAGGTGGAAGAAGGCAGGGTAAGTAGGAGGTTGATAAGCGATAGTGCAGCAAACTCACAAAACCGATAACCCCACTTCCGATTTTCATTACGAGGCTGACTCTGGTGTTGCGACACAGGTCGAGTCAACTGACGAGCAAACTGTACCTAACCGATTTACCAGCCAGCCGATGAGTGCGGTGGACGAAGCGCGGGCTATGCTGGATCAAATCGCCGGGTTGGATCATAATAGCCGCCCAGCGCGCCGGGTGCATTCCTCTGGTCGGCTGCTCAAGCTAATCCAGTGGCCTTTTACGGCCCTGGCCGCAATTTTAAACTTTGTAACCCACCTGTCTCACCGGTTTGATTTCCGCCTGGCCGGTGAAATGCGCAAATTCCTCCGCAACCCCGGTCACTTCTTCTGGTTCCAGCGCATTGCCCCCGAACGCGCCGCCGAGCATTTTGGGACCTCCTCCACCGATGCCATGACCCATCACGCCCGCCGCTATACGGCTCACTTTGCCATGCTGGTGCTGGCCGTGATCGTGGTGCTGTTTGGCGGATTTAGCGGTTTGGCTACCAGCACTCTCAGTCTTTATGCCGAAGTCCCCAACCCGCCGATGCTGGGGGGTAATATGGTTATCACCGGCGATGGGCGCGAGATTTATGCCAGCGCGGTAGCGGCTAATGCGACGGCTTTTCCCCGCCGGATCGAAACTATAAGCGTCAAAGACGGTGAAACGCTGCGGTCGCTGGCGGCTAATCGCAATCTCAGCCTGGATACCCTGCTCTGGGCCAATGATATAATCGACCCGGATACCGAATTAAAAGGCGGTCAGAAACTGGTAGTGCCGCCGGTAACCGGTATGTTGCACATTGCCAGTGCCGGGGATACCGTCGGTAAAATTGCCGAAAAATATGGGGTTGATCCAAAAGTCATTCTGGACTACAAATTTAATAATCTGACGGGAGACGACGAAAGCACGACTTTCAAGGCCTTGCAAGAAGTAATGGTGCCGGGTGGCACGCTGCCGGTGCGCGATAAACTTTATATGTACGCCATCCGCCCTAACGATACGATCAAGACGGTCGCCGATAAATTCGGCCTGAAACCGGATACACTCCTGGATAATAACGACCTGGAAGGCGGCCTGAAAGTCTCCCAGCAAATCCGTATTCTGCCGGTCGATGGCGTTCTTTATCAGGTCAAGAAGGGCGACACCCTCGATGGTATCGCTACCTATTTGCAAACCAAACCTGAAAATATCATAAACTTCCGGCCTAATAATGTTGCGCCTGGTTTGGCTCTGATCGAGGGTTCCAGTCTGGTTGTACCGGGTGGCAACTGGCCGGCCCCGGTCGCAGTAGAACAAGTTGCTCCGGCGGCCTCCAAACCGGTCGCCCCGCTACGTAGTGCGACGATTAACGCACCGGCTGCCGCGCGTGGTTCGGCCCTCAATGCGCCACCGGTCGCCCCGTTACCAAAACCAGCGTTAAAACCAGCAGCTCCCGTCCTCAAACCAGCGGCACCGGCTCCCAAACCGGCTGCCCCAGTCGTAAAATCAGTCGTGGCGGCTCCACCCGGTGCCGGCAGAGCCACCGGCTCGATGCGCTGGCCGATGGGCGGCATTATCACCACCTATTTCGGTGAGCGAATCTGGTACGGCATTCACATGGGATTGGATATTTCCACCGGCTGCGGTGCCCCGATTTATGCGGCGGACGGTGGAACCGTGATTGAGGCTGGATGGTCGCCTTACGGTTATGGTATAAACGCCGTAATCGACCACGCCAACGGTATACGCACCCGTTACGCCCATATGTCCCGAATCGCCGTCGGGTTGGGCCAACGAGTTGCCAAAGGTCAGTATGTCGGGGCGGAAGGCACCACCGGTAATTCGACCGGCTGCCATCTGCATTTTGAAGTGATAGTCAACGGGGTACATACCGACCCCTTGCGCTGGTTGCGCGGCTAAATCTTACTTTTACGGTATTGGTAGCAAAACTATCGACTCACCGGCTGCTCAGGTGAAGTTTGGTAGTTGGTCAGGCTGAGTTTAGCTTTCCTTACTACGGCAAGTTTGTTGTCCCGAATGAGCAAGGCTATTTACAAAGTTTGACCGGGAGGTTTAAGCACTACAGTGCCACAAAATTCTAACAAGGCTAAAAACGAAACTTCAGGCCGGGTTGGCCTGATCGACCAGGATGAACCGCCCCAGTCTAAAGGTCATCCGACCCCAAGCGCGGTGGACGAAGCCCGGCAGATGCTGGATGAAATTGCCGGTCTGGGTCACGATTACCGGGCCAGCCGCAAACCGCGCCCCGACCTCGCGCGGGTCTTCAAGGCGATTGCTCTCTCCCCCATATTACTTTTCCGCGCAATTATCACTTTAATTCTTATACCGTTGCGCCGGGCCGATTGGCGGCTGGCGAACGAAATGCGTAAATTCTTAAAACACCCCGGCCACTTCTTCTGGTTCCAACGCATTGCCCCCGAACGCGCCGCCGAGCATTTTGGGACCTCCTCTACCGACGATATGACCCATCATGCCCGCCGCTATACGGCCCACTTTGCTATGCTGGTGTTGGCGGTGGTGGTGGTTATCTTTGGCGGGTTTAGCGGCCTGGCAACTAAATTGATGAGTGCTTATGCCGAGATGCCCGATAGTATGTCGATTGACACCAAATCGGTGGTGGTCGAGGATAGTCGGGATATTTATGCCAGTGCAATTGCGGCCAACAGCACCACTTTTACTCGCCGCATGGAAGTTATCACGGTGAAGGATGGCGAAACGCTACGGTCGTTGGCGGCTAATCGCAACCTGAGCCTGGATACCTTGCTCTGGGCCAACCGCTTGATCGATCCCGATAGTGAAATCAAGGCCGGTCAGAAACTGGTAATCCCGCCCGTTACCGGTATGTTGCATATCACCAATCAGGGCGATACAGTTGGAAAGATTGCCGAGAAATACGGGGTTGACCCCAAAGTAATTATCAGCTACAAGCTAAATAATCTGGAAGGAGCCGACGAAAGCACCGTCCTGAAACCACTCCAGGAAGTAATGGTGCCCGGTGGCAGTATGCCCCAGCGCGATAACGTAGCGATTTACCCGGTCCGGCCCGGCGATACCCTTAAAAGCATTGCCTCGAAATTTGGCCTGAAAACCGATACGCTGCTGGATAATAACGAGCTAGATGGCGGCCTGAAAGTCGGCCAGCAAATCCGCATCTTGCCTGTGGACGGCGTACTATATCAGGTCAAGAAGGGTGATACGCTGGACGGTATTGCAGCCTACCTGGGTACAAGCCCCGAAAACATCATAAACTTCCGGCCCAACAACGTTGCCCGCAATCTACCACTGGTCAAGGATGCCAGCCTGGTGGTACCGGGTGGAAGTTGGCCGCCCCCACCCCCGGTCGAAGAAATTATTGTAACGCCGAAACCGGTAGTCAGTGCCCCGGCAGCGGCGGCGGCTCCCGGCAAACCGCCGGTAGGCGTGGTGCCTTTGCCCAATCACGCTCCGGCTGCGGCGGCTCGTCCCGCGACGGCCCCCAGTACCGGCAATTCCAACGCCTCAAAACCGGCTCCGGCCACCCCTAAAAAAGCGGTAGTCCCGGCTCCCGCTCCGGTTCAGCGTAGTGTAGTCGGCGTGACCGGTGCTGGCACGGTGAATAAAGGCACTGGAGTAGGCAGCGGCAGTTTCATCTGGCCGATTCACGGCATTATCACTACCTATTTTGGTCAACCGATCTGGTACGGTATTCATATGGGCCTGGATATTGCAACCGGTTGTGGCACCCCCACCGTCGCTTCCGATAGCGGCACGGTAGTCCTGGCCCGCTACGATGGCGGCTATGGCAATAGCGTCGTAATCGATCACGGCAACGGCTTTAAAACTCGCTACGGCCATTTTAACTCGCCCCCGCCCGTGGCGGTCGGTCAACGGGTGGCGCGGGGTCAGTTGATCGGTTACGAGGGTACGACCGGAGCTTCCACCGGCTGTCATGTACATTTCGAGGTGCTGGTCAACGGCACCTATACCGACCCGTTGCGCTGGTTGCGCTAAACCGGTTGGTTTCCCCGGTCTGATTAGCTTGCTTTAGTAATAACTGGAGCAAGCTTTTTTTTCAGAAGGAAGGTACAATGGCCTCTCAGCAAAAAACAGTTGATTTCATCCTGGACCAGATCGCCGCCGCAGGGGTAGTCTCGGCCAAAAAGATGTTTGGCGAATACGGCTTATATTGCGATGGCCGCATGATTGCCCTGGTGTGTGACGACCAGCTATTTGTTAAGCCGACGCCGGGCGGGAAAGCTTTTATCGGTGAATACGCGGAAGGGGCGCCCTACCCCGGTGCCAAACCTTATTTGCTTATTTCCGGCGACAAATGGGATGACCGGGAGTGGCTGGTGGAATTGATCAAACTAGCCACCGCCGAAATTCCCTTGCCCCAGAAGAAGCCAAAGCCCCGCGCAAAAGCCAAATAAATTTTTGTGGTCGGACTTGCTTTTTAAGAATCGATATGTTAATATACTCCTCACCTGAGGCATAAATCAGGTTTAACAAATCTAAAGCGAACGACTACGAACAGGAGTAGTAAGCCCGTCCCCGATAGAGAGCCGCCAGCGGTGGAAAGGTGGCAAACAGGGCCGAACTCGCCTGGGAGTTGCAGCGGTAAAGCTAGTATGCTATAGTTAGCCGGTGCCGGGTCAGCCCGTTACAGCCGAATTAAGTGAGCTGTCTGCAAGCAATTTTCGTGGGGATGTAGCTCAGCTGGGAGAGCACGACACTGGCAGTGTCGGGGTCAGGGGTTCGATCCCCCTCATCTCCATTATCCCAAAACGCCTTTGCAAGCAGTCTTCAAGCAGGGTGGTACCGCGTGAGGTTCTTCAAAACCTTTCGTCCCTGATTTTCTCTTTACAATGAGATTATCAGCTGACGAAAGGTTTTTTGGTTTATAGCCTTTCTTATAACCTCTATGGCCGGATCAAGTAGTAGGTGTATTATGGCAATTGCAACCCAAAAAGAAATTAAACTGCGTCGGCCTACCGAACTGGATATGGCTGCCGTTCGGCGGGTAGCCAGAATTACCTGGGACGCTACCTATACCGCCAGTGTTTCGGCGACTAACCGGGAGCGGATCGTGGCAATGAGCTATTCCGATGAAGCCTTGCGCCGAGCTTTCCGGCTGGATGGGCATCACCAGTGGTTCTGGGTGGCCGAAGATACTTCGTCGCAGATCGTGGGGTTCGCTGAAGCAATAGTCCGGCGGGGTGCCACCGATGCCGAATTGACCCGCATCTATATTCTGCCACAATGGCAAAAGCAGGGCATCGGAGCCGCGCTGACCGAGGCTTTAATGGCCGATCTTCGGTCGCTGCCGCCGGGCCTTAGACCGCCCCGGCTCTATTTGTCAGTAGCCGACCACAACCGGTCAGCTATTACGTTTTACGAGCAGCGGGGCTTCCAGTACAGTCGAAATTTTCAAGCGAACCTGCCCGGCCAATGGCTGGATATGCGGGAATACTTAATAGAGGTCTAACTGTCATGACTACCGAAATTGAAAAATCTGCCGCCAGAAGTAGCGACAGCAGCGATAACCGGCGGTATACCCCTGGTGACATCGAGAAAAAGTGGCAAAAGGTCTGGGAAGAAACCGGCCAGAACCACGCCGACGATAACGATCCGCGCCCCAAGTTTTATAACCTGGTGATGTTCCCTTACCCCAGCGGCGACCTGCATATCGGCCACTGGTACAATTTTACCGGGGTGGATGTCTTTGGCCGCTTCCAGCGCATGAACGGCTACAATGTGATGCAGCCGCTGGGTTTTGACGCTTTTGGGCTGCCCGCCGAGAATGCCGCGATCAAACGCGGGGTTCAAGCTCGTAAATGGACCCTGAGCAATATCGAAAAGATGCGCTCCCAGTTGAAAACGATGGGCGGTATCTGGGACTGGCAGCGTGAGGTCGTCACCTGTCTGCCGGACTATTATAAGTGGACCCAATGGCTGTTCCTGAAGCTGTACGAAGCCGGGCTGGCCTACCGGGCTAAAGCTCCGGTCAACTGGTGTCCGAACGACCAGACGGTACTGGCAAACGAACAGGTGCTGGCCGACGGTACCTGCGAACGCTGCGGGGCGGTTGTGGAAAAACGCGAACTGGAACAGTGGTTCTTCAAAATTACTTCTTACGCCGACCGTCTGCTGGACTTCAAAGAGGTCGATTGGCCGGAACGCACTATGCTGATGCAGAAAAACTGGATCGGTCGCAGCGAAGGAGCGCGGGTCAACTTTATGATCACCGGGCCGGACGGTCAGGAAACGACCGTGCCGGTTTTTACCACCCGCCCTGATACGCTGTTCGGCGTAACTTTCTTTCTGCTGGCTCCCGAACACCCGCTGGTCGAGAAAGTTACGACCCCCGCCCAACAGGCCGAGATGGCCGCTTATGTGGCGAAAGCTCGCTCGGAAACCGATTTCGAGCGGCAGAGTTCCGAGAAAAAGAAAACCGGTGTCTTTACCGGCAGCTATGTCACCAACCCGATCAACGGCGAAAAGGTCCCGGTCTGGGTGACTGACTATGTGCTGATGGGTTACGGAACCGGGGCCGTGATGGGCGTACCGGCCCACGACCAGCGCGACTTTGAGTTTGCCCGGACGATGGGCTTGCCGGTCCGGTTGGTCTACGAACCGGATGACCGCTCGATTTCGGCGGATGAGATGACCCAGGCCCTGGTTCACGAAGGCCACGTGGTCAATAGCGACCAATTCAACGGTTTGCCGGATAGTCAGGAAACGGTCAAAACTTTTATCCGCTTTATCGAGGAAAAAGGGGTTGGCAAAGCCGAAATCAATTACCGGCTGCGGGACTGGCTGATCAGCCGACAGCGTTACTGGGGTACGCCGATCCCGATGGTATTCTGCGAAACCGATGGCATCGTGGCTGTGCCGGAAAGCCAACTGCCGGTGATCCTGCCGGAGGAAGTTAACTTCCGGCCCGATGGCGTATCGCCCCTGCAATATCTGCCGGAATTCGTTGACACAACCTGCCCGAAATGCGGCGGACCGGCCCGGCGCGAAACCGATACGATGGACACCTTTATGTGTTCTTCGTGGTATTTTCTGCGCTACTGCGACGCTCAGGATGCCGAAGCGGCCTACGACCGGGCCAAAGTGAACCGCTGGATGCCGGTCGACCAGTACACCGGCGGGCCGGAACACGCTACCATGCACCTGTTGTATGCCCGGTTCTTTACCAAAGCCCTGCACGATATGGGTCTGCTGGATTTCGACGAACCGTTCCGCAAACTGTTTCACCAGGGCATGATCCGCAGCGAAGGCAAGAAGATGAGCAAGTCGCGCGGCAAGACGGTCGCGCCGGATGCACTGGTCGAGCAATTCGGGGCCGATGCGGTGCGCTGCTTCCTGATGTTCCTGGGTCCATTCGACCAGGGAGCCGAGTGGAACGACAAAACCGAGCAACTGTTGTCGGGGGTCAGCCGCTTCCTGAACCGGGTCTGGAACCTGGTCCAGAATGCCGAGACTGCCGGGCCGCCGGTGGTGGATAGCGCGGTCGAGAAGGAAATCCGGCGAGTTACTCACAAAACGATCAAGCGGGTAGTAGACGACCTGGGTCACTGGGCCTTGAACACCGCCCTGAGCGGCCTGATGGAGTTTACCAACTCGCTGTATGAATTCGCGGCCAAACAACCCGGCGTTTACAATACCCCGGCCTGGAAAGAGGCCATCGAGACGTTGTTGTTGTTGCTGGCACCGCTGGCTCCTCACATTACCGAGGAATTGTGGCAGCAGACCGGTCACACCGGCACCATTCACACTCAGCGAATGCCAGCCTTCGACCCGGCCCTGGCGGTGGACGAGGTCGTGACCATCGTGGTCCAGGTCAATGGCAAGGTCCGAGACAAAATCGAGGTTGCCGCCGGACTGGGCGAAGAAGAAGTCAAAGCGACGGTGCTGGCTTCCCCGAAAGTGGCGGCGGCGATGGAGGATAAGCATCCCAAAAAGGTTATTTACGTAGCGGGGAAACTGGTTAACATCGTAGTCTAGCCGGTCCCGGCAAATTTATAAACCGTTTCTTTGCTACCGGACACTTTTAAATGGTACGATGCTCCAGGGCCTGAAACAACGGACGGAAGAAGCGGCTGTGATGGCCCTTCTGGAAGAACGCCTCAACTGGGAAGAACACCGGCGAGCCATTTAGGTTAATCGATAGCCAGATCAGCCAGATCGGTGGACATACGCGGGGGCAGAATTTCTTCCCGGCTCCATTCCAGCGGCAGACTTAGCTGGCGAAAGGCTGGTAAAACTGGGGTTGGGCTAGAAATCGGTTGCGAGAGTTGCCGCCCGGCCCGGCGTAGCAGCTCCAGCGGCAAGCCGTGATAGCCGCCATTGATAGTTATAAAGTCGCGGGCACGGGATACGACCGCCCCAGTTTGTTTGAGAGCCGCCAGCGTTTTGAAGGGATACTGCGCCCGAAGCGACACGATCCGGCGGGCACTAAGCGGTCCAATGCCGGGTATTCGTAACAATTCTTCCGGCTCGGCCCGATTGATTTCGACCGGAAAGCGTTCCGGGTGGCTCATGGCCCAGGCCACCTTTGGGTCTAAATTCAGTGGTAAATCACCACCCGCCGCGAAGGGTAATTCCTCAAAACCAAAGCCGTACTCTGACAGCAGCCAATCACTTTGATAAAGCCGTTGCTGGCGGCGGGGGGCCGCACCGGGCTGACCTTCCAACGGCGTACCCCAGGCGGGCGCAAACGCGCCATAATATACACGGTTTAAACCCAGGTCCCGATAAAGCCAGCTGGCCGTTTTCAAAATCTCCCGGTCGGTTTCCTGACCGGCCCCCACAATAAGCTGAGTACTCTGACCGGCAGGCAACCAACCTCGCTCGGTCCGCAATTTTTTTATCCATTCCATGCGGGTAATAATATCTTTGAAAAAGTTTTTGTCGCCGTCCAGCAGACCTAACCGCTCGGCATTGGGAGCCTCCAGGTTTACCGACAGACGATTTGCCAGCCGAGCCGCCTCCTCGACCAGACCGAACGAGGCTCCCGGCAAAACCTTGAGGTGGATATACCCGGCATAATGATACTTCTCGCGCAAAATCGCGGCTGTTTTAACTACTTCTTCCATCGAGGCATCCGGGCTGCCATCGCTACCACTCGACAGAAAAAGCCCATCGGCCAACCGCCGGTTCTCAAACTGTAAATATAGCGAAGCTAATTCTTCCGGCGCGAATTTTACCCGCTTTACGGCGTCGTTTTGTTTTCGCAAAGGGCAATAGGCACACCCCCGGTCGCAGCGGTTAGTCTGTAAGACCCGCAGTAAGCGGGTGGAACGCCCACTTCCGCTTTCCTGGGTACTACAAAGGGCGGACGCTCCGGCATCCACGCCAGTTTTTTTTGATTTACTGGTCGAGCTAGACGAGGCAACCTCAAATTGCGCTCCCTCCCCCAGCACTTTTAATTTATCTAAAGCATCCATTTTTTGATAAGTTTCTTAAACTGAAGTAACTACTCAGCTTACCTCTTTCGAGGCGGGGTAAGTAGGGCACCCAAAGGGTACCCGACCCCTGCGGGGGGTCTAACAGGGGTCTCCCCTGTTTAGACTTCTTCTTCTATCCCCTCCCTGGGGTGGGGTCTGAGTAGTTACAACTGAAGACCCTAATCTTTCCAATTCAGCAATTTTAAGACAGGAAAGACCATTAGAATATATGTACGCTAACTATTCTATTTTAACTCGGTTTGCGTCGAAATTCAATAAAGGGTTTTTCAATAAATTTGTGCGATAGAAGACACACCCCCATCACCAACCCAAAGGTTAGCGGAAAACCCAGCACATAAATTATAGAATCACTTTGAAATAAAGAATAAAGAGCCAAAAGCACAAATACTATTATCGCGGAATGCCACAAGTAAATACTGTAGGAAAGGACGCCGATCCGACGCATAAAAGCAGACGATAAAAACCGGCGACAATTCACCCAACCCACCAGGACTCCGAATAATACCCCACCATAGCCAACCGCCAGTAATTGATACTGCACAAAATCATCCAGAAAACCAAATGGTGAAACAAAATTTGACGTTGAAAACTTGAAAATTTCGTACACCAGATAACCAAACAAGCAAAGAATCCCAGTCAGACCGAGCCTCCGGCCCCAGCTTTCCTTAACTTTTGTGGGTAAATCATTTAGCTTACCCTCGGTCATCGCTACATACAAAAAGGCCAGACCGGAACCGGTTGCAAACACGCCGATATAAGTTAGTAATAAAAAGATCGAAAGGTGCCGGTTGATCCAGGGTAAATGATTTTCGCTATAAGTATTAACAAACCCATAAAAGGCCGGTGCTAAAATTAGCAGGGGAAGCAAAAGGCGGCCTCTCTTTAATAGGTCGCCTCGCTGGACCCCGTGATAAAGCCAGCCAGCCACTACCGGCAAAATCAGATAAAACTGACTTTCTATTGCCATTGTCCAGAAAATGCCGTGAATATTATGAAGAGCTAGCGTATTGTAGTTGTGCAGGAGAAAAAAATGAGCCACTACGTCCAGTACCGAAAATGGACTCTGGTTGTATTGAGCCGGTAAAGCTATATAAACTAGCAGGGCCACCCAATAGGCCGGTACAATTCGCAATACCCGGCGAAAGTAAAACTTACCGGTGGTGGGGAAAGGTTGCAACCCCTGCAAAGCTCTGGCATACGGAATAAAAAGCAAAAACCCACTCAGTACGAAAAAAAGCTCTACTCCACTTTTACCAAATTCAAAAAGCGGGAAAAAAATCTGTAGCAGGCTATAATTAGCATCGCTTACATGATAAGAAATTGTGGCGTTATAGTGATACCAGACCACCAGCAGTACGGCGACCGCGCGCAAGCCATCTAAAGCTTGAATTGAGGTATAGGAAGTCGGATTGGATTGCAGCTTTTTAGTGCGGAACAAACCACTTATCGGCTTTTCACTAACACTGGGCCTGGTCAATTGCATAAAATTTGTTCTCTGCAAAAACTACGTAATTATTCACCCAGCCTCGGCCAAAAGATTAGCAGGGGTCGTGGGGGCGCAGCCCATGCGGGGGGTAACAGGGGTCTCCCCTTTACCTTCTCTTCTTCTTCTTTTCCCCGTCCACTGGTGGCCTGGGGAGGGGTTAGGGGTAGGGTCTGAACAGTTACAAAACTAATATATATTTGTTGAAGTGTAATTTAATTATAGACCGCTAGAACAAAGTAATCAATCAACCAAAAGTCATATTTCACCTGGCGGCTCTATCACTTGCGGCATCAGTCGTTTGCAGCCGGTATCAGAATTTCCCGATAATAACAACTACGATGACCGGTATGACAGGCCGCTTTTCCGGCCAGAGTTACTTTGAGCAGAAGGCTGTTTTCTTCGCAATTGACCGCTAAGGACTCGACTAGCAAGAAATCGCCGCTGGTTTCGCCTTTCAGCCAGAGTTGCTGTCGGCTGCGACTCCAGAAATAAGCCCGCCGGGTTTGCAAGGTCAACTCGAAAGCCGCCCGGTTCATAAAGGCCACCAGCAAAACCTGACCGGTACCGAACTCCTGCACCACCACCGGCAGCAACCCGTCTGACCCAAAGTGTAAGTCCAAATTTTCAACTGGTTGATCGCCTTCCTGGGCCTGTACCAAAATTTTCCTGGCTTGTTCGTCCATATTATGCAACTTTCTTTTAGAAAGGGTCGGGTAAAGATAAATCAGACCGGTCTGAAATTGCGTTCCATCCAGCTTACCCCAAAGGCACTAACATCTTGTGCCTCAATCAAATATGAGGCGGCCTGCCCTACTTTACCGGTATTGCCCTGGCCGGCTTTGAGATAATCTTGCACGATCAGCTTAAAATAATCCTCGCCCGGCCATTCCACAATGCCATTGTCGGTATCATATTCTTCCAGCTCGACCCACTCACGTTGCCCAGCCACCAGCACAGGCATTTTATACCGGACAATTTTTTTGTCGGTTATATTGACTAGATGTTCGGCGTAATGCAACAGCGTCAGGGTTTCAAAAGGTGCCCCAAGTGATAAAACTTTGCCACCTAGCTCATGCAGTTTTGCCAGCGGGGAACCCGGCCCGCAGCCGTACTGGTAAGGATGATTTTCCATCAGCCAGTTTGCCTTAGCCCCGATTGCCGCAAAAGAGGAAAGCGGATGACGGCTACGGACTGCCCCCGGTTGTGTTCTGAGATATTCGGTCAGAATACTCAGCTCGCGGTGGTCGGCCCTGGCCGTTTGCGGGTCGAAGGTGGGGAGTTCGGCCAGGTATTGCTGTTGTTTTTCGGCGGACCAGCTATTCAACTCGTAAGGGTGATCCTCCCAGCTTACCATCATCATAAGTGTTCCGCTCGGCGTTAGAAGGTCTAATAAGGATTGTAGGACTATCTCAGGCCCACCGACGACCCAGCCGATTTCTTTCACCGAGGCGTGCAGCATTACCACCTGGCCGGGCCGAACTCCTAGTCGATCTAAATCCGTCATTAGTCTGCTTCTGGTAACAACCAGGTGATCATCCTGCGGCAATTGCATCCTCCTGAGTGTGAGACCAGGCCGGTTAACCTAGCTTTTGTAACCCCAGTTCGCCCACCAGTTGATTGATAAATTGGCGAGCGGTCCGACCGGAACGCCCGCTGTGGCTGAGTTCCCAGCGTAAAGCCCGGCGGTGCAGGTCTTCCTGTTCGAGAGTAATGCCAGCCTGCGCGGCCAGGCCATCCACGATTGCCAGGTATTGCGTCTGGTTAGGCGATAAAAAGGTTACGATCAGGCCAAAACGATCGGAGAGCGAGAGTTTTTCCTCGACGCTGTCCCAGACGTTAACATCCTCATCACCGGGCCGGGCATTATCGCTAAACTGTTCTTTGATCAGGTGTCGGCGGTTGCTGGTGGCATAAATAAGCAAATTAGGGGGGCGTTGCTCCAGGCTGCCTTCCATCAAGGCTTTCAAATCTTTATATGAAAATTCGTCGGCTTCGAAAGAAAGATCGTCCACAAACAGAATAAACTTTTCGGGTCGCTCCCGAATGGCTTTGGCGATCAGGGGGTAATCGGCCAGATCGTTTTTATGGACTTCGATCAGGCGTAAGCCTTGCTTGCCAAAACGGGGCAACAGAGCTTTGACCGTCGAGCTTTTTCCGGTGCCGCGCGCTCCATAAAGCAAGACATGGTTGGCACTTAACCCGGCCACAAACTGGGCGGTGTTGGCAATCACGACCTCGCGTTCGCGTTCCGAACCGATCAGATTTTCAAACCGCTGGTCATCTACCAGTGGTACCGGTTCAAATACTCCGCCCCGTACCTGCCTCACCCATTTCAAAGCCTCAAACCGGGCAAACGGGTTCGGGTCACTCTGGGCGTAAAACACGATCAATTTATTGAGCAAGCCCGGCCAATCTTTCGACTCGGCCAGTTCGCGTTTGAAAGCGTAACGTAACTGATCTTCGTTACTACGTTTGCCAACACCCCGGAAAGCGTTCCAGGCGGGCAGGTCGCGGCTATCGACAATTTCGCGCACCCGTGAAGTCAAAGTTACCCCACTGAGGCTATAAAGCTGTTGCAGTCGGGTCAGGTCGAAACGAGTAGCCTGAGAAAGTCCGTTATCGAGCAAAACCTGAGCCTGTAAAGGGTCGAGTTCGTAGGCGTTAGCCTCAATCGGATAGGACAGAACGGGGGGTCGGACCCGGCGGGCCAGCACGCTATTGGTATCGAGCAAGCGGTCCAGCAAATGATTTTGCCAGGCATTACCGACCGAGTCGCCGGGATATAGGACCGCTTCTTCGACCAGTTGGCGGAACAAATTGGTATAGGCGCGGGTGATAGCAATCTTTTCCGGTTGGGTTTCGGCCAACAACCGGAGCAGGTCTTGCATTTGCTGGCCGATCTCATCTTCCAACACATCGTGAAGTACCAGCAATTGCTGGCTGGCCTCATAAAATTTTTGGTATTCGCTCATAATCTTTTCTATTAAAGTCAGCTATTTTAAAGATAGGCTAATTATGAGCGAAAATACCATTTTTGTCGAGTTTGGGGGTCAAGATAACGCTGCCGAAGTTCCACCAGGCGGGCGCGGCTGGCTTCATCAAAGTCAAATTGCAAAAAAGCAATCTCACGGGCCTGACGCAATACCTGGGGGCCATCACCCAGACCGGGCAAATCGATCAGGCGGTGGTTGAGGCGTTTGGTGGGAAGTTTTATGTTTAGCTCAAACCATTTGTAGAGCAAAACGGTGGCGATATGCTGGCACATTTCGCCGGTAGCCCGGTGCCAGCTACACGAACATTCTAATTCTTGTTCGTCGGGCAAGACTTCGACCCAGTAAAAAAGACTGGCCGAACTACTCAGAAAACGTTCGCGCACTTTGTAAAGGTTGACCAGACGGCCCCGCAGCAAAGTCGCTTTCCCGCTCAATTCGTGCTGGAAGAAAGGCACGCTGCAATCCGGGCTAAAAAGCCGCTCCGCCAGTTCAATATCGGTTGTAGCATAATTAAACATGACACTTATATCGGCAACATAGCGAAAAAGTGCCGGTTTCTTGAGATAGCCGGTAAAGTTAAAACCGGCTTGCGATCTGAGGTGGCAAATCAAAGTGCTGGGGCAGGTCGATGGTCGAGCGGCCCGGATCGGTCGTCGGGGCGGCCCCTTGTTCATACAAAAAGCGTTCCAGCCGACTAAAGCCCAGGCTCAACCCGTAAGCCAGTTCATCACCGGTGATCCCTACCACCTGGAGCAAATCGACCTGGCCGGAGCGCAATTCAAACCGGGCTGCAAAATCCTGGGGCCGGGTCAACAACATCCCCCGCACTTTGGAGGCCGGTAACTGCGGATTGACCGGACCATTCAGAGGCATCCAGTCATAATACTCAAAAAGTTTACCTTTCAGGAGGCCGTTGTAAACACCAAGCTGGTAAGCACTCAACCGGTGCAGCATATCGACGGCCCACCCGGCCCGCTCCGGCGTTCTGACCAGCATTTCGTAACCGTAGCCGCTAAAGCCGTTGCGGTCGAGCTTGGCCGGGTCGTCGATCTTCCAGGGCTGGCTAAATCCGGTCGTTACATAGATATAATCGGCGTGATGGGAGTTGGCTTCAATTTCGATAACCGCAAATTGCTGCCAGTGTTCTTCTATAGTAATGGTTGGGCCGAGAATGGCGCGGATAGCCTCCGGTTTCAGGGGTAACACGGTTTTGGGTAAAGGTCCAAAAAGCTCAGGATAGAGACGCTCCTCGCGGTCGCGCCAAATATCCTCGAACCACAACATCTTATTCCAGTCAAAAACCTGCTCAGACATATTTTATTAAAGCTATAGGAGCTTCTACTTTTAGCTAAATTTTTGTAACTGTTCAGACCCCACCCTGACCCCGCCCCAAGGCGGGGAAAAAGAGAGACACAGGGGCACCCAGTGGGTACCCGCCTGTATGACCCCCCGCAGGGCACCCAGTGGGTACCCGACCCCTACGAACCCCGCCTCGAAAGAGGTAGCGTGAATAGTTACTTTTTGGTTTTGTAAAATAGAAACCCCTAAAAGCTTTTATCCTTTCTGTTTTAAGTCGGCGGCGGCGGCCTGATCGACCAGGAACGTCAGTTGACCTTGATTCGGTCTGATCAACTGGCTGGGGTAGACCTGGGGCTGGTACTCGCCTTGCAGCACCTCGCGGAGCGGTTGAGCTTTGCTGGCACCCTCGATCAAAAACAGGATGTTAACCGCCCGGTTGATAGCCGGGGCCGTCAACGTTACCCGGTTGGCATCCAGTTTGGGAATATAATTGGCTGTAACCGGTTTGCTGCGCTCCTGGAGGGCGGCGGTGCCGGGAAAAAGCGAGGCGGTGTGACCGTCCGGCCCCATACCCAGCAAAACCAGGTCCAGGCGCGGGTAGTTTTCCGGTGAGGGGCCGCCCACCTGCGACAACTGGAAAAACTTTTGTAACTCGCTACTGTAAGCCTCCGCCGCCTGGGCCGGATCGTCCTCGCCGTGCATACGAAAAACATTCTCCGCCGGGATCGGCATTTTGGATAGCAACGCCTCCGAGGCCATCCGGTAATTGCTGTCCGGGTGATCGGGCGGGACACACCGTTCGTCGCCAAAGAAAATAAAAACCTTGCTCCAATCGATCTGGCTGGCAAAGGGTGGGGCAGCCAGCAAACCATAAAGCACCCTGGGGGTATTGCCGCCCGAAAGAGCCACACTAAACCGGCCATTAGCCTGGATCGCCGCCGCCGCAAGCTTCTGAAAGCGGTTAGCCGCTTCCTGGGCAATATCCGAAGCCTGGGTCAAAATTACTAATTCCCGCTGATTGTTATGTTCCATAAAAGGCCTACTTCTGGCTAAAATGACCGGCCAATTCCAAAGAAGACTCATAAAGGTGGTCGTGGCGCACCACCGCTAAATTCTCACAAAGCAAATCGGTACGGCTGGGCTTGGTAAACATTACCTTGCGGGTAACTGCCGGTTCGTTATCCTGCTGAACCGTAGTTATAGCGTGGTCATATTCGTCGCTGAGGGCTATCGTGAAAGTCGCGCTGCGCAGGGGTGCCTCGGCCTCATCGGTGACGGTTCGGCTGGCATAGATATTCATTCTGGTAATGCCGCCCAGATCGTCCATCCGGTCGTTATGGCCGTGTAAAGTTACCGACAAAGGTGCCCCGGCCTGATTGAGGATCAAAGAGGCGTCGTTTCCCCGGTTTTGAAGGCCAAAAGCTGGCTGCCAGCCAAGTTGGTAAGCCAGCCAGCCGATCAATAAAAGGGCTTCCGAAAAATTAGGGTGCTGGTGGTTCTCCGGTGCTTCATAATGAATTTCCAGCCGGTCAATGTGCGATAGATAAGGTAAAAATTCCGGCTGGTCAAAGAACTCAGCCATATTCAACCGCCAGGTATTCAAGCGGGACCAACTCAGGTCGCTAAAGGCTACTTTATGGCCGGTACCGACCAGTTGGGCCAGCCGGGTAAAAGTGGCCCCCGGATCGATAAAGGCCCTTGAGTCGACGATCAACCGGTCGGCGGTTTCCAACAACCGGTCGAACAGGGCTTCGTGAATACAGGGGTCGCCCGGCCACCACAATACCACCGGTAAATCCGGCACCAGTAGCGGCAGTACCATACTCCACAACCCATCCGCCGCCTGACCGGTGCCTACAATCGTGATTTGTTCGCAGCAAACCCGGTTGCCGGTCGCGGTCGGCAACTGGCAATGGGCCGAAATCGAAGCAGTAGTTTCACTCTGGGCTTCTTCCGGTTTGCGAACCAGCACCAGTGCCCGGCAGGGATAGCTCCAGGTGATCTGGGCCACCGTTTCGGTAGCCTGGGCCAGTTGCTCATCGCCATCGACGCAAATTACCAGATTAAACACGCAGGCCCGCATCACGGCTTTGTTAGCATCGTCGGGATTAGCTTTGGTGGCCGCCTGCCAGAGAGCGGTCAGACCTTTTTCGATATTTTCCAAAGCTACCGGGCGGGCCTCGCCCTGCTCGATCACCATCACAACTTCATCTACTACACCGGTTTCGGTCGGAGTAGCGGCGGTCACTACCTTTTCATTTTCAACGCCGTTGCCCGGCTTTGCGCCATTATTTTCGCTCACTGCAACCCCCTGTTTGTAGCCAGGACCAGAAAACCAGCCTGTCGAACGGTGATTTTCCAGTCCGGCCCTGGCCTAATAAACTATAGTCTCCGCCAGCGACGACCATCCCGCTCGATTAATTCATCGGCTTCACGCGGCCCCCAGCTACCGGCTTCGTAGTTCGGGAATTTTGGCGGCATATGCAACTTCCAGCCATCCAGAATCGAGGTGACGATGGCCCAGGCCTGTTCAACTTCGTCCCGGCGCGTAAACAGTGTCGAGTCGCCCAGCATCGCGTCCAGGATCAGGCGTTCGTAAGCGTCGGCGGCGGTCACTCCAAAGCTCTGACCAAACCGGAAGTCCATATTAACTGGTCGGACCTGCATATTCTGGCCGGGTACTTTAGCCCCAAACTTGAGGGAAATACCTTCGTTTGGCTGTATCTGCATTACCAGCACATTTGGCTCCATCGGCGGCTCGCCCGGCAGATTAAACAGGCTGTGCGGCACCTGCTTGAATTGCAGGGCGACTTCGCTGGTCCGTTTGGGCAACCGTTTGCCGGTCCGCAAATATATCGGTACACCCGCCCACCGCCAGTTATCGATAAACAACTTGATAGCCACAAAAGAATCGGTAATCGAGTCTTTGGGAACCCGATCTTCTTCATGATAGCCCGGCACCGGTTTACCCAGGATCAAACCCGGCCCGTATTGGCCGCGCACGGTGCGCTGCACTACCTCATCCGGGGTAAGCGGCTGGATCGCCCGCAAGACTTTAGTTTTCTCGTCCCGGATAGCATTGGCCTCAAAAGTGCTGGGCGGCTCCATACAGGTCAGACTGAGCAACTGCATCATATGGTTCTGGACCATATCGCGGATCGCCCCCGACTCATCGTAATAAGGCCCGCGACCTTCTACACCCAGTTCCTCCGAGACGATCATCTGAATGTGATCGACATATTGGCGGTTCCAGAGCGGTTCAAAAATACTATTGGCAAAGCGGAAAACCAAAATATTCTGGACGGTTTCTTTGCCCAGGTAATGATCGATACGAAAGACCTGATTTTCGCGGAAAACGTTGGCAACCGTATCATTAAGTTCGAGAGCCGAGGTCAGGTCATGACCAAACGGTTTCTCGATAATAATGCGGGTCCAGGAACCGGAACCGGCCCGTTGAGGGGCGGCCAGTCCAGCCTGACCGAGATTCTGGATAATAGTCGGGTAGTCCGCCGGGTTGGTCGAAAGATAAAACAGGCGGTTGCCGTTGGTACCGTTCTCTTGGTCGAGTTTGTTCAGCACCTCGGCTAATTTTTGGTAGCCGCTAAGGTCGTTAAAGTTACTTTCAACATAATGAATATTCTTGCCGAAATTATCCCAGATGGTAGGTTGCACCGGGCGGCGGCGGGAATATTTGTTAATCGAGTCTTTGGCTTCGTTCTGAAAGGTTTCATCATTCCAGGGACGGCGAGCGAAACCCACCACCTGAAAGTTTTCCGGCAAGCGGCGTTCGAGGGATAAGTTATACAAAGCCGGGATAAGTTTGCGGTGAGTTAAGTCACCGGTGGCACCAAAAATAACCATTACGCTCGGTTCCGGGGTTCTTTCGGTCCTGACCCCCTGGCGCAAAGGATTTTGAAGGAGCGTTTGCACCGGCGTAGAGCTTGCAAGTGTCATTAAAAACCACTCTTTCTATTCATAATTTACGACCGCTATAACGGTGGAGCCGGTGAATTTGACTTTTTCTGGCCTGACCAGGCCCGGTTCAAGCCACCCGGCCCCGACCCCACTCGCAATGCGCAGTCTCCCCGGAGGGATATATAGCCTGCTCTAAACCTTAATATTAGCTATTAGGTAGCTGGCGTTGATTGACCATTTTGCCGGTCTCGTCACGTACCGCGTGACCGCCGAACTGGTTGCGGAGGGCTGCTTCAACTTTGGCACTAAAACTTTCAGGCTGGCGACTGGCAAAACGCATCAGGAGCGAAAGAGTAATAATCGGGGCCGGGGTCGACTGGTCGATGGCTTCCTGAACCGTCCAGCGACCTTCGCCGCTATCTTCGACAAAGCCCCGGATATTCTTGAGGTCGTTGCCTTCCTGTTCAAAAGCCAAGACTGCCAAATCGAGCAGCCAGCTACGTACTACGCTGCCGTTTTGCCACATCTTGGCAATCGAACCCAGATCGAGATCGTAGCGGCTCTTTTCCAAGATTTCAAAGCCTTCACCGTAGGCCGCCATCATACCATACTCGATCCCGTTGTGAACCATTTTGACAAAGTGGCCCGCCCCGCTCGGTCCACAGTGCAAATAGCCGTTTTCCGGGGCCAGCGACTTAAAGATCGGCTCCAGGTATTTCACCGGTTCGTCTTCGCCACCGACCATTTCGGCATAACCGACGGTCAGACCCCAGATACCGCCGGAGGTACCGGCATCCAGCAAAAAGATGCCTTTGGGTTTGACCATATCGGCGCGGGCAATCGTCTCCTTGAAGTTGGAATTACCGCCGTCAATGATGATGTCACCCGGCTGGAGCAGATCGGCCACTTCCAAAATGTGCTGCTCGGTTACTTTGCCGCTCGGTACCATCAGCCAGACCGCCTTGCGGGGTCCGCTCAACTGGCTTACCAGGTCCTGGATCGATTTGGAACCTTTGGCCCCCTTTTGTACGATTTCGTCAACTTTTTCCTGCGTCCGGTTGTAGGCTACTACATCATGGCCCTTCTCAACCAACCGCTGTACCATGTTAAAGCCCATTCTTCCGAGGCCAATAAAGCCTATTTGCATCGAGTTTCTCCCTTTTTGAATATGTGAATTTTAGTTTCCAGATGGTACCAGCAGCTTTGTTTCAACGGTCGTGCCGCTTTTGCTGCTGACGATAAAGAAAGTCCGGGCGAGATCGAGTCGCTGATCTATTTGCCTGATCAAGCCGGGAGCGGTGTTATCGAGTAAGTGCAAACGGGGCCAACCCGGCAAGATTGACCCGCCCCTGACTACTTATCGAGCGACCTCAAGCTGTTTTTGTTGGCGTTTGCTTTCAACCCCGGCCAACAACTTGCTAAAAGCGTCCGCAAAGAGGTCAACCCCTTCTTTGAGCAATTGGTCAGTCACGTGCGGCATGGTGATACCTGCCGCTTCCAGGTCGGCGATCACCTTGTGAGCGGCTTCGACGTTTTGATCGACGGTGCGGGCCACCTTGCCGTGATCGCCAAAGGCCACGACCGTTTGCGGGGGCATAGTATCGACCGTATCCGGCCCGATCAATTCCTCGACGTACATGACATCACGGTAAGCCGGATTTTTGGTGCTAGTGCTGGCCCACAACATCCGCTGCGGGTGGGCACCCTGCGCTTTGAGTTTGGCAAAGCGTTCGCTGTCAAAGATTTGCTGGAATTTCTGGTAAGCCAGTTTGCTATTGGCGATAGCGGCTTTACCTTTCAGGCTTTCGAGGTGAGCTTTCTGGGCCGCATCCTGGGTCGCCGCGATCTTCTCATCCAGCATTTTGTCGACCAGGACATCTACCCGGCTTACAAAGAAACTGGCGACGCTGGCAACTTTATCCAGCGGCTTTTTACCACTGGCTGCCAGCTTCTCCAGACCACTGATATAAGCGTTCGCTACTGCTTCATACGCATCGAGCGCAAAAATCAAGGTGACGTTCACATTGATCCCTTCGCCGATCAAGCTCTCGATGGCCGGGATACCTTCCGGGGTAGCCGGGACTTTGATCATGATATTGGTCCGGGCCAGCACTTCATAAAAGCTATGAGCATCTTTCAGGGTGCCTTCGGTGTCGTGGGCCAACGTAGGCGAAACCTCAATCGATACGTAGCCGTCGGCCCCGTTGCTCTGGTCAAACACCGGCTTGAAAAGATCAGCCGTATCGCGGATGTCTTCAATCGCGACCGCCGTAAAGATTTCCTCGGCACTTTTCCCGGCCTTAACCAGTTCAGTCACCTGATCATCGTAATCGTGACCGGATGCGATGGCCTTTTCAAAGATCGAGGGGTTACTGGTAACACCACGTACCCCGCTATGATCGATCAATTTCTGGATCGAACCATCTTTGATCAGCCCACGCGCAATATTATCGTACCAGACGCTCTGGCCGTAATCTAGTAAAGCTTCTAAGGGATTTTTGTCAGCCATAATAATCTCCAATCACCATAAAATAAAGGTCTAAAATAAACGTCTAAAATTAACTGTGTCCTTCGTCGCCACTGGCCGGAGCGTTGGCTATATGGCCGCCGGAGGTAAATTTGCGCTGATCCTGGCGCAATCTTTTCTGGGTTCCCTTCGGGTCTTTGACCAGCATTTGACCGAGGACCGTCACGTTTTCGACCGTGTAGCCGAATTCTTTCAAAACTGTTTCGTAAGGGGCCGAGGCTCCAAAGTGGTCGATGGACAAGCTGGCTCCCTGCGGACCGATCCAGCGTTCCCAGCCCATCGAGATGCCCAGTTCGAGCGAAAGGCGGGCAGTAACGCTATCGGGCAAAACCTCCTGCTGGTATTCCTCGCTCTGGGCTTCAAAAAGTTCCCAGCTTGGCATACTCACCACGCGGGTAGCGATGCCGCTTTCTTCCAGTTTAACCTGAGCTTCGATTGCCAGGGCCACTTCCGAACCGGTGGCGATCAGGATTAGTTGCGGCTGGCCGCCTTTGGCCTCTGATAGCACATAGGCTCCTTTGGTCAGGTTGGTAGCACTGGCAAATTTAGTCTGGTCCAGCACCGGCAACTTCTGGCGGGTTAGTATCAAACCGACCGGGCCGGTCATCTGGAAAATATAGTGCCAGGCAACTGCCGTTTCGTTCGCGTCCGCCGGACGAATGACGGTCAGACCGGGGATCGCCCTTAAGGACATCAGTTGTTCGATTGGCTCATGGGTTGGGCCGTCCTCGCCTACCGCCACACTATCGTGGGTCCAAACGAAGATCGAAGGAATCTGCATCAAAGCCGACAAGCGGACCGAGGGCCGCATATAGTCGCTAAAGACAAAGAAGGTCGCCCCGAACGGCCAGACCCCGCCGTGCGCTGCCATACCGTTGACCGCCGCGCCCATTGCGTGTTCACGAATACCATAATGCAGATTGCGCCCGGTGTATTTGCCGTCTTTTTCCGGCGAAGGTTCAAAACTATCGTAATGTTCCAGGTGGGTAAAAGTCGACTCATCGAGGTCAGCCGAGCCACCGATAAAGGTCGGGTTGGCGGCGGCCAACGCATTCATCACCAGACCACCAGCGTTGCGGGTGGCAATCGGGCCGTCTTTAGGCGCAAAGACCGGCAAAGCGGCATCCCAGCCCTGGGGTAACTTCCGGTTGAGGGCGGCGTCGAGTTGGGCACCCAGTTCGGGGTTGCGGCCTTTATAAGCCTCAAAGCGTTTGTTCCACTCGGCTTCGAGGGCCGCCCCGCGTTCTCCGGCAGCCCGGAAAACCTGACGCGCTTCGTCCGGCACCAGGAAAGTTTGGTCGGCGGGCCAGCCCAGGTTTTCTTTGGTGAGCTTTATTTCGTCTTTGCCGACTTTGCTGATCGGATTGCCGTGAACTTTGCCGGTACCCTGGCCGTTCGGGCTACCATAACCAATGGTGGTGTGGCAGACGATCAACGAAGGCCGGTCCTTGACCGATTTCGCCATATTAATCGCCCGGTCGAGGGCTTCCACGTCGTTGCCGTCCAGTAAATCCTGGACGTGCCAGCCGTAAGCCTCAAAGCGTTTGTTTACGTTTTCGGTAAAGGCGATCCGGGTGTTGCCATCAATCGAAATCTGGTTATCATCATAAAAATAAATCAAGCGGCCTAGCTGTAAATGTCCGGCCAGCGATGCGGCTTCACTGGTAATACCTTCTTCCATACAGCCATCACCACAGAAAGCATAAGTATAATGCTCGATCAGGTTTTCGTCCTTATTAAAGGTAGAAGCCAGAAATTGCTCGGCAATCCCCATACCGACCCCGTTAGCGAAGCCCTGTCCCAGCGGACCGGTGGTGACTTCTACGCCAGGTGTCACACCATATTCAGGGTGGCCGGGAGTGATGCTGCCCCACTGCCGGAATTGCTGTAATTGCTCCAACGGCAGATCAAAGCCACTCAAATGCAGCAAACTGTAAAGCAACATCGAGGCGTGACCGTTGGATAGCACGAAACGGTCGCGGTTGGCCCAATGCGGATTCTTGGGGTTAAAACGCAGGTGGCGGGTCCACAGGGTGTAGGCCATCGCGGCCATGCCCATTGGTGCACCAGGGTGGCCGCTTTTGGCTTTCTCCACCGCATCGACTGCCAGAAATCGAATGGTATTTATGCACAATTGATCCAACTGGTCGCTGGTCAATTTCTCTTGTGTTACAGTACTCAAAGTTCCAAACCTCCGCTGTTCATATATCTTTCAAATATCTTTGTAACTGCTCAGGCCCCACCCCTGACCCCTCCCCCGGGCCACCAGTGGACCGGGAAAAAAGAAGGAGTATTAACAGGGGAGACCCTTGTATGACCCCCCGCAGGGCACCCAGGTGGTACCCGGCCCCCACGACCCCTGCTTCGCTCCTCTATAGAGCTTTGGTGAGTAGTTACGTTCCCTTTTTCAAAAGTTCCGGGCCAGGTAAGAACAACCGGTTTTATTACCGGACTATCAGGCCATCTGGGTTTTTACCAGCATACTATAAAGTACCTTCTGACGTTCCATTGCGTCTTTGTAGCGATTATGACGGGCTGAGTCGGGCTGGTAGGTCTGACCAAAACTAAATTGGGCCTGATCGAGATTGCCTCGCGCTTTATCGCCGTCTTGATGGTCGGGCCGGGTAAACGCGCCGAGTTGCTCCAGGGCCAGCAAGGCCGCACCCCGGCTGGTAGTTTCGCCCTCATCGCTGGCAATAACCGGGCGGTCCAGCACGTCGGCCAGGATTTGCATCCAGGTAGGCGAAGCCAGCAAAGCCCCACCGCTGGCGATAATCTGGGCCGTCGGCTGCAAATTGGCGGCCATAATTTCGTATAATAGCCCGAACCGGTAAGCGATACTTTCCAGACCGGCCCGTAGTATCTCTATTGGTTTGGTATCAAGACTCAGACCCGTAATTGCGGCTCGCGCACTGGCGTTCCAACCGGGGCTGCGTTCGCCGGTCAAAAAAGGTAGCACCGTCAGATTATGGCCGTCCGGCTCCATCATACTTAGTTCGTGTTCGCTTTCGGCAATCGAGGGAAGTTGAAAAGTCTTGCGAGTCCAGGCAAAAAAGTTGCCACCTTCGCTCAAGGCCCCCCCCATCACAAACCGGTTATAATCGGCGTGGTAGCACCACAACCCCCAGGGGATTTTTACGGATTGGGCCGGCCAGCAAACCCGCATGGCCCCACTGGTCCCCACCATTACGGCAATCCGGTTGTGCGAAAAACAACCGCTGCCCAGGTTGCCCGCTGCGCCGTCGCCCACCGCCAGAAACCAGGGAATATCTGCCAAAGTCGGCCAGCGACGGGCAAATTCGGGTAACAGACCCTTCAAAGGCGTATTGAAATCACCCAGCGGCAAAAGCTGGTCGGCCTTGACCCGCGACACCTTCAGCATCTCGGCATCCCACTGGCGGGTATTCTGATCGAAAAGTCCGGTACCGCTAGCCATCGACAAACTACACTGAGCCTGTCCAAAGTACCGCAAATACAAGTATTCACCAAAAGAAAGCCAGGTTTGGGTTCGCCGGAAGACTACCGGTTGAGATTGGGCCAGCCAGCGCAATTTGGATGGAAAATAGGTCGGGTGTAGTTTGCAACCGGTACGGGAATGGATCGCGGTTTCGTCAACCTCGCGCGTTAGCTGCTGGGCGGTGGCGGCACTGCGGGTATCGGCCCAGGTCAACAAAGGAGTGGTCGGCTGGCCCTGTTTGTTCAGACCCATCAGGCTATGCCAGAAGGTGTCGATAGCGACCCCGGCGATTTCTTTTGCCAGTGGGCCGGCCAGGTTTAACAATTTATCAATGGCCTGACCGACTATTTCGACCAGTTCATCGGGGTCTTTTTCCACGCCGCCGTCGGGAGTAGTATCTAGCTGGTAGGCCGATTTTATCTCAAATCCTTCGATAGAGTGTCCTGAGCCATCATAAAGACTCACCCGCAAAGAACTACTACCTACGTCCATCGTCATAACCAGCGGTTTTTGTGCTTGCTCTTTAGAGACAGTACCCATGTCTTTCCTCACACTACAAGCAATATTAGTCCACGCAATTTAGTTTATGTATTAATGACATTATCTCATAAAGATTTTTTGAAAGCAAGCCTCTGAGCAGGGTGTAAGAATATTGTAAGAATTAGTAGTTGGACCGGGTAAGCTCACAGACTAATTATACATAACGGGCGCAAGCAAAGTACAGTTTCTATTTCAGAACTTTCGCTTAATGACGCAAACCAATCTGAAGCGGGGTAGTGGGGCCGGGTACCCACTGGGTGCCACGCGAGGGGTATACAGGGGTCTCCCCTGTTAATACTCTTTTCTTCTTCTTTTCTTCTTCGTCCACTGGTGGCCCTGGCACTAGAGGCAATTTTTGCAATGAACCAGGCCCTATGCTAATATCATTTTATTGATTTTCCCAGAAATTGCAGGAGGAAATAGAGCTTATGACTACCGAATCGGCTGAGAGTCTGGCAAAAAAATATCAGGGCGAACTGGATAGCGCCATCAAACGCTACTCAAAGGCACTGGGCTATATGGACCGGCCTCCCGAAGTCCCGGTGGGCCAGACCCCCAAAGAAGTTATCTGGACCCGTAACAAAGCCAAACTCTATCACTACCTGCCCACGACACCCCGCCGCTACCGGGAACCGTTGTTGATTATTTACTCTTTGATGAACAAAGCATTCATCGTGGATTTGCGGCCCGGTTCGAGCCTGGTCGAATTTCTGGTGAAATCGGGCTACGATCTTTATCTGCTCGATTGGGGTACGCCCGGCCCGGAAGATGCCGAGATGACCCTCGATGAGTACGTGATGGATTATATGCCGAGGGTGATCAAAAATACCCTGCGCCACGCTGAGTCGGCAGAGTTATCGGTGCTGGGGTACTGTCTGGGAGCGTTGCTGTCGTTTTGCTACGCCGCCACCCATCCGACGGCCCCGATTAAAAATCTGGTCACGTTGGCGATCCCGCTCGACTTTAAGAGCCAGCAGCTTTTTAACGACTGGCTCAATCCCAAACACCTCAATCTGGACCGGGTGCTGGAAGCTTACGGCAATATTCCGGGCGAATTCCTGGACTGGGGTATGCGCTTGCAGGACCCGGTAAACGGCTTTTTGACCAGCTATACCGGCTTTTTCGATACGGTCCTGGACGAAAGGGCGGTAGAATCCTGGATCAGTATGCAAAAATGGATGAACGACCCGATCCCGTTTGCCGGGGCGGCTTTCAAACAGGTGGCCGAGGAAGCCTGGCTGAAAAATAAACTGGCGACCAGTCAACTTGTCCTGCGCGGCCAGACGGTCGACCTCAAACAGATCAAGATGAGTTATTTAAACGTGCTGGCCGAGCGCGATACGATTGTCCTCTCCGCCCAGAGCAATATGGCTCTCGATCTGGTCGGGAGCGAGGACAAAGAGCAGGTCGTGATGCCGGGTGGACATATCGGGCTGGCAGTCGGGCGGAGTGCCGTAAAAGGCTTATGGCCGACCCTCGACAAATGGCTGGCAAAACGTTCGACGCCGTCCGCCAACTAAATTTATTAATCAGATTTAGGGTAAAAGAAAAGGCAACCCGCCGGGGCTGCCTTTTTTGTTTGAAAGGTCCTAATTGTTTAGCGGTTAAGCCAGGGTTGGCAGCATCAACTTTAACTCCCGTTTGAGAATCTTACCGGTCGGGCCTTTGGGCAAGGTGTCCAGAATGATGATTGTGCGCGGATATTTATAACCGGCCAGCTTGCTCTTGGCAAACTCAATAATCTCCTCTGGCGTGGCCGAGCAGCCCGGCTTAAAAGTGACATAGGCTCCCACTTCCTCGCCAAATTTTTGGTCAGCCACCCCGATTACCGCCGCCTCGCTTATCGCACTGTGCTGGTACAGCACCTCTTCGATCTCTCTCGGATAGACGTTAAGACCGCCCCGGATGATCATATCTTTTATGCGGTCGACGATAAAGAAATAGCCTTCCTCATCGACATAGGCCACGTCACCGGTGTGAAACCAGTCGTTGCGCATGGCTTCGGCGGTGGCAGTCGGGTTCTTATAGTAGCATTTCATCACATTATGACCGCGCACCACGATTTCGCCCAACTCACCCTGCGCTACTTCCTGGTCCTGGTCGTTAAAGATTTTCATCTCGACCCCCCAGATTGCCAGACCAATCGAGCCGACCTTACGCGGTCGATCCATCATATTAAACGAGGCGGTCGGCGAAGTCTCACTCAGACCGTAACCCTCCAGAATCGGAAAGCCGTACACTTTCTCAAACTCGTGCAGCACTTCCACCGGCATCGCCGAACCGCCGGAGAGGCCGAGCCTCAAGCTGCTGGTGTCGTATTTGGTGCGTTCCGGGCAGTGGAGCAAAGCAAAATACATGGTCGGCACCGCCGCAATATGAGTTACCTTGTCGCGCTCGATAACTTGCAGAGCTTTTACCGGGTCGAAGCGGGGAATAAGGGTGATTGACGCCCCGCGTGAAATAAAACTGTTCATAACGTTGGTCTGCCCAAAGACGTGAAAGAGTGGCAGAATACCCAGGGCCACGTCGCCGGGGTTAGTCTGGACCAGCTTATCACCGCCGAATTGGGCGTTATAAAACAAATTAAAGTGGGTAAGCTCGGCCCCTTTGGGCTTCCCGGTGGTGCCGCTGGTGTAAAGGATCACGGCTGTTTCGTCCGGCATGGTCGGCACCAAATCAAAGTTTGGCGATTTAGCCGCGTGGAAAGCACTAAAACTGTAGACATTATCTCCCGACGGCAGTGGAATCTGGCTACCAGGCGACTGGGCCACCACCAGCGTTTTGCAGCTTTTTACCCGCTCGACCGCCTTAACCGCCTCGCCCATAAAGCCTTCAAAGGTGATCAAAGCGGTGGCATCGGAGTTGCTCAACAAATATTCGATTTCGTCGCTCTTTAGCAGTACGTTCATCGGAACTGCTACCGCGCCGACTTTCAAAATGCCGTAATAGGCAATCGGGAATTGCGGAATGTTCGGTAGCATTAAACTGACTTTATCGCCGCGCTTGATACCGGCTTCTTGCAGGGCGTTGGCAAACTGATTGCTGGCTGCATTCAACTGAGCATAACTCAGGTGCAGACCCTCGAATATTATGGCCGTTTCAGCCGGGTATCTTTTGGTGGTTGCAGTTAGCAACACTGCTAAATTTAAGCTCACGTCAACTTCTCCTAATCTACCTTGATCAAGTCATAGCTTATTTTCTTATTTCGGCGTTGTAGAGGCAAAAAGACAAATGATTTTAGCGGCGGTAACAAAACCTACATAAAGATTCTTGTATTTTATATATTAACAGACTATCAAAGTTATGTCTAACCCCGGCGTCGCAATGGTTTCAGAGGAGATAAAAATGCCAATTACAAAAGTATGCAATATAAATCTGTATTATAAGGTTCATCAGGCCCAACACGCCAGGCCGACCGTGTGCCGCTACTGCTGATTAGGGGGCTGGCTCGGCGAATTCCCGGTTCGGAACTGGTGGTGCTTTCCGGCGGCCCTAACTTGCTTAGTGAACAACCGGCTTAAATGGCCCAGTCCGGGCTGACCTTCCTCAACCGGCGCTTTGCCCACCGCCCCCAAAAGGCTGCTTAAAGCTTTGGGACTTGTCGCTTCAACCTCAGCGAGTGGGGTTGAAGCGACAAGTCCTTAAGGAGTAGGCAAAATCCAGCGCAGAAGTCCTGGAATTGAGCAAAAATATTATTGACACCTTGCAAATTTCGTGTTAACGTTAGTATATTAAAATTCAGAAACTTTCTATTTTTAAAATTTACTTTGTTTTACCCTTTCTCAGCGTCTCTGGTAAATTTTTCGACAAACTGAAAATATCGTACGCCTAATCTATGATCTGGCTGAATAAATTCCGGTCACTTAAATTCTGGAAAATCGCCGCCTGGGAGTAACCGTTTCTATTTGAATGGTGTAAGCAAGGTCTATTTTTGACTTAGAACCGACTATAAATAAAGTTACAAAAGAGGTATTGTATGTCGTCTACAAAAGCTGCCGGGCAAAGCCAGACTTCCACCCCAAAAACCACAGATGCGGTAGCAACCTCTAATTCAAAAGAAACCTCTGCCACAATAAATAGTGGAAATATAGGCAGCTTACAGCGTGCCCAGGCTAATCCGAAGGCGGTTTCGCCCGCTACAATTTTGCAAATGCAACGCTTATACGGAAATCAGGCGGTCAGTCGTTTAATCGCCCGTTCTGTTCAAACCAGCCCGGCCAATCATTCCTGTAACTCCCATTGCAGTCACCCCAATCCGGTCGCCAGGTCGACCGTCCAGCGTCATGCCGATCACGCTCACGAGGCTGAAGAAACAACTCAAACCGCCGGGTTGCAACGCCAGACGGATAACCACCGTTGTGATGCTAACTGTGGACATAGCCAACCGGCAAACCCTATTCCACCAGCCCAAATCCCCAATACTTTTGCTAACCGGGGTATTCAACGTACCATCGCCCCTAAAAATGTAATTCAACGCCACTCCTCTTTTGAACATAAAATGCTGGGTGATGTAAACCCTGACGATTTAATGATATTAGCCAGTTACAAGAATCTCGACAAAAACGGGCAAGTTAAGCTTAAACAGGAGTCGGACGGCCCGGACAAAACTATAAAGTTTACCAAAGGAATACACGCCGGGAAGATCGTTTCCAAAGATGATGTCTTACATGTACTGGAGCAAGAAATCCGGCGTATAAACTACTTCAAGAGCAAACCCCCAAAAGCTTTAGGCGTACAGATGGGTCGGAAGGATTACGAGAAAAGTCTCAAGGATACTGAAAGGAATACCCGTCTTAATTCCATAGATGGAAACCAAAGTAATGTGGCAGTGAGAGCCGAAATGAGTGAGATTATAAATAGCGAATGGCAGTTGCGCCTGGTAGAATTACCCAGCAAAGGCAACGCAGAACCGCTGTTAATCACTTATGGCGAAATGAACACCCTGGCAGATATTTACGGCAACCCAGCCGAGATGATGGACGCCGATCCCAAGAACCGTTATGAGATTGTACAGGGTATCCGCCAGCAAAGCTTGATCAGATTCCTGGATATTGAACGCGAGGTAACCGGGGCTAACGTCTTAAAGAAGAAGTTCGGTATGCACGTCGGCGAAGGTTTTGACGACGCGATCGGTGATAACGGCCGGGGCGGTAGCATGCTCGGGCAAGTACGCCTGATGGGGGCGTTACCGGGTGTTTCCGGCAAAAAGGAAGATAAGAATAACAAACAAAACAGTTATACCGAGGGATTAGCCCGCAACGCCTGTCACTTCGCCCCGGAAAGCTGGATCAGTTGGAAAGAATACCACGTGAAAGCGCGGGCCCTGGCAAAACAATCTTATGCCGACAAACAGGCTAAGAAACAGGCGGCGGCTGATGAGAATGAAAATAATGCTTTGATCAACAATGGTTTCGGCGACCACTTCCTCCAGGATTCCTATGCTGCCGGCCACCTGGTCAACAAAACCCAGATTATGAAGTGGTTTGTGAAATGGCTGGATACCAAGCCTTTCTATAGTGACCGGGCCAGTGCTGAGGATTGGCGGAAAATCCAGTCTATTGCCTACGGCCAGGATGGGCTGGGAGTGGCCCAGAAGCCAGATGGCGAATACGAAGATGACCGCTATGACGTTGGCGCGATAGGAGGGAAGGTTGCTAAAGACCCACAGTCAGTTGAAAATATGGAAGGTAGCTGGCAAGACAGATTCAAGGCTCTTGGGTTAAAAGTACCAGCTTCCCTGACCCCTGACACGCCCAGCTTCAGGTTTATGCTGGAGTGGCAGGAATACGCCGCTACGAAAGGTGACCGGAAGATGACGGTTGATACTGCCGTCAAAAATAGACTGGTAGGCAGCAAATCGCAAGCGGCAGCCAGTCTGAAAGCCCTACAGGCCGATGATGTAGCCAGAGTGGATGAAAGTTTTTATGAATCTGGCATCAAGCGGTTTGATTTAAGCACCAAGAATGATACTGAGATTGAGAAAATCACCTTCTTGCTCAAAGGTGATTATATTCCGCAAGACAAGAAGCAATTCAAACTCTTGGTTAATAACATCGGGGACACTTTTAACAAATATAAAACAACTAAGGGTAAAGAACAGTACGAAAACAAGGCGATGGCAACGACCTATAGCAGTTACCACAAGTTTATAAATAACACTCTCTTACAGGCCGGTACCAATGTGCTGCACGATTATTTCTGCTCGAATGGTCTGGAAGTAGAAACCGGTAAAGGCGATAAAATAGGTCGTATTTACGGCGACGATGCGATGTTAGGCAAAGATAGCGCGGTCGGTGTGCAATATTCGGGGCAAACTGCAAGGATGTCGCGTGAGGCAATCTTTGGTCTGGTCGAGCATGGAGATGAAAGCAAAGTGTCGAGCATTGATGATATTGCTCAACGCTTCCCCGATAAAGCCCGTTTGAAAGACGGTTCTTATGCCCGGTTGGATAAATGGCATTCGGAATTAGAAGTATTGTGCAATACGAAAATATTCAGTGATACTAAATGGAGTATTAAAGACGTGGCGGCTTCCTTGCCGGGCAAAACCTATCTGGGTGATCAGGTTTCCAAAGACCAGCACGGCGATGGTTCAGCGTTCTAGTCTGGCCTGGAAAAAATGATAAACCAAATTTACAATACAGTACTGGAATTCTTTCAGGGCGAGGGCTGGTCTTTCTCCGAGGAAGCCGAAAGGTTGACCTTGAGTTTCCCTTTCCAGACCGATACGGGTCAATGGATGTGTTATGCCCAGACGCGGGAAAAATCAAACCAGCTTGTCGTTTACTCGTTATGCCCGCTCAGTATACCGGCTACTAAACTGCCTCAAGTAGCCGAGTTCATCACCAGAGCAAATTTTGGTTTGACCTTCGGCAACTTTGAAATGAATTATCAGGATGGCGAGGTTCGTTTCAAAACCAGCGTGGACCTGGGCGAGGATCAGTTATCCCTGAGTGTTACCCGCCAGGTAGTTTATGCCAACCTGATTTTGATGGACAAATATCTACCGGGAATTATGAAAGTCTTATATAGTGATACCCCACCGGCTGATGTTATCGCCGGAATTGAGGCCTGAGTCCTAAACCTCTCACCAGCTCTCCACTATCCGAAATAAGAATTTAACAGGTTCTTTTTCTACCTGTTTCTACATTGTTAACCTATCGAGACCGACCGCCAAAAGTGCTATAATGCTTTTCAGTCAGTATCACCTGGCTTTATTCAGCCCAAAAATTTACTGTTAAACAGGGAAGGATTGTTTGATGCACACTGACGCGCTTGAAACACCCTACCAGCTTTTAGACCTCGATGGCCGCCTGACCGGCAGTATGCCGAGTGGCATCACCGACGAACAATTGCGCGGCTGGTACCGAATGATGTGGCTAACCCGCTTTTTTTCCAATAAGATTGTAGCCCTCCAGCGTCAGGGCCGAGCAACCACCTGGGGTCCTTTGCAGGGTCAGGAAGCCAGCGCAGTCGGGATGGCGGCCCCACTCCAACCCCGCGATTGGGTTACTGGTTCGTATCGCGAGGCCGGTGCCTACATGACTAAAGGGCTATCCATCGCCGCCCTCACGTACTACACACGCGGCTATGCGACCCCCCGCGAGTTGACCGGCGAGGATACCCGCTGTTTACCCCTTCAAATTGTAATCGCCACCCAGACTCTCCACGCGGTCGGCCTGGCGATGGCATCTAAAATCCGTAACGCCGGGGAAGTGGTGGTTGGTGGTTGTGGCGACGGCGCGACCAGCGAAGGCGATTTCAATGAGGCTCTGAATTTTGCCGGTGTTTTCAAAGCACCGGTCGTGATGGTCGTGGTCAACAACGGCTGGGCGATCAGTACCCCGCGCAGCAAGCAAAGTGCCGCCGCCCGGCTGGCTTACCGGGGAGCCGGTTTTGGCGTGCCGGCCCGGCTGGTAGACGGTAACGACCTGCTGGCGGTATTTGAGGTTGTCCGCGAGGCGGTCGACCGGGCGCGGGCCGGAGATGGGCCGACCCTGGTCGAAACCGTCACCTACCGGCTAGGCGCGCATACCACTGCCGACGACCCGACCCGCTATCGCAGCAAAGAAGAAATTGCTTACTGGGAGGTCCGCGATCCGATCAAACGCATCCGGCAATTCCTGTTCGACCGCAATCTGCTGGACGAAACCGAGGACAAACACCTGGTCGAAGAAGCCGAAGCCGAAGTAGCCCGGCAGGTCGAAATAGCCCATAATCACGCAACGCCGGGGCCAGATGGCTTTTTCGACCACGTGTACCAGGAACTAACCCCGCGTTTGCAACGCCAGCGAGATGAATTTCAGCAGCTAAATTTGGGGGCAAAGTAGGAATGATAAGATTGGTTGGATTGGCAGGAATGGTAGAATTTGTAAGAATTGTAGGATTGGCAGGAAAAAGCGTATGACAATGACGATTACCCGACTTACGATTATCGAAGCTCTCAATCAGGCCTTGAGGCTGGAACTCGAACGCGACGAGCGGGTGGTTATGCTGGGCCAGGACATTGGCAAAAATGGCGGCGTTTTTCGTGTCACCGACGGTTTACAGGCTCAGTTTGGCGAAAATCGGGTTTTTGATACCCCCCTGGCCGAGTCGGGCATTATCGGAACGACCATCGGCATGGCGATCAACGGGTTGCGACCGGTAGCCGAAATTCAGTTTGCCGGGTTTATGTACGTGGCAATGAACCAGCTAGTATCACAGGCGGCCCGGATGCGCTACCGGAGTGCCGGGCTTTATAGTTGTCCGATGGTCGTTCGCGCACCCTTTGGCGGCGGGGTACGCACCCCCGAAATGCACTCCGATAGCCTGGAAGGCGTGTTTTTACAAACCCCCGGCCTCAAGGTGGTGCTGCCTTCGACCCCTTACGATGCTAAAGGCTTGCTGGCCGCCGCCATTGACGACCCCGACCCGGTGATCTTTCTGGAAAATATAAAGCTTTACCGCTCTTTCAAACAGGATGTTCCCGCCGAACGCTACACTATTCCGCTCGGCAAGGCCGCGACGATCCAGGAAGGCCACGACCTGACGATTATTACCTATGGGGCGATGGTGACGGTATCTCAGGAAGCGGCCCGCCAGGTAAGCGAGCAGACCGGTGCCTCGATAGAAATTATAGATTTGCGCACTATCTGGCCGATGGACGAAGAAGCTATCGTGGCCTCGGTTAGCAAAACCGGGCGAGCTGCCGTCGTTCACGAAGCACCGCTGGCCGGGGGTGTAGGAGCCGAGGTAGTCGCCGTGATCAACGAAAATTGCCTGTATTCCCTGCTCAAGCCGGTCGCGCGAGTTGGCGGCTACGATACACCCTTCCCGACCCCCGGCCTGGAGGATCACTACTTGCCGACGGTACCTCGCCTGAAAGCCGCCTTATTAAAGACTTTAGAGGATTAAGGCTCATGTTTGAATTTAAATTACCCGATGTCGGGGAAGGTATGCACGAAGCCGAAATCCTGCGCTGGCTGATCGCTCCCGGCGACCGAGTAAAAGTCGACCAGCCGATGCTGGAAATCCAGACCGATAAAGCCGTTGTTGAAATACCGGCCCCCGTCGCCGGAATTGTAGCCGACATACCGGCCCCGGTCGGACAGATCGCCCACGTCGGCGACGTACTGGTCCGCTTCGATACCGAGACCGCACGTCCGGCTTCAAGTGTAACAAAACCCGAAGCGGCCAGCGCGGTGGCGAACGCGCCGGTAGCTACCGTTACTTCCAGCGAAAACGGCCTGACGACCCCAAAACCGGGGGCAGTGCGGGCGGCCCCGGCGGTACGCAAACGGGCGGTGGAGCTGGATATTGACCTCAATCAGGTCAGGCCGAGCAGCCCAGACGGTCGAATTTTGCTGACCGACCTGGAAGCCTTTGTCGCCGCCCGGACATCTAGCGGAACTAAAGATACCGGTTCAAACGGCGCGACCAAATCCAACGGCTACGCCTCGACCGGGAATAAAAGTAATACTAACAGTACCCATAGTCTGGCCGATCACGGCGAAGTCGGTGCCTTGATCGAGAGTGTTTCACCTGCGCCAACACCGGCCTCAATCATTACAAACTCGAATGGGACAACTGGCAGCAGTATGGGCGGCGAAGAACGTAAGGCGTTAGCCGGGTTGCGCCGCCGGATCGCCGAGCGGATGGAGCTTTCCTGGCGAACGATACCGCACGCCGCCTCATTTACCGAAGTGGACGCCACCGAACTGGTCGCCTTGCGGAGTAAACTACAGGCCAGCCTGGAAAAAAGCGGCCTGAAAATGACTTATCTGCCTCTGGTCGTCAAGGCCGTCGTTCAGGTTCTCAAGCAGCACCCGATATTTAACGCCAGCCTGGACGACCAGACTCGTGAGATTATCTACAAAAGCTATTATCATATCGGGCTGGCGACCGCGACCCCCGATGGCTTGCTGGTGCCGGTAGTGCGTGAGGCCGACAAACGCAGCTTGCTCGACCTGGCAAACGAGGTCAACCGGTTGGGCGATGGTGGTAGGAAACGTACCCTCAAGCCCAACGAACTAAGCGGCAGCACCTTTACGATCAGCAACGTCGGCAGTTTTGGCGGTTCCTACGGCGTGGCCGTGATCAATCCACCGGAAGCGGCGATACTGGCCGTCGGTAAAGCCAGTGAACAGGCGGTCGTGCGGGACGGTCAGGTGGTAATTCGTAATATGCTGCCGCTTTCCCTGTCGTTCGATCATCGCCTGATCGATGGAGCCCAGGCCGGAGCGTTTCTAAACTCGCTCAAAGAATTGCTGGTCAACCCCAGTTTATTGCTGCTCGAAGCGATTTAACCTGTTGCAAGTTACCGACATTAGTTAAATCAAGCGAAAGGTCGCTGCCTGAATGGTAGTCGGAGATGTCACCACAGCCGTAAATACAATAATCCTCGGCGGCGGTCCTGGGGGATATGTAGCCACAATCCGCGCCGCTCAACTCGGCCAGGTCATAACCCTGGTCAACGCCGGGCCACTCGGTGGCACTTGCCTGAATAGCGGCTGTATCCCGCTCAAAGCTCTGGGAGCCGCCAGTCGCCGGTTTCGCCAGTTAAGTGACGAAAGTAATGCCCAGATGGGCCTGCACACCGGTCCGGTTAGCCTCGATTGGGACCAGTTGCAAAGCTGGAAGAAAAGCGTGGTCGAGCGGTTGAGCGGTGGGGTCGCCAAACTGCTGGCTGGTCGCAAAATCGACATCGTAAGTGGGCCGGGCTGGTTTATGAACGGCAAGGAAATGCGGGTGGAGGGTGAGTATGGCTCACACCGGTTTACCTTCGATAACTGTATCATAGCCTCTGGCGGGGTGGCGGTCGCGCTGCCGGAGTTGCCCTTTGGCGAGGGGGTCCTGACCGCTTCTCAGGCGTTGGCCCTGACCACTCTCCCGGCGGAAGTCAATATTATCGGCCAGGATTACATTGCGCTAGAGTTAGCCAGCCTTCTGCAAAGTTTTGGCTCAAACGTTACGCTACTCTCACCGGGCGAACAGCTCTTACCCCAGGTCGACCCGGCGGCTTTGCGACTGGTTCAGGCCGGTTTGCGAAAACGGGGGGTCCAGGTAGTCACCGGGGCGCATTCTTTCCGGCTGGATGGCGAAGGCCAGCTTTCCTACCAGGCCGGTCCGAACGCCCGCCACCAAAAAGGGCTGGTAGTGGTCTCTAACGGGGTGCAACCAAACACCGCAAACTTAAATTTGAAGGCTGCCGGACTGGACAACCTGACCGTGAATGCCCGGCAACAAACCAACCTGGCCCATATACTGGCGGTGGGCGATTGCACCGGTCAAACGCCCCTGGCAACCACCGCGATTAAGCAAGCCAAAATCGCTGCCGCCACCCTGGCCGGTCAGAAAGTAGCCTACGGACCGCAAGCTCTCCCGATGGTGGTGTTTACCACGCCCGAACTGGCCTACGTCGGTCTTTCGGCTCAGGCCGCCCGCGAGGCCGGGTATGAGATCGTTACGGGCCGCTTTCCACTGGCCGCTAATGGTCGCGCCCTGACGCTGGGAGAGGAAAATGGAGTGGCCCTGAGCGTAGCCGAAGCCGGCAGCGGGCTATTACTCGGCTTAACGTTAGTCGGGCCGGGAGCTGGTGAGTTGATAATGGAAGCGGCCCTGGCAATCGAAATGGGGGCGACCCTGACCGACCTGACCGAGATATTACACCCTCATCCGGGGCTGGCCGAGATCACGCTAGAAAGCCTGGAACAAAGTCTTGGTCAGGCAATCCACGTTTTGTAAAAAACTATAAAATAGAGCTTTTGACTGATAGACAGATTGAAAGAAGGTATTTACAGCCGGTTTGGAAACTAACGCGAATCTACCGGTGCTGGATAAGCCGGAAAAAAAGAAGCTGCAACCTGGCTCCCCCACCCAAAATATACTGACTTTTGTGGGCCAGAACCCGGCTGCTGTGGTCTTTCTATTGTTAGGGCTGGCCTTGCTGCCACGAGTTTTAGGCTTTCTGGGTCATTCCTGGGATGTGCTAGGCTGGCCTTACCAGATCGATTATGATGAAGGACTAAACCTGAGTGCCGCCTGGCATCTCTCGCAGCTTCACAACATTTACGCCAATAGCCAACCCGACCGCTTTATCGCCGCTCCTTATCCGCCGCTATTTTTCACGCTAAACGCGCTTGGCATCAAGCTTTTTGGTATTCAATTTACAGTTGGCCGGGCCATAACGCTGCTGGCTTCGTTTTCGATTGCCGGGTTAATCGGTGGGGCCGTCTGGCTGTCGTCCCGGCGAAACGGTATCGCCCCTTCGATTGCGGCAGGTGCAGCCCTGGTGAGCGGTTTATTCTGGTTTGGTCTGCCACCGGTCTACATCTGGAGTACCTTCTACAAGCAGGATATGTTAGCCATCGCCATTGCTTTGCTCGCTCTGGTAATGGTGTATCGCTGGCAGGATAGTCGCTGGCTGTGCTGGGCCGCCCCACTCATGGCACTGGCCTTTTTTGCCAAACAAAATGAATTGATCGCCAGTGCGGTCGGCTGCGGCTATATCATCTGGCGCGACTGGCGGCGAGGCTGGAAACTGGCCTTGCTAACGGCTCTTTGTATCGGGCTGCCCTTCGCCGCGCTAAACCTGCTGACCAAAAACGGCTACTACAACCACATTATCGGCTACCAACTGGTTCCCTGGAATTTTGAAGATATGGCCCGGCGGCTGGGCAAAGTGCTGGTCGATCAGCCAGTCTTGATCGCCCTGGCGGTAGTCTACGGGCTGGGTTGTCTGGTAGTTTTAGGCCGGTCGGTAGCTCAAGCCAGAGGCCAGGATCGCTGGCTGGCGGCCCATCGTACTATCGGAGGTTGGCTGTTTCCACTGTATCTGGTGGCGGCCACCACCAGTTTGTTTACCATCGGGGCTTACCAGGGCAATTACAATCTGGTCCTCGACCTTTTCCCACCTTTACTGATCGTGGCCGGTGGCAGCCTGGCCTGGTTAATGTCTCAATTGCAAAAGGCCGAATGGGGCGGTGCAGGCCTGGCTTTGAAGGGGGCCGCCCTGCTGGTAGGACTGCTAGTCGGCTGGCAAGCCTTGAATCTGGCCGATCCGGGCACCTATTATCATAGCGGCAGTATGCCGGGCCTAAACCAGCGCAGTTTAATGCAAGGTTTGCAGAAACAAATCGATACTTCGCCCGGCCCACTTATTACCGAAGACGTTTACCTGGCTTTCGCTCATGGGCGAGCCGTGCCTTACGACAACCTTTACCATATGCGGTTGCAAAGCGAGGACGGCAAATGGGATGACCGGCAGTTTTTGCAGGATATTCGAGACCGCCGGTTTGGCCTGGTGCTGCTGGAACACGGCTCGAAACGCTGGACCGAACGCGCCTGGCAGGTATTGAACCAGAACTATGAGTTGACTTTCCCGGAAGGGATCGACCTGTGGCGACCCCGGCCCCGGCCTCTTGTGCCCGAAACCGCTCTGGCGGCTTGTACTTTCGCGGCCCCGGACAACGCCGGAACCGTCGCATTGCAGGGCTGGAGCCAGGGTCCCACCAATCAGCCGTTACGCGCGGGCGGAGCCTTGACCCTGACCACTTATTGGCAAGCCAGCACCGCATTTAATAGTAATTACACTCTGTTCGTTCATCTGGAAGATAGTACGGGAAAAGTAGTAGCCCAGCGCGACAGCAGTCCAGTCGGGCCGGATGGTCAGCCGTTGCCGCTACCTCAGTGGAAAGTTAATACGCCCTTGACCATCGATCAATCGTTGCCGCTCCCGGCCAATCTGGCACCGGGCGATTACCGGCTGGTGGTCGGAGCCTACCGGCCCCAGGCTAGCGGTCTACAGCCCCTGACCCCGGCTTGCGCCACCACCGAAGGCGGAGCAGTATTGCTAGGTAACGTCAAGCTGGCAAATTAGCTTGTTTCACAGCAATTTCCTGAGGATATGTTATAACGTGGGGTGCTGCTGCTCCTGCTGGTAGGCGGCCAGTTGCTCCTGGGATGCCGCCAGTTTGTGTTCAAGCTCGGCCAGTTTATCGGGGGCCAGGGCGGTGGCCGGTTGTTTAGCCTGGGCCACCTGTTCGGTTAAAACGTTAACCAGTCCCTGAATATCATACACGTGCTGACCTACAATCTTGGCGTAAGGTGAACCCGAAGCGTCGGCCAGTTTCTTCCATTGTTTGCGGGTTCCTTCAGGGATTATATAACTCATTTCTGCTTCAGACCCTTTCTTTTTCATAAAGATTCATTTTCCGTCAAATTCTATTTATTGGAAATCTGTAGATAATAAGCATACCAATCCTGCCTGATGATATTCTGAACCTGGGCCAGCGTCAAGTGTCCGTTGCACATTTCAGCATGAAGGGCGTTTTCAACTGTATCTTTCTCGTGGGCACCGGGGCGCGGTTCATAGGGTTCAGGCCACAAATTTTTAATATCGTTGCTGCCACCCAATTCCAGCGAAATAAAATGGTCGACCTCGTGTTGGCCTGGCACATTTTTGATACCATAACGCTGATAAACCGCCGCTTTTTCTTCCGCACTCACATTACGTACCGTTTTGCTATAGCCCGAAACGCAGACCTCACGGCTGGTTACGCCCGGTATTACATCCCCCGGTGTCAGATTAGGATCAGGATAGACCGAGGCTGGTCCGGCTTTTTTGCCATTTGCGGTATTGCCGGAAAATCCAGAGCCGCTAGCATTACCACTTTGGGCCGGGTTTACCTGTCCGCCGGTCTGGGCGTTACCAGTGCCGCTATCAACTGTCGCATTACAGCCAGTTAGCAAAAGGGTAGCTACGAGCAATAACGCCGCCAGCGAACCTATTTTAGTATTCCAGGTGAAATTTAATTTTGTCTGCATTTTCAAGCGTTCCTATTATTTTCTGTCATTTTTCTTTGCGCATTATAGCCTTATTAAATATATTAAACGCAACAAGCGTGCCAATAATACCTAAGCCCGACCTTACAACGCAAATCATTACGCCCGATTTGCTATAATAACCACGCTTATCAGCCTAATGTGTGGAAAAAGGAGAGAAAATTTTATGAAGTACCGAAAATTTGGCCGGACCGGCTGGGAAATCAGCGAAATGGGTTACGGTATGTGGGGATTGGCCGGCTGGAGCGGGGCCGACCAGGAACAGGTCCGGCAGGGGTTACAACTGGCGGTCGAACTGGGATGCAACTTTTTTGATACCGCCTGGGGCTATGGGGCCGGAGCCAGCGAAAAAATATTGGGCGAACTGGTAAGGGCTAATCCAGACCGTAAACTCTATACCGCCAGCAAAATCCCACCCAAAAACTTTCGCTGGCCTTCGCGCCGAGGCGACCCCCTGGCGGGCAGCTTTCCACCCGACCACATCCGCGAGTATACCGAAAAGACCCTGACCAATCTGGGTTTGCCGCAGCTTGATTTGATGCAATTTCACGTCTGGGAGGATGAGTGGGCCTCGGACGAAAGCTGGCAAAAAGCCACCAGCGACCTGACCCGTGAAGGACTGGTCAAAGCCTGGGGCGTGAGTATCAACCGCTGGGAACCCTCGAACGCCCTGAGTACCCTGCGCACCGGACAGATCGATGCCGTCCAGGTGATCTACAACATTTTTGATCAGGCCCCGGAGGATGAGTTGTTCAAAGTCTGCCGCGAGCTTAATATCGGTGTGATCGCCAGGGTGCCCTTCGACGAAGGCAGCCTGACCGGCACCCTCACCAAAGAGAGTCACTGGCCGGAAGGCGACTGGCGCAACAGCTATTTCGTGCCGGAAAACCTGATCCCCAGTGTGGAACGGGCCAACGCTCTTAAACCGCTAGTGCCCGCCGGGATGACTATGCCCGAAATGGCTCTGCGCTTTATCCTGGCTAATCCCGACGTTCACACGATTATTCCCGGTATGCGAACTCCTAAAAACGTCCAGGCCAACATGGCCGCCAGCGAGGCCGGACCGCTCCCTGCCGAGTTGCAAAACCAGTTGGGCGGCCATCGCTGGGACCGCCAGCCAACCGAGTGGTCCCAATAAACCCGTCAGGTAAAGTGTCAATGACGATCACTGCAATCAACCGGTTTCCCTTTCGCTTACCGTTTGCCGGGTCGTTCAAAACGGCGCAGGGGGAACTGGCCGGGCGGGAGGGGCTGATCTTGCAGGTTGCCACCGGTGCCGGTTTAGTGGGTCTGGGCGAGGCCACCCCCTTACCAGAGTTTGGCGGAGGCCGTTTGCCTGATGTACTTCAACTGCTTGAGAAGCTGACACCCGACCTGATCGGGCTAACGCCGGAGGCTGCCGGGCAGTATGTCGAGCAGTTATTAGGTGAAGCCGGACCAGGCCGGGCGGCTCTGGCTTGCGCGCTGGATACCGCCCTATGCGATCTGCTGGCGCAACAGGCCGGATTACCGCTTTATCGCTGGCTGCTGGCCGCAAACCCTGCATTTTGGCCGGAAAGGGTGCCGGTAAACGCGACGGTCGGCGCGGCAACTACCGGCGCAGCCATCGAAGTCGCCCGGCTAGCGGTCCGGCAAGGCTTTAGTCATATCAAGCTCAAAGTGGGCCTGACGACCTCAATTGAAGCCGAAATCGAGCGGATCAGGCAAGTGCGGACGGCGATAGGCCCGGCCTGTGGCTTGCGTTTGGATGCCAACGGCGGCTGGTCCGTCCAAACGGCTATCGAGATTTTAAACCGGGTGGCCGAGTTTAATATCGAACTGGTCGAGCAACCGGTAGCAGCCGCAGACCTGGCGGGGTTGGCGGCAGTTCGACAAGCGACCTCGCTAAAAATCGCCGCCGATGAGCCGGTCATCTCGTTGAAAGCCGCCCGGCAGATTGTGGAAATGAAAGCCGCCGATCTGCTGGTGATCAAACCGATGGTGGTCGGCGGTCTGCGTCCGGCCCGCCGGATTATCGAGATGGCAAACTCGGCGGGAGTAGAGTGCTTTGTCACTACCTCCATCGATAGCGGCGTAGGGATAATGGCCGCCCTGCACCTGGCCGCGACGCTGCCTGGCCCGATCCGCCCCTGTGGACTGGCGACCGCCGCGCTTCTGGCCGGTACACTGGTTGAAAATTTGCCAGAGGTTCAGGCCGGGTTTGTGCCGTTACCCCGGCAAGCGGGGCTAGGGGTCCGGCTTAATTTTAAGGAGTTAGATCAATTCAGGTTTCAGCCACAGGATGGGGACGCTAGCTGATATTTCTGCTGGTGAGGAAAGGTATGCAAAATCAGATCACTTTTTTGGCTGGGGATGGCAAAACCGAATTGCAGGGCATTTGGCATCCGCCGACCAGCCAGGCGACCAACGGCGCGGTAATTGTGCTGCACGGGCGAGCTTACAGCAAGGACCTTCAGCCGACGACCGGGCTTTGTGAGGGAGCCGCCGCGCTCGGCCTGACCGCCCTGCGTTTTGATTTCCGGTATGTATCCACCGGCAAGTCAGAAGATTTCGACCCGACTACCGACGGCCTGGACGATCTGATAGGGGCCTATAACTTTCTGCAAAGCTTTGGCAAAGAAATCAAACCCAAAAGAATTTACCTGATCGGCAAATCGCTGGGCGGGCTGGTTGCGCTCAAAATGGCAACTCACCCGACCTATGCTGCCAGTGTGAGCGGGGTAGGAGTGCTGGGCTTAGTGCTGTTCAGCGACGAAACGCATCAAAACCGCTTTGTACCGGAAGGGCTGCCCGCTCTGCAAAGTCCTTTGCTGGTGGTGCAGGGGGAGGATGATCCTTATGGTAATGAGAAGGAGTTAAAAGAATTTATAGCCGGGCTGAACGTGCCGGGCCAGCTTGCGATAATTCCAGCTAGCGGCCACAGCTATCAAACGCTCGACCCGGCTTTAGACGAAACCGAAAAAAGGACCATTTCGGACTTAAATCTGGAAAAAGTGGTAAAATTAAGCCTTGATTGGCTGGAAAAGCAGGAAGCCTCGCGCGAGGACTTGCGAAAATAACAAGGATTTTATGACACCTTCTACGATTGACCCCACCGCCGCTTTGTGGGATTACACCCTTACTTTTGATGGCGGCGCCGACCCGAACCCCGGCAAAGCTTACGGCAGTTATCATATCAAAACCCGCGCCGGACGCGAAAGGCTAAATAGTCGCATCCAGTTTGGCGATAGGATGACCAATAACCAGGCCGAATACCTGGCCCTGCTTCACGGTCTGCGCGATCTGGTTGCTACGATTGAAAAGGCCGGTAAGCGACCGGAAAATTACACCGTCGAAATCTGGGGCGATAGCAGCCTGGTTATCAAACAGTTGCGGGGCGAATGGCAGGTCAAAGATGCCAAGATGCGACCGCTCTATGAAGAAGGGGTGCGGGTGCTGACCCGGTTCAAAAAGAGTAAGCTGAACTGGCACGACCGCTCCAATAGCGTCCGCTTGCTCGGCCATTAATCAGCCGCATTGCTTCTGAGGTACTAAGGCTAACACCAGTCGCTAAGTTTAGCCGGTAGACCGGTCCGCAACGACTCGGCGGCAGCCTGGCACATATAAACCGCCCGCCGACCATCCAGACCACTCAACACCGGCGTTTCACCCCGGACAGCCCGGCCAAAAGCCGTCAATTCCCGGTGCAGATCGAAAGCATGGCCGGTAGCCTGGTCCACCGGTAATTGGCGGGGAGCCGGGTCGCCGAAGTTAAACTGGGTCAGGCTGGCGACTGGCTCCAGGCTGCGGTCGGTGGGTGCGCTCCAGTGGCCTTCCAGGGTGCCGGTAGTACCGGTAAAGCGTATTTGCAACCGGAAGTGAAAAGAAGCCACCGTCCGGGTCAAATTTACATAGCTGCCGTTGGCAAACGATACCAGGGTTGAGAAGTTTTCGTGCCAGGCGGCCTTTTCGGGACTGCTGGCACTGGCTGCGGCGTAAAGGCTGACCGGCGGTCCGGCCTGTTGGCCCATATACCACAACATCAGGTCAAAATAGTGGATCGGTTCCTCCAGCAGCCAGTCGCCCACCTGGGCCGGGTCGCGCCGCCAGCCGCCCGAACCACTGCTGTAAGGATAGCGGCGCAACTCTATTTGACCAAATTTTGGCTCCCCGATAGCCCCCTCGTCCAGCAAAGTTTTGAAGCGTTCCCAGAGCGTAAACCGGCGCATTTCGTGACCGGGATAAAGCGTCAGGTTCGCTTTAGCCGCCAGTTCGATCAACTCGTCGCACTCGGCGCGCGTAAAGCTCATGGGTTTTTCGACCAAGACGTGTTTTCCGGCCAGGAGAGCCTCCTGAGCCATCCGAAAATGCAAACCGTTGGGGCTGGCAATGATTACCGCCTCGATTGCGGGCAGCTTGAGAAAAGCCGCGTAATCCTGGTAGCACGGCAAATTATATGTTGCCTGAGCCTCGGCAGCACTGGCCTGGGTATTGGCACATAGCGCGACCAGCCGCACCCCTTCGGCCTTCGGGAAGGCGGCAATATGATACTGGCCCCAGCGGCCCACTCCCACCAACCCTATATTCAATATATTAAACCTGGCAGAATTTTCGCTCATTGCTGGCCTTTAAATCCCTTATTATTTGGTAACTACTCAGACCCCTCCCCTGGGAGGGGAAAAGAAGAAAAAAAGAGTATTAACAGGGGAGACCCCTGTAACCCCCCGCGCCCCCACGACCCCTGCTTCGATCCTCTATAGAGGTTTGGTGAGTAGTTACATTATTTACCTAAAAACTCCTTGAGAACCGATACCACCAGGGCGTGATCTTCGGCCTGGGGCAACCCGGAAACCGTAATCGTCCCGACCACCCCCACGTTTTTGATCTGAATTGGAAAAGCTCCGCCGTGCGCGGCATATTCGGTCGGGTCAAGCAGCGTTTTTTCGGCAAAAGTCGTTCCCTGGTTCAGGTAGTAAATGTTCATATAGTAGGAACTGTGGTTAAACCGGTTGACTACCCGAATTTTTCGCTTGATCCACTCGTCGTTATCGGGCGTGGTGTCTTCCAGGGCGCAATGGAAAAGCTGCTGACCGTGCCGGGTTATATCGATGGTGATACCTTTGCCAAGTTGCCGGGCCGTCTCGGCCAGTTTGGTACCCAGCGCGTAGGCGGTCGTGTTGCTGAATTCCTCAAACTGAAGCAGTTGCTCATCCTGCCGGATCATCTCCAGTAACTGCTGGTAAACCGCTTGCTCTTCGCTCATATTATCTCCTATTTGTAGCGGTTAATCAGGCCAGTTCTACCCAACCGCCGGTTTTGCCACTCTCGAAGATCGCCTCGATCACCCGCATATTGGCAACCGCATCTTCCAGCGGGGTCGGCACCGGTGTATTATTTTGAATTGCCTGCGAAAATAAATCGCCCTGGATTGTATACTGGTTGGTCGTCTCGATCAGGATTTCCTCCAGTGGCTTCCCGGCAGTCTGAAGCCACAGGCGGCAGGGCTTATCGGCGGGAGCGTTGACCGGAATCTCGACTTCCAGCCTTCCGGTAGTGCCGATAATATTGACCCTTTGATAAGGAGCTAGCTGGGTAGAACAGGTAAAAGTAGCGGTCTGGTTGCCAAAATCCATTATAGCCGAGGCCAGCCGGTCGGTCTTAAACTGCGGGTCGTAATCGACCAGCCCGACTACCCGGCGCGGTTCCTGACCAAAGATAAAACGGGAAATCGATATGTTGTAGCAGCCAATATCCATCAGACCGCCGCCGCCGATGTCGGCCATATTGCGGATGTTGTTGGGGTCGTCTGAATAATAAGAAAAGAAGGACTGGATGTTACGGACTGTCCCAAGCGAACCGGCCTCGACTATCTGTCGAGCACGCTGCCACTGCGGATGGTGACGGTACATAAAGGCTTCCATTATTTTGAGGTCAGGGTATTTTTTGGCAACCTCCACCAACTGCTGACCCTCCGCCGCACTCAAGCCAATCGGTTTTTCGCACAAACGTGTTTACCGGCCTCCAGGGCTTTGATCGACCAGGGTACGTGCAGGTGGTTGGGGAGCGGATTGTAAATTGCCTTGATGGAAGGGTCGGCCAGCAAATCCTCGTAAGAGCCGTAAGCGGTGGCAATCCCCAATTGAGAGGCGACTTCGCTGGCCTGAGCCTTGTTCCGCGAGGCGATAGCGACAATCTCGGAAAACTGGCCCTGCTGCATTGCCGGAATAACCTGTTTGGTACCGATTTTAGCCGTACTCAGGACACCCCAGCGAACTTTAGGCATAGTATTTTCTCCTTTGAGATTATTATTGAAATTTAGTTTCTTTTTCTGGTGATACAAGCCACAACCGTTTCGAGCAGACCGCCTCAAGCTGACCTGGCGCACCGGCACATTAATGGGCAGTTTACTCCCAGAGTTGTTCCAAGTCAAAAGCCCGGCGAAATAGCTTTTGCTGACCTCGGAGCTTATGCTATACTTACGCCACGATTACGATTGGAGGGGTACGATGCCCATTAAGCTTGTTACACTGACCGAAGTTCTGAAAGCCTTTGAGAAAAACGGCAACTTCTCGCGCCTGACCAAAGATGGAGCGTTCCGGCTCAGTCTTACGCGCCAGCCCGAACGCCAGGCCGAGGGTCAATTTCTTCTACAGTTTTTTCGGATGCCTCGCAAAAGTGCGCCTAAAGAGGAACGCGAAGAAATCGAAGAACTGGTGTTGCGCTTCGACTCGCTCCAGCGTTCTTTAACCGTGATCAATCAGGCCCTGGCGGGCGGTCTGGAGACCCTTTTGATGTTCAACAAACCGCCACCAACCAACGCCTGATCCGGCTGGGGCAGATCTACCTACTTTAAATGCTTACTATTGATTACTCCAAAATCCCCTTTTTCATTAAAAAAACCTAGCTATGGCCCAATATTTGCTTTATAGCTAAATGTATCAGCAATTTATAATATACATCCGCCAGTCAGCCTACTGACTCGGCCATTAAATGACTAAATTTTATATACAAACCAAAAAGTTTTAGTCCTGTTTAGTTTTCCATATTTGCTAGTTTGCTAACTTAATATGAGCAAATCTGCCCAGTTACCCTTACAAACCCATCACCTATAAAGGAGTCGTTATGCTTCTCAGGAACAGGTTGTTTTTGAGCCGGTCTTTTTTAGGCTTGTTGCTGGCCCTGGTGGGTTGGCTGGCCCTAACCCACAATCATTCCACATTGGCCTCGGACCAGTCGGCAAACTGGCACTGGCTCAATCCGCAACCGCAGGGTAATAGTCTCAGCCGGATTGAGTGTCCCGACCAGACCAGGTGTATAAGTGCAGGGGCGCAGGGTACAATCCTGATCAGCCCGGATGGTGGGCAGACCTGGCAGGTAACGGCTTCTGGAACAATCAACGGGCTTTATGGTTTGGACTGCCCCACAACTGGCATTTGTTATGCAGTGGGCGAGGCCGGCACAATTTTGAAGTCAGTGGATAGTGGGCAACATTGGACCGCCCAGAATTCCGGCACGACCACTCAATTGCTGGCGACCAGTTGCCCATCCGCCGAGCGTTGCTATGCGACCGGTCAAAACGGGTTGATTTTGGCAACCACCAATGGTGGGGCAAACTGGGTAAGCCAGACCTCCAATACCGATAAAGCACTGGCGGCGATAAGCTGTGGTGATAGTAACCGGTGCGTGGCGGTTGGGCCGGTTGGTACGATTAGCCACACCAACGATGGTGGCGCAAGCTGGAGCAGTGTCTCTCAGGGAGCTTTCGGCAATAGTAGCGTCAGTTGTCCGGCGGCTCTGGTGTGCTACGTGGTCGGGGTGGATTACGGTCGCCCGGCAGATGAAATCTATAAATCTACCGATGGCGGTCAGACCTGGACCAGATTGCAGACCAACAGCCGCTACAACGTATCGCAGATAAGCTGCCCGGATGTCGATCATTGTTTTATTCTGGCGGCCAGTAATTTTCTCACGACAAGCGACGGGGGAGCCAATTTTACTTTAAGGTCGCCGGTAGGCACCAACTATAACGGCCAGAGTTTGAATTGTCCGACGACCAGCCTGTGTTTGATGGCCGGTTATGGCGGCACTATTTATCGCAGCACCGACGGCGGGCAAACCTGGAGTCTGCGGACCCCCGGCCCACGCAATCACCTGAGCAATCTGGTTTGCCCCGGTTTGACCACCTGCTACATGACCGGTGAGTTGAACAATGTTTTCAAAACCAGCGACGGGGGGCTGACTCTGACCCCGACCACTCCAGCCTCTGATCCTACCGGTGTAATTTCAGCCCTTAGTTGTCCATCTAGCTTAACGTGTTACGCCGCCGATGAAATCAATAAAGTTATTGCGCGAACCGGCGATGGCGGCCAGACCTGGACCAGTCACCCCCTGAGTCCCGATACTAATAATTCCAGGGTGCCTTACGGGTTGAGTTGTCCCGACGCGGCTACCTGTTATGCCGCCGGAGTAGACAATATTACTAACACCGGTTTTATTCTTAAGAGTAGCGATAGCGGCGCAACCTGGCACACCAAGCTGACTGGCTCGCTTCCCCGCCTCAAAACCATTTTTTGCCCGGATAGCGACACCTGTTACGCCCTGACTTCTTATCCGGCGGGTGGTATTATCAAAACTACCGGGGGCGGTACAGGCTGGGTTAGCCAGTACAACGACAACAATAACACTAAAAATATCGATCTTTACGGTTTGCATTGCGCCAGCTCAACCTTCTGTATGGCGGTCGGCATACCACTTTATCCAGGTACAAACCCGGTGGTTGTTAAAACCGGCGACGGACAAAATTGGTCCCCGGCGGCGGGAGACCTGCCACAGAGTATTTCTTTGTACGGCGTAAGCTGTCCCCAGGCGCAAAAATGTTTTGTGGTAGGTTATAGCGGAGCGATCTACAAAACACCGGATGGTGGACAAACATGGCGGGGCCAGTCGAGCGGAACCAACAATCTGCTGGATAGTGTGGCCTGTCCGGCCTCCAATACTTGCCTGGCAAGTGGGGAATTAGGGACGCTGCTAACCAACGCCCTGATTATTGACCCGGCCCAGGCTGATGACGGAAGCGGTCAGACAGGGGGCACCTTTAGTTTCGCGCTGCAAAATACCGGCTCCGGTGACACAATATTACTCAAAAGAGGCCTGATCAAAATTGGTGGTAGCGGTCCGCTCGCGCCGCTTAATCCGGGGGTACGCATCGTCAGTCAGGGTTGTGGCGCGACCATGCTGGACGGGCAGAACCGGCGCGGGGGTTTGCAATTTGGCGGCAATAACCTGCTATACGGGGTAAAGCTGGTCAATTTTACCGGACCGACCCTCAATGTCAGGCAACCGGGCAACCAGTTTGTCTGCGTAGGGGTTGGCCTGAATTAAAATGAATAGAAAAACAGTCCGTCGCCCTACCTTTCGGAAAGATTGACAGACTGCTTAAATTTTTTATGCCACTCCCTTTGGCCCGCCCAGAACCGATGGAAGGTAAGCCTAAAAAATTACTTGATTTCCTGGACGATAAAAGGTTTCCCACCATTCAGGCTGATCAGTACAGCTGTATTGATTAATCGGCCATTGGTAGCCGGGTCGTAACTGTAGCTACCTTTTAGACCCTTGAAATTCTTCAGGCCGGTCAACACTTTTTGCAGACTTGCCGAATCGGTCGGCCCCTGGTTCGCGGCCCAATTGAAGATGTTAAGTGTATCGTAGCCGATCATACCGAGGCCGTCCGGCAACAAACTGACTTCGGACTGCTGGAAATTCTTGACGAATTCCTGCATCGCCGGGTCCTGGCTGGCAACCGGCAAACCGTCTACCACCGCATAAACTTCCTGGGCTTGCTGGGGGGTCAGGCTGGCTATCGTGGCCGACAATCCAAATGCGACATTGCTGCCTACAATCGGAATCGTTAAACCGGCATCCCGGACCTGTTTGATCATAGCCTGGGCCGAGGCTACATAATGCCAGCCGAGAATAACGTCTGCCCCGGTATCCTTTAATTGCTTGATTACTTCGCTAAAATCGGTAGCGTTGATCGCGGTACTTATATTAGCGACCGGTTCAAGGTTCAACTTCTGCATTTCCTGGAGATACACCGCCGATAAGGCGAACCCGACATCATCGTTGCTGTGGATCAAGGCTATTTTTTTCTTCTTAAGCTGGTTAACCACGTATTGAGTAGTGGCGGCGGCACTGGTATCGTCCAGAGTGCGTGTGAAAAAGAGTGAGCTGTTCCCGCTCTGGCTCAACTGGGGATTTGAGGCAATAGTAACCAGCGCGGGAATACTGTCGGCCTTGATTAACGGCGAGAGGCTGGAAGCCTGGACACTGTTGCCACCATTGATCAAACCGTCCGGTTTACCTTTGGCAATCAAGCGTTTGTAGGCGTTTACCGCCTCCTCTTTGGTCGCGCCCGCATCCTCAAATACCAATTCAATCTTACGGTTGGCCGGATTTTTGCTGTTCTCGCTATTGGCAAGCTCGATCCCCCGCCTGGATTGCATACCGGAAGCCGAATTGGAACCGGTCAAAGGCAAAATAACCCCAATTTTGAGCGGCTTACTGGTGTTTTGACCGGTGGCATTATTGCTGGTTTCCCCGCAAGCCGCCAGTAGCAAACCTAGCATAAGACTTAAAACTATTATTAAGACGAAATTAAGACGAAAAGGCTTCATCGGTGTTGTGGTGAGATAAGTCAGTTACCCGACACTACCTCTACTCCTTTCCTTACTACTAATGTACTAATAAAGTACAAACACTACATTAAAAAAAACAGGATAAAATACCTGGAAATACCGGGATAAATAGCGAAAGTGATAAACCAGGCTGATTATATTTTTACAGTTTCCAATGCGGTGTTCAACTGCTGGGCCAGTTGTTCCAGGGCACTGCTATTGACTTGCAGCAACCGGATGCTGTGGCTATTTGTTTCGGCCACATTTTTGATTTCGAGCAAACTGCCCACGATCTGAGAACTGGTGGCTTCGTGTTCTCGGATGGACTGCTCTATCTGGCGGGTCAGGCCGACCGTCGTCTGCGTAACCCACACAATCCGTTCGGCTTTATCCACCGCCCCGCGCGCATTTTGAATCAAACCGGTCACGCCTTCGGTTACGGCGTTTTCGGCGGTATGAAGTTGAGCAACCTCTTGCAACAAAGCCTCGGCATTATCGGCAGTCACCCGGATATTTTCCTGGGTACTTTCGATCAATTCCCTGATCTTCTTGATATTGCCGCTGACCTGATTAGCCAGACTTTTAACCTCGTTGGCTACCACACTAAATCGCTCCCCGTACACCCCGGCCCCGGCGGCCTCGATGGAAGCATTTATCGAGAGAATATGGGTCTGATTAGCCACCCCGTTGATAAAATTGGTGATTTCAGTGACTTCCTGGCTCTGTTTGTTCAGTTCTTGCAACTGACTGGCTAATACTCGTGCCCGTTGTTCCATCTGATCGGCTAGTTCCCGCGAGTGGCTGACCGCCTCCTGAACTTTACGGCTGGAACTATCGACTTCTCCGGCCCGTTGTCGTACTTCCTCGGCTTCATCCAGGGCCGAACTGGCCGCCACTGCCACATCGGTTGAATTACTCAATATCTGGCGAACCGTACTGGTCAGTTCGTGCATTGAACTACTGCTCTGCGCGACCGATGAAGCCTGTAACTGCGCCAGGTTGGCTTGCTGGTTGCTGGCACTCGCCAGGTCCTCGGCCAGCGTGTTTACTTCCCGACCGATGGCGGAGCTTTTTATTACCTGCCGCAAGCGTTCGAGAGCCAGATTAATAACGATTACCACCTCGCCGATTTCATCGCGGTGAGCGGTTTTTATCACTACATTCAGATCGCCTGCCGCAACTTTATCCATATCCTGCTTTATTTGACGAATCGCCCCGCCCAGGGCATAGCTCAAAAAGAAGGCTACCGCCAGCAAGGTAAGTACGGTAAAGGCCGCCAAGAGCGATACGGTTAAGATACTAAAATTAATGGTGTTGTGGACATTCAGGTTTAACTGCTGTTGTTCTAAATTAACTTCCTCTTTGAGGTTTTTGGCAAGGTCTTTGATCTGGGTGAACAAATCACTCTTTTGCTGGTAGACAGTCAGGGCTTCCTTGAAACGACTACCCGACAAAAGACCGTTGATCTGACCCAGAGTATCGCCCAGTTTTGGATTCAGGGCCAGTAAATCTCCCAGAAAGCTTTTAATTCTTTTTCCAGAAACATCATCCCGGAATTGAACCCGGCTAAATTCGATTAACTCACTATTTAACCGGTTGCTAAAAGTATCATTGACGGAGGAACGCTGGCTGACCACCACTGCATCGGCATACAGGTCCAACTCGGAGTTGAGATACTGGTTGATCAGTTCCACACTCTGAGCGCGGGCGGCGGCATCGGCGCGAGCCTGATCATCGTTACTAAGATTCACCAGTAAAAAAATAGAAGCCAGGCAGGTAAGCAATACTACGGACATCACAGACAAGAGGATAAGTTGTATTTTACGGCCTAGCGGCCAGGCCAAACCGGTAAATAATCTTAGCGGAGCTTTGGACAATCTTTGGAAAAACCGATTTAGCATATTTTAATAACCAATCTAGTTAAATATTACGTTTTAATTTTTGGCCCTAACTTTGGCGATATTTTATGAGTGCAATAAAGCCGGTGCGGGGTCGGGTTAGGTCAAAAGATAAAGCTAAACCTGGTTAATAAATATTGGCACCCGCTAAAACTGGCATCTATACACTTAGTAAAGTTTCCAATCAGCCGTTTGGGTTCAGGTACTATAACTTTTGGCAATTAATAATTTGAGTTTGGAATTATAAGAAAGCGAAAATTTAGATTTGCTGCAGTTTGAATAGATAGGATAATTTAAGCTTTGCGAATTTCGGTTGTACACACCTGGTAATCACCTGAAATACAGCATAGGAACATTACGATTTGCATTACTTTAAATAGTACCGGTTGTCAGGCAAGGGTTTGCGCGCGGGTCGTGGGGGGTGCAAAATAAATCAGGGGGCTGACCGGTGGCTCAAATGGGCGGGGTGATTTCCTAAAATAGCCAGATTATAACCGTCATCAAAGCCACGTTGAGCCAGTGGGTGATGGCAGAATACCAGAAATTACCAGTCCGGTAGCGCACCAGCCCAAAAACGAGGCCGCCGACCGCGATTGAAACCAGTCCCCCTATATATGAAAGGCCAGTCAGCCAGATATTCTGCGAGAGGCTGGTATCAAGCACAGTGCGCAATACTACCACCAGGTGCCACAGGGTGAATATAAGGGTATTGCAGACGAGTCTTCGCTCAAAGCGGTCAAGAGGGGAATTTCCAACCCGACCCGGCTTATCAATCCGACCAGAGGCAGCATTTTGATCGGGCTATAGTCCAGGCGACCGACCACAACCGGAAATAGAAAGAAGATCAGGGGTGGCACCGTCAGTACCAATCCCGCACAGGCGGCGATCCCGACTTTTTGCCAGCCGAAGTCAAATTTGGGCCGGGTGGTCCGCCAGATCACATAAACGTATATTACGGTGCTAAAGGCGATTGCCACCGGTCCGCTCCCAATAGGAAAATGGCACCACCACGACAAAAGCGAGGCAAGGTTGCCAGCCACCACAATTATTAGGAGTTCAAAAATTTTCAAATTTCTCCTATGCCCTACTCAGTGGTATATGACTATAGCCTGCAATCTTATTAGCTCAATATCAGATTTGCTACTGTGCATAACTCATTTTGATTTGTAACTATTAAGGCCCCGCCCCAAGGAGGGGGAAAGATAAAGAGGTTTTACAGGGGAGACCCCTGTATGACCCCCCGCAGGGGTTGCACCCCAACGACCCCTGCTAATTCTCTAGCCGAGGTTGGGTGAACAGTTACTTTGATTTTTAGATGTTTCGACCAAAACCCCCCTTCCTTTAATACCACTTTATTTCCCCATTCTCGGTTATTCCTGCTCACAAACCAGAAAAGTTAGATGCCTGGCTGTTGGGATAGAAACTGGGCTTCTTGCTATCTCGTTCCACCAGTCAATCGCTCACCAGCCAGGCGGCACTCATAGGGTATCCAATTTGCTCGTCTACGGTTCGCCGGGAAAGGAAAGGTTTACCTATAACTTGAATAGAACTTTCAACCCCTCCTCAAGCGAGGCGGGCTTTCGCCCCAGCCTATTTTCCAGGTCGGAACTCACTTCATCTTCCTGCCCGTTTTTAATGTCGGTTAGAAAACCTACGATCCGTTGCACCAAAAAGTCACTTACGCCACGCTCTTTCAATTGGGCCTCAAATACTGATCTCTCGCCAGGGGTATACTTCACCTCCTTGCCTGAAAGCTTACTCAGGACTGCCGCAACATCCTCAAACGAATATGACTGGCTGCCGGTGAATTTGTAGATGGTGTTATCGCAATCGCTTTCTATAAGGGTATTTGCAATCCCTTCTCCCAGTTCGCTTCTAAGGGCAAAGGGCAATCTTCCCTGACCAGTCGGTAAGTAAATACCGCTTTCAAAAACTTTCTCGCCTACAAACCCCACAATAGCGTCCATATACAAGACATTGCGGAATATTGTATAGTTCAACCCACTCGCTTTGATATAATCTTCTGTCTGAAAGTGACCCAGCATCAGCCGGTTCGCCATAGTGCTGGGGTCTTTCAAAGTCCGACTGGTGTAGGCAAGGCCTTGCACCCCGGCCTTTTTTGCAGCATCCACTATATTCTGGTGTTGCTGAAGGCGTTTATCTTCATCTGTTCCGGCTATCAGCAGAACTTTTTCAACCCCCTGCATGGCTTTGTCGAGCGAAGCCGTATCATCGTAGTTACCTATTCGTAGGTCTACGCCTTTTTCTTTTAAGGCAACGGCTTTGCTTTCATCCCGTACCAGTGCCGCAACCTGATTGGCGGCGGCCTTTTTTAATAAATTCTGGACTACGATTGTCCCTAACTGTCCGGTAGCTCCTGTTATTAAGATCATGATGCTCTCCCTTTGTGTGAAACTTGCTTTGCAGCTTCTTTAAAATTGTCGGATGTTTGTTATTCTCGGTATGGTGTCCGTCTTTTCTCGCCTGCTCATACTCGAAGGAATTGAAGGCGTAAGAAAAGTACAACGATGTTGTTTAGTCAACACTTTCGTGTATACTATACTGTAGGAATAATATAACCTCTCTGAGCTGAAAACAACCAGCAAACACACCGGATTGTCGTGTAGACAACACCAGCGGCAAACTGTTGCTTTGAGGCGGGAGGGATGGGGATTTTAAGTATACTTGGAGGTAAGGCGAGAAAATGGCGACATCCCTCAACCTGAGCGATCCACGCGTCAAACGAACCCGTCAGTTGTTGTTGCAAGCGTTCACAGCCTTGCTTGAAGAAAAGCAGAACTTTCACTCGATTTCGGTGCAAGATATAGCGGAACGTGCCACAGTCAACCGGGCCACCTTTTATGCACATTTTGAAGATAAATATGCTATGTTAGAAAGCTGGATGCGGGACAAGTTTCACCGGAAACTGGAGCTTCAGCTTCCGACCCCATCCGCGTTGCAGACCAGCACCCTGCGCGTGCTTATTCTGACCGTTTTCGATTTTTTTGCTCGCTTTCGGCAAAACTTTAAGCCGGCTGATAGGCAGTTTGAGCCGCTCTTTGAGATTGCGGTCCAACAAGAACTATATGACATTCTTTTGACCTGGCTCAAGCAAGTTTCAGGGAAAGTTGGAGCTGGTCAGGAGACAGTAGAAACCACGTCCCAGGTGATCAGTTGGGCGATATTTGGGCCAGCCGCCCAGTGGAGCCGGGGAGAGCAAACCGTTTCGGCAGAAGAGATGGTTCAGCGCATCTTGATAGTCGTGACCGCCAGCTTATCACCTGTCATCACGCTTACTTGAACGGTGTTCTAGCTTTTTCAAACAGCTTTCAAGCTTAAAGAGAATATCTGCCTAAGCGTAATGTCTGGTCGGATGCTATTTCTACTCCAACCTTACCTATTTTTATAAGTGTCCGGTAATGAAATAAAAAAGGCAAGTTGCGCTTTTTCAAGTACAACTTACCTTTTTGGTTTTGGCCGCTTTACTGACCCTGGGCGGCCCAGGCTTCGTAAAGTTCCTCTTTGGTTTTCAAACCCATCAAGGGTAAAGCGTGGTTCGAGACATAGTTCCCAACGGCGTGGCGATTTTCCCATATAGCCTGATGAGCTTCCGGCATCTCATCGAACGGCACCACCAGCGGATCGGTCACTTCCAGCAGCCCAGCATCGATCTGGTCGTTCATCAGCGTCACCTCGTAAGCGTTGCAAAGGTGAGTACCAAAGATGTTGGCGGTCGGCAGGTAAATCCGTCGTTGGCGCATCCAGACCTGTGGGGCGTAAAAGCTGTAGCGGCGGCTGCCGGTTTCCTCGGCGTAGACCACCCGACCCGTGTAGGGCTTGACCAGCGAGGTACTGACACTGAGTGCATCGTGACCGGCCCGGTCGAAGATCAGATCGGGATAACCGCGCGGGTTATCGAGCGTCCGCAGGAAACCACCGATAGCCGCCCCAATCGGTTTGAATATCCGGTCGTTGAACTGCCGGACGGCCTCTTTGAATTCCTGGGTGTGCGTTTTGGGGTCGGGTAGGTCGGGCATACCGCCATCGAGCATCGGCCAGATAAAGTCGTCGCCTTCGCGCCGCTTGATCGTCTGGATGCTCACCACGCCCTTGACCAGATCGCCATAACCGAGCGACTGGACAAACTCGCGCTGGGCATCGGTGTAGGTCACAACCACGCAGCGACCGCCCATCTGCCGGGCCGCTTCGATGGCTTCCAACCCGACCTGATCGACAATCCCGCTCTCATCCACCGCGTCCGGCGTACCGTAGTACAGCATCACGGCTTCCCCGGCCCGCAGTTTGGCCCGGCCCAGCATTTCCGCCGGACTGGTCGCGCCCGGTTTACCCATAAAGGTGAAGTGATAGCCGGTCGAGGCCCCATAGAAAGTCAGGGTCCCCCCGCGTTCAAGCAACTGGAACGACCGGGCGAAAGTCTGCTCTCCGGCGTGACTGACCGCGTAATCGGCCAGCTTACCACCATTCTGAACCTGGAAATCCTCTATTAGCGGCAACCCGGCGGCTTCCCATTGGCCCCACTGCGACCGTTCAGCCGGGATTCTTTGCCAGATACCGGGATAATCTTTGCGGTTGATCGCGCCGACTGCCCCATTTTTACGTACATACTCGGCCCGTTCGGCACTGCTGACCAAACCGGTTCCCTTGAGACCGTTGCGCGCCCCGGCCTTGATCGCTTCCAAACCGGTGCCGGTGGCGGCTCCTTCTACAAACATCGTGCGGCCCGGCTCGATTTGCAGAGTGGTGAACAGGGCACGGTAAACCGTTCCCAGGTTCAGGATGTAAGACCCCGCCGCCTCCAGGGTCAGGTCCGCCGGTTTGACATGAATTTGCGGTCCCTGGACCAATAAAAACTGCTGATGGCTGCCGTCGGTGCCGTCGTAACCCTGGATGTGAAACTCCGAGAACATGGGGTCATTACCCATTGTGGGCGACAAAACTTCGCTTTCGCCGGAATAGACCACCACCATATCGCCGACCTTTACCCGGCCTTCCCGCTTGAGTTCGCCACCCAGCGAGGCTACCAGCCCGATCCCGCCGCTACCAGTGATATGCCAGTCGCGTTCGCGGCCTTCAAACTGGCTAACCGGTATGCCGGTGATGGCCCAGATGTCGTTAAAGTTGATCTCGCTGGTCAGCATGTATAGCAAAGCCTGGTTCGGCGAGGGACTTTCGACCGGGATAATAATCTTTCGCTCGGCCACAATCGGATCGCCGTGAGCCGGTTCGCCGGTCGCCACATCCTTGATCGCCCCCATCGCGTACTGGAAATCGGGAATAGGCGTAAAGCTGGGGAAGAAAGCCGCCCCAGAGGGCAAAAGGTTGCCGCTATCGAGCAGCTTCTTTTCCTCATCCGGCGTATAACTGAGCTTGTCCTTGACCGGCAGGGCCGCGCTCTTTTTATCCAAAAAGGCTTGAATACCCTTTTTGCCGCCTTCAGGGTCGATCACCGCCCGCGCAAACAGTTCGGCCTCGTGCTGCAAGCCTTTGCTAAAGCCATTCTCCCAGCCATAGCGAACCGCCTCGATGGCCCGTTCCATCGCCTGTTTGCGGCCTGCTGCCTCGCCCTGTTTCAAGATAGCGATAATTTCAGGATTTTCTAGAATTTCCTTGAGCCAGGACCGGGGCTGTTCCCAGACCGTTAATTCCTGCTGCCGATTAAGAAAAATCTCGGCTAAATTGATACCAAAATATCCGCCCGGCTCAAGCTCGTCAATAAAGTTTTTGGCGTAGGCTGAAGCCAGCGTTAGCACATCCTCAGAGCCGGTTGCTATCTCATCCACGATGCCAATTTGGGCTGCTAATTCGGCCTTAATTGGGCGACCGCTCAGAATTAGCTGAATTGCGTCAACTAAACCGGCAACCGGATCGCCACCGCTCACCATTTCAATCAGGCGAGGTAATCTTTGAGTCCCACCGTAACCGGGCAACATATTCAAATTGATCTCAGGTTGTCCAAATGTGGCGGTTTCATCGGCGATACGAACGTGACAGGCCAGCGCGAATTCGAGACCGCCACCGAGGGCCACCCCGTTGATCGCGGCGATACAGGGTTTGTTCATCGTCTCGATCTTGCGGAAGGCCAGGTGAGCATTGTTTGGCAGCGCAATCGCGTCCTCGTAGGTGTTCATTTCCTCCAGCAATTGCTTGATGTCGGCTCCGGCCACAAAGCTCTTGGTCCCCTGCCCGGTGAAAATGACGACCTTTACATCGTCGCGGCGGGCCAGGTGATCGACCACCGTGATCAACTCGTCCAGGGCGCGTTCGTTGAGGGCGTTGACCGGCGGGTTGGTAATCGTTACGGTCGCTACTCGCGCCCCCGGCTTGACCTCGTTGTACTGAATGCGGAAATAGCGATAGACCTCGAAAATCTTCTGATCTTCTTCGCGGGCCTGTTTGCGCTTCCAGTCAGCTATTTTGCTGCGAATTTCTACCAGCGACTCCGGGTTTTTAAGGGTCGTCGTGTCGCCTAAATCCTCGTCGTTGATGATGTTTTTGAGGAAGCGGCGCATATATTTGCCGGAGCGCGTTTCCGGGAAGGCGCTGACCTCGATATAGTCGCCGGGAACAGCTGTACTGCCCTTCTCGTTTTTGACTGTCTCGGTCAGACGACGCAGGTCCTCGACCGTCAGGCGGCGACCGGGGGTAGTCAGCACGAAGGCCACCGGAGTCAGACCCTTCTCGCGGTGGGGTGCGCCGACCACGATCACGTTGCCGACCGGGCTATCCGGGTTGACTTGCTTATCTCGCAGAATGGCCCCCTCGATTTCCTCGGTACCCATGCGGTGGCCGCTAACGTTGATCACATCGTCCGAGCGACCGTGCAAACTAAACGAACCGTCCTCATATTTCATGGCAAAATCGCCCTGGGTATAGGCCCAGGTATCGGCCCATTTGCCCCAGTAAGTCTTTTTGTAACGCTCGAAATCGCCTTTCCACTGGGGAGTACCCAGGTTAGCTTCGTCGCCCCAGATCGTCCGCGCCAGGTAGGGGTAAGGAGCTTTGATGATGATTTCGCCTTTTTCTTCCAGTTCTGCCGGGCGATATTTCAGGGGTTGGCCGCTGTCAACTCCGGCGGTTTCGTCCTCATCCGGCAGCCAGACATCGCCGATAATCCAGGGGAGCGGGTAAGTGTGAGCGTCGGGCCGTAAAGGGTAATCCGGGTTGCCATAGAAATGGGTCCAGACGATCCCGCCGTGTTCGGTAGCCCAGTAGGAGTTGATATACTGGGGGGTCATCAGTTCCATGCCGAACTGCTGGACCGCCGGGCTGCACGGCTCGGCGCAGAAGGTCGCCACCCGCAGTGAACTCATATCGTAGTGGCGCACGTCCTCCACGTTTTGCGGGTCGGTCATTACGGCCTTGAGGAAAGTTACCCCGGCCTTGAAAATATTGACCTTGTAGCGTTCGATAATCGAAGAATAACGCCCGGCACTTGGGAAAACCGGCGAACCTTCGATAATGACCCCGGTCAGGCGGGCCGCTAGCGTCGCGCAGATCATGTACGATTGGCCGGTGATCCAGCCCGGATCGGCCACCACAAAAACTACATCACCCGGCAGCGCGTCGAAAGCCACCTTGACCGAGTAAGCCACCCCGGCCACATAACCGCCGTGAGTGTGGACTACCCCTTTGGGCTTGCCGGTTGAACCGCTGGTGTAGATAAAGAACATCGGGTATTCGGCATCTACCGGCACCGGTTTACTGGCCGCCCAGACGGCTGCCACGAATTGCTCGTCGGCTAGTTGGAGCAAGGCTTCTTCATTCTCGACAGCAAAACCGGCCTGACTGGCGGCTTCGAGCAACTGCCGACCGGCCTCGGCCAGCAAATCGTGACTCCAGCGGTCGCGGCTGCGCCAGTTCAGATCGGGCTGGCGAGTGTGCCGGACCACGATCACGGCCTCTACTCGTTCGGGAGCTTCGACCAGACCCAGCGCGATGGCGGTACGAATCTGGCTCTTGTAACTGGTATCGATCTGGCGAAATTCATCGGCACTCAGGGCCAGCCCGACCGCCCGCATTACATCGGCCCGTTCGACCGTGATTTCGCTCTTGATCGCCTCGCGCACTTTATCCCGAATTGCCTCACTCAAGGCCGGAGCGACCGTCAGTTCGGTCAGTTTGTCGGCTACAATTTGCTGGGCGGTTTCGATAGGCACAAAATTGTCAAGGGCTTTGTCCGTATAGATTTCTTTGTAGGCTACAATCTGGGCGTTCCGGTATCCGCCGTCGGAGGTTATGACTACGCGCGCCCCGGCGTTGTGTATCCGGTCGGAGAGGGTTTTATCCGAAAAGCCCCCAAACACCGGCGTGTATATAATGCCGAGCCGCTTGGCCGCTTCGGTGTAGTAAATCTGCTCCATAATGTTGGGCAAGTTGAGGGCGATCCGGTCGCCCTGCTTGAGACCCAAATTCTGGAGCACTTTGGCCGCCTTGACTACTTCCAGCAAAAGTTTCTTGCGCGATACCGGGTAACTGACCACCGGGCCGCCGCGCCCGGCGTTCTTGGACTGATCCCAGCGGTCGCCCTCGAACCAGAAGGCTATCTCATCGCCAAAACCCTGCAAAACGTGACGGTCTACTTCATTAAAACAGGCGTTGGTCAGGCCGCCGCTAAACCAGCGGTAAAAAGGGGCCTCGCTATCGTCAAAGGCTTTTTGCCAGGGTTCGTGGTCGGGGCCGTAGGGCAGGTTTGCCAGGGGTTGCCCATCGGCAGCACTCCGCGCCAGCCAGGCTTGCTTATCATCGTTCCAATAGATCCAGGCCGCTAACTGAGAGTCAAACCAGTGGATTTCACGCTTGGCAATTTCGCCATGAAAAAGGCCGGGGTTTTCCAGCACCGCCTGGCGCATTTTTTCCCAACTGGCCCGGTCCCGAACCGGGTTTACCCGTATTTCTTGCGGCTGATTTTTCCGTTCGAGGGCAATTGTCATTGCGCGTTTCTCCTCTTTGAGACTAAGTTTGTTAAAGTTTGTATTTTTTCTTTACTAATTATGCGATAGAACCGGGCGTAAATCTTCCAGCTTATCGAAGAGGTGCCAGATATAATTTATAGCCCCCTTCTCGCGGTGTGGGTGCAAATCGGCAATGGCCGGGTCGTCGATATAACTCTGGAAGGCCTCGCGGGAGGCCCACTCGACCAGAATCAAAACGGTGCGCGGCGTGATTTCGCCCAATTGAGCTTCACGGAACTTACCCAGCGCAATAACCTTCCCCTGGTGTTCCTGCACTGCCTTAGCCGAACGGCGCGAGTAAGCCAGGTATTCGGCGCGGTCGCCCACGTCAAACAAATTTAAGGCGTAGACCGGGCCGTTGCTCTCGGTTGAACTCATGGTAGTTTTTCCTCACCAAAATTTATCAGATAACTATAGCCGTGTTTCTCAAAACCCAGTGTTTCGTAAAAAGTCAGCTTCAGCCAGCAGCCGGTCATCGTCAAAGCCAAGCTGGGTGCATAACTCAAAGATAGCAGACAGGGCAGCCCTACCGGCTCCACGAATTTCAAGCATAATCTTTCGATAAAAGTGTTGTGAGAGGCCGGGAAGCATTACCGGCCTTTATTTAACAGTCCAATGCGGCACTGTCCAAATTGTATAATATTAGGCCGGTCTTTGAAAAGAGCAATTAGATTAATAAATTGTAACTACTCAGACCCCACCCCTGACCCCTCCTCAGGGCCACCGGTGGACGGGGAAAAGAAGAAGATTAAACAGGGAGACCCTGTATGACCCCCCGCATGGGCTGCGCCCCCACGACCCCGGCTTCGATCCTTTACATCGGTTTGGTGTGTAGTTACAATAAATTTAGCCTGAACCTGGCCTTCATAAGATCGGTCAGGCAGGCTTGTTTTCTTCTTCCCAGACCCCAATCGAGCGGAATTTCAGGTAACGCCGACTTAGCATTTGCTCGATAGCCTCAGCCGGGGGGCCTTCACTTTTAAGCAAGCTTTCCAGTTCGATCAGGTTGCGCCGTATCGCCTCGCGCACGTTCTGGATAGTCGCTGCCGCGTCGGTGTGCGCGCCTTCTGCCGGTTCCGGTATGATCTCATCAATGATACCAAAGCTCAAAAGTTCCTGGGCGGTTATGCGCATTGAGGCGGCGGCCAGCGGAGCTTTGGTGGCATCGCGCCACAGGATCGAGGCACTGGCTTCCGGGCTGGCGACGCTATAGATCGAGTTTTCCAGCATCAAAATCCGGTCGGCTAAACCTATCGCCAACGCTCCCCCGCTACCGCCTTCCCCAATGACAACCGAGATAACCGGTACCCGCAACCGAGCCAGTACCAGCAAATTTTCGGCAATCGCCTGGGCCACGCTGCGTTCTTCGCTCTGCAAACCGGGGTATGCGCCGGGCGTATCGATAAAGCATAAGAGCGGCATATTAAATTTCTGAGCCTGTTCCATCAGCCGCAAAGCTTTTCGATAACCCTCCGGGTTCGGCATACCAAAATTATGGGCCAGGTTTTCTTTGGTATCGTGGCCTTTTTGCTGACCCAGCACCACCACACTCCGGCCCTCGAACTCGGCCAGGCCGCCGATCAAAGCCTGATCATCCCCAAAAGTTCGGTCGCCGTGCAGTTCGACAAAATCGCGCAAAAGCACCTTGAAATAATCCAGGGTATGCGGTCGGGCCGGATTGCGAGCTAATTGGACTTTCTGCCAGGTAGGGTTACTTTCAGCCGGGGTAGAGGCCGCATCGCTGGGGCGTTTGATTCTAGCTGGCATAGTACACTTCTTCCGGGCGGGCATGGGGTCGAACCGGCAAGCTCAAGATAACCGGAGCCGGGCGAGCCGCAATGCTGCGACCGTAATGCTTCAATAATATCGACAGTGTTTCACGCAATTCCTTGCGCGGCACAACCCGGTCAACCATCCCGTGTTCCAGCAAAAACTCGGCGGTCTGAAAACCAGCCGGTAACTTCTGGCGGGTGGTTTGCTCGATCACGCGCGGCCCGGCAAACCCGACCATCGCCCCCGGTTCGGCCAGAATAATATCGGCCACCATTGCATACGAAGCCGTCACCCCGCCATAGCATGGGTCGGTCAGCAGCGAGAAATGGGGCAACCCGGCTTTGGCAAGTTGGGCCAGGGCGGCGGTAGTCTTTGCCATCTGCATCAGGGAAAACATACCTTCGTGCATTCTAGCACCGCCACTGGCGTTTACAGTAAGAAGCGGCATCCGGCGTTCGATACAAAGCTCAATCAGGCGAACCAGTTTTTCGCCAAACACGCTGCCCATCGAGGCCCCCAGAAAAGCAAAATCAGCAATGGCGATCCCAACCGGGCGGCCCCCGATGGTGCCGTGGCCGGTAATCAGCGACTCGTTTATACCGGATTTCTGGCGGGTCTGCTTAATCTTCTGGGGATAAACTTCACCTTCACTGGCAAAGGTCAATGGGTCAGCCGTCTTCAGGCCGGCGTTAATTTCGGTCCAGTTAGCTTCATCAACCAGCGAGGACACCCGTTCGCTAGCCCGCAGACGGTAATGATAATTACATTTCTGGCATACTTTGTTAGATTTTTCGTGTTCTTTGGTGTAAGCCAATTCGTGACATTTGGGACACTTGATCCAGATCGCCCCCACTTCGTCACCCAATTCACGGCCATCAGCCCGGACCGCTTCCAAAGATTTGCGTTTGAAAAAGTGATGATCTTTGTCTTTATCTTTATCTTTTTCTCTGAACCCACTGCCGGTTTGCCCACTCTGTTTCATTGCTGTAACCTTTCTCGTTTCCTATGCCTTCCAATCAGTGCCCAACCTTCCCTGTAAATGGTGTTGCTTATCTGAAGTTGTGTATAACTGTTACAACTTTCACATAGTAGTCTTATTGAACCATAAAAATAAGCCTTTGCAAGATAGTTAGGCGCGAACTCCCGTCCATTACCGGTGAGTAGTCGATATTTAGCGGTAGACGGTCAACAGTATTAACAAAAGCTTTGGAAAAGTCATTTATCATCAATTTTATCAATACTAGACTAAGCAAGTTTTGGTAATCTCAACTGGTTTTTGTGCTATCTTTACTGCCTCTTTAAGCTTACCGCGAGAGGCTGTCCGAAATTTGTGGCTCACACTCATTGGGTCTGGATTTTACCATGAGAATTGTAAGGCCATACCAGTTGAGTTAAAATATTCCTATGAACCTGTTGAACCCGCTAATTGAACTATTTTTCCCGCCGCGCTGCCTGGTATGCGACCGGCCCGGCGAGATCGTGCATACACCCTGCCGGGTAGAGTTACCCTATGTCCAGGAGCCTTTTTGTCATCGATGTAGCCAGCCACTCGGCCAGGTACATTGTCGCAGCACTTTTTGTTCAATGTCGCAGCAAAACCAAAGTCTGACCGGCATCCGTTCAGTATTCTGGTATGGCGGTGGCGGCAGACAGGCCGTAATCCGCTTAAAATACCGGGGCATAGCCTCGCTCAGGAATTGGGCCGGTTACGAAGCCGCCAAAGCTCTGCAAAATTTTGAACTTGAAAACACTTTCGATATGATAATGGCGGTGCCTCTGCACGCCAGCCGCTTGCAACAGCGCGGCTACAACCAGTCCGATATTGTAGCACGAGTGCTGGCCCAGCATATCGGGCGGCCCTACTGGAACCGGTCCCTGGTGCGACAGCGCGCGACCCAATCGCAGGTAAAACTGGACGGCCACCAGCGAGCCGGTAATGTCCGCAACGCTTTTGGCTGGCAGGGACCTTTGTTACAGGGTCAAAAGATATTGCTTTTTGACGATGTTTGCACGACCGGCGCGACCCTCAATGAGTGTGCCCGGACCCTCCAGCAAGCCGGAGCGGGCGAAATCTGGGCACTGACCCTTACTCGTGAAACCCTGCCGGATCAACTTCTCGCCTACCCGAATTCACCCTCTAAAAGTAATTAGAAAGGTAATCTATAATGTCAGTCACTCAGAGCCGGGCCGTTGTGGTTAATGGTCCGCACGACCTTGAATTGCGACAGGTCGAATTACAACCGCTAGGACCGGAAGAAGTCCGGCTACGCACCCGCTATACCTCGATTTCGGCTGGCACCGAAAAAATGCTGTTGGCCGGACAACTGGTCGAAATGGCCGGGCTGCCTTTCCCCTGCATACCGGGTTACGAGTCGGTCGGGGAAGTGATCGAGGTCGGTGCAGAGGTGCCGGAACCGGAAAGGTGGCTGGGCCAACCGGCTTTTGTAGGTGGTTCGCACGGCTATAACGGCGTTACCTCGGCCTGGGGTGGGCAATCGCAATATGTTACTACCGCTTACAAAAAGGCTTTTCTTTTGCCGCCCGGTCTCGACCCGGCCCTGGCGGTAGCCATCGCACCCGCCGCGACCGCCTGGCACGGGATTCAACTCCTGAATTTGCAACCGGGCCAACGGGTCCTGGTGATGGGACAGGGGCCAATCGGCCAACTGGCCGCCCAGGCCGCCGTTCTCAGTGGGGCGCAGGTAGCGGTCGCCGATGTCGAGGCTAACCGGCTGGAGTCGGCGGTCGCTGGTGATCCCAAGATCGATTTGAGCCAGGAAAGTCTTAAGCAAAGGCTGGACGGCCCACTCGATGTCCTGATCGATGCCACCGGCAAAATGGAAGCTATCGCCGCCCAACTTATGTCGGTCAAAGCGCGCGGCAAAGTGTTGTTACTGGGGTTTTACCAGCGCATCGATCTACCCTTTGCGCTGCCCTTTATCAAGGAACTGGGTTTTCAAACCAGTCGGGAATGGGCCGACGAAGATATTCTGGCCGTCGGGGCGGCTTTGGCGGCTGGAGAGTTACAGGTAGCCCACCTTTTTACCCATCATTTCAAGATCGACGATATAAAAGAAGCCTACTCGAAAGCTCTCAATCCGGGGGCTGGTCTAAAAGTATTGATCGAATGGGATTAACCGGTGAATAATATGAATAAAAATATGAGCAGACAAAATTTTGGCAGCCATACTCCCTGGGAAGGCCAGGTCGGGTATTCACGAGCCGTGCGGGTGGGACCGTTTGTCAGTGTGGCCGGGACGACTGCCACCGGTGCAGATGGCGAGGTGGTTGGGCCGGGCGACCCTTACGCCCAGGCCCTACAAGTTTTAAAGAATATCGAGGCCGCCCTTCACAAAGCCGGGACCTCGCTGGAAAATGTCGTGCGAACCCGCATCTTTGTCACAAATATTGACCAGTGGCAGGAAATTGGCCGCGCGCATGGCGAATTTTTCCGCAATATCCGGCCAGTCTCTACAATGGTCGAGGTTAGCCGCCTGATCGACCCTCAAATGCTGGTAGAAATCGAAGCCGAGGCCGTAATTACCGAAACTCCGTAATAAGCTGAGAAGCGGTAATCGTAATTCTGAGGTAATTACTCAGGCCCCGCCCCAGGGCGGGGAAAAGAAGAAAAGAGAAATTACAGGGGCACCCAGTGGGTACCCGGCCCCCACGACCCCATAGCCGTCAATTTAAAAATAATTTGGTAAAAAACAAGCTTGAACAACGCCTATCTAGCCTCAAATGTAACTTTTGTAACAATCTATTTAGGAGTTAATAACACCACAAAGGGAATTACTACAAGCTCAGTTTTCTAAAAATCAAATTTTATTTCCCTTTTGTTATTGTTAGGTTGACGGCTATGGGGCTGCGCCCCCACAACCCCTGCTTCGATCCTCTATAAAGGTTTGCTGGATAATTACAATTATTACTTTAACAGGCTTTTTGCGATGACCAACCTTTGAATTTCGCTGGTGCCTTCGTAGATTTCAGTTACTTTGGCATCCCGGAAATACCGCTCGACCGGATACTCTTTGATATAACCATAGCCGCCAAAGATTTGCACCGCTTTGGTAGTGACCCACATCGCGCTCTCGCTGGCAAACAGTTTTGCCATGCTGGCTTCCCGGCCACACGGTTCACCAGCATCGCGCAGAGTCGCCGCCTGGTAAACCAGCAAACGGGAAGCCTCGATCCGGGTTGCCATATCGGCAATCATAAACTGGATCGCCTGGAAATCATAAATTTTGTGGCCGAACTGCTGACGCTCGTTGGCATAGCGCAAGGCGAACTGGTAAGCCGCCTGGGCGATTCCCAGGGCCTGGGTCGCAATCCCGATCCGGCCACCATCCAGCAGTTGCATCGCCAACCGGAAGCCGCCATTTTCCTGACCAAGCACATTGGAAGCCGGTACCTCGCAGTCCTCAAAGATAAGTTCGGTGGTATCACTGGCCCGTAAACCCAGCTTGTCCAGTTTCTTACCTACCTTGAAACCGGGCATACCTTTTTCGACGATAAAACAGGTCACTCGGTCGGCAGGCTTGGCTGCGTTTTTATCGGTCACACCGAACACCAGATAAACATGACCGGAAAGACCGCTGGTGATAAACATTTTTGAGCCGTTTAGGAGATATTTATCGCCCTCGCGCCGGGCAGTAGTTTTCATGCTGACGGCATCGCTGCCGCTGTCAGGTTCGCTCAGGGCATAGCCGCCCAGCTTTTCGCCGCTAGCCAGCGCAACCAGATACCGCCGTTTTTGGTCCTCGGTGCCAAACCGGTAAAGACCATAACAGGTGAGCGAATTATTGACCGACATGGCAGTGCTGAGAGCCGGGTTTCCACGAGCGATTTCCTCCAGAGCCAGCACATAACTGACCGTATCGACGCCAGCCCCGCCCCATTCTTCCGGGATTATCAGCCCCATCATACCCAATTGGCCGAGCTTGCGCCACAATTCGACCGGGAACTCTTGCCGTTCATCATAATATGCGGCGGTTGGCAGCAGTTCTTTATCGGCGAAATCGCGGGCGGTTTGCTGGATCATTCGCTGTTCGGGAGTAAAGGTTAAATCCATAATCTACACCTGAGTCTAGCTTTCTTGCTTAAATTTTATTTTCCTGGACCGGTAAGCTGATTATAACCGAATGGCCGAAAAATTAGAAATATCCCGGCTTTCTAACCCAGTGTAATCCCTTCGCAAGTAACAGACTGCCTATTTCGCGCTTCATTTCTAATACAATAATCCTTTGTAACTATTCACCCAGCCTCGGCCAAAAGATTAGCAGGGGACGTGGGGGCGCAGCCCATGCGGGGGGTATAAGGGGTCTCCCCTTAACCCTCTCTTCTTTTTCCCCGCCCTGGGGCGGGGTCTGAACAGATACAATCCTTTTTGAATTATTTTCAACTCTTGACAATCTTAATAAAGTAAGTTATATATGTTGGGATAGAATTTCAAATTGTGAAAAAATGTATTTAATTGCTACCTGCTCACTTAAAACCAGCAAAAGGTACACACTAAAAAGCGAACCGGAAACGTAACTACTTACCAAACTTCTGTGAGGGATCGAAGCAGGGGTAGTGGGGGCGCAGCTCCTGCGGGGGGTATAAGGGGTCTCCCCTGTAACACTCTCTTTTCTTCTTCTTTACCTCGCCCTGGGGCAGGGCCTGGGTAGTTACCCGGAAACAATTGTTTAGCAGGCCAAATTTAAATTCGTGGAAGATAAAACGCGGAGAAGAAAGAGGGTTTATGACAATCGAGAGCCAGGCTGCCACCCTTACTTTAGAGGAACAGCTTCAGGGAGTCCGTAATCACATCGCCAGTGTTGCCCCTGGTGCAGCCGTTGAGGCCATTCAGACCGATATTGACAAGCTTATTCAGTCCGGCATTGCCGAGGGAGCTTTGAAAGTCGGACAGACCGCCCCGGACTTTACCCTGACCAATGTGCAGGGACAACCCGTCAAGCTATCCGACAAACTGGCCCAGGGACCGGTCGTGTTAGTTTTCTACCGGGGCGAGTGGTGCCCCTATTGCAACCTGACTTTACGCACCTACCAGAAAGATTTAAGCCGTTTCCAGGAATTGGGTGCCCAACTGGTAGCCGTTTCGCCTCAAACTGCCGACCATTCCCTGGCGGTAGCTACCAAGAACGAATTAACTTTTGAGGTGCTGAACGACCGGAACAATAATGTGGCCCGCGAATATGGCCTGGTCTTTAAAGTCGGCGAAGACTTACGCCCTCATTTGAGCGGTCTCGGCGCGGATGTGCCGACCTTTGACGGTGAAGATAGCTGGGAATTGCCCATTCCAGGCGTTTATGTGATTGGTCAGGATGGCCTCGTCCGGCTGGCCCACGTAGACCCGGATTTCAGGAACCGGCCTGAACCGGAACAACTTCTGGCCGCTTTACGCCAGGCATAACCAGGCAGCATTTTAACCGAATAATCTTAGAAACCGGCCTGCGGAGTGAATTTGCTCCAGCAGGTCGGTTCTTTTTTATAGACCCCGCCCCAAGCACTCCAGGGGGTTGGGAACAAGCCAGCCAACCAGAAAATTAAAGCAGTCTCCTAACCGCATAACCATGTAAGCCTATTCACAGCTATTCCAGAATAGTTTTGAAATTCTGAAACAATCCACTTTTGGCCGGTGTCTAATCTGAGGTAGAGGCAAAAAAGGCTTTTACGGCTAACAACAAGGTATTTAGGAAGCAAAGGTAAACAAAATGTATCCTTATTCAGACCGGCCTTCTAACGAAAATTATCAGGGCACTTACCCACCGGCGTATCAGCCCACCCCCGACTACTACCGGCCAATGTCATCTATGCGGCATCATCGCCGCCACAATGGCTGGTCGTTTGGCACCGTCGCGCTGGTCTGGCTGGTATTGGCGGTCGTGATCGGTCATCATTTCATTTTTTGGGCTTTCCTGTTTTTCGGAGCCTATTTATTTATGAAAGGTCGCACTCGTCGTCAGCAATACCGGCAAAACTACGCCCAACCGCCCCAATTTGATCAGGCCAACTATTACTATCCGCCCACCTCCCGGCCTGATTACTTTTACGGCCAAACTTACGAGGCGAAGTCCGAACCGAACCGCCCGACCGGTGGCTGGCCTGCCCCTTACGATACCACCCATACCGACCGTAACTATTAAAATCTAACCGGCCAGGAAAAAAGCTAGAAAAAAGAGGTCCATAACCCCCTCCTTTTCTAGCTGTTCCCAATTCCCAATTTGTTAATCAGGACTTTCGCTTGATGAAGCAAACCAACCGGAAGCAGAGTCGTGGGGGCCGGGTACCCTATGGGTGCCCTGCGGGGGGTCAAATGGTCTCTCAAAGATATTTGCCGACCAGATCGATCAAATCAACCAGGTCAAAGGGTTTCGCCAGGAAATTGTCGGCCTGAATCTGGCTGGCAAATTGGGTTGCATCGGTCGCGGCAGTCAGTACGATAATCGGTACCGGGCGGGAATGGTGCTGGCGATAGACCTGCGAAAAAGTCCAACCATCCATTACCGGCATCCGCATATCCAGTAAAATCAAATCGGGGCTGATTTGTGCGAGAATTGAGAGAGCTTCCGAGCCGTTCTCCGCCATCATCACCTCATAGCCTTCCTCGACCAGGGCCATTTCTACAAAAGTTCGGATTGCTTTGTCGTCATCCACGACTAACACCCGCTTTCTTGAGTTCGTAACATTTAGCAATTTTTAATCCTTTTTGCCGGTGCTGGATAATGACAAATCCCTGGCCGTCTGACGACTAATTGAACCGGGAACCGAACCATCCGGTAGACATATGATAAAGTTAGTGCCATGCTCTACCCCAAACTCTACCTCAATCTCACCACCATGTAATTCCACAATCTGTTGAGTAATATATAGCCCAATCCCCAGCCCGGCATAACCACGCTCGTGAGCCTGGTAAAAAGGTTGGAAAATGTGGGAGCGATGTTCTAGCGGTATGCCTAAGCCTTGATCCTTGACACTCATTCGGACAATTTGAGAGCGCGGTTCACGCTCGACTTTTATTTCAATCAAACCACCCTGGGGACTGTATTTTATGGCGTTATCTACCAGGTTGGTCACTACCTGCTCGAAGCGGATCGGGTCGACCGGCACGACCAACCCTTCCGGGGCTATCAACTCCAGCAAGTGTTTTTCGGTGTTGGTTTGAGCCGCCTTTATTACGCCGTCTAACAATTTTACCAGATCGGTCGGTTCGCACTCCAGGACCAGCTTACCGCTTTCTAGTTTGGAAAGATCGAGCAACCGGCTGATCAGGCGGACCATTTTATTGGCCTGTTCTTCGATTGTGACTACCATTGAGCGCAACTGGATCGGGTCCAGTTCAACCTGACGATCAAAGCGGCGTAGCAGCAATTGAGAGAAGCCGCGCAAACTGGTCACCGGAGTTTTAAGCTCGTGGGCGGCCACCGAAAGAAATTCATTTCTAACCGAAATTGCCTTCTGGGCTTCTTTATAGAGCCGGGCATTATCGACCGCGATAGCCGCCCGGCGAGCCAGTTCCTCGGCAAAATCCAGATCGGCGGCGGTGTAATGCTGGCCGGATTCGGTCGCTACCATTTGCAAAGCTCCCAGCACCCGGTCCCGCGCTACCAGGGGCAAGATCATCAGCGCACTGTAGCCGATTTCGCGCATAATCCGCAGTTGATCCTCATCCTGGGAGGCAGCCACCAGCATTTCGTCGGTAATTTCCGAGTATAGTTCAGACTGGCCGGTTCGGAGTACTTTTGGCAACCCACTGGTTTCAGCCGGATTATAAGGATAGCGATCCTCCAGCTCTTTTTGAAGATTTAAGGCCCATTCAACTTTGGCCGGGTCGGCGTGGGCAATCGCAATCTGAAGCGGCGGTCCGCCGAATTCATCTACGATGTACACCGAACACCAATCGGCCAGGCGGGGCACCACCAGTTGGGCCAGGTTTTGCAAGGTAACTTCGTAATCCAGCGAACTATTTAAGACATCGGAAGCTTCCGCCAGGAAGGCCAGTTGTTCCCCGGCCTTCTCCGCCGCCTGGCGGGCGGATTGTTCGCGGTCTAAGAGTTCGAGTCTTTCATTTTCAGTTTTCTTTATCTGGCTAATCTCGATTGAAGTGACCGCGACCCCATCGCCGGATTTTACAATAACGTTGCGAAACCACCTATTAATTCCTTCGCCATCGAAGTGAACTTCCATTTCACTGGGCAGATTTGTTTCAATTACCCGCATATATGCGTCGAAAAGACCACTGGTTCTGGTAGCAGGAAAGAGTTCCAACACCCGTCGGCCCCGTAACTGCTCCAGCGGTAATCCAATCGTTTTTTTGGCCTCTGGATTAATGTAATCCCAGGTAAAATCAATAATTCGGCCCTGAGCGTCCCGGATACAGGGTAAGATCACAAAAGAACTTGGGGTAACTTCTTGTATCAGCCGGAAACGGGCTTCAGTGAGGTCGCGGGAAAGTTCAGCCTCGCGCCGCTGGGCCAGTTCGGCCTGAGTGCTGTCAAGCGATTGGCGCAGGATGTAACACAGCAAAATAATTAGAAGATTATTCAGGATGAAAATGGCAAGGTTTAAAATTTCCTGGCTGGAAAAAAAGCGGAATTGGAAAGCCGGTTCCATAAAGAAATAATTCGCCGATATGCTACTTAGAAAGATCGAAAATAAACCCGGCCCAATGCCAGCATACCAGACGACCAGCATAACGGCGGGGAAAAAAGTTAAAAAGGGCGTGGTGTTTGCGACGGGCGAGCCGGTCAGCCAGTTTAACCCAAACTTTATAATCGTCGCCAGCCCGATTACCACCACAGCCAAACCGTACCGGCTAAACCCGGCCTCATCAGGTAGCCGCGCCAACAGAAATTTTTTCAACAATTGAGGAGAAGTAGCCGCGTTTCTGGTTGCCTGCATATTCTTTTGATCCTTCATCTCAAGTTTTGGCCGGTAGACTGCTTACCGGTCGGTTCGATTTAGCGTTCTAATTCTCCGTTATGCGCACGTCTTTGGTAGGGTTTCGAGTTATGACCCGGCCCGGTGGTCGCAGAGCATCGAGTTCGCGGCGAGCTATCAGGCGTTGGCGGCTATCCAGTGGGTTTTCCAGGGCCTTTAATTTTCCGGCCCGGATCAGCCGTGAAAGTTTGTCACGACTGATACCCAGATAGGCGGCGGCCGCCATTACCGTTAGAAATTCCACTTCTTCCAGCATTTTCAGTTCGGTTTCTCCTGAAATAAATAAAAATATCTACAAACATCCTAAACCAGAATTCCCCACTTTTTAAAGCAAAAAGTGTGCCGCGATATAGTCGTATCTAACGTTATAGGCTGATAAAACAATATAAATTACATTATTACACACTTTAGCGCGCAATATGTCTTAATTGGTAGTATTTGAACGGGCTTGAAATACCTCGACCATAACAGGGTTAAATTTGAAAGTCGAAATCTAAATGTAACTATTCAGGCCCCACCGCTCACCCCCTTGTAGGGGTAGGTTTATTAAGCGACGAGTTCAGTTTTCTACCCCCTTCGGAATTGTGGGTAATGATTAGACCTGGAGAGGGGTTATGTGCGAGGTCTGAACAGATACCGCCTAAACCCTACGGTCAGCCTTCCGGTGAAAGCATTAATAAAAACTACTTAGCTGGATTGTTCCGGCGCGAAAGCCAGGCACCGACCCCGACCCCGGTTGCCAACGCCCCGGCTTTCGCCAGGCGACTTTTTCCGGCACTGGAGGTTCCCCTCCGCAGATCGGTCAGGACCACTTTGGCAGTATTATAGCCGGGTGCGCCGCTCACCCCGCCGCCGGGATGAGTGCTGGCTCCCGTCAGGTAAAGCCCTTTGAGCGGGGTTCGGTAGTTGGCGAGTTCGGGCAGGGGCCGGAACATAAACATCTGACCGATGCTCATATCGATGTGCATCAGATTGCCGCGCACCAGCCCGCCGATTTCCTCCAGGTCAACCGGACTTTTGATGTACTGCCCGACTACCGCTTCTTTGATGCCGGGCGCGAAATCCTCGACCACCTGCAAACATTTATCGGCCTCGCGCTGCTTGATCTCGGACCAATTCTCGCCGTTCGATAGCCGGTAGGGGTGAGTTTGCGCCCAGATATATAGCACGTGCTGGCCGGGAGGGGCCAGGCTGGGATCGACCGCGCTGGGGGTCATGGCGATCACCGCCGGGCGAGAAGGCGGCTGGCCCAGTTCGGCTTCGCCGTAGGTCTTCAGCAAATAATCCATCGAAGGACACAAGAGTTGCATCCCATTATGATGTTCCCCGGCCCGAATTTCGCCGGTGGAAGCCTCGCGGGTAGAGGTGGCAGTATAATTGGGTAACTGCCGCATACCGTAGCGCACCGTCATCCCAAAGCCGTTAGCGACCTTGATATTTTCCACCCGGCGGCGTAAAATCGGACTCAGGTCGCCCTCGGCTACCAGTTTGAGCAGGGTCGTCTGAACATGGGCGTTCGATACAACCACCGGGGCCTCGAAGCGTTCCCCCGCGACCGTTTCGACCCCGGACACCCGCCCTCCACCAGTCAAAATCCGGCTAACCGGCGAACTAACCCGCACCTGGCCGCCCCAGTGTTCGACGCAGCGAGCCAACGCCTGAGTCAGCATCCCACTTCCCCCACGCGGTCGGCGCACCCCCAGCAAATGATACAACGATTGCTGCATCGCCAGCAATTCGCCACTGGCGGCCTCGTTGGGTCCCGGTCCACTCTGGGCACCCAGCCAGGCCAGGGCCGCCCGCACTTCCGGCGATTCAAAAGTTTCCTCGATCACCTGACCGTAAGGACTAAAGATCGTCCGCAGCATATCGGTCATAGGGCCGGGGCCACCCAGCATACTCTTGAGCAGTCCGCCCCACTGACCTTCGCGCAGTTGCCGGGCGATAACCGCTTTTGATACGGCGGTAAGCGAAGGCGGCGTACAGAATACCGCCATCATAGTTTCGTTAAAGCGCATCCAGCGTTTCATAAAAACCCGGTAGGCCTCGGCGTCGCGCGGCGAAAACTTCGCAATCGAGGCGGCGGTCCGGTCTACATCCCGGTAAAAAGTAATCGAATTGCCATTAGGAAAAGGAGCGTACCCCCAGGGGTCGATGTCGATATAATCGAGGCCGAATTTTTCGAGTTCGAGTTCCTGCACCACCGGCGTACCGTTGATAACCACGTGATAGCTGCTGCACGTATCCAGCCGGAAGCCTTCGACCAGATCGGTTTCGGTCACGACCGCCCCGCCTACGATATGCCGCCGCTCCAACACCAGCACTTTGTAACCGGCTTTCGCCAGGTAGGCCGCGCAAGTCAAGCCGTTATGACCGGCTCCGATCATTATTACGTCAAATTTATTGTTAGTCATTTATCATTTTCTAGTTTATTTTCTTTCGGTCTGTTTGTCTAAAAATTGTCTGAGAACCTGCTTCAACCCGGTCTGCCAGGCGGGCAAATCAGCCGGGTCGGGTGGGCGCAAGCCCATTTCGGCCAGATATTGACCACCTTCCCCTGGTTGGGCGATCATTTTAAGTTGGGGCAAAGCCGACTGACCGGGGAAGATTATTGCGCCACGCTCAACAGTCAGGTCGTTCATGTAAGCTAACATCCGGTACATATCGTCGGGTTGAGCGTGACCGTCGCCGGTGGTGCGGTACTTAACATCGAGCAAGGCCAGGTTCTGAGGCGGCCCGACGCGCGCGACCAGCCGTAAATCCGGGCGGGGCGGCTGTTTACGCGACCCGGCACTATACCAGCCGTCGGGTGCGCCCTGATTGTAATACAACATACACTGCTCGTTCTGGAAAACCGCGCTTTCAAGACCGGCTAACCCACCGGGCAAAAATGACATTTCGAGAGCGGCAGCCGCCTCGCAAGCTACCCACAATTCATAAATCTGGCTGAGTGGCTGCAAACCCGCCCGATTAAATTTATCATCGGTGGGCAACCGGACATAACGCCCCTGGTACTCGCGCCACAACTCTACCATTCTCCGGTAGGCCGGGTTAGCGGCCCGCTCGACCTCAGCCTCTATCTCAGTCGGTTTAAATCCCTGGCGAACCACATTTTCGACCACCGGAACTAAAATCCGGTTTTGCCAGAGCCGTTCCAGATCGCGAGCGTAAGCCTCAAACTCGGTCAGATTATCCTTGAGCCGAGCCGAAGCCGGTGCGCCTTGCCGGACGAGCCGAACCAGGGCCAGCGACTCAGTCGCCAGTGCTTGCAGAAAAAAAACCAACAGCCGGTTTAGCGGTCGGTCGTAGTCGCGGTTGCTCTCGACCCATTGGTGAACCAACCCGGTTTCGACCGGACGGTTTTGCCAGCCCGTGATCGTCGGGTTCCAGCGCACCTGACCGCGAATAAAACCTTCCTCGCGCCGTTCACGTTCTTCGACCCCAAAATCCAATCGCTTCACTAGGTTTTCGCCCAAACCCAGTTCAAGCCAGGCCTGGCAAAAATAGCGTAAACGCTGGGCGGTGTAATCGGCACTGACAAAATCGAAAGGCGAAACTTCCGGTGCCTGATCTGTGTAATTCAACTGCAACCGGTTGGGGGCTTCCAGCCGGGCCAGCAGCGCGGGTAGCCGCTCTGTTTTGATCCACCAGACCTCGGCCATTGTCAGTTTGCGGGGCGTAACGCTCACGTCGGCCTCGACCAGCGTAGTCGTTTGCTGGACGCTAAAAGTCAGTTCACCTACCCAGTCGGACACGTTAAAAGTCGTGACAAACTCGCTACCGGGCCGCAAAGACATCCCATCCCGTATTTTCAGACCGGTCAACCATACACTCAGCCCGCTCAAAGCCGCTTGCCCCTGATTTACCAGGTGTAGTTCGACCTCGCTATATTCCGGGACGGTGCATACCGGCTGACCCTTATAAATTATTTGAAGGCTAATACTCATCAAACCTCTCGAAGCAGTACGCCTGAAACCAACCCCTGCGCCAACCTCACCGATTATAACCCCTTCCGCCCTCACTGACGAGCAGCAAAGTCAGGGTGTGGAAAAAGGGTAAAGCCGGAATCCAAAGCCTCAAGACCATAAGAGGAAAGATGTTAACAATTGATCTCAATCGTGAAATCTGTCTCTATTAAACTTGCCATCCAGGTACGAATATGTTATATTATTAAAGCTGTGGTCGAGGCTATCAGAAAGCTAAAACTGCAAAATCATAACAGGCGCGTATCGTCTAGAGGCCCAGGACACCGCCCTTTCACGGCGGTAACAGGGGTTCGAATCCCCTTACGCGTACCTATTAGCCCGCAATGCGGGCTTTTTTATTTCCATAACGTTTCAATTTCTGGTAAAACTTTTCAACTATCACGCCAAAAGAAACGACCAGCTAGGACAAACCTATTCTGATCGTTTCTTGAAATATATATGAAACGCCGCTATATTTAAGTGTTACACTCTGGTTACTGAACCTGTTTGCGGAACTTCATGGTCGCCATCCCCAGGGTAATACACATCAGGACCAGCAACACCAGCGAACTTATCCCGATCACACTCCAGGCGGTTTCACCTCTGTCGATTTGAGGCGCACTGAGCTTAATGACTACCGCCCGCAAAGCGTTAATAGCGTAAGTCACCGGGTTTAGCTGGGAAACCGTTTGCAGCCAATCCGGTAGCAGCGAAGTCGGTAGCTGGGCCGAACTGGTAAAAATCAACGGTAAAGTGAAGAAGTTGATCACCAGAAAGGTCGCCTGAGTGCTGCGAGTGGTCAGCCCGATATACAGGCCGAGACCGCCCATCATCAGACCGAACAGAGCGGAAACGATAAAGATTACCAGCACCAGTTCGGGATGCTCTAGCCGGACCCCAAAAAGGATGCCGACGATTAACAGGACCAGCACTTGCAACAGCATACGGGTTAGATCGGCCAGCAGATTACCGGCCAGGATCGCCAGGCGGTTGATCGGCGCAACCCGCAATTTGTTCAGATAGCCGGTCTGGTCGTCGTTGATGATACCGAGGGCCGAGTTAGCCGAGCCGAAAACCATCATTTGAATGATAATCGCCGGGAGAAAGAAGGCCGAATAGTTATCGGTACCAAACTGGGCCGTAATCGAGTTCTGGCCGCCGGAACTGGCCCCGAAACCGGTCGTCAGGCGACTAAAGACCTGACCGAACAGCAAAAACCAGATTAGCGGCTGGATCAGCGAAAAATAAAGCTGGGCCGGGGCGCGGGTCATGCGAATGACCGAGCGGCGGTACAGCGTAAAAGTATCGCGGAAAAAATTCCCAGCCGCATTTGTATTAACCGGTGCCAGCGGCGCGGCAAATGTTTGAGCGGGAGTGGTCATAAATAAATACTCCTTTCCAGGAAACTTTCTGCAAAGCAAAATTTCTGCTACAGGATGTCAGCTAATCGACAGCCCGCTTGAAAAACCCTCGGATACCCAGCCAGCTAAACAGCCCCACACTGACCAGTAGACCCAGTACAATTGCCCATTGATCCATATGCGGACTGTCCGGTACCAGGCTGGCCCGCAGTCCTTCGCTGACATAGGTCAGGGGGTTGAAAGAGGTGATTACCTGAAACCATTGCAAGCGGTTCAGGCTGCTCCAGGGATAGTAGACACACCCGGTAAAAAGTAAAGGTGTCAGAACCAGCGAGAAAATCAGATTGATCTGGGTAGCCTGCACCGAAGTACCCATCGCCAGACCCGCCGCCGAGCCTGCGATCCCACCCAGGATCATTACCAGTACCAAAAAGCCAAAGTTATCCAGGCTGAGACTGAGGCTAAGGCTATCACCCAGGATCAACCAGCCGAGCGGGAAAATGATACTCCCGGCCAAAATACCCCGGATCGTCGCCACAAATATTTTCTGAAAACCAACCAAGCCCACCGAGAGCGGGGCCAGCAAGCGGTCCTCGATTTCTTTGGTAAAGCTAAATTCGATTACCAGCGGTAAAGAGGTCGTCTGCAACCCGGTCAAAAATACGGTCAGGGCCACGATCCCCGGTAGCAGCAGAGTGGCGTAGCCGGGTCGTGAGAGTTGCAATTCCGGCAGCACTTTGCCAAAGATAAACAAAAAAAACAAAGGCTGTAAAAGCATCTGGGCCAAAAAAGCCGGTAGATTGCTAAACGTTACTTTTAGGTCGCGCAGACACAAGGCCCAGAAAGCTGCGTTTGAGGCGCGGGCGGTCGTGCGGCCCTCGACTTCGGCAAAAGAAGCGGCCATCTAGCGTAAACTCCTTCCGGTCAGGTGAATAAAAACGTCCTCCAGGCTGGCATTCGCCTGACTGATGTTGCGAACTTCCCAGCCGTGATTTATCACCGCCTGGGCCACCGGTACAATCAACGGTCCGCCATCACGAGCGTAAACCTTGATCACAAACGGTTCCGCCTCACCGGCTGAACTCGATACCGGCAAGACGTCCGGCACACTTAGAGGTTTATTGCCCGGATGTCCACCTTTACCGCCGGGATGTCCTCCCGGATGGCCGCCAGGGTGTCCCCCCGGATGGCCTGTGCTGACCGGTGTATCCTGACTGCCCGACTTTTCGGACTTCTCGGCCCCTTCTACGTTTGGCAGACCGCGTAACACAGCCAACAACGGAGCCAACGGGGCCGGGCCGGGCGTGACCTGCACTTCCAGGGTAGACGCGCCCGGTATAAGCTTTTTCAGCCCGGCAGGGGTATCGAGAGCCAGAATTTTGCCGTTATCCATAATTGCGATGCGCTGGCAAAGCCGGTTGGCTTCCTCCATATCGTGGGTCGTCAGCAGCACTGTCACACCCTGCCGCTGCATATCCAGCACCCGATCCCACAAATAAAGGCGCGATTGCGGATCGAGACCGGTGGTTGGCTCATCCAGAAACAACACGCGGGGAGTGTGCATCAAGGCCCGCGCGATCATCAGACGTTGCGCCATACCGCCAGAATACTTATCTACCCGGTCGTTGCCGCGTTCACCCAAACCAAATTGTTCGAGCAAAAGATCGGCCCGGCGGTTCCGCTCGGCGGCACCGATGCCAAAGTAGGCCGCGTGATAGGTCAGGTTCTCGCGGGCCGACAGGCTCCGGTCGAGGTTGCTTCGCTGCGGGACAACCGCCAAAAACTGTTTCGCCCGTACTGGGTCGCGGACAACATCCATATTATTAATCAAAGCCCGGCCCCCGGTAGGACGCACGCGAGTGGTTAACATCCCAATCGTGGTAGTTTTTCCGGCTCCATTTGGTCCCAGCAAGCCAAAAACCTGACCCACCCCTACCTCAAAGCTCACCCCATCGACGGCATTGGTCGGTTGCTGAGGATAGCGTTTGGACAGGTTTTCGACCTTTAACATGGCCGGGCCGGTATCGCGGCTAGGGTTCTGGTTATTTCCGGCAACCTCTGCCGGTTTTATCTCAAGCATCACTCATCCTTTAGTTGTAGGATTTTCGCTTCATCCTCAGGGGGTGAGGATGAAGCGAAAGTTAAAAAGGATTTAACAGGGGAGACCCCTGTATGACCCCCCGCAGGGGTTGCACCCCTACGAACCCCGCTTCAGGCTATTCTTCGCTATTAAACGGAAGTCATAAGTTGTTTCCGTTCAAAGTTTACAATACAGGTTTACCCTGTTAGCAATTAAGGGCGACGCGGGCGACGCGCCCAGGGACCGCGTGCGCCGGCTGTATAGGCCACCGGGTCATCTTGCCGGATACGGGTACCGGTATATTTCAAAAAGACATCATCCAGCGTCGGGCTGGTCAGATTTAGACCGGCCACGTGAACGCTAGCAGCATCCAGCAAGCGCATCAGGACCGGTACACTTTCACTGCCGTTTTCGACTACCACCGCCAGGCTGCTTCCATCGACCCCTGCCGTCATGCTGCGAACAAACGGTTGGCCTTCCAGAATCTTTTGAGCGTTTTGAGTTTGTTCGGCCACCGGTTGACCGTTGGATTTGAAACTGAGCGAAATTACATCGCCCCCCAGACCGCTCTTTAACTCCGCCGGACTGCCCTCGGCAATCAGCTTTCCGCCATCAATAATCGCCAGTCGCTGGCAAAGCTTGTCGGCTTCCTCCATATAATGAGTAGTCAGGAAGATGGTCAGGCCTTCTTCTTTGTTGAGCCGTTCAAGGTATTTCCACAAACCGGCCCGGTTCTGAGGGTCTAGTCCGGTAGTCGGTTCGTCCAGAAACAGGATGCGCGGGCGATGGATCAAAGCACAGGCCAGGTCGAGCCGTTTGCGCATCCCGCCCGAATAAGTCCCAACCTTGCGGTCGGCGGCTTCGGTCAGGTCCATCAGTTGGATCAGTTCCTCGCTGCGATGCTTGATTACCGACCGGTCGATATGATAGAGATTACCCTGAATATCCAGGTTTTCGCGTCCAGTAAGATCGTCATCCGGGCTGGCTTCCTGGGCGGCATAACCGATCAGGCGGCGAACAAGATTACTTTCCTGGGCCACATCATGACCCAGAATATTGACCGTACCGCCAGTTCGAGCCAGCAAGGTAATCAATATTTTGATAGTGGTCGACTTCCCGGCTCCGTTAGGACCTAGAAAGCCAAAAAACTCACCTTCATTAACCTGAAAACTGATGCCCTTTACCGCTTCAACCCCGCCGGGATAAGTCTTTACCAGATCACGAACTTCGATTACCTGGTTGCCGGAAACACTCCTGGATTGGGTAGCTAACTGGCTGGTATTTGTCACCATTGTTAAACTCCTTTACCTGCAATAATTTAACACTCATTAAATTTAATACTTACCCTTGATGACGCTAGCCAACCTGAAGCGGGGGTCGTGGGGGTGCAACCCCGGCGGGGGGTATAAGGGGTCTCCCCTTTAATAAATCTTTTTAGTTTCGCTTCAACCTCACTTCGTGAGGTTGAAGCGAAGGTCCTAAAATTATTGGTCAAAACTCGCCTGGAAATCTAGCTGGCCTGGCTGGCCGGTAAGCGAAGCCCAATTCCATCCAGAATTACCGAAGCAACTGTGGCCGCTAACCGCTCTGCTTCGACGTTATCATTACATAGAATTGAAAAACGTGGATTATTTAATAAAGCGATATTCATCCCCTGGTACATCGTTGCCATAACCGGTGCCGGTATCTGCGGGCTAATCTGACCGGCATTGATCGCCTCCTGGAAAATATCGGAAATGGTCTGCACACAGGTCTTGCCATATATCTCCCAGACCTGGCGTTTTTTAGCCTCATCCTTGATTTCCACATTCACATCGCGCATCAGCAACGGAAAATTAGCGATGGGTCGCATCAGGAAGTAGACCGTCAAGGTCTGGAGGCGTTGCCGGATATTCCCGGTCGGCTCAACCGCCAGCTTCATACCGGCGGCCCATTCTTCAAATATTGTCCGTATTACATCCAGAAACAAATCGACCTTACCATCTGGAAAATGATAATAAAGAGCCGCCGGAGTGATTTCAACTACCTCGGCCACATCTTTCATCGAAACTCCCCGGTAGCCTTTCGTCACAAAAAGCTGCTCCGCCGCCTTCACTACCCGCCGCCGGGTTTCCAGGTCGATCAGGGGCAGGTCGAGGCCACTATCAAGCTTTTTTTTAGGTCGTCCCATTCAGTTTTACAGTCGATTTACTTAACGTTCATTTAATTAGTATCTACAGTTTAGCATCTCAAACCAGCCTGTCAAGGGACGTTTTTGTAAAGTTTTATTTGTATTTTTATCTTCAAAAATTAGTTTGCACAGTTTGTGGCACAGTCTATGCCTTGTATCACTGGTACAAGAGTTAGCTTCAAGCTAATCAAGCAGTTGGAATATAAAATACCAAATCAGGCAGCGCAGAGGAGTATTAACAGGAATGAGAACAATATTAGGTTTACTGGCCGTAGTAGTCGTAGCCGTTCTGGCAGTTCTGGCTTTCCAGTGGTGGAATGGAAATAAAGAAGCGGTTAGCATAGTCTATCCCGCCGAGGGAACCAGCCTGGCCGGAAATACGGTGCCAGTCCGCTTAAATACCAATCAGGATATAAAAAACAAACTTAACGCGCCTGGCGGACAAACTGAAATAGTGACCTATCTGGATGATAAAGAAGTAGGCCGCAGCAAAAGTCTGGATTACAATTTAACCAGCGTCCCGCCCGGCCAGCACCGCCTCTCGATTGGGATGATCGATGGGAGCAACGGTCAAAACGGCGTGAATTTGAACTTAATGCCCAAATCGGTGAGTTTCATCCTGGGCGGGGGCAGTGGAGCGAACGCCAGTCCCAGCAATCTGCCATCCGGCACCAGTAACAGTCCTTATAATAGCGAGGCAAACGCCGTCCCACCTCAACCAACCGCAACACCGGTAGCCTACCAGGCTCCCGCCCCGGTAAGTACACCGGTGCCGGTAGTAGTCGGGGCACCAGCGACCGGGATGGGGGGGATGTCTCGTCAGGTGATTGTGCCACAAGCTCAAACGAATATCGCTCCGGCCCCGGTTATCGCCAGCAACAGCCAACTCAAGGCCGGTCAGTTGCCCCAGAGTGTCGTTACGAACGGCAGCCAGAGCCAACTGGTATTAGCCAGCACCCAGGTCAACCGGGAAGCCCTGATCAATGCCGACCGGGCCAAAGATACCAGCAGCCAGGAAACCGGCATAGACGTGGCGTTCCGCTGGATCGGAGCCTTCTACCTGGCCGCGTTTATCGTAGCGTTAGGGTTGGTACTGGTAGTTCAGAAACGCCGCTCGTAAACCTCATAATTTTGGCTTGCAAACGGTAAGCGCGTATAATAACAAACTGTCAGCCTGATAATGTTCTGACAGTTTGTTTTTTTAGTTCTGGATTCAAGGTGGCTAGTATGACCATAAAAAATTTACCGGGTCGCTGTCCAGCCTGTGGCAGCACCAATATCCAGGGAGAACCGCTTTATCCCTATGATGATGACGGCTGGGAAGATGACAGCTTCGGGCCGGATGATGAAGGCGACGTGGCGGTATTCTGCGTCAGTTGCGGGCATTATCTGGGCGAAATGCAGTCCGAACTGACCGGAAGAATGCAATCGCTGCGAGGCGACCTGGGCGATTGGTTGCGCCAGGCTCGAAAAAGCTGATAAACGCCTGAGATGAAGAAAAGCAAAGCCAAAAGCTATTGGGCCGGAAAAGTTTGCGGCTGGCTAGCCTACGGCCTGATCGGGCTGGTAGGGCTGCAAGCCTGTGGCGATCAGGCGACCGCGCAGCCGCTTAATACCTCTTTGCAAACCGCGTCCCTCCAGGATATACCTATACCGACCTTTACGGCCCTCCCTGTTATTTCGGAAAGCGGTACCCCGACCCCGACCCCCATTGTGGTCCCAGCGACCCCAACCCTTTTGCGGCTAACCTCTGCCCCGGAACCACTGCCAACGGCCACCTCGGTACCGACTGTTGTACCGGCCACCGCACCGCCGCCGACCCCTCGTCCGTCGGTTTCACTACCCAACCAGGGCGGCACCTTACAGGAAATTACCGTTCAGCAAGCCCGCAATTTCAACGGCTTTCAGGCCCAGTTGCCGACCTATCTCCCGACCGGCTACCGGTTAAGCCGGTTGAGTGCCGGTCAAAGCGGCCAGCCACGCATCACCGTTTTGGTCGGTGAGTACAGCGATCAGGCCGGTCACACTTTTTATTTTAATATCCAGGCTATCGGCGGGCAGGCGGCCAGCACCATCGCCCTACCCACGCCAACCCGCCCAACGTTACTTACACCGGGTCAACCCTCGGCCACGCCCACCTTTACCCCCCGGCCCACTGTCCTAACCCATGAATTTAAGCAGGAAACAATCACGATTAAAGGTCGGCCTGGTTTACTCAGCCTTGATAACAACCAATCATCGTTAGGCTGGTCGGCGGCGGGAGTCCAATACTTTATCACCGGCCCCTTATCCAGAGAAGATATTATAAAGGTGGCGGAGTCACTTCAGTAATGAAACATTTGGAATGAAAAATCTAACGACCCCTTACAAATTTATCGGGCTGGACCTGGCCTGGTCAGCCCGTCACAACACCGCCGGAGCGGTAATCGAAATAACTGCGGATGACGCTACACCCCATCTGACGGTCTGGCGCGAGGAACTCGGCGATAACGACGACATCGTTAGATGGCTGCAAACGGTCGCCCCCGCGCCGGGTCCAGCCTTGCTGGCGATTGATGCCCCGCTGGTCGTTCCAAACCAGACCGGCGCGCGCCTGGGCGACAAGCTCTTGACGCAGGTTTTCCGAAAGTTCCAGGCCGGCACGCACCCGGCCAACCGAACGAACCTGGGCCGCTACGGCCAACCGGTGGGCGACATTCGCGGCGAAACGCTGGCCGCTCGGCTGGTGGCAGAAGCCGGTTTCAGCCACGACCCGCAGGTGGCTTTCCAGACCCCCACCCGCCAACTTTTCGAGTGTTATCCTCACCCGGCGATGGTAGTTTTTTTTGAACTGGCAACCACCCTCAAATACAAACGCAAGTTACGCTCGGTGGCAAATGACCGCCACGCCGCCTATGCCACCTTTCAACAACATCTGACCGAACTGGCCCAGGCCGATCCACCACTGCGCCTACCCCCCGATTTGCTGACCCGTGATACCCGCCTATTGCGGGGCGAAACGCTCAAGCATTATGAGGATTTGCTCGACTCGATAATCTGTGCTTATATTGCCCTGTACTACTGGTGGTGGGGTCCCGCCCGAACTCATATTTTTGGCGACCTGACGACCGGTTATATCGTCGCCCCGCTGAACGGAGATTTGCGGCGGGCAATCCCCGAAAAGCCTTATCCCGGCGAAAGTGTGATATAATTGCCCGGACGGGCCTTAGGCCTGATTGAGTGTATTTACCCGGCCTGACCAGGCTAAACGGAGGATGATTTTACCTTTTCAATGAAAGTTTTTAACCAATCCGGGCGACGTGCAAACCAGCAGTTACTGATTGCTGGTTGTTTGCTGGCCCTTTCGATACTGCTGGCCGCTTGCGGCGGTACTTCAGCCACTGATACCGATTTTAGCGTGTACGTCCCGAACGGTTTGCAGCCTCTGGGTAACGTTTCGGGCGATGTGACAAATCAACTTCTTGATTCTACTAAGACCAATATAGCCAATCAACAATTACAGGTCTATAGCTCCGATCAGAGCGTGGCCGACCTGGAAAAAGCCTACCTGGACGAAATGGTAAATAAGCGACATTGGACTGATACCACCGCTGGTGTGCTGGGTAATCAAGAATTGGCCGGAGCCGGGACGGTTCAGGCTTTTGAAAAGGTGGAGGGTGGCGATGCCAATAAAAAGCGGGTGGTCGGCGTGGTCTTGCTATCACCGGCTGTAAAAGACCCTAAAGGTTTGATTTCAAAATTACGTACCGATAATGGCATCGACCAGAACAAACAACTAATCCTGATCGTCCAGGGGGCCACCGGTCAGCCCGCCTCGCCGAGTGCCAAGTAAAATTAGCCTGGCCTTGCCGCCGAGTAGTTCCAGTATCTGTACTGATCCAACTTTCGCGCACCAACTTGCCAATAAGCTCATCTGAGCCTTTGGCTTTGAAATTTAGCCGCCTATCGACCTGAACCGGCTATGGTTAGAGAGGAAAAAGTATGAGCAACGACTACGGAAATTATGGTGGCTATCCCCCGCCAGGCGGCTCTAACCAGGGAAGCGGCGGTTATAATCCACCACCCCCGCCGGGGGGTCAGGGCTACCCACCTCCACCCCCCAACAACGGGCCTTATGGTCAACCCGGCGGCTATCCACCCCAACCGGGCGGAACCTACGGACAGCCGGGCGGGTATCCACCTCAACCGGGCGGGCCTTATGGTCAACCCGGCGGCTATCCAACCCAGCCGAATAGTCCTTACGGCCAACCACCCTACGCCGGATATTCACCGACACCCCCTCCACCGGGCCGAAAATCCAACACGCCTTTAATCCTGGTTGGGGTCGGCATATTGGCCCTGATCGCGGTGGCGGTAGTAGCTTTCCTGGTGCTGGGAAACAACAAAACCAGCTCGCCAGCCACAACCGGCGCGGCTACCGTTACAGCCACTTCCGGGGCCGCCATTGCCATCAATACTACCGTCGCCGCCTTGCCGCCAGCGACGCTGGCACCTTTGCCCACCGCAACGCTGGCAGCTTCCAGTACAACCGAACCGGCTACCGTCGCCGCCGCTCCCACCACTGCCCCGGTACGCTCCACAACGGCGGCCAAAACCACGGCTGCCCCGGTACGCTCCACTGCCGCCGTTCGCACTACCGCCGCCGCCGGGACTAAGGCTGCGACTGGCACAAACAAAGTACCGGTTTATCCCGGTGCTACTTCAGTAACCGTACCCGATACCATCAAACAGCAATTTGGTACAATTGGTTCCAGTCTTAAAAATGCCCAGGTGACGGTTTACACATCCCCGGACGCTAAAGACAAAATTAAAGCTTATTATGCCGACCAATTCATCAAAAATGGTTGGACCGACGCGAATGCCGCTGCCGGAGCGCAACTTAGCCAGTTTGATCAAATGGGTGGCTGGGGTCTGACATACGTCAAACCCCCGGATGTCGCATTGGTGTTGATGCTGCCCGGTAGTCTGGCAGCTGTTCTGGGTGTAGAGGCCTCCGATACCGATAGCGTTCTGCTGATAGTTAGCGGAAACGTCTAAAGTTGAAAAGGGCCGACTGCGGGGAGTAGCTTCCCCGACCGGCCTGACCGTGATAGGTTCCCATTTGGTCTAACCTTTTCCGCACTATTCCAGCCGCTAAAATCCGTGTGTTATCTTTATAGGACTTTCGCTTGATGACACGAGCCAACTTGGAGCGGGGGCCGGGTACCCATTGGGTGCCCTGCGGGGGTCGTACAGGCGGGTACCCTTTGGGTGCCCCTGTTAATACTCTTTTTATTTTCGCTTCGACCTCACTATGTGAGGTCGAAGCGAAAATCCTACTTTAGCAGGTTAATTTCCAGGCGGTCGATAGCTGCCACTTCAAGGCGGGGTAATTTTCTTCTTTGGCGACTTTAACGAACAACTTTGACATGACTGTAGTCCAACCTCTAAAAACTAAAATCCAGCCCATCCTGCTTTCTGGCCTGATATTGGTCTACTTATCCGCGATTTGCTTGCTGCACTGGCTAAGGCTGGCCCACTTGATGGACGGCTTTGACCTGGCCTTTTACCGGCAAGCGATCTGGAATACCGGACAGGGCCATTTTCTGACGGTTTCCGGCACTGATTTTAGCCCTTCCTTGCTGGGTACCGATGTAATTTTAATTTACGCCCTGCTAGCTCCTTTTTACTGGCTGATCCCCTCGGCGATGACCTTGTTGGTGCTGGAAACGCTGGTAGTAGCCGCCGGAGCGATCCCGGTATACTGGCTGGCCCGTGACCGGCTCAAAAACCGGTGGTGGGCACTGAGTCTGGCGGCAACCTATTTGCTACTCCCGGCGGTCCAAAACGGCAACCTGTACGAATTGCGCGAAAGAATGCTGGGCGGCTCGTTTTTGCTGTTTGCCTTCTACTGGTGGCAAAAAGGCCGGTTGGGCTGGTTTGCCATTGCGGCCATATTAGCCCTGTGCTGTCGGCCCGAAAACGGCCTGGTGCTGATAATGTTAGGGGTGTATGGTTGGCTGGAAGACCGCCACCGCCTGGCTGAAAAAGCCGGTTGGCGATATATCGCCGGGCCTGTAATTTTGGGAGCAGTCTGGCTGGGGCTGGCCCTGGTTATTATCAGTCAGGTATCGCGGGGGGGCTACGCGCTGGGCAGCACCTTTGCCGGGGGTTCGCCGGTCGCCGCGATCACCACCCTATTTACCAATCCCGGTCTGGGTTTTCAACAGCTTTTTCCAACCGGCTCGGCTCTGTGGGGTAAACTGCTTTATATCCCGTTTTTGCTGCTACCCTTTGGCTTTTTGCCCCTGTTCCAGCCGCGTTTGCTGCTGATAACCCTTCCACCGGTCGGGCTGAATTTGCTGGCCGGTAATCGCCGCGACCTGCAATGGAACGCTTTTGATTATCATTACCAGGCGGCGGTAATGCCCTGGCTGATGGTAGCCACCATCTTTGCCATCGAGCGACTGATTCGGAAGCCTCCCGGCTGGCTGGCCTGGGTGCGTGGTAGTCAACTGGTCGGGCTGGTGCTGACGCTGACCCTGGCGATTAACCTGGCGACCAACCTTATGTCCATCGCCTCGCTCGATCTTAGTAAGGCAGGCGTACCACCGGTCAAGAATGGCTGGGCCAAAATCCTGACCGCCAAGACCGAACCACGCTGGGAAAGTGGTCGGGCTTTGCTTAAAATGGTGCCGGAAACCGGTTCGCTGGCGATCAGTAATGTCTGGGCAAACGAAGTCGCACCCCGCAGCGGTCTGTGGTATTTCGCCGAACGACCGCTGTATTCCATACACCCGGCCCAGGATGCTCAATATATCTTTAGCGATTTGCACAGCGACGATCCCCAGCTAATCCAAAAAGTAATGGCTTCCGGCGATTGGCAGGAAATCGGGCGGCAAAACGATTACTTACTTCTAAAGCGAATACGGTAAGCTATTTGTAAGTGTTCAGGTCATAACTCTCGAATGGAATTAAGGCGGGGGTCGTGGGGGCGCAACTCCTGCGGGGGGTCAAAGGGATCTCCCCTGTAAAATCCATCTTTACTTTCGCTTCAACTCTACCTGGTAGAGTTGAAGCGAAAGTTCTAAAAAGGTCACATTATGCCAGAAAATGATTTTAACGGCCTGGGTATGAGCCTGGGAAACCTGGCCCGCCTATCGAAAGCCCAGACCCGCTCGATCAGTGCCGAAAACTTTTCGGGAGCCAGAGGCGAGGGCGGCCAGGCGACCCAGGGCACCGGAGCCGGACACGCCGGTAGTTTGGGTCAGGGCTGGAAAATCTCCCCCTCGATCTTGATCGAGCCTTTTTCAACCTTTACACTGGCCGAGATCGACGGGCCGGGGGCGATCCAGCATATCTGGCTGACCGTTTTTCCGTCTTTCTGGCGGTTTTTAATCCTGCGTATCTACTGGGACGGCGAGGAACAACCGTCTGTAGAATGCCCGGTCGGCGATTTTTTTGCCAACGGCTGGTGCGAACGCTGCAACGTCAATTCGGTACCGGTGGCGGTCAATCCGGCGGGCGGCATGAACGCTTACTGGGAGATGCCTTTCCGGGCCGGGGCGCGTATCACGATTGAAAATGTATCCTCGGAGCGAGCGACCTTCTTCTTTCAGATTACCTATACGCTGACCGAAGTTCCCTCGGACCGGGCCTATTTTCATGCTCAGTGGCGGCGCAGCAACCCGGTCAAATATGGCGATAATCACATCTTGCTCGATAACGTGCGGGGTCACGGTCATTACGTGGGCACCTACCTGGCCTGGCAGCCCAATAACGCCGGGTGGTGGGGCGAAGGCGAGATCAAATTCTTTATGGACGGCGACCAGGCTTTCCCGACCATTTGCGGCACCGGCACCGAAGATTATTTCGGCGGGGCCTGGTGTTTCGAGCAACCGACCGGCCAGTATGGCTTATACTCGACCCCCTACCTCGGTATGCCCCAGGTGATCAAACCGGACGGTATGTATCGCACCCAACAACGTTTCGGCATGTATCGCTGGCACATAATGGACCCGATCCGCTTTGAGAGCGATTTGCGAGTGGAAATTCAGGCTCTCGGCTGGCGCACCAACGGCCACTATTTGCCGCTTCAGGATGATATTGCCTCGGTCGCCTTCTGGTATCAGACCGAACCGCACCAGCCATTTCCGGCCTTACCGGGCCGCGACGGTCTGGAAGTAATTTAGACAGGATTTTTTATGAGTAACCAACCTCAATCGGCTAACAGCAATTTTGTAGATTTGCACGTTCATTCCAACTACAGCTTCCGGGATGGCGTTAGCCCTATCGAAGAACTGATAGCCTCGGCGGTGGAACTGGGCCGCCCGACCCTGGCCCTGACCGATCACGGCCACGCGGCGGGCTTTGTCGAGTTGCAAGCCGAAGCCGACAAGGCTGGACTGGCTCAACCGATCTTTGGGGTAGATATGCCGGTAAGCTGGCCGGACAATAACGCCCTGACAGCGACCCCCGGCGAGTGGGCTTGCGAGGGATGCGGGGCCGAAGCCAACCGGCTGGCGACCGGTCAGAAAAGCCAATCCTGTCATAATGTGGTTTTGCTGGCGCGGGACCAGACCGGCTTACAAAATTTGTTCCGCTTGCTAACCTGGTCGGGGACTACCGGCTACGATCTGAACGGCGGTACAGGCCCGCTCCTGACCGAAGAAATGCTGCTGAACCACGCTGCCGGGTTGACCGTCCTGAGCGGTGGGCCGAGCGGCCAACTTTCGCGCCTGCTGGCAAGTAATCAAACCGAAGAAGCCCTGGCAGTGGCCCGGCGTTACCGGGAGGCTTTTGGCGAGAATTTTGGCCTTGAGATAGTCAGTAGCCAGTCCAAAGCGGCCCTGGCCGACCGCCAGAGACTGGTAAACTTTGGCCTGGAACACCAGTTACCCATCGTGGCGACCAATGATGTGCATTATGTAAAGTCGGAACAGGCGGTAGCCCGCGACCTGCTCTGGGCGATTGCCGACAATGTGCGACTGAACGCCCCAAACCGCCGCCGACCGGGCGACCAACTGGCCCGGCCTTTGAGTCAGACCGAACTGGCCCAACATTTTGCCGAGCTGCCCGAAGCTCTTGAACAAGCCGCCCGGTTTGCCGCCGAATGCCGGGTTCGACTGCCAAAAACCGACCTGATTATTCCAGACTTTCCAATTCCAGCCGAGTTTGCAGACGATGCCGGTCGCTACCTGCGGCAAATTTGCCAGCAAAATCTGACCGAACGTTACGGACAGTCGCTACCGGCGGTGATGCAGGAACGGTTGGATTACGAGCTAGCCGTGATCGAGCGGGCCGGTTTCGCCCGCTATATCCTGATCGTGGCCGACATAGTGCGGCAAGCCAAACAGCTAAAGATTTTGTGCGCCCCGCGCGGCAGTTCCGCCGGTTCGCTGGTCTGTTACGCCTGCGGGATTACGCCGCTCAACCCGCTCGATTACGGCTTACTATTTGAACGCTTCCTCAACGAGGCCCGGATCGCCCCGCCCGACATCGACCTGGATATTGCCGATGAAGCTCGTCCCCTCCTGCTCGATTATGTGGTACGCCGCTACGGGATCGAAAACGTGTCCCATATCATAACCCACAACTTTGAAGGCGCGAAATCCGCCCTGCGCGATGCCGGAAAAGCTCTGGGCAGCGATCCATTTCTGGTTAACCGGTTGGTCGGGCTGGTACCTATCGAATTTCAGAAACCTTTCAGCCTGACCCGAACTCTGGCCGAGGAACCCGAAACCGCCCGGCTGTATCAGAAAGACCCGGCGGTAAAAGAACTGATCGATCATGCCCGACTGATCGAAGGCTCCGGTCGCAACAGTGGCACCCACGCCGCCGGGGTAGTGATTACACCCCGCCCGATTGCCGAGTATGTCCCGCTCACTCGGACCGAAGGACTGGGCCAGCAGCAGCGTAACGCCCTTAACAGTGAAGGCGAAGTGGCTCGCCAGATCAATATTATGACCCAGTGGAATATGGAAGATGTCGAAAAACGCGGCCTGCTCAAAATCGATCTGTTGGGCCTGACCGCCTGGAGTACCATCGGCCACGCCCTCGAATTTATTCGCCGCCAGCGTCAACTTGAACTAGACATCTGGACTCTCCCGCCCACCGATACCCCAACTTATCAGATGCTTTCACAGGGCTATACTATCGGGGTTTTCCAGCTTGAAAAACAGGGTATGACCGACTTTACCATCGGCATGAAGCCTCAATCGATCCCCGATCTGGCCCTGATGATCGCCGCCTACCGGCCCGGCCCGATGCCTTTTCTAGGCAAATTGCTGGCCGTCCGGCATGGCCGCGAACCCTTAAAAGTGCCGCATCCTTTACTCGAACCCCTGATGGCCGAAACCTATGGCGTGCCGGTCTACCAGGAGACGATGCTAAAGATTGCCCAGGAGGTCGCCGGGTACACCCTCGGCGAAGCCGATGTGTTGCGTAAAGCGATTGGCAAAAAGAACCAGAAAGAACTGGTCGCCCAGCAGCTAAAATTCCGCGAAGGGGCAGCCGCGCGCGGTCTGACTCCGGCCCAGGTCGAGGCAGTCTGGGAGATGTTCCCGCCGTTTGCCTTTTATGGCTTCAACCAGGCCCACGCGATGGTCTACGGCTACCTGACCTATATCACGGCTTACCTGAAACTGCATTATCCGCTGGAATATCTGGGCGGGTTGCTGACGGTAGCCGGGGGCGATACCGAGGCAATCGTCAAAGCGGTAGCGGAATGTCGCCGGTTGGGCGTGCCAATTCTCGGCCCGGATGTCAACCACAGCAGTGGCCGCCTGACTATCGAGCAACTGCCGGACGGCACTCCGGCCCTGCGCTTTGGGCTGGCGACGATCAAGGGCCTCGGCCCGACCGGTCTGGAAGCCCTGGAGTCCACTCGTCAGAAGGAAGGGCCGTTTACCAGCCTGACCGATTTTGTCCGGCGGGTACCGGGCCGGGCCATCACTTCCAAAACCCTGACCGCCCTGGCGCGAGTAGGGGCTTTTCCTTTTGGCAACCGGGCCACCCTGGAAGCGGCGGTCCCGGTCGCCCAGAAAGCCGCCAAAGCCAAGACCCTGCTCGAACCGGAACCAGAAAACCTGCCGGAACACCCGCTCGATACCCTGCTCTCCTACGAATACGACCTGCTGGGCATCCACCTGACCCCGCTTCCGGTAGCCGAGACCATCGAACGCCTGCAAGCCGAAGGCCGGATTACCACTACCACCCTCGGTCTGGCCGAGGATGCCACCGGCCCGGTCCGGGTGGGCGGTGCTATCACCGGTGGCCGGGAAGTCCAGAGTCGGTACGGTCTGATGTACGTTTTCCAGATCAACGATGGTTACGGCTTGCTGGAGGTGTCGGTCTTTCCCAAACTTTACCGCGAAAAACATGACTTGCTCAAAGAAGGCCGCCTGATCGTAGTCGAAGGCAAAGCCGAACACCACGAAGGCCGGGCCAGGTTGCAAGCCAATAAAATTGAGGCCGCTTAATAATCCCTTTTTTTCTTCTTTACCCCACACTCTGGAGTGCCTGGGGTAGGTTTAAGGGTGGGGTCTGAATAGTTACTAAAATTCTTCCATAATTTTTGAGGAATCAAAAGGGCAACCCATTGTGAGTTGCCCTTTCGTTTATTTTATTTGCCGAGGTTTAGTTACCGCAAGCGCGAGCCGAACCACCACCACCGGCGGTGTCGAAGGACTGACCGCAAGAGCAGCTTGAAACAGCGTTGGGGTTGTTGACGGTAAAACCGCCGCCCATCAGGCTGTTTACAAAATCGATCTGCGAACCGGTCAGGTATTTGCTGCTGAACTGATCAACATACACTTTCAGGCCGTCCTGGTCGCTGATTTCATCACCATCGCGGATTTCATTCTCCAACACCATCTGGTACTGGAAACCACTGCATCCACCACCGGCCACGAACACGCGCAGACCCATATTCGGATCGCTTTCCTCGTCTTCGGCCAGGATTTTCTTTAGCTGGACGGCAGCCTCAGTTGTCAAACTTACCATTTCGTTCCTCCAGAAACTCTAAATATGCTTTTCTAATATTGCCGAGCCAGACTACTTTACACCAATTCAGCAGCCTTGTCGGTAACTTCTGTCACCTTTTTTATAAGTTTTCAGGTCTTATACTACCATAATCGCCCCGATAAGTCCATAAAAATTCCGTTAGAACCCAGGGGGTTTTACGCTTTAACTGCTCAGGCGACGCCAGCAAATGGGGAACCAAAATTTAGAGAGAGATTTAACGGCTGGCTGGCTAACACTCAGGCGGCGTTGCCGACCCAAAAATAGTTTTGCGGCACATTCTTGGCGGGCATCACCTGGACGTGCGCGGTTTCGGCAAAATTCTCGTAAGCTGCCATCGGAACCGTATCGTTTAGCATACAGACCTTGGGGTTCTGGCCGTAATGTTCTTTGTAACGCAAAATTGCTTCGTCCAGCTTGGCCCCGATTGTCTTCTTGGGATTATCATCATACCATACAAAATACATACTAACTACCTCCTTTTATTCATTGTCCCCTATTGTCCGGTATTCGGCTTCCACCGCTTCTTCGGGCCGCAGAGCGCGTCGAGGAGCCAAGTTAGACCGGCGTACCGGGCGCACCCGGCTCACTGGTTCGGGTTCGGCTTGATAGACCGGCTGACGGCGCGGCTCGTAATATTCCGGTTCCTCTTGCTCGTATACCGGTACCCCTACCGACTGTTCATAGTAATCATACTCATTATATTCATCATATTCCGAAGCGGCATAGTAATCCTGGTCGTATTGCAACTGAGCTTCGTACTCCGGTTGAGGCCGAAAATAGCCCTGCTCCAGGGCCGAGCGGCGCCGGTTCGGTTGAAGACGGCGTGGTTCAGGCCGTGACTCCCGCCGAGTGCGTGGCGGCAGAGGAGCCGCATAATAGTCGGGGGCCTCCATATAACCATAGCTAGCCGCCTGAGAGCCGGGATACATTTCGTAGTAGGGCGGTTCCTGAGGCGGACCGTTAAAAGCCGGTTGCTGAATAATGACAATCGGCGGGGCGGCTTCTTCATATTCCCGCCGGGCCGGACGCGGCTCAGTCTGACCCCGGTTGATCAGAAGAACCAGTACCAGCAGCAGCGGTAAACAGCCCAGCAAACCCAGCCCGACCCCGACCGCCACACCCCAACCGCCGGGGGGCATCGCCAAGGCTACAAACACGCCCAGTGCCGCTCCGAAACCCAGCATCAGGCTGGTAAACATTTTCTTCATAAAGGTTTCTCTACTCCACTACGAACCAATTTTGAAAGAACCACTGTTGCGGGTCTTCAAGCTATCGATCAAATTACGGCCATCAAGCTGCGACGATAAGCGGGTCACACCGGGCACCCCTTTTGGAATAGGCCGGGGAAAAGGTGGCGGTCCGGGCCGTTCGTCCTCGCGCGGGTCGAAATCGACTTCATCTTCCTCGTCGTCATAAAACTCATTTGAGGCTAAATCCTCCTCATCGTCGAGATCGTCCAGGTAATCACTACGCGGCGAAGGTCTGGCCGGGCTGACCGGTTCCGGTACCCGGCTAATTGGCCGGGAACGTTGGACCCTGGCCGGGTTGTAATAACTGTCTTCCGACAGGCCGGTATCCTCAAGGGCTGCGTCAGGATTTAACTGCGCCCGGCGGCGTTGAATATCAGCTTTGTAGCGTTCCAGCCGGTCGGCTACCCCTAGCCCCTCGACCGCCTCGGCGGAATGACCGGCTTTACCGGCAATCTGAGCGCGACGCCGGGCCGGATCACTCTGCCCCTTATAGCCACCGGCCAAAGGCGGTTGCGCGTCTGGTTCCGGGTCAAAGGCCGCCTGACGGCGTTTAAACTCCTTGCGTGGAGGCGCGGCAGCTGGTTCAATTGGCCGTCCGGCGGACCAGCTTCGTTTGGCCGGTTGGGCGGCGGCAGTTCGGGAAGCCTCGGCGGGGGCGGACTCGTGTTCGGGTTTGCCTCCCAGGTGCAGCACCGTCTGGCGCATTTCTGCAAGGCTGAGGTGGGCCGCCTGGACTCTGGTAATCTCGCCCTTCGCAAACAACAGGAAATCGCCCTGACCCATCAATTTTTCGGCTCCGCTTCCGGCGACCCCACTGGCGACCCGCGCTTCTTCGGCAGAGCCAACCCGCCCGACCAACCGGGTCGGAAAAACCACTTTGCCATTATTTGCCAGGGCACTGGTGGCTGGTTTCTGGGCAGTAGCTACCAGGTGAATACCGGTTTCGCGGCCTCGGTGGGTCAACCGTGACAGCAAATATTCGACTTCTCTGGCGTTAACCATCTGTAAATCGGCCAGTTCGTCGATAAAGATCACCAGCACAGGACTATTGAGACCGCTTTCTTCGCGTTTCTCCAGGTGGCGAACCGCCCATTTTAGCCGGTGCAGACCGTCCGCCGGGTCGGTAACGACCGGACAGACCAGGTTAGGTAATCCGTTAAAATCCCGGTAGCTGCGGCCTTTGGCATCGATCAAAAGCAACTTTAGCTGGTCGGGTTGATTTTGTAAGGCGAGACTGGCAATCATGCTCCGGCTGAGGACACTTTTTCCGCTACCGCTACCACCGCTAATCAGAATATGCGAAATATCAGGGGCCTCCAACCGTAACAGCAGCGGCACCCCGCTTTCGTCCAGGCCCAGTACCGGTGAATTGAACGGCAAATCGCCCGGCAAATTACGCATCAGCGGGAAAAGTTGCACCGCCTGAGGGTCAGGCCGGGGTACCTCGATTTTGACAAAGTAGCCATCGCGGGTAATCCGGCAGTGGGTCACACTCAGAGCGACGGCTAACTCGTCGGCCAGCGCGGCAACCCGGTTATACTTCGCACCGGCACCCAGCTTAATATGAAACTGAATTAGCCTGGGCGAGATATTACCCCCCGCGACACTGGCATCGATGCCGTGTGTGTGGAGGGTATACTCAATACCGTCGGCCTGGTGGTCAAGAAGGGAGCGCATCTAACCTAGTCCTTTTGTAGCCGTCCTGAGCCTGAAGGCCGGACTTTTACATTAATACCCATTAAAATGTGATAAATGACGTATACAGAATTACGGAAGGGTCAGGACTTTTCCGTAAGAGTAGAAGGGTCTTTTAGTTTATAAACCACGATAATGCTAGTTTAGAACTGTTGTTCAACTTTCATTTTACTAGAACATCTGTACGGTGTCAAGGGTTTTTAAGCTCATTAATTCTAATTATATTTCAAACATTTGATAGCCTGGCCTTCACTCGCTCTAGCCTTTACACCCTCAGGCTGTGAGCCGCCTGGTTTGCCCACCGGGTCAAGCCGTGCTATAGTTAGTCCTGACTAATTGACTCTAATTATAGTACAAAAGTTCTAAATGAGCAAGGGTTTGAGAGTTTTAATTTACCTAAAATGTTACAACATTATTGTTAGCTTTTAATATTAGTAAATGTTCAGGACGTATCCTCACAAGCGAAACTAAAGCGGGGTTAGTGGGGGTGCAACCCCGGCGCGGGGTCATACAGGCGGGTACCCTCTGGGTGCCCCTGCATAACTCTTTTTCTTTTTCCCCGTCCACTGGTGGCCCTGGGGAGGGGTCAGGGGCGGGGCCTGAGTAGTTATGATTTATTAAGCTTTTATTGTAGGCTTTTAGCGAAAAGCAATTAAGAGGTAGGGCGAAGATATGGCAAAGAGAGTGGTTATTACCGGTATGGGAATGCTCACCCCGGTAGGAAACGACGTAGAGAATACCTGGCAAAATTTATTAGCCGGGAAAAGTGGGATCGACCGGTTGACGCTTTTTGAAGCCACCGGTTATGAAACCCAGATCGGCGGCGAGGTCAAAAATTTCAAGGCCGAAGAACACGGCGTTGACCGTAAAGAAGCCCGCCGGATGGATCGCTATGCTCAATTTGCTATTGCTGCCACCGGTCAGGCCCTGCGAGATAGCGGCTTTGTCATAAACGACCAGAACCGCAACCGGGTCGGCGTAATTATCGGCAGTGGGATCGGCGGCATCGGGGTCATGAGCGAACAGTTTAAAGTCCTACACGATAAAGGTCCCGACCGGATCAGCCCCTTTTTAATTCCAATGATGATCGCAAACATGGCGAGTGGTCAGGTAGCGATCCAGTTTGGCGCGCGAGGCACCAATTTTTGTGTCGTGTCGGCCTGTTCCACCGGTGCCCACGCCATTGGCGAAGGTACCGAAGTGATCAAGCGCGGCGAGGCCGATGTAATGGTCGTCGGTGGCAGCGAAGCTCCCCTGGTGCCGATCAGTGTAGCCGGTTTTAACTCCATGAAAGCCTTATCGACTCGCAACGACGAGCCGCAGCGGGCCAGCCGGCCTTTCGATGCCCGGCGAGATGGCTTTGTGATGGGCGAAGGAGCGGGAATTTTAATTCTGGAAGACCTCGACCATGCGAGGGCCAGAGGGGCACACATCTACGCCGAAGTGAGCGGTTATGGCAGCACCGACGATGCCTACCATATCGTTCAACCGGAGGAAAACGGCGAAGGAGCCGCCAGGGCCATGAGTCTGGCAATCGAACGGGCCGGGCTTTCGGTCAGCGACATCGACTATATTAACGCGCACGGCACCAGCACTCAGCTAAACGAAAAAGGCGAGACTGCCGCCATCAAACGAGCGATGGGCGATATGGCTTATGAGGTCAGCATTAGTAGTACCAAATCGATGACCGGGCACCTGCTGGGAGCCGCCGGGGCCATCGAGGCGATTATCTGCGCCAAAGCCATCAATGACAGCATCATCCCACCGACGATCAACTATGAAAATCCCGATCCGCATTGCGATCTGGATATAACCCCCAACGTTGCCAAAAAGAAGACTGTAAATCACGCCATGTCCAATTCGTTTGGCTTTGGCGGTCACAACGTTTCGCTGATCCTGAGCAAATTCCAGAGCTAATCAAAGCTTTTGCGATTTCAAACTTCTATAGGCTATCCGTTTAACGATGGGTAGCTTTTGTTTTTAACCTCAACTCCGGCAAGGTCTATAAGCTTACAGCAAATTGAAAAAAAATGCAGACGAGGAAAAAGTTTAACGCGGGGTAGTGGGGGCCGGGTGCCATGTGGGTGCCATCTGGGCGGTCGTACAGGCGGGTACCCTGTAAAATCTTCTTTTCGCTTGAGCTTCACGAAGTGAGGTTGAAGCGAGAGTCCTAATTATTTCTCTTGACAGCAGCTATTTAACCATATATACTATAACCGTCTAAGCAATTAAAGTGGTTGGTTGCACTTGGAACTCTTCAGAAAGGTATAGTTAGTTATGTCAAGCAAGTTGGTGCAGCGGGTCTACAACTGGAAAGATTATGTGGTAGCAAACCCGGCGGGTTATTACGACCTCAAGACCGACGATACCGGCGATGTGCCGATCCGCTTGTTCTTTACCGGGCAGCTACTCGCCGAGGCTGAGGATGGGCTTTACCCGCAACTCATCAACGCTACTCGCTTTCCCGGTGTCAAACTGGTCGTAATAACGCCGGACGCCCATTACGGTTACGGTGTGCCGGTCGGCGCGGTAATCCTGACCGATAGCACCGTAGCGATGGGACCGGTCGGTTATGATATTGGCTGCGGTATGATGAGTGCCCGTTCGGATGTACCGGTGGAAAAGGCAACCCCCAAAAAGCGGTTGGCCTTTAACCAGGCCGTTTTGGACCGGGTAGGCATAGGGGCCGGGGGCCGAGGTAAAACTAAACTTGGTTCGGTCACTGAGCGGGAATTTAACAACCTGATCCGGGGTGGCGCGAATTACTATATCACAAAATTTGGGGCACACGTCGACCGCAGCCGGGCCGAGCGCGACCAGATTCCGGTTGAAGATAACTGGGACATTCCGCAGGGAGGCAAAGGCCGGCCTGAGCGTGGGTTGAGCCAGCTTGGTTCGCTGGGTGGTGGAAATCATTTCATCGAGTTGCAGCGTTGCGAGGAAACCCAGACCCTGTTTATCCAGGTGCATACCGGTAGCCGGGGTTTCGGCCACGGTCTCGCCACCAACTATTTTGAGATGGCCCGATCCGAAGGCGCAACTCACATCGACCTGGGCTATTTCACACCCGACTCACCTAACTACCGCAGCTATCTGAATGCTGTCGCGGCTGGGGGTAACTTTGCGATTATCAACCGCCTGATTATCTTCGAGCAGGTGGCCCTGGCGTTCGAGGAAGTCTTTGGAGCCGAATTGGAACTGGTCTACGAGATCAGCCACAATCTGGTCCAGAAAGAGTGGCACCCGGATTACGGCAATGTCCTGGTTCACCGCAAGGGGGCCACCAGAGCTTTCCCGGCCAACCATCCCGGCCTCAAAGATACCTGCTGGGAGGGGACAGGACACCCGGTACTGATCCCCGGTAGCAACCGCGATTACAGCTACATCTTGCGGCCTCTTGAGGGTGCAGTACGTAGCGGTTACTCAGTTAATCACGGGGCCGGACGCCGGATGTCGCGGAGTGAGGCCAAGCGGCGACTGGTTCAGCAAACAGTCAACGATCTATACCGGGAATCCGGTATTGTGGTTAATCGCAACGAGGATGTCCCGATTGACGAGTCGGATTCGTGCTACAAATCCTCACGGGAAGTAGTCGATGCGGTAGTCAAGGCCGGTCTGGCCGAGATTGAATATACGCTCTGGCCGTTAGCTTCCCTCAAGGGGACCGATTAAGCAAAATAAACAAAGGGTCGAAATTACCGGTTTCGATCCTTTTTTGTTAGAACTTCCGCTTCAAACTAATCAATTAAGGTTAAAATAAAGGTGCCATTCAGATTGCACCGGCTATAAAAACCCGCTACACTCTACCCCAGGCAGTTCAAAACACTCTTTAAATCAAATTTAATCCCGCTATTGACCGGCCTTGAAGCGGTGCCATCAAAGCCAGAAAGATTAAACCATGCAAAAACGAAAATTAGGCAGTAGCGGCTTTGAAGTCGGGGCAATTGGATTAGGTTGCATGGGTATGAGCTGGTTATACGGCCCTGGCGGCCAGAAAAAAGCCGGTGAGGCCGAGTCGATAAAGGTAATTCATACGGCAATTGAGCTAGGGGTTTCTTTGCTTGATACGGCAGACGCTTACGGGCCATTTACAAATGAAGAACTGGTAGGGCGCGCTCTAAGAGGCTACCGGGAAAAGGTTATCGTAGCCACAAAATGTGGGCTGGTCGTTACCGACCCAAAAACCCATACCTATGCTCGCAATGGCTCACCCCAGCATATCCGGTTGGCCTGTGAAGGTTCGCTTAAAAGACTAAACCTGGAAGTAATTGACCTCTATCAGCTACACCGGCCTGACCCCCAGATACCGATTGAGGAAAGTATGATGACCCTGGCCGACCTGGTAAAAGAAGGTAAAGTCCGGGCGATTGGGCTTTCCGAATGTGATGTTCCCACCCTCGAACGCGCCTACCAGATTTACCCGTTTGCCAATCTACAGTCCGAGCTTTCGCTGTGGACCCGCGACGTTTTGAGCGAAATTCTGCCCTGGTGTAACTCCCATAAGGTGGGCTTCTTACCATTCGCGCCGCTGGGGAGAGGGTTTCTAACCGGGCAATACCGTTCGGCGACCGCCTTTGCGCCGGAGGATTTTCGGGCAAAATTGCCCCGGTTTCAAGCGGAGGCTCTAGCCAGCAATCTGCAATTGGTAGAAAAAGTAGAATCCTTTGCCAGCCGGACCGGAGCCACCCCGGCCCAGGTAGCCCTGGCCTGGGTGCTGGCGCAAGGCGAACAGGTAGTGCCGATTCCCGGTACCCGGCAGCTCAAATATTTAACTGAAAACCTGGCGGCGGCCAACCTTGAACTGACTTCAAGTGATTTAGATGAACTCAATAACTTACCACTTGCCACCGGCGGTCGTTATTAAAGCCGCTATCGAAAAGCAATTACTGGTTCTTAAAGGAGCTTTTATGCCAAAGATTCTGATAACTCAAGCGGTCCCTTCTGCAATGCTTACCCAGTTAAAAACCCTGGTGGATGGCAAAGCAGAAATTGAGGCGGTAACGACTCCCCAGGATGACGAGTTTGGCCGGTTGGCCGCCGAGGCCGATGTTATTATCAATGGTTTTCGCCAACTGGATGCCACCGCCTTAACTCTCGCCCCAAAAGTTCGCTTTATTCAACAATTAGGGGTCGGTTATAATAATCTGGATACAAAAACGCTGGCCCAGGCCGGTATAATCGCTTCCAATACCCCCGGCGTTAATTCACAGGCGGTCGCCGAACACACTATTTTGCTAATGATGGTCTTGCTCAAACGGTTTGTGATGGCGGAGAACGCCACACGCGCCAACACCTGGCCGCAGCTAAAGATAATGCAAGCTGGCATCGGTGAAATTGGCACATCGACCATCGGCCTGATCGGGTTTGGCTCGATTGGACAGGCCATCGCGAAACGGCTAAAACCGTTTGGCTCTCGGCTGCTTTATACCTCCCGCCAGCGGGCTGATCCGGCTCTGGAAGAGAAACTTGGCGTTAGGTATCTTAACTTACCTGAACTGCTGGCAACTGCTTCGATTGTCACTCTGCAATTACCGCTAAACGCCCAGACCCGGCACATGATCGGGGCCCCTGAACTTAACCAGATGAAACCCGGCTCAATTCTGATTAATACTTCGCGGGGTGAGATTGTCGATGAGGCGGCCTTGCGACAGGCTATCGAAAGTGGTCATCTGGCCGGGGCCGGGCTGGATGTGCTGACCAATGAGGCCGATGGCGGCAATCCTTTTTATGATCTGCCACAGGTGGTAGTAACCCCCCACATGGGCGGGATTAGTCAGGGGGCTGTAGCCAGAACAGTTCAGATGGCTTTTGAAAACGTGGTCCGCTATCTCAATGGGGAGAAGCCTTTGTATATTTTACCGGAGTTACAAAATGACAATAACGGCTTCTCGGCCTGATTTTTCACGATATGCCATCCAGACTAGCTGGCTCAAGCAAAGTCCGGTCAGCCGGACAATTTTGATCGTCTATGCACACCCGGATGACGAAAGTTTCGGCAATGCCGGGACGATTGCCCGCTATAGTGCCGAAGGGGCATCGGTCCATTATGCCTGCGCCACTCGTGGGGAATGTGGCAGCATCGATCCGAAGTTTCTGGAAGGTTACAGCAGTCCCGCCGACCTGAGAACAGCCGAACTGGAATGTGCGGCCCGAACGCTTGGCCTGTCTGCGGTCCACTATCTGAACTACCGCGATTCAGGGATGCCCGGTACACCGGATAACCTGGACCCACGCTCGTTTGAACAGGCCCCCTTTGAGACGGTAGTCGGCCAACTGGTAGCCCTGATCAGAGCTTTGCAACCGCAAATCGTAATCACATTTAATCCTTACGGCGGGTACGGCCACCCCGATCATATCAAGGCCAACCGCACGACCGAGGCGGCTTTTCACCAGGCGGGCGACCCGACCTGCTACCCGGAACAACTCGTCGACGGCCTGACTGTCTGGACACCGCGCCGGTTATATTATTCGACCTTCTCAACTCGCTTTCTGAAAATAGCGGTGAAGGTAGCCCAGTTGTTGCGGCGCGACCCGCGTCATTTCGGTGAAAATAAAGATGTCGACCTGTTGGAGGCTCTCAACCAGACCAGCCCGATCACGACCGAGGTTGATAGCCGCGCTTATCTGGCCCAGAAAGATCAGGCCTGGCAGTGCCACCAGAGCCAGTTTAGCGGCCCGCTGACTTATCTACTAAAAGTGCCGGTGGCAGTCCGCCGCTACTTTGGCGGCAAAGAGGCTTTTACACGAGCGATTCCACCCTGGCTGGCCGGAGAACGCCGGGAATACGATTTGTTTGAAGGCTTATAAATCAGCCGCCGAGCGGTTTAATTAAAGTTGAATTAAGGGGAGTTTATAAAATGTCACTCACGCTCGACCACCTGGTAATTCTGGTAAAGGAACTCGAAGCGGCGGTCCGCGATTACACCCGGCTGGGCTTTCGAGTAACGCCCGGCGGCGAACATACCGACGGGGCAACCCACAACGCCCTGGTGGCTTTCCAGGATGGCAGTTATCTGGAATTGATCGCCTTCAAACGCCCGGCTCCCGAACATCGCTGGTGGAAATATAGCCAGGTCGGCGAAGGGGAAGGGTTGATCGATTTCGCGCTTCTGCCGGTTAACATCGGGCAGACCATCGAAGAAGCTCGCCAGCGAGGTCTGGATTATTCCGGCCCGTTACCCGGTGGTCGTCTGCGCCCGGACGGTCAGGCCTTGCGCTGGGAAACCGGATTACCCCCGGTCGGCGGTTTACCGTTCCTGTGTGCCGATGTCACGCCACGCGCGTTGCGGGTGCCGCAGGGTGAGGCCCAACAACATCCTAACGGCGTTACCGGCATCAGTATCGTTCAGGCGTTCACCCCCGATTTAACTAATAGCCAGGCTCAATACATCGCTCTGCTCGGTCAGACTGGAGTTGAAGAAAAAGGAGATATACGGTTCAGCCTGGGCCAAACCTACCTGAGCCTATCTCAAAACCCCGGCCTGGCCGATCTGGAAGGCCCCTATGCCCTGACACTCAAGGCGGCCACCGGTTTTGAAATCGATCCGGCACTTACTCACCACGTGTCGCTCAAGCTGAATTAATTTGCCGAATAAAGTTTCAGTAAAAAAGGCTCGTCCACGTGAATAACCGGACGAGCCTTTTTATTCTGTGAAAGCTAGAGATTACCCTTGAGCATCTCGCGGGCGATAATCATGCGTTGGACCTCACTGGTGCCTTCGTAAATCCGCATTACCCGGACATCGCGGTAAATTCGTTCGATTGCCAGTTCTCGCATATAACCCATGCCGCCGTGAATCTGAACTGCCCGGTCGGCCACCCGGCCCACCATTTCGCTGGCAAACAACTTGGTCATTGCACACTCTTTGCTGATCCGTTCGCCCTGGTCAATCCTCCAGCAGCCGTTGTAGAGCATCTGCTCGGAGGCGTAAAGCTCGGTCGCGCTATCGGCCAGCATCCACTGGATCGCCTGATTATCGGCAATCCGTTTGCCAAAAGCCATGCGGTTCTTGCTCCACTCGGTACTCATCGAGATCAAACGGCGAGCTACCCCACAGGCACTGGCCGCCACGTGTAAACGGCCTTCGTCGAGGGTCGCCATCGCAACCTTGAAACCTTCGCCGACCGTTCCCAGCACGTTTTCTTTGGGAACATAGCAATCCTCGAATACCAGTTCGCCGTGTACGTAGGGTTTGCTGCCCATCGTTTCCAGGATTTGAGCCACTTTGAAGCCGGGAGTATTGCGCTCTACCAGGAAGGTGGTCATACCGCCCCGTGAGCGTTTTTCCTTATCGTTGACGGCCACTACGGTAAAAAGGTCCGCCGTCAGAGCATTGGTAATGTAAAGCTTGTTACCGTTCAACAACCAGCCATCGCGGTAAGGGACGGCGGAAGTCTGGATATTGGCGGCATCCGAACCGGCTTGCGGCTCGGAGAGAGCGAAGGCCGTTACAATACTGCCGGTAGCGATGCCGGGCAGATATTTCTTCTTCTGCGCCTCGGTACCGAAAGCCATCAGAGCGCGGGAACCAATACCGTTTGAAACGCCACTTTCGTGAGTGAAGGCCACGTGGGCCTGAGCCATCTCGGTCGTAATAGCACAGTAGGCCAACTGACCCAGACCCATTCCGCCGTACTCTTCGGGGATGGTAATGCCATAGTAGCCCAGGTCGCGCAACTGGCGCAGACCTTCTTCGGGTACCTCACCGCTTTTATCTATTTGCGGCTCAAGCGGAATCAAAAAGTTTTGCACCAGGTCACGGGTAGCATTTTTGATTTCGACTACCTCTTCTGGAAAATTATAATCCATATCGGCCTCTCCTCTTCGAGTTAAATCAGGGGTATTTTACACGGTGAACAAAGCTATTATAGCATTGGCCTTCTAAAATCAAAAGGGCTTTAACGAATTAGGTCCAGGTTTAAACCGGTGACGGCTATCGAGATTAAATTTAATGGGTGAGAAAAGCGGGTGAGGGGGAAATGGGAAGCCCATGAGCAGGCTTGAACTGCTGACCTCATTCTTACCAAGAATGTGCTCTACCAACTGAGCTACATGGGCAAATAATTTTCGGAAAGGGCTGGCTCGGTCACAGTCTGTGAAGGAAAACAAAGCTTGAACCAGCTACTAAATCAGGCAGGTGCCCGGGGTGGGAGTCGAACCCACACGGGAATTACCCCAACGGTTTTTGAGACCGCCGCGTCTGCCATTCCGCCACCCGGGCAAAAATAATTGAGAATATAGTAGAACTATTCTCGGAGGTTGGTACTGGCTAAATGGTGCGCAAGGAGAGATTTGAACTCTCACACCCGTAAGGATACTACACCCTGAATGTAGCGCGTCTGCCGTTCCGCCACTTGCGCCCGAAGTTGCCAGTTCGGCCCTAATAATAACAGAAGCCAGCCGACTTTGCAACCCCTCCGGCAGCCGAAAATTCCGCCGTAAAGCCCAACATTATTTATTCAGACTTTTAGAACAGGCCAGAGTAGAGCTAGTAATTGTTCGGCTAATCAATAATTGCTTTGCTCGATCATCCGCAAATGGGCCTGACCGACCGGGGTCATCGGCGAAATTAACCGCAAGTAATTGAGAACCGGGGTAGAGCTATTTTGAAATTTTTCGGCTTGAAAGCCGGAATTTAACCGGGAGTCGAAATTAGCCCGCCCCACCGAAGGAGTGGCCGCCAGCGGCGAACTGGCATTAAACAGGGGTAGCGGACTATTGCCGACCGTAACACCGACCGTCACCGGGGTACTGGCGGGCGTATTCAGGGTAGACAGTCCCAGCCCCATTATCGAGAGTACCATCGTAAGCGAGGCCAGCATCGCCCCCATTGCCAGGCGGGGAGCATAAGCCGGTTTGGGGGCCGGACGGCGGGGGGTTCCTAGCTGAATCGAGAGCCAATCGCGGGTCTGGTCGGCAATCGCCCCGGCCAGGCGGTTAAAAGGCAAATTATGCAGGGCGGCCATACTCAGCCGAGACCGATCCTGGCTCCAGCCACTCATCAAACGCTGGCAGCCGCGACACTCGGCCAGGTGCCATTCGGCCAACGCCTGTTCCGCCGGGTCGGCCTCACCATCCAGGAAACTTGAAATGGCTATTTGCGCCCGTTCATTTCCACAACTAAATGGAATGAGCAAAGAAGCGGAACCGTTCCGCCGGATATTTTGCATTTAACCCACCTTCAACGAATTATCATTTTCCGCGCTTAGTGCCAACCCCGGCTGTCCCTCGCCGGTCTCTTCCAACTGATAGGCTTGTTGAAAAGCCTGACGTGCCCGGTACAACCGCATTTTAAATGTGGTCAGCGGCAAACCCAGGATACCCGCCGCCTCGGCATAGGAAAAACCCTGATGATAATGTAAGATCAAGCAAGCCGCATAATCTTTGGGCAATCGCGCCAGAACCCGGCCTACCGCATCGCCCAGAGCTACCTGTTCCGCCACACTTTCGGCACCCGGTTCCCACAAACCCTGATTATTGTCGCCCGACGAATTCTCGACCGCCAACCCGCCCATTCCGCTGCGGAAGCGACCGTTATCCAGCCAGTTAAAGACAGCCAGCGGTGAGCCGCGCCGTTTGTGACGGCGGAGATGATCCATCGCGTTGTGATGAGCAATCGTGAACAACCAGGCCGACAGGTTAAAATCCGGCCCGACTTCTTCCGGTTTCAGCTTCATTAGTCCCCGATAAGCTTTGAGGAAAGTTTCTTGTGATAAATCTCCGGCAGCCTCACGGTCGCTTAACAAACGATAAAGATAACCGGCAATCGGGCGACCGTACTCCTCAAAGATCGCCGAAAAAGCCTCGTGATCGCCCTGCCTAGCTCGCTCGACTACGTATGCGTCTAGTTTCTTTATCGCCATACTAAATTATTTACCATAATACATGCCTCATTAATTCTTTTGCTGGCCTGAGACACATACGATTAAAGATACCACCGGCTATTTCAAATCTTTCAAACATAATAACGCCAGCCGGTAGTATAAAGTTACAGACCCTTTATTAGCTGTAGTATAATTCAAACTCAGAGAAAAAATTGCAATTTTTGCTTATAAATTGATTAGTATTAGAAGGGCCAGCCAATCGTGAACCTTTTTGAGGATTTAGACGCCGCTTTTTTGACCGGTGAAGCAACTCCCTCCACTCAGATTTCCGGCGAGGGCCGGGCACGACTCGACCTCCAGCGAGAACAACGCAAAGGCATTCCAGAAATTGTGTACGCCGCCGGAAAGCAACCGCAGGATAGCCTGGCGATTGCGCGTAGTTTCCTGAGTGCCGAAGGCGCACCAGGCCGGGTTTTGCTCAGTCGGGCACAGCCAGAATTGCTGGCCTTGCTGCAAGCCGAACTAACTACCGTTACCTATAACGGCCAGGAATTGAGCGTAACTATCGAGAATTACCCGCGCAGCGGCATGATCGTATTACGCCGGGCAGACATCGCCCGACCCCAGACCGGCGGGAAGGTCGGGATTATCAGTGCCGGAACCAGCGATGTGCCGGTGGCCGAAGAAGCGGCAATAGTCGCACGCGAAATGGGGTGTGAGGTTTTTACTGTGTATGATGTTGGGGTCGCCGGGCTGCACCGGTTGTTCGGGCCACTCCGGCAACTGCTGGAAGAAGAAGTGGACGTAATTATTGTAGCTGCCGGGATGGATGGGGCCTTGCCCTCGGTAGTTACCGGGCTGGTCAATGTGCCGGTAATCGGTTTGCCCACCTCGGTCGGTTACGGGTTGGGCGGCAAAGGAGTGGGTGCGATCCTGACGATGTTGCAAAGCTGCGCCCCCGGTCTGACGGTAGTTAACATCGATAATGGGGTCGGAGCCGGGGCAACCGCCGCCCTCATTACGAACCGCATGGCAAAGCTGCGCCAGAAACAATAAAAGTACCGGGGTAGGCCGGTACTTTTATTAGTTGTTTAAGTCCAGAAACGAATAATTCAGGCTAAACCTGCACGGAATGTTCCTGGCAATCCGGGCAATAGCCGTAAAAAATTACCTCGTTGGTGGTAATCTTAAAACCGCGCTGATCGGCAGCCGGGACAGCAAGCTGGGGGAAACTGGTCGAGACATCCTCCAACCGGCTACACGGCACTTCTTTACCTTTTTCGTTGGTTTTGGTGCCGATACACATCAAATGGCTATGGTTGTCGGTGCGCGGGTCAAAGCGGCTTTGTTCGCCGTCGTGCTTCAGTTCCAGTAACAAACCCAGCTTGACCAGTTCGTTTAAGGTCTTATAAACCGTCGCTACCGATATATCGGGTATAATATCCTTGACCTCACGATATATATCATCGGCAGTCGGGTGACTGGTTTTCCCTTCCAGGGCCTTGAAGATCAACCGGCGTTGCGGGGTGACTTTCATCGGATTACCGCCGGAGGTTTCGCTTTCGCGGATTTTAGCTGCGATAGTTTCAGCAGTAAACATTGTCTTACGTCCTTCTTACCTACCCATTTTTAGTTAATAATGATTCTTAATTATTATAACAATTTGCCATAATGTTGTCAAGCCAGGTGAAAAAAGTCACAAGTCTGGTGAGCTTAAAAATATCTATTACACCGGGTACCATTCGGATTTATTAGTGGTTGAAAGTAAAGTCCCTCACCCTTAACCCCGCCCCAGGTACTTCAGAGGGTGGGTAACAGAAATTAAGAGAGAAACTTTTAGGCAAATCCCAAAAGTTTCTCTCTTTTACTAAAGCCACCTTGAGGGGATTGGGGGTGACAATGTAAACGCCAAGTTACCTGACAGTTCTTTCGGCTGGCTTTCCCGCAAAAATGCTCCCCTACTGTTTCTTTTGGCTATTATCGGAACGGGTTAACCACCAGGTAGCCGGTAGCAAACTGGCCGCGATCACTACTTTGATCAAGTCGATCCCCAGGAAGGGCAGCATACCTTTTTCGATACCGTAGCTCAGACCTTTGCCGGTATACACCGCCAGCCAGGTCACGCCCAACAGGTAGTTAAAAAACAGACCAACCAGCATCAGAGCCAGGGTGCTGGGGTATTTATGATCCCAGCGGCGTTCGGCCAGCCAACCGGTTACAAAGGCCACCACCAGATAGGAAAAGAGGTAGCCGCCGGTTGCCCCAAACAGATAGTTATAGCCGTGACCGCCCGCCGCAAACACCGGCAACCCGACCAACCCTTCCAGCAGATACAGTGCAACCCCTGCCAGCCCGTTTTTGCGTCCGAGCGCGGCTCCACCGAGCAGGACGACCAGCGTTTGAAAGGTAATCGGGACCGGGTTATCCAGGATTTGAATCCTGATCTGGGCAGTCAGCGCGATAAACAGGCTGAACCCGACCACCAGAACCAGGTCGCGGTAAATAGTCCGGCTGAACGACAGCGGAACGACATCGGAAAGGGTGCGTGGGCGAACCCGGTTTTGAGAGTAAGTCTGCATCGGAAATATCTCCTTTTTAATAATCTTGAGTTAAATCTCGGACCGCCCTACCTGACTCTAAAGTTTCCAGGCGACCGGACGGATTTCTTTTACTGCTCAATCCAAATCTTCAACCAGGGCTGCTACCAACTAGCCCGGTCAGCCGAACAGGCGGCCTACCGCTTTCACCTCATACTCAACACGAGCCAATCCTGCAAAGATTTGGAAAGCTACTTTAAATCTTTGTAACTACTCAGACCCCACCCCTGACCCCGCCCCAGGGCCGGGAAAAGAAGAAGAAACAGAGTTACAGGGGCACCCAGAGGGTACCCGCCTGTAATACCCCCCGCAGGGCACCCAGAGGGTACCCGACCCCCACGACCCCTGCTTTAATCCTATACAGAGGTTTGCTGAGTAGTTACAAATCTTTTCTAAATCTGCTTTTAGGGTAGACCGGTTGGAGCCTTTTAATTCTATGTATTAAAGCGAGCAGTGAAATTCAGGCAGCAGTCTGGTCGAAGCTGGTCGGTAGATTTTAACGGGTGAGCGGCGAACTTGCAACCCGGCTGGCTGTTTGCCAGTGTGTCCAGAAAATCTGGTTTAACTCAAACAAACTAAACCACCGTGAGAAATGCCGCTCAGGGTGTCGGAGTGGGGATCGGGGTGGGTAGATTTATCAACGGGGTGGGGGTAGCAAGGGGCGGCCCGGTCAACTGGAATATTCGTAAATTGCCATCGTTCCCGGCACTCAGGAGCAGACTATTGCGAGCAAATTGCAAAGAGGTCAGCGGTTCGGGACCGGCATCCAGGCTGAGTAAAAGTTGACCGGCGGTGTTGTACAGGCTGACCTGGCCGGGTTGCGGCAGGTTAGCGACGGCGACCCAGCGACTATCGGGCGACCAGGCTACGCGGCGGCCCTCGCGCAGGTGAGGTAAAGCGGTCAGACCGAGGCTTTCGGGGATTTTTACGGTGATCGCTATTTGACTGGCCGCCGGGGCAGGCTGCCCTACCGGGGGAGCCAGGGGAGCCTGAACTAGCAGCAGCCCATAGCCCTGACCGCTACCGGCCAGCCACTTGCCATCCGGCGACCATGCAATCCCTTCCGGGCCATCCGCCGCCGCCGCCACCGTTTCATCCGGCAATATCGAGCGGCCAGAGTCAAGATAATGGATCAAAAAGAATTCGTCGACCAGCCGTTTGCTATCGGGTGCCCAGCTCAAATACCCGGCGTAATCGGAGGTAAAGCTACCCTTCGGAAAGCCGGTATCGGCCACATAAACCGTGACAGTGCCGTCCGAGCCGAACCCGGCCACCAACCGGCTATCCGGCGAGAAAGCCACCTCGACCGTATCGCCAAAAGCCTCACTCATGGCGTTCGGAGCCAACCGGAGGGGTCCGGCCCGGAAATTATTGGTCGGATGATCCCAACGCCAGACCGTAATCAACCCGTTCAGACCGCCCGCCGCTAGAAACAAACCGTCCGGCGACCAGGCCAGACTATGGGCACCCCGCTCCTGGGGGTCGCTGGAACTGCTATACAAAGTCTTTAGCAACTTACCATCACTCAACGCCATTACCCAGACCTGGGCGCGGTCGGCCAGGGCCAGCCATTGCCGGTCGGGCGATAAAGCCAGTGCCCGTAAAGGCTCGACCTGGCCCTGCTTATTCAGAGCCTGGTCGCTAAAACGGGCCAGCAACCGGCTGCTATCCGGTTCGCCGGTCAGGTCGACCAACCGGCTCAGGTCGGGCAGCGTGCCGATAATTTTGGGAAGTGGGGCTGGTGGCGGGGTAGCTTGAGTGGACTGCACCTGGGGCGTAGCCTGCGGCAGACTGATAATATTATGATCGACCGCTAAATCCGGTTCGGGTGTGGAAGCTTTGATCACCACCACCGGGGTAGGGGTAGAGGGTGCGGGCAAACTGGCGATAACCGTGCTTTGAATCTGGTTAGGGGTAGGAGATGGGAGGCTCAGGTTATCCGGCGGTTGGTCGGTACAGGCCGTCAGAAACAGAAGCAGAAAGATTATTATTCTGGATTTTTTCATCGCAAATCAGCTATTTCTGAAACAGCCCCCATCTCAGGCCTGGTTAAAACTCCCGATTAAGGCTTATTTTGATTCCGGCGGCTTGACTACCGCTACGCCCATCTTCACCAGTTCGGCGGCGATGCTGGTTACGGTCATCAGGTCCTGATTAAGCTCAATCGCTAACTCGGCTACACTGATCGGGCGGGTCACGATCTTGGTCAGCACCGGCCACTGGTATTGGTCAATCACAACCTCACTGCGCGGTTCTGAGGCTATCGTCACCAGGTGGCTTGGACTGGGAATGTACTGGACATATTTGTTCATGTTATCCAACCAGAGCGTCGCCCGGACCTGTAGCACCGGCAGCGATACCTCGATGGTGCGCCGGTCGGGCGGTGGGCTGCCGACATCAAATACAAACTCGCCCTGTTTCCAGCCGAACAACTGGAAAACCGCCAGGGCACCGCTACTGACCAACCCGATCCCGGCGTCGAAAACTTCGCCTTTATCTACATAGATATAGCCGCTGATCGAGGCGTTTCGCAAATATAGCCAGCCGGTTTGTTTCTGGATGCTCAACAAGGAAAGCAGCGAACTGGGCGAAAAGGCGTTTAACGCGCCATTGAGTACCGGTTGACCGGCGACACCATACGGACGACTAGGTGAAGGCAACACCGGGGCCAGCGGGGCTTCGGCCCGTTCATGGTTTTCCGCATGACCGGCTGCGCCTCGATAGGGCGTAGTATTTAGCGGTTCGGTTTCCCGTCTATTATTGTTCCCATTAGGAATAAACCGCCCTTTAAGGGGCGGGAGGTGGTTCCCGTTCCCGTTAGAACTGCCGTTCCCGTTGCCGTTGGTGGGGGAAGCCTCATTTTTTGTATGATCGGTAGGCTCTTTAATGGGAAAATTATACCGCTCGTTCATACCCATCACCATTCTTCATATAACGTCCCTGTCCCGTTGTTCTCTTATTTGCCGCTTTCGGATTTTAAAGCTTTCAGATATTAAATTAGATCAGATATAAGAAAGGATAATTTCGTAGAAGTTTTCAACACTCTGGAATTCCGGTAGTGGATCAACCAGAAAAATTGAGTGTACATAAAACTAATTTCTCATTTTTATCATACTATAGTTTAGGCTGAAAAGCTATATCGACCGGTTTTAATTCTTAAAATGAGTGTCTTGAGAAACCAAATTTAGCCAGGCTTTTTCAGCCGCCTGGTCTGGTTTAACGCGACTTTAGATTGGCCCTGCCGGACAACTTACAAACCGGTTTTTCCAAATACCAGACCTTCGCTTTAGCTTGATTTGTTGAGACTAAACCGAAAGTCCTAAGGTCTTAAAAGCCGGTCAGGCACAACGGTTTTCGGGCGAACCAGAATAACCGGTTCAGGCGTTCCACCAACCGAGGCTCGGAGACTTCCACCAGGCCATAGCGGTAAAGGTCCTCAAAGCCGACCGCCCCGGTGATTAACGAGGAAAAGTTGGCGATATTCAGCTTGATTTTCACCTCTGCCGGACGGTCAGCCGTCGCCGGGCGAGGTTGGCCCTGTTCAAAATTTACGACAAAAGGGCCATTGTTGAGGGCCAGAAAGTTGTCGACAACCTCAAATTCGACCCGGAGCGTTTGCTCATTAAAATTGTGATCGGCCAGGACTTTGCCAAAAATACCCGGCGTACCCAATACCCGGTACATTATGCCGACACCCTGGGAATTGGTTTCGTGAAAAACGTGCGGTACCAGTGGCAGCGTGCCGTTGCGCGGGTCGGCCAGGAGAAAATGAAAATTATCTTCCTGCAAATGAAAAATTATCCGGTTGATCTGGTCGGACTGTGACCGCAAAAAAGCCAGTAGTCCCAACAAGGCTTCCGGTGTTTCATAAATTAACTCGCGTATAACCAGTTCAGTCAGGGCAAAGTTTGCCGGTTCGGGCTGGCGGTAGCTGAAGATCGCATAAGCACTCAGGTTGGGTTGTCCCCCGTTTGGATCAAAGTAACCGATCACCCGGCTTTCCGGCGAAGCAAAGAGGGCTAAAATCTCAAACTTCTTGCGTTCAAACAGGCCGTTGGTCTGCTCCAGGTATCGCTGGTAACAGCTCGCCACACTTGCCTGGTCGTCGAGGCTCAAGAACCTGACCCGGCTCCGCTCCCCGCTGCCCGGCAAGTCTGCCGGTTTAACCAGGTAAGAACTGATTTTAGTGCCATAGCCAAACCCCATATTCTGGTAAAAATCGGGCCGGAAGGGGTAAAGGGCTGCCATCGGTGCGCCGCGCTCCCGGTAGTGCTGTAGAAAGTAAGCGATCATGTCGCGGGCGACTTTTTCTTTTTTGTGTTGCAAATCGACCGCTACCAGCCCGACCCCACCGGTTGCCACCTTTGTACTGTGCAATTTCATAGTAAAGTCAAACAGGCGCATTCCGCCGAGCAGCTGGCCGGAGCGGAAAAGGCCGTAATATTCGACTGTCCGCTCGTTTTCGACATCTTTGGAGCGTTGAATAAATCGCTGGCGAGCTTCTTCGCTATTGAGTTTGCTGCTGGGGTAGGCGTTGGCGACAATGGTGGTAAAGGCTTCCAAATCGTCATCGGTAATCTTGCGGACCTGGCTGGCGTTATCCATCGCGGGGTTCCTTTCTTCTAATTTTAGTGGCACCAATGGCCCTATTATATAATAACCGGCCAATCGCTTCTGCAATCGCTTCTATATGTTCTATATTTCTTGACAAGAAGGTTCTTTGGTTTGATACTTAGAGCCTATTCTGAATAAACCCAAAGATCAGAGAGGATATTTAGCTTTGACGCAAAGTTTTGAGAAAACCAACCAGCCAGAAAACGCGGTTGACCCGGTAGAGGAAATGAACCGGGTCTTGAAAGAACGTACCAGCCGGGCGCAATCCGGTGGCCTCAAGAAGTACCGCGATAAATTGCCTGACCAGAAAAAGCTGTTCGTCCGCGACCGCCTGGAACGCTTGCTCGACCCCGGTTCGCTGGTCGAAGATGGCCTGTTAGCCAATTGGAATACCAGCGAACTGGCCGCCGATGGCGTAGTCACCGGGTACGGCAAAATTGGCGGTCGCCGGGTGGCTTTTATGGCTAACGATAGTACAGTCAAAGCCGGTAGCTGGGGAGCCAAGACCGTCCAGAAGATTTTGCATATCCAGGAAAAAGCCCTCGAACACCGCCTGCCGATGTTTTATCTGATCGACTCAGCCGGAGCCAGGATCACCGATCAGGTGGAAATGTTTCCGGGCGAACGCCACGCCGGGCGCATCTTTTATAACGAGGTGCGGATGAGCGGCATAATCCCTCAGATTTGTGTGCTGTTTGGCCCCAGTGCCGCCGGAGGAGCCTATATTCCGGCTTTTTGCGACCTGGTAATAATGGTGGAAGGCAACGCCAGTATGTATCTCGGTTCCCCCCGCATGGCCGAAATGGTCATCGGCGAAAAGGTATCGCTGGAGGAAATGGGCGGTGCCCGGATGCACTGTAGCGAAAGCGGTTGCGGCGATGTATTGGCGAAAACCGAAGAAGAAGCCATCGAATCGGCCCGGCGTTACTTTTCGTATCTGCCCGACCACTGGCAAACCAGCCCCCCGCGCCTTGAGAGTCGACCTCCGGTGGCGGGCAAACCCATCTCATCGATTGTGCCGCTCAACCAGAACAAAGTCTTTAATATGTTTGATCTGATCAACCAGCTTATCGACGAGGGTAGCTGGTACGACATCAAAAAACTTTTCGCCAAAGAACTGATCACCGGCTTTGGCCGGATCAACGGTCAGGTAATCGGGATCGTTGCCAATCAGAGCCGCGAAAAAGGCGGCGTACTGTTTGTCGATTCGGCGGACAAGGCGGCCCGGTTTATTTGGCTGTGCAACGCCTTCAATATTCCGTTACTTTTCCTGGCCGACGTGCCGGGTTTTATGATCGGCTCGAAGGTCGAGCGGCAGGGAATTATCCGGCACGGAGCCAAAATGATCGCGGCGGTTTCGGAGGCGACCGTTCCCAAAATTTGTGTGGTGGTCCGCAAGTGCTACGGAGCCGGTTTGTATGCGATGGCCGGTCCGGCTTTCGGTCCCGATTGTACCATCGCACTGCCCTCGGCCCAGATTGCCGTAATGGGGCCGGAAGCCGCCATAAACGCGGTTTTCTACAATCAGATTATGGAGAAACCGGAGGCCGAGCGAGAAGCCTTTGTCCAGTTCAAACGCGATGAGTACAAACAGGACATCGATATTTACCATCTTGCTAGCGAACTGATCGTAAACGCCGTGATCCCCGGTGAGGAGTTACGCGCCGAACTGATCAACCGCTTCGATATGTACGATGGCAAAATCCGGGAGTGGCCCGCCAAGCATAATATGGTGATGCCAGTTTAATGCTGGCATAAATAGGACTTTCGCGCACACCTCAGCAGGTGAGGTGTAAGCGAAAATAAAAAAGGTTTAACAGGGGAGACCCCTGTGTTCCCGCCGCAGGGGTTGCACCCCTACTAACCCCGCTTTAAGGTTACTTTCGCCTTAAGCGAAAGTCCTAATAAAATAAAGCAAAAGGGCCTGGGATCATTACTCCAGGCCCTTTTGTTTTAGCGACTTTTGTTCGGTGTAAGTTTAATCGTCCTGATCGGGGATGGGCAAGATCGGCAAAATAAGGGTAAAAGTGCTGCCGTGACCGACTTCGCTCGCTACTTCCAGTTTGCCGCCCATCTGGCGCACCAACCGGCGAGCCAGGGCCAGACCTAGCCCGGTTCCACCGTATTGGCGAGTGCTACTGCCGTCAATCTGGCGGAACTCCTCAAAAATATTCTCGAACTCGCTGGCCGGAATACCGATCCCGGTATCGATAACAGAAATCTTAAAGGCCGTTTTGCCAGCACTGCTGAGAGCCGGACCGGCACTGATAGTAACGCTGCCTTCGTGGGTGAATTTGATGGCGTTGGATAACAAAATACCAACCACCTGCTGCACCCGTTTAATATCGGTCTGGATAATCCGGGGTACTCCCGGTAACATTTCGGTCAGAAGTTTAAGGCCATTTTCCTCGGCGGCGGCTTTATTGGCAAGCACCAGACTGGAAATTAGCTCGGCGGTCAGGGCTTCTTCGACCATCAGGTGCATCCGACCGGCTTCGATATTTGCCAGGTCCAGCACATCATTGATCAGAGCCAGCAAGCGGCGGCCATTGCGGAAAACTCTTTCCAGCGGGTCATCCATATCGGTTGGAATATCGCCATAAAAGCCGTTCTGCATCATATCGACATAGCCGATGATAGAGTTAAGCGGCGTGCGTAATTCGTGACTGACGTTTGCCAGAAACTCGCTTTTCAGCCGGTTGGCTTCGGCCAATGCCCGGTTCGTCAGATTTAATTCGGCACTCTGGCGTTGCAAAGCTTGAAAACGGCGGGCATTGGTCAGGGCCACACTGGTTTGGTCGGCCAGGGTCTTTAACAAAATAATATCGTCGTCATCTATAGTTCGTGTGCCGTCGCTTTCGACATCTAGCACCCCGATAACCTCGTTACCATTTCGCAGGGGTAAAATAACTTCCGATTTAGTATCGGGAATGTCTTCTACAAACAAAAAGCGCGGCTCGGTCGATACATCGTGGCAAACAATCATTTCGCCGGTACGAGCGGTATAGCAGCACAGTGAAACAGTATCGAGCGGATAAACATATTCGCAGGTTTTGCCGGGTTGGGAAGGTACGCGAACGTGGCGAAAAACTAGCTTTTCATCTTCGATCAGGCCAATATTAACACTGTAGAAATTCAAACTCTTGCGAACCGGACCGGTAACACGCTCCACGATGGTATCGACATCCAGGGCCAGCGAAAGGTCGCGCCCCACGTGGTTGAGCAGGGTAAGCTGAGAAAGACGGCGTTTCTCGCGCTCGTAGGCCAGGGCCTGCGATACTGCCAGGGCGATATGCTCGGCCAACGCCTGGCACACCTTGTAATCCCGTTCACTGAGCCGCTGGGTATTGTCGGCCTCGATACTGAGGGTACCCAGCACTTCATGGCCCGGTCCGAGCAGCGGCACACAAATTTCGCTGGTTACATTGCTGGAGGCTTCCAGGTAATTCGGGTTCTTGGTTACGTCGCTCAGAAATACCCCGCGCCCGGTGGTGGCTACCTGACCATTTATCCCCCGCCCGACCGGGATACGTTCGTAATATTGTTCGTAGCCGACCTGGGCTTGCATAAGTAGCTGGTTATCGATCAGCCGGTAGACACTCACCAGGTTAAAACCAAAAATCGTGGAAATACTGCCGACGGCGGTCCGGTAAATCTCGGCCAGATTATTGACCCCCAGCAGATTTTTGCGAACTTCGTGGAGTAGTCTTAGTTCCCGCGCCTGGCGTTCGACTTCCTGCAATAGCTCGTTGCGACTAGCCAGGTAGAGAGCTTTGGTTTCGTCGAGCGGGCGCAAAGGAACCGTATAAGCACTGCGGCGGTTACTGGCCGCGCTTAATGTTGGTTCATCTGGTTGTTCTAAAAAAGTTTTGTTAGACTCGGACTCAGAATTAATCATACCAGCCCAATGATCACATATATTTTAATATGTTTATCATAACAGAAATTGCTGTGTGATTTCAGCCTGTTAAAGTTTGTTAATCTGTCATAATACAAGCAGTTATTCAAATTTATTTTATCATCATTGTCTAATCTTAAGCAATGGTTTAGGCGAAATTTCATCAAGACGTAATAAAACACCTGACCGGTGGGGTTTTTGGAGACTTCCCGGTTAAGCCGCCCGGTCGGATCAGGAGGGAGCGCGTCCATTCCCTCCTGAGAGCCTACAGATTAAACCTAGCGGCCCAATAGCTGGTTGAGACGAGCCAGGTCGTCGTTAGCCGCTTTCAACTCGGCGTTGCCTTTCGAGGCATCCCCAGCCTGGAAAGCCTGGGTTGCCAGGTCCTGATGACTGCGGATCGAGCGGACCAGTTCGGCAATCGAAGCTTGCTGGTTGGGCGCGACGGTTGGCCCTCCGGCCACCGACCCGGCAGCCGGTGGTGAGGCAGGCAAAACCGTACTCGGCGCAAGTATGGTCGGTACGGGAGCCGCCCCCGGCGTAAGTGCCCCGGTCGTCCCGGTAGCCGGAATGCCCGGTGATGCGGCGACCTTCTGACCGCGCACAAACACATCGCTCAGGGCCGAAGGCAACAGCTTGGTCCGGTCGTCATCGCTGCCCGGCTGGCTGACATAAACCTTATCATTGGCCCCGGTCGCCACAAATTGCAACTGAGGCAGGGCAGTATTTGAACCCTGTAAATAGTAAGGCATTACGTACAACAGCGAATTATCCAGAGGGATAATAATAATCGGGCCGGAAGGTAGCCGCGAACTTCCCTGGTTGAGCAAAGACTGTGACCGCGAGAAATCCGGCAAAGCTTGCACCCTTGAGAAGAACTGCGAAGGACCATCGATATTAACCGACTGGTTAAAGTTGTAAGTCACCAACTGGCCGTAATTATCGCCGTCCATGCGGGCCGCCATCCAAGATACCAGGTTAAACTTGTTCTGAGGTTGGAAGACATTGATCAGAACAAATTCTTCTTTTTTCTCACCCGGCAAACGCGTCACCAGGTAATAAGGCTCAAACGAGCCGGGTTGCTGGTTATTGGCGGTCGGGCGCGGGTCGGTCGGCAGTTCCCACAGGTCTTCGTTGTTGTAGAATTTAACCGGGTCGGTCACGTGATAGGTCTGGTAAACCTGGGTCTGGGCCTTGAATAGATATTCCGGGTAGCGCAGGTGAGCTTTTAGCTCTGCCGGTAGCTGGTTGAGCGGCTTGAACAGACCGGGATAGATATTGGCATAGGTCTGCGCTAACGGGTCGATACCAGGTTTATCGACCAGATAAAAAGTGGTCGTGCCATCGTAAGCGTCGATCACGATTTTGACCGAGTTGCGAATATAGTTATATTGCAAATTGCGATCAGTGTGCGGGGCACTATGGGGAAAGCGGTCGGACAGGGTATAAGCGTCCTGAATCCAGTATATCCGGCCACCGGCCAGAACCATATACGGGTCGGGGTCGGTCAACAGGAAGGGCGCCAGAGTCTGGATGCGCTCCTCGATAGTACGGCGGAAGATCAGGCGGCTGTTAGAGTTGATCGCATCGCTGATCAAGAGATTGAAATCGCCCAGCTTGAGCGCGAAAGCGGCTTTTACCAGGAAATTATCCAGCTTGATGCCGCCTTTGCCATCGTATTTGTATTTGGACTCCTGGGTACCTTCCTGGAAAGGATAATCAATTTCGTCCAGGCCGGTGCCAATTACGCTGTAATCGGCCTCGTTCGGGTTGGGGTCTACCCGTTCGCCAAAATAAATCCGGGGTTGGCTGACCGGCAAGATCGTACTGCTGATCGGAAAGTTCTGGGTGATCAAATTGGTCGGACTGCCGGTGTTATCGACCTGGTTGACCGGGCTGGCCTGGAGGCCGTAACCGTGCGTATATTGCAGATGCAGACTTTGCCAGGTTTTGCTGGTCAGGTTGGCCGGGTTAAGCTGGCGGGCACTGATCAAAATCTGGGTTTCCTGGACCGGCCCACCGTTGAGCGAAAGGTTGTAGCGGTCAAGGTCAATATCTTTGAAGTCGTAATAGCGGCGCAAGGTCTGGGTCGTATCGTAGATACTGCGTAGCTTTTCGTAATCCCACAAGCGGGCGTTGTTCTGGACGTAAGGATTATTCTGAATATCCTGCTGGGTCAACTGGGCCGTGCCGGGAAAATCAATAATCTTAATATCTTTATCGGTTTGCAGTCCAAAAGCTTCCCGCGTCATCTTGATCGTATTGGCAATGTAGGGCTGCTCTTTGGTGATTTCGTTGGGTTTTACGCTAAAATTCTGGTAAAGCGAGGGGAAGGCGGCCCCGATCACAATATGCGACACCAGCCAGATTGCGCTGGCAACAATCAGCAAAGTTACGCCCCGCCGGGTATCCCGGATAGCAATATTTCCCAGCAATAAAATCGCCGCCGCCGCCACGATAAAAGTCAGGATCGTGTTTGCCACGACCTGGACATCGACATCGGTGGCACTGGCTCCAAAGACCCGGCCTCGCGTAGAGTAAACCAGCTTCCAGTTGCTAATCTGATAACCGATAGCAAACAGGCCGAGCAAAAAGGCTCCCAGCACCGAAGCGTGAGTTTTGATAGCCGGTGTAAATACAAAAGTCCGTCCGGCCAGGCTATAGCGGAGAAAGTAAATCGACATCGCTGCCAGCAAACAGACCACGATCAAGCCGACCGCCCAGCCTTGTAGAAAACTGAAAAACGGCACGTCAAAGACATAAAACCCAATCTGGTTGTTAAAGATGGTTTCTTTTTCGGTCCAGGGAGCCGCGTTGAAATATAGTAAAATGGTTTCCCACTCGCTGCTGGCAGCCCCGGCCAAAATCAAACTGATAAAGAGGGCGGCCAGTATAAAAACGACGTTCAAAAATCGCACACCCCCGCCGATCAGGGCCGCCATCGGATTATCCGGTTGAGCCTGAAAGACCGGCCCGGTCGGGCCAAACCGCCGCGCAACCGTGACGTTTATCATCAGGACGGCGAACGAAAGTACAAAGGCCAGGGCGAAGATAATCAGCGGGGCCAGGGTGCGGGTCCACAGTACGCCGGTCTGGCCTACCTCGTTAAACCACAGTAAATCGGCCACAAAGCTCAGAACCGACGGGATAATAAAGAACAGCGCAACGAGCAGTATACCCAGGATTACAAATAGAATCGCCCGGCGGCTGGGCCGGGGAAGCTGAGGCAGTTGCATCTGAACATTTATACCGCCATTGCCGCCGCCGAAGTTCCGAAAACCTCCCGAACCGAGGTTGCGAGGTGGCAGCCAATCCGGGTCATCCCGGCGGGCGCGTTCCAGGGGGTCATTGTCGCTGGCGGAGGCCGGTTCTTTATCTTTATCTTTATCGCGTCCGGCAGAGGCAGGATTGGGATTAGAACTGGAAGGCGGCGGAGTGCCACCGGAACCGGGTCGTCGACCACGAGAGGAGGTAAAGCGGGTGAAGTCGAAATTTTCAAAAGGGTCTTTGGGCTTATCGTTCGCCTCATCATCATCGCTGCCACCGCCGCCATCCCCCGAAAGGTTATGGAGTGCGCTCAATCTTTTAAGCAGACTCTGAAGTTCAATAAACATGGTTTTCTTTCTATGCTTGACTACAGCCGGGCGCGGTTTAAGAGGACTACGCCCAGGAAGGTGGCAAAAAGGGCTATAATACCTAGCCCGGTCGCCAGATTACTTAGTGGAAAGCTCAGGAGAGCCAGCCCGATTGCCAGGCCGAACAACCCTAGCGGCCAGCGTACAGAGATCAGTTGGGCCGACCGTGCTTCGTAGGCCCTGGCGACTTTTGATGTAACACTAAAGCCGACCGGGGCTTGCGCCGCTTTGAATACCGCGCTTTCATCGTAGAAATCGAAGGAACGGCTGGTCGCCGGAGACCGGTTAGCTTTCGGACGGGGTGGTTGGGACCACCGCACCGCCTCAGGCGGCAGTTCCACCGGCGGATTTTCGGCTTCATTACCCTTTAGACGGCGTTTTTTGTAGGGGGCCACTTTGGTTACGGCTTCCACCGGGTACGGTTGCCCCGCCGGGCGGACCACCTTACCAACCTGTGTACCGGGTTGGAAGGTCGCCTGAGCGTTAGCCGACGGGTTCGGGGCCGGGCGGGCCGGATTGGCTCCTTTTGGTACTACCGCCGGACCGCCGGACAGAGCCGGTTCGTCCTGGCCTTTTTTGCGTTTGTAGGCCCATTCCAGGCCAACCCGCGCCCTTTTGTTAGCCGGGTTTACCCGCAAAGCTTCTTCCAGGCACCGGATCGACTCGTCCGGGTCGTCTACCACCGCCGCTTTCCAGATCAAAGCTTCTTCGTGGTTGGGCCGCTGGCCTAGCACCCCCTCAAAGACGGTCTCCGCCCCGGCTCGGTCCCCCGACCGGGCTAACTGTATGCCGTGCTGCATTTGCTCTAAAATAGTGTCTTCGCCCACACCACGCCTCGCCTGGTCAATGCTCAAATTTATCGAAGATAAGTTACACCTCTATTATACCCCCCCTGTCCAAAAGATACAAAGCTCAAACCGGCGACTGGCCCGGCGGCGGCTTTTTTAACGGCCTCGCCCGGCTGACTGTCGCCGGTTTGCCAGAGGTGGGGTGCTAATGGGCGGCGGCCTGCTCAACAAAATATTTCGCGTTGAGCGGCTCGCCGGTTAGCTCGGCTACCGTATCACTCCAATTATAGCGCGAACCGAGGCTAAACAGCTTGCGCAGGTAATCTCCGGCACTTTTATTCTGAACCAAAGAATGACCTTCCACCTCGCGCTCTATATAAGCCTGCAACTGCGAGGCGGTCAATTCACCCAGCAAATAATTTTGATAGTAGGCCGGAACGGTCGCCAGGTGAATTTTAGCGGCCCAGTCGGGAGCGTGGCGGTTGTCGGGCCGGGTCAACAACTGGAACCGCTCCACGTAATCCCACCACAACCGATTGAGATCGGAACGGGAAGGGTTGGCGTACATATCGCGCTCGAAATAAACCATTACCAGACCCCACCGCATGAAAACCAGTAGCTGGAACCGTTGGGCTTCGTTAAGGGCCTCCAGGCGGCTAGCCAATTGGTCCTCGTTCAGTCCTTTAACCTCGCCCAACCACTGTTTATTAAAAGCCAGCCGCCCCATCAACATTGCAATAGCCTCGGTAGTTGAAATGTGGGCGGCGGTGCGCAGGAAATACGGCAATTCACTATCGAGATATTTGTTATAGGCGGCGTGCCCGAACTCGTGCAAATTAGTCTCCACCCAGCGGGCACTGGGTTGCAAATTGCACAGAACTCGTACATTATCGGTGCGGCGGTCAATAGTGGTACAAAAAGCGTGCTGGCTTTTCCCCTCCCGCTCGTACAGGTCACTGCGGGCCAGCACATCCTGGATGTCGAGGCCTAACCCTTCGTAGGTCTTGACGGTAAGTTCCTCGATTTCCTTGCCATCACGGAATAAATCTTGCATCGGGTCATTTTCGGGGGCCGGGGGTTTCTGGAAAAAGGAGTTTTCGTAGTGCCAGGGGCGTAATTCAGCCGCCGAAGCCAGGCCGAACCGGGCCACCTGACGAACATCAATCACCGACTTGGCCGCCCGGAATGGCTCATCGGTGGCCTTTTCTAGCTGCTCCATAATCGCAAACAATTCGGTTTCATCCAATTCCTGGGCCGCCAGCGATTTTTCATAGAAGTCGCGGTAGCCCACCGAACGGGCTGAAGCATTGCGAATTTCAGCCAGCTTTAGCACCGTCTCGGCTACCTGCGCCCCGATTTCCTTTCCGGCCAGATAAGCTTCGCGCACCTCGGCGGTAGCGCGGCTATTTTGCAAGATATTATTAAGCTCGTTATCGCTCAGTTTGCGGCCCTGGTAGCTTCCCCGGTAATTGTTGTAAACCGATTCGACCTGGGCCTCCAGCCGGGCAATCTCCTCGGTGTTTGCCGGGTCTTGCCGCATATTAAGAAACCGCGCGTACAGCACTTCCAACTCGCGGCGCACCACCGGATCACTGATACCGGAGCGTTGTTCGTACCAGTCGCGAACTTTTTCAAAGTCGGCGGACTGGTTCCACAACCGGCGGACTGCGACCGCCAGGCGTTGCCATTCGGCACTGGCCTCGACACTCCCAACGGTGGCAACCTGCCAGCGGGCCATATCAAATTCCGCCGTCACATCGGCGATACGTTGCTCGAAATCACGGGAAAAGTCGGCTACCTCCCGGCTCAAATCGGGTCTGTTCGTCTGCGAAGTCATTGGAAATATCCTTTCGGTTTTAGTGTGGCTAATCCTGTAGGACTTTCGCTTCAACCTCACTTCGTGAGCCTGAAGCGAAAATAAAAAGAGTATTTACAGGGGCACCCATAGGGTACCCGCCTGTACGACCCCGCGCGGGGGTTGCACCCCCACAACCCCCGCTTTGGGTTGGTTTACATCATCGTAGCGAAAGTCCTATGCTTAAAAATTTTAGGAGATTATAACACCGGCCCGGTCGGCGGTCATGCTATAATGACACCCTCAAAGAAATATTCTAGGATATTCGGAATGTTCAGTTTACTAATCGCAATCATAATGTGTCTGGCGGCCCTGCTGGGGCTGGCCCTGGTCGCGCCCAGCGTAGTTTATAGCTGGCATATCGCCCCTATATATTACAACCTGGCCCGGCTGGCCCTGCCGCTTATCACCCTGGGCTATTTTGTTCCAAACCTGTTTGGCCTTAATTTTCCCGGCTCAAACGGTCTGTTGACCGCCGCTTTTCTTATGGCACTTGGGTTGGTGGCTCTGGCTATCATAATTTATCTTTACCGCGAACCGGGCGACTCGCAGCGCACCGACCAGACCAGAAGCCAGTATTTTGAGCGACCGGCGATGAATACCGGCAGCCTTATAGTCCGTACCGCCCAACCGGAAGACCTACCCGGCGCGGGTCGCATCTTTGCCGAGGCTTTTCACCAGAGTTTTGATATGGATTTTGGACCCGACCGCCAGCGTAACGCCCGCTTGCTGGGCGACCTGCTCAAGATCAAGAGCCGCGAGATTGAAGTGGCGGTCTTGCCCGAAACCGGCCAGATCGTAGGCGCGATGTGGCTGGACCTGGGCGACAAAAGTATCCCGGCCATGTCATTTAGCAATAGCTGGCCGATCTTGCGCGGCTATTTAAACTCGCTGCACGCCGCTTATTTCTCACTGTTTGCCCTGCCGACTATTATGGAACGCCGGGGGACGGCCCAACTGGGTTATATCCAGTGGCTGGGAACCGACCCCGAATGGCAGGGCCGCCAGATTGGGCGCAACCTGGTGCAGCGAGCTGTCACACTCAGCCAGGTAGCCGGTAAAAAAGAAGTGGTATTGCATACCGAACGCAGCAACGAACGTGCCCGCAAGCTCTACAGCCGGGCCGGTTTTGTCGATCAAAGCCGCTTTTCATTCAGTCCCAGGATTAAGTATGTCAAACCGCTCCAGGATTAAGAGTAGCCTCAGACTCCGGTTAAAACCGGTCCTCACCCATCATAAGAATAAGAATAGGACCACCCAGACCGACAGCCTTTCCACCATCCTTCATAAAAAATTGGTTTACCGGCGCAACCGCTACCGGAGTAGCTCGTTTTATAAAGGTGAGTCGCTCTTATTCAGGTTGGGCCGGTGCGCCCGGTTTTCAGACAGGAACAGCTTTTATATGAAATCATTCGCTTCAATGCTAAAATCTAACCGTTGGCTGAGTCGCCTGGCCCTTACTAGCTGGCTTCTGACCGGCCTATTGCAATTACCGGGCAGTCCGCTCCCGGCCCAGACCGCCCAGGCCGGTGATACTCGCCAGAGCGAGATGTGGTTAAACGCCAGCCGGGCCGAGTTTACAGGCTGGCAACACCACGCCACAACGGTCAGTGGCGAACAAATTCAACTCGATAGCCGTAATTTGCTGCCCGGACACGACCCTTACGGGGCCGGACAATTTCAGGCCGGCAATTATTACAACGGGGGCAGTTTTTTTTACGGCGAGGCGTTAGCACCTTATTACAGCCCGGCGGGTGGCTTCGATAGTGCGGTCGTTTCCTGGAACGCGCTGACCCCGGCCAATACCTGGGTCGAGTTGCGCTTGCGGGCACTGGTCGGCAACCGCTGGACCACTGAATATGTGATGGGTATCTGGAGCAGCGAAAATGAGACTATCCGGCGGCACAGCCTGAACCAATCCGATGCCGATGGCCGGGTCGATACCGATACGCTAAACTTGAAAAGCCGGGCAACCGCTTTCCAGTTACGGGCCATTTTATTTACCACTCAGCCGGGCATCACACCGAGCTTGAGCCTGGCCGGGGTCAGTCTCGTTCGCAACGGAACCGCGCCCTTCCTGGCTCCGCAGCGGGCCGCGTGGGGCCTGAACCTGGCGGTTCCCGAACGCTCTCAGATGATTTATCCGAACGGGGGTGAGATCTGGTGTAGCCCCACCTCCAGTTCGATGCTGCTGGCTTACTGGGCAGGTAAAGCCAATTTGCCGGGTCTCAACCAACCAGTGCCTACCGCCGCCTCTCACACTTTTGACTGGATTTACGATGGCAATGGCAACTGGCCTTTTAATACCGCCTGGGTCGGGGCGGTCGGCGGTGGAAATCTGAAGGCTTATGTCAGCCGCCTGACTGGACTGAGCGAAATTGAAAAATGGATCGTGCAGGGCGTGCCGGTGATCGTGAGTATCGCCTACGCCCCCGGCCAACTGACCGGCACCCCGATACCCCAGAGCAACGGCCATCTGTTGGTCGTCCGGGGCTTTGACGGGGCCGGGAACGTGATTACCAACGACCCGGCAGCCGACCCGCGTCTGGGCCAGCCTATTCAGATCGTGTACAACCGGGCGCAGTTCGAGCAACGCTGGCTCACCACTTCGGGCGGGGCAGCTTATCTGATCTATCCAGCCAACCAAAAAACCGGCGATAATCTGGCACATTTCGCCGACCCGGCGATCCATTCGATCTGGAGCAAAGCCGATAGCACCGTAGGGGCGGGCAACAGTGGGCGAAGCTGGCTGTGGGGACCCGGCCCACTAACTCCAGCCCGGTTGGAAACCTATGCCGATGGCCCGACCGGCGGACGGCTGGTTCAATATTTTGACAAAAGCCGGATGGAAGTAACCCGCCCGGCGGCTGACCGGTCGGCTAGCTGGTTTGTCACCAACGGACTACTCACGGTCGAAATGGTTTCCGGTCAGGTACAGGTCGGTGATGCCGCCTTTATAGCCAGCCCACCGGCCAATATTCCGGTGGCGGGCGATCCGGTCAGCCCGGACGCGCCGACCTATGCCACTTTCCGGTCGCTGGCCTCGCTCGAAGGACACCAGACCGAACGCCGCGCCCCCAACCGGCTAAATAGCCCGGTCACGGCCAGCCTCGACCGCCAGGGCCAGATCGGCCTCACCGCCAACTCGCAGGGTGTCACGATTGCCAATTATGACGACAAGCTAGGCCACAACCTGCCAAACGTTTTCTGGTCCTGGATGAACGACCCGGCCCGTTCCGGCCTGACCGAGGGCTGGCTGTTCGCTCTGGGCTACCCGATCAGCGAACCGTACTGGGTGCGGATCAATTTGAACGGTCAGCCACGCACCGTTTTGGTCCAGCTTTTCGAGCGGCGGGCACTGACCTACACGCCCGGCAACCCGACCCCTTTTCAGGTCGAAATGGGCAATATCGGCCAGCACTATCTAAGCTGGCGATACGGTTTTTAACCGGCGGGAGCGGGTAGAGTCAGCAGCCACTCAGCAAATTCAGGCAACAAGCTTTCGGCGTTTTCGCGGAGCCTGGTCGGGCCGGTCTCGTACTTTCCGATAAACTCAACCATACTCCAAATTTTAGCCGCTACCATTTCTAAAGCCAACCCTTCAACCTCGAATGAATGTGGATGTTTATCCAGGCTCAGATAACCTTCGGCAAACCGTTTGAATGTGGCGTAATCGAGCAGGCCGGGCACCAATATACCCAGATCGAGGGCGGGAGTTCCCCGGCTAAAGCGTTCCCAATCAAACAAAACTACCCGGCCAGCCTCGTCCGTTCCCCAGTTCAGCATATTCGGATCGCCGGAAATTAGGCCAACCGGTTCAAAAAGCCTTTGATATTTTTGCCGCCATCTCTCCAGAAGCGGCTCCAAGCGGCTTGAGAGTTCCGGCGACCACCGGCTCAAACAAACCTGGTGTAATTCTTCCGGCCACGAGGGTTGGTAAAACTCACTAAATTTAAGCTGAGGCGATAGGGTTGCCCGGTGAAGGTTTTGGAGCAAGCCCAACACTGCCGGGTCGGCTTGCCAGCGTTCGCGGGGGACTGCCAGCGGGATATTTTCAAGAACCAGCCAATAAAGTTCGTTGTCATAACCGGCCCGGTAAAGCTCCGCGAGCGCGATTCCCTGGTTGCGTAACTCCGGCGCAACTATAGTATAAAAATTATAGTCCCGTGAAAGATAACCCTGCTTCAAGATAACTTTAGTAGCGGTAGCCGCAAAAGTCAGCCGGTAGACCTCGGCCCCGCTCAGACCTTGTAAGATTTCAAGTTGGCCCGGCGGACCAAAAGTCCGGTCCAGGTAGCCGGTCAAAGCTGGCGGCCAGGTTGACGGAAAGTCTGGCATACTCTTAAACCTCATAGGCCGCCGGTCAGCCTCAGCCCGGCCTAAATCGTGCGAATCCAGCTACCCAGCAACTTAACCGAGTCGGTTTCGTTATTCAAGTCTTGCAGGGCTGCCGCGACGTGGGGTTGGGAGGGATGACCGATAAAGTCGATAAAGAACAGGTAATCCCAGGCTTTTTGTTTGCTCGGTCGGCTTTCGATCCGGCTCATATTGAGGCCGTAGCGCACAAAAATCGAGGTCACAGCGTGAAGCGCGCCCACCCGGTCCTTGATCGAAATCATCATGGCGGTCGTATAGCGACCGGCCTGGCTGCCGGGTTTGACCGGCTGAAGCGGGGCCGCCGCGATTACCAGAAAGCGGGTCTGGTTGAAATCGGCATCCTGAATTTCCGGGGCCAGAATGTCCAGGCCGTACTTCTCGGCGGCCAGCCGGTTGGCTATCCCCGCCGTTTGAAGATTAGTGAGGGCCATTTCCGCCGCCCGAACCGTGCTGGAGACCTCCAGTAGCTCGACTCCCGGTAGATTTTGTTGAAGCCAGCCCCGGCATTGCGCCAGAGGTTGCGGGTGAGTATAGACCAGTTGAATCTGATCCAGCCGGGTCGGGCCACCGGGGGCAACCAGCAAATTCTGAACTATTGGCAAAAACAACTCATCGGTAATCGTCAGATTCGCCAGGGCCGGGTCCGGGCTGGCAAAAGTATCGAGGGTAAAGGTCACGCCGCCCTCAATCGCATTTTCCACCGGCACCATTCCGTAATCGACCTCGCGGCGGGCAGTCGCAAAAAACACTTCGGGGATCGAACGGGTAGGAATGTAGGTTGCTTCCGGTCCAAATTTTTTGACGGCTGCTTCGTGGCTAAATGTCGCCGCCGGGCCGAGATAACCAATCCGTAAGGGCTGGGTCATTAATCTTTTTCTGCTTCCTGGCTGAATAATAAATCAAGCCGGAAACCTATCAGGCTTCCGGCAAGGGCATTTAATCACAAATCAGCTTTTTAGACAAGTAGAGATTATTTAGTGTCGACCAAATAACCGGGCCAGGAAACCCGGTGTTTTTCGAGGGGGCGTCACTACAGCGATAGCCTGCCCACTGGGCGCGCTATTTCTGGCAAAACTGCGTACCTGGATATTGCCTAGATTCTTGATTACCGAAAACCGGCGGCTGTCATCGATCTCTTCGATGGATTGCCCCGCCTCGACCGGGGGCTGGAAAATGGCCGGGTTAGCATAAACCTGGGTGGGCAACAGGTGGAAATTAAAGCGGTCGGCACCCCTTACCAATGCTTCCGGCAACCGGCTCCAGGCTTCACTACCTTTGATTAAAAAGTAGGCCCGGTGGTCGTTTAATAAAATCTGGACCTGTTCTATATTTTGAGACTCGCTGGACATAAAAACCAGATTTACGGCTACCTTAAGCTGGTTCAGACCGGTTAACAATCCCGGCAGGCCGACTTCCGTATCGACTGGCATCATCACATCCGATATGATCGTCAGACGTTGGATACCATAATTCTTGATCCACTGCAAAGCGTGGCGAGGTGACCCGGCCTCATAAACACTGAAATCAGGTAATTTGTCTTGCGGTTCGTATTCCGTTGGTTCAACCGGGTTGTTGTAATAATTCAGGCGAGGTTCGGCGCGTTCCCCCAGGTGATAAATAGCGCAAGAAAGTTGCTGGTTGCTACAATTCAACAAAATATGCCGCGCCAGTAGAGAGCGTAACTGCACATTATCATCGATTATTAGAATGTGGTGACTTTGACGTTTGGTAGAGCGGCCTAATATTGCTGGTTGTTGCATAGCAGTGTTCCTACAAACTTACATTACTACAAAGCATTTGGCTTAAAATACTTTTATTACCCACTCTATTTTATCCAAAACAACCAATCCCGGCTATGATAACCGTCACACCTTAAATTAACCGGCAGTTAGATTGTCGTTAGTCGTTTACTTCAGACAGGTCGAGTGTGAAACGGCGCGGACCTTTAGGGGCGCTGACGCTATCGGTAACTGACTCAACCGTTATAACGAGCGCGGCATAGGCCGAAGGCCGGAAGCTGGACGGAAATTCGTTTTGCTGGACCAATCGCAAAGCCCCCCCGGTACGGACATCGGGCAGAACCAGGAAAGCCCGGTAAGGCGGCACGTTGGCAGTAGTAGATTTTTGTTGCAACCACATCACGTAAGCCTGGTTAGGAGCAAGCGGTTCGAGCCGACCATAACTGAAGCCCCAGTTTAGCCGCCCGGCACTAAACAATATTACACGTCCAAACGGGCTACCATCCTCGGACTTGAACGGTAAGATTTGAAGATTGGGCGAACCCAGCAAGGCCGCAAAATCAGCTTCGGCGTTCGGGTTTGCGTTGGATTGAAAGCCTTTGAGATTATACTGCAAACTTTCAACTTTGTTATTACTATCAAGCAGCAAATAACTCAGAATACCGATAATGGGTAGAAAAACCAATAGCAAAACCAGCGCACTGACACCACCCCGTCCGAGGCCACCCGAACGCACCTTACGGCGGGCCGGTTCAGCAGAGTGCGCGGGCGCCACCGGTCGCCGCCGACCAACCCCGGAAGCAAGCTTGAGTGGGGAAGGGTCGCCCGCTTCATTTTCCGATTTATTTTCGGCGGCTACTACCGGTGGCTCTATTTGGCTGTCGATAATCTGGTTATCCTGGTTACTCATCTATAAATGATAACCTGTCTGATCCTCTACGTCAAGGCTACTTTGTTCCTACTTTTTAAGTCAAAATAGCTATTGACAAGTTTACATAATAAAAGCATAATGGCAGGGTAGTTTATTGTTGAGGTGTTCTTTCGGAACAAAGCAAAACCCCATTGCGTTCTCAAGCGCGGCAAAATGGGGTTTAAATCTTCGTTATGTAAACTTACTCCATCGCCTTTGCTAGCTCTTTATCTAGCATTTCCGGCGAAGCCAGGCCGGGTATAATTCCGGTTATAACGCCCGCCTGATTAATAAATATACTGGTTGGATGACCGCGTATCCGGTATTTAAATGTCATATCGCCGGTATTATCGATCACCACCGGGTAAACAATCCCCTTCTCCTGAATAAAACTTTTCACCTCGGCGGGTTCATCGTTCATATTTATGCCGACGACGGTTAATTTACCCTGATTGGCCTTTGCAGCTTTGATAAAGTCAGGCAACTCCTGACGACAAAAGTCTCAATAAACGGCCCAGTAATTAAGTACGACCGCCTTGCCGCGTAAATCGCTCAGGCGCAGCGGTTTGCCATCTACGGCGGTCAGGTTAAAATCAGGAGCCAGACTACCGACTGCCGCTTTGGTGGCAAGTGGAGCTGCCTGACCGCCGGAAACCGGTCCAGCAGTGGTCGCCGGGGCGGCAGTAGTATCGCCACAGGCACTTAGCCCCAGTACCCCCAGTAATATCACCAGACACAGACCCAGCCCACGAATAGGTGCAGGCCGAAATTTAAACATATTTTTAACCCCGATTGAAGAGCCTGGTAAGCTCGGTCATGTTGTTAGTTATAATTAAAACGCCAACTACTACCAGTAACAGGCCACTGACAATTTCGATAAGTTGAAAGTGACGTTTCACCCGGCCAATAAAGCCTAGCAACTGGCTCATAAAAATGCCGCCGAGCAGGAACGGAATTCCCAACCCTGCTGAATATACTACCATCATCCCGGCTCCGATCCAAATATTACCGGCGTTCAAGGCTTGATCGGTGGCGGCAGACATAAATGGTCCGATGCACGGGGTCCAACCGGCAGCAAAGGCCGCCCCGACCAAAAAGGCTCCCACCAGACTAACCGGTTTACTCCCGGCCTCAAAATGAAAGCGTTTTTCCATATTCAGGAAACCGATTTTGAACAGCCCGACAAAATGCAAACCCATTATAATCACAGCGATACCTGCCACGACCTGAATCCAGGGTTTGACATCGGTGCCTACCAGTTCAAACAACAGGTTTGCCAGGGCGAAAATCGATACAAAAACCACCGTGAAACCCAAAATAAAAAACAGAGTCGAGATCACCACCCGCCGGATGTCCACGCCATCCAGCCGGGCCGGTTTGCCGTTTTCACCCATCGTGGTCGCCACCCTTGCTACCGATACCCCGCTAATAAACGAGAGGTAGCCCGGCACCAGGGGAAGCACACATGGTGAGGTAAAGGATAATATACCCTCCAGAAAGCCGGTCAAAACATCGGTGGGTTTTGTTTCAGCCAGTGGAGCCGCCAGTAAAAGCAGATTCGACATTTCTTTTATTTCCCCAGTACCTTTATTTAACAGCCTACTATCCCAATATAACAGATATTTCTTACAAAACAATTAATTTCTTCTTAACAGTATGTGAGAAACAAAGACTGCGAGTAAATGGTGTAAGCCACCCCCTTTCAAATTACTCCCGCTCTGATCGGCAGGGAAACTATTGACAAGCTGATCGGCCCGTGTGATAATTTTAAGGGTGAGTTCTTGAAACTTGAACCTCAAGTTGATAACCTCATTATCCGTATCCGTATCCGTCCTTTATCCTTTTCCGGCTTACAGAATTAATTATTGTTGGGAAAATCGCCAAAAAGTTTCTCTTTCATTTGTCGAAGCTGCGTCTCGAATTTGAGGTAACTATGTCCTCCTTTCCGGCCCTCCCGACTAGAAAAAGGGTCAGGCTCATCGCCGGTAGCCCACTATTGCTCCTGCTTCTGGCCGGGCTTTTTTGGTTTCCCGGTCTGCTCCAGGCCGCTCCTGCTCCCCAAAGCAATTTAATTCAAATCCGCCAGAACACGGCCCAGGTGCGCTACCGGCAAGGCGTGGTATTTCAAATTGGGGCGGTCGCCGGAGATGGAAATAGCCTGGAAAAAGCCACGCTTAAAGTTAAATATGGTATTCGCGGCCCCGAAGCCACCTACGAGGTCAAACTGGTAAACGGAAGCGGTTCCCACCTGATTGGCGATGAAACCGAGAACCTGACCACCGGTATGCCGTTGTTTTATTCCTGGATACTCAACGACGGCAAAACCCAATTGCAGACCAGCAGCCAGCAGGTGTTTTACGAAGATACCCGGCAGAACTGGCGGCAGCGCGAGGGCAATCAGTTGACGGTGCGCTGGTACGATGGCGACGAAAAATACGGCAGCCTCATGTACCAACTGGGAGCCGATACGCTGGGAACCTACAAGCGGCGTTTTAATATCGAACCTTTACAGCAAATCTATATCACCATTTATGGCAGCAGCCAGGCCTATCACGCCGCTTTTCCCGAAGCCCCTTCCTGGAGTGGGGGTTTGACCCGCTATGGCGGGGTTGAAATTATTGTGATTGCCCCGCAAGACTTAAATGCCAGCGTCTTTATTGGCGAGGGTATTCCCCACGAACTTTCGCACGCGGCCCTCTATCAGTTTCTGGGGGCACCCGCCCCGCGCTGGCTGGACGAAGGTTTCGCGGTTTACAACCAGAACACCATTGCAATCAAAGAATACGACGACCTGGTGCAAGAAGCCTACAATGCTAACGCCCTGATACCCCTGCACGATTTGACCGGGCGATGGCCCAGCCAGGCTGATGCCGCCCGGCTGGCCTATGCTGAAGGCCGCAGCATTGTGACTTTTTTGATTAACACCTACGGCAACGAAGCCTGGAGCAATTTTCTCGACCAGTTGCGCCGTCACGACACCGATGGTGCCCTCAAAGAGTGTTTTGGGGTTGATTTGCCGCAGATGGAAAGTCTGTGGAAACGAAAAGTGCTGGCTAATGACCGGACGGTTAAAATGCCCCCGGCCCTCAAACTTGGGGCGGTTGCCAGCCAGCCGACCGATGGCGACGCACAGGCTAAGAATCTGGACCGCACCCCCCGTTCAGCCAAATCCGACGATCCCTACGCGGCACTGCCGGTTATTCTGGGAGGCGGTCTGTTTGTGGTTTGCCTGATCGGCGGGCTGGTGCTGCTAATGGTCCGGCGTTACCAGAGGTTAAATGCAGTGAATTTGGAAGAAATTAAGGCTGGTCATAGCTGGCAACCCACGCTGCCGGTAGCTCCTCACCCGATTCAGCCGCCACCTTACCAGTATTCCGGCCACCCTTTGCGACCGCCAACCCCACCGGTAGCACCTTTGCCGCAATCCACCGGTTATCCGCCGGTTGGGTGGCGACCACCGGCCCCCTTGCCCTACCAGACTTTTACCGGCACTCTGCCCCCGGTCGGGCCGGTTGCGGGCGACGACCCGTTTGATTTGATCATGGCGAGTTTTGGGCAGAATTCGGCCAGTGAGAGGCCGAGTTCTGCCGCAACAACGCCCGCCGATATGGGCGCGTCATTTTTGAATATTGACCCGTATGGTTTGAATTTTGATTCACCGGCCCGGCTCGCTAATCAGCCGTCGCGCCTGGTGGAAGCCGAACCGGAGAAACTTTAAACTATGCTTTATCCGCAATATGGCATCTATTTGATCCCGCCGCCAGCGGTGCTATATCCGATGGCCCTGGCTCACCATGTTATGTCAAGCGAGTTTAACGCTCACACCGCAGGTCGCTTCATGGTGCATTGCACAATGAAAGGCTTTTTTAAACTGGCCGAAGGGGTCAGCCCGGACGACTTTACCCCGGCCCTGGATAAACTGATGGCCGAAACTCCGACCTTTCAGACCTCCTACAAGGGCTTGTGGACCAACTCTGGAAACGAGAAAAAGGCCAGCTTTATTTTGTGGCTGGAGCGCACCCCCGGCATTCACCAGTTACATAATGCGATCTGGGATATTGTGCGGCCCTACATCGCGCCAGACTGCCGGTTTTCGCCCAGGGAGGGGGCCGGTCCGCTCTTTACACCTCATATCACACTGGCGATGGCCGATCTGCCGACCGAACCGGGCTTACGCGAACAGGCTTTGGGGTTGGGTGAATACATGATCGACCAGTTACCCAAGACCGAGTTCACCGGGCGCGATATGCAATTGATCGAATTTGAAAGTCAGAATTGGGAGGGTAGCTATTGGGATACTTTGCGCTACCGGCAGCTAAAAGGCTGGCGACTGCCCACCGCCTGAGCGGATTTACTCGCGGTTAAAAATAGGGATCGCGATTAGCAACATGACCAGCGAGAATACCAGCATAAACAGCAAGTCCCACCACAATGGGAAGGCTCCGGTGCCGATTGCAATCTGCCGCAGAGCGTCCACCCCATAACTGAGCGGATTTACCAGTATCAACGGTTTGATCCAGACCGGAACGCTGGCCGTCGGATAAATCGCCCCACTTAAAAAGAACATTGGCATCACGACAAAATTGGAAATCGTGCCAAACCCCTCGAACGAAGTCATTGCACTGGCAATCACCACCCCCAGCGCGGTCAGCGCAAACGAGACAATAAACATCATGCCGATTAGTAACACCAAATCCAGCGGCGGCAACCACAGCCCGATAAGCGGTGCAAAGGCCAGCGTCACGATGCCCTGCAAAGTCGCCTGAGTGGCTCCGCCCAGGGCTTTGCCCAGTAAAATCGACGGGCGCGGCACCGGAGCCACCATCACTTCCTTCAAAAAGCCAAACTCGCGGTCCCAGATAATACTTACCGCCGATTGCAGTGAGGTAAAGATCAACGTCAACCCAATGACACCGGGGAAAATATAGTGGGTATAATCGACCGAACCGTTGCCGGGCAGGTTGGTATTACTGATAGCCGGTTTCAGACTGCTGCCCAGGATCAAAAGCCAGAGTACCGGGCGAGCCAGGCCGCCCCATAACCGGCTTTTCTCGCGCCGGAATTTTAGAAGATCGCGCCGCCAGATACCATAGGTGGCTTCCCAGTCGAAAAACCGGACGCGCCCCCGTTCAGGCCGGGCCAGACTTTCCAGAACGGGCAGTTCTAACGTTTTTTCCATGCTAAACTCTACTACCTTTTGTGTTCATTTTCAGTTTGAGTAACTATTAACTTGAAATTTCTATAAGCGGCGACGTTTACGCAGATTCAGGCGGCGTTCGTCCTTGCTGCCTTCGTCTTCCTCGCGGATCAACCGCCCGGTCAGCTTTAAAAACACATCTTCAAGCGAAGGTTGGCGGATTTGCAAAGTTTCAACCCGCAGCCGCCCGCCCCCCAATGACGGTAATTCGCTCAACAGGCGCGGCACAAAGCGGTCGGCCTGATCGACCTCCAGCACCAGGCGGCCTTCGCGTTCGGTAGCCCCCACCTGAAAGTTTTCGGCCAACAACCGGACCATCTGCCCGTTATCGTTGGTAGTGAGTTCCACCCGGTCGGCCCCGACTTCCTTTTTAAGGTTGACCGGCGTATCCAACGCCACGATCTTACCCTGGTCGATAATCGCAATCCGGTCGCAATTCTCGGCCTCGTCCATATAGTGGGTAGTCATAAAAATGGTCGTCTGGTGAAGCTCACGCAGCCGGCGGACGTATTGCCAGATATAATTGCGGGTCTGGGGGTCCAGTCCGACCGTCGGCTCGTCCAGAAACAAAATGTGGGGCCGGTGGAGCAAACCTCGCGCGATTTCCAGCCGTCGCCGCATACCACCCGAAAAAGTTTTAACGGTCCGGCCCTGGTGCGCAGTGAGGTCCATCAAATCCAGCACATATTTGATCCGCCCGGCCCGTTCGGGTTTTGGCACGTGGTACATAATGCAGTGAAATTCCAGGTTTTCCAGGGCAGTCAGGCCGCTATCCAGGGTGGGGTCCTGAAAAATAATACCGATCTGGCGGCGCACCTCGTCCGGGTGGGTCGTCAGGTCATAACCGGCTACCCGCAAAAGGCCAGCCGTCGGCTTGAGCAGGGTACACAGCATTTTGATCGTGGTGGATTTACCGGCCCCGTTTGGCCCTAGAAAACCAAATATTTCGCCGGTATTGACCTTAAATTCAATATTATCGACTGCCGTGAGGGTGCCGAACTGCTTGCGCAACCCGCTCACCTCAATTGCTGCGCTGGCCGTTTGGCGGTTGGTTGGGAAGTTGTCAGAACCTGTGACATTTAACCTGCTTCCAGTAATCTTCGCCTCATTTTCGATGGCAATATCTTAGCATATCGGCAAAACCTGGGCAACCCAAACCGAACATTAGCTAGGGCGGTTGCCTTAAAATAAAAAGGAGAGGCATTCCACCTCTCTTTTTTATTTTAGAAAATTGGGAACAGTTCTCAGGAAGCTTTTTGCTTGCCGGTTGTCGCCTGGTACTTGGCATAGTAACCGGCAAACTGAGCCGAGATGCGACCCTTGATAAAGGTACCGCCCTCGAGGTGTTCTTCCTTCTCGATATGACCGCGCTGGTGAAACATCGCCACCAGTTCGTTAGCGTTGTAGGGCACCAGTGCGGTAACTTCGACCAGACCTTTATCGAGGGCTGCCTCAATCCGTTCCAGTAGAAGATCAAGCCCGATCCCCCGGCTGGCCGACACCGGCACATAATCTTCCGGCAGACCGAATTCTTGCTGGACTTCCTCCGGCGAAATAGTCCCGCCTTCCTCGCCCCGGAACATATCGACCTTATTGAGGGCCACAATACTGGGTTTATCGGCGGCACCGAGTTCCTTCAACACCTGCTCGACCGTCTCAGATTGCTCCTGGGCGTTCGGGTGGGTGAAATCCAGCACGTGGATCAGCAAATCAGCCTCGTTGACTTCTTCCAGGGTGGCTCGGAAAGCCTTTACCAACCCGGTCGGCAAGCGTTGAATAAAACCTACCGTATCGGTCAGCAAAAACTCACGACCATTGGGCAATTTCACCTTACGGGTAGTCGGGTCGAGGGTCGCAAACAGCTTGTCTTCGGCCAGCACGTCCGAATTCGCCAGCTTATTCAACAGAGTTGATTTACCGGCGTTGGTGTAGCCCACCAGCGCGACCACCGGAATACCCTCGGCCTTGCGGCGGCGGCGATAAATCTCACGGTTATTGTGAACCTGTTCCAGTTCTTTCTTGAGATGGCTGATCCGGGCGCGACTACTCCGGCGGTCAACTTCCAACTGAGTTTCACCGGGTCCGCGAACGCCTACGCCGCCGCCACCAGCCCCACCGGTTCCACCGCCGGTCTGGCGCGAAAGGTGAGTCCACAGGCGGGTCAGCCGAGGCAACCGGTATTCCAGTTGAGCCAGTTCAACCTGCAAACGGCCTTCGTGCGTCCTGGCCCGCTTGGCAAAAATGTCCAGGATTACCCCGGTCCGATCCAGCAGCTTAACGTCGAGGGCCGCTTCCAGCTCGCGGGTCTGGGTCGGGGTCAGTTCCAGGTCGAATACGATTACATCGACTTCCATTTCTTGCTTCAAGCGTTTTAGCTCATTAACCTTGCCGGAGCCGACTAGAAACGAACGATGAGGGGTGCCGATATTCTGGAAAGTCTGACTGACCACGTTCAAGCCAGCCGTTTCACATAGCTGGGCCAGTTCGTCCAGCGAATCCTGCACCTCGAATAAATCGTGATACTGTCCGACACCCACCAGCAAAGCCCGTTCGAGCGGCGGATCGGTCGCAAGCGAAGTCACCTTTATTCTTTTTTGTTTGGGTGGGACGACCAACTCTTCGAGCGGAGCCGTCAAATCTAGCGTAGACACATCTGTATCTTCTGTTTCAGGTGTAGTTGCCGGGGGAAGGGAGGCAGGATTAGTATTGAAGTTTCGAGCATCAGTCTGGGCCGCCTGGCCTAATGCCGCTAAAAGTTGCTTGTTGGAATTGGAAGTGATCGTAGGCTTTCTCCTCATTGATAAGTTTGCTCTGCCGGGCCGCTTCCGGGCCGTCAGAATTTCCACTATCGCCACTAACGTAATCGGTACGGAGGCTTTTGGGCCTCGATTATATTATAGCATAGGCCGCTCCGCCGAAATACAAAATCTATGTAAATTTTTCAATCTGCTGGCTGTCCCTTTTCCCCTTCAGTAGCATTATATACTATACGTAGGTAAGCGTCAAAAAGTTCCGGTTTTTAATTGGATTTTGTAAATATTCACCGTACCATTACGAAAATTAGCGGGGTCAAAGGGGTCTCCCCTGTTAAACCTCTTTTGATTTTCGCTTCAACCTCACCTGATGAGGTTGAAGCGAAAATCCTAAAATCCCGCCTTTTTGAACTCTAGCCAGTAATGCCTTATAATAGGCGACAAAAGCAAAGCTGCTTCCAGAGTTACCACCAACCAGACCCGGCAAAACCCGGTCTGTCCGATCCTAATGATTTAGCTTCTTCACCGGCGTGACCGGAAGAAAACAAGCCAATACTATCAAAAGCCGGGGCCGGATTACGATCCGGCAGTCCCGGTCGTTAAATAAAAGGTGTGAAATAATAAATAATGACCCACTCGCTTGACCCCGTTCAACCCGAAATAAAAAAAGTGCTGGTGCTGGGTAGCGGCCCAATCGTGATCGGCCAGGCCGCCGAATTTGACTATGCCGGGACGCAAGCCTGTAAAGCTCTGCGCGAGGAAGGCATTTTGTCGGTGCTGGTCAATTCCAACCCGGCCACCATTATGACCGACGAAGGCATTGCCGATAGCGTTTATATCGAGCCACTGACCGTTGAATCGGTGAGCCGTATCATTGAGCAAGAACGACCGGACAGTTTGCTGGCGACGCTGGGCGGTCAGACCGGCCTGAACCTGGCGGTGGCCCTTTCCGAAGCGGGAGTGCTGGAACGATATAACGTAAGGGTATTGGGAACGCCCCTGACCGGGATCAAGCAGGCCGAAGACCGCGAGCTTTTCAAACAACTTCTAAACGAAATCGGTGAACCGGTCATTGAAAGCGAAATTGCCAGCACCCGCCCGGATGCCCTGGCGGCCGGGAAGCGGATCGGCTTGCCTCTGATTATCCGTCCGGCCTACACCCTCGGCGGCACCGGGGGCGGCATCGCCCATAACTGGGAGGATTTCGAGGCGACCGTCGATAGCGGCCTCAAGGCCAGCCCGATCTCGCAGATTCTGGTCGAAAAATATTTGGGCGGCTGGAAAGAAGTCGAATACGAGGTGATGCGCGACGGGGCTGACACCTGTATTACGATCTGCAACATGGAAAACCTCGATCCGTTAGGTGTTCACACCGGCGATAGCATCGTAATCGCGCCCAGCCAAACCCTTTCCGACAAAGAATACCAGTTGCTGCGCACCGCCTCGATCAAGATCATCCGGGCCTTGAATATCCAGGGCGGTTGTAACGTCCAGTATGCATTGGACCCGTTCTCTTTTCAATACTATGTGATCGAGGTCAACCCACGTGTCAGCCGTTCCAGTGCGCTGGCCTCCAAAGCCACCGGCTACCCGATTGCGCGGGTGGCTACCAAGATCGCGATTGGCAAACGGCTGGACGAAATTCCCAACGCCGTCACCCGCCAGACCAAAGCAGCCTTTGAACCGGCCCTCGATTATTGCGTGGTTAAAATCCCCCGCTGGCCGTTTGACAAATTCCCGACCGGCGACCGCACCATCGGCACCCAGATGAAAGCTACCGGCGAAGTGATGGCAATCGACCGGTCGTTTGAAGCGGCTTTTCAAAAAGCGGTCCGGTCGCTCGAATGGGGCGGCAAAAGCCTGATGTGGGAAGAAGGCGAATGGTCGGCGGGCGACCTGGCCCAGCAACTTGAAACCATCTTTAAATATATCGACAAACCCAACGACCGGCGGTTGTGGGCCGTGTTCGCCGCCCTCCGCCGGGATGTTTCGATTGAGGAACTTTACGCTCGTTGCAAGATCGATTTGTGGTTCTTACGCAAGTTTCAGCTTTTGATCGCCACCGAACGCAAGCTGCTCAGTAGTACCAAACTCACCCCGGCCCTGCTGCGCGAGGTCAAACGGCTGGGCTTTAGCGATGACCAGGTGGGCGAACTCAGTGACGAACGCCCGGCCAGGGTGCGCGAAATGCGGCTGGAAAACGGTATCCGGCCAGTTTATAAAATGGTCGATACATGCGCCGCCGAGTTTGAGGCCTTCACACCTTATTTCTACAGCACTTACGAGGATGAAAACGAAGCCCTGCCGCTACCAGGTCCTAAAGGGGTAGTTATCGGCAGTGGGCCGATCCGGATCGGTCAGGGAATCGAGTTTGATTATTCCAGCGTTCACGCGGCCTGGGCCTTGCACGCGGCCGGAGTTCGCTCGATCATGATCAATTCCAACCCGGAAACCGTTTCGACCGACTTTGATACCAGCGACCGGCTGTATTTCGAGGCCCTCGATTTTGAAAGCGTTATGGACATCCTGGAAAACGAAAGCCTCGTCGACGCCAAAGCCGACACTTCGTCTTTTAACGTCCACCGTTCCTCGCTGGATGTGCCGGTGATTTTGCAATTTGGCGGTCAGACCGCGATCAATCTGGCCCAACCTCTCTCGCTGGCCGAAGTGCCGATTATGGGCAGCGATGCCGAGGTGATCGACATCGCCGAGGACCGCAAACGGTTTGAAGATTTTGTCAGCCGTCTTGGGATCAGCCAGCCACCCGGCGCGACGGTGATGTATGTACCGGACGCTTTCAAAGTGGCCGCTACGATTGGCTACCCGATTCTGGTGCGGCCCAGTTATGTGCTGGGTGGCCGGGCGATGGAAATTTGCCACAACGAAGCCGATCTTGATCGTTATGTCAAAACAGTTACCCGCGTCAGCGAGAAACACCCGGTCCTGATCGATAAATATCTGGAAGGCAAAGAGGTCGAAGTCGACGCGATCTGCGATGGCGAACAGGTCCTCATACCGGGTGTGATGGAACATATCGAACGGGCCGGGGTGCATAGCGGCGATAGTTTCGCAGTCTATCCCGGCGTGAATCTCTACCAGCACGAAGTCGATACCGTCGTCGAATACACCACCCGGATCGGGCTGGGCCTCAAGGCCAAAGGTCTGATCAATATCCAGTTCGTGATCTTCGAGGGCCGGGTTTATATCCTGGAAGTCAATCCCCGCGCCAGCCGAACCGTCCCGTTTTTGAGCAAAGTTACCGGCGTACCGATGGTTAAACTGGCAGTCGGCATCATGCTGGGTCACTCGCTCAAAGAGCAGGGTTATCAGGGCGGGTTGTGGCCGCGCCAGCCGTTAGTCGCAGTTAAAGCCCCGGTCTTTAGCATGGCAAAATTGCTGGGAGTCGATACCTACCTGGGGCCGGAAATGAAATCGACCGGCGAGGTGATGGGCGTGGATAAAACCTACCCGGCGGCCATGCGCAAGGCGTTGATCGCAGCCAAACTGGACCTGCCACCCAAAGGCACGATCCTGTTTAGCGTGGCTGACCGCGACAAAACCGAGGCGTTAGCCCTGATCCGCGACCTGGCCGAACTGGGCTACACTCTGGCAGCGACCGCCGGAACCGCCGCCATGATTGAAAACGCCGGTCTGCCGGTAAAAGTGGTCGCCCGCAAGATCGGGGAAGGTCGACCCGATACAGTCGATCTGCTCAAGCAGGGCCAGGTAATCGCAGTCGTCAATACCGTCACCGGGCTGCGGCGGCCTTTACTGGATGGCTTCGAGATACGCCGGGCCGCCGTCGAAAACGGTATCCCCTGTTACACCTCGCTGGACACCGCGAGAGCAGCGATCACGGCCCGCCAGGCGGCCACCGTGGATGGCGAAACAACCTATAATATCAAGCCGTTGCCCTGGTACCGCACTCGCCAGCCTTAATGTTTTTTGGCGGCAGTTAACCTACTCAGTTAAATTTTTCCATAATCTACCATCTGGAAAATCCTGGTCAAACATTCTCGCATCGTCCAGCTTTATCAGCCCAAACTCCATCAGCCCATGACCAGACCGGCTCCTCTCCAAAACTTTCAGCTCGATTTCAAAGACATTCCGTTCCTCACCATATTATAGATGTCGGCACTGAGGTGTTAGTGGCCGCCGAGGTCCGCGGTGACTTCAATGCCGAGACCGCTCTGGAGACCGTGGCTGGGGTAGTCAGCCACCTCGGTTTACCAAAAGCGGTCACCTTCGACCGCGACCCCCGCTGGGTCGGTTCGCATACCGGCCGGGATTTCCCCTCAGCGTTTGTTAAGTTCTGGTACTGCCTGGGAGTAGAGGTCGATATTTGTCCACCTCACCGGTCCGACCTTAACGCGATAGTGGAATGCTATCACCGCAGTTACGGAGAGGAGTGCCTAAAAGTTTTCCTACCTCAGAGCCTACTTCAGGCCAGGGAAGTGACCAGCACTTTCAAAGACCACTACAACTATGAGCGACCCAACCAGAGCCCGACTTGTGGTAATCGCCCCCCCAGAATAGCCTACCCCGAGTTACCAGCCCTGCCCAGCGTACCACTGGTAATTGACCAGGACGGCTGGCTGGAGCGGTGTAACGGTCAACGTTTCACGCGCAAGGTGGATTACCGGGGCACGGTGCGGGTGGACAAATACCACTATTATTTAGGCAAAGAGTGGGCTGGTAAATTTGTTCAGGTCGAGCTAGCCGGAAGTGAACGGCAATTAGTAATCTGGCAGGCTGGAACCGCCATCAAACGGCTAGCCATTAAAGGATTAGTCGGCCAGCTCGTGAGCTATGCCGAGTTTGTAGCAATACGCCAACGGGAGGCCCAAAGTGAACGGCGCTTAACCACCATGAAAGCGCTGGCCCAGGCTAAGAAGGCCCAAGCCTAAAGGCTAAACCGCCACAAATTACCTGCGAGCGGGACCAGAAGAGAGCCAGCGGTCCACCTCCCAGCCAGCGGTGGGTCAGATTAGGGCTGGCTTAAAAAGGGTGGCAGGGGCTAAAAGAGGCCAAAAGCTCATAATCTTCACATTGGTAATGTACAAAGAGCTAGTTTAGAATATATATGATATGAAAATATAAAACTTTAAATATTAAAAATAGGCATAAAAGTATGATCTAACCATTGATAATATGCTATGACAGTTTACCTTGCACGGTTACGGAGCAAAACGAACAGGGCCGGGTGATGCAACCGCTAAACAATACGCCAACCACGTCCGAAGCAAACGGGAGGGCCTCGTAACCGGCGAGGCTACCGTCCTCTACCGGGGCCGTACCAACACGGTCTGGGAAATCAAAATTCGCGACGAGGCCGGTAAACTTATTTGTGTTTCGCGCTGCACCGTCGCAATAGTGGATCGCCCGGTCTCGGCGGAAAAGCCGCTCATTCTCTCCTAACTTCATTTGACACGCCAGTTGAAAGGCCCTCATTCAAACCGGTTTTAGCGGGAATGAGGGCCTTTAAAATATTTTAATCCTCTCATCTATTTTTAATCTTTCTCGATTAGCCCATATGTTAAAGTATTTATTAGATAATAAATTCTAGTTTTTGAGTGTGGACACTCTTCGGTTTACCCTGACAACATCAACCACCTTTTAACAATTTTCTGAAAAGAGAGGACAGCAAGCTATGCCAAATCGAATAGTCCATTTTGAAATACACGTGGAAGACATGGATAGAGCCACTCGCTTTTATGGCAATGTTTTCGGCTGGGAGTTCGAGAAATGGCCCGGCGAAGTACCCTACACCCTTATCAAAACCGGACCCGACAGCGAACCGGGGATCAATGGAGCTTTCACCACCCGGCGCGGGATAATCAACGGCGATTCGGTGATTGCCTACGTCTGTACAATAGACGTCTCTAATATCGACGAAACATTGGCTAAGGTCTCGGCGGAAGGCGGCACCGAAGCCCTGCCCAAAATGGCCGTAACCGGTATCGGCTGGCTGGCTTACTCCAAAGATACCGAAGGGAACATCTTTGGCATGATGCAAGCCGATACGAGTGCCGTCTATAGCGAATAGCCTCCCGCTGCCACCTGACAATAACGGCCAATCAGCAGCCTTTCGGCAAATTTCAAGATTTTAGAAACGGCGAAAAGGGTTGATTGTGGAAAGCCACTCGTTTCTGTGTATAACTACGTGGAAAGACCGGCCTTTATCGTGGATAAAGTGGTGGACAGAACATGTAGATAAAGGGGCTGTAAATCAGCTCCTTTTTTTGTACACTAAGACAACTAATTTATTTATTTTGCCACCTTTTAACACATTGGCACTCTTGAGGGGACAATCTATGACCGACCTGTTGACAAAACCGGCTAACCAGACCCGCCGGATTTATGCCCTGACCGACCTCAACCCGGAAACCCAGGCTTACGCGCTGGCCCGCTATAGTCGCTCGGCGGCCTCTTTGCAAGAAAGCGTGGCCTGGATTACCGGCCAGAAAGCTGCCGACTTCCTAGAAACCTTTTATTTTGCTTACGGCCACAAAAGCATCGCCGACATGGCCCATGTCACGCTGGCTCTGGAAAATATCAGCGTACTGGCCGCAATCGAGGTCGAGGACGAACCGCTCTGGGACGGTCAGGAACGCTCCACCCGCTATCAGGATTTCAGCAAGTCGCGTTACGTTACGCCGCCCGAACTGGAAGACCTACCCGGCGCAGCCGAAAGCTTTACGACCGCCGCCGACCAACTCTTTACCACCTATAGCAGCCTGACCAAAGAATTGCTGGCGGTCTTGATGGAAGTTTTGCCCCGCCCCGCCGACATGGAAAGCGGCAACTACAAACGAACCTTGCAGGCTCGTATCCTGGATGTCACCCGCACCCTGTTACCCTACGCCACCCGCACCAGCGTCGGCCAGATCACCAGTGCCAGGGTGCTGGAGCGACAATTAGCCCGGTTATTAGCCAGTCCCTATGCCGAAGTCCGGGCGGTCGCCGCCGAGATGAAAGAAACCTGCCAGCAACCGGCCTTCAGCCCCCTGGCGGTCCGAATGGAAGCGGCCCTGCAAACCCTCAGTGAGCAACACCCGGCAGCCGCCGAAGTCTTGCGAGAACTGGCCGCCACCGTCGAACCGGCCAGTCCGGCCCCGACCCTGGTGAAATATGCCCATCCCTCGCCCCAGACCGCCAGAGCCGAGGAAGCTCTGCGAAAGGTAGCCCAGCAGTACCTGACCGCCCTCGAACCGGATAACGCCGAAACCGTCCGGCTGGTAGAAAATGACCCGCCCCTGCTCGAAGCGGTCACCACCCTGCTATATCGCTACAGTCAGCTATCCTATCGCCAGATACAGCAAGTTGTAAGGGATATGACACCCGGCGAACGGCAGGAAATCTACGACCTGGCTCAGTCCGCGCGTGGCGACCACGACGGCTGGCTGCGCGAGCAGCAAAGCGGTTATGGCCGGATTTACGATGTCTTGCTGGATGCCAAATCGATGCAAGATTTCTTTCGGCACCGCCGCTGCGTCCAGGTCAGGCAGTCTATCACCCACCGTCACGGCTTTGTAGCGGGTCAGGATTGGTTCAGCCTGGGTTTGCCGACCAAAGCAGTCGATTCTGCCGCCTCGGCCATCGAACAATACGACCGGCTAATGACCCAGACCGGCCAAACCGCCGAGCAACTGTCCGGCGCAGCTAAACCGGTCGCCGACTATCTGTTGCCGCTGGGTTATCGCCGCCGTGCCCTGTTCAAAATGGATGATGCTCAGGCCGGTTATATCATCGAAACTCGTTCAGCCAAGCTCGGTCATTTCGCTTATCGTCAGGCGGCCTACCAGATGTGGCAGGAACTCAACCGCGTAGAGCCGGGGTTGGCAAAATGGGTGCGGGTAACGCCCTTCGAGATGGACGCTGCCGACTATCTAAAACGCTAACTTATTAGTATAGGATTTTCTGTTAAAGGTGAATAGTAGCTTTAAGTAGGGGACGTGGGGGTGCAACCCACGCGCGGTGTAGAACAGGGGTCTCCCCTGTTAAACCTCTTTTTATTTTCGCTTCAAGCTCGCTTTGTGAGCTTGAAGCGAAAATCCTAAAGATGTCAATTGCTATATGAGTAGGGGTCGGGGAAGACCACCCGCTAAAATTTTCTTAGCAACTCGATCAAGGGAACCAGCGGCAAGCCGACCACATTGTAATAATCGCCCCGGATCGCCGAAACCAGAGTACCGCCAAAACCCTGGATCGCATAGGCTCCGGCTTTGTCGAGTGGCTCACCAGTGGCAACATACCAGCCAATTTCGTCCGCCGTTAAAGGCCGGATAGTCACCTCGGTACTACAAACCGCACTTTCCTGGCGCAAAACTTCGCCGGAAGAGTCCAGCAGACGCAGGGCGAACCCGGTTAAAACCAGGTGAGTCTGGCCGGCCAACTCTTGCAACATGGCGGTCGCGGCGGCAGGGCTACCCGGTTTGCCATAGATTTTCTGACCCAGCACCACCGAGGTATCGGCGGCGAGGATTAGTTTCTGACCGGGAGGCGGGTCCGCTTCCAGCCAGCGACGCGCCCCTTCCTGGGCTTTGGCGAGAGCTAACCGATTTACGTAGCCGGTCGGCAGTTCGGCAGGCAAACGGCTTTCGTCGAGGTCGGCGGCTATCACCTGGAAAGCCTCCGCCGGAACCAGCCGGGCCAATAGCTCGCGGCGGCGCGGCGAGGCACTGGCGAGGGCCAGGTGCGAGGCGGCTAACACCGGCAGACCGGGGAAATAGACTTGAAAATCGGTCGGTTCGGCCATCGGCTAGCGTCGCTCACTTTCCGCACTGAGGGCCGGTGCTTCCGGCACCTCCGGTTCAACCGGCGCGAGTTCAGCCGCCTCGGCCTCTTCCTGACCGGCTACCTTGTTAACGCTATATACAAAAATCACCAGGCCGATTATTATGCCCAGCACCATACCGGGCCAGCCCAATAAACTCAGGCCGATCCAGCCCAGAATGATAACCGGGGCCAACAACACGATCAGGGCCAGCAGGTACATAAAAAGGTCTTTAATCCGAGTCATTTTTACCTGTAAATCTTTTGTCCCGTCAGAATTTTGACGGATTTTGATGGGCAAATTATATCATAGTTCATCCACCCACAAACCGGCCAATCATCTTTCCATAAGTAGTGCGTTTCTGGCGAAAATAGTGTAAAATAGCCAGATTAGCAGCACTTTATCTGTGTAGGGCGGAAGGAATCAGTCAGCTTTTAAAAACCTAATCATTTATCACTCGGCTTCACTAACAAACGAGACCCGGCTGGCGTGCCAGAAACGCGACCGGCAATTTGTTTTGAGCCAGCCTGAACGGTTCTTCAGAGCTTGGAAGCACTTGATAAATGGAAAACTCGGCTTAGTAGCCGGTTAGACCAATGTTTTGCGACCGCCTAACTGCACACAGCAAACCAGGGGTCTTGGGAGAAATATTATGGCGCAAGCCCAGCGATCAGGTGAGCCACACCGGGCTGACGACGATAAAAACTTAGCGGTTGCCAGGCCTCAGCTTGTCAGCGAACCCCCCGCCGACCAACCGGGCGGGTTGCTGGTAGATTTTCAAGAAGCCGCCGACATTGGCAAACGCAAAAAAGAACAGCAGGACGCGCACGGTCACTTAAACTGGTCCGCGCAGCCCAACGGTCGAGCCGCCGGGCATTTGTTTGTGGTAGCCGACGGTGTGAGTATGGGCCAGGCCGGGGCACTTGCCAGCCGGACCGCCGTCGATGTTATGCTCAACACCTTCCAAAAACAACTGGACGCCGGACAAGCCGACTTTAGTGTCGCCCTCGCCAAAGCTTTTCAGGCCGCCAATAACGAAGTTTACCAGCTATCGCGTAGCCGGTCCGGCATGGCAACCACCTGTGTGGCGGCCCTGGTCTGCGGTCAACAACTGATCACCATTCATGCCGGAGACAGCCGGATTTACCTCAGCCGGAGCAAAATGGACCTGATCCCGGTGACGGTCGATCATAGCTGGCTGACCGAAATGGGTCAGCTTTTGGTCCAGCAAGGTGTCATCAGCCACCAGGATATGTTGCGCGACCAGCGTCGCCACACCATTACCAGGGCTTTTGGCTTACAACTCGATATGAACGGCGACGTTAACGCAGCCCAGCTTCAACCGGGCGACCTGATTTTGCTGTGCAGCGATGGCCTGTGGGATATGCTGCCGACCGGCTTTTTGGAACAGGCCACCCGCGAACCGACCGGCGACCTGCCGACCATGAGTAAACGACTGGTCGATGCCGCGATGGACGCTGGAGGCCGAGACAATATTACCCTGACGTTGGTGAGGGCCGTCCGACTGGCCGAACCGGTTCCTCTGCCGGCCCTGAACGCCATGCTCGAACGCACCGCCCGCGAGGTGGCCGAACGCACCCGGCCCATCCGGGTCGAGACTAACCAGCGACAACAATCTGCGGTAGTCAGCCCGACCGAAAAAGCCCTGGCCTCGGCCAAAGCTTATCAACCGATGGGGGTAGTTGACCAGCCCGATGAGGAAGCCGGTTTTATTGACGATGTGCCCAGTGCCAAAATAGTATTGCCCAATCCCGAATTGTTGCTTTCCAAAGCCCAGCAGGAATTTGCCCTCGGCGAATGGAATGACGCGATTGATAATTTCATTCAACTGGAATTGCTGGAAGCCAGTTTTACCGGTCTGTACGAAAGCTTCTCCAATTCGTTGGTTCGTTACATAGGCGTGGCAATCGGTGAAGGCCAGTTAAACTATGTTGAAGAGCTACTTAAAAAGCTGGACAATCACAAAATCAGCCGGTACAACGAATTACTGGCCGACTACTGCAACGAAGAAGGTCGCCGGGCAGCCACCGCCCACTACTACGCCACCGCCAAATCCTACGCCCAATTCTGTCTAAAGCTAAGGGCTAACGATGTGCGTGCCCGCAACCAGATCGAAATGTGTGACCTTTATCTGGCCCTGCAACGCCGGGGTGCCCCCCTCAACGAACGGCTGGCCCTGGCCCAAAAAATCTATGCCCGTGACGAGAATTTCGGCTCGATCCAGGACGATCTGGCCCAGGTTTATATCGAGATGGGCAACGAGGCGGTGCGGCAGCAATCACCCGAAGATGCCCTCGGCTGGTACAGTATGGTCCTGGCGTTGCGACCGGCCAACAAACAAACTCTGAGCCTGGCTAATACCAAACACCGCGACCTTCAGGAAGAACTCGCCCGCAGGCGCGGCAAACCCTTTGCCGGTATCTCTGCCAGCTACGAAGCACCAACCCTTACTAACCCACCGGCCACCTCCGGCCCGACCGCCCAGGATACTTCCCGCGCTGCCCCGCGCCCGGCGACCGACAACAAAACCGAACAAGAACAGATTTTGCGGATCAAGGAGCGCGTTTCAAGAGCACAAAAAGCCTGGGATAGCGGTCGTAAAGAGGTGGGCGGCGAGTATATTTATCTGGTTGACCAGCTCAACGAACTGGCAACCCCTAATCTCTGGCAACCGACTTTCCCACGCGTTTGCTACGATTACGGCAAATGGCTGCTGGAGCAAAAACAATATACCGAGGCCCGGCCCTATTTTCAGAAAGCCCAGCAACTGGGGATGACTGCCGCCCAGCAACGCCTCAACGAAATCGACCGGATGTTGCGCGAACGCGGCTCTACCAGCCGGACCAATAGTTTGCTCGATTTACCCGACGAGCCGCTCGTTACCGACCGCTCGGCAAGTCGCTCGACCTTTGAAACGCCCAGCGAGCAGACTAAAAGTTTTAATATGCCAAATCTGTTTCCGACCCACCGTTCGTCCTCCACCCCGATTTCGCCAATTGTCCCTCCCAGACCGCCCACCCCTAGTAGCAATTTTGTCGGGGCCAGCCACGCCGGAGATGGGGTTTTAACCTCCAACCGGGTTGCCGACCCGGCCCAGAACCCGAATGTCAGCAGTGACCCTAACACTTTGCCACCTCGTTCGGCGGCGGCTATCGCTGCCGGTAATTGGAACCGCCAGGACACTGAAGTAATTACGCCACTGGTCCAAACGACCCCCATCGAACAGGCGACCATCACCCCGACTGTCCGGCAGGCCGGGTCAGGTTTTGGCAAAGACCCCCTTTCCGGGGCGGCCCAACGCGAAGCCGGTCGCATGGCTGGAACCGGCCTACCCCAGAGCCACAACCCGGCCAGGGCCAACCGTCAACGCTGGAACGCCTTTGGCAACTGGCTGAAGTCTATTCTGGTGCCCTTACTGGTCGCGGTAATTGTCATCGCCGGGATTATTTTCAGCCTGATCTTAATATTACCCCGCTTTAGCCAGAAAGATACTAATCAGGCCAGCACTCAGCCTACCGCCATCGTCGAGGCCGGCAGCAGCCCGTTAGCCACTACCGCCGCCCCGGCCCCGCTCGGCCTGAGTGGTCCGCAGGGGTTGGTTCGCATCGATGGTCTGAAGGCCGAAGATGTCCGGGTATTTTTGGCTGATGCCGGGAACCCTAATTCGCCTTACCGCGAGCTAAATCAGGAAAATGGCCTGTTTCGTCTGCCTATGGCGACCCTCAACCGGCTCGACCCCAAACAAAAATATCTGGTCGTGGTGCGCCCCAAAGATACCGCCGACCGTAGCTATGCTTCTAATCTATCGCCAGATAATCCCTATCAACAACCCTTTACCAGCCCGAATTTTGATTTCGACCTCAACAAGGGTTTTGACATGATGTTGAAAATAACCCCCGAAGCGTTGGGCTTCTACCCACTCCAGGGAAGTGAGGCCGACCGGGATATTCCCGAAGGACGCTATATTGGAGCCTTCCATCACACCGTCCGGGGCGACTTCTTCAAATTCTATAATGCTAATGGCGGTCTGGGGCGGTTTGGATTGCCGCTCTCCGAGGAATTTGATTGGACCGGCAACGGTCACGTGCAGTTCTTCGAGCGGGGCTGGCTGGTTCAGAGTGCCGCAACCCCACCGGTCACGATTGGCAAAGTCGGCAAGATGTTGATTGAGAGTAGTTGTAGTGGCTTCCCGCGCCTACCGGCCAACATCACCCCCCTGGCCGTGCCAACTCTCAAACCCGACCCTGATTTTGATAAGGTAGCCGCCAGTCTCAAGCTGGGCGGACCCCAGAGCCAGCCTTTCGAGACCGGCGGCCTCACCAAAACCAAAGTCCAGTATTTCGAGGCCGGTCGGCTCGAACTCAACCTGGCCGACAAAAAAGCCACCCCTACCCTCGGTCTGGTAGGGGCCGAATACGCCCGCTGTGTAGGCTGGCTCAAATAATAAGTAAACCCCATAATAAAATTAGCAGGGGTCGTGGGGGCGGGTACCCATTGGGTGCCCTGCGGGGGGTAATACAGGCGGGTACCCTCTGGGTGCCCCTGTAAAACTCTCTTTTCCTCTTCTTTTCCCCGTCCACTGGTGGCCCCAGGGCGGGGTCAGGAGTTGGTCATCTGGACTGGTATGGGATTATAAACGGGATTTAGCCCAAAGGTGTTTAAAGAGCTTTGATCAGGGCCAGCTTGGCGGCGCGGCTTAACTTCTTGAGGGCATATTCGCGGCGGCGGGCGGCGCGTTCGTCGGGGAGAGTTTCGGAGTAAACCAGTGTGACCGGCAGACGGGCGCGAGTATACTTGGCACCCTGACCGGCGTTATGTTTTGCGACCCGACCCACCAGATCGAAGGTCCAACCGGTGTACAGCGTATGGTCGGCACATTCGACGATATAGACATAGGCCGGGCGCGGGATGGGGGAAACTGCCGAAGACTCGCCGGACAACGATTAGCGGCTGACGGCCAGAAATTCGTCCGGCGTGGCAACTTCGGCGGCCTCGTCCTCAATTTCGGCCAGGTCGATTGTATCCAGTTGCTTCTTGAGACCCAGGGCGATCAAGCCATTGGTAAGGGTCAGGGCTGCCTCTGCCGTACCGTGCAGCCAGTCCACGTGGCCGAGGGTGGGTGCCTGGATCACTTTCAGGGCGATTATCCCGGCAGTTGCCGTTACCGTTACAAAACCGATCATCGAGGCAAACCCAAGCAAGGTGGTTTTATGCAAAAGGTGCGGGTCCAATCGCCAGACCTTGTATATCAGGAAAAGAAACAGTATATACGGCACAATTGACAGGCTCATCAGGGTATCAGCCACGACGCACCGCCTTTTCCGAGCGCAACCGGCTCTGTTTTTCCACGTCCTTTAACAGCAGCCAGGCCCAGATACAAAAACAGCAGCTACCGCTAAAAGTCAGGTAAGCCTGTATATCATTGAGCCAACCCCATTCGTCCAGCGACATATGATAGATCAGGGCGCACCAACCGCTTAACATATAAGGTAACATCGCCAGGGGCATCCGCCGCAACCAGATATTATTTAGCTTACGCCCGACCAGCCAGAACAACAGCATTGCCACGCCCCATTCCACCACGCTGCTAATATGAATGAGCCAGGTCGGCACCGACAGCAAACCAATCATTTCTACCTCAATCCCGTTTACTGTCGGTCTAGGCGTCCGCGCTACTGGCGATTACGTTGGGCGAAGGCCGGAAAACCGGAATACCAAACCGGGCAAAGTTAAACCACATTTTACCCATCATCTTAACCCCACTGGTAATCGGCAATTGGGCCATTTGCTTGTGCAGGTAGCTATCAAAAGTCAGTTGTTGGACATCTTTATCACGGCACATTTCGGTAAAGACCTCGAACTTGGTATTTGAGCCGAAATAAATCTTTTGCAGCCCGGTCAGGAAGCGGTACATCGTGCCGTATTGCTTTTTCCAATCTTTCTGGTAATTCATCAGATTGGCGGTAGTCGGGGCATCGGCGTATTTCAAAATGGTCTGGGCGGCCATCTTGCCACTCTTCATCGCCCAGTAAATTCCCTCACCACTGGTATTAACCACCATCCCGGCGGCATCCCCTACCAGCAAAGCCCGGTTGAAGGCGATTTGCTTTTGAGGGCGCATCGGTAAGGCGTGCGCCTCGGTCGCGTAAATCTCACCGTCCGATAGCTTGGCTCCCGCCCGTATCCGCAGGTTTTCCAGATAGCGGCGAACGTTGTGAGACTGCTCCGGCCCGGCCCCCACGCCGACACTCACGTGGTCGTATTTGGGGAAAATCCAGCCGTAAAAATCCGGCGAGACTTCCGGCCCCAGGTAAAGCTCGGCCCGTTCGCGCCATTCGGACATCTGGCTCTCCGGCAAACGAATCCGGTATTGCATCGCCACCGCCTGCGGCACGCGAGGTGCGCCAACTTCTTTGGCGACCTGGCTGTAAGCCCCATCGGCCCCGATCACCAGGTCGGCTTCGATTTCTTTTACTTTGCCTTTTTCAGTATAGGAGGCTTTAACGCCATCCGGCCCGATCTGGATCGAATTTAGCTTGGCTTCGATGACATTCGCCCCGGCTTCCATCGCTTGCTTTCGCAAATAGCTATCAAAGACTTCGCGGCGGACCATCCCAATGTAATCGTGATCGGTCGGGGTCGAGCCTACCACGTCAATCGGCGTTTCGCGCTCGGTCGGCGAATACACAGCGCAGGTTTTCATGCGGCAATCCAGGATTTCGGGTGGCACCCCAAATTCGCTGATGACCAGGGGCGGCACAGCCCCGCCACAGGGTTTGGGCCGGGTAAAGCTGCGCTCAATCACCACCGCTTCCATACCGCCCTCGGCCAGCGTCCGGGCCGCAATCGCGCCACCGGGGCCACCGCCCACTACCAGCACCTTTGTTTTCGCCATCGCAAGAATCCTTCCTGAAGCCTACTTTGAACAATTAGTCAACATTTAATCAATATTAAATCGACATTAAACAAAATCTATTGAGCCGGGTTAAAAACTAACCACCGAAGATTTGAGTGATTTCTGATATATTTATTATAAGGAAGCCGCCAACCATCGCAAGTAGTTTGTACTACACCCACCGGCATTAAAAAAGACGTAGCGATTGCCACGTCCTTTTTAGCCGGTTGAGCTATCTCAAGTCCATTTCCGGTGTTTAGGGGTTTGAGTTTACAGAATGCTACTGGCTGGCGTTCCTGCAACCCCAACCCCCCTAAACTTTATCACCGGCCTGGATTACAGTTTGCGGTCGGCACCCTGCCGCTCTACCATCCAGGCCGGGTATTCCGGGGCCAGTGCGCTGGGAGCGTTCAGCCGTTCCATTTCTTCGCTCGAAAGCTTGACCTCCGGCGATTGCAAATTATCATTTAGCTGGTCGAGGTTCTTGGCCCCGATAATGACGCTGGTAACTACCGGTTGGTGTAACAGCCAGGCCAGCGCAATCTGAGTTACTGAAACCTTGTGCGTCTCGGCGATTTCCTTCATCACGTCCACCACGTTAAAGGCCCGGTCGCGGTTGACCGGCGGGAAATCAAATTTGGTCCGGCGAGCCTCTTCCGGTCCCTGCGCGTCGCGGCTGAATTTGCCTGTCAACAGACCCCCCGCCAGCGGACTCCACACCAGCAACCCAAGCCCCTGATCCAGCATCAAAGGCACCAGTTCACGCTCCAGGTCGCGCCCGGCCAACGTGTAATACGCCTGCAAACTCTCAAAGCGAGCCATTCCCTGCCGCTCCGAGATGCCCAGAGCTTTCATCAACTGCCAGGCCATCAGGTTGGAACAGCCGATATAGCGCACCTTGCCCGTCTTTACCAGGTCGTCCAGCGTCCGCAAAGTTTCCTCCAGCGGGGTCAGTGGGTCGTAGCCGTGAATCTGGTAGAGATCGATATAATCGGTGCCCAGACGCTGCAAACTATCTTCGACCGACTGCATAATATGACGACGTGACAGCCCGACCTCGTTGTGGCCCTGACCCATCCGGCCCCGCACTTTTGTGGCGATAATTACCTGTTTGCGCTTGGCTCCCAGGGCCTGACCCAACAGCCGCTCCGACTCGCCTTCCGAGTAAACGTTCGCAGTATCAAAGAAATTAATGCCACCCTCGATTGAGCGATCCACCAGGGCGGTCGCGTCGGCCTGACCCAGTTTGCCAATCGCTTCCCAGTAACCCCGCCCGCCGAAAGTCATGGTGCCGAAGCATAGTTCGGATACGACCAGGCCGGTGCGGCCTAATTGTTTGTAGCGCATTTATTTTTACCTTTCGTTGTAAATTACAAAACAATCGTATTTTTATTAGTAATATATTTAGGACTTTCGCTTCAACCTCAACTTTGTGAGGTTGAAGCGAAAGTCGTGATATTTTTTAGTAATTAGTTTCCGGTGCTACTCTACACTTACTAAAGGGTTAGTATTTGATAGCCAGCCTTCAGCTTGCAAACGCTGCCAGGCTCGCCGAATATGCTCTGGACGGAAAGTCGTCCGCTTACGCTCACTCCAGTCATAAACCCTTGCTATCGCTACCTCCGGGTTTTTGGCGGCTTCCGGGTCTTCTTTGGTTACCCAATGAACAGTCGCCAGTAGTTCCATTCCATAAGGAGTTTCGTAACCTTCAACAAGCTGGCTTACCCTTAACAACCGCTTTTGCGCCGTTTGAGCGTTTTGCAAAACCCGATCTGCCGCTTCAACCGCCCCCTCTAAGAGATAGATTTCGGCCCGTTTGCTCTCTGCGCCATAACCCTGGATATAATGCCCCTCCAACCTTTGTAAAACATGGTTCAGATTGTCCGCATAAGGTCCAAACTGGTCTTTAACATAACGTAGCCTCAAAGGTTCACCGTCTGCCTGAACAAAGTAAGCCAATTTTTGTATCTCAAGCTTGCCTAACAAATAATCAGGCATATTTCGCCTGTAAGCCTCTATCAGCTTTATCAGGACTGCTCTTGCAGATGTCATCTCCGGCAGTTCCGTCGCCATCGACTTTTTAGCGTAATCGTTTTGGGCAATCTCACTGGGTGCGTAAAGTAAAACCTCGACCTCCGGTAAATCTGCAAAAGCCTTCTCAATAATAGGTCGTACCTCACCCCAATCCAAACCACCGTTGCCACAGCCTAAAGGCGGCACCGCAATTGAGCGAATGGCCCGGCACTTTACCTCATTGACCAAATCTTCTAATCCTTTTTTTATATCTTCAAGCCGGGATTTGGTTTTCCAGTGCTGCTTGGTTGGAAAGTTTATAATATATTTCGGATAAAATAAGTTGTGGGTAGCTACAATAAACATCTGACCAAGCTGTATATCCCCGGCTTTACAGGCTTTTTCATACAATTTAAAGTTTTTAGGAAAAGCTTGTTTGAATTGCAGCGCAATACCTTTGCCCATTACCCCAACGCAATTAACTGTATTGACTAAAGCTTCGGCCTCAGCTTTTAATAAATTCCCTTGCTCATACTTAATCATAATATTTGCTGGCCCTTGCCTAATAGTACCAATCCCTTTGGACTACTACCGGGGGTTGATGTTCGGCACTTTGGATAGTTTGCTCGACCTGTTTTTTTATTGACTGGTTGATAACTCCAATTTCATTAACCAGTGACCAGGGGAAGAAGTTATGTACTAGAAACTCAGCTTGCCGCCTTCGTTTTCGGTCATTATCTATATCTGTATCGTTCCAATATCGGCCTTCCATTACTTTCCAGTCTACTTTATCCAAATGCTCAAGATTATCGTAAAATTGACTGAAATCTACAATGCCGTGACCATCGGTAAAAACAAAACCCCGCCCGGCTAACTGTACCGCTTGCGCATTGGACACCAAATGAATGATCGGAGCTTGCCCTTGGTTGTAGTCTTTTACATTCCCACGATCAATGGTATAAAGCATTGGGGAACGTGGGGCAAAATAAAATGGTACGTAATGATGCAAGGTTCCACCCGGACCACAGGGAAGAAGCTTGTTAGCCCGGCGTTCCTGGATAGTTTGATGAGCAAGGCTAACATAACTCAGTTGTAAGCTCTTAACCTCATTATAAGACCTCAGCCCACCCTGTGCAAGAATTGAGGCTAGGCTGTCTACCGACGTGATATGGTAAATTGGAGTTGGAAATAGTGGCATTGTACTACCATATTCTACCCTTTTACAATAAAGCTCTTAAAAGTTAAGATTTGCCGGGTATCGCGGCAATTGTATAGTGGCTGGCCGGGTTGTACAAAATCCAGCCCGCACTATTTTTTGTCTGAAATTCCTCGACGGCCCGGATTTCGTCGCGCACCTGAGCCTCGCCAAAAGTAACCGTGTTGCGGCTAAAATCCTGTAACCAGGGTCGCACCTGCTGCAACCGGTCGGCCAGCCGACTTCGCGCACTCAACATACTTTGTTTTACCAGGTCGTAGGGTTTGCTGGCCGGTTGATCGATCCCAAACGCGCCCGGCTCCCACTCGACCGGGTAGATCAGTGGCGAAATATAATCCACCTGCGGAGCCATCGCCACGATGTCCATCCCAATTCCCAGGTCGCCGCCTTCGATCAACGCGCTGCCAAAAACCGTCACCGAACTGTAGACCCCCAGCGGCGTAAAACGTTGACGAGCCTGGTTAAGAAAAGCGGTAATAGCCTCAGTGCGGCTGGCGGCATCGCTGGCCCGTCCGTAATCAATATCTCTAAGGCTACCTAACACCGGGAAATGCAGCCCGTCGAAATCGATCTCGTCAAAACCGGCTTGAGCCGCTTCGGTCGCCAGATCGAGATAATATTTCCAGGCCTCCTGATTATAAGGATTGATCCAGTTGTAGCCGCCGCTGTCGGTCCAGGCTTTGCCGGTCGTGCGGTTCTTGAGGGTCCATTCCGGCTTGAGGTCGGTCAAAACAGGGTCCTGAAAACACACAATCCGGGCGATGGTATAAAGTTTGCGGTCTTTAAGGGTCTTGAGCAGGGCGGCCAGGTCGGGGATGCGTTTATCGTTACCAGCCAACGCCCCGGCGGCTTGCGCAACTTTACTATTGTAAAGCACTTTGCCGCTTTCGTCTTTAAGGTCCACCACGATGGCGGTTAAAGAGGTCGGGGCCAGGGTGTTCAGCACTGAGACTAAATTACCCGGTCCGGCCAGCGTATCGGGCGCGACGTAAGCCGCCTTTACCTTGAAAGATTGCAAACTAAGCTCAACCTGAACTGTTTTATCAAAGTTGATCGAGTTAGCCCGGTAGCCCGGCGACCGCGCGCTGATGTTGCCATTATCCGGCGCATTGGAAAAGCTAAACCCGCCATCAATCCCACTCTCGACCGTTTTGGCCGGACCGATTTTGGAACTAAGCGTCACGGCAGCGTGGCCCAGCGGTTGCCCGGCATCATCTTTTATATTGCCCCGCAACAGCGTGGGCACCAGCTTTAATTCGCTACTAAAAACCCCCGACTGCTGAAGATTGAAAGGACGGTAATTATTGAATTGAGCGGAGAGGGAATATTTATCGCTGGCCTGGTTAAATTCAAACAAACCGGCGTTATCGGTGGAGATTTTGAGCGTCAAAGGTAGACCGGCGGTACGCGCCAACCCTTTATCGTTGGTGAGGACCACATCCACGCCGGGCAAAGGGGCACCACTGTAGGCATCCACCACCCGGCCAGAAATTGTTTTGACCAGATTTTGTTTGCTGTAAAAGAGACCCCCAACGCACAGTAGTGCCAGCACCACATAGACCAGGGTGGGTGTCCGTCTGAGGATCGTCGGCTGGTAGCCTAGACTTCGGCGACGACGACGCGCCATTATAAATTCCTTTTGAAAGAGGAGTTCAAATGCCAGATACCGAGAGAATTAACAGGTAGTTATTTCCTGAAATCTGGGGCCTGAACTCCGTTTCGTGTATGTATGAGCCGTGACTCAAGCTTTAAGATTTATGCGATTTCGACCAGTCCGCCAGCACCGAGGTCGTATACTCGCCGGTAGCATTCCAGAGCGTCCAACCCGAAGCCCCGTTATCTTCGGCGGCTTTGATCTGGGCCTGTACCCGTGTGGGCGTATTCTTGATGATCGGCGTACCCCAGGTCTTGCTAAAATCCTCCAACCAGGGCCGGTACTTGGCAATCGGTTTGAGCTTTACTTCCAGATTGTTAGCAATCTTACCGCTCTTTTCGATTATTACTGCCGGGTACAACCCTGGATGACCGGGATACTTGGCCTGATCGAGCGTGCCAACATCAAAGTGAGACGGGTAAACCATCGGGCAGATGTAATCACTCAGCATCACCAGGTTATTGTACTGCTGGCCGATGTTATTATCGTCCTCGCGCCACAGGCTCATTCCGAATACATCCAGCGAAAGGTAGGTATTGGTCTGGCGCAAAGCATCATAGGCTTTCTTGACCACCCCTTCTATAGTAGAGGTGCGCAGGTTCTCGTTATCGGAAAGCTGGGTCCAGTTCAGGTCCGGTTTGTACTGGATTTCTTTGAGCTTACCATCGGTCGGGAAGCGGATATAGTCGTACTGGATTTCGTCAAACCCGGCGGTAGCAAGTTCTTTCGCCAGTGAAGCATCGTAGTCGGCCACCTGCGGCACAAACGGATTCGGCCAGTTCAAGCCGTTCTGATCGGCCCAGGCACCCCCGGTCCGGTTGTTCTTGAGTGCCCACTCCGGTTTGGCTTTCGCCAGGGCCGGGTCGCGCATTACCACAAAACGGGCGATCATGTAGACGTTGTGCTTTTTGGCTTCGGCCAGTATTTTCTGTACATCGATCAGCACGTCTTTGTTCTGGCCTTTGTTCTTGACCAGATTTAGTTCTTTAGCCAGCGGCACCTGGCTATCGTACCAGAGCAAGCCATCATCGTCATTTTTCATGCCGAGCACGATGGCGTTTATTTCGCCCTTATCGGCCATATTCCAGTAATCCGGGAAATAATCACCATAGTTAGCGTTGATCGCCAGAATTCCCGGCACATAGACCGCGTGCATCATAAATGGTTCGAGCTTGGCTCCTTTGGCAAGGTCAGCCGCCTTCAAGGTCTGTACCTTGTAACCGGGGGCACGCACGGTCAGGGTCGTCGTATCGTCGTGTTTGAAATCGTTAAAATGAAACTTGCCGGCGTCATCGGTAGTTGCCGAAACTGTATCAGTCTTGACCAGGGCATTCAGTACACCCTTACCACTTTTTGCATCAATCAGGCTACCGTTAAACACAGTCGAGCGAATAGGAATTGTGAGGTTAGCAGTTTTGGAGTCGATGGTTTTTTCGGTCACTTCGTAACCGATCAAATCCACCGTAATTTTAGTGCCATTTGGTAAACCGGTGAAAGTAAATTTGCCCTGCTCGTCGGTAGTCGTCGCCTGATTTGCGGCCCGGATTAACCGATTGGCAACCGGTTGCTGGCTATCGTTATCAAGCAGCGTTCCGTTCAAAACGAAAGGCTTTAGCTGGATAGACTTAGCAGCTTCCAGAGAAAGCGGCAAAGGAGCCGGTTCGTAACCGGGGGCACTGACCGCCAATTTATCTTTATCGGCTGGTAACTGGCTAATCGTAAACGAACCGGTGGCATCGACTTTTGCCACTTCGGTACCGTCCGGGCCTAGAATACTCGCCCCAACCAGGGTCCGACCACTGCTAGCATCTACCACCGAGCCGACCAGTGCGGGGCCGGACTGGGTAGATTTATTGCCAGTAGCATCAGCCGGGCCGGTTGAATTGAAAAAGAAAGGAATTACAAACTGCCAGGCTAAAAAGAGAACAACCAGTCCGCCAAGCCCTCCAACCATAAGTTTACCGCCTGGGCCAAACGGTGTAGTTCTTTTTCTCAAAACTCTATTTCCTCCATGTTACTCACAATACCTGAAAGAGGTTGAGGAAGTTGTAACGTAGTAAATTGATGGTATATGCAGAAAGATTACAACCGGCCTCGACCACAAATCCTCAAACTTTGATTTTAGCAGCCTAAGAACAATCTGAGGTATTATATCAGGCATTTTAACCGGACCGAACCAGGCTGTCAAGCAAATGAGCCAATTATGGCTGTTTTATAGACCGAGACCATAGTACCGTCTGAACTAGCTAACGTTGTTGCGCTAACTTATCTCAATTATCGAACTATGTTCAACAGGGTGTTATTAAGATGCTGCTCACGCCTCACGCCATAAATGGTTGTTTAGCTCTGTTAGTTACATAGTTTGGTGTTTTATAGTACGGCCTGTTACACAAAATTCAGGAAGCAGTTAAATAAGCCATCCTCGCTGCAAACCTTCCTCTATACTCGTTGCCCAATCTGCGGTGAGATGATTTCGCACTGTGTTATATAATGCTTCCACCACATCCACATGAATGGGCTTCGATTGGTAATTGGAGTCGTATCTAAATTCTCTATCTGTATTCTTCTGCTTTCGCAGCACATAAATTTGATCAACTTTGAACTTTTTAAGATTGACTGACTCGGTCAATTTAAGTCGCTCCATAACTACAATATACATTGCATTAGGATTCCGAGCTTTCAAATCCTCTGCCGCTTTACTCGAACCTTCCAGCATAGTTTTATCTAAGTAAGTTTTGCACTCGATTGCTATTGCAGGAACGTCAAATTTCTCGGCTTGGATTTCACCATTTCTGGTTTTAGTGATTGTACTAACATCATAATCTATTGGTTTCTCAGCCACGATAGTAATTTCACCGGTGACTGGCTCCGAGGTCGGTGTTACGTCTAACTCCAACTGATCTAATTCTTCCAAGTTTTGTTGGTCAGCTCTTATCCCCGGCAGTCCCGATTTGAAAAAGGCGTAAATTGTGGCACCTATTACAAAATCATGATCTTTTTCTTCTATCCTTGCGTAGGGTATTTTCATCATTTCTGCATAGCTAGGCGGTGCAAAAAAAATATCCTTGAAGCTATGTGATTTTCCTATAAGGGCGTGTTCCCCAAACTCACTAACTAAATCCTTGAATACATAATATAAAAATTCTTCTAGAACAGACGAATGTAGGTTAGAGCGAGAGTCAAATTTTTCGGCATAATGTTTCTGATCTAAAAAAGATTTGTATTCTTCGAATAATTGTACCCGCCTTGCAATTATTTCACTGTCATCGGCTGATGGCGCCGCTTTGGGACCTAAAAGTGTCATATTAGCCTGGTGCCAGGCATCATATCTCTCCCGGATTTCTATAAGATACATCCGGCTTTGTTCATCTCGATACTTGGTTCTGTGAGTTTCTTTTTGTTTAAGATTAGAGCCATGTACCAATACAACTGCATTAACATTTTGGGTCATAAACTAAGGGCCTCCTTAAGATGATTTCCAACCGCTCTAGCTAATAAAGGAGGTACTGCATTACCAATTTGGTTATACTGGCATAAATATTTTTCTGCTACTCTACCTTCTCGTTGTAGCAACTTATGCGAAACAACGGTTTTCTTACCCCTGAAACGATAGCTATCTGGAAACGACTGAATACGCGCCCCTTCTCTAGCTGTTAAGTTACGATGTTGATAAGGATGTAAAAAATTTGCGTAAAAGGCAGCCGCTATCGTATGGGAAGGTTTGTTAGGATTAAGCCTTCTGTTGTTTTGATCATAGCGTGTGACAGATATTTCTCCATTTCCATTCCGTCGGTGTGCAGCGTGCTGTTCCGATACATCAGAACTTGACTCACCCCAACCAATATGTTTAAACCGTTCCACTAAACGTGGGGTATGCTCCATCGCAACGTGGTTATACAAAATAGGATTTTCACTTCTCGCCCACATTTGAAACTCGGTTAGTGGATTTGTTTTATAAGGTTGTTCCTCTGAGCCTTCACAAGCTTCCAACTCTGGCAAATCTGAAATTGCCTCCCACATAGTTATAGCGGGAAGTAACCCCTGCATATCAAAAGTGAGTTGGCTGCTTGAGGTAAAAATTGTGTGGGTTGCTAAAGGTTCACCAATATTTTCTTTATTTTGATGTCCCACGATAAACACTCTGACTCGCTCTTGAGGCGCACCAAAATGGGCCGAGTTAAGAGTCCAGATTTCTACAAAATAACCCAGCTTCTCAAAGGTTTGTTGGATTATCTTTATAACTGAAGCCCCTTCGGCATTTCGGCGTGAGACAAGACCCACCACATTCTCCATAACAAAAGCTTTCGGACGTAATTCATCCACCCACCTGGCAAAATTTTGAAATAGGCTGTTTCGTGGGTCATTTGGGTCTTTTTGTGCTGGACCAGCTACACTGAAACCTTGACAAGGTGGCCCTCCGATAATGACATCGGGTTTAACAGAGACAAGACGCTGAATTTCAGCAGTTGTGATATATTGAGTTATGTCAGCTTGTGCAACCACCATATTCGGATGGTTATATCTAAGGGTATCACACGCCCACGCATCTTTCTCTAGTGAAAAAGGAATATCAAAACCGGCCATTTGAAATCCCAGCCCAAAACCTCCGGCACCTGCAAAAATATCTATAGCGATAGGCATTTAAAAAATTCCCCACTTTTGTAATGTTTCTTTGAACACTTTATGTCAATGAGCCTATCATATCACAAGAAATATCAAAATGGAGCTGCGTCCTGGTTTCGGGGGTTTAAGGTTACTTAACGTACAAGGTTTAATGTTGAGCAGCAAATTTTAGAAAATTCGCGTAAAGTTGCAGCCCTACCCGGCCACTTTTCTCCGGGTGAAACTGAGTTGCCATCCAGTTATCGCGGGCGAAAGCACTGGCAAAATCAAAGCCGTAATCGGTCACGCCCACCACCGCTTCGGCCATCGAAGGGGCCGGGTTGGGATAATATGAATGGACGAAGTAAAAATACGAGTTGTCCGGCACGCCTTCCCACAATGGAGCGGGCCGCACCTGGTGAACCGAATTCCAGCCGATCTGGGGTACTTTCAGGCCAGGCCGGTTGGGAAAGCGGCTGACCTCGCCTTCCAGCACCCCTAGTCCGGTCGTATCGTTTTCTTCGAGATGGGAAAACAACAACTGCAAACCGACGCACATCCCCATAAAAGGCCGCCCACTGGCGATACGCTCGGCCACTACCTCGGCCAACCCGGTCGACTTGAGGTTGTTCATGCACTGACCTGCTGCGCCCTGACCAGGGAAAAAAACCGCGCCAGCCTCTTTAATCTTGCGCGGGTCGGCGGTAATCTCGACCGTCGCGGCTGGCCCGGCCACCGCCTGAAGTGCCCGTTGCACACTGCGAATATTACCGGCATCGTAATTGATCACCGCAATTTTCATCGCGGTAGAAATAGTCGAAATATCGCCTCCGGCCCAGGAAACAACTGCCATAAATTTACTCGATCTTTCCTTTTGTGCTGGGCAGCGAAGTACCGTTTATCCGTACTGCTTCCCGCAAAGCCTGGGCCGCGCTCTTGAAGACCGCCTCCAGGATATGATGGGCGTTTTTGCCCCGCAATTTATCGATATGGACCGTCAGACCGGCGTTAAAGCTGACCGCCCGCCAGAATTCCTCCACCAACTGACAATCGAACTGGCCGACCTTCTCCGGCAACCCTTCCACCTCGTAAACCAAAAAAGGCCGTCCCGAAATGTCCAGGGCCGTCCGCACCAGCGTTTCGTCCATCGGCACATAGGCGTGACCGTAGCGTTGAATGCCGACTTTGTCGCCAAAAGCTTGCTTGAGAGCCTGACCGAGCGTGATCCCCACATCCTCAATCGTATGGTGATCATCGATCCACAAATCGCCTTTAGCCTGCACCACCAGCGAGAGGTTAGCGTGCTTGGCGAACAACACCAGCATATGATCCAGAAAGCCGATGCCGGTTTTTACCTGGCCGGTGCCGTCGCCATCCAGCAGCACCTCCACCATAACATTTGTTTCCAGCGTATCTCGGCCTACCTGACCCCGGCGTTCACGTTCTAGCTGCACTTACTTCTACCTCCCTTTGTCTTCGACCTAAACTTAATATAGCTAATCGACTTTCATTATAGCATTATCCGCGAAGTCAAGGAAGATTTTGCTACAGTACACATTTTACTTTTAAGACCTTTGCCCACCCCTAACCGCTTCCACATGAGAGGAACGGTGGATTTTAAGCGAGGGTTATCAGGGGAAATTAAAAACCCCGGTCGGCACGCGGCTGACCGGGGAATATTTCACTTACGCTGGAAATGCCGTAGTAATCTATCTATACTTTAACAAGTCACTCACCAATCTTAACAGCAACCCCATTTAGCCAGCAAAGTGCGGCCATCCTCGCCCACTTCGTGTTTGATACAATCCTGCAAGGCACTATAAATACTGCGCATTACCAGGTTGGTTTTCCAGCTTTCATCCAGGCGCGGGCTGGCCTTTTGCCAGTGGTGGCGCAACCGCAGGAACCGCTCCAGCCGCAGCAGGAAAAACAATTGGGCGCGCGTATAACTGGTCAATTTGGCCCGCTCCAGCCGAGTATCGTTGGCGTTATCGACCGGTTCGGTATTGAAATACAGCGGACTCAGGTTATCGTAGTGACCCCGGTATAGCGGGGTCGGTTCGACGTAAGCTTTAGCTGGAGTATTGACAAAACCGGCGAAATTAGCCGCCTCATTTTGGCTGCTAACCGCCTCGGTCGAGGTCGGTACCGCCTGCCCATTCTGGCGCAAAGCTTTTAATAGATTAAATCCAAAACCGGGGGCCGCTGACTTGGATTGGACCGGGGGCGTACTCGGCCAATCATTGGCCTGAATAGCGTAATCGCTTTCGAGGTCCTGTTCACGATCATGATTGCTGCGAAATGTATCCATCACACCCTCCCAAAAAATCCTTTGACTTGTAGCTATATAAAAGTAATTCCAATCCAAGGTAGTTGCCTGGATAGGTTCCAATAGATTACTTGCGTAAGTGTTCGAGGTGGTGGTTCCGAGAGCCTGTTTGAAGGCCTTATTGGCCGCCTCTGCCAATTATTATTACAAGATACGTGCCATCAGTCACTCTAATTTGCCTGAATAAAGGCCATCGCCGGAATTGGTATTCGCCGCAATTTTGCTCTATTCTTACAAAGCGTTTATATCCCTCATAACTATGGGATAAAACCCTTTTTAATGATTTGGTTGCCAGTTATTCAAACTGGAAATATTTGAAAACAGACCTGGAATGTAAACAGTTATGAACCGAAGAAATCGGGTTTTGCCGTCTTTATTGATCACTTTGTGCCTCCTGCTGAGTGGCTGCGGTAGTGTCGCCAACCCGACCTCCCCGGTCGCTCTGGTCTCGCCCGGTGTCACTCCCGGCAAAACCATCGACCAACCGCTTCAACCGGCCAGCGGACCCGGCGGGACCACCTACAGTTTCGGCTCAGTCAAGCAAACCGCTTACGGCGAAAACGCCGAGCAGTACACCCTGTTTGAACCGGCCAACCCGACCCCCAAAACCGCCCCGGTAATCGTCTTTTTGCACGGCTACGGCGCGATTGACTCGCGCTTTTACTACGGCTGGATCGAACACCTGGTCCGACGCGGTAACATCGTGATTTACCCGGCCTACCAGCAAACCCTTAGCGGCTTTGAAGTCTTTACCCCCGCCATGCTCAAAGGCGTTACCGCCGCTTTTGCCGAGCTTAATCAGGGCCAGCACGTGACCCCCGAAGCGGATAAAGTCGTGGTCGTCGGCCACTCGCTTGGCGGGGTGCTGACCACCGTCCTGGCGGCCTACGCTTCCGACCACCCGAACAGCCCGATTCCGCGTCCCCGCGCCATTATGCTGGTCGAACCGGGCGGTTATTGCCTGGCCGAATGTATGGCCGGCCTTTCCCGCATCGACCCGGCTACCCGGATGCTGGTACTGGTCGGCGACCACGATACCGACGTAGGCGACGAAACCGCCCGGCAATTTTGGGCCGCCTCTCCCCAGATTCCCCCGGCTAACAAAGATTACATTACGGTCGTTTCGGATGATCATGGCATTCCAATCCTCAATGCAAACCATTATTTTCCGCTCAGTGGAAAAGTCCTCAACACCCTGCACTATTACGGCACCTTTAAATTGCTCGATGCCCTCCAAAGTTGTACTCTGGCTGGCCGGGATTGCGAAACCGCCCTCGGTGGCGGCCCGGCCCAACGTTTCATGGGTAAATGGAGCGACGGCCAACCGGTCAAAGAACTAAAAGTAACCAAACAGCCATAACCGGTAAGATATAATGTCTGTATTTGAGATCGAAGCGGGGACTGTAGGGGTCGGGTACCCCTTGGGTGCCCGGCGCGGGGTACTACAGGGGTCTCCCCCTCTAAATCCCTTTTACTTTTCGCTTCGACCTCACAATGTGAAGTCGAAGCGAACTGAACTGAATTGTCGCCCGTCGCGGTTTATGCTATTATTTACCCATGAATATAATTGCTCATGTTACTCGTGGCGGTCTTAGCGAAAGCCGTCATGCCGGGTTTATCGCCGTCGCTAATTCCGAAGGCCAACCCCTCTATACCTCAGGACCGCTCGACCAGGACCGGGTATCTTTTATGCGCTCCTCGGCCAAACCGTTTCAGGCCCTTCCCCTGCTCGAAACCGGGACCGCCGACCGCTTTGGTCTGACCGAAGCCGAGATTGCGATGGCCTGTGCCTCGCACGGTGGCGAGCCGGAACACGTCCGGCAGGTTCAAGCCATGCTCGATAAAGGCGGCTTACAGGCCGAACAACTGCTGTGTGGTGCCCACTACCCCTACCACCAGCCCAGCCAGGATGCCCTCAAGGAAAGCGGCCAAAAACCGACTAATCTGCACAGCAATTGCTCCGGCAAACATACCGGTATGCTGCTGGTCTGCCGCCACATGGGCTGGCCCACCGAAACCTATACCGAGCCGGAACACCCGCTCCAGCAAATGATCCTCCAGGCCGTCGCCGACTTTACCGGTCTGAAACCTTCCGAGGTTGCCACCGGTGTCGATGGCTGCTCGGTAGTGTGTTTTGGCATGACCACCCTCCAGATGGCGACCGCCTTCGCCCGTTTGGCCGACCCCGACTACTGGCGCAAACAGGGCCAACCGGAGCGGGCCGCCGCCGTCGAACGCATCACCCAGGCTATGTGGAGTTTCCCTTTTAACGTGGCCGGTACCGGGCGGAACGATACCGACCTGATGGAAGTTGCCCCGGCGGGCCAGGTTTTTAGCAAAGCCGGAGCCGAAGCCGTCTGGTGTCTGGGCTTCCCCAAAGAACGGCTGGGCCTGAGCCTGAAGATCGAGGACGGCGCCGCGCGGGTCGAATCGGCTGTGGCGGCCGCCGCCATTCGCCGGTTAAACCTTCTCAAACCCGCCGAGTTGGCCGAATTTGAAAAACGCCAGGTCCAACCGCTTCGCAACGTGCGGGGTATCGTCGTTGGCGAATATGTCACCACTTTCGACCTGCGCTCTCCGGCCCAATGGGAAAAAGACTGCTGTTAAAGTAATCCTTCATATTCGGAACTTACACCTACCAACGTAACTGTTCAATCTACCATAAAGAAATTAGCGGGGACTGTAGGGGTCGGGTACCCCCTGGGTGCCCGGCGCGGGGTACTACAGGCGGGTTCCCTGGTGCCCCATTTCTCTTTTTCACCGTCCACTGGTGGCCCTGGGGAGGGGTTAGGGGTGGGGTCTGAACAGATACCTACCAACCGGGGCGGTCGCTCAAACCTACCGCCGAACGCGGTTGCCAGTCCTGCCGGTCCAGCACTGCCACCAACGCCGCCGACATCACCAGATCGTCGTGCAGCTTTGGGTCGGGGACACTCCACTGCAAAAGCTGCCCCGCCCCCGGTCGCACCGCGTATTCCACCGCCGCTACCTGTCGCCAGAACCATTCCGTATCGGCGGCCCCATCGGCAGCGTACTCCTTGTAACGACCGCTATCGATGATCCCGCAGAAATTCCAGCCTAAATCGCTCTTGCTGGCCGAACTAAAGACAAACGGCAGCACCTTGTGCGGCAAAGCTTTATCCAGAAAGCTGGCGAGGGTGGCCCCGATGCCGGTCGCGTCGCAGACCACATAGCGGGCGCGCCAGGTCTCCCGCGCCAGACCTACCAACCGGGTCAGCAAATCGGTGTGGCGGGTGCCGGTCCAGACATAGCGTTGCACTACCCGAAACACCGGACCCACCGCCGGGCTAAACTCCTCACCGGTTGGCTGGCCTTGCATTCCCATTTCCGGTTTCTCACCGCCAATCCGGGCTTGATCGACCTCCACCACCGTCACTACCGTACTATCTTTGCGTGGGTTAGCCGACCGTACCGCCGGCCCCTCCCAGCCATTTCCCGCCTCACCCGCTACATCGATCAGCAGGGCGTAAAGCTTGCCAACCTGGGCACTTTCCCGGCGCGAGTGACTACCCACCATCAAGGCCCGGCGTTGCGCCCCGAACAAACCGCCGTCGCCGTCCAGTTCCTTCAAAAAATACTCGGTCTGGATAAAAGGATGCCTTTCGCCGAACTGAGCGATCCGGGCCGTCACCCTTTCGCCGTAAGCCGGAACACACGCCGCCACCGCTTGCCAATCCACCAGGAAAACCCGGCGTTGACCGTCTTCGGCCTCCAACTGCCGCAGATGGCGCATCTGCCGGGCCAGCAGCGTGTTGGCGGTCCAGACCGTCCCTAGAAAGAGGGTCGTCGCGTTGGTACTGGCGGCCATCGGGTCGAAAACGGCATCCCAGCGGGCGGGCAGAATGTCCTGCGTCTCGTTCGCCACCAGCAGCAGCGAAGCCGTCTCGCCGCGCACGTTAGCCGAAGGGGCCGCCGACACAAACCGGGCATTCGCGCGGCCCAATCCCACCACATAACCCTCTTTACTATAAACTTTCCCGGCATTTAACCAGTTCTGCAACCGTTCGCCCAACCGGTCCCGGCTAATAGTAGCCTGCCGGTCGGTCGGCGCAGCCAGCACAACCTGACCACCCCGCGCCTGGTATCGATTGAGCAAAAAAGCAATCAACTGAGCCACCATCTCATCCTTGCCCGACTGACGGCTAAAAACCACCGCAAACTGATTGGGGCCATCTCCCGAACGTCCGGTTTGCGTGCGCTGAACGGCCTCGATAATGGCCCTGGCCGGTTCGACCTGATAGGGCCGCAAGGTCTTATTGCCAAATAAACCTCGGCTAAAATCCGCAACATCTCCGTACAGCCAGCGCAACCCGGCCAGCACTTCCGCATCCGTCATCGAACTCTCCTGACTAGAAATTAAGTCAAAGCTATAGCTAAAATATCAGCCTGATGGCCCTCACCCAGAAAAATCGGTCAAATTAAGAATAAATATTTTAGGCCAGTAGGCCTAAAATATTTATTCTTAGCTAATTTCTCCCCTTCCCGGTGGGAAGGGGCTTAAAAGTTACTAGAGTCAAACCTGGCTCAACCCTTCCACCAATGCCCCGCTCAACTTCACCGGCGGTTGAATACCCGTTTGGGCGTGACCAGGCGAGTTATCCAGGCCGAGTGCGGTCCGCTCCCGTAGAATAGCCTCGTTCTCCAGGTCCGGTTCCTCATCGCCCAGGTTGTGCCGGGCCGTCGACAAACTGTGAATATTGCTGGCGACCAGACCGACTTCCTGCGTCACCAGGGCCGCCCGGTCCCGCGGCAGCACGTCCGGCCAGATAAAGCGCGACCGCAAGACCGGCAGACCGGCCAACCGCAACAACATCCGGTTGCGCCGGTTCAGCGCGTCGTCCCAGATTCGCCGCTTGCGCTCGACCTTCTGTACTACCGGATACAGCAAAAGCTCGATTGCCACCCCACTGCTGGCGTGAACTCCGCTTCCACTATTGGTCCGGCCAAACCCGCCGCCCGGCAACTCGCTCAGGTCGTGCATCATCTTGTACAGCAGTTCGATATAACTCAGGTGCAACTGCACTCCGCCATCTTTGAGCATCTCCAGCAAACTGGCTTTCGCTCCCTCCGGCAGCGTCCAAATCGCCCCCGGCCCGACCCGCAGACCCTCGGCAGTATCGACATTTTCCAACACCAGCACCGGATTACCGCTCATCTGCAATAGCTGTGAAAGAATCGAAACCCGCACATTAAACTCGCTATTGAGGGTCATAATATCTTCCAGGTCCGAAAGCCCCCAGAACTGGCGAGGCCGCGCCAGGTTCGGCACAATCACATATGGGATAAAGCCGTATGGATTAGCGTATTCGGCCACCACCTGCCCGCCGATTTTGAGCCGGAAATGCTGCGCGGTCCAGTGTTCCTCCACCGCCAACGTCCCGTGTGGGTCGTAGGTGCCGCCCGCCGCCGGTAGCACCTCGTAGCCATAGATCGCGGCTACCTCATCCCTGGCGATAGAATAACTTTCGTTAACCCACAGCAAAGAGCGCAAGTCATCGGCTCGCCAGCCCGCCCGCAAACCCATCACATCGCAAGCCCGCACTACCGGTCGCTCATCCGGTCCGCGTGTCACCTTAAAGGCGCAATCGCCCAGCACCGCCGCATCCACCGCCGCGTCGTAATCGGTCAGGGCCAACCCGTTATCGTCCCATAATTGTTGCAAAACCGCCTCGGCGGCCTGGGCTTCCCGTTCGGAGGCCGGATCACCGGGGCGGGCCGGTACCAGTTCAAACCGGACCGGTCGGCCCATCAAATAGCTGACCCCTTTCTGAACAAAGGCCCGCGTATAATTTACGGTTAAACGCCGTTCACCCGGTCGCCGCTTTTCGGTCCACTGCTGACCGTTGTAAAAATCCAGATAAGTCCGGTAACGACTAAACCGGGCCGCGTCGCTATCCAACACCTGATGTTCGGCCAGCGTAAACGGTGGCATCAGCAGGGCATCGCTGCCGTATCCATAAGTCATTTTCTTTCTCCTATTATTCTGAAAAAGCCTCGACCAGCGTAACATTTGCCACATAACCGGCTTCCAGGGCCGGAGTATCGGTCGGTCCGGTCAGGTTAGGCAAACCGGGACTGACCCGCTTTAACTCCAGGCCGGTCAGCCGCACGTTATAAATTCCGGTTCCGTTGTAGGCCACGTCGCTAAGATCAATCCCGTTGGCATCCAGGTCGCTAAAGGAAAAAATTGTGCCGTTTTGCCATAAAGCCCACAGCCGGTTATATTTGATTTTAGGACTTTCAGCATCGCTCTGACCGTCCATGCCGGTCAAAGGTAGCGAAAGGTCCAGCTCAAAATTCCACTGCCGACCGCTAAGGCTAGCCATTGGCACCGCCTTATAATCTACCCAGCAGCGTCGCAAAAGGGGCATAATGGTCCCCTGCCAGGTAATCCGCAACAGAAAACCGGGGTCAGCGACCTGCCCATCGTAGCGCGTAAGCGGATAAAACTGACCGGCAGACTGATTTAAAGTGGCCTGGACCCGGTTGCCGGGGAAATTCCCCACCGTCAGCACCGCCCCGCTCAAAACCACCTGAGTATTAAAGGCCAGATTATTAAAGTTCAGACCGCCATCCCGGCTGTACTCAAGTTTGAGAAAAGAGTTTGCCACCGACGCGCTGTTAATCGCAGGCCACCAGATCGCCGCGTCGATAATCGCCCATTCCACCCCAAAGCGGAGCCACTGGACCGCTTCAAGCGGGTTATTGCCACCGGCAGCCGCCGTCAAATCCGACGGGCTGAATAGCGGTAAAGTGGCCTGGCCGCTCACCAGACTTCGAGTAATGGCGTAGTTATCGGTTTTGAAACCGACCGGCGAAGCGGTATCGAGTAGCCAGTGCGTAAAAGTAAAAGTATTGCCGGTGGTATTCACCACGTTTACCGGCCCCTGGGCATATCCGGCGTTGCCAAAAGGCAACCGGTAAGGTCCTCCGCCATCCAGTTTGAACCAGCCGAGGCCCTGCGCCAGATCGAAGTTGCCATCGTTGACCCAGACCTGAGTATTGGTCTGGTTGTTGTTAACAACCGTTACCAGCAGATTAGCGCAAACCTCCAGACCCAGGCTCGAACCATATATCGGTTGCGGGTCGATCTTGAGCGAGGACCCCACCGCCCCCGGCGTAGCCCGCAACAATTGGCCGTTCGCAAAAAACCACAACGCGCCGCGCCAGGCCACCATTCTGGCAAAATTAGCTTCCGTCCAGTAATTACCATAGCCATTGTAAGGAGTGGCCCGCCAGATCAGATTTATTTTGTAATCGAACTGGTTCAGCGTAGCCGGGGCGGTACCCGGATTACCGGCTTTTAACTGACCATCCAGGCGATAAAGGCCGGTTTTGGTACCGATATAAAGCGAACCTTCCAGTTCAGTCAGGCTGGTCGCCGGGCTTTCCAGTACCGGCCCATTGGTCCAGGCGGTAATGGCCGGGGCACTATAAAGTAACTGGCTCCCACCGTTACCGGCCAGAATAATTGCGCCCTGATAGGCCGCGATCAAGGTACCGGAACCGGCGGGGCTATAGGCGGCCAGGGTTCCGGCTACCGGGTCAAAAGTTTGCACATTGCTACCGGCCACATTGACCAATATCTGACCGTTAGCGACGCACATCCCGTTTACCACCCCGCTAACCGTCGCTTTCAAAACGAAGCCGCTGTTGTTGGTGCCAGGATTGGCCGAGACAAACAGCTTTGTATCGATGGCGATCACCTGGGTCGTACCTAGCACCACCGAATGAAAAGCGGCATAGCTGGCCGGGCTGGCATCGACCTGAGCCGTCACGCTCTGCGGTACCAGGGCCAGGGCGGCCCCATTCATCACCGGGCGCAGACCGGCCAGATCATTTAGCTGGCCCCGGTGCTGGGCAGTTTGCCAGCCGTCGACCAGAAATCGCTGGCCGCCGCCGGTCCACTTATTCCAGAAAAGTCGCCGGGCCGGTTCGGTCTGTCCGGTCAGTGGCACACCGTTAAGACTTTCGAGGCCAGTCTGAGTTGTGCTGACGGTGGTCAGCCCACTGGCCGGGCGGGTCGCCTTGCGGCTATAATTTATCTGGCCCTTCTGCCCGCTGTAAAGCATATATCCCTGCCCGTTCAGAACCAGATCGTGAGTTTGTCCGGCTGTCGCGCTCATAATTTAAACCCCAATATCTTTATTACCTGGTTAACGAAACCCCAACCACACAGCGGCGCGACCACCGAGATTATCGCCAGCACCCCCCGCACTACATAGCGCGCCAGCAAATCGTAACGCTTGCGCAGCGCGTCCACATCGGCCCGCAACTGCCACAACTCTTTTTGTTCCGGCGCGGCCCCGGCCAACGCGACCGGCAAAGGAGTCGGTTCCGGCGGTGGCGGCAGGGTCAAATTAGTACGCCACCGCGAAAGAGTGCGTTTGAAGCGACTTTCGGCCTTTTGCCGGGCCAGTTGTTTATTGGCCTTTTGTTTAACTATCTTATCCATCTAGCACCACCTTGCTGCTTTGCACTCCATACGCCCGGTTACGCGCAATAATCGCCGAGTTGTAAAGACGCTGGTAATAGCTTTGGGTTCGCCGCGCTCCGGCTACCACCGCCTGCGCTGCGTTCACCGGCCCGGCAGCCTGAGCCGAGCGTTTGCCGCGCTGTTCGTCCAGCCATTCCATCGCGCGGGCGCAACTGGCCCACTTCAAGGCTACCTCGTCGCTAATCGCTACATCCAGCAGTGCGCTATCGCTGACCGGCGGAGTATAAACCGACCAGTACCGCACTATAACAGTCGCCGGTTGCACCACTACCAGTGGGTAACGAAAGCGCAAAAGCTGGGCGACCGTACCCACCCCCGCGATATACTCCCAGCGTTGGTCGAACGGTTGCCAGGTCGAACCGTTGGTGATCGTCGGGAACATCTGGACATACTGGGCCGAGCTATCGCCCGGCCAGACCACGAACCCCGCCGGATACTGCACGCTGATCACCCCCGCCGGGCCGACCGGGTTGGCGACCGGATCGAGGGCGTAATCGCGCTGGTTATTGACCGCTACCAGACTCAGTTCCCGAACCGGTGCCCAGTCAATCGATAACTGGTTAAGCGCGTCAGACAAAAAACTTTGCAACAGGCTATCCGGCCAGACAAAATTTGGCCCGTTATCGCCAAGCTCGGCCCGGACCCCTGCCAGAAACTGTAAACGTGTGGTCATAGTCACCTCAAAATATATTGCGGGACTTCCGCCAGTCTACCCGGCGAAAGTCCCCCCTAAAACCGACCGGCTTAGTTCGGCAGCAAACCGGTCATGGTCGCCAGAGCCACATCCCGGAAGTTCAACAGCCCCACATACCACTTGATCCGGGTCCGAAAAGCGTCTTTGGTTTCTAACGGCCCGATCTCATCGGCCTGAATAAAATCGTTGGTCAGGCCCATAATCCCACGCTGATAACCAAACTGAGCCACGAAAACCTGGCTACAGTTGGTCGAAGTGCCGACCGTCAAAATGTCGGGGATATTGTCGTCGACCTCGACCGGTATACCGTCGTAGAACTCGACCCGGCGACCCCACTGATCCAGGTCCGTCTCGAAAAAGCCGTTGCCACTGGCCCGCCGCAGTTTCTTCATACCGCGCCGGGTACGTTTCGACATGAAGATCACATCCGGTTTGCCGGGTTTTACCAGATCGATCAGCGCGTCGAAGTCGTCCAGGGTCGGCGCGGCCCCGTTTACCCCCAGGCTGCGGGTCTGGCCGCTCGCCACCAGACCGGAAAGGCCGGTCGGTTGTCCGCCGCTGCCGGTCCCATAGAAAAAGGCCTGATTAAAGCTGTAAGCGACCGCTTTGGCCTTCTTCACCACCGCCTCGGCCCGTAACTCGTTCGGGTTGCGAAAGCTCTGGTTCAGAAAATTATCCACGTCAACATCGCCACCCAGGATCGTCAGCCCGGCTGATTTTTGGGTCACAGTCACGGCTTGTTCGGTCCAGGCCCCACCGACTGTATTCCAGGCTGCTCCCGAAAGCGTCGCCTCCTGGTTGTAAAGTAAAGCCTGCCCATTAAGTTCCATAAAAGGCAGATAGCGAAGTACCGCGCTCTCGGTGATCAAGGCCTCGATAATCCCTTGCACCATCACGTTATTGGTCAATCGTTGCGCGTCTAACAGCGTCAAAGCCATTGTTTTTTCCTTTCTTCAAACTTTCCACCGGACCAACTTTGTAAATAATGCCCGGCCCGGCAGAAAACCTTCAACAAAATCTAACGGCGCGGCGACCCACTGGAGTAATATTGCATGACGAGCGCGGTCGGATCGGGCCGCTTCCCCTGCTGTTGCTCCATACCCTGTCCCAACCCACTGCTGCGGCTACCGCCCCCGCTCCCCATCTTGAAGGGCAGATTGGCGGTCGGCATGGGTGCGCTGTTAGCCTGGGTCTGCACTACCGGCGCGTCATTTTCGGCGGGCCGGGCTAGCTCGGCGGCAATCCGGCGGTAAGCCGACTGGGCGACCTGGGCCGAAGACTGTACATCGGCCAGCGTCGAACCGGCCACCATCTCCGGGATCAAACCGCCCTGCGATTTCACCAACTCGATATAAGCCTGCAACACGCCATTGTGAGCGGCTCGCCAGGCACTTTCGAGAGCCGTTACATCCGGCACGTTGCCGTCCGGGCCGTTCAAATCGGTCTGGGAATTTTGGGACTGGGGAATCACCGGTGTGCCGGGTTGCGCCCCCGCGCTCATCTGCTGATTGGTGGTTGAATTTCGCATTTTTTCTGGCTCCTCTCTTAATAGAATTAGGACTCTCGCTTCAACCTCACTTTGTGAGCTTGAAGCGAAAATAAAAAGGGTTTTAACAGGGGAGACCCCTTATACCCCCCGCAGGTGCTGCGCCCCCACGACCCCTACTTCGATCCTTTGCATAGGTTTGGTGTATAGTTAAAACTTATTCTCGACTGTCCAACCGGCTATATTTCCAGGCCGCTGGTCGGGCCGGGCGTACCCCGGAAGACCACCAGACCCAGTTCGTCTGCCAGTGGGGTCCCGGCACTGGCCCGGTTTATCATGCCATTGGTCCGGCCATAGTCGCGCCGGACCGCCTGGCAGACCGGACAATCGGTGGTCTCCCCGGCGATTTCCTCGGTTCGGAAGACCTGGTAATTGGCTCCGCACCGGCTGTGCTGTAACACCTGCGGGAAAGTTTCCCGGTTTTGCTGTGTCATTTGCGCTCTCCTTTTCAAAATTAAGTTTGACTGCCGGAAACCGACGGTTCGCCTCCGTTATCGCCTAAACCCAGTTCGTCCAGCACTTGCTGAAGCCCATTGACGATCCCACCAGCCTGATCGCCGCTTTCCTTGCGATGCTCGGCCACCAATGCTCGGACGGCATACAGGGCCTTACCGACCGCCTCCAGGTCGTCGCGTTCCAGCAACCGCGCCACCACCAACCGGGCCACCTGGATTTCGCCTTCCAACCCCGCCTCACCGATCTCGGCCAGTTTGTCCAGTTCCTCCGCCGTCATGTACTTCGCGTACAATGACGTTTTGAGAACCGGTGGGCTGGCGGTTTGCGGCATCGCCGGGCGGTTGCGCTGGTGAGCCTGACAGTAACTAAACCCCCTGGCGACCGCCGCCCGGCACCCCGCCTGTCGACAAATCTGCTTAGTTTTCCCCGACATTGTTTCACCCCCGGTGAAGGTCGGGAGCGGTCAGCCGACCGCCCCTTCCCTCGTTGCTAACCTCTTAATTACCGACCGGCAGATTTAACACAGCTACTCTTTTCGGGCAAAACTTAATAACCCTTCACCCCTCAAAGAAGGGCCAGCGATTAAAAATTTATTTGACCACCATAGGCTTGAACAGCTTTAATCTACCGGCTGGTATACTACAGTATACCAAACATATAGAGTTTGTCTACCCTTTTTTACACATTTTTAGAACAAATTTTCGCAATTGGGGAATTTAAACCGGCATTAATAGGATTTTCGCTCATGGGTAAAACCCAGACTAAAGCGGGGTAAGTAGGGATGCAACCCCGGCGGGGGTATGAGGCGGGTACCCTCTGGGTGCCCCTTTTAAATCCTTTTTTACTTTCGCTTCCACCTCACTGGTGAGGTGGAAGCGAAAGTCCTGATTAAAAAAGCGAGACATTTAAAAATGTCTCGCTCGCTTTTTTGATTAGCCTTTTTTAAGGGTTAATTTAGCGGGTCGTGCATGGGCAAACCGACCGGGCCATATTCCGGGTAAGGAATTCTGGTGGTTTGTTTACGGCCTTGCGCGGCTTGCTCCTCGCCGGTGGCGCGGCCTTTACCCCGCGTGATCGAGTGGTAAGCTCCCGAATCATCGGCGGAAGCTTTACCGGCCTCGATCAGCGAATAGCGCAGCAAGAAGCCCCCGACCAGCACCATCAGGGCCGTCAGGATATTCATAGGGCGCACCCCGGCTCCCTGTTTTGGCGAAATTATTTGCAGCAACAGGGGTCCCAGCATACCCAGGCCCAGTGCGCCCATAAAACCTTTGCCGTGAAGACCCTGGAAAAGATGCTTGCGGACCTCCGGTGTGAGTTTGACCGCCGCCGCGCCAAGCAAAGCCAGTTCGGTCAGGATGGCGGTTTGCTCGATGCGGTCCAACCGGTGCAATTCTTCGAGCGGCGTACCGGCCAGTGCCCGCGCCAGAGAGATAGCCGCCGCTCCGGTCGAAAACGAGGAAGCGATAAATAGCGGCGAGATCAGAGCGTCCATATCAGCCCACAGCGGTACCGCCGTCGCCGACAAAAGCACGCCGGTATAGCCGCCGAGGGCCAGACCGTCAATCCCCTGCAAAGCGCGGGTAAACTTGCTCGAAGAAGCCAGAGCCAATTTGCCCGGCAGGCTGTTGGCCGGTATGAGGCCGTCTATTACTACTTGCCGGGCCGTATTAAAGCCGCCCAGGATAGCAGTACTGGTCAGAATATAGGTTCCCAGGCTCAGAGGCGAGCGTAACTTGAGTACCCTGAGCATATGCAGAAATCGTTCTGGGCGTTGGAGGTCGACAATCAGCAGGACCGGCGAAATCAGCAAACCGGCCATACTGATATAGCGTCCGGCCCGGATAATCGATTGGTCGCGTTCGTCGCCGACCAGTTCCGCCAGGACCGCGATAGCCGATGAACCAGCCGTAATTCCGCCGACCCAGAAGTAAGCCCAGATCGGGGCGACCCAGTGGGGCTTTTTTACTACCGGGCGGCCATAGTAGCTGGTAAATTCGGTATAGCCGCCCTTGCGCTTGCGCTTGCTGTTGGCCGGTTTTTCACCCTCGCCGGTCATATTGGCCGGTTTGGGCGCGGTGCGCAAGTTCATCATTGAGGAGAATAATCGAAGCATTTAATTTCCTCTAGCTTTATGTTTTAGGACTTTCGCTTCAACCTCACTTCGTGAGCTTGAGGCAAAGTAACTACTCAGACCCCACCCCTCCCAGGGCCACCAGTGGACGGGGGAAGAAAAGAAAAGATTAGGGAACCAAAAACAATAAAACATTCCAAAATGTGTTAGAATAACAACCTAACTAATCCTGGAGGTAAAACATTGGAACTGACTGACTCACTTAAAACGCTCTTCATCGAAACGGCCCGTTCCCT
>JBBQGA010000002.1:0-242236 GCA_038322625.1 Chloroflexia bacterium
AGCGGGACCTCTAAGGGAACGGGCCGTTTCGATGAAGAGCGTTTTAAGTGAGTCAGTCAGTTCCAATGTTTTACCTCCAGGATTAGTTAGGTTGTTATTCTAACACATTTTGGAATGTTTTATTGTTTTTGGTTCCCTAAACCGGAAGATCATAAAAGCCGGATCAGGTTTCACCCGGCGGCTTTTGACCGGCCCACCTATTTATAATTGACCAGGATGGGCCGGGCCTGTTCGACCATTGCCTGTAAAGCCTCTTTCGGTTTGGTCTTTCCACTTAGCACATTGGCGACCTGGACCTGGATTATACTGGCGGAAATCTGGTTGTAGGCCGGAGTGACCGGGCGAGGCCGGGCGGTAGTCAGCGCGTCGGGCAAGGAGCTAAAGACCGGATATTTATCCAACAATTCTTTGTCGCTATAGCCCGACTTGATCCCTGGTGGCAAACCGGTACCCAGCGCGCGGTTTTTGGAACCCTGCAAGCCGGTCAGGTATTGAACCACCGTCCAGGCGGCATCGGGATTTTTGCTAAAAGCCGAGGTTGCAATATACCAGTTAGCCAGACAGCCTGCCGGTTTCTGGCCTGCGGCGGCCAGCATTGGCCGGACACCTACCTTGCCCACCACTTTCGAGTCGGCTCCCTGTGAAGTCAGGTAGCCATCGGCCCAGTCGCGCATAAAGACGGCGTTACCCTGGTTAAAGACGTTGCGAATATCGGCCAATCTCCAGCCCGTCACCTGTTGGGGAGTAATTTTCCGGCTATTGATATTGTCGTACCACCATTGTAAAGCCTGTTCACCCTGTGGGCTGTTAACCGTAACCTCGCCGGTCTGCGAGTTCCAGAAATCGCCGCCAAAGCCCCACAAGACTTCCAACCAGGTAGCCGAAAGAACTTCATTCTGGAAACCACTATGAATAAAACCGTACAGGCCGACATCGGGTTTTTGCAGTTTGGCCGCCGCCGCGACCAGTTCCTCAAAGGTGGCAGGCGGTTTGACTCCGGCGGCCTCCAGAATATCTTTGCGGTAATACAACAACCCGACATTCATATACCAGGGCAAGCCAAAAAGCTGGTTCTTGTAAGTCGCCCCCTGGACCGTACCTTCAAAAAACTGGTTACGCAAGTCGGGCGTGACGTATTTATCCAGTGGACTCAGCCAACCGGCACTGGCGAATTCCGGTACCCAGGCTATATCCGAGGCGATTACATCAATCGAGGGGTCTTTGGCGGCAAAACCAGCACTGTATTTGATCTTGGACGCGGTACTATCCGGGTCCAATTCCTGGTATTCGATAGAAATACCGTTGTTTTGCTTGTTAAAATCCTCAACGAGCTTTTTGACGGTCCCGGTGCTGTCGCGCCCACTGGCGAAAACCACTTTGCCATTGGCCTTAATCCCGCTGCCGGTCGTGGCTGCCGCGCCCCCAATTCCGCTACCAGCTGTCCTGGCCGCCGAGGTAGTTGCACTACCGGCAGCAGGAGTATCAGTCGGGGCTTCACCGCAGGCCGCCAGCATAGCCGCACTTCCAAACCCCATCCCGATCAACCGCAGGACAGCCCGGCGCGATAACTGCCGAATTCGGGGTAGTTCTTCGTGACCCTGGTCATAAGTAAGCATATCGTCCTCCTAGCTGGTGAATTTGTGAATAAAGCTAATTGTTAGTTCTGCGACTGCCGAGAGCCTTTGCTAGATTACCCCAACGCTACACAAAAGCTAGTTTAGCACACCGGGCTGATAAGTGTAGCTCAAACTCTACAGCCGGGCACTTAATACCGTTGGCAAAGCCCAGGGAATTACGGCACGCCTGAGTTTTATATCCGGGCTGGTACTGTTGGCGAACTAGAATGAGGAAGCTTTGCTAAAATAGGAGTGTAAACCGCAACTATCCCGTTAAAATTTTGACCGGCTCAACCAATTAACTTCAGTAGAGCCTGGCACAACGGACTATCCGCCCTTTCAAAGCCATCGATCACGTTAAAATGGTGCTTGCCAGTCAAAGGCAATTCGCGGCCTTCCAGTCCTTTAGCCCGCCAGGCGACCAGGAAATCGCGGGATTGTCGCTGAAATTCGGCGGTTTCCAGGCTACCATAACTGACTATCAATGGGGCGGCCTGGTCTGGAATATGAAAAAGCGGGCTGTTTCTTTCAACCTCTGCCGGACTCAGTTGTAAAACCGGTTGCAAAAAAGTGTGCGGAAAGGGTTGCAAATCAAACAGGCCACTGATAGCACAACCGCCCGCCAGCGTATTGGCCGGCAAATCATAAGTAGTACCCCAATCGGTCGAAAGCAGCATGGCGGTCAATTGTCCCCCTGCCGAATGACCACAGACAAATAGGCGGGCCGGGTCGCCCCCAAAACTCCGGGCATTCTCATAAACCCAGGCTACCGCCGCCCGGCTTTGCCGGACAATTTCATCCAGGCTCACCTGCGGACACAAAGCGTAATTTACTACTATTGTAGTCACTCCGGCGGAAACCGGCCCCTGCGCCACAAAACTAAACTCACGGCTGCTAAACAACCGCCAGTAACCACCGTGAAAATATAATAGAACCGGCGCATCAGGTCGGGCTGCCGGAAAAATATCCAGGTATTCGGCCAGGCCAGGGCCATATTTTATCCCCAGTTTACACTCCAGTTCCTGGCGGGTCTGCTGGCTCAGTTGAATGTAGCGTTCGGCAAAGGCTTTAAAATCCGGCACCGATTGTTGAGCGTTGTACTCCGCATCCAGTTCGGCCTGGGTCGCAAAATTCCGATATAGCATAACTCCTCCTTTTCTGAACTGGATTATACGACAAAGGGCTAGTTGTGAAACAGCAAACCGTATCTGTTAGAATAAGTGAGGGCCAGACTTGTAAGCTGAGTCTGGCAAACGCGATTTACCCTCCACCCGAATTTCGCTCGCTCAAACTATCCTGGGTTCACCTCTTAAATCAGAAGCAAGTTAATAATACAAAGGAGAATTGTTAATGGCAGGCGACATCACTGTTTCAGGCGTACATCACGTGAGAATGATCGTAACGGACGTAGCCCGTTCAATGGCGTTTTACACCGGGTTGCTAAATTTTGAACTGGCGGTCGAACTGCCACCGGGGGTAGTATTATCTAACGGCAATATGCTGCTTGGCATGACCTTAGCCTGGGACTCCGCTCAGGCTCTCGAAAACGACAAATTTAGCCCGCACCGGGTAGGGTTAGATCACATCAGCTTTAGTGTGGGCAGCCGGGCCGATTTGCAAAAGGCTCTGGCCTTATTCGAAGAAAAAGGCGTTGTTCACGGCGAGATTACGGACCTCACTCCGTTTGGGATAAGTATCCTCAGCTTTAACGATCCGGATGGTATTCAGTTGGAACTGACCGCACCTATCGGCTAAGTCGCTTTGGTTAGATATTAAAGCGCGAGACGAAGCAGAAGAAAGGGAGCCGCTTGTAAGCGACTCCCTTTCTGAACACAGGCGACTGATTAAATTCGCCTGAATAAATTTACTTATTACCAGCTACCCGAACTACTGTTGTCACCACCGCCGAAATCGCCATCGTTTCCGGCATCGAACGAACCACCACTACCAGCGTCCCAGCCGCCAACGGAATTGTCGCCATTATTCCAGTTGCTACCGTCGTTGGAGTTACCCCAGTTATTGGCACTGCCGGAGTTAAAATTGTTCTGATCGTAGTCGTTGCCATTGTTATAGTTTTGACCTTCGCGTTCGCCAGACTCTTTGCCGAGTTCATAACCCAGCAAACCACCCAGTCCGCCACCCAGCAACCCGGCCCCTAAACCACGCCCTCGATTACCATATCCCTGGTAATAATTATTACCGTAACCCGGCCCGTAACCGTTACCATACATCTGATTGGGCGGCGGCCCGTAGTAATTATTATAGTTTCCGTTATAGTTTCCATTGCCATACCGGTTGCGCCCAAAAAACAGCCCGGCGATAAGTCTGAAAATAACTCTTAACATATTTGCTCCTTTCACCTGCTAGCCCTGTCTCCAATAATTCTCGTTCAGCTAAATATTAAGCATAAACTGAACCAGCTATTTTAGTGAGCAACCGCCAGCCGAACGAGCCTGAAAGCAGGGGAATCAAAGCAGGGCTTGCTCGACTAATTTTATAAAGTCATCGACTTTGAAGGGTTTGAGGATAATCCGAACATCTTCAGCTTTCAGGTCCTGTTCCAGTTCTTTTACCCGCCGGCTGTTGCCGGAACATAAAATTACCGGGATATTAGCGGTTGTGGCATCTCGCCGGATAGCCTGGATCAGGGTCCAACCTTTTTCCTTACGACCAATCATCAAATCAACCACCAGCAGGTCAGGCTGAAGTTGTTTTATCACGGCAAAAGTGTCATCCTGGCTGGACCGGGATGACTGGGTCAGCACCTTATATCCTTCATCGGTTAACATTACCCGGTATAAGTCCAGCAGAGTAAGGTTATCTTCGATAATCATGATCGTTTTTGACATTGTTTAACCCTGACTAATTATATAGTATGACGTTAGTTTAATAGTAGGCGATATACCAGCTTAAAAAATTTCTTCTCCCAAAAACACTTTGGAGCAAAAAACATTACAGGCGGTCTGTTTATCGCATTACAATCTACGATATAATAAACGTAAAAATTCGTCAGTTTATTACAGTTCAAATACTATTTACACATGACTTCTACGTTAAAGTAACATATAAGTTTGATCTGCGATTAAGCTGGAATCTATAACCATAGTTTCTAATTATACTCCAAAATTACGATTTTAGATAACTTCCCATCTAATAATATAATAATTTTAATTTCTTGGCTTTTATATCTCATCTAGTGATTGTGAACGAAAAAAGGTTAAAATAACTTAATATTTACTGTAAGTTATTTCGTAAGGTGAGTATGCTATACTACTTATAGTTTATTATATACTGGCTGTACATATTATAATTCTGGGAAGAATTAAATTTGGACAATATTACTGAGACAATATTTAATCAGATTGAGCAAGAATTGGGGGCCGGTATGGTTCCGCGCATTTTCAAATTGCTGGCACCAAACCCGCCTATGCTGGCGAATATCTGGGGTCAATTCCGAAGTTGCATTTTGCAGGGAGCCTTGCCTCGAATACTCAAAGAAATGGTTGGCTTGATTGTAGCACGGGCGACCTACTGCGACTATGTAAAAATAGTGCATATGCATAGCCTGACTTTGCAAGGAATTGATAAACAATTATTAGCAGCCGTTAGTCAGGGCGAATACAACTCGGAACAATTTAGTCGTCTTTTCTTAGATACTCTGAGATATACCTCGTTAGCAGTAGCGAGTCTGACCAGCGAACCGGGCGACCTGACCGCCAACCCACCGCGTTTGGAAGCCGGGCAGGTTTTAGCTCAAAGCGGGCTGAACCCAATAGAGCAACTTGAACTTATTACGACGATTGCCCTGTTTGAGCAAATGTGTACTCTGGCTAACTTATTAAATCTTGATCCTAACCAGCCTTAACTACTCTATCCTTTAAAGGAAAATTCAAAAGTTTATATAGGTCAACCAGGCAACACAATCCGGTTTTTAATAGACAATATTTTAAAACCTTTCAGGAACGACAATTGCCAGGTTCCTTCTTAACGGCCTCAAATGGGCGGTCTTCTTGCCAATCAGGTGTCACCCTTAGCGGTATTAAGGGTGAAAAACTCGAACTGAAACGAACAAGTGAAAGTTACTCACAATGAGCCAAATGCCGTTACCGGCCCCTAAATTGCCATCGAAGGTTAAAAGCCGCAAAGCTAAGGAGCCGGTTATTTCTGATCCTGACAAAAGCTCACCGGTTGCCAACGAATTACTCTGGCTGTTAGCAGAACTGTCCGGGGAGTTATGCGCGGCGACCGATTTAATGAGTTTGCAGCAGATTTTAAGCCGTCGCTTACGCTGGTTGTTGGATTTTGACCGTTGTACCCTTTCAATAGTAGAAATATTGGAAGATGATACCGCTGCGGTTCCGAGAATTTATTTGATGGAGTTAGGCCTGTCAGTAGACCCGGCAACCCAGAGCCGCTCTGAACTGAAAAGCTCCGACCTAACGCCAACCACCTGGCCTGGTATGGTAATTTCGGAAGCCAAACCCTTTTATCTGTCCGATCTAAGTCAACTCCCCGAAGGGCTGCACCTCCCGGCTGACCCTGAGCTGGGAATGTGTGAAAATGCCCGTTCCCTTCTGTTATTACCCTTAAAATTTGGCTCGAAATCACTTGGTAGCCTGAATTTTAGCTCACGGCGAACCAATACGTTTACCACAGTCTGGCGAAATATCACAAATGTACTGGCAATGCAAGTTAGCGGACAACTGGCTTCGATTCTTGCCAACCAAAGTACCGCCAGAGCGATGGTGGTATTGCAAAGCGAACGTGACCTGGCGAGACAGATTATGCAAAATATGGGTCAGGGTCTGTTTATCTCAAATCGAGCGGGTCAGATCGAGTTTGCCAACGAGGCTTATGGTAGGCTGGTCGGCTACAGCCCTGACCAATTAATAGGCCGGAAACCACAGGAACTGGCCCTGGATCAAACTTCTAAAGTTATGAGTGAAGCTCACAACCAGTGCTTACAGGGCGCAAAATCGGTCTATGAATATTCTTTGCGCAAAGCCAACGGTCAGGTGGCATTCATAAAAGTCATTGAGGTTCCCCATTTTCAAGCCGGCCAAATAAACGGCACGATCAGCGTTACAACCGACTTGACCGAGTTTTATGAGACTGTGAATACTCAGCGTCGCTACAGCGAATATCTGGCTGCCCTTCATGAAACAGCCCTGGCCCTATTAAACCAACCCGAATTAAGTTCGGTGTTGGAAGCAATTTTGACCAGGGCTGCTAGTCTATCTGGAACACCCGACTGTTACATATACCAGCTAAAACCGGGTTCGTCGGAACCTCAAATGGAATTAGTGATGGGTTTGGGCATCTTCAAATCACTAATCGGCCTGACCCTGAACCAGCAGCAAGGTCTGGTGGGGCAAGTCTGGCAAACCGGCCAACCGGTAATTATCCACGACTACCCTAACTGGCCGCACCGGTTGGAAGGAACGTTTTATGACCAGATAGGTACAACGGTGGGGCTGCCGTTAAAAGTGGGCGACCGGTTGGCCGGCATCCTTGGGCTATCTTTTCCCCAGGGAGATGTACCTTTTGAAAAGCAGCAGCTTGATATTCTGGGACGCTTTGCCCATCTGACCGCCCTGGCTCTGGAAAATGTCCGTTTGTACGCGGCGGCCCAGCGGCGGCTGACCGAGCTAACTACCTTACAGCAGGTAGCCCAGGTCATAAACTCTACGCTCAAGCTAGAAGAAATTTTCCAGCTGGTAGTAAACCAGATCAGTTCTGCGTTTGGCTTCAAACTGGTCAGCATTTATTTACGGGAAGAAAAGGGACTGCTCCTGCAAGCTAGTGTAGGCTATGATGAGGTGATTTCATTTATTCCGTTAAACCTGGGTATCAGTAGCGAGGTCATTCGCTCCGGTCAGGCCCAGTTTATCCGTGAGGCACAACGCAACCCTAATTTTCTGTTCGCCATCGATGGCATACGGCAGTCAATAATCGTACCCTTAAAAACCGGAAACGGTCAGATTTTAGGCACGGTAGCCGTCGAATCGCGCGGCGAACCGCTCCTGACTGAAGATGATTTCACTTTACTTTCGCTGCTGGCCGATCAGGTTAGCGTGGCGGTAGAAAATGTGCAATTGTTTGCTGAACTGGGTAAGAGTGAGGAAAAATACCGGGAGGTAATTTCAAACGTCAAGGAAATCATCGGCCAGGTAGATAGTAACGGCAACTGGACCTTTCTAAACCCGGCCTGGGAGGAACTGCTCGGCTACGAAGTAAACAATACCCTCGGAAGGCCGATGCTGGATTTTGTTGAGGCCTCCGACTGGCCGGTTTTTAACCAGAATTTTAACCTGATCCAATCGGGCGCAGTCAATGATTGCGATTTTGAAGCTCAGTGGAGGTCCAGGGATGGTAGCTTGAAATGGTTTCAAGTTTATGGTAAACGGGCAATTACCGGCAAAGGCCAGCAAAGCCGGCTTATAATTACCTTAATGGACATTACTACCCGAAAACAGGCTGAATTGGAAATTCTGAGAGTGCAGAAACTGGAAAGCCTGAGTTTACTGGCCGGGGGGATTGCGCACGATTTTAATAATATTCTGACCTCGGTGGTTGGGAATTTGGAACTGGCGAAACGCGAGACGAACGAGCAATCGGCTTTATTCCGACCTCAGCTATATGAAATGCTGGCCGAAGCGGAATCGGCTGCTTTCCGCGCCCGTGATCTGACCCGTCAGTTATTGACTTTTGCCAGGGGTGGAATGCCGGTTAGAAAAGTGATTTCACTAAATGATCTGCTGGTGGAAACGACCCGGTTTGCCTTGCGGGGTTCAAAGGTTCGGAGTAAGGTTGAGGTCGCGGGGGACCTGTGGCCCTGCGAGGTAGACGAGGGTCAACTCAGCCAGGTGCTTAACAATCTGGTTATAAACGCGCTCCAGGCAATGCCCAACGGCGGGGAGATTACGGTGCAGGCCAGCAATCTGGAGGCCAAGTTCGCTAAACGCGCTTTAACTCTTAAAGAGACTGATTATGTAGAATTGGTGGTAAGCGACCAGGGAACCGGCATCGACCCGGCAAACCTGGACCGTATATTCGATCCATATTTTACGACCAAAGCCAAAGGTAGCGGTTTGGGGCTGGCAACTTCTTTTTCGATAATTAGAAAACACGAAGGTCTGATCAGAGTTCAATCCGAACCGGGCAAAGGCACCTCTTTCTTTATATATTTACCGGCTTCACCCTCAAAACTACCCATGTTAGCCGAAAAGACCACCGGTAAATTTACCCCAAAAAGCAACTCGACCGGCAAAAAAATTCTGGTAATGGACGACGAGAAAAATATTCTCACAATGGTTAAGCGGGTATTGACCATGCTCGGCTATCAGGTAGACCTAGTGGAAGACGGCAAAATGGCGATAGAAAAATACCAGGCCGCCCTGTTAAATACCGCTGGGGAGAGGCCTTACGATTTAGTGATTATGGATTTGACCATTCCCGGCGGAATGGGTGGCAAAGAAACCATCGAGCAATTACACCAACTCGACCCAAATGTGAAGGCAATTGTCGCCAGTGGTTATTCCAACGACTCGATTTTAGCCAATTATCGAGAACACGGTTTCCTGGCGGCATTGAGCAAACCCTTTCGCTTGAACGAATTGAGCCTAAAAGTCCAGCAGGTTCTGGAAACTTAACCGGCCCGGCGATAGGCCGGCCAGAGGAGAAACGAGGATGGGTTCGATTACGGATGTACCCGGCGTGAAAGTTGGTCAGGCGCAGGACGAAGAGACCCGAACCGGCCTCACGGTGATATTGGTGCCGGAAGGGGCCGTTGCCGGGGTAGATGTGCGGGGAGCCGCCCCCGGTACCCGCGAAACCGATTTACTTGATCCGGCTAATCTGGTTCAAATGGTCAATGCAATTGCCCTATGCGGAGGGAGTGCTTTTGGTCTGGCCGCTGCCGAGGGGGTCGTAAATTACTTGAGGGAAGGCGGCTTTGGTTTTGTTACGCCTGGGGGTAAAATACCAATCGTACCGGCAGCGGTAATCTACGATCTGGCGGTCGGACGAGCCGATAAATATCCCGATGCCGTCATGGGCTATCAAGCCTGTAGTCAGGCGGGCAGCCGGGTGATCGAAGGCAATTATGGGGCTGGAGCAGGGGCCTCCATCGGCAAAATCCTGGGACCGCAAAACGCCATGAAAAGTGGGATCGGCACCGCCTCGGCTCAATTAAACCTGACTCTGCCCGGTCAGCTTGTCCAACAATACACGGTGGGGGCACTGGTAGTGACCAATGCTTTTGGCGATATTTATGATGGGGATCGATTATTGGCCGGGGTCTGCCGCCACCCGGACGGCGTACTGCTGGACACCGTTCGATTGCTCAAAGGCGGCACCGGCGAGATAGTTCGTCCGGCCCTCGGCACAAACACCAGCCTGGCAGTCGTGGCGACCGACGCGCCCCTGACCAAAGCCGCCGCTCACCGCCTGGCGATTATGGCTCAGGATGGCCTCGCACGAGCAATCCGCCCCGCCCATACAATGTTCGATGGCGATGTAGTTTTCGCCATTTCGACCGGTGGGTTGCCGTCGGGTCCACTGGTCGATCCGTACTTATTGACTGCGCTTGGCTCACTGGCCGCCGAAACCCTGACCAAAGCAATTATTCGTAGCGTTAGCGAAGCCCGACCGGCAGCAGGTTTGCCTTCTGTGCAACGTGTCCTTTAATTACTTGAAGCCGGGTCATAAATCAAAGGCGCGCTCAAATTGCCTTGAACGGATTACCTCTTTTTTAACATAGTTAGGATATGATCCAGGCATACGTAATGATCAAGGCCGAACCAACCCGCGTCCCGGAGTTGGTAGAAGAATTGCGCGAAATGCGCCGAGCCGGTTCGGTAATTACCACCGTGCCTGCCGTCACCGGCCAGTTCGATTTAATCGCGCTAATTGAAAGTCCTGACCTTCCCTCGCTAGCAGCCTGTCCCAACCTAACCCAATAGTACCGGCAGTAATACGCCGGTCGCCAGCATAAACAGCCAGAGGGCGGGAGCAGCGGTGCCGGATGGCCGCCGCAAACGGGCCTCCCGGCTGGCTAGCTTGGGATCAACCTTTAGCCAGCCTAAATAACGTCGCTCCAACCACCGGAATAACAGGGCTGTCGCGGCTCCATAAATCAGGTGTCCGACCAGTGAAGGTAATACTAAACTGGCTGCCGTGATATTCCAGGCAACCGGGTTGCCGAGCAGGATCGGGAACAGCGTAAGCGGCCCAATATACCACCAACTCAACCCGTAGCAAAGACCCCACAACACGCTCGAACCGACATCAGGAGCCTCTCGACCAAAAAACAACCCATAGCTCATCCCGATCAGCACACTTATCACAACATGGACCGCAAAGCCAGTCACCGGCCCGGTACCACCTACAATGCGAGCCACGTTTGGCAATACCCCGGTGGCGACCATTACCAGGCTAAAAAGCAACCCACCGGCCAGGCTGGCAACGGCTCCCTGACCCACTTCCCGCAAAGTTCGGGCACCGGCCCCTTCCGGTTCGCGGCGGAGTGGATCGGATTCGTAAAAGAAGCCGGTCCAAAGTTTGTCCAACCCGGCATAAACCAACCCTACCACTGCCCCATAAATCAGATGACCGACCAGCGAACCAAAAAGCATACTGCCGCGCTGGTAACTCCAGTCAACCGGGCGACCCTGTAGCAGAGGCAGAATGGTCATTGCCCCCAAAAACCACCATAACAAGCCGTAGGACATGCCCCAACTCAGGCTCGAACCGCTCCCGCGTATATCACTCTGAAATAACAACCCAAAGCTGGCTCCCAGCACCACCGCGATAAGGTAATGAATGAGCATACCGAGGGTGGTCGAGGTCGAGCCGAACACCGCCGCCAGGGCCGGGAAAATCGCCGACTGACCCATCCAGCTTCCAAAAGCCCAGCCCCCAATCAAACCGGCCAGACTACCGACTACTACGGCGCGTGGCAAACTAAACTTGTAGCGGCTTACCGGTGGACCGGCCTCCGCTGCTTCAACCGGCTTCAACCACAAATTCGCTATCCCAAGCGTCAGCCCGACCGGCAAACCCTGGTAAATCAAGAGGCCGACCAGATCGCTAAAATGGTCATGGGCCATATCCAACATTCCCAGGTGGGGGGCACCCTTCATCAGGCTACCCAGGCCCACCGGACCCACCAACCAGACCAGCAAAGCAAAACTCAGACCCCAGAACAGACCTGACCCCGGTGTGAGCGCGCGGCCCGGTATCAAACAGGCCAGGCCAAAGCCAAACAGGCCACCTAAAAGTAGTCCACTCCAGAACGGTGTAAATAGCGCGGCCCCACCGGCCCCACCCACCACCGCTCCGATAGCCATCCGAATGAGGGTAGCCCGGTCGGGGAGGCGCAAAGTTGGCCGGGAAGTTATTTTGTCAATTGAAAGCTCTCGATTCATCGTACTTCCTCCATTTCCACCGGCATCGGCGGCTCTGAAAGACCAAAATCAAAGGTTTGCACTATGTCGCGGGGGAAGAAAAGTTCGATTACCCAATCCCCCAGCACCCGCACCTTTCGTTCCAACCCCGGCAGTTTGCTGAGATAGATACCTCGCCACATTAACCAGGCAAAAAGACCGGAAAACCGTAAACCCTTGACTTCGGCGCAGGCGGTTTGATGGCCGATCACCGCCAGCACGCCAATCAAATTAAACTTAAAAGGTTTGAGAGGTTTATTCTGAAGCTCGGCGTGCAGATTAGCGGCTAGCCGGTAAGCTTGTCGTAACGCATATTGGGCGGTCGGCGGGCAATTCGATCCGGTAACTAAATCGGGTACCAGTGCGCAATCGCCCAATGCCCACAACCCTTTGAAACCCGGCACAGCCAGCATCGGGTCGACTACTACCGCGCCGCGTTTGTCGTGTTCGAGCGGGAGGTTCTGAACCAGTGGGTTGGGGATAGTACCGGCGGTCCAGATAAAAGTCTCGGTTGCAATTTCCTCCGGTGGGGTAAGCGAAACTTTGCCCGGCCCGGCATCGGCAATCCGAGTATTGAGCTTGAAAGTCACGCCGCGTGCCTTCATCCGGGTCAGGGCATAATCGCCCAGGGTATGGCTGAGTTCCGGCAAAATCCGGTCGCTGGAGTGGACCACGATCACCTGCACCTCCTCGCGGGGAATATTTGGATAGTAAACCAGCATCCCACGCACAAAGTCGTTCAGTCCCCCGGCCAGTTCGGCCCCCGAAAAACCGCCCCCGGCTATCACAAAAGTCATTAACTCGCGGCGACGGGAAAGGTCTGGTTCGCGGTCGGCGCGTTCAAACATATCAATTACGTGATTGCGGATGCGCATCGCGTCGGCCAGGGTCTTAAAGTCCAGCGAATGGGCTGCGATGTTAGCCGAACCCCGGTAGTTGGAAACCGCTCCCAACGCCAGTATCAGGTGGTCATATTCTAAAACCCGTTCCTGAGGGGTGCGTTCATCGGGAGACAGCCTTACGCGACGTTGCTCAAGGTCGATTTGATTTACTTTCCCCCGGACCACGTTGGTACGGCGCAAACTGGTTCGCAAAGGGCTGGAAATATGGGTGGGTTCGAGACTGCTGGAAGCAACCTCGGCCAGCATCGGGGTAAATAATAACGAGTTGGTATTGCTAACGAGGGTGAATTCAACTGTTTTAGCCGGGCCAAATTCCTGCTCCAGATGTTCGGCGGTGGTAACGCCGGCAAAACCGCCACCCAGTATCAAAATTTGAACCGGTTTCGCGGGTACTACGGGTTCGGCTGCCGCCACCGGTCCCCACAACCAGATAATCAGGTCTTGCAGCACCTGGGTCAACAAGCCCAGCCCGGCCCCATAAAGTACCCAGCCAACCAGGGCCGGTAATAAAGTACGCATCCCCTCCGCCGTCCATTGAGGCCCCTGACCCAACGAGAGTGGGATAATAATCAAGCTGACCAAGCCCCACAAAGGTACTCCCAGCGTGGCGGCAATGGTAATATTTTCACCATAAGCTCCCAGCGTATGCTTGAAGGCGATTACATAGAGCACGCCTAGCAGCCCCCCCAGAGAAATTCCAAGCGCGACATTATCCAGAGTATCGGCCAGCACCACTCCGCAAAGCAAACCAGCACTTAACCCAACCAGCCCTCTTCGCACCAATCCGTTATTCATTAAAATCTGCTCTTTTCACACGGACTTCCGGTTAGAAGTCGAAGCCAATTACAAAAATCAGTCAAATTAGTCAATTTAATCCTAACGTAGAATCACAGTAACTATTCACTCTACCCCCTTCGAGGCGGGGTAAGTAGGGGTCGGGTACCCACTGGGTGCCTTGCGGGGGGGTCTAACAGGCGGGTACCCTCTGGGTGCCCCTGTTTAGCCCTCTTCTTTTTCCCCCGTCCACTGGTGGCCCTGGGGAGGGATCAGGGGTGGAGGCTGAGTAGTTACGAATCACAAAAGTAAAAGAGAAATTAAATTGTAGCCCACATGAAAACGGACTTCTCAAAACTGTTAGCGTCATTGGTAACAGTTCCGAGAAGCCTTAAAAGGTGGCCCTTCAGCCAAAGACAATATTGTGTCCCTACCGGTCGATAACGGTTTGTGGTGCGTCCTGGTAGGTTTCTGGCCTAATATGAGTGTAGCCTTAAATAGTTACACAATTCTCACAAAGCTTTCCAGCTTATTAATTTTGTGTTCCCGGTGATTACAAGCCCTAAATCCTGGCGGTATTACTTTTACGACTGACCGGCGCGAGTGGGCACATCAAGAATGATTGGCGGGATAAATCAGCTTCGGAAAATCATGCAGGTCGTGGTAGCGTGAGCGTAAAGCTTTCCAGCCGCATCGGTCAGACGGGCATCGGCGGTGGCTACTCGTCCACCGACATGAATAACTTTGCCTTCACACAAAACTCTGCCGGTCTTGAGGGTTAGCGGCCTCAGAAAATTCACCTTTAATTCCAGGGTCGTATAGGTCGTCCCGGCGGGAAGGGCTGACTGAATACAGCAACCCAGGGCCGAATCGCACAGGGTAGCCGCCAACCCGCCATGAACCACTCCTATTGGATTGTAATGATACTCGGCTGGCACCACCGCAAAAACCGCCCGACCTTCGTCTACCTCCACAAGCTCGAAATTCATCAAGTCTGCTATCGGCGGTTTCGGTAACTCGCCGCCCATGATCGCCTTTAAATACTCCAGACCGCTCATAGTTAGCCCGGCTTCGGCCCCGGTAGACGGGTCTTGCCAGGAAAAAGTACGGGTACGCTCGGTTGGTTCGCTCATTATTTTGCGGCAGAACCGCCCCTCCTTTCGTTGCACAATACTGAGACCGGCAACAATCTATTTTTCCGGGTCTAACTCGATAACAGTATTCGGTCCCAGAGAAACCACGATGCGCTTCTTAAAGTTAATTTTGCCGCCTTTATCCAGTTTTTGATTGCCCACGATGGTTCCATTGGTACTGTTGAGGTCTAGCAGGGTCAGGCTATCGCCCTCCTCCCGAATCTCTACGTGTGAGCCGGATATTTTTGGATCGCCCGTAATGACAACCCGGTTGTTGTTCCGGCCAATCACCAGCGGGAAAGTTGTAATGATTTCCTGCCGCATCTGAGATGGATCAGGGGTCTGGACAACTTTAAGCCGTAGGCGTAATTTTGGCCGGGCGACCGGCTCGTGTACCATTGTCGACTCAGGCACCGGTACCATCATGGGCACCTTCATATGAACCATTGTTGCTTCACTATACGGGCGCGGGGCCAGCACGGCTTTTTTACGCGGGCGAATCCGCCTGAAGGCTATTATCCCGGCAAGTATTATTAAAGCTAAAAATAAACTGATAAAAATCAGGCGGTTGGGAACGATAAAACCATCCCAAAAGCCGGGCGGGGGTAGCAAGGTCGGCTTGAATGGCTGTGAAACTGAAATGTTGCTCAGTTTACTGTTGGAAGGCGTAACCAGGTCGACCGTTATATTGTATTCTTGATTTTCCTTTAACTGATCGGCCTGGAGCGGTATGTCTATCGGCCATTCTGAATTATTTCTGGTATCATTTTCACATTTTGGGTCTAATTGCAGAATGTTAACGCTATTAGCCTGGATACCCACCCGGCACTTAACGAACCCTTTAAATTGGTCGAGTTGCTTATCGTCATCCTGGACTACTACCCTGATCGGCAGCACCAGATTTCCTAACGTATCTTTCTTTTGCGGAAAAATCTGCACGACCTTGATCGTTACCGGTTTAGGCGGGGCCGCTTCACTATAGGAGAAATCGGTGGTGCCAAGAATATTGCTACTATTGGGGGTGAGTATAAAGGACTGATCCTTATTCTTAGCTTTGATTTCTATTTTATACCTCTTATTAGGCTGTAAGCGTTCGGTTGGTATCGGAACCTGAACCGTTTTAGACTGGGGATTATAGCCTAACGGAGCCAATGCCGGTGTAATAGACTGCCCCTTTTCGTCGATCACATCAATCAAAATCTTTTCGATATTTTCTGGGGCACTACTATTAATCGTGAATGTAACAATGTAATTCTTACCGGCAGTATCAAGCTGGGGCGAATTATCAAAAAAGACAGTAGCCGGGGTGGGAGCCGGATAAAGAATATTATCGGTACCCAGAACAGTGGAATCCGGCTGCGCTTTACTGGTGACTAATTTGTTATATACGTCGTTAGCACTCAGGTTAATCGTATATTTGCGGCCAGGCGTAAAGGGTTTGACCGGGATGATCAGGGTAGTATCTTTGGCCGGGTCGAACGGTACAGGATCGGAGGAATAAACGGTAGTATTGTTCTCGGTATCCTTGACTTGCACCAGGATTTCTTTGATACTGGTCGGCACATCGCTATTAACAGTCAACTTCATCTCATAGTTGCTACTGGCAAGCTTGAGGTTTCTGATTTCTATGCTGGCCGGGGGGGTAGGCGGATAGTCGAGCCACTGTTTGTAGTGCCGACCCACGTTACCCATTTCGACCTGAAACCCATTGGAATTTGAGGGGGTATAAGTTAGAACTCGCCGTTCAAAAGCCTGGACCAGTACGTCTTTGATCTGGCCGTTTAACTTCACTTTGGACCAATAAGCTTCCGTAACCGGCAACCCGGTAGCGTAAAATACCGGCTCAAACAAACGGCCTGTAGCAACCTGACCGTCAGGGCCTAAAACCGGACCGGTAACATTCAAAAAGTCCCAAAAAGGTTTTGCAATATTGTGGCTGGTGGATGGCTCGAAGTAAGCATAGCTTACACCATATTGCCCAAAATCCTGGGTAGCATCTCGCAATTTCCCGGCGCGGTCAACCGCCTGGGCAACTGGTTTGCCTTCCGACTTGGAAGCGGTGCCGGTCAACTTACCCAACACCTGATAGGTCGGACCACTGGTATCATCGCTGTCACCGGCTACCCCGGTGCTGGACGGTGGGCGATTCTCAAACTTTTTATCGCCAAGTTGAAGGCGGCCAGTCATCAATTGTTGAACCAGCAGACCATTGGTTACAAAGTAATCGTTGGCTTTATCGCCATTGGGGTTGGTGATTTCCATGCGGCTTTTATCGAAGTATTGAACCAACCGCTTACCACCCGGCGAATCCAGGTAAGGTTCCAGAATAGCATCGGTAAAGGGAGCCGGTCCCCACAGATAAGTCCGTTGAGCCTGGCCGCCAGTCACCAGGCTGTCAGTCCGATTCCAGATTTTCTGAAAGTCAGGATTATCAATTTTGATGCTTTGACCAGAAGTAATTGGACAGCTAGTAACAAAGAGCAATATAAGGCAAAGAAGGAGCATTCCTGACCACGAGCGGGATGAAAACCTCATTGATGTCCCTTTCCAGTAATTTTCATAAGAACGTTAACCCTGTACAAGCGTCCTGAAAAATGTCGTGCTTTATTGTTTTAGCTGCTTTATTACTTACCAAACCACTTAATCAAAGGATGGGTAACACAGAATTAACGTTTGAATTTGAGATTTTGCCGCTTTATTTTACGGCTCATTTTGCGACCGGTCCCAGTTCGGGCACAATAAATTTTAAGGCAATCTCACTGCGTTCCAATATGATAGTATCGCCGATAGCAAGTGGATAACGGTCGTGTTCTACCTGGGTTATGGTACCCTGCTGACTTACCACCAGCAACGGGTTAGGGGACAAACATTCCAGGAAAATCCGATTGTTGACTTCCACCAGTTGAGCGTGGCGCCGAGAAACGCGCTGACCAGTAACATGATCAGCCAGATTTACCGCCAGGCGGTCATTATAGGGTAAATTTGGGTCCGGTCGGCCAATGAGGGCCGGTAGCCAGTTTACTTTGTAAACTTTATTTTTACCCTGCTCGGATAAATAGACCGGTCTGGAAGGTCGGGTCGTATTTGGTGGTAGCGGCGCATCTACTTCTACCAGGACCAGAAGTTCATTGGGCGCAACCTGATTACCCAGCGTAATAGAAGGGTTAAGGGGTTGTCCGCCGTTGGCTTTAAGTAACTGGTAGCCTTCAGCAGTATGGCTGAGATATTCCAGCTTTTGATACTTTTCCGGCGCAAGCTCCGGCCTTACCTCGCTACTGCTGGAAGTTCCGCCGAACTCCTGAAGGACCGAAGCCACCAGTTCGGTGGGCATCACGGAAGGTAAGATCAAAGCGCGCTGCTTCTTCAAAGTAAAAATGTCGATCTGTAACTCAAGGCGGGGTTGTTTATTACTCATGGGTCATTTTTTCCTCTAATGTTTGAATTAACAAATCCGCATCCATTCTGGAAGCAAAGCGTTTGGTCATTTCTTGTAGAGAAGGACCACCACCTTGTTGTTTAACATATAGGTCGCGCAATAATTCGGTCAATAAAGTTTCGTCGCCCCACTTGTCAACCTCCTGCAAAACTAACCGCATCGTCAGGAGCTGTTCGTGCCCGTTGTCGGGTTGAAGCTGCTCAAGCTCTTTACGCATTCCCGACTGCAAAATGGTCAGCATTCGCTGGGCTTTGACGGAAGCCGCCCCCGAACCTGATCCCTCTGCGTGCCCATTTGAATTGGCGTCCGGGTCGGTACCATTAGTAGGAGCGGCTGACCAGCGGGCACGACTATTAGGATTTTTATCGCGGATGTCGGCTACCCATTTGTCCAGGGCATTGGTTCTTTGTTCTTCTTCATCCTTGCCTTGCGGGGTACTCCCGCCAACCTCAATATACGGGTTAGCACATTGAACCAGGGCCGGCTGACCCGCTTCGATAATAAAGCCGCGTCCAAGCGGAAGCTCTTTATCGCGCAGGGCTGCCGGGGTTCTCAGACTCGGACTGAGAACTTCCAGGGCCTCCCGCGACTTGAGAGTTATGCCATATCTTGAACCTAATATGCGTTGTCTCAGCACACTTGACTCGCTCCTGGGCATACAACCAATAATGAAATGGAACCCGTCACGTCCGTAACGCCGCACCAGACCGGCCAACTCCCGCACCAGAGGACCCTGGCCCAGTTCTTCATTAAAATCATCAAAGTTATCGATTACCACATAAAGCGCGTTTGTATTACCTTTGGCATTTAAGGTCACACATTCCTCTTTAATTTTTGACATGAGGGCTTCCAACTGGCTAATCTCCGAGACGCAAGCCAGTACGTGCGGCAGCGAGGACAGGCTTAGATTGCCCCCATAATTAAAGAATTTGCTCTGAGTATCGATCAGCACGAACTTTACCTGCGAAGGTGAATAACTGGTCGCCAGCGAGAAGACCCAGTTGTAGAGTAAAGTCGTTTTACCGGATAAGGGCGGCCCCACCACCATAAAGTGAGGTCCCACTTTTTTCAGATTAAATCGGGCGGGCGACAGGTCTATTTGTTGACCCAGGACCGCTTCAATTTTGTTGGGTACTCTATCCTCGGTAATCTTTAACAAATGGGTCAGCGACACCTGATTCGGCAGGGCCTTGACTGTCACCGGCGGAGCCAATTTCCGGCCCCTGACTTTCAGAGTGGTCTGCATCTGAGCCGATAATATTTGAATATCGTCCCCTTCCACCCGCAGCGGTCGGCCATCCTTGTCGAACAGGCCAAGCGGTAAAGCCACGTGAAAAAGCAGGACCTTGCGGTCGCGCCGGATGTAGCCGCGCCCAGGAATATCGCCGATCTCGATGGCACCCCGTCCCACAATATCCAGATAGCGGTCGGTTTCGGTTTGCTTGAAGGTAACACGCTCTCCAAACAGACCAAACAGACGGCTGGGCAAGTTGCCTGGAATATTGGCGGAAACGACGAAATTCACCCCGGCACTCAGGGCACTCCGCACCAGTGGTATCAAACGGTTATCTATCAGGGCATCATAATTCTCATCGCGTATCTGAACCGATAGTTCGGCAAAGTTATCGATTATAACCGTAATGGCTGGCATCGCTTGATCCGAAAAGCGCGCGTTGTACTCCGCGAAGCTGGTCGCCCCGGAAGCACTGATAGTTTGTTGGCGTTGCAGGATATTTTGACTTAGGAAATCCATTAAGCGGAAAAACCGCATTTCAAAGTTTTCCTCGGTGGCGGGAATAATCGCGCCAACATGGGGCAAACCTTCAAAGCTTCGGAAATTATTTCCACCCAGGTCTAATACATAAACATGGAGTTCATCTGGACTATGCTCGGCTACCAGACTGGTTAGCAAAGTCCGTAAAAGAGTAGTTTTTCCCATGCCGGTATCGCCGAGTACAATCAGATGATTGCGGCTTAATTCAAAAGTAAGTGGGTCCTGTCGCGCCTCGCTGGGGTCGTCCAGCAAACCAACCGTGACCCACAATGCGCTGCCCGGCCCCTGGGCTTCTTTATCCCAGTTTACACCCTTCCAAAGTGAGGCCACATCGCCATTGACCCAATCGGTGATGGTGCTTTGAAGGGTAAAGCTATGGCCCTTTTTAGCATCCAGGATGGGTGATTCAAGACTAAACCGGTCCGGTAGAAAGGCCGGCCAGGGTTTGGGAGCCATTCTGCCACCCACCAGTTCCCCGGAGAGACGCACCGCCATATCGAAAAGGCGGGGCGTATCGCCATCGCTGGTTTCTACATTTCCGTCATTACGCTCAGGCCACAGCACCAATGGAGCGCGATCATCCGGTTGGTTCTCACCGCAATAAGCTACCTGGGTCAGTTCGATATTTTCGTTACCCACCTGAATATAACCACGTCCGGGTATACCGTTTGGCAGCAACGCCGCATCGGGACGACGCAGTAATTCACGACTGGTATCAATTGACTCGACCCGCAAACAAAGCCGTAGTTTTATGTTAGCCCGCATCTGGTCGGTAACGCCCTTTGGCTGCTGCGAGGCCAAAATCAGATTGATGCCCTGGGCACGTCCTACCCTGGTAATACTTTCCAATTCGTGCAGATAATCGCCGTTATCCGAAATCATCTCGGCATATTCATCGATAATAATGAACAGGTGCGGATAAGTTTCACCGGTAAGGTGTAATCCCTTTCGCCGGTAATCAATAATATCTTTGGTGTCGGTTCGGACATTAAGGGCCTGACGGCGACGTATTTCGGCGTTAATCGAGGTAAACATTCGGGCTACCGCCGCCTTATTCAGGTTTGTTACGATGTCGACACAGTGAGGTAAAGCCTCAAAGGGTTTGAAGGCTCCGCCGCCTTTGTAATCGACCAGCAAGAAGTTGAGAATATCCGGTGAATAACGCAAGGCCAGGCTGACGATCAAAGTCATAAGAAGCTCGGATTTACCGGAACCGGTCCCGCCGGCGATCATGCCGTGTACGCCGTCGCGCTTGGCTTCCATCGCAAGCGTCCTTAACCGGTTGCCCGCGCTGATACCGAGCGGCACTTGCAACCAGTTCGCCTTCTCGCTGGAGGCGTTCTGGGCCCACCGGGCAATTGTGGTGGCTTTGAGGGTATCTATGAAGTTGCCTGGCTCCAGACTGACATCCATATACTCGCCAAGTATTGACCGGAATGAGGAGGTCTCCGGCAGGGCGTTAATTTGTAAGGGTACCGAATATTGATGGTTTGATTGCGCAACATAAGCTTTCATCCGCTTGCCGAGCGTGATGATTTGTTCAACTTCCTTGCCTACGCGCCCCTCCTCATCAATCGCCCCAGGTATCATAGCCACCTGAAAACTTAGGGGATTGCGATCAATGCGGGTGTAACCCCGGCCCCCGATTTCTTCGAGGTCGGGCATCTGGGTGCCGACAATACCTACATAATCGGTGACATCGGAGAGCTTCAAGGTAAACCGCTCGGTAAATAAGCTATACAGTTTGCTGGTGAGAACATTAAGCCGGTTGACCGTAATCACAAAATGCAGACCGTAAGCTTTTCCCTGGCGGATCAAGCCGATCAGAATAACAAATAAATTGTTCTGGTCGTCTTGCTGGGTAGGATTCCCAAAAGATTCGAGGTACTCGGCGAAATTGTCAATCACTACCAAAATAGCCGGTTTTTTCTCGGTTACGTCCGGCTTGCTATTGTACTGGTAAAGCGTCAGCGAACCAAAGAGCCGTTTACGCTTGTCGATTTCGTTGTTCAACTCCCGCAAAAGTTGCTGGATACGTTCCTCATAGCCGCGTTCGTCCGGCACGATGATGGTTCCGACGTGGGGTAGTTCGTTGAGTACTTCCAGGCTTCTCCCGCCCAAATCCAGCATATGAACATGAAGTTCATCCGGCGAATGAGTAGAAGCCAGGCTCACCACCATCGTTCGCAGGAAAGTAGACTTACCCCAACCGGAGGAGCCAAAGATAACGGCATGGCCGCGCGTAAAATCAACCGTAAGCGGTATCAGATGGGCATTATAGGGGTCATCCACCAGACCAACCACCGCCTGTAAAGCGGTTTTACTCCAGGATATTCCCGGCCAACTACCGGTCCCCTTTAGCCAATCCTCGACAAAAGGATTGACCATGAGCGGCTTATTGCTGTGCAGGGTCATCAGGGCTTTAGACTCCTGATCGACGTATTTTTCAGTAACCTTATATGATAGCTCCAGGGGAGCCGATAAGGCTTCCGGCCAGGGTCGGCGCGGCACTCGCCCACTTGGCGGTAAACCATCCAAACCCGGTATTTGCAGGTCCAGTTGCGACGATAAGAGCTGCGTTAATTGAACCACCACCTCAAAAAACTTGGGTTTATCGCCCCGTTCGTTAAGTTCGGCGTAATCGTAATTTTCACCGGCGTAAGCCACCTGGATCAGTTCTACGTCGTTGTTACCGATTTGCAGATAGCCGCGACCCGGCATACCGTTGGGCAAGAAAGCCGCGTCGGAACGTCGAAGCATTTCCCGGCTGGTATCGGTACCTTCTACCCTCAAGCAAATCCGGTATTTGATATTGGCCCGCATCTGGTCGGAAACGCCAGTGGGGCGTTGGGCCGCCAGCAAAAGGTAAACTCCCTGCGCCCGACCCAGCCGGGTAATGCTATCCAGGGCCTGTCCAAATTCAGGGCTATCGCTGATCATTTCGGCATACTCGTCGATAATGATCAGCATATGCGGATACGAGCCGTAGGTTTTATGCAGATTCTTTTGATGATACTCGACGATATTTGCCGTGCGGGTTTCGGTGTTTAGTTGAGCGCGGCGGCTCATTTCAGCCCCAATCGAGGTAAACATACGCCGGACGGCGGCTTTATTCAGGTTGGTAAGCGTATCGACGCAATGGGGCAGATCTTCAAACGGTTTAAACGCGCCACCGCCTTTGTAATCGACCAACACAAAATTTAGCATATCGGGGCTATAGCTAAGGGCCAGATTGACGATCAGGGTCATTAGCAGTTCCGATTTACCGGAACCGGTTCCCCCGGCTACCATGCCGTGTACGCCGTCTTCTTTGGCTTCCAGTTTTAAGGACCGGGGTTTATTACCGGAACTGACACCCAGCAAGACCCGTAACCAGTCGCAACTGGCCGGGTCGCTGCTTTTCGCCCACTCTTTTCGGGTGACTTCGGTCAGGGCGGGCAAGAAGTTCGGGTCTAACTTCATGGTATGTTTATCGGCCAGCAGCCTTTTGACCAGGACCGACTTGGGTAAAACACCCACCACTACCGGCAGGTTGTAGGTCTGCCGGTCGTTGTCCATGTAGCGGCGCATTTCTTTGATAAACTGCTCTAGCTCTTTAACCTCGTTGGCGGTCTGGGCCTCATTCTCTCGCCGGAGATCAATCGGGATGGCTACCTGAAAGCTCAGGGCTTCCTCGGCAATCCGGGCATAACCCCGGCCCGGTATATCGCCTATATCGGAAACATGACCGCCGGTAATGGCCCGGTATTCGGTAGTATCGGCTAAACGGAGGGCAAAGCGTTCGGTGAAAAGGCTGAATAGCTGGCTGGATAGATCGTTCAACCGGTTGACCGAGATCAGAAAATGAATTCCATATGGCTTGGACTGGCGGACAATCGTAATCATTCGGGAGAGAACACTCTCAACGTTGTCCTTTTCGACCCCAAAAGTCTCGATAAACTCGATAAAGTTATCGATAGCAATCAAGATGGCCGGTAAAGGCGTTTCGGGATTATCCTGGTTATATTGATAAATGTCCGAAACCCGGCCCAGGCTCAGGGCGTTTTTACGTTTTTCAACAATATTATCTATTTCTCGTAAAACCTGCTGGACCCGCTCCTGGTACCCTTCCTCGTCCGGTAAAATCAAGGCTCCCACATGAGGCAGGTTGCCCAAAACGGTCAGATTGCCGCCACCGAGGTCAAGAATATAGGCATGAAAGTGATTCGGCGAGTGGGAAGCCGCCAGGCTCATGATCAGGGTACGGATAAAAGTAGTCTTGCCGGTACCAGCCGCTCCGAAGACCACCGCGTGTCCACGTGGCAGATCAACCGTGAGGGGTAATTGTTGGGCCGCATAGGGATTATCTACCAGCCCGATCACCGGTCGCATGGCGTACTTGCTCCAGTCGAACCGGCCCAACCAACCGGCCTGACCGTTGAGCCAGCGATTGATCGACGGATTGAGCGTCAAAGTCGATTCCGGTACCTGCCCCATCGTAATGCGGTCGATGCCACTGAGATATTGTTTGGCCGTAACCGCCCGCTGGGAATTTAAGTCCATAGTGATCAGGGTTTCGGACAGAGCAAGTTGGCGGGGCAGGAAAGCCGGCCAGGGGGCACGCTGCTGTTCGTACTTGTTTTCACGTTCCATCGTCTTGAATGTTTTGATGATCACTTTGTACAGTTCGGGGGGTGCTTGCTGCTCAGTCACCTCAAAACCGCCGCTCCGGTCCGGCCAGAGAACTGGGGTAACGGCCCGGTTGGGGTCGACATACGGTTCACCGGTATAGGCTGATTGAACCAGTTCAATTTCCTCGTTGCCGACCTGTAAATAACCGCGACCGGGAATACCGGAAGGTAAAAAGGCCGCGTCGGTTCGCCGGAGCATCTCCCGACTTTCGGCGGAAGTTTCCACTCTCAAACAAATGCGGAATTTGATATTTGAGCGCATCTGATCGGTTACACCGCTGGGCCGTTGGGCGGCCAGGATCAGCGAAACCCCCTGTGCCCGACCGACGCGAGTAATACTTTCCAGCTCGGTTTTAAATTCAGCCCGGTCGGCGATCATTTCGGCAAATTCATCAATAATGATAAACAAAAAGGGATAGGGCCGGGTGTGATGCAAGCCCTTCTGGCGATATTCCACAATGTTTTTGGTTTTAGTTTCCACATTAAGGGCCTGGCGACGTTTCATCTCGGCCTTAATAGCCGTGAACATACGAGTAACCCCTTCAGGGGCCAGGTTAGTAATGATGTCCACGCAGTGGGGTAAGTCGGAAAATTCTTTGAACGCGCCGCCGCCTTTGTAGTCGACCAGCACAAAATTGAGAACCGAGGGGTCGTAGTTAACCGCCATACCGGTAATCAGTGAAATCAAGAACTCGGATTTACCGGAACCGGTACTACCGGCGATCATGCCGTGTACACCGTCCCGCTTGGCCGAAAATACCAGGGTGCGGGGTTTATTTCCGGCCATCAAGCCCATTTTCACCCGCAACCAGTTGCTATATTGGGCCTCTTTGCTGGCTTGCCAGCGTCGCCAGGCATCGCTTTTTAGTTCCTGAAGCGACTTATAACCCATCAACTCAAAAAATAGCACCGCATTGGCTAAAGTTGCCCCACTGCTTTGCCGGATAGCCAGCGTAGAAATATTACGGACTAAATATTCTATCTCCTGTTTATCCAGCGAGTCGGCCAGACCCACATAGTGTTCGCTGTTTACACCGGTGGCGGCGTAGCGAAAGTGAAGCTTTTTATTAGACGAACTCTGACTGTTAGTAGCCGGGGCAGTGGAGGCCACTTCGATAATAGCCCGGCAGCCGCTGGGTATTTTGCCGCGATCCGGCACCAGGAAAATGACACAGGCCCCCAGTTGCGCTCCTTCTTCCAGCAGAATTGAGATAGCCGCGTCACTTTCAATATTTCGCAGTACTGATTTTGTATCATAAACCGAATCGACCAGATCGACAACCACCAATAAAAATGGCAGCGTCGGATCACCCTGCGTCACGTTATCGTCGTGTTCCTGTAAGCGTATTTTGCGGGTGGCAAGCTCTTTACGAATCCCTTCCAAAAATTGCTCAAGCTCACCTTCATCATCTTCTACCAGGTCGTGAATACCGGTTTGTTCCTTGATTTCACTGACAAAACACCGGAATTTATTCTGTTCATCGCCGGTGGCGTGGGGCAGTTGGGCCGTCCACTCCCATTCGTGACTTTGATTAGCCAGCACATACAGCCGCGTATCCGAGGGGGCGTGAAAAACAGCGTATTGAGCCAGAAGTGCCCTGGCGAAACCGTAGATCGCCTCCTGGTCTCCGGCGATACCCAGCGCAGATGCAAAGGGAGAATTAAAGGTTTCTTCCTTTTTTTTCTCGTCATCTTCTTCCTTTTTCTCCCGCAGCGAAATAACCACCGGCACGTCCGAAACAAACCGAGAGTCAAAGTCGAGCTTCAAGGCGGTGCGTGCCATCGAACTGCTGCGGTCTTCCGAGCCTTCCAAAACATAGGTTACAGTGGAGGGGAGCGTCCCAATGCCCAACCGGATAAAGCCAAAATCCTCATCGTCGGTGCGGCGTTCCCATAGACGGGCGACCGGTCGTTGGATGTGCCGGGCTTTCTCGGCTTCGCCACGAGCCAGCAATACAATATTTTGAAGCTCATCTTTGTTGGGGTAGTTGTACAAGTAGAAACGCCGTTGCAGATCGTGCCAGTTATGCATTTGCTTATTTAGCTCTACCAACCGGCTTTTATATTCCTGCGCAATTTCACGTTCCTTTTGACGCTCGATCCGAAAACTATAGATCGAGAAACCAATCGAAGCGACTATCGACAAGGCCATCGGTATAATCATCAGGACACCGCCCCGGGGACTAATTACGGAAATAAGTACATAGCCAATGACGGTGAGAAGTGGGATGCCAATTTGGATGAGGCGTAACCAACCTTCATCCTTTTTGGAAGGAGGTCTTGGAATAGGAATTTCTTCAAAAGGTAGTTCGGGTTGAACGCGTGGTGGTCGGTCAATGTAAAGTAAACTCATACTTGATCTCTTCTATTCACTTAACGATAAGTCCAATTTACTGCTTGACAGAGTATAAATTAGCCATTAGAGTGAAGTTATTAGAAAAAAAACCCACAAAAGGAGATAACTTTGAAACAAACTTGCCTTCAGTGTGGACGTTCATCCACCGATAACAACCTCTTTTGTCAGGAACCGTACTGTCCATCTGAAATGTCGCCGCATATCCTGGAATACGGTGAGTTATTAGGCGACATCGAAATTATTCGTCCGGTCATCGTTTTGCGTTCAGCGACGCTTTATGAGGCTCAGGTAAATAAGAAAAAGGTAATGCTAAAAGTTGCCCATCCGGGAGCAGAACATACCAATCGCCTCAAGCGTGAGGTCAAACTTTTGCAAGACCTTGAAAAAAATAAAGTACACGATAATAGTTTACCACACCTTATGTCACCTTATGCCAGTGCTAGTGCCAATCGAGAAGGCTATGGCAAGGCAATGTTAAAAGGAAGTCTACTTTACTTCTTTTTATTTGATTATTTTGAAGGTGAACCATTACGAGACAGCTTGGTTAAGAACTCCCAATTATGGGTTTATCATATTGGATGGCTGGTTATAAATCTCGCTCGTAGCGTGGCTATTCTTCACCATCAGGGAATGTTACATTGCGGTCTTTGCCCGGAAATTATTCTGGTGCGCTTTGAAGGCAATCCTGCCGTTCCTAAAATTATGCTTTTTGATCTCGGTATTGTCAGTAACCCGCCGAACCTGCCAGCCACCTGGTACAAAGAAGCAGTGCTGCCCGCTTATACCGCCCCGGAGTTACTAAATGCAGTACCTTTTGCTGATTATCGTACGGACGTATATGGTCTTGGAATAATACTCTACGAATTACTGGTTGGCAAACCGGTCTTTCCCTTCAGTTTATCAAATGATGCCCAGGTTTACGACGCAGTTCGTAAGAATCTGCGTATACCGATGGACCGGATTGAAGATGTAAGACCGGCTGCCGAGCTAGCCCAACGTTTTTCAAACCCCGATCCTTTTCAACGACCGGAGTTCGTGACCAAAGCGTTGGAAGAGTTAATCAGTAAAGCCTTTGAGGATGTACCGGAAGCAAAGCGAGGCGAGTGGTTGAGTCCGCGGACCGTGCTTTTGCTTCTGGTAGTGATCCTCGCAGTGGCCTTTGTAGCCACTGCTATCGTGAGTGCCTTGATTTGATACCCGCTAATTAGAACCGGTTTCCGCTTTTTGGCTGGATTAGTCCGGTAATTTTTAGCGGGAGGTCATAAACAGGTTGGACCCGTCAAGGTCACCTTTTTCGTAAGCATCCACCGACTGATTAACGGCCTGGCTCAAACCTTCACATTTTTGTGAAATCTGCTGGATTTGAGGCTTGACCTGATCAATCAATGCTACGGCCGCCGCGCCAACCAATCCTAGAAAGAAAGTCATCTTGAGGGTCGTACTGATGATTTCCAGCGCCTTGGCGATGTCATCCAGTACCGTGTGAACGGTGTCGAGGGTTTTAGCCATGGTCTTAACCGCAGGCACGTTCATATAAACTTCATTTGCCATAGTATTCTCCATTCAAAAATATAAGAACCAAAATCGACCAGAGTATCAGGATTTGAACCGCTTAGAAGAAGCTAAAGGCTTCCTCAAGTTTACCGATGGTGCTGGTAATCGCAGCGTCCCCCTGGGCAATCTTATCAACCGACGAAGAAATATGCGCCGAAAAATTGGTGACGTGGGTCCCTACACCTGTGATACCAGGGACGAATAAAGTCTTAAGCTCGTTGACAAAGGCGTCCGCACCATCGCCCTTCCACATACCGTCAGTAACACTTGAAATAATCTTGTTAACCGGGGCGAGCGCTTCCTCGCCAATCCGGTTAAATACGCTGGTCAGTTCCGATAGAATTTGGGAAACACCCCCGAAGACCATACTGAGAAAAGAACCCATAAATACCTCCGCACTTTAAAAAATGCTTAATCTACACTAAATCTGACGATAAATATAGCCAGCCCTAAAGCCCACTATATGGTTAGCCAAGTCTATCCGACACTTGAGACTTTGGAACTACTACTCTGGTCAGCTTCTTGCATCAGGGAAATCGCCTGCTTGACGTCTTTCTCCAACTCACCGAATTTGGTGGCAAAGCGAGCTAAAGCCGGGCAAAGTTTGGTTTGAATAAGTGCAACGTAAGCCGCTCCACCATTGCCCAGTAAAGCACCCTGTTCCATCATAGAAGCGATGTTTTGCATCTCGGTTGCGATGTCCTCAAGCTGCCCGTGCCCTTTATTAAAGGCGGTAGCCATGGCCGTAGCCTTGTCATACTCTAGTTTTATCTCGTCTTGCGACATTGTTGACTCCTTTCAAGTTAATAAGTGCAAGGCACTATTATCAAAGTGTAAATAGTGAATGGGACTCTTCTTCCGCCTGCTTCATAATCTGGGCGACCTGGTCGGTGGTACTCTTTGCTTCGGTCAAAGCGGCGTGAAGTTTATCAATGCTGGGGAAAATCAATTCGTTCATTTCCGCGAAGAATTTCTCGGAACCCAAACCCTTCCAACCGCCATCTTCCAACGGTTGCAACGCGGTATGGAGTGACTTCTTGAGTTCTTCAACCTGGGAAGCCTGTTGCGTAAATTTACCAGAAATCTGGGTTAGCTCGTCGTATTTAGCCTGGACTTTTTCGGCCATTGATTCGCCCTCCTGTAGTTGGCTATCTTAGACACATTAAACAATAAAATAGTTGATGGTTATGCGTAAAATCGGTTGCTCTTATTGGTCGCTCTTATCGGTTGTTAGAGCCGCGCTCTTGAGTAGTATAGTAGGTTAAAAAACACCTGAGAAGTATGACTTAGTTAACACACTAACTATGATGAAAGTAACAAAAATTAGTAAAAAATAGAAAAAGATAACAACTTTGGGAAGTGGAGCAAACAGTTCGTTATTCGCCAGGGTTTTATCTTTCATTGGTGACCCCTGTGATCGATGGCAAACTAAATAGGTTTGACATCAGATAAAAAGAAATTACGCGAATAAACCGTCGTTTAAAAAGATTTTCTGAATGCGAAGATGATAAGTCTGTGAAGCCCGATAAAGCTTTGTTTTTATTATTTTTTGAATTTGTTTATGTAAAAGAAGAGGATAAAATCCTGAAAAATTAATCAGGATTATTATCAGTTTACTGTATATATTCTTATTAGTCAAGTATATAAAAAGCTTTTTTGAACAGGGTATATACGTTTAAGAGATAATCAATTTTTCCACTAACATTTTTCACTTACATAATCACGGCTTTCGCTCTTGAAGCTGGAAATACAAGGTTTTTGCCACCCATTGAACCTGAGAGATTGTTTCGAGCGAAAGTCCTAATAATAACAAAGCGCATTTAAGCCTCTAAAAATCATGCTTACACCGCCAACGAACAAACCTAATACAGCTTTATATGGTATCGTAAATGCAACATTTTATGGAAATGAATTTAGCAGAATACTTGCAATCAAAGTATAACCAATTATGCGTTGTAACTACTCAGGCCCCACCCCTGACCTCTCCCCAGGGCCACCAGTGGACGGGGAAGGGGAAGAAAAGAAAAAAAGAGAGTTACAGGGCACCCAGTGGGTACCCGACCCCTACTTACCCCGCCTCGAAAGAGGTAAGCTGAGTAGTTACAAAATAGCCTGATATAAAAAGAGAGCCGGTAGGCGGCTCCTTTTTTCTGGCTGTAAGGTTTTGCAATTGGCTGTAAGGATTTCAGACGGCTGTTGAGGCTGGTTTTAACAGGTCCAGCACCTGCGGTAAGGCTAAGAGCGCGCGTTGCTGCAACTCGGCATCCGTAAGCGAACCTAACGGGTGAGGAATAATTGCAAACGGGTAATTGTGCATCCCGAACGTCTGGGCCGTCATGCGGGCGGAACTGATAAACTGGTCGGTGCAGATGACTGCTGCCGCCATGCCGCGCTGCTCAAGCATCAAACCGTCGTGCAAACTGCACGAACTGCAAGAGCCTCAGTCACCTACCCCAACAATCGTCACCTCGCACTCGGCAGCAATCTGGTCGAGCAGAGCTGTAGGGGCCGGGCGGGAAAGATCAGGTTTGCGGTAATATTTGATTTCAAGATCACTCTGGGCGCCACCCAGGAGTTCGCCGACCTTTTTAAGCAAAGTCGCCGCGTTGGTTTTGGTGTTATCCAGCAGACCGACGCGAGTGTAATGGGCGGGCCGGGTAGCTTGATCGATCCGGGCGGCCTCGACCTCCAGGGTCGGGTTCAGCACGATAAATTTCTGGCTCATAAATTATTGGTTCCTCTCTTGATTTTGCAAGGTTTCTGCTTGAAACAGACCTTGTTTAGCAGTCCAGACAAACGCCAATGGCTCTGGTAACGGGCAACGATTCTTCGCCACCGGCCCAGGGTGGAATGACTGCCGAAAAACCACCTGCGCCGCCTCCGGCAGTAATGATCAGTAGGTTTTCGGGTCTGCTGAGGTACTGATAGGGCGTGGTTTCGTCGGACGAGGAAATATTTTCGTCCGGGACACCGGCCAGCCGTTTGTATTCGGCCAATGGGCGAACCGCTTTTTGGTAAATCGCCTGGCGAATCTGGTCTTTGGTCCAACCTTCGCGTTTGAAGATCGCCCCGTGTTCGGGGCAGATCACCAATACCCAGCAGCCGCTACGATAGAGCGTGCCCATCATGGTGTTGACAATCGAGCCGACCAAGCGTTCGGCGGTCCGACCACCCGGACTGTGGACGTAGTGCGGTGCCTCACCGGCAAACACAGTTACCGCGCTGGTATTGGCCGGAATTCCCCGCTCGACACTCAAAGGCTCCCAGGGGTTATTGCTCTCATCTTCGGCGATACAATAGCTATACTTGCCGGGATGGCCCAGGCAACTTTTGTCGATCAGGCCGGGAACCGTCCCACCCACGTTCATCAGTACCAGCCGAATTGCCCGACCAATCGTAGCGTTAGCTCGTACCCCTGGCCCGAAACAGTTCACCCCACCATTGAGATTTAATTCCTGAATGATTGATCCGTTGACAATCAAAAGGGGAGCCGAACCGCCGGTGCTGGCGGAATTGCCGTGCAGATTAAATTGCTCCTCGGTCATCGCCTCAATCGCAGCCATTACAACCGGGGCATAACTGGGCAAACAACCGGCCATCACGGCATTAATTGCCACCTTTTCGGCGGTAATCACCCGGTTGCGCGGTGGGATAGTCCCCAACACCTCATCGGGAGCTTTTCCGGCATGGTACAGAAATTCACTCACCCGCTCCGGGGTAGGCGGCACAACCGGCAAACCATCGGTCCAACCCTGGGCATAAAAATATTCGACCGCTTCGGCAGCGTCTACCAGTTCGTGCTGGCGAGAGCTTAACTGCTGAAATAAGTCGACCGGCGACGACGACGGCTCAGTTTGCGTGTGGCTGATAGCATCTAATATATCCAATGCGTACTCCTTTTATTTATTCTATTTTTGATTATGCTAAATTCTCTTATGGCTGGCTGATCAAGTGGGCACAGATTTAACCGGAACGACCCCGCAAGAACAGACCGGGAGGTTAAGCGTGTTAGTAGAGCAGTATAAGGTGAGGTTTTTTGGCCGTCAAATGTAAGCCGACAAAAGAAGCTTTGAGGTTTAATTCAAAGCTTCTCGCTATTTCTCATTACCCGGCCTGAGAACAGGACAGGACAAGAAGGCTGGCATCAGGCTAATTATGGGTCGCGCGGCTTTTTAGGCGCACGACCTATTTTAAGCCAAATTCCGACCGGTACGGGAGGGTTCGCCGGGTTAAAAACGGTTGCCGGTTCCCATTTTTAGCTGACCACCGGTCAGCACCCGGAGATTGCCGCCGAGGTTTTTGAGGCTGGCACCGTTCGAGCCAAAGCCAACCAGGGTATTAAACGAGGAATTGTTTGTGCCTTTTTCGACCTGAAGACCTACTCCGGTGTTACCGGCGATTATGTTACCGGCCCCTGGCGTTCCGTCAACCCCCAACGTGTTGTTGCTGGCTGCCGGTCCTGCGCTCAAGCCGATCCGCAGACCACCCCCGTTAGCCGCCGCCGCTGTCCCATTGGCCGTTCCCAGCCAGTTACAGGTCAGGTGGTTGTAACTACCGGCGATCTGAACCCCATAGCCACCCGTGAAACCGGTAAGCTTGAGACCATCTATCGTAACGTAATCCTTCAGGATTAACCCGACCGTGATACCGCTCGAACCGGCGATGTTTACCCCTGGCAGGTTTGAAGCGCAGCCGCCGCTTACCGTCACTGTCCGAGTAATCGCCCCGGAGATGTCCGGTAGTTTACCGCTCACCGTAACCGTCATCACGCCGGTTTGGAAAGTAATCGTGACCGGTTGGGTGGCCTGATTAGCCTGATTGATCGCATAAGACAGGGTTCCACAATCCCCCATCCCGTTATCAGTCTGGCTGGTTACGACAAAAGGTTGGTTGCAAACCGGCGGAAAGCCAAAGACGACAGTTTCCGGCTCGTGATCGCTGCCTCGTCCACTAAAGCTATTGTAGAACTCGGAGTTTATATGCACGATAGTCGGCGTAATCACTTTACCCACCAGAGACTGAGAATAAAGGATATGGTCGAGGTCCTGAGCGTTTCCTTCAAAAACATAGCTGTAAGGTGAATTGGAAACGCGCGGGTCTTCTACCAGAATGTTGAAAGCCTGGTTACCGCTCAGGGCACCCTGTTTATCTCGCAAAATATTAAGTGGATTCGAGAACTGGAAATCGTTAAGATCGCCCGCTACGATTACATTGGCGGTCGGGGTCGCGCTAATAATTTGTGAAACAAAATCCCGGATAATAGTAGCTTGCTGGTCGCGTTGCACCTCTGAGTTAAGCACTGGTGGTTGGTTCACCCCGTACAAAGCTTGGTCGCCGCCTTTGGAATTCAGGTGATTACCGACCACGATCAGACGCTGACCGTTAAACATAAATTCACCGGCCAACGGCTTGCGGCTGCTATTAAAAGCCGAATTGGTCGGGTCGATCCGGCCCGGACTGTACTGTAAACTACCATCCGGCAAAACTGTATTAGGTGTCAGCGAACCGGCCCCCGGTTTATCGACAAAAGACAACCCCCGGTCGGTACGGAAAAAGAAAACCTGCCGGATATTGCCGCCCGGTTGCCCACCATCCTGGTCATTCACCGGGTCGATCAGCCGGTAAGTATATGAGATAGTGTTGCTGGAGTCGATATAAATCCGGTCCCGCAAGGCATCAAGACTGACGGTGGCCGTGACGACCCCGGTATCGGCCTTGCCAGTGCTATCCTGGACTTCGGTGACTACCAGCAGATCAGGTGCCGCCAGGTTTTGCCGGATATGATCGGCAATCGTCTGGACGTGCTGGGGGTCGGGAGTAAGATTGGCGACCGTACTATCCGAACTATAGATACTGAAGTTCTGAATATTGTAGATCGCAAACCGCAGAAAGTTTGGGTTGGTCAACGGCGCGACCGATTGCTGAGTTACCCGGTTGGTGGTGTCCACATCCGAGGCGGGGATCGCCGAGCGAGTTTGAATGCGGAAGTTGCTAAATGCGTAATCCAGCGGCCCAATTACCGGCGGGATAATCCGGTCGCCTACAATAACTTTAGGAATACCGGCGGCTCCGACCACGCCCAGGTCGACAAAAACCCGCTCCGGGTTAAAATCGGGAGGCTGGATCACGAGTCCACCGCGTGGGGTCAGGCCGGTCGCCCCGATGCCGTTATCGGGAATGATCACAAAATCGTTAAAATTACTGGTCGGGCCGGTCACTCGCGCGTTATCTTCCTCAACCAACATACCTTCCAGCGACTCATAGAAATCCAGGCCGTTGGCCGCCGGGTTGTACGTGCCCGGTGTTGCGTCGATAACCGCCGGAGGCTTACGAATATTCGGTCCAGTGCGGACCGGATCGGTGCTAATAATGGTCGGTGTAATGGTTGGGCCGACTCCCAGGTCGGTCACTACCGGCGAACCACTTATTTCAGTCACCGTCAGGTCGTTAGGGCGGCTATTTGAACGGAATTCGCTGACGGTACCCTTGACCCTTACCAGGTGGCCGATAATCGCCGCCGGGGGGAGGGTTGACCCGGTGAACACCAAAAGACCATCCGAGGTATTCGGGTCGCCATCGCCGGTGGCATCCTGAATAAAGAACCCATTGCTTTTATTAGCCGTAATAACGCCTTCCGTCGTGACCGTCTGATTGACCAAAGGGGAGGTATGACCGGCCCCCTGGATAACATAGGTCGGGGTAATCACAGTCGCGCCAGCGACTGAAACACTGACATTGCAGGTCGCGGTCTGGGGCGTAGGCGAGTCGGTATTGGTAAAAGTAGCTGTAACGGTATAATCGTTGACCGGCACCGCCGCATCCACCGTGAGGGTGGCCGTGAGCGTCCCGCCGGTACTGACCGCCGGGTTGACCGAGGATAGGGAAATCGTGCCGGAGGCGGGAGATGGATTAACGGTCGTTACGCTCGCTGCCGAAACAAGGCCGTCACTATCGGTGGCACTAATGACCTTCGAGGCGGCCACTCCCTGCCCGGTCGTAAGCGACCCGGCACAATTGGGTACCACCGGTTGATTGCCCCCACCGCCGCAGGGTGAAAGGGCTGTGCCGGTATTACGGGGAGGAATTAGCGAAGTTCCATTGACAGTATTGAGGCTAAAGTCAGTCTTATTATTATCACTATCATCACAACCGCCAGTACCCCGCACTACAGAAGTAGTGTTACTGGGGGCCGGGGCAGAGTTATTTGTGCCACCCTCGTTAAAGAGTGTACCACTCGTCGCGCCATAGCCCACCAGATCAACAACCGTCGCCAATTTATCCGAGCTACAGGCCGTCGTCGTCCCACCACAACTCAGGATCGTAGTAGTGAAAACCAGGGCTACCTTTCCGGCGGTGGTAGCCATTATAATTGCGCCGGTAGCATCCGGGGATGACAAGGGCGCAGCACCGGTATTAGTCCCGGCGGCTTCCTGGATCAGATAATACTGGCCGGGAGCCAGCGAGACCGCCGACAGATTGGTAGCGGTTGAAAAATCACCAGTAGCTGATCCATATTGCACCGAGTAGCCACTCAACGAAACCGGCGAGGTACCACGGTTGAAAATCTCAATAAAATCGTTCTTATAATATGCGCCGGAATTGCCGCCGCCGCCATACACCTGACTGAGTACAAGATTAGGGGAAACCGCCTGAGCCGCCGGGATTGAGGCCGGTGTGGCCGAAAATGATAAACCCAGGAACTGCGGAAATAGACTATTGAACAGAAAAATTACTACAATCAACCAACGCCCAAAAAAAAGCCAGGGCTGGCTAAGGCTTTGCCGAGGTCTGTTAAACAGGGGCACAATAACCTCCTCCGGCTAGGCAGCCGGAAATATTTAATTACTCCATTTTTAAAGTAGAAACTATTGGATGCAAAAACGTGAGCAGGACACAAAAAGCCCGATAAGCCGATTTGAAAAAACAAAAGCTAAGGTTGTTAAAGCCGGTAAAACCGGTCTGATAGTTACTCCTGAGTACCAGCCAGGAGTAAAAGCTTTATTACGGTCGCCCGGTACAGCGTTGAACCGGGCGACCTATGCCGATAATTAATCGCTGCCTACAGCCGATAATAACCGTTCACGACTGCGTTGTAAATCGTATTTGATACTGTAAGAAGCGGACGCGCCCAGGTAAAAAAACACCAGAGCCATTATTTGTAACAGGTTCGAGGGGAATAACTGGGTAAAGCCGATAGGACCGAGTACAAGACTAAAATCAAAAGAGGCCACCAGGTCGGAAAGCAAAATAAAGGCGGTTCCGATCATAATTGAGCGGGCATCGCTGGCCCGGTCGCGGTCACGAGCGTAGAGGGTGCTATGTACGATAAAAACTAAAATCGAACTGACCGCATCATAAATAAGTACTGTCAGAAAAGAGTCGAAGGCTACCACAGCCAACAGGAACAGGGCGTAAGCCAGCCAGATCGACCATGCAAAACGCCGGGCTAACCAGCCATCGTTCACGGCCCGGTAAAGGGCGTTAAGTGTCAGGAAGGTGAAGGAAAGTCCGGCCAGGCCGTTAACGGTCTTCCAGACCGGTGCGCCAGTATCAAGTATGCCCTGCATGGTGGCTACCGAAGCCAGCACACTGGTCAGGGCCAGCCCACCAAACATCAGGGGCCAGACCCAGGCTCGCCAGGCCGGTCTTAATCGGCGGTAAGCGGCACTGGCCGCCGGAATAATCAGGAACAGTAGCAGAGCCGCCACCAAAGCCAGGATATAACCGCTACCAGAAGTTAAACTACGTTCGCTCATACTGCTCCATATCAAACATCAAGGTCACATATATATGTACATATACATATACAATACACACAGTATCAAACATTCAATACACGTGGTTTGTACCGAATGGTCCACTCATAATTATCATAACTGACGTTTTTAGCCAACCGGCCCGGCACACCGGTTAACTTGATCGGCCCACTGATCGTGAGGGCCTCATTACGCCCCAGTGAAATAGCCGTACCCAGGCTAAACGGCATATAGGGACGTGGTCGCAAACCGCGTTCCTCGTCCCACAGACTCTCGGCCAGATAATGGCCTTGCCGTTCGGCATACTGGCCGGTCCAGGGAACCAGACCGCCGGTCCGGTTGTCGGGTACTGAGGCCGCATCGCCCAGCACATACACTTCGGGGAATTGTTTTGAGCGCAAAAATTCGTCGGTTGCGACCCGGCCATCTTTGCCGACCTCGAAACCAGCCTGTGCCAGGATCGCCGGAGCCTGAATGCCACCGGCCCAGCAAATTACCTTGCCGTGAACGACTTTGCCGCCCTTGAGATAAACCGCCCCTTGTTCGATTTTTTCGATAAAGGCTCCGGTCGCCACCGCTACCCCACGCGACCGCAATTCGCTGCGCACATAATCGCCATACTGCCGGTTTAGCTGGGGCAAAATATGATCGGCTCCTTCCAGCAAGATTATCCGAAACGTATTACTGGAAATTTTCAGGCGTGAAGCCAAATCGTTACAAAAATCGACCATCTCACCGGCCAGTTCGGTGCCAGTCAAGCCGCCGCCGCCAATGATAAAGGTCAGCCGTTCGTCTTTAGGTTGGAGAGCGGCCTGGCCGGGAGCAATAGCGTCTTTGAAAGCCTGAATTACCGCTTTGCGATAGCGGATCGCGTCATCCAGTTCCTTCATAGGAAAAGTGTTTTCGCGCAAACCCGCAATATTACGGTAGGCGGTTTCGCTACCGAGGGCGACCACCAACCGGTCGTAATCAAACGGACCGGCGGCAGTCTGGACCTGTTTGGCTTTCAAATCGATCTTCTGAATTTCGGTCTGGACAAATTTAATATTGCGGCCTTCCAGCAATTCTTTGAAAGAGATTTGAACCCTCTCCGCCGGAATACTATTGGCGGCCACTTCGTGAACGCGCACCTGGATCAGATGGTAATCGCGCTGGTCGAGCATCGTTATTTCCCAGCGACCCCGGCCCCGGCTCAACGCTTCGAGCTTTTGAGCCACCGCCAGACCGCCGTAACCACCACCCAGGATTAAAAGTTTTGGCATTCTACGCCTCTTTCTAGTTGCCTTTGTTCACCGAACCGGTCTAACACCGGTTTTTATAATTTACCAGTTATAATACGTAGTAGCCCAGTCGAAGTTTGGGTTAAGAACCGGTTAAATAATCGGAATATACCACGAATTGCCCTTTGAAAAGACTTCGCAAATTGGTATTATTATAGCATAGTGTGGTGAATAAAAATCCGAGCTAACAGAATTGACCGGATAAGGTTTTTGGATTATCCTGAAATTGAAATTGGGCTTGTAGCTGCCGCCGGTCAAAATGGCCCTGAAATTCGTGGGTAGCACTGGCTACAGACTTAATACATGGGGAAGCCTAAAATATATTATCAGCTTTCCAGATGTTGAAAACCAGGCTGCGCCTTTGCTGGCTCTACCGGGCTACCCAAACTTCGACTGAGTTCAGAAAGAGATAAACCATTATGGCGATGAAAAAATACTTCAACCATTACGGCGGTACAGACTTCCGGTTGTTGGCCTATGTCAAGAAAAAAACCCGCTACACGATTGATGAAACTAAATGTATCGGCTGTACCAACTGTATTGACGTTTGCCCGACCCTGCCAAAGTCGATCTTTGAAAGCGACATAATGGCTGAAACGCGTTACCCGGAAGAAGTTTATGTATACGCGATTGACCAGAATAAATGTACCGGTTGCGGACGCTGCGAAAACATTTGTCCGGCGGAACCGAATACCATTTATCGCTCGCCGATTGGCTTTAGCCGGCCCTCGACCACCGGTCGGCGCGGTCAGGAAGATGTGATTGGCAACGCGCCGGAAATCGATATTCCAGGAGCCGACGATGTGCCGCGTGTACCGATTTATTATACTCAGTAGGTCTTAGCGAAGACCCGACGATACCACGATAAACCGATTAGCTGGAGGAGTTGGTAAGTAAACTATGGGAAACAAATTCGAGGTAGCCGAGGGCGATAACCTGTGGCTCAAGAAAAACGTAAACTGCCAGTTTAACTGTCCGGTAGATACAAATGTCCCGGAATATATCGAGAAAATCAGCCAGGGCCGTTATGGAGAAGCCTACGAAATCAACCGACATTCTAATGTGCTGGTGGGCGTAATGGGCCGTATCTGTACCCATCCCTGCGAGGATATTTGCCGTCGCTGTCTGATCGATGAGCCAATTGCTATCCGCGACCTGAAACGGGTCGCCGCCGATTTTGGCTTCCGCGATGCCACCAAGCTGCACAAAACCGCCGGAACCCTGCCGACCAATATCGCGATCATCGGGGCCGGACCGGCTGGGCTAGTCGCCGCTCGTGACCTGGCCGAGGTCGGTCACTCGGTTATGATCTACGAAGCGTTAGAGCGGTTAGGCGGCCAGATGTGGGTTGGTATTCCTGACTACCGGATGCCTCGCGAAATCACCGATGCCGAAATCGAAACCAATATACTGGCCCTGGGGGTTGAGTACAAGCTGAACACTTACATTGGCAAAGACGTTATGTTGAGCGATTTGCTCGAACAGTACGACTCGGTATTGATGGCTGCCGGTACTTACAAGGAAAAACCGCTCGGCGTGGAAAACGAAAATCATCCCCAGGTGGTGCCTGGCCTCAAATATATGATGGATTACAACCGGGGCCTCAAAACCAACGCCGCCACCCGCGTGGCAGTACTGGGCGGCGGTTTTACGGCTGTCGACTGTGTACGCTCGGCGGTGCGGTTGGGTGCCAAGAAGGTCAGTATGCTTTACCGGCGGACCCTGGAGGAAATGAGCGCGACCGACGAGGAAATCGGCCTGATGGAACCGGAAGGTATCGAGATCAAGACCCTGGTTTCGCCTAATAAGGTGGTATTGAATGCCGATGGTTCGCTGCGCGGCATTGAAATGACCCGCAACAAACTGGGCGACCCGGATAGCAGCGGTCGTCGCAAGGCCGTACCGATCAAGGGCAGCGAATATGTTTATGAATGTGATTTGATCGTGGTAGCCTTTGGACAGGATATTGATTTTAGCTGGTGCCAGGACCTGATGGGACCACGCCGCAACATCAACTACCCTGAGATGAAATTGCAAAAAGGCGGTTGGGGGCCGGACCGCGATCCTAAAACTTTTATGACCAGTATACCGGGCCTGTTTATCGCCGGTGACTTCTTTAACGGGGCGAACGACGTGGTTCACGCGATGGGCGAAGGTCATAAAGTGGCCGTAGCGATGGACCGCTATCTCAAGTCGGACCGGGTGCTGGAGCCAAAACTGGAAGCCATCCAGATCAAACGACCGGTTTTCGCCACCGGTTATGACGGTATCCACCGCCAGCATATGGACCTGCTACCGGTATCGACGCGCCGCAAAAACCCGTTTGAGGAAGTCGAACTGGGCATGACCCGCGAACAGGGCCGCACCGAGGCCTCGCGCTGCTTACTCTGCCAGAACAATATCGACATCGACCCGAACCTGTGTATTCTTTGTGGGTTATGTGTGGAAGCCTGTCCTTACGATGTGCTTTACATGATCCCGGCGGAAGACCTGGACGGCAACAGGTCGGAAGTATTACCGGAGGTCGGGTCGGAAATGCCTCTCGAATATAGCGGTATGCTGCTGGACGAGAAACGCTGTATCCGGTGCGGGTTGTGTGTAGATGCCTGCCCGACCAACGCGATTACTTTTATCAAGCTGATCGACGAAAACGCCAGCTATTTGCCGCTGGTCGAGGTTGCTCCGCGCTAAATCGCTGCCAGAAACTTAACTTTCGCTCAGTCGGCTTTAGGGCAAATTGAGCGAAAGTTTTTTATTTCCGCCTTGCAATTGGCACTTTTTTTATCTTTATGTAATAATTGCAAAGATAAGATTTAAGCCCACTCGCCACAAAACTGAACAGCTAAATCAGTCTGTAAAACAAGTTGGAAATTTAGGGTGACGCATAATGGAACTCGATTATAAACTGGATGACCGGCAAAGCGTCCCAGTTATAAAGTTAAGCGGTCGTTTCGACGCGGAGGCCGCCGCTTTTGTCAAAGCCCAGATCGCTAATTTGGTTAATGAGCAGCATCCAAACCTGATAATCGATATGAGCCAGGTCAATTTTGTCGATAGTCTGGGATTAGCCGCCCTGGTCAGTGGCCTCAAGCTATGTCGCAAGAATCAAGGTGTCTTAAAGTTGACCGGCTTACAACCGAACGTGCGTCTACTGTTTGAAATCACCCGGCTCGACCAGGCCTTTGAGTTGTACGATGATCTTGAAAGTGCGTTTAACTCTTTCAAACGAGGCTAGTCTATGGCACGGTCTACCGCCTGGGACTGGCAGAATTGTTTGCCAGGTGTCCAACTAAGCCTGGCGATTCCGGCCAGACTGGAATTTTTACCGGTGCTTGGTACGGTTGTACGAGAGTATTGTGCTATTTTACCTCACCTTTTTCCGTCTTTGGAAGATGAAGACCCTCAGCAACGGCAAAAATTCGGCACCAGTCCTCTGAAATTAGCCGGTCAACAAAATAAGACGGTCCAAACTAGCTATAGCCATTTTGTTTATAGTGTCGAACTCATTTTGCAGGAGGCGACCAGCAATATAATCCGGCACGGCTACGCCATTACCGACCCTGGCGAAACATTGCGGCTGAGACTGGGTGCAATGCGCTCTTTTGAAGCAGAAAACCCCACCAACCAATTGGTTTTTTTGATGGAAATAAGCGACACCGCCGCACCTTTCGACCCAACCAAAGCCATCTGGCACGAACCCGATCCCGTCGAACCCCGCGAGTCGGGGTATGGTATTTACCTCATCCGCAAACTAACCGATGATTTTACTTATCATTACGACCATGAACATGGTCAGAACATTTTGTGGATGCTAAAATATGTTGGTAGCTTTAGCTAAGTTAAAAAGACTGAGGCAAGAATGCAGATCGAACAACACGAAATCGTTATAACGATTGGATCATTGAACCTGATCGGACGTTTGGACGGTCAATCGGCTCCGCAACTCAAAGAGATGTGGCACAGCTACGAGGCGCGAGGGGTAAATAACGTAGTGCTGAATTTACAGCAGGTCGACTTTATCGACAGTATCGGCATCTCGACGCTGGTTTCCGGTATGAAGCAGTTGCGGGCGCGGGGTGGCGATTTGCGGCTGGTTGGGTTACAACCGTCGGCCCGTTCCATCTTTGAACTGATGATGCTGGATAAGGTCTTTGAGATTTTCGACACCGAAGAACAGGCCCTCAAAGGTTTCTAATGAGCTTTGAGAAAGTTAGCGAACGTTTCCAGCACTTCGTAACCCAGGAAACCGCCTCCTCGCCATTATACAGCCGGTTGAGCCTGGCGGTTGCGGCTGATCCGGCTATACTTTCTATCGCTGCCAGGGCACGCCCCGGACAACCGCTCCCAAATATGCTTTTCGGGGCGGTGCATTACCTGCTTTTACAAGATGCCAGCGATCCCCTGGCCGCTTTTTATCCTGACCTCAACTCCGAGCCAAACCCACCCGAAAACGTTTATCCTTACTTTCGGGCTTTTTGCCTGGCAAACCAGCCCGCTATCGAAGAGTTGCTGGAAACCCGGCTGGTTCAGACAAACGAGGTGCAGCGTTGTGTCTGTTTAATGCCGCTTTTTGGGGTGGTAGCCCGATCTGCCGGAACCGAACTGGCCCTGGTTGAGATAGGCACCAGTGCCGGGCTAAATCTTTTATGGGATCGCTACGGTTATGATTATAATGCGGGCGGCCAGTACGGGGACCTGGCCTCATCCCTGATTTTAGAGGGGATTTTGCGGGGGTCGAGGCAACCGCCCTTCCCAGCCAGTTGGCCGGAGATAAAGTCGCGGGTCGGGCTTGATCTAAACCCCCTTCAATTGGACAACCCGGCGGATATGCTATGGCTGCGCGCTTTGATCTGGCCGGAACATCTTAAACGGGCCGGACGGCTGGAAACGGCAATCAGATTGGCCCAGGCCAACCGGCCAGAAATAATAGCCGGAAACGCCCTTGATACTTTACCAGCGGTACTGCAAAATACTTCGCCAGAGGCTACTCTTTGCCTGTTTCATAGCTTTACGCTGAACCAGTTCTCGCCCCAGATGCGTCAATCATTGTGGTCTTTACTGGCGGATTTCTCGCGGCAACGCAAAATATATGTTATTTCTTTCGAGAGCCAGCGGGAGGGCTTCCCGCAACTGAGCCTGACTCAGCTTGACAACGGACAAGCTACCGATCAGGTCCTTGCCAGGGCCGACCCTCACGGAAGCTGGCTGGAGTGGCTGACCTGAACCCAAAAGCATCGCGGAGCCGGGCTTAACGCTCAGGTCGGTTGGCGGCCTCCGGTATCTGGTCCAGCCTCGCATCCGGCTCATTTAGCTCATCTTCGGCCATCTCGACCGGCAAGCCTTCCATACGCATAATCTTCAGGGCGTTGGTGGTCGGGCTAGGACCGCTGCGCAACCGGTAATCAAACACCATCAGGCCGTCTTGCACTTCTTCCCGGAAGTGAAAATTCTTGATCTGGGGGCTGGTGTCGGCCAGCCGGACCAGTTCGAGGTCGTGGGTGGAGATTACCCCAACACTAGGCTTTCCAACCAGGGATCGCAAGTACGAACGGCTCCCGATCAAACGCTCCCGGTTATTGGTACCCCGGAAAATTTCATCAATCAAAAAGAATAGCGGTTGGGGATTTGGCTGGTTCAAGGCCGCCAACAAAGCTTTGAGGCGGCGCACTTCGGCATAAAAATAAGAAAAACCGTCCGTCACCGAGTCACTAACCTTGATACAGGTAAACAAACGGAAAATCGGCGTGTCAAGTAGGGCCGCGTCAACTACTCCTCCGGCCTGGGCCAGCACCAGATTGACCCCCAGCGTGCGCAAAAACGAACTCTTACCGGCCATATTTGAGCCGGTAACGATAATTACTTCGCCCAGCGCATTAAAAGTAAAATCGTTGGTAACTTTTTTGGCATCCGCGATCAACGGATGACCCAGGCCACGCCCGACCAGCACCGGTTGGCCGGGTTGGGGTGTGGCGGATAGCTGGGGGGGAGTGTAATGCGGATTCAGGTAACTAAAATTCGCCAGCGAGTTAAGGGCTTCCAGTTCGGTCCAGATTTCCAGCCAGATCGGCAACGAAACCGCCAGTTGTCCTTTAAGCACATTTAACTCGTGCGCCAGCCAGAATTTTAGGGGTAGCAGCGTATTGAGGACCAACCAGATCGGAAAATTGCGTTTTAGGGCGGCCATTACAAGAATCCGGCTGATTTTCTTCAACAACCGGGAGGGCCGGTTTGCGCGGTCCAGCAAAGGCTGGCAAAGTTCCTGGAGAGCCGGATGACCCCGGTAGTTATATTTTTCCAGGTAAGTCAGGACGCTACTCAAACCGGACAATCCATCGCTGAGGGTGTAGGTATCTTCGAGCAAGGTACGGGCCGATTCTGAGTTAAGATTGAAGATAACGGCGTAGACCGCCAGCGACGACAGCCAGAAATAATTGGACACCAGCCCAAACCGGCTTAGACCGAAAAGAACAATGGTCAGGAGAGCGATAGCGGCCATCAGCACTAATGACCGCCAGACCGGTTGAGTATTGGCGTTTCGTTCTAGCCAGACCAGCAAAGTCCGGTTGTCCAGCAGTTCGGTCCGGTCGATAACTCCCGGCTGAGTGGTCGCCAGTTTGCGACGGTTGACCTCGCCGTGAGAGCCTATAATAAGCTCAGTGGACAGGGCCAGCCGGTCCCGAAACAGGGAAAGCGGAGCCAGTTCCGTTAGCCTGGCCTGGCGTTGCAAAATAGTAGCATAATCCGGGTGGGTCGTCAGGAGCCATTCGCGCAAACGCTGGCTACCTTCACGGGTACGGGCGGTGTCAAGCAGCCGGTGCAACGAACGCGGCCCGGTCAGGTCAAGATCGGTTTCAAACGGATGATCGCTATCGGCAGAAGGTTGCGAACCGGTATGATATGCTAGCTTTTCCCATTCGAGGGTGGCGCGGGCCAGTTGAGTTTTCTTCAAGCCCAGCCAGATTTTATGTCGCTCCAGTCGTCGGCTAACTCGGTCGTGGATTGCTACCATCCCCCCAAAGGCAAAGATAGCTAAGGCCAACACGACCAGGCAGACCGGCCAACCTCCTACCGAATAAGCGAACAGGGCCGCAATCGTACCGGCAGCGAAAAAAACCAGCCGCAGCCACGATAGACGGTCACTTTCGGCTTTCAAAATGGTGATTTGACCTTCCAACCGTCTGATGGCGTTACGAAGGCTTGTCACCCGGCGTTCTTTCGTACTCAACTAAGCTCCTGACCATTTACGTCGCAATTATTGCCAACCCGGCTATTTTAACACACCAATCCACCCGGACTGACCCGGTTAAGATTAGGACCGGTTTAGAATAAGTCGGCCTATTAGAGCGGTCTGGTCGCCTATGCCCACAAGCCCTGAATGTACTATTTTCAGCTATTCAAAATACCGCGATTATGTGCTATGATATTAATAAGTCCGCCGTGAGAAAGTGGGGCAAATCAACCTACCTACACCGGCCTCTATTCTATTATTTAATTTAATAATTTATCTACCCATCCCAATAGCCAAACCTTTCAAACCTTCTTGGCTGCTATCCTCGCTCAAGGCGAAAAGTGAAAGGATCGTAATTCTAATGCTCTTTCTAACCGACCAGGCTGCGGTTGATGAAATGTCTCAGTCCGACCTACCCAAAGATTGTTTTGCCTATGATAACGAATTTCCACATCATTATTATGTAAATGGCGAGAAAGTGCTGGTCGTGCGGGCACTTTACAATTCGATCAAGGAAGCTCAGGCTCGCAAAGATGAAGTTGCGCTGGCCCATTTTGCCTTGCACGATGAACAGGTTCGCGCCTGGGCCGGGGATATGGAACGCCAAAAACAGGGCTTGCCACCCCTGCAAGGTCACGAACATTACCGGAAAATGAGTCTTCCCGCCAATTGGGATGAGGACGAGGAGAAGCCGTCGGCTCCGCCTTCGTTTACTCCGCCGATTCCGTTCACAGTCCAGGACCTGGACATCCAGAAATCTTTTGTCGAAGATATGGTTATCCGCACGCTTTATTACAAAGGAAATATCACCGGTGGGCAGATTTCGTCTTTTCTAAGAGTCCCTTTTTACGGTTTGTTGTCGGTCGTGATGGAACAATTGCGGGCACAGGAAATGATCGATATTTCCGGTCAGGTCGGCCTGGGCGATGCCGGATACCAGTTTACCCTGACCCCCAAAGGCCAGCAACGTGCCGGGGATGCGCTGGATAAAACCGGTTACAACGGGCCGATGCCGGTATCCTATAACGATTTACTGGCTTCGATCCGGGCGCAGACCATCAAAAGCCTGGTAGTTACTCGCCAGTCCATCCGCAAAGCCTTTGCCGATCTGATCATTTCCGACCAGATGTTTACCCAGATCGGTCCGGCAGTCAATTCTGCCTCCTCGATTTTCTTTTTCGGGGCTGCCGGAAACGGTAAAACCTCCATCGCCGAACGCATTACCCGCCTGATGGGTGATAGTATCTATGTACCTTATGCCTGTGAGGCCGACGGCCAGATTATCAAGCTTTTCGATCCGATCAACCACACCCCGGTCGACGACCTGGAAGATATGCAAGCGATCAACTATGACGCTCGCTGGGTGCGGATCAAACGACCAGTAGTGGTGGTCGGCGGTGAATTGACCATGCAAAGCCTGGACTTGATCTTTAACGAAACCGCCAAGACTTACGAAGCACCTTTCCAGATGAAAGCTAACGGCGGAATTTTCTTGATTGACGACTTTGGTCGCCAGTTGATGCGCCCTATGGAATTGCTAAACCGCTGGATCGTTCCACTGGAAAAACGCTACGACTATCTGACACTTGTGACCGGCAAAAAGCTGGAAGTGCCATTCGATCAGCTAATTGTGTTCAGTACCAATCTGGACCCGGCTGACCTGGCCGATGAAGCTTTTTTGCGCCGGATCAAGTACAAGATCAATATTATCGACCCAAGTGAGGAACAATTTCGCAATATTTTCAAATTGGTCTGCAAAGGCAAGAAAGTAAATTACGACGACAAAGGTATTGATTATCTGATCAAACGCTGGTATAAACCTTTCAAACGGCCCTTTCGGAGTTGTCAACCACGCGATTTACTGGATCAAATGATGGCGATGGCAAAATATACAATGGAACCCTGTTCTCTAACGCCCGACCTGATTGATAGTGCCTGCTCAACCTACTTTATCAATTTCAAGGATGGACCGCCAAGCGAATTAGACCGGTCAAGGCCCACTTTTGCCTAAGCTAACTTTGAAAGCTAGGTCGAAAGTTAGGTTGAAAGCTTGGTCAAACGTCAAATACATATCTAAGGAAATTAAAGTCTATGATGTCCAGTAGCAGCTATTCCGGCACTGAAGCCGACCCTTTAACTCTGGTAGATAAGCTGGTAGCTTATCTTCCTGCATTTGTGCTGCCCGATCCGGCGACCGGCCCGCTTTCTTATGAAGGAGCTACGCTGTGGGCCGCTTTTGAAGGCTTTACCGCTCTGGCCGAATCGCTGGCAAAAACTGGCCGCGAAGGAGTCGAAGTGCTGACCCGCGTATTGAATAGCTACCTCAGTCCCTTATTCAAACTGGTCGAGCAGCATGAGGGGCTGGTAGTCGGTTTCGATGGAACAAGTTTGCAGGTTTTTTTTCCGGCTGGACCGGTGGCCGCCCTCGACCGGGCCGAAAAGGCCGGTCAGGCCCTTATCGATATAAGCAAAAGTTTTGTGCCGGTTCAAACGGCGGAGGGTCGCTACAGTTTTCAGACTAGAGTGGGGGTAGCCGCCGGGAAGCTGGAACGGCTGACGGTCGGCAGCGATATTGTGGGGAGGGTATTGGTTTTTCACGGTCCCGCCCTGGAACAAGCCAACCTGGCGCAGGAGAGTATTGCCTGGGGTCAATTGGCGCGGGTAGCGGTCCCGTCGAGCCAGGCGGTAAGTGGTGAGGATGAAAGCCTGACCGCCCCGAAAGTACTCAAGAACGAGGACCCACTTTCGGTATTCAGCCGTTTGTCGCCTTATCTGCCGCGACCGCTAGCGCAACGTCTCAAGTCCGGCGCGAACATGACTGCCAATAACGAATTTCCCCGTGTGGTCAATATCTTTGTGCGGTTGGCCGGGGTGAACCTGAGCCAACCGGACTTTGTAGCCAAACTGAGCGAGTATTATCAGGCGGTGCAGCGTATCTGTGCCGAACTCGATGGCCGGGTCCACGATATAATTCCGCTACCCGCCGAGGAAGCGGTTTATCTGCATCTAACCTTTGGGGCACTGCTTTCTAACAATGAGGATGCCACCCACGCCCTGCGAACCGCCCTCAAAATTCGTAATCTGCCCACCCCTGCCGGGGAACTTCCCACGCTGGGGGTCGCTAGCGGTACGGTTTTTAGTGGCAGTGTCGGTACAAACCAGCATCAAAGTTATATTGTCCTGGGTGAAGTGGTCAATCTGAGTGCCCGGTTTGCCCGCGCCGCGCACGAAGCCGAGGCACCCGGCACTATCCTGGTCGACCGCTACACCCGCGAACGGGTTGGGCTGGCTTTTCTGTTTGGCGAAGACCTCGGCCTGGATTTGCCCGGTCGCAATTACCCGGTCAAGGTCAGTCATTTACTGGCTTCCCGCCCGACTACCGGCGCATTACCGACCTTCTTGCGAGAACATCCCACCGGGACTAACCAAACTGATCACAATTTGCTTAATAGCGTGATGCAGGGGCAACGCCGCGTTCATCTGAGCCAGGACCCCGGCGAAGTTGCGCTGATCGCCCAACAATGGTTACAACAGGGTGGGCAGGGTGCCACCGGTGGCGGTATGCTCAATGCTACCAACGTTCCATACCTGGCCTGGAGTGGCATACTGGGTGGGTTGTTCGGCCTTAGCGATACCGAAAGCCGGACCGAAAAAGCCGCCAAGTTATCGCAGGCGGTTGCCCTTTACGCCCCCTCTTTTACCAACCTGACCGGTTGGTTAAGCCAGTTAGTCGGGTTGGCCCAGGAAGAACCGGGTTTCCGGCAGCGTATAAGCGGTCCGCAACAACCTCAATTTGCCGAGCTGGTGCTGGCCTTGCTGCGCGGCATGGCGGACACTCGCCCGGTACTGTTGATCTTTCAGGACCTTCAATGGAGCGACGAGGCCAGTCTGGCTTTGCTGGAACAGGCCGTGCGCGACCTATCAACCTCACCTTTGCTATTCTGCCTGAACACACAAGGCCCGCCCGGCCCGGCTATCAAACTTCTGGCCGACTTGCCTGGAATGTCCAGCTAGCCTATCAAAAGGTTAAAGGAACCACCCCCTACCCCCTCAAGGGGGCAGAATAAATTGCATGAATAAAATGCATATTGTTTACTTATAACTATATTCCGGGCGTAAACACTATACGGGTGCCGGTTCGGTTCGTACTCATTACAGTCCTTCTGACCGTTTGGAGATACTGGCAAGGCCCAAAGAACGCTGATCAAAATCAGGTCTTAAAGTTAAGTGCGGCTTATAAAAAACTCTTTTTACGCCAAAATTGGATAATGACCGGAATTGGGGTTGTTATAGCTTTTGGTCTGTATTACGGGTTTTATGTCGTATCACTACTGACTACTACCTTGCCCGCCCTGCTAAATGGATTAGCCCAGGGGAAATCGGTAGGTCAGCGTGTAATCAGTCTTAAAGGGTTTTGGCCCACCCTCCAGAGTCATTTTAATCTCTTGCCATTTATTATCACTATCGCAATATTAGGCTTGATCAGTTGGTGGAGGTTTAGGCCGCCTTCTAGTACCTCGCGATTACCCTTGTCAGGTGCAGATAGTGAAGACAGGTCTGTACTCCAACTAAACCAGGAAATTAGTCTACCCTCGTTGCTGCTTTACCTGGCCTGGCTGGGTACATTTGGCATATTCTCACTGATTGTAACTCGTGTTAACTTATTTCAAAAAGAAATGCTTTTTGCTATCCCGCTTTTTGCACTAGGAACGGGTTTATTCCTGACTCTGCTAGTCGAATACATCAAAATTAGCCCCTTACCCTTCCGTCAAACCATACTTTTTAGTCTTAAACCCGAAGTGTTGAAAGCTTTTCCATACCTTCGCGTCAGCCGGCTAATTTATCTGGTAATCGGCTGGTATGTGGTAAATGGGTGTTACCTTTGGTACAGCCGGGTAATTTACTATGTGTTAGCAGCCGGAACAGGCTAATTTTGAACCAGCCATAAAAATGAAATAGGATTTTCGCCTTAAAAGTAGAATCGGTCCAGTAGAAAATATGAAATAAAAAAGGCTCCGCAACAAGGATTCGAACCTTGAACCTACCGGTTAACAGCCGGTTGCTCTACCGTTGAGCTATTGCGGAACAATAAGTACATTGGCGATTATACTGTTTGGAAGGTGATTTGTCAAGGGCTGACCGGCCTTTTTTATTTGAAATATTCTCAAACTTTCTGGCCGGGTCCACCCCATAGCGATAACTCGATTAGTTGGTAGGTTCCAGGGAGTTTATATAGCGTGCGACCACTTCCAGCAACTGATCGGTGTCAAAAGGTTTCCTGATATAATCGTTACAGCCGACCTCAAGTGCCCGGCAGCGGGTATGCTCGGAGGCGTGGGCAGACATGGCAATAATTGGAACTTGTAAACCTTTCTCTTTTTTTCGCAACTGGCGAACGGCTTCCCAGCCGTCCATTCCCGGTAAAGAAAGGTCCATCAAAATAAGCTGGGGATGATGAGCATTGGCCGAGGCCAAGCCCTCCTCGCCTTTGGTAGCAAAAAGCAACCGGTAGCCTTCACCTTCCAATAGCTCGGCTAATAAATCTCGAATATCGGCAGAATCTTCTACTACCAAAATCAGGGAGGGCTTTTTGGCCGGGGCAGTATCATAATGGTCTTGCGTCATTGCAAGGGTCGTGTCAATAGTTATACTCATAGCTTTCTCTCTTAAAATGCGCCAATCCAGCGCGATAGTTAGTAGGGTTAATATTTAGAGAACTATCCCGAAATGTAGCATGAATTAGCAAAACTGCCTGAATTTAAACTTATTATACCTTATCTAGCAAAGATTGTATCGGATAGAAAGGCCAGGTTAATGAAATCTTCATTGTGTTTTTCAATTTGTTATATGCAAAATATAGGGGAAGTTGCGCCAGGTATAGCTAAAGAGGTTTTAACTCGCCCGATCAGCAGGGGGATTGGGATTGTGGTTTAGTATCAAATTAGCCCTGCCGGAGCTATTTGTTAGACGATCCAGGGTCTCAATTAAAACCTCACGCTCGATGGGTTTAATCAGATAGTCGCTGGCTCCCTGGGCAAAGCCGTTACCCCGGTCGGAAACTACGCTTAACATAATAACCGGTATCCGAGCGGTAGCAGGGTCGGCTTTCAAATGCTGTAATACTTGCCAACCGGTCATACCCGGCATCATCACATCGAGAATAACGGCATACGGCTGCAAGTATTTGATTTGAGGGAGTGCGCTGGACGCGTCTTGCAACCCGGTTACGCTGTAATCCGTATTTTCAAGCGAAGCCTGGATCAACTCTATAATATCCGGTTCATCATCAACCGCCACGACCAGGCGTTTCGCAGCAGAGAACTCTTTCAGGGACACTCCGCTATGGGCAGAAAGGGCGGGGGAGGTGGCCGGGGCGATTGGCCGGGACAGGCCCGCAACCGGCTTTGACGGGGATGACTTGATGGCTCTATTGGGCATATAACGCGGTAAAGTAACCGTAAAGGTGCTGCCTTCACCGGTCTGACTGCTCAGACCCAGCGTACCACCCAACAGATCGGTCAACTTTAGCACAATCGATAGCCCCAGACCGGTGCCGCCATATTTTCGCGTGCTGCTACTATCAATCTGGTAAAACTCCTCAAAAATATGGTCCTGTTTTTCGTAGGGAATACCAATGCCGGTATCCTTTACCGAAATCTGAATTTGCTCCGGTTGGTTGTCTGCCGGGCTGGTAGAAATATTTAACGCTTCAATCTTGACGCTGACACTGCCGGTCTCGGTAAACTTTATGGAATTGGACAACAGATTTACCAGGATTTGCCTTAATTTTTCCGGGTCGGTTTCCAACTGACCAATATTCTCGGCCACCTCACAGCGCATACTAAGGCCTTTTTGGGTTGCCAGCGATTGCATTTGCTCGACCAGCGACACTATAAACGGTTCGATCTGAATATCGCTCCGGGTAATATCCATGCGACCGGCCTCGATCTTGGCAATATCCAGCACATCATTGACCAGACTTAACAGATGCTGGCCGTTTTTGAGAATGCGCTCCAGGTTGATTTTTTGTTTCGGGCTAAAATTCTCCGTCTCACGGCCCCGCAGCATAAGCTGGCTAAACCCGATGATCGCCGTTAGCGGGGTACGTAATTCGTGCGACATGGTGGACAAAAACTGATTGCGGAGCCGGTTGGCTTCTTCCAGGGCCGTATTCAAGACCGTCAGTTCGTCGCGTTGTTCACTCAGGGCGGTATTGTTCGCTTCCAGTTCCTTCCGGCGCGCTTCCAGCTCGATGGCCTGACTTTGGATGTGACGATAAGCCAGGGCATTGCTGATCGAAACCGCCAGGTTGCCGCCGATAACATTCAGCACGTTGCGAGTGTTTTCGGTCAGGGGTTGAACGTTGCCCACCACCAGCACGCCCAGCAGTTCACCGCCCCGCTCGATAGGCAGATGGAGCAAATTGGCTGGCAGGACCTGACCGAGAATAGTCTTGACCTCAAACCCGGCGGTTTCGACGGACTCCGGCTGGTTAAACAGTAGTACCTGCCGAGTCTGGGCGGCCCGCCCGACCATTCCTTCGCCCAGCGTAAAAATCGGCTGCAACTTGGCCCGGTCAAACCCCTGAACGGCCCCGATAGTCAGCAAACCGGTATTAGTTTTGTAAAGATAGATCGCGCCAACTTCCAGATTTAGCAAGGTTAGCAGTTGCACTAAAAAATTGTCGAGCAGTGGCTCAAGTTCCAGGCTGGTATTGAGCGAATTATTCAATTCTAAAATGCTATCCTGAATATCGCGCTGTTTTAAAAAATATTGCTGACGTTCGAGGGCCTGGGCCATCGAGTTAAAATTCTGGCCCAACTGGCCCATTTCATCCTGGCTGGGTTGGTGAACCCGCACCGAGAGATCGCCTTTTGCCAGGCGAATGGTCACATCCATCAAGCGGTCCATCTGGCGACGCAACCCGGCAATAAAGTGATTGAAGGAGAACCAGATAAATAAAACCGCAATCGAGGCAATAACCAGCGTCACGGCCAGCACAAACAGATGCGTCAGGTCGGCTCGACCTTGAATCCGGCCTAAATCGTCCTGGGCCTGGCCGCGCAAAGTGTCGAGCGACTGGCGAAAGCTATCGAAAAGTAATTTGTCCTGGCGGGCGACCTCCGGCGAACGAGTCAGTTGCAAATCGGTACCGCCCCGGCTCACCTGGCTGACCTGGGCCTGGGTAACCTGCTGATACCAGCGGTCGGCCCGGTCTTCTGCCTGGCGGAGGCTGGCAATCGTCCGGTCCATTTCCGCCTGGTGGGTGCGGACTTCCAGGGATTGTACGGTCGCAAGGTACTGGGTGCGTCCTCTGGTGTAGGGTTCCAGGAAAATCTGGTCGGTGGTATTGATATAGCCGCGCACGCCGGTTTCCTGCTCGACCATCGAAGTGAGCATAATATCAATGTCCTGGAGTATCTGGCTTTTTTGTTCGTCGAGGTCTTTCTGGTTACTCACAATAAAACTACCGGCCAGAATACTGGCCGCCAGGGCACCCAGCAGCAAACCGATTGTCAAAGCCAGATTGTAGGTCAGCCGCCGGATGATACTTCCAGGCGGTTTTCCTCTCGTTAAACTCATCGTTTTCCTATCTTTCGCCGGACCTGACTGACGGTTGGATAATGAGAGGACACCAGAACCGGGAGCCGAACCAGATTTTACCAAGCGCAAAATGCAATACTCTACAAGCCCTTAATACCTCCCCTTTTGCAAGATATGTGCCATTTGAATAAAAATTATAGGGTAGGTTTTTCGCCTGATGACGCTAACCAACCTGAAGCGAGGGTTTTGGGGGTCGGGTACCCATTGGGTGCCGCCTGTACGACCCCGCGCAGGGGTTGCACCCCTGCCTACCCTGCTAATTTTCTTAATGGTATGGTGAACAGTTAGAAACTCCTGAGACTTTAACAAGCGGTCAGGAATAGTGTATAATCTGACTTAATTCGTCGTTAACTAATAAAGGTTTGCAGGAGCTAATTACTCCTGATAGGTCAAGAGATAGAAAGCGATTTATTCCAAATGAGCATGATTTCTTCTCCTTCCGGCAACCGTACCGAACAGCAGCCGGTTTTGATGCTGGTCTCGCATACCCACTGGGACCGCGAATGGTATTTAACTTTTCAACAGTACCGGGTAAAGCTAATTCGCCTGATTGACCGGTTGTTGAACTTGCTTGATCGGGATAGTGAATATAAGTTTTTCATGCTCGACGGCCAGACGATTGTTCTGGAGGATTATCTGGAGGTACGCCCCGACCGCCGGGCCGACCTCGAACGCCATATCCGGGCTGGCCGCTTGCAAATTGGACCCTGGTATATTCTGGCCGATCAGTTTCTGGTTAGTGGCGAAGCACATATTCAGAACCTGCTGCGCGGTCTGCAAACTTCCGCCGAATTTGGGTCGCCGATGCGGGTGGGTTACATCCCCGATCCGTTCGGGCACACCGGCCAGATGCCTCAGATTTTGCGCGGCTTTGGCATTGATAGTGCCGTATTCTGGCGGGGGGTTGGACCGGAACTCGGTCAGGTCGAATATATCTGGGCGGCCCCCGATGGCACCACTGTCGATGGTGTTTGGCTGCCGGGTAACGCCAACATTGGCGGCTATAGCTCGGCCCTGGCCTGGAACAAAGGCCCCGAAGCCGCGATGGCCCAGCTACCGGCCCTCAAGGAACTGGTGATCGACAAAAGCCGCAGTGGTATCACCCTTTTGATGAACGGCAACGACCACGTCGAGCCATCGGCCCAGTTTCCGGCCACCTTACGTCAGGTCCAGGCCGCCCTAAACGAAGAAGAACCGGCTTACCGGGTGGTACACGGCAGCTTACCGGCTTACCTCGAACTGGCGCGTCAGTCGGGCGTATGGAAACGGCCTGAAACGCCGCGCCACGACGGTGAATTCCGCGATAGCCGTCTGGCCCATCTCTTACCAGGCGTTTTAAGTGCCCGGATGTGGATCAAGCAGGACAATGCCCGCATCGAAAATCTACTGGAGCGCGAAACCGGTCCGGCCCTGGCCTGGTTAGCCAGTTTACCCGGCCAACAGGAAGTTTTTGAGGCCGCCTCGCTGCGGGGTTTGTACCGGACAGCCTGGAAGTATCTCTTGCAAAACCATCCGCACGATAGTATCTGTGGTTGCAGCATCGACCAAGTTCACGAAGAAATGCGGACCCGCTTTGACTGGGCCGAGCAGATCGGCCAGGAATTGCGCCAGGAAAGCTGGCGTACTCTGGCTACCGCGATAGATACCAGCTATGTCGAACCAAAAGGGCTGGCCCTGGTCGTCACCAATACGATCCCGCTAAAGCGGACCGAATTAGTCAGTCTGCCCATTACCGCCCCCGAAGGGATGCTGGACGTGATAATTACCGATAGCGATGGCAAAACGCTACCCCACCGGCTCTCCAAACCTACCAAAGAAATGCTGTTCAATATGGATATTCCGGCCAGTACGCTGGTTGGCACGGTCGCCCAGGCTGGTGACGATGGCCGGATAATGGATTATACGATGGCTTCCATCGAGTTTCGGAACGGGGCCGAGCATAATGTAATGGATGTAGACATTCAGGCGATTTATCAGTCGGCCTCTCCGACCGACCCGGAATTGATGAGATCGGCCCTGGCGGAAGCTACTCTTATGACGACCCAGGCGGGCATCGATACTTTCCGGCTTACGGTGTATCGTCAGACCGGTGCCCAACTGGAATTTCTGGCCGAAGATGTGCCGCCGACCGGCTACAAGACCTTCTTTATGCGCCCGCGCCACCTCAACGAAAAACAGCCAAAACCGGAAACCCCTACTCAGAATGGGTCGATTGAGAACGAATTCTACGAAGTAAGTGTGGATGAAAAAACCGGCCTGTTTAGCGTACTGGATAAAGAAACCGGCCAGACCTTTAACGGCCTGAACCGCTTCCGGGACGGTTCGGATGCGGGCGACGAATACAACTATTCCCCGGCCACCAAAGACGCGCTGATCGAAAGTCTTTTTGCCGCTCCCGCCATCGAAGTTCGACGCGGTACGCTGGAAAGTACGATCCTGATGGATGGCGCACTGGAACTGCCTTTCAGCTTGAGTGAAGACCGGCAGAGTCGCGGCTCCTACAAGACTATCTGCCCGGTAACGGTAATCGCCCGATTGGTGCCCGGCCAGCGGCGGATCGATTTCAGGGTAACTTTTGTCAATGATGTCGAGGATCACCGGTTGCAGGTGCTGTTCCCGGCCCCGTTCGCCGTCACCAGCGCAGCCGCCGAGCAAGCCTTTGACGTGCTGGAGCGGTCGACCACCTTACCGGCCTTCGACGCTAACTGGCGGGAAGACCCGGTGCCAACCGCCCCCCAGAAAAGCTTTGTTTCGATATACGATCCGGCCAGCAAAGTCGGCCTGAGCGTGATAAACCGAGGCTTGCCGGAGTACGAAATCGTCCACGAAGGCGAAAAGTCGGCGGTCGCCCTGACGCTTTTGCGCTGCGTCGGCTGGCTCTCGCGGGCCGACCTGAGTACCCGGCGCGACCACGCCGGACCGGGATTGCCAACCCCCGGCGCACAGGAGAAGGGTACCCATACTTTTCATTACGCCCTGATGCCCCACAAAGGCGAGTGGCTGGTAGCCGGTGCCCAGGCCCAGGCCCACGCCTTTAACCAGCCGTTGAGCGGCATTACAGTCACTCCGGGTAATCCGACCCCGGCCAGTTTGCCGGTCAGCACCAGCTTTGTCGAAATCTTGCCTCGTGTAGTCGCCCTTAGCACGATTAAGCCGAGCGAGGATGGCCGCGCCCTGATCTTGCGGTTGTGGAACCCGGCTACCCGCGACATCCCACAGGCGAAGGTGCGTTTCTACCGGCAGCCCAGCCGGGTTAGCCTGGTCAATTTGGGCGAAGACCAGATCGTACAGGAGCTAACCATCGCGGAAGACGGCTGGCTGTCGTTTGAACTCCCCGCCAAGCGGATCGCAACTCTGCGCGTCGAGTTCTAAATCCCTCAAAACAAAAGACCGCCAATCTGAAATAATTCAGGGAGGCGGTCTTTTTTTATTTAAATCTAACCTGGCTAAAATTTGGGCGGGCGTTTCTGGAAAAAAGCGGTTAGCCCCTCGCGGTATTCGGAGTGGTGGGCCGCTTCCTGCTGTTCGCTGGCTTCCAGTTCCAGGGTTTGGCGTAAATCGTGATCGAGGGCAAAGTTAAGCTCTTTTTTGATCCGGGCAATCGCGGCGGGTGGTCCGGCGGCCAGTTGGGTCGCCAGCTTGAGAGTTTCCGGCAATAGCTGATCGGTGGGCACTACCCGGTTGACCAGACCGTAACGTTCCGCCGTAGCCGCATCGATCCGGTCGCCGAGCAAAGCCAGTTCAAAGGCCCGGCCCAGCCCGACCAGCCGGGGCAACAAAAAGCTACTGCCGCTATCCAAACCTAAACCAACTTGGACAAAACTTTCGATCATAACGGCGTTATCTGCCGCCAGGCGCAGGTCGCAAGCCAGTGCCAGCGAACAACCGGCCCCGGCGGCCACACCGTTCAGGGCGGCAATTACCGGTTTTGGTAGATTGCGAATCGCCATGATCAGGGGGTTGTAGCGGCGGCGTAGAGATTCACTGAGCGAAGGCGGCTTTGATTTTCCTTCGATAAAGGCCCGGCGTTCTTCCAGGTCCTGACCGGCACAAAAAGCCCGGCCCGCGCCAGTCAGGATCACACAACGCACTTCCGGCGCGGTGGCCTCATTCTGAAAAACTGATAGCAACTGTTCGAGCAGGGCTACACAGAGGGCGTTAAAAACCGCCGGACGGTTGAGGGTGACGGTCAAAATTCCCGGCGCGGACCGGTCGAGCAGCACCATTTGTCCGGCTTCCGGCATGGTTAAACCGAGGCGGATTGGGGTAAAAGTTCCAGGGCCGCTTCTAGCACCACCCGGCGGTCCAGAAAATCGGTACAGGCACCCTGGGTCAGACTGTGGCACTCGTCGTCCTCGTACTTGAAGCTTTTCCAGCAGGTCCGGCAACCCTCGCCGCGCGGGAAGGGCGAAACCAGTCCCCGGCCCAATCGCCGGTCGTAAGGACCGGTAACATCGGGGTTGGTTGGGCCGAACAGCCCCAGCCAGCGCGTACCGACCGCCGCCGCGATATGCAGCAACCCGGTATCCACCCCGATTGCCAGCTCCGAATACTCCATCAGGGCCGCCACATTGTCGAGTGTAGTCGAAACCTGGCGTACCGGTGAGTGTGACAGCCCGGTAATACGTTCGATCAGTGGACTTTTTTCCGGCCCAAAGAACAACGGCTGGTAGCCCTGCCGCAACAACTGGTCGTTGAGGTAAGCCCAACCTGCCGCCGGCCATTTTTTGATCTGCATATTGCTTTCCGGGATGAGGGCAACCACCGGGCGACCGGCCAAATTTTGCTCGCTCAGATAATTTTTGGCCCAATGGCGGGCCGCCGGGCGCACTTCCAGGACAGGATAGCGGGCGGGGGTAGGGATTAGTAGCCCAAGCTCGTCTTCCAGCGCGTCGGCCAGGCAATCGAGAGTATGCACCGCACCGGCTCGCGGCGGGGTCTGGGGGGTCCAGTAGCGCGAGAAATCCATACGCTTTTCCCACAGCAAAATGGTATTGACCACCAGATCAATATCGCCGCCCAGTTCGCGTTTCAAAACCGGTCCGGCCACGCGAGCCAGCACCGACTGGGGCACAAAATGGCGCAAAGTTTGAGCCAGTGGCCCCGGTTCTTTATCGAACCAGCTAGGTGTAACCAGCTTTACCGGGTTTGAGGGTGAAATTAGATAACTGGCATAAGACGAAGCGGCCACACTGATTTCGGCCCCGGTAAAGCGGCGCGCAATCGCAGCCAACAAAGGTTGCATATTTACAAAGTCACCGATACCATCGGCAAACGGTAATACCAGAATTTTTTCCGGTGCAGCCAGGGCTAGCGTTTTTATCTGTGACACGCTTGGCTTTCTCCCCTCAACCGGTTTGGGCCGGTTTCTTTCACAAAATATAGAGCCTGAAAAGACCGGGCCAGGCTATATTTTGGGTTTCCTCGTTCGTTCGTGTGTTTCTCTCTTGCATCTCGCTAAGATTTTCTAGCGACTCCAGCTAAAGCCACTGGCTCCATCCAGCCGGGCATTCTGGCTTAACTGCCGGGGCGATCCGGCGGCACTGGTGCCATCGGCGGCTATATCCAGCACAAAAATCTCAAAATTGGCATCCTTCAGGCCCAGAAAAGCCAGCTTCTTGCCATCAGGGGACCAGACCGGGTAGCGGCTGTTCTGGTTGCTCAATAATACCCCTCCGCTGCCGTCAGCCCGCATCAGCCATAATTCACCGGAATTGCCGCGCTTGCTCACAAACGCAATTGATTTAGCATCGGGCGAATAAGCCGGGTCATAAGCACCGTCCGGCTGGTCGGTCAGTTTGGTGGCCTGACCGCTGGCGGCTTTGAGGGTATAAATCTGCGATTTGCCGTTTTCAAATACCCCAGCCGCCAGCAAATCACCCTGGGGAGACCAGCTTGGGCGTTGCAACCCACCCTGGGTCACTGCCAGCCCTTTGCTGATAGGACGCTGGTTAAATTTAGCCGGGCTGGTAGCTCGTATTGTAAGATCATCGGTGCCTACGTCGCTAAGGAAAGCAATTTCTGTACCATCGGGCGACCAGACCGGATTAAAGGTCCAGAGCGAACTGCTGATGAAATTTGGACTCCGGGGAGTACCATTGCCCCGGTTAGTAGTCAGTGGACGCGGGTTGCTGCCATCGGGGGCCGCCAGCCAAAGATCGGAAAAAGTCTCGTCCTCACGGACATAAACCAACCGGCTACCGTCCTGAGAAAGGGCAGGTTGGATCAACCGCACCTTGTTATTCGCGACGACCGAGTTACCCGGCTCTAGCGGCAGCCGTCTGGCACTATCGCCCCGCCACAGCCACAGACTACCCTGTCGGCTGAAAATTATTTGACCATCAATCGAACCACCACTGATATTACCGGTCGGGGCGGGCACAGCCGTTACCCCTGCTCCGCTGGGATTGGTCTGAGGGGTCGTGACTACAATCGCCAGGGCCGCCAGCAAACCTATTCCGAGGATAGTTCCAACTATTAGATAATGCTTTCTCATCTGTCGCTATTTTGTCCTGATCGCCAGGCTCCACAAACCTGTCTTTAAATTACCAGTAGATTATAGTGAATTATAGCACAGAACCGTCTATAGTAAGTTATCTTTTTATTTACCCTGGCGGAACAGGTTTATTTTTAGCCATCAAAAAACCACCGTCCGACTATGCTGACGGTGGTTTTTGTTACCTGGAGTTAGTTATTGTTACCGGCGGTTTTGCTATCGCTTTTGGAACCGAGACCGGCCCAGTGAAAATTAAGTCTTGAACGACGGACAGGATTGGCACTGCGGGCCATATCAGCCTTCTGGTCCATCTCGGCGCGTTTTCTAAGGTCATTTATTTTATATTGAGCCATTGTTAGCTGCGTGTCATAATTTTCGTACATTTTAGGTCCCTCTCTATCACTAAAAATAATTTGAAATATTCCTACTAAATATCGTAACAGGTCTATTAACAGATTAAATTACATATTTGCTATTTTTATTAGGCAAAATCTTGATTTCACCTACGATTATTATATACTCTTTGCCAGAATAATAAAGTGATCTATCGCATATATTGCATAAGACCTTTGACCTATCTTGCCGGTAGGCTATTTTGTCTTTTTACTAGGTGAAAAGACTGGCTCTGACGGTAGAAAAATAAGTCAAATGGCCTAGAAAAAAGATATATAGAAAAGGCATATGAGGTTATTCAAATTTTAATTTTAGCCTTACTGGACTTGCTTTTCTGAATAGCGGCTACACCAGCCAACCGGCCATTACTTCCAGCGATGCGGCACCTGTAGAGGCTAAACGGTAATCGAGCCGGGCCGGTAATAATACCGTATCGCCTTTGTGCAGGGTCAGCGTTTCAAACGAGGTAGTATTGGAGAGTAAATTTCCCTTTCCGTCCAGCACCGTCAGCAGCGAAAAGCTCGCCGGTTGGGCCGGAAAGGTCGCCTCTTTCTCAATCGAGTAAACGGCGGCGGCAAAATACTGATTGCTCAGTAGGTCGGTCTGACGGTAGCCGGAGGCTGGTTGCGGGGTGGGGTGAGTAATCTGGAGGTTGCGGTAGGCTAGGTTAAGGGCTTGCAAACCTTTTTCAATGTGGATCGGGCGGTCAGTGCGGCCCCAATCGTACAGGCGATAGGTAATATCCGAGTCCTGTTGCAGTTCGTAAACCACAATGCCTTCAGTCAGCGCGTGAATTGTCCCGGCGGGGATATAAACCACGTCACCGGCCTGGACCGGCGAATGCTGCAAATATTGGACCAGATTTCGCTGGGTGAGGGCTTCCTGTAACTGATTTTTATCGAGTGAGGTATCGTTGAAGCCATAGTAGATGCGGGCCGCCGGTTCGGCCTGGATAATGTACCAGAACTCGGTTTTGCCAAATGGCTGTTGCTCCAGTTGCTGGGCCAGCAAATTATCGGGGTGAACCTGGACTGACAGGTTCTGGTGGGCATCGATAAATTTTACCAGGAGCGGAAACTTTGGATAACCGGCGGCTTTCTCCCCGGCTAATTCGGCCCCGTACTGATCGAACAAATCGCCCAGCTTGCGGCCCTGCCATTCGCCATTGATAATTTTACTGCCGGAATAAGCTTCCCAGCTTTCCCCCAACCGGGCTTCCGGCTCACCGGCCCGGCCGAGCACATCGGCCAGCCAGCGACCACCCCAGACCACTTCTTTTATCTGCGGCTCCAATTTCAACGGGTACAAATTCAGCATCTAAAAAATCCTTCCTGAACAGTAACTACACACCAAACCTGTATAGAGGATCGAAGCAGGGGTCGTGGGGGCCGGGTACCCCCTCGGTGCCTGCGGGGGGTATAAGGGGTCTCCCCTTTAAATTCTCTTTTCTTCTTCTTTTCCCCATCAAATGGTGGCCCTGTAGAGGGGTTAGGGGTGGGGTCTGAACAGATACGGTCGGTTTAAACTATCCCATCCCACTCAAAAAGTGTTTTAGATGAAGCTGGACCGCCCGGCGACCGCGCGGGTCGAAGGTGGCGGTAATATGGCCGGTCGGCAATTCTAGTACCGGGGTCTGCCATTGGTCGGTAAAGCGGTCGGTATCGTCGGGGAAGCAAACCCGGTCGGCCCGCGCTTTAAGTATCAAGATTCGGGCCGGGTCGAGCAAGGGCCGGTACCGGCCAGGCCGGATGATTTCCAGCAACCGGGCGGTGGCTTCCTCATCCAGACCCTGCGAGGTCAAGTCCTGGCGCATCCGGCGAGTATGGGCACTGCGCCAGATCGAGGCGCGGGTACTGGTGGCCGGAACCGCCAGCACCGCCGCTTCAAAACCCGGCTCGATTACCAGCGTCATTGCGCCTACCAGACCGCCCAGGCTCTTGCCACCCAGCCCGATTGTCCGCTGGGGATTATCTCGCTTGAGCCAACCCAAAGCTTGCCGCACGTCGCTGATAGCCTGTTGCATACCTTTGACGGCCAACGGTAGATTTCCGGTGATCGATAGCTCGCCGCTCAGGGTGCCCGGTTGGGTTCGCTCGAAATGAAACGGCATATGCAGAGCCAGAATATTCAAATTAAGCTGGGAAGCCCAGCTAAGTGGTAGCCGGAGTGATAGACCAGGTTCAAATTCCATCCAGCCGTGCAGATAAATCAGGACCGGGCCATCTTCATAACCCCGCCGCTGCAAATAAAGTCCATGCACGGTATCGTTGGCCGGGAAGCCGGTTTTGATCGCACTGGGGTATTCGATTTTAGAAACCGAAAACTCACGGGCACTCACTCCCAGGGGCAGGGCGGTTAGCGGCAGGTTTTTGGAGGTAATCAGTTTTATAATAGGCGGCGGCGGGGCACTAAACCAACTGGATAAATCTACCGGCGATTGGGCGGTTTTTTCCAGCCAGGCCAGACCGGCCTGGTCGGAGGTGTAGGGGGGCTTGCGGGACATACTCAGCATAAAGCTGCCAAAATTAAATAAAGCTTCATCCATGTTGCCCAACGCCCATTCTACCGGACGTTCCCAACTCTTTATTTGCTGTTTCCCGGTCATTGCGGCTACCTCTTGTCTACCATCTAGCTAAATTAATTCCCTTCGCACTCTATGTATACCATATTTACCATACAATGTACGTAACGAAAAATACATAACTATAGCTTATATAACGCAAACAGGGTTTGAAAGTTTTTCAGTAGTTTGCCTCAAGATTAGTGGCAAGTTATAATCCCTCTCGACAGCCGTAAATTGAAAGGAAAAAATGCTTACCCAGTCCAACCCGACCGGCCCGCAAATCGAGGCCCCACATAGTGAACAAGCCTTGAAAATCCTGATACTGACTTCCTCTTACCCGAAATTTCCCGGCGATGTAACCGCTCCTTTTATAGAAGCGATTGCCCAGTTCAGCCAGGCGCGCGGCCATACGGTAACGGTAGTGCTGCCCTATCATCCCGACCTCAAACGCGAACCGGTCGAAAACGGGGTGCGGTTTTTTGCCTACAAATATGCCCTGCACCGGAAGTGGAACATTTGGGGATATGCCGCCTCACTCCAGGGCGATACCCGCATTCGCAAACAAATTTACCTGTTACTGCCGTTTGTACTGCTCAGTAGTTTCTGGAAAATGTGGCGGCTAAGTGGCCGCGAACATTTCGATCTGATCCAGGCTCATTGGGTTATCCCAAACGCACCGGTAGCGGTGCTAGTCGGCTGGTTGCGACGTATTCCGGTGGTGATCAGTTTGCACGGCTCGGATGTCTTTGTCGCCGAACGAATAAAGCCAGTGGGCTGGGTAGCGAGGTGGGCTTTCCGGCGGGCCAGCGCGGTGACGGCTTCCAGTCCCGATCTGCTGGAACGGGCGCAACGGCTGGGTGCGACCCGTGCGGCTAGCCGGGCAGCGGTGATCCCCTACGGGGTCGATCCCCACAGCTTTAAATTAGCGGTAAGCGAACGCTCGACCTTGCGCACTCAATTGGGCTTCGCGCCGGACGAACCGGTTTTATTGTGTGTGGGGCGGCTGGTTTATAAAAAAGGCTTCGAGTATGCTCTGCGGTCGCTTCCGGCGGTGCTTCAAAAGTATCCCAAAACCCGGTTAGTGATTGCCGGGGCAGGCGACCTGCGGGCCGAACTGGAAAACCTGGCCGCCGAATTAGGCCTGACCGGGCAGGTGCGATTTGAAGGGGCTGTCCCCCATAACCGGCTTCCCGACTACCTGACCGCCTGTGATATTTTCCTGCTGCCCAGCGTGATCGATGACCAGGGAAACGTCGATGGCTTACCGAATACGCTGCTGGAGGCCCTGGCTAGCGGTCGTCCGGTGATTGCCTCGAACGTGGCGGGGGTGCCCCTGGCGGTAGCGGACGGCGAAAATGGCCGGTTAGTGCCGCCGCGTGATGTAGAAGCTCTGGCCGCCGCTATTCTGGAACTACTGGCCGACCCGGCCCTGCGGGAGCGGTTTGGACAGGCCGGACGGCGTAAAATCGAACTGGAACTAAACTGGACCGCAGTTGCCGGGCGTTACAGCCAGGTCTTTGCGGCGGCGGTCGAGCGTGACCATTAGTTATTAGTTACTACTTAGGCCCCGCCCCAAGGCGGGGGAGAAAAGAATAATTACAGGGGAGACCCCTGTAATACCCCCATAGCCGTCAATCTAAGCAACCGGGTTCAAGTTAGGTGGTTTAGAAACCAAGTAATCGGGTGGTTGGGTTAGAAGTTGAAAGCTGCTTGGCTTCTTTTTCGTCCCTTCTAAACGACAATTAGACCCAATTGAGGCTCTTAATTGGGCCAATTGCTCTACTACACGCTGTCCCTGCCCTATTACTACCAGTATTGCTCCCAGCTTTTGGCGGATCAAGCGAGTGGCCTTGACTAAACTACGTTCCTCTTCTTGCCATACCCCTACCAAAAGCAGCCAGTGTTGCACTACTTGCCCGATCAATTTGGCGTATATCTCGCATAAGATGGCCCAGGGCTTGTGAATGTGCCATTGCTCTAAACCCCCAGACTTTTCCATAACTCAAAAAGCAGCTCGATTTGCCAGCGTAGCCGATACAAAATTACCGCCACCCCCGCGTCAGGCGGGTACCGAGGCCAAACGACTCCAACAGGCCAAGCCAGCGGCGAGACCACCAGGTTTCGCCAATTGCGCCCCGTTCGTTTTTGGTTTTAAGTCCGCCGGCTACTCGACGCGGGGTACTGGACGGATAGTAGTGGTCGTAGTAATCACCGCCTCCCCGACCCCGGCCGCCGCCTTTTCCTTTAGTCGCCATTCGTCATATCAGTCAGAGTGCTTTTAATCCTAGAATTAAAGTATTTACTAACTTAGAGTTTTAATCGGTCTACACATATTATAAGTTGAAGTTAAGCCAGACCCGCTTCTTCAAAGGATTGCTCAAGTAAGTCGCTAAGACTGAGGTCATTGGCCCACTTTTTCAAATACTCCCGATTGATTGTATCACCTCGAACTTTAAGAAGACCTAAAACATCCAGCCATTGCCGCTCGGAAACGTTATTACCGGCCTTATACCAGGCTAGTTTGTGGAGCAAAATATCTTCCGGCGAGGATAAATAGAATTCTCTGGCGGCCGGGTTGGTAGCGTCCAATCTCAAGAGTTGCCGACGGCTAAACGCGATTTGATCGAAAAGGTCTGGTTTTATTACAAAAATATCTAGCTTAAACATTGTTTGTAAATGGATCAATTTAAAGGAACTGTGCCGCTGGATCGCATCAAGGATTGCTTCCTGAGCCAGGTAGTAATCCTGACCGAGTGCTTCGACCAATGACGATACCTGTTCGAGTTGTAAGTCGGCCACCAGATCGGCGTCCAAAGTAGACCGTGGCAGTCCAAGAGCCGAGCTAGCCACTGAACCCCCAATGAGATAAGCGATGCCTAATTTCTCAAATACTGCTACCAGCGGTTCGATAGCAGCTAAAATATCGTCATTCATTACCTGGTGTTCCTGTAGTGACCTATTTGGACATAATAAAGCTAATTCCTGGCCTTGCCCGGTGAAGGCTTGCAGTTCTCGGCCATAAAGATTTTGAAGAAATAGTAAGTTTAACTCGCTGGGTTTAAGGTTTGGGTGTAATTTCTGTAATCCATTCCGTGAGAGGCGGCGAGTAGTAGCACTTAAATTTCTTAGTAACTGCATCCTTCGTTGAGGTCCGGCCAGCCGGAGCAATTCCATCTGCATCTTTTCCGCTTGAGGGGTTGTATCGACAGATTGCAACCTCATAATTTAGCTAACCTCTTTTACTCTGCTTACAACAAGCTGGGCTACCCACTCTATTCCAGAAAAATAGAGAAATATCATTCAGGCCAGGCTTTTAAACCTGCTCAGACATCTTAACTTTAAGTTTAATTATACCGCACCCTGGCGAGTGTAGCTACTTATGTTGGTTAGTAAACAGGGCTGTTGCAAGGGCAAAGAGTTGACAAAAGTGGTTGAGTGAGTAAATCGAGAGCCAGCGTTGGGTCGTAGTCCATTTCAAGCCGCGCCTTAGCCACATTCTTTACGCCGCTCGTAAGTAGTAGTCCTAAAGCCGGATTGTTTAAGACGGCATTGAGATGGGGAGCGACACCCTTTCTTAACCGAGAATGGTCTTCCCCAAATTGAACATCCCGCCAGTGATGTAGACCGTTTTCAATGCCCCAGCCATCCCGTACTATTTTCAGCAACTGCTTGGCATTCACTACCGTTGTGGGTAAACTCGTGATGCCATAGCGCACCTCATAACTGTGCGCTATGAGAGCGTCTCCCGCCGCCTTTGGTACTTCCCAGACCCAGCGTTCGAGCTTGAATACGAAGGCTAAATACGGTCAGTCAGTCTAATCCACCAGTTGGGCACTGGTCGTAATGGTGCGCTTTTCTTTTCGCCCGTGTCCTTTGTCCGTCTGGCTGTGGCTGACAAAATCGTTCGGGGCGGCACTCCCACCCTTCTCGATAGCTTCCGCCCCGAAGAGAATTTCGAGGTCCTTAAGCAAGCTGGGTTGGTTGCCTTTAACTATCCACACGTAATCCCCACCCCCCGCTACTACCGCCACCGAAAGTTGTCTTTGGGCTTGCATCGCGTCCCCCGTTACCACCAAACCTCGTAAATCCAACTGCTCGATCAAGCGGGGAGCCACCACTATCTCGTTCTCTTTAAGACCCCGCTCGACCGCACTTTGAGCCAACACAATCCTGGCTGCCGGCAAGTAAGCGGCCCTTAGATGGACCCCCTGAGTATGACCCTTTGGAATTGTACCCCGCAAGGTTTTGCCATCTATATTCAACACCACACTCCCTCTTTGGGGTATTTCTCTTGAGAGTTGTTGGGCTAAAAAGTCGGCGACCAGGGCCTCTAATTCATTTACATCTACCGCCTCCGCCAGCACCCGTCCCCAGCTGGTTTTGTGAGACAAAGAGCTTGAAAGGGCAATTATACATTTAAGTCAATTGTGCTATATTTACTCACAGGAGAACCTTTCTATTTTAGGTAATTGTTTAGACACCTTTAGCCTAACTTAGTTGGTTCTCTTTTTGTACTTTTCTCCTTTCTCCACTTGCAACTGCCCTGCAGAGGTAAATGTTCAAATATAGAGTAAAAACTTATTTTCAGAGGCTAAAAGTTAAACTTGAGGTAATCGCAAAATTCGGTAGATAAATATTTGAAATGATGATTGACCTTGATCAGAAATAAAGGTAACAAAACATAACAAAATGTAACAATAGGATTGACAAATATTAGATATGGTGAAATAATAATAAACAATTACTTATGTTCAAACACTTTAGTATTTCGCGTGTTATACATATAAAGGGTGATACCTAAAGTATCTGATTGGGCGTTGGGTTAAGATAATAGTCGTTTATTAAGTCTAACTATTGCTATGTGGAGACGACTGATGACATTATTTAACCCGGATCACTCGAAGGAAGACCCTGCTCAAAGTGTTCACCAACTTGAGGCTCCCTTCAGCTTTAATCATTCTTTTGAGCATCTTATGTATGTTCAGATTACGCTTGCCAATTTAGCCCTAGAGGACGCGGACTTTCAAAGTCTGGCAATTGTAATCAAGCCGGATGAATGGTCTCGCTTAAAAGCCACTATTTTTACAGCCCACCTGCTTTATCCCCATCTCGATCAATTTATTGATCATATTACAGTGCTTTCAGTTCAACTGCAATTAATTACCGAAATGGGCCATTCAAGTACCTTGTCGACCTTGAAAGAGATAAGATCAATGCTGGTAAAACTACGCCAGTGTCTCTATCAGGTAAACAATGTGCCGCCGACAAATACAAATGAATACAAGGTTGCCAGTTAGTTCCACCGCTTTTCTTAACGCTTTTATAACTTACAGAACCCTAATAAAGTCAAATACAGTCAACAAGCAAGGCGGATGAAACGTGATCAGGCTTTATTAAAGTACCTGGAAACGCAAATCGGCGCGTGCTTGCTGCACCCTTTCTACTTTTCCGGCAAACCAGCCGATCATCTCAGTCTCGCAGTTAACAAAAGACGGTACAAAAGGCTTTATGTCGAGAGCGGTTCAAATTTCAACCGATTGTAACTACTCAGGTCCCACCCCTGACCCCTCCCCAGGGCCACCAGTGGACGAGGGAAAGAAGAAGAAAAGAGTTTTTAAAGGGAAGACCCCTTTATTACCCCCCGCAGGGCACCCGGCCCCCACGACCCCTGCTTCGATCCTTTATAGTGGCTTGGTGTGTAGTTACAACCGATTAAGCAAAATGTCTACGAAGGGGTAATTTCCGGCAGAGCTGCCGCGATCCGCTCGACGACCTGCTGGGGGTTTAGATGGTCGGTGTGTATTATCAGGGCACCGGGGGGGATAACTAACGGGTCGGTGGTGCGCTGGCTATCGATCCGGTCGCGCTTTTCCAGGCTGCGGCGAGCTTCTTCCTGCGAATTGCTGCTCGATTGGCGGCTACGCCGGGTGGCTCGCACCTCCGGCGAAGCATCCAGATAGATTTTAAGATCGGCCTCCGGCAGTACTACGCTGCCTATATCGCGGCCCATCATCACGATACCGACCTCGGATTGGCGACTGATCTCTCGCTGTCGCTCGACCAGTTCCACCCGAACCGAAGGAACCGCCGCTACCACCGACACATATTTTTCAACCTGAGAAGTCCGCAATTGCTGGCTGACGTCCTGATCTTCCAGCAAAACGGTATACTGTCGGCCATCGGCAGCCTCGGATGGCGAAGCATCGCGTGAGACAAAACTCAGCCGCCGGGCCAGCCCGGAAAGAGCAACCGGGTCGAGCAACTCCAAATTAAGACCGGTCTCCAGAGCTTGCCACGTCACTGCCCGGTACATTGCGCCGGTATCCAGGTATGGCAAGTTAAACCGGGTCGCCAGCATCTGTCCGATGGTGGTTTTACCCACTCCGGCAGTGCCATCAATCGCAATCAATAACCTTTTAGTTCCGGCGGCCCTCGATGACACAAAATTCTCTCCTCGGACTGATTGACTTATTTAGCCTCGACGACCCCGGAAACCACCGTTATCCGGTCGATCCGAACGTGGTCCACCCCGGTATCCCCGGTTATCGGGACGATCCGAGCGGGGTTCTCCATTATCCGGTCGGTCCGATCGCGGTCCGCTTCGGTAGCCCCCGCTATCTTGTCGCTCTCCCCGGTAGCCGCCGTTAGCCGGTCGATCCGAACGTGGACCACTCCGGTAGCCGCCGTTAGCCGGTCGGTCCGATCGCGGTCCGCTCCGGTCGGGTCCCCTTGAAGGTGGCCCACTCCGGCGTGGTGGCCCTACCGGTCGAGAACGATTGGTATCGCCAGAAGGACCGGTCTGATTAAAGGGGCCTGGTCGGCGGGTGCGACGTGGGTCTTCATCTGGACTTCGGAAAGGTCTAACCGGTCCCGGTCGAGCCGGGCGACCGCGCCGGAGTGGGGCTTCCTCCGACCCGCGAAAAGGTTGGTCGCGGCCTGGGCCTGCCGGACGACCGCGCCGTGCGGTGGCTTCATCGGGACTTCGGAAGGTCGAGCTTCGACCGGGCGCAGCCGGACGCACCCGGCGGGCCGGAGCTTCCTCCTGGCTCGGAAAGGCCCGACCAGGGCCGGGACGACCGGGACCGGGACGGGTAGTACGAGGTAAGGGTCCGATGGCCGGACGGGCCGGGGCCTCCTGTCCTTTGACCGGCGGCGCGACATTCTCGGCGCGTTGCCGGGCCGACTCGACCAGGGCGTGAACCTCGGCTTTGGACAACGAGCGATGCTTACCGCTTGGCAAATCACCCAACTTGAGTGGACCCATCCGAACGCGGGTCAGGTCAACCACCCGATGCTCGACCGCCTCGGACATTAGGCGAATCTGGCGTTTTTTGCCTTCCTTCAGAATAAAGCGAACCAGGCTGTTCGACCCCTCGTGCCGTACCAGATCGACTTTAGCCGCCCTGGTCTTTTGAACCGAGTATTCGCCGGTTTCGGGGTCTTCGACCCGGATCGGCACGCCATCGCGCAAGTCCTCGATGTCCTTCATGGCGATAATACCATCGAGCAGGGCCAGGTATTCTTTTTCCACGCCATAGCGGGGATGGCTCAAAGCGTTTGCAAACGCGCCATCGTTGGTCAGCAGCAACAAACCTTCGCTATCAGCATCCAGCCGTCCGACCGGATACAACCGGCCTACCCGCGAGGCATCGTCCAGCAAATCCATAATGGTAGGCCGACCCTGCGGGTCGCTGACCGTTGATAAGTAGCCCGCCGGTTTGTTGAGCATTATATAAATTTTCTGAGGAGTGGCGTTGGCTCGTACCGCCACCGGTTCATCATCCACCGTTACCCGGTCGCGGCTGGTATCGATCTTGGTCCCAAGCAGGGTAACTACTTTACCGTTTACCTTGACCCGACCTGCGGCGATCAAATCTTCGCAACTCCGGCGGCTGGCAATACCGGCTCGCGCCAGGGCTTTTTGCAGGCGTTCCTCGTTCTGGTTTAACATTTTCTGACTTACTTCTCGTTCTTGGTCTTCAGCGAGCTTCTAATCTTGCGCTGGTATAAGCAATATAAGGCATCTTTATAACAGCCAGCATTGCTGGCCGGTCCAAACTATTTTTCAATTAGCTATTATAACAGCTTGCGATAGTTCGTGCCAACCGCTAAGATACCAAAAACCGATTATGTTATTCCGGTTATTAGGAGAAAGCTAAAATGAACGATACTCAGCCGCCTGGTCCGGCCTTAAATCGAGCTAGAAAATGGACGATCTTTTTGGTCTTGCAAATTATCGGTTTGATGGCCCTCGGCAGCCTGTTAACCATTATAATAGCCCTGGCCGCTTTTGCGCTCTTCGCGGGCACTCCGGCTAGCTCGATCCCTATATCCCTCCCGGTCTCTGGTGGGCAGGCCGATGTAACGGCGCGAGTCGACCAGGGATATGTAAACCGGGAAGTGGCTTATTTTCTGACGACCAACCCGATCACTATATTAACAGTCGGGCAGGTTAGCGAAGCCGTAATTCAGTTTAATCCCGATTCCACGATGGATGTAACCGCTCGGATCAAGGCATTGGGCCGCCAAATTGATGTCAAAGTCAAAGACCGGGTTTTTGTAAAAGAAAATAAACTGGCTCTGGCGTTGGCCGAAAATCCAAAACTGGAGGGGCTGGGTGTACCGCTCGATCTGCTCAATGGCGTAATTGGGCAGGTCAATACCACCGTTGCTAATCAGCTAAACGGGCTAGTTCAGGGGGTTGGCACGGCCAGAGACTGCATCAGTGGCAAACCGGTCGGGCGTATTCCGACTTTACAAAAGCTTAACCTTGAAAAAGGCGTACTGGTAGCCGAGTTCAGTGTGGCAATCAAGCCTGCCTGAGCTTCATCACACTCAGGTTTGAATTTCGCTGAAACAAGCGAAGAAGCTATGGAAGGACTTTCGCTTGATACCGTAAACCAACCCGAAGCGAAGGTCCTAAGAAAATAAAGTTGAAAAGAGAGTTAGAAAAAGGCGAGAAAATGCGTCAAATCAGGGAGCAGCAATCGGGCTGGCTGGTAATACCGGCGGCAGTCCTGATAGCAATAATGGTGGTAGCAGCGGCAATTTTGCTACTCCAACCGGATAAAGAAGAACCGGCCCCCGTAATCTACGAAGCTCCCAAATCGGTACTGGCCGACTGGCCCCAGTTTAACGCCGATGCCCAGCATAGCAGCTCGACCACGCTTGAGGTCGGGATCAATTCGGGTAATGTGGCCGGGTTGCACCGGTTGTTCCAGACCACGCTGCCCGCTACGGTTGACAGTGCCCCGGTCTATCTGTCAGCGATCAATACGAATGCCGGTCTAAAAAATTTGGTGTTTGTGACGACCACTGCCGGTGATCTGCTGGCGTTGGACGCTGACTCCGGCTCACAAATCTGGGTACAGCACAACCCGGCGAATAATTGTGTGCGCAACAAAGAAAACAAACCCTGCTATACTACCGCCGCCCCGGCTATCGACCCCAACCGCCTGTATATTTACAGTTACGGACTGGACGGCTTCATTCATAAATATAACGTCGCCAGCGGCATCGAAAGCACTGGTAACGGCTGGCCCGAACTGACCTCGGCCCGCACCGGCGAAGAAAAAGGCTCCTCCGCCCTGAGCATTGTCGAGACAAAGACCGGCCAGAAATTCTTATATATGGCTCATGCTTACTACCCCGACGGCACCCGGCGTAATCAGGGCCATCTAACGACCGTAAATCTTTTAAACGGTACGCAGCACGTCTTTAATAACGTTTGCAGCGACCAACCCGACATTCACTTTGGTCAACTGGACCAACCAGATTGCAAGTCGCTGGAAAACGGTATCTGGGCGCGCGGCCCGGTAGTTTACAGCCCGGTTTCCGACCGGATTTATTTTACGACCGGTTGCTGCACCTACGACCCGGCTCAACACCAATGGGGACAGAGCGTACTGGCCCTTCGACCGGACGGCACCGGCACCGGCACCGGCCCACTCGATAGCTACACCATGTCCGATTGGCAAAAGCTGGACGAAAGTACGCAGCTTGCCAGTAGTGCCCCGGCTATTTTACCCGTTCCTGTAACCAGTAAGATCGCTTTGCTAGGCGCACAAGCCGGTAAAGATGGTCATTTGCGGCTGTTGAACCTGGCCGACCTGAGCGGTCAGGCCGGGCCGGGACACCTGGGGGGCGAAATTCAATCGCTGAACTTGCCGCAGCAGGCCCAGTTATTTACCCAACTGGCCGTCTGGGTCAACCCGGTCGACAATTCCACCTGGCTGTATGCCACCACCGTAAACAATCTGTTGGCCTTCCGGCTCGAAATCGATACTGCCGGTAAGCCAGCCTTACTGCCAGTCTGGCAAACCAATTCCGGCAGCACTTCCTCCCCGCTAATCGTGGGGAAAATTCTCTTTCAGGCGCGGTCAGGTGAGATTGCCGCCTTCGACCCGACCACCGGCCAGCAGTTGTGGCACGACCTGACCATCGGCGATATTCACTGGCAAAGCCCGATTGTAATCAATGGGGTCCTTTATTTGCCGGACCAGAAAAATAAGCTCAACGCTTTTACGGTAAAAAAGTAATTACCCCGGCCCCAACTCTGATCCCTACAGGTCTCGCTAATTTTCTTGGTACAAGATTGTAGAACTTGTGGGATTAGACGCATTGAAAAATTTGTAGTAAAATCCAGGCGTAACTTCTGAGGTGAAGTCAGCGTCATACTTGTAACCGGAAACGCTGGCAGTTAACCAGCTTTAAGCTCTCGTTTTTGGACTTTCACTCTAAGTCAAAACCCAACTTGAAGCGGGGGTAGTGGGGGCGGGTACCCTATGGGTGCCCCTGCGGGGGGTATAAGGGGTCTCCCCTAAAAATCCTTTTTGTACTTTTGCTTCAACCTCGCCCGGTGAGGTTGAAGCGAAAGTCATAAGTCTTTACTTTGGTCTATATAGAGTCTATAAAGGTAAATTTTCAGGACGGATGGCAATAGACAAAGAAGGTACTACCCGGCCCGAAATAGCTGAGGCTGGCGCAGATGGTGGCTCAAACACCGGGTTGGAAACTGAAACCGAAACCTGGAGCGGCCCGGTAGCTACCGCCGAACACGATTACTATGAGCCGTCAGCCGACCAGGCCGACCGCTTACAAAACCTCGCTCCCCGCCGGGTCTGGTGGCGAATGCCACCTACCTTTCGCTATTACCTGAATCTGGAAACCGTCCTGTACGGACTGGTGATCGGACTGGCAATCTTCCTGCGCTTTTACAACCTTTCGGCTCAGACCCTTCACCACGATGAAGGGGTACACGCCTTTTACTCCTGGCAATACTACAACGGCCAGGGCTACCAGCAAGAACCCTGGAAACATGGCCCCTTTTTGTATCACGTCACGGCCCTGATGTTCTGGCTGTTTGGCGATAACAACGAAACGGCCCGTTTTTCGACGGCTCTTTTTGGCGTACTCACCTGTCTGCTCCCACTGGCTTTGCGAAAAGAATTAGGCCGCTGGGGTGCCCTGACCGCCAGCTTCTTGCTGACCATCTCACCCATGTTTTTGTACTTCAGCCGCTTTCTGCGTGAAGATATTTTTGTGGCTTTCGCTACCCTATCGCTATTTATCAGCCTGGTCCGCTTTATCGACCGGCCCGGCGCGCGCTGGTGGAATTTTGCCATGCTCTCGCTGGCGTTGCTATTCTGCACCAAAGAAGTCAGCTTTTTCTACCTGGCCCTGTTTGGAGGGTTTATACTCGGCTGGCTCGGCTGGCAACTGGCTCCGCGTTTGCTCCTGATTATCGGTGGCTACGGTCTGCTGGCTTTGCTGGGCTTTTTCTTTGTGATGAAGCTTTACCCGCCGCCGCCGATCCCCTTTGAACATCTCAACGGCAACGAAATCGGCCAGTATGTCGGCCAGTTATTGGTTCACCCGGTCTTTATCGCTTTCGTAATACTGGGTCTGGTCGGGGTAGGCGTGGTCTGGTTCGCCCTGGCCGAGGTAGCCGGAAACCGCCGCCAGTTTATGCTGCACCGGGGCTGGACCGACCCCTCGGTTAAACCCTCGGCGGCCCTGTTTGCGCCTTACCAGCAACCCGGCACGGTAGCATACGCGGTGGCATGGTTGGGCCGTCACGGCAAAGCCGCTCTGATCGGGCTGGCTCTCTTATTTGGATTTTACTTTGTCTTTTTCACCGGCTTCTTTAGCGATATTCCGCAAGGTTCCGTCGGGCTGTTTAGCGGTTTGTGGTACTGGATGGCCCAGCAAGGGGTCGCACGTGGCAACCAGCCCTGGTATTACTATTTCTTTATGCTGCCCCTCTACGAACCACTGGCTTTGCTGCTCGGCACCGTCGCCAGTGGGCTAATCCTATTCAAAACTTTTCAATATGGCTTTCGCCGCCAGCACCGGACAGTCTTAATGCCGATTTCCGATCTCGATCTGGTCGGACAATCCCAGGCCAGTGAGGCTGACCTCGACGACGAACTGGACGACCTGAGCGACCCGGCAACCGCGAATAAACCGGTCGCAAATCTGCGCGGACACTCGCAAAATTCCAAACTGGTAGAAGTCGAGGTCGCTCTTCGACCTGCCGGGAACGCCCTGTGGCCGGGCCGTCGTCGCCGCGAACCTCACCCCTATTTTGTCCCGCTTTTGATGGTGGTCTGGGCTTTCGGGTCGCTGGCACTTTACACCTGGGCCAGCGAAAAAATGCCCTGGTTAACCGTCCAACTGGCTCTGCCTTTTATTATGCTGGCCGCCTGGCTAATGGACGGCGTGTGGAGCGGTATCGAGGAATTTTTCACCAGTGGCGAACACCGATTGCCGGTAATGTGGGGTGTCACGGGCAAAGCCTTTTTCTGGCTCCAGGTAGGCGGGTTGTTCGCCACCAGTTTTCTGGCCTATATGGTGATGCTCAATTTGACCGCCTCGGAAGAAAAGATAATGGTGGGCGGCGGACATTTCGAGTGGATTTTGATCTGGGTGCCGCCGGTCGTGGCGTTGCTATTTTTTACGACGGTCTTTAGTTTTATCGGCCTGAAAATCACGCTCAAGGCGACGCTGGCGGTGGTTTTCGCCATGCTAACAATTTACCTGGTTCATACCGGCCTGACCTACGCCTTCGATCACGGGGATGTCGCCCTGGAGATGGGCGTATATACCCAGACTACCCCCGATCTTTACCGGGTAGTGCAGGAACTGGACCTGGTAACGAGTGTCCTGACCGACCTCAAACAAACCCCGGTTCTGTACGACAATGATCTGCGTACACCAATGGACTTTTACTTGCGTCACTATACCTACAAAAAAGCCGTTGACGATTTCAAAAGTCTGACCCCGGCCAGTGGTAGCACTCTAAGCCTGAGCGATTATGAAGTGATTATGATTGCCGACTCAAAAGCCGCCACGCTGGACCAAACCCAGAAGAAAACCCTGGCCGACAATTTTATCAGTCGGCACTATACCTTTCATAACTGGTTTGAGGAAAGCCAGTACCGCGACTTCGACCGTTCGATTTCGCTGGAGATCGCTTATTTACAGAATAAACCAGCCATGAGTATCGTCAAGGACGCTAATAATAGCGTGGTCTTGAACAAAGATGACCCCATGACAGTCGATAAATTGCAACAATTGGCGGCTTTGCCGGGCGTGCTGGACAAAGTTTACAACTCCAATGGTGGGAATGCGACCCTGCTACATCTTAAAGAAGCCGGACAGTCGCTCTACCGGCTGACTACACCGGGCGACTTTTCGCGGTTGTGGCGGTATGTCATGTTCCGCGAGCAATTTCAGCCGCTGGGACGGCGCGAGTTTACCCTTTATATCAAGAAAGACATCGCTCCTATGTGGCGAAAATACGCTGATCTGGTGCCGCAACCGATCAGTGGCGGCGGTAAGTAAAAAGACATACAGGACTGAGGAATGACTGAACAGGCAAGACCATTAAAAGGAATACAAAACCGGATCGAGACGCTGGGTAGCCCGGCTACCGATTATACCGAGACCACCGAGCGCGTCCGCGAGGATAGTTCCACCCTGATTAAGCCGGTGGAAACGGTCGAAAGACGCACGATCCTGGATAGCCTGGTGGCTTCCGGCTGGCTAAACTGGGAAAAGCTCTTCTGGCTGGCGATTATCGCGCTGGCGGTCGTTACGCGCCTGTGGGACCTGGCTCCCCGCGCCATGCACCACGACGAGAGTATTCACGGCGTATTTAGCAACGATATGTTCCTGGGTCGGAGTATCTACCGCTACGACCCGACCTGGCACGGCCCGGTTTTATATTACATGGTCTGCGTAGCTTACTTTCTGCTAGGCGGCGTTAACGAATTCAGTGTCCGGTTTGCCCCGGCCATGTTCGGGATCGGTCTGATTGCGATTTGCTGGGCCTTACGCCCGATAATCGGCAAAATCGGCACGCTTGCTTTCGCCGTGATGCTACTGATTTCCCCCTCGATCCTGTACTATTCCCGGTCGTTGCGCCACGATATTTTTGCCACCTTTGGAATGCTGCTGTTTATCATCGGTTTTTTCCGGTTTGCCCAGGCGCGGGCCGGGAAATCGAGTGGAACCGGCTGGATGGTCGCCGCCGGGTTGGGCTTCTTTATTCTGTTTGGCAGTCACGAAATGTCGTTTATCAACCTGGCGATGCTGCTGGTCTGGCTGGGCCTGATCTTCTTGCTGGAGTTGATCGCCCTACCTGCCTGGATACGCCGCCGGGCCGAAGGCGAATTGCGCGAGGTCAGACCGCTTGTACTCGCCCAATCCTCAATAACTACAATAACCACCGCCAAACCCAACCGGTTAGCCGCCCGTTTTAAACGCCCGGTATTAGTCGAACCGGATCAGGACGACGAATTGGACGACCCGGACGCGGCCCTGTCCGACGGGCAGCCCACCGGTTTCGAGGAAGTCACCGATACGGCAGGGCCGGGTTATGAGGTGCCCGACCTGGCCTACCACGACAATTTTGCCGCCGACCCCGCCCCGGTGCGCTATGTCCGCAGCGATGGGGCCGGTTATCGTGACCCGATCCTGGGCCGGTTCAACCTGGTCTGGCCGGGGTTGTTCGGCCTGTTTGGTCTGCTGATCCTGGCCGGTTCGATCCACCTCTTTACCGATATAACCTACGAAAACCGGGTTCTGCAATTTTTGGGGGTCAATGCCTACCTGATTTTTATCCCATTCTACCTGTTGCTTTCGGCAGCTATCAGTTATCCGCTAGCCCTGCTGATAAACTACGGCTACAACCGACTTAGCCCACGCTCCAATCTGCTGGCCCGGCTCGTGGCCGGGGGAGTCTTCGTGGTGTTGACCGCCCTGGTGGTCGCCCTGTTTATGCGCGGCAAGTCACCCGCCGTTTATCTGGCGGCGGTAGGTGAGAAAATCTCCGGCACATCGAGCGGCGGGATAAATGCGCTGGTCAAGGATGGCTTTGTCGGCTTCACCGAAGTAAGCTATGGCGGCCTCAAGTGGTTCTCGATCTTGCCGGAACTGGTCATTATTGCGGTGGCGGTGCTGCTGCTGGGGGCACTGGTCGGCTGGCTGGTCGAACGCCGGTTTCTGGTCTATACCGAGCGCGGCTTTTACGGCTTTGGCATCACCGGTTTCTTTATAATGCTGGTATCATCGCTGGTCAGTCTGCGCTTTATAATGGTACCGGTCGGCACGCCTCGGCCCAAAGTAATCATTCCGCTGTTTGGCTTTATCGACAAATGGGAAGCCTATGTCATAACCGGGGTAGTCATCGCGCTGGTAGTCGGATTGGTGGCCGGGTGGTTTGTCTCGCTGGCCGAACTGATCCCCGATAGCGTGCTGCGCGGGTCCGGTATCTTACGGCCTATTTTGCGCTTTGCCCGCCAGCCCTGGTCGGTGGTCGCGCTGCTGTTGGCCTTCGGTATCCCTTACATTTTGATCTTTAGCAATTTCTTTTTCACTCCCGAACGGCTGGCCGACGGTTTCTACCGGGGCATCGAGTACTGGGGCGAGCAGCACGATAAACGCCGCCTGGACGAACCCTGGTTTTATTATCCTCTGCTAATGTTGCTTTACGAAATTTTCGCGGTGGTAATGTTCTTTATCGGACTGGTTTACTTCCCGCTTACCTGGTGGCGACGCTCGGCCCGGCGAGGCCGGATGGTCTTCTCACCGCGCGGTATCTTTATCGGCCTGACCTTCTGGTGGTCGTTTTTCTCGCTAATCATTTATTCGATTGCCGGTGAGAAAATTCCCTGGCTCAATATGCAAATCGCCCTGCCGGTCAGTCTGGCTGCCGCCTGTTTCCTGAACGATTACCTGGGTCAGATTAACTGGAAACGAGTTATTCGCTGGCGAGAAGGTATGTTGTTCGCCGGGCTGTTTGTTCTGATGTTCGCGGCGACGCTGGTAATGATCGGGATGGCGATCAACTTCCCACGCAAAGGACAGCTAAATGCTGGTCTGAACCAGACTGTGACCGATGCCGATATAACCACCGCCGTGATCCAGATGTTGCTGGTGGGTCTGGTCGGGCTGGGCCTGTTTGGTTTTAGTCTGTGGCTGTGGCTGGGCGACCGGTTGAGCGGTCAGACGGCGCGGGCGGTAATAATGGGGGTCGCCAGCCTGATTTTGCTGGCGTATACCGTTAAAAGCACGATTGCCCTTAACTATGGGCACCCGGACGTGGCAATCGAGCCGATGATCTATACTCAAACCTCGCCGGAAGTGCCGCTGGTAGTCGAACGGCTGGCCCGCCTTAGCCGCGACCTGCGCGATACCTACAAGGTTTCTCCTCCGGCCACCCAACCGGGCGAATTGCCCAACCAGTATCCCGACCCGGCCAACAGCAAGGGTCTTCCGCTCTTTGTCAGTGCCGGGAATACCGGCGGTAGCGGTGGGGTCGATTGGCCTTTACACTGGTATTTGCGCGATTATACCAACGTCAATTATGGCAAAATCAATACGACCGACCAGAACCTGACACCGCTGGACAAACTGACCGACGCGCGCGGTAACAATTATGTCATGATCATGGTCGCCAAAGATGATGACACCAGTGCCCTCCAGCAACAATTGGCCGGACAGTATACCGCCGAAAATTATCGGTTCCGCTGGCACTTCCCGGAAGACGATAGCGGTTATGGCGGTCTTGGCTGGCAACCGCCCAACGATTACCGCGAGGACCGGTTAGCCAAGAAAGACATTAGCAATACTCGCTGGGATATGATTTTGCGAAGCTTTACCGAGCAGCCCTTTGCCGGGCGGTTGTGGCGGTATGTTACTTACCGTCAATTATGGCAGCCGCTCCAATCCTACGATATGGTGGTTTACGTCCGCAACGACGTATATCCTGACTTCGGTTTGACCAACGGAACTGCTCCGGCGACCGCCGCCGCCAACGACACGACCGCTTACGACCTGACCGCCTCGACCCAGGTCGGTAATCGGAACGGCCAGTACAGCACCCCGCGCAATCTGGTGGTCGCCCCGGCGGGAGATGTTTACGTTCTGGATAGTCTTAACGGGCGGGTCCAACATTTCGATAAAGATGGCAAATTTCTGAGCAAGTTCGGTTCCATCGGGACCGGCGACGGTCAGTTTACTTTGCAACAGTACCAGAGCGGACCGGGCGGCATTTGTCTGGACGATGAAGGTAACGTTTATGTCACCGACACCTGGGGCTACCGGATCGAAAAGTTTGATAAAGACGGTAAGTTTTTATTAAAATGGGGTCAGGGTCAGGACATCAGCAGCGACCCGGCCAAAGCGCAACAATTCCCGGATAGCTTCTACGGGCCTCGCTCGATTGCCTATGACGCGACCGGCGGCGAGTTGTTTATCACTGATACCGGGAATAAACGGGTAGTGGTTTACGACAAGCTGGGCCAGTTCAAACGCCAGTTCGGCGGCAAAGGCAGCGGCAAAGGTCAGTTTGACGAGCCGACCGCCCTGGCGATCAGCCCTGACGGTAAGCTTTATGTAACCGACCTGCACAACCGCCGAGTACAAATCCTGGACAAACAGGGTCAATACCTGGGCGAAATTGCCGTACCTAGCTGGAAGGATGCCATATTGTCTGAGCCTTACCCGGCCTTCAGCCCGACCGGCGATCTGTTCGTCAGCGACCCGGTGAATAAAGCCGTGCTGCGCTTTGATAAAGACGGCAAACCACTGGCAACCTATGGGGCCGATACCGGTCTACCCTTGCTCAATCCGGTCGGGCTGGCCTTCGACCCCGAAGGCAACCTTTATATCGCGGATGCCAAACGTAATGCGATTGTCAAAACCAAACCCTGATCATTACTTTAGGATTTTTGCTCAATGGCGAAAACCAACCTAAAGCGGGGGGGTAGTGGGGGTGCAACCCCTGCGGGGGGCAAACAGGGGTCTCCCCTGGAAAACACTTTTTAACTTTCGCTTCAACCTCACACAGGTGAGGTTGAAGCGAAAGTCCTAATTTATAAGGGCTAAAACCAAAAAATGACCGCTAGCGACCTCTCCGAGAGTTCACAAGTTCCACCCAGCCGCGAAACTAAAATACAAAACCAACCGGTTACTAATCTGAGCCAGCCCGGTCAGTGGTGGCCGGGTTTGTTGGTGGCCGGGGTGGCCCTGCTATTGTTTGCCCTGACCCGTTTTGGCAACTTTCAGGCCGAAGACTTTACCCTGCTCGGCCAGTTGCGCGGCAATAAACAGACCATCGGCGATACCCTCGGTTTCTTCTTTAGCGATTGGGGTTTGGATGGCAAATTTTACTCGCCGCTCGCCCGGTTATTATTTTATTTTGAATATAAATTTTTCCAGACCAACGCCGCCTACTGGCATCTGATCAGCGCGTTACTTCACACCGGTACGGCAGTTTTGGTCTGGCTGTTGGTAAAGCGTCTTTTGCACCGGGAATGGGTGGCCCTGATCGCCGGATTGTTTTTCGCGGTGCTGCCGGTCCACGTAAACGTGGTAGCCCAAATTGCCGGTCAGGCCGATCTGCTGGCGACCCTCTTTTGCCTGGCGGCGGCCATCAGTTTCGTCAGCGCACGCCAGCATAGCGGAGCGCAGTTTACCACCACCGGCACCGGGCAAGCTTACTGGCTGGCGGTAATTTTCTACGGGCTGGCCCTATTGTGTCGCCAGGAAGCGGTCGCGCTGCCGCTGGCCTTGCTGGCCTACGATTTTGTAACCGGTGGCCTCGACCGGATACTGCACCAGGAAACCGAAATCGAGGAGGAGACCGACCAGAAAGCCGCCTCCAGCCATTTGTTGGGATATTATTTACCATTTTTAGGTCTGGTCGTAGTCTATCTACTGCTGAATTTTGGGGTGCTGGGCGGCCTAAGTGCCTACTTGCCACCGGCAAACGCTCAGGTCAGCAGCACCCCGGCCAATACCCGCCCTTTTACCGGTTCAGCCAGCGCGGTGGCACCTCGAAACGACCTGGGAATTTCTTTGCGGGGCAATCTGCGAATGTTAACCCAGCCGTTTAGCCTGGGCGGTACCGACGGTTTGATTTTACTGGCTGCCCTGGCCGCTTTTCTGGCCCTGACCGGGGTCCAGGAATGGGAGGCCTGGTTGATCAATAACCCGCTTGCGCTGAAAACGCGACCGGTTCGTACCACCAATCATGCCGCGCACTCTGCGGAGGACGACGACGAATTAACTGATTTACCGGTTAACCCACTCGACACGATCCAGAACGGAACCGCCCCACCTGAACCGGCTTTGCTGGAAACTCCGGTCGAACATCGCGGGCAGGCGCAAGACCAACCAGCTAATTTTTACCCTACTGACGAAGTAATTGAGGATGCCGGAACTCAAATTGTACCGGCCATAGAAAGCCCGGCCATTTTGCCGGTCGTGGTTGCACCTGGGGCGATAGCTGATGAAACCCCGTTACCGGTACTAATAGCCCGACCGGCCTACTGGACTTTACGAATAATTGCCTTTGGGTTTATGTGGACCGCCGCCTTTATTTTGCCATTTATCCTGGGTCTACCCACCGACCGAACGATCTATGTTGCCAGTGTTGGATTTGCCATTTTTCTGGCCGCTGCCCTGACTCCTTTCGGCATGGGTATCGTAGATAAAGCGGTCGACCGGAGCCAGGCACGGGCCTTGTTTGGTCCATTCGAGTTAAGCTTTATCCTGCGAGTAGTGGCGATTGCCGCCGTGTTTGTGGTTTATTTCGCTACCTCGGTCCAGGCCATCGACGAATGGAATAAAACTACCAAAGCCTTTACGGCAGTTTTTTTAAACGCGCTGGGCCTGGTTTAGCCAGCGCAGGGAGAACATCAGCAAGTGAAGCTGGCAGAGTTACTCGAAGCTTTAAAAGAAAAACAACTTCTAACCGTTGGTGAAACTGAAACCGGGGTTACGGCTATCCGCTACTCGTCGCGGGAAGTCGAACCAGGGGCGGTCTTTGTGGCGGTGGTCGGCTTTCACACCGATGGACATAAATACCTTGCCGATGCCGCGCAACGGGGAGCCACCGCAATCGTCGGATCGGATCAGGCTGCCCTGACCAAGTTTCTCAGCGACCCGGCCTACCGAAACCAGACCGTGATCCTCGTGCCAGACGAACGAGCCGCCCTGGCCCACCTGGCCGCCGCCTTCTATGGCTACCCGGCCCGCTCGTTGGGAATGGTCGGCATTACCGGTACCAAAGGCAAAACTACCACCAGTTTTCTGGTCAGTGAAGTGCTGGAGGCCGGACCTTACAAGAGCGGCCTGATAGGGACCGTTGATTTCAAGGTCGGGCCGCGCCGCTGGGCTAACGAAACCCGCCAGACGACCCCGGAAGCGGTGGAAGTCCAGGAACTATTGAGCCAGATGGTCCGCGAGAAGGTCGATTACTGTGTGCTGGAAAGTAGTTCGCACGGACTGGCCCTACGCAAGTTACTCGATTGCGAATACGATGTAGCGGTCCTGACCAATATCACCCACGAGCATCTGGATTTTCACGGTACCTTCGAGCAATACCGGGCCGATAAAGCTTTGCTGTTCGAGGCCCTGGGCGAGAGCATAACCAAACCTTTTGTGAAATTTCCCAAAACGGCCATCGTAAACGCCGACGACCCGAACGCCGCTTATTTCCTGGAAAAAGCGACTGCCGCCACCGCCGCTCACAACCTTCCCCTGAACATAATTACTTTTGGTCTCCACGAGAACGCCAATATACGGGCTATCGATATTACCGGCGACGCGCAGAGCCTGGAGTATACTGCCCTTACGCCGCAAGGTCAGGTCCGGTTGCGGCTGAATTTACCCGGCCAGTTCAACGTTTACAACAGTCTGGCCGCTCTGACAGTCGGTTTATCGCAAGGTTTGAGCCTGGCCGAGGTCCGGCACGGCCTGGAAAGTGTGAAGGGCGTGCCGGGCCGGATGGAAAAAGTGAACGAAGGTCAACCCTTCGCCGTTATTGTCGATTACGCCCACAACCCCGACTCGATTGAGCAAGTCCTCAAAACCCTCCGGCCTCTGACACCGGGCCGGTTGATGATCGTCTTTGGCAGTGCCGGGGAGCGGGATGTCGCCAAGCGCGGTGTACAGGGCAATCTGGCCGCCCGGCTGGCCGATTTCGCGGTCTTTACCAATGAAGACCCCCGTCTGGAGGACGAAAACCTGATTATCGATCAAATCGCGGCGGGAGCGGAGAAAGAAGGCTGGCAGGAAGGCCGCCATTTCTTGAAAATCGCCGACCGCCGCCAGGCCATCGAAGCCATAGTCGCGCGCGCCGAACCCGGCGATACAGTGTTGCTGGCCGGAAAGGGCCACGAAAGTTGTGTTATAATCGGGACCGAAAAAGTCCCCTGGAACGAACACCAGGAAGCGCAACGCGCACTCCAGAAAATCTGGAAAAACCATCAGCACAAATAATTAATCTTATAGAGCATAAACTCTGAAGCAAGGCGGGAGATTATATTTTGAACTCGACAAGAGAAGTGGCTATCGCGGCGGCGCGTGAAGCCGGTCAGTTGATGCTGGAATGGCGGCAAAAGTTCCCGGCTGGCCCGGCTACCCTGCACTACAAGGGCGAAAAAGACGTAGTCACCGAGGTGGACACCCGCGCCGAAGAAATTATAATCGGTCATATTCGCCGGAGCTTCCCCGATCATAATATTCTGGCCGAAGAAGGCGGCGAACGCATCGGACAGGCAACCGCTACCCCCACCCCCTTCAAATGGATTATCGACCCGCTGGATGGCACGGCCAATTATGCCGCCGACCTGGCAGCCAGTTGCGTCTCGATTGGTTTGGCCGAGAACGAAAAGATGATTTTGGGTGTAGTCTACAATCCCTTCCGCGACGAATTGTTTGTAGCCGAACGCGGTCAGGGGGCGACCCTCAACGGCCAGCCGATCCGGGTGGCCCCAACCGAAGATTTAGGCAGAGCTTTGGTCTGTTTCGATCTGGGTTATAACGAGGAAAAAGCGGTCGCCCAGTTGCGCGAGGCCACTTTCTTCCGGCCCCGCGTCCGAAGTATGCGCATTCTTGGTTCGGCGGTGTTGGGTCTGGTTTATGTAGCAGTCGGGCGTTTCGATCTGTTTTATCACCAGTCACTCAGCCCCTGGGACCTGGCAGCGGCCTTGCTAATTCTGGAAGAAGCCGGGGCTACCGTTACCGACCGCGACGGTGGCCCGGCCCACTATTCTCGACCAAGTGTGGTGGCGGCCAATCCCCGTATTCACCAACTGTTTTTTGAGGCTTTTCGAGAGTTCCGCCAGGATTTGCCCTAGCTCAAACGGTATTATTTCTGGCCCTTAACGTCATATTCTTAACTTAGCAGCGAGTGTTAGCGGCCTAACGCTAGCACTATAATTGCCTACCACTAAAAAATCGAGTGACCCCCTTTTTTTCCTATCGGGCCGGTTTTGAAACGGCCTATTTCTATCCGGCTGTACGGTGGGTATCAATATTATCTGGAAGTTGCGTGTAGGTGATGCTTAATAAGAAGATGACCTGGACCCATTGGGCGAAAGCCAATCCCAACCCGAAATTACTAAATTGTCCAGGATTGAAGCCCACCCCAAGTCTGTCACAGCAAAAACAAGTGGCTTAATTTTTGTCGGACATTGATCCTACCCTTGCTTTTGAATGGTCTCCTAATACTGGGCTGGCGGCCAACCCTAGCCTAACTGGATAAAAGATAGGCGTTGGGTCTGGTTTTCCCAGTTTTAAGGAGCGGTGCCCGCATTTATGACTAAAAGTGTAACCAAATCTTCGCTTAGATTGCTATTGTGTGAAGAACCTCAAAAATACCTTGACAAAACTTATACAATGATTTACTATTCTAACAAATATTAGATAGAAAGAGTGAGAATATCGAGGCCCACAACAATGCCACCTACCAACGAATACTGGACGTGGCGGACGATTTATTTAGCAAGAAGGGTTACGCCGGTGTAACGCTGCGCGAAATTGCCGATGAAGTGGGGATGCGACAGGCTTCTTTATACTACTACGTACCAAAAGGCAAAGAGCAGCTGTTTATTGAAGTCATGAAGCGTACTTATGCCCGTCATCGTGAGGGCCTGGAAAGAGCTATCGGGGAGGCTGGCAGTGACCTGACCCAAAGGTTGCAGGCGATAGCTGCCTGGTTGTTGTCACAACCGCCGGTGGATTATATTCGCGTCATCTTCTCGGACGTGAGTACCCTTGACCCGCAGCAAGCCGAATGGTTGGTGTATTACGCTAATAGTTCGCTGGTAGAGCCAATCCAGACGATAATAGAGGACGCTAAACGGGCTGGTATTGTAACTTCGCTTGACGCCGAAGTGGCAGCCAATGGTCTGATAATGATGCTTGAGGGTCTACATAATGTTCCGTCGACTTATACTAAACATTCGCGTTTACAACTAGCCGATATGCTCATTGACATGGTCTTAAACGGCTGGGTAAAGCGTTAATTTTTGAGATGTGCTTCTACCTAATTTTAGGTAGAAAGTTAAAGAAAAGGAGTACTATTTTGATAAAGGCAGAAGAATTGTCGCATCAAGGCGAAAATGACCCGGCTTTGTTGCCGCCTATTTTGACCGAACAGGAACCACCGACCTTGAAGCTAGCAAACGGTAAACCCGTGCAGCCCTGGCTAGTGTTGCTCTCGATAGTTTTCGGCTTCTTTATGTCGTTGCTAGACACCACTATCACCAATATTGCTCTGACCAACATCCAGACTAACCTCAAGACCGACTTGACGACGGTTAGCTGGACAATCAACATTTATACCTTGACTTTCGCCGCTTTGCTAATCACGATGGGCCGGCTGGCCGACCAATTCGGGCGCAAGAAGCTTTACATGATTGGTATGGTGATTTTTAGTTTTGGTTCAATTCTATGTGCCTTTGCGCCTTCGATTGAGTTTTTGATTGCTTTCCGGGTCGTCCAGGCTTTGGGGGCTGCGGTGTTGGAAGCGGTCAGTCTGGCGATTATTTTGGGAGTGTTCCCCAAAAAACAACGCACGGCAGCTATCGGTATTTGGGGTGCTTTGGCGGGTTTGGCGGCGGCGGCAGGCCCGGTATTAGGCGGCTTTTTGCTCGAAGTGGGCAAGGGCAACCTGGAATGGCGTTGGATTTTCTTTGTCAATCTGCCCTTCTGTCTGATTGGTCTGGCGATGATTGCTCGTAACGTGCCGGAGATGCGTGACCCTCGCGCAACTCGCAAGATTGATTTTGGCGGAGTCATCACCTTGTCGGTAGGGGTATCTTGTCTGGCTTTAGGCTTCACCCAGGCCAACGATTGGGGTTGGACTTCGTTAGGTGTAATTGGCTTGTTCGTGGCTTCGCTCGTCTCGTTGGTTTTGTTCTACATTGTAGAGACCCATCAAGCTCAACCAATTTTGGATTTTGGTTTGTTCAAGGTGCGCAGCTTCACTGCCGCTTGTATGGTGGGGATTATGTTCACCATTGCTTTCATGGGGGCTTTGGTAATCTTTACCCAATATTTTATCACGGCTCAAGGCAAATCGCCCCTGGAGGCGGCCCTGGCTTTTATCTGGACCCCTCTGGCCGCTTTTGTCGTAGCGGGGGCCAGCAGTTCGGTTGGAGATAAGTTCCCGCCCCGTCTAATAGTTATTGCGGGTATGATCTTCCTGGGTGTGGGTTTGCTTTCACTTTGCACTTTGCCGGTTGATGCGAGCTATCTGGATACCCTTTGGCGCGAAATCCTGCTTGGTATCGGTACGGGTTTGTGCTTTACCAGCCTGCCCAACATCGCCCTATCGGGTGTGCCAGCCGCCAAGTTAGGGGCTGGTAGCGGAGCTTACAACACCTTCCAGCAATTAGGGTTTGCCCTGGGAGTAGCCATTTTAATCAGCCTATTGAGTGGTCAGTTCAAAACCAATCTGGGTGCTGCTCAAACCCGCGCCATAGCAGATGTGAACGCTGCCAACATACCGTCCCAGGCCAAAGAGGTTATTATTACTAGCTTGCAATCCCGCAATACCCAAAGTGCCGCCCCTGCCGGACAGCTCAATACCCCTTTGACCCAACAAATCGGGGCTGAGTTCAAAAGCGGTACGTTGGACAGCTTCAGCTTCACATGGTTTGCCGCCGCTATGTTTGCTTTGTTTGGGGTGGTTCCGGCCTTGTTCACCAGTGGCGCAAAGGCCCAGATCGACCCACATCTGGCGGCAACCGCCGACCCTGAGCCGATGAACGAAACGGCAGTCGCCTGACAGTTTTTTACAAGTTATAAATTACATGGGAGGTCAATCCCAAACCTGACCTCCCTTATGAAGTAAATTCCCTTAAATTATTTGAGACACAATGGCCGGCCACCGTTTCAAGAGGCCGGTACAAATATAAACTCTTTGTAACTATTCAGACCCCACCCCTGACCCCTCCCCAGGGCCACCAGTGGACGGAGGAATAAGAAGAGGGTTAAACAGGGCAGACCCCTGTTAGACCCCCGCAGGGGTCGGGTACCCTATAGGTGCCCTACGAACCCCGCCTCGATGGAGGTAGCCTGAATAGTTACAACTGTTTTACCATTTCAGCCGGGAAAATAATTTTCTCTGGTCCTTTTATGGCTGAATTAAATGCAAAAGCTGGTTTTACCGGATTGTGAAATCGAAGCGGACCCTCAACAGACTTAAAAGGCTCTACAGCCAAAAGCTAGCTTTTCAGGGCTGATTACCCCTGGCATCAAAGACCTCAAATTCACCCTGTGGGTCGGCATAGAGGCGGGGGAAAATAGTATTGTTGGGCGAGTCGAGCAGGGCCGGATAACGCCCGAAATTGCCGGTAACTACGATATAGCGGACCTGATACTGATTAGCCAGGTTTTGCAGTATTTCCAACGGTTCGTCCGAAGGCAGTCGCAGGGCCGGTAAGCCGGTGGCATAATTCAGGCTGGAGGGTTCGTCGGCGATCACGGCCTGACCCCCCGGATCATTGGTTTTGAGCCAGACACCTAACCGCTGGTATAGGTTCTGGTCGTCCTGGTGCCGGCTGATCGTCTGGGGGACGGTGATTACAAATTGGGCCAGTTCCAGCACAAACAAGGCTCCCGCCATCAGAGGCAGCAAAGACAGCGACCGGGGCCGCCGCGCCCGCCAGCTCAATTCGACCAGCCAGCCCAAATAAAGATAGCCGATAGCTCCGGCAGCCGCCAGACTGCCCGAAGAATGATAAAAGCTACCGGTAGAGCTGGCCGCCACAAAGATCAAAGGCAAGCCCAGACTCAACAAAAACCAGTAGAGCAAGACGCCACCCCCGGCACGCTGCCGCCACCAGAGTAAGATAAGACCGGCTAGCGGCAAAATCACGGTCGGTAAAAATATCACGCTCAACACATCGACCCAGGCATTGTATAAAGCGACCCCGCGGGCCGCCAGGATTTTTCCCGGCCCCAGTGCCGCAAAGCTGCTAAAATTAATCGGTGTCTGATAATTAAAAAGGCTGGCGTAATCGTAGATCAGGGCACTTTCCAGCCCGGCAGGCGAATTAATAAAACCAAAGGTCAGCCAGGTACGCGCCAGCCAGGGACCGATAACCACTCCCAGGCCCACCATTACCAGTCCAGCTTCCAGAAGAGTCGCACGTCGGCGGTCTTTTTGCCGCCAGAGTTGTCCCAGCGTTACTCCCGCCCAGGCCAGCCCCAGAAAAACGGCGTGGCTGCGGGTCAGATAGGCCAGACCGATCAAGGCTCCCAACCCGGCATACCGAAACCATTTCCCACCGTTGCCCACCGGCCAGACCAGCCAGGCGGCCCCTACCAGCGCAGCATAAAGCATCTGGCTATCCGGCACCGCCGATTGATAAGCCAGCACCGGATTGATCGCAATATATAACCCGGCCAATCCGGCTAACAAGACGGGTAATTTCCAGCGACGAGCCAGATAAAAGGTCAACACCGACAAGATTGAACCGGCCAGGACACCCGGCAACTGAGCCGCCAGGGGATTGTCGCCAAACAGACCGAAACTCAACCAGATCGCAAAAGAGGTGAGCGGCATCCAGAAGTCGAAACCGGGATGCTGCACTGTTTTTGGTAGCGGGTGGTAATTCCAGACGATTGCCATATCAAATGGCTGGCCGGTTCGCAAGCTGCGCGCTCCTTGCACGTAGTAGGCCGGGTCGTCGAGTGGGGGAAAGGGTACCTGAAGGGCGTAGATCAGCCGGATCGCAAAGGCTAACCCGAACAAGGCCAGCGTCCAGGGCCAGCTTTTGGGTGTGACGTGATCTTCTTTATGGCTGGTGGCTGATTCGCTCGTTTTCGTTTTCATTTTCGTTTCCGGTAGTGAAAGGTAATTTCGGCGGACCAAAACTGAATACCAGCAGGGCAATTCCCAGCACCTGACTGTAGAACCAGCGATAATCGGCACTGAGCGGTTGGAGCGCAAATAGCAGGGCCAGTAAGCCGCCCCGCCCGGTAGCCAGGCGTAGCTGTCCGGCTTGCCAGTCCTGCCTGATCCGGGCCAGCAAAACAAACACGGCCAGCATTACCGGCGGAAAGTCGTAGATATGCGAATAAGGCGTTACGGCCAAATTGAGGGCCAGCCCGATTGCCAGAAATTCAACGGGCTGGTCGCGCCACTGCACCAACCGCCACCCACCCCAGACCAGCAAACTCCCCATACCTAGAACCGAAACGATTGCCAGCCAGGGTTGGGTCAGGCCAAACAAAAATTCCAGCCAGCTAGGAAAAATTGACTTGTAATACTCCAGGTAAGTGCCGTCCGGCTGCAATTCGCCCTGCGTCTGGGCTACGTTAAAAGTGTGAGCGTAGCGCAGCGGCCAATCCGGCTGAACCAGCAAACTGATCGCCAGAATCGCCAGGGTGCCGGCCACCGCACCGGCCAGCCAGCGTCCGACAAGCGGATTTGGCAGACGGGTGCGGATGGGCGATGCGGATTGGCCCGATTTGGACCGGTAAAATAGCAGGATAAGCATCGCCAGCCCGGCCAGGAAGGTCAGTTGGGGTTTAATCAGCAGAACAAAGACCGGCACTCCGGCCAGAAAGTAGCGTTGTCGTCTTAACGAATAAAGGCTGAGGCTCAGGGCGAGCAAACTAAATACGGTGGTATGTCCGGTCATTATGGCGTTGGAACAGACAGCCAGGGCCAGGCAATAGAGCGGAAGCAGCCACCACCCGGCCAGGTCCGGCAGGAAAGTTCGCCAGAGCAGCCAGACCGCCCCGGCCAGCAGGGCCAGGTTGAAGATAGCCCAGCTATGTAAGGCCAGATCGTGTTCGAGCGGTACGAATGGCAAATAGAGAAAGCTCACCCATAATTGGTAGATAAAAGGCAGCTCGCCCTGGTAGGGAGTTTGACCGTCCAGCACGTAGCGGCCAAATTTTAGAAAGAGATTAAAATCGTTTTTGGGTTGGGTGTTGTAGTCGGGGATGTGCAGGTAGACCAGGGCGAGTTGAAAAAAGGTCAGGACCAGCGCGGCCAGTAGTAGACCGGACATTTGCGCACTCAGCCGGGGACGGCGGGTAACGGGTTTAGATTGAACGGGTGTGACGTTGTACAAGCCGTTTCTCCACGCGAATTTTGGGAAAGAAACTGTTGAGATTAGTGCCGGGCCAACTGGGCAGCTTTCTGGCGGTCCCGTCCGGCTGCCTCGTCATCACCCAACTTGAGGGCCGTTTCAGCCCGCGCCAGGTAAAGTTCGGGTGGAGGAAACCGGTTCAAGCTGAGGGCCTGGTTAAAATCGTCCAGTGCCACCATATCGTGACCGAGCGAAGCATAAACCCGCCCACGTTCGTAAAAGCCGCGCCACCATAACCGGTTACAGGCAATCACATGGTTAGCGTCGATCAGGGCTTCTTTGTAGCGTCCCAATTCCAACCGGGCCGCCGCCCTTCCGGCGTAACTGCTGCTGGCCGAACCGCCCTGACCGTAGCGCAACCCCTGAGTGTAATCGCTTTCCGCCGCGTTATAATCGCCCATCGCGGAATACACTTTAGCCCGGTGACAATACAGTAACCCATTGAGGGGGTTGATCCTTAAAGATTGCTGGATAGTCAGCAAGGCCGACTGGTAATCTTCATTTTGTAAGTGGCGGCGAAACTGGATTTCCATTACTTGCAACTGGAACCCCCGCACAATCGACCATAATACAAAGGCCAGCATTGCGGCCATTCCGATTATCAGGATAGCCCACAGGCCCACTTCGATCAAGGCAATCATTTAGCCAATTACTCCTACTTGCTACGGCCAGGTACATTTTCAAGTATAGCATAGTATCCCGTCCGTTTGAAGAACAAAACGCTACCTGAATTCGGTTAGAAATAAACTCAGGGCTTTCGCTTTAGCCTCACAAATTGAGGTTAAAGCGAAAATCCTACTTATTTAAAAGCCAGTTCGCGGTTGGTTTGTTGCTGGAGTTGGCGGGCGGCTTTGCTTAGGGATTCGGATGGGTCGGCTCCGGCCAGAATAGCTATCAGGCTTTGCTCCACCACCGGCAAAGCTCTGGCGTATTCATTGTTGTACAAAACCGGCGGCATTGAGGGAATCTTTTGTGCAAAAATTTGCCAGACGCTTACTCCGCCAAAAAATGGCGGGCGAGAACTGAAAAAAGAGTCAGTATAAACCGGGGTGTAAGCCGGTGAAAGGCTAAACTTCTGGAAGGTCGCTGCGGCCCTGGCCTGACAAAAGGCCAGGAACGGCCAGGCTGCACTTTCCCGCCCATTGCTCCGGGTGATCGCCAGGTTCAGACCGTTCAGAGCGACCAGCTTTGGCCCGCCTTTTTCCACCGCCGGTAAGGGTAACACCCCCCAGGGTCCGTTCGCATCGCGCAAGGGGACAGACCGGGCTTGTAGAAGGTTGCCAAAGCTCAGATCATCGATGACAAGGGCGACTCTGCCGTTTAAGGCGGCATCCAGGCGACCAGCCTGGTCCGAAATTGGCAGCACCAGACCGGCATCGTTTAGCTCTTTTAGCACTTTAGCCGCCCGGATAGCCTGGGGCGAGTTCAGGTTTATTTTGTCGTCGAGGCTGAAAAAAGATAAACCCTGCTGGTATAACAAAATTTGAAAAAGCTCGGTCGGGTCGAGCACTAACATTTTTAGGCCGGGATTATTGGCCTGAAATTTCGTTCCAGCCGCGATTAACTCGTCCCAGGTGTCCAGTTGAGCCAGTTGAATACCGGATTTTTCCAGTATATCGGTCCGGTAGAACAAACCAGTCAGCCCGGCGGTCCAGGGCATAGCTCTCACCCGCTCCAAGAAGCTGACGGCTTTCAGTTGAGGAGGCAAATAACCTTCCACAAAAGGTTTAGTCTGGCCGGTTAGATTGGCAAAGCCCTCCGGGAAAGTGTGGGTATAGTAGGGTAGCTGCTCGCTTTCGATTGCGACAATATCCGGCAGATTTACCCCACCCGCTTCCAAACCGTTGGATAATTGGCGGTACAGGTCGGCCCGGCTGAGTGTTTCGACCTGTACCGGGCTGGCCGGATTATGGCGGCTATACTGGTTAGCCAGATCGGTCAGGGCACTGGCTCCACTACCCCAGGCCCACACCCGCAGGGGCCGTTTAGTGGCCTCGCTCTCGCCGGAGCAACCGGCCAGCAACCCGGCCAGCCCGATTGATAAGAGCAGCAGTTTGAGGATTTTTATAAACCTAGCCTCCGCCGGAAGATGTCCACGAACTCTGCCGATTGGACTTCCATACAGACCGTCGCGTTTGACGGATGTTCCACCCGGATACCGATTGCGTCGTCATAATCGCCTTTGTTCTCGATCAAATCGACCGCCATTTTGCTGTAACCTACCGACTGCCCCCGGCTATACTGTCCTTGAGTTTCGACCGCGACCTGCATCCGTTCGGTTTTGACCAGTTCCGGGTGGGTTACTACTCCAACCGCCAGCGGGTCGTGCAGGTGGGCACCACCATCTTCGCCGTGAGTTCGACTGTAAAACCGCAGCAGTTCCAGGGCTGTCGCAGCGACCGGGGTTAGGCTGGCGTGCTTTTCCGGCTGGTCCAGGTGGGCGATTTCGGACCAGCGTAGCTCGGTTGGAACGGTTACGTCCAGCCCAACCAGGGTAATGTCGGCCCCGCAGTCCATTACGATCTGGGCGGCTTCGGGGTCATTGTAGAAATTAGCTTCAGCGACCGGCGTAATATTGCCGGGACAGCGTACCGCGCCACCCATTATCACCAGCCGTTTGAGATGGCGACCCCAAGCGGGGTCGAGAAGCAAGGCCATTGCCAGGTTAGTCAGGGGGCCGGTGGCGATGACGGTTAATTCCCCGGCATAGCGACGAGCCATTTCCAGCAAAAAAAGCGGAGCCAGTTGGCTTACCGGGCTGGTTTTGGGTGCCGGTAACTCGATCCGGCCCAACCCCAGCGGTCCGTGAAAATGGGTAGCCGTCGTCAGGCGACGGGTCAGGGGGCGGGCCGCTCCGGCGGCGACTGGTATATCGTGGCGACCACCAACTTCTAGCACCGCCAGCGTATTGCGGGTCGCCTGGTCGACGGTGGTGTTCCCAGCGACGGCACTACAGCCGACCAGTTCCAGTTCGGGTGAGGCCAGGGCCAGCCATAGGGCCAACGCATCATCGATACCGGTGTCTACGTCCATCAGGACTTTTCGAGCGTTTGCCAAAATATTCTCCGAAGGGGTTTAACGGCTGCGTTTCAACTCAAAAAACTCCGGTCGGCCCATCATCCAGGCCACGTGGTCCCAGAGTTGACCGGCATCTTCGCCGGTGGGTACCCGGTCGATCACCGGACCGAAAGTGGTTTTAGTGTTTTCGGGCAACATCAGCGACGGCACCCCAAAACTACCCAACTCCACCGAGCGGCTATGAGCCTGTTGGACATCGTCCAGGGTGGCGGGGTCCTGCATGGCTTGCTCGTAGAGGGCCGGGTCGAGACCGGCACTTTGCAGGGCCGCCTTGACCGGTTCGGGTTGGCCGATGTCTTCTTTACGGTCGTGACAGGCCTGGCCGATCTCAAGGTAAAGTTTGTCGATCAATTTGTTAGCTTCTTCCGGACTATACTGGCGGCGTACCAGAGCCATCGTGCGGAAAATTCCTTCGCTGCGGAAGTGCGTATCCTTCAGGGTTTCTTTGCCGGAATTTACGGCCTGCAAGCTCAAGAAATCCCATTCTACCGAGAGCGGGCGCACTTTGGCTACTTCACGAATCCACAAAGAGGTTCGCCAGGCCCAGGGGCAAACCGGGTCGAAGTAGAATTTTAATTGTGTCTGGCTTTCTGTACTCATAATAGGGGGTCCCTTTCTGTTTGATCTAATTTTGGCCGGACTACTCCGGTAGAATTCCAAGAATTGCGGGTGATTTTATTTGTAAGTAAAGTTATATTTACCGCACTGATTCTACCTGACCGGCTCCGGCGGTGTCAATTAAAAAAGACTGACTCGATTACCGAGCCAGCCTTTTTAAGTTTGCTACCGGAGGACTTACTTCAAACTGCGGACGTAGGCGATCAAGTCCTGGATTTGCTGATCACTGACTTCATCGGCGGCGTGGGCGGGCATCGTGCCCTTGCCGTTGCGGATGATATTAGCGATATAGGCATCGTCCTTGTTGGTGCCGGCCAGTTTCGGCCCGACACCACCGGCAGCCTTGCCCAGTTGGTTGTGACAACCGGCGCAGCCATCGGCTTTGAAAGCGGTCAAGCCGGCCTGAGCGTTACCGGCCCCACCGGCAACCGGAGCCGCTCCACTGGCAGCAGCAGTCCTAGCAGCCGGAGCCGCGCCACTGGCGGCAGCAGTCGTAGCAGCCGGAGCCGCCCCGCTAGCCGCCGGAGTGTTACTGGCAGCCGTTGTGCTTCCGCCCGAAGCCTGGACCTTGTTTATATCGGTGATGGCCGAGACGGTCAGGGCCACGATCAGGCCCAGAATTGCGATCATCACCAGCGAAGTAATAGGCCGGTTAACCGGATTGCGCTTGGAACCCCGGTCAAGATAAGGCACGAAGAACAGCAAGCCAATCAGGATAGTCGGAACGATGATCCCGCCAACCGCCTCACCGGAAATACTGAACAGCCCCAAATTAAACTCGGTCGGGAACAGCTTCAGGAATTGGAACAGGAACAGGAAGTACCATTCCGGTTGCGGCTGAATCTGGATCGTGCCGAGGGAGGCATCGGCCAGATTACTGACCAGCTTGCCGTCAACTACCTTCGATTGCTCGACGTTGTTCTCGTCCAGATAAATCGGGTTGTTGTTAGCGTCAACTTTGGGGTCCATTTTGATCCGGCCAAAATCGTCTTTCACAACGTTACCGTTAGGGTCTTTGGCGGCCACTGAGGCCTGGACATAGTGTTTGCCGGTACTCTTGTCCTGATAAATCGGTTCCCCTTTGTTAGTCTGCAAAGTGCTGACCGGGTTGTTCGTGTCAACCGGGTTGGAACCATCGACCGGCCAGAAGATCGTTGCCAGGAACACCAAAGCTACCACGACCATCGAAACCACCGCATCCTTGAAGATGATGTAGGGGAAGAAAGCCTTGCCGGTCTTTTTGCCGTTGAGCTTGGAGCTTTCAAAGAATTCGCCGCTAAATTTTTCTTTGGCCGGGGCTTTAGGCATACCGCTGATCCCGATCTTGATGATCAAAAACAGGTGTACGCCGATCAGACCGGCTGTGATGGCCGGTAAAAGCAAGACGTGTATGGCGTAGAAACGGGTCAGGGTAGCGGCACCGAGGGCTGGACCGCCGCGTAGCACGTTGGCGATGGAATCTCCTAAAATCGGGGCGGAACCGCCGATACGTACCCCGACCTGAGTGGCCCAATAGGCCCGGTTGTCCCAGGGCAATAAATAACCGGTAAAGGAGAAACCCAGCACCATTATCAGAATGAATACGCCGGTGAACCAGGTTAATTCACGCGGATATTTATACGATCCCATGAAAAAGACCCGTAACATATGCAGTACCACTACGATTACCATCATATTGGCTCCCCAGTGATGGAAGCCGCGCACCCAGTAGCCCAGGTTCGCCAGGTTCTCGCCGGTGGTGTGGCGAATGCTTTCGAGAGCCTCATTGCTAAGGTTGCCGTTTGCCAGGCTGACCGGGGCGGTGGAAGGAGTATAGCCCATCGCCAGGAAAGCACCGCTCACGGCCTGGATAATAAACACAGTCAGACTGGCACTACCAAGCGTAAAAAACCAGTTAACACTTTTTGGAAGACGCCGGTACATTACGTAATCCAGGGCTGGTTTGATACCGGTACGCTCGTCTACCCATTCGTAAACACGGTTTGCCATTTAACAATCCTTCTAGAACTAAGCCGATATTTCAGCTATGTTAATTGCCAGTTTACCAGCCGGAGTTTTTTCAATTTTATAGGAATGTAACGGTTTGGGGGCGACCGCTAAATTGGTGCCGTCGGCGGCAAAGATACTACCGTGACATGGACATTTAAACTGATTGCTTTTTGCGTCGTAAGCCACGGTACACCCGGCGTGAGTACAGGTAGAGTCCAGTACCCGGAAGTCTTGCGGCTCGGTCGCATTTTCTTTAAGGGCCTGTACAAACACCGTTTTGGAGCCTTCGACCCCTTTAAAAGAATCGACGTACTTATAATCGGTTGTGACCGGTTTAGGTTTGGTTTGTTTGGCAAAATCTGCCGGGGAGCCGACTTCAACCAGAACTTTGCTGGCATCGCCGGATTGGAAGGCCGGGGTGATAAAATACCAGGCGGTTGGAACGCCGACCGCCAGAGTAACGGCTGCGCCTACACCATAAATCCCCCAGGTCAGAAACCGGCGGCGGGTAAGGGTTGGATCGGTTTTGGGAGTATCCAGGTCGCTGGTGGCGGTATCTTTAACATCAGTCAGAGCCATCGTTGGTCTCCTTCTAGGAGCAGTTTGAGCTTCACCAACCGGCAAAGCGTGGTCGGATAATTTAAGTAGGTTATAAAGTGCGCGAATGGTTAAATCTGGCTAGGCCATCAACAAGCATTCAGTTGTAAATTAGATAAACCCAATTTCTCAAACTCTATTATATGCCCGCAACCCGGCTAAAATCGGGTGCATTATATGGTTTTATAGGGTCTTTTGCATATATAACAGATAAAAAACTTGTGCGCCAGGTCGCTTAAAAATTTATTGAAACCAGGTTATTATAGTTGCTATAATAAATTATTTCTCTCTAAGATGCAAATTAGCCGGGTTTATCTTTCTCGATTCAAGTAGGACTTTTGCTTCAAACTCACCAGGTGAGCAGACCGCTAGTAAAGTTGTCCGGTAAGGGTGAGGTTCTGGTGGGAGTTATTGAAGGGGTTTAACGCTGACGCAGCTGAACCACCGTTGCGCTCCCAAAAATCGGAGTTACGCGAAAGGTGCCGAAAGCTCTGCGCACCCGGCACCCATGTGGTTGGTAGCCGTCAAGGAGCCAGCTATCAACGGTTAGTGGCCGCGTCGCTGTCACGATTGACAATTAACTTTTTAGGGCAACCTTAGCGCATCATGTACTGTGGTTGTCGGTTGCGTAGCGGTGTTGTGTTGATAAAAGAAAAGGAGGCGGGAATGCCGTCCTCCAGGCCCGGTTTTTCATTTAAGAAGGTTGTAATCAGTTTATCTATTACGTTTATATCAAACGGTTTTACGATAAAAGCGTCCGCCGCGACCTTATGCTCCAGATGAACCAGGTGCGACACCGCACTCATCAGCACAAAACAGGTTTTCGCCAGCCGTTTATCAGCCCGCACAAAGTCCAATAAATCTCGTCCATTTATATAGGGCATCATAATATCGCTGATTATCATTTTAAATACGCCGGATTTGATTAATTCCAGACCCTGCCGCCCATTGTAAGCAACGGTAACTTCATGCCCATACGATTCTACTATCTCTGCCACCAAAGCCCCGATTGATGGCTCATCATCAATTACTAATACTTTTGCCATTATTTCATCCCCTGATCCACATCAAAAAATTCTTTTTAATTCACTTATGTTAGCCAACCCGTATTTATCTCAATTTAATCTACAGCCTGGAGTGTAGAACCGGCTAATTCTCCCTAAAATCGGAAAAGTTCAACTTAATGCAGCAGGTGTAGTATTACCTACTGACCGTCCAACCCTGCATGGTTAGGAGAAGGTAAGAAAGAAAGTGTAATAAGTGCGTCAATAAAATGTACCGGGTTTACTACATGCCTACGCAGCTCACTCCGCGCTGCTCAAGTTTTTACAACTCAACGCTTATCCTGTTATGCTTAAAAGCATCAACTATGCCAGTAAACCAGCTATACCTGTTTAGATTTATAAACAATTAAATTTTCGTTTTAGGCTAATCATTTTATAGACTTAAAAATTGTAACTGTTTAGACCCCACCCTGACCCCTCCCCAGGCCACCAGTGGACGGGGAAGAAAAGGAACGAGAGACACAGGGGAGACCCCCACGACCCCCGCTTTAGTTCCGTTTGTGGGCATACGGCCTGAGTAGTTACTAAAAATTTATCAATTTTATAGCAAGCCAGCTAATAAATCTGACCGCTTTAGCGGTTTGAAAACCGGCTCATGCTTGCCAACACCTGGGCGCGGTTCGGCAGGCTGGTAGTACCGGGGTACTCTATATGGCAGGACGCGGCGGCGTTGGCAAAGCGGGCGGCCTGTAGAGGGTCGTGGGTAGCATTCAGTTCCAGCAAAAAAGCGGTGGCAAAAACATCACCGGCCCCGGTCGGATCGATCTCTGTCGCCGGATAGGCCGGAACCTCCACTATCCGACCCTGATAAAACAACCGGCAGCCCTGGACACCCAGCGTACATACTACCACCGGACACAAACCCACATATTCTACCAGCAGAGCTTGACCCCGCGCCCCGGCAGGTAAATCTTCGATACTTAAAATCAAGGCTCCCAGGCGTGGAAGAATCCGGTCTGCCCCAACCCACTCGATTGGCTCGACGAGTCCGCTCTGGCTGTCCCAGCGGCGCATAAACCCCTGGGGGGTCAGACCGACCAGCGATTCAGGAAAAAGCTCAAAAAGGTCGGCCTCACATTCCTGTGCCACCGGCCCAATCAACACCACCGGCACCTGTCGCCAGCCAGTCGGCACCGCTACGGCGGTTATAAGCGGTGCGACCGCCCGCACAAATTGTCGTCGCCCTTTGGGGAGATAAATATTTTCAAATATGGTGGCGGTTTGGTCGGTCGGCCCGACTATTTCAATATTTTCAAAAATTGGCAAGTGGCGTAAATCGGGCGGTCCGGCAGTCACTACCGCCGCGCGGTAGCCCTGGTTTCGGGCGGTCAGGGCGGCAAAAGTAGCCGTGCCACCGGTAACAAAGCTTTTATCCGGCAGCAAGTCCTGGGTGATATGACCAATCGCCAGGAAGTCTGGATGACCCATGTTATTACTTTCGGCTGAAATTATAAGAGGCTGAAATAAAACAGGCAGAGGCAACCTGATTAGCTGCCTCTGCCTGCGTTTTTTATTTGGGGAAAATGGTTACTTTGCGCTCTTCACCCTCGCCGAAGCTTTCGCTGCGGATATAGGGGTGATCGAGTAGCGCGATATGGACCAGGCGGCGTTCGTAGGCTGGCATCGGTTCGAGCGTCATCGGCTGGCGAGTAGCCATCACCTGATCGGCCATCCGGTGAGCCAGATTAACCAGGTTGGCTTTGCGGCGGGTGCGGTAGCCTTCCACATCGATCATAATCTTACCCCAGGTGCGGGTTTTTTTGTTCAGGATCAGGTTGAAGACATACTGCAAGTCGGTCAGGGCTTCGCCGCGCCGTCCGATCAGCACTCCCAGGTCGCTGCCGATCAGATTGATCGTGACGACCGGGCTTTGGGTATCTTCTTCACCATTTTCATCCGGTTCCGGCGGCAGAAATTCTATCTGAGGGCGAGCTTGAATCCGCATTCGGCGCAAGATATTGGTAATAACATCGCGGCCCAAATTAGCCAGTTCGTTGACATCAAAGGTCTGATTACCACCTCGACTTTGGACCACTTGTTCCATCGGAACACCCATCGGCGGACCGGGCGGAATGATAGCATTCGGGATCGGCTGGCCCATCGCCGGAATAGCCGCCGGGCGGGCATTCGGGATCGGCTGACCCATCGGGGGCTGGATCATATTACCAGGATAGTAGCCTTGTGGTTGGGGCGACATTGGCTGGCGAGCGATATTACCCTGCCGGACAGTTACCCGGATCAAGGCATCTTCAGCCCCTACCCCTAGAACACCGGGGGTCCCTGGTTTGAGTACTTCTACATCCACCTCTTCATAGCTCCGGCCCAATCTTGACAGGGCGACTCGTACCGCCTCGTCTACCGTGCGGCCCTGTACCTCAACGCTTTGCATTATTCTTTCCATCTCCTCTTAGAATCTGGGCCGGTATAGTCAATTGGCCCGTTTCAATCCCCAGGTTGCTGGCAAGCGATATTATTTGGCTTGCCTTGCCCACACAACCCCCAACAATCACAAATCTTACTTCTTCTTGCGCAAATTATTTGAATTTCCGTTCCCGTTCCCGTTGGTAGTGGACCCACCAGCCGCCGGGCCGCCTGATTTTTTGGGAGGGCGGCGGTTGAGATTCTGGTAGGCTTGCCGGATCGCTTCTTCCTGATTAATTGCGCGGGTTTCACTCTGCCGGGCGGGGGTAATCTCGGTATCGGTCCGGCGAATGGTGCCACCGGAATTACCGTTGCCGTTAGAAAGTTTACGGCCAAAGTTGTTCTTAGCCTCGCTAATCTCTCCTTCGATTACCTCGGTTTCAATTTTATCGCCACTGGCATCCGCCGCCGCGCCTTTGGTGCGACCCTGTTCGCTCTGCAAGCGGTCCTGTTGCTCCATCATGCGCTGCATAAGGCCGGGCTTGACCGGTTTTTGCGGATCGCGCTTCTTGAGTTCTACCGTCGGTAGCTTCTTGACCGGCAGAAAACCCAGACCGGGAATATCGCTCAGGGAGCCAAAACCGGTTATAAAGAATTGCTGGATCGTACTAAATATGCTGGTCGTTACCCAGTAAATAACCGGCCCACAGGGGAAACTAAAGGCCGTAAACCCGAAGATCAGCGGGGTCCACTGCATAATCGAGTTAATCCGACGCTGCTGCTCGTCGGCCCCACCGCCTTTGGGAATCGCCATTTTCTGAGTCATGAACTGGAAAACCACCATCAAAACCGGCAAAATATGTAAGGGGTCGGGCTGGGTAAGGTCGTGGACCCACAAAATACCGCTATTGTTCAGGGCCGCCTGGTTAGCTAGTTGAGCCGCACTGGGGGCAAAAAAGTTCCAGGTGTGCTGGACCAGGTTCACGCCGGCGTCGGTTGAGCCAATGGAGCGGGTAACTGCGGCATAGACCGCAAAGAACACCGGAATCTGGATCAGGACCGGCAAACAACCTGCCGCCGGGTTAACGCTGTACTGGCTGTATAATCCCATGATCTCAGCCTGTTTTTTCTGAGCTTTATCAGAGGGCAGGCGTTCGCCGGGTTTGGTTTTGTACTCGCTTCGACCGTTGATTTCTTTGATTAGCGGCTGGAGTTGCTGCATAGCCCGCGAACTACGAACCGCTTTGAGAGTGAGAGGCAGCAACATAAAGCGAATGGCGACTGTAAAAAGGATAATTCCAATAGCGGTATTGCCGCCGCCAATCGTCGCAAAAGCTTTAATTACACTGGCTAGGCCACTTACAATGGCATCTATAATCTGACCCACTTAAACTACTGCCTCCTTAACATACTTGCCTGGTTTTGAATATCGAATTTGAAGCTGGTTTTTCAAGTTTGCTTCAAACTTCTAATTCTTCAGGGAACCGGATCATAGCCACCGGGATGAAACGGCTGACAACGGGCAATCCGCTTAACCGCCATCCAGCTACCCCTTAAACTACCGTGTTTCTGGATCGCCTCGTAACCGTAGTGCGAACAGGATGGATAAAACCGGCAGGTGTTGGCCGGTAATAGTTGGGCAAATGTTGCCTGATAAGCTTTTATAATACCCAATAATAAGTACTTCATACGCTTTTACTAATCTGCTCGGTCGGCTGGATGAGGCCGCTGGTTCACCTGGGACGGCACCGACTGAATTAATTTGGCCCGGCGCAGTAAACTTTCCACCGTCGAATCGATGGTCCAAAAGCCGCTAGCTTCAGTCAAATTATTACGGGCAATCCAGACCAGATCAAAGCCTGGCTTCAGACCTTCTAACCGTACTCGCACCGCCTCGCGTACCTGTCGCTTTAGTCGATTACGCACGTGGGCTTTGCCCAGGCGTTTACCGAACGAAAAACCGCATCTGGTAATTTCCAACCCATTGGGGGCTGCCACCAACACCAGCAGAGGATGTGCCCAGGACCGACCCCGGCTCCGTACTTGCTGAAACTGCTGACCCTTCGTTAGGCTGTGAATACGTTTCATCGTTTCTATTATATACCAGACCGCCTAAATTAGAAACGCAAAAAGCGTCTATTTAGCCAAGAATTAATCTTACACAAAAAAAGCGAGCTTTTTGCCCGCAATTTAGCAGTCAGGTAGCAGCTATCGGATTTTGCTTTCACACCTAGAGCGGCGGAAAAGCTATAATTTTTCTACTTTTGAGAATAACTCCTGATAGCTGATGCCTGTAACCTGCTAACTTTTATTTAGCGCGGTTCGCGGTGTTCGTGGCTAACGGTCAATTTCCAGCGACCTTTGGCGCGACGCGAGGTAACGACGGCGCGGCCATTGCGGTCGGCCATACGGGAAAGAAAACCGTGCTTGCGACGACGCGGAATCCGTTTTGGTTGCCATGTTCGTTTGGTCATTACGCTGAATTCACCCCCACTTCAACTGGTTTGATTGGAAGAACCTATCCGAAAATAAAGGGGTAGCAATCAGACTACCGGGCCTTTGACAGATTCTAGTTTTCACAATATAAAAAGTCTTTTGAAGTTTCACGCTCGCGTTTAGAGTTTTCAAAAGCTTTTGCTCAGGGATTATACCTGTTTTCGGCTCTACAGTCAAATTCAGTTCCTGGCTCTACTCAATCAACCAGCGGCTTTTGAGGCTCGCACACACCGCATAATAGTGTGGTTGACCCTCCGAGCCTCGATTTGAACCCCCTGAAAGCCCCGGACCCATAAGCCATATATCCGGTTATTGCCCAGCAGTGTCAGGCCGTCACCACTATTATTTAGTGCCCCTTTGATGGTGATCGGTGGAATTATTGTGTTGTTAAGAGTGCTGGCACAACCGGCAGTGGTGGTAATTACGACGTTACCGGTCAAAGTTATGCCGGTAGTCAGGCTGATCGTAGACCCTGCCGAAAGGCTGATCGTAATCGTGGTGCTGGCCGGGCTGGCTAAATTCGCCGTATCTACCGCCTTGCGTAAGGTGCCGCAGTTGCCATCGTCTTTATCGGAAGTCACGAGTAAGGGATCGCAAGGTGCCAAATTGGTCAGGCTAAAAACGGCGGGACTAGCTACCCCACCCACCGTAGCACTTATAGTATAGCTTCCGGCCAGATTATTGGCTGTGAATGTGGTGGTGGTGACAAAACCGCTGGCATCGGTTAGGTCACTAAAGCTATTTTGGACTCCTGCAAAAGTGGCACTCGGTCCTGTAGACGGTAAAGTAAAAGTAACCAATACACTGCCCACCGGGTCCCCGGCCTGAGTTTTTACTTGAGCTTTGAGCGGTTGGGTAAACACACTTGAAATCAGCCGACTTTGATTATTCCCACTTATTACCCCAATCTGACCGGGGTCATTATCGAAAATGGCAAAGGTAGCTGTAATTGGTGAACCGGCAATCGCCGCATTTTGAATATTGGTCAGTCCCAGGATAGCCGTTTCGGTAGGTTCGCTGAGTATATCGTTGGTCGCCGTGATGATGATAGAGCGGGAGGTGCTGTCGCCATCGGGCCAGTTCAGGGTTATGGCTATTGGGCCGCTCGGAGTGAGGCTTGCCGGTGGTGGGGAAGGGATTTCGTTTGCAAACAAATTAGCATTACCGGCGGGCGCACTGGACTGGTAATCGTTCGGGCTGGTTGTCACATCGGTGATTACCAACGTTGCGGTCACAACCCCGCTACTGGAGCCAACCCGGTTGACCGTAACAACCGCTCCACTGGCACCCTCGGTGGTAGTATAGGCGGGACTGCTAAATTGCAATTGGCTACCGGCCTGGTTGGTTAGATTAAAGCTGGCCGGTTGGGCAATGCCGTTAACGGTAGCGGTTACAATATAACTGCCTACAATAGTATTGGCCGTAAAAGCCGGGCTGCTAACCTGACCGGTGCTATCGGTCGTGCCAGTAAAGACCGGGCTGCCACCCAGGAAAGTACCACTTGCCCCGGCGGTGGGCGCACTAAAGACCACCGGTATATCCCTAACCGCAGTTCCACCGGCATCCTTGACCATAGCTACCAGATTGGTAGTAAAACCCGACCCAACGGGGGCACTTTGACCGCTACCTGCTGCCACAGACACCGAAGCGGGTGGCAGAATGGCCGGAAATATAAGCAGACGATTGTTACTGTTGTCCGGGACGTAAAGGTTATTGGCACTGTCGGTAGTGACCGAAGCGGGACCCAAGAAGCTAGAAGCACTTACCCCACCGTTATTATTGGCATAGTTGGTGTTAAAATTGCCACCCTGACCGTAAACTTTATCAGCGATAGTACTGCCTACCGGGTAGTGCAAAATCCGGTTATTTTTATTATCGGAGATATAAAGTTCACCGCCACTGTCCAGGGCTACTCCGAATGGATTATAAAGGCTGTTACGGCTTACGGTGATAATGTTAGCGGCGTAGGAAGTAAAATCATTCAGTTGACCATAAACCCGGTCCGCCGTCGTGCTGCCTGCCGGATAATGTAGCACCCGATTATTAGTAGCGTCGGCAGCGTATAACCCGCCGCTACTATCGAGAACTAGCCCGGTTACTCCTGACAGTGAATCAGAGCTAGCCCCGCCTTTATTTGCAACGGCGGTAGAAAAATCGTTCAGTTGACCGTAAACCCGGTCGGCGGAAATGCTGCCTGCCGGATAATGTAAAATTCGCTGGTTTCCAGTATCAGCGATATACAACCCACCATTACTTTCTACCACCAGGCTGTAGGGATGAAACAGGCTATTCTGACTGATACCGTTATAGTTAGGAGTACTTGAAGTAAAAGAACTGGCCTGCCCATAAACCCGGTCCGCCGTCGTGCTGCCTGCCGGATAATGCAGTACCCGGTTATTAAATGTATCAGCGATATACAGGTCCCCATTGGTATCCACCGCCACCCCGATGGGAAAATTTAAGGTTTTGTCATTTATACCACCGGTATTGGCCGTGTTGGTAGTAGCATCCGGTTGCCCATAAACCCGGTCGGCGGTAGTGCTACCGGCCAGAAAGTGGAGTACCCGGCTGTTGCCGTAATCAGCCACATAAACCTCGCCATTGGGAGCGACGGCAACCCCGGTCGGCGCATACAAACTTTTTGCACTCACTCCGCCGTTGTTATCAGTATTTGAAGTAAAGTTTGGCTGTCCGATAACCAGCGAAGCGTTTGTAGAAACGGACGCCAAAACAAGGCCGCTTAACTGGACTACCAGTCCTACGGCAAACAAGCTAACCAGCATTCCCACTACCAGCCAACCCCGTTTAGTTAGCCTTTTTTGTGTCGTAATCCGATTAGGCCTGTGCTGAAATCGCCCACTCACGCGCATAAATGATACCCTTTTTTTCTGCATCAAATCTGTATCAAAATAGATGGGGAAAGGTAGACACAAAAAACCTGCTGGCTTTTTGTAACAAAAATTAGGTTGTCGTAGTAAACGAAAACCCAAATTGACCAAAAAGCCAGACGGAACGCCTTTTGACCTACCCGATACCCAGGCCGAAAAGATTTTTTTTATTAAAAAATCATGAAAATACAAATATTAGTATAGCAAACTCATTCTAAAATTGAAAGAGGTTTCAGTAAGAAATAATTACAATGCGTTGCACAACAAGTTTTTGGGAATGTTCGGCCTAATATAAGCTCAAGCTAGCCTGGATTTTCAACCGGCTTAATAAACGAGGATTAAAAAAGACGGTCAGGCTATGCTATAATTCGAGGCGAACCGGACTGCAAATTTATTTAGCCGTGAGAAGGAGTAACAAAACGCTTTGCAGGCTTTGACTACCGACGAAAAAAGCGATAGACCAATCGACCGCGAACTGGCGGCGGCCATCGACCCCTGGCTGGAGCATATGCGCTGGCGGCCCGATTTTGAAAAATGGCGCAAAGGCCGCTTGTGGCAGGAAACCAAACAGGCCAGGACGCTGGCTTCCCTGGAACTCTTTCGCCGTCAGGCCGGGCAAACCGGTTCGCTGACCGGATTGAAAGTGCTGGACCTGGGTTGCGGCATGGGTGGATTGAGCGTGGCACTGGCCCGGCAGGGTGCTTTGGTGCAGCCCTACGACTATAATCCGGCCTATTGTAGTATTACCCGCCTGCGCGGTCGACGCTACGAACTGGAGTTACAACCGGTCAACGGTGGCGGTGAGCATTTGCCTTTCCCGGACGGCTATTTTGACCTGATTGTTTGTATGGATGTGCTGGAACACGTCCAACAACCAACCGCTTTGCTGGCCGAAACCCAGCGTTGCCTAAAACCGGGCGGCCTACTTTACATCACAGCCATTAACCGTTTCGCCTTCACCGACCCTCATTATCACGTTCGGCTGGTCAATTGGCTACCGCGCCGGTTGGCAACTCCTTTCCTAAAACTGACCCGGCGGCATAAAGATAATTCCCGCTTTACCGACCGGCAAACCCTGGCCGAGATGCACTACTTTCGCTACGGCCAATTGCCCCGGCTGGCGAAACAGTCTGGTTTTTCGCGGACGGTCGAACTGGGCGAACTGGAATGGGGCCTGATACCGCTCGAAGGCGGGTCGCTGCCAGATACCTCCGAACGCAAAAACCGGCTGGCTCGACGCTTGCGAAATTTACATTTGTTGGGTCCGGTTTACCGGCTGTATCGCAGCTTTTACAAAGGCACCTACCAGCTCCTCATGATTAAACCGTGAAGGTCGCCCTTTATAACGTAACCACCACCACTAAAACCGGTGGCGTAGAGTCTTTTGTGTGGGAACTGGCGCGGCATCTGGCAAAACAGTATCCCGATTGCCAGGTCGATATTATCGGCGGCACCTCACCCGCCAATTTCCACCAGCCTCACAATTTGCCCGACCAGGTAAGGGTGCGGACGTTTCCTTTTATCGACCGCGAACGCTGGCGACGCTGGCCGGTGTTGCGGCGGCTGTATGGCCCTACCAAGTTGCTGGAACGACTGAGCTTTGGCCTTAGCTGCCTGGCTCTGCTGCGCCGCGAACGTTACGACATTCTGCACATCCAAAAACCTTACGATTTGCCGCTGGCCCGCTTCGCACAGTGGCGGTATGGTACCCGCATTCTGTTTGGCTGTCATGGCAAAGATTTTTTCGCGGGTGATCGACTGTTCATCGACCAAAAAAAGTTACTGGCAGTCTCCTGTAGCCACTACAACGCTGCCACCATCGAAGCCCGTTATGGCTTACAACCGGAGGTCATTTACAACGGGGTCGATGTCGAACTGTTTGCACCCCGACCGGCGCGACCGGAATTGAGAGCGCAATATGCCCGGCCCGGTGAGTTTTTGCTGATGCAAGTTGGGCGACAGGTGCGCTGGAAAGGTGCCCAGTATCTCCTTGAAGCGGCCTCCCGCTTGCATTCCGACTATGGCCTGACGGTCAAGGTGCTGCTGGCCGGAAGCGGTCCCTACCAGAAGGACCTGGAAGGGTTAGCCCACCGGCTAGGTATCGCCGAAGCGGTCTGCTTTCTGGGAAATGTGCCAAACCGCGATTTACCGGATTACTATGGGCTGGCCGATGTGGTGGTCGGCACCAGCTTTGCCAACGAGACGTTTGGGATCAGTTTGTGCGAGGCCGCCGCCTGCGAACGTCCGGTGGTCGCTAGCGAATTTGGCGGCTTTAAAGAGGTAGTAAAAGACGGTCTGACCGGTTATCTTTATCATCCCCAGGATGCCGGGGAACTGGCCGAACGGCTGGCCCGGTTGCTGAATAATCCCGACCAGGCCCGGCGGTTTGGTCAGGCGGGGCGAAGCTTTGTCATCGAAAACTTTACCTGGCCTTGCGTGGCCGAGCGAGTATACCGGAAATATCAACAAATGCTGGCCGAATAAAGTTTTAAGGAGCGAGAGGATTTCGGGCTATTTGTTTTGTGGACAGTTAATGGCCGGGTCCGGGGGTGAGCGGCGCAACCATATTTCATATTGTCCGCCGCTCAGTTTTACCGAAAAATCCAGCCGGTAATTGGTCTGGCTCGCTTGCTGCACCGCGTCCGGCAAGAAGTGACCGTGCAGCAGCATCGCGCTAAAGCAGCGATTTTTTACCAGGTCGGTCAGTTCCATACCCTGCCACTGTTTAGCCTGATTATATACCAGAATATTGCTGGGATTGGTCACTACCTCGTAGCCATTGACCATCGCAAAGCTGGCCTCCTCGGTCAGCACCGGTGGCCCGGCATTTCTGAGAGCGTCCGCCAACCTTTGACCGGCGGCCCGTTCGGTGTCCGTCACCAGACCACCAAACAAACCATAATTCCCGCTATGGCCTTTGATCAAAGATTGCCAGGGATGCGGCGTTTCGGGTGTGTGATAGAAAATCAGCGATTGCAGCCATAAAAGCCCCACTATTAGCCAGAAGATAGTCCGCCGGGAGCTTACCAGGTTAATAGCATTTGGCCGGGTGGCGGTAGCCGATGCTTCAGCAACTACTTCAGCCATTAAAGGAGGCTCGGTAGGGGCGACTTCAGGCCAGAAATGAGCCAGACACAAACTGGCGGCAATTGCAACGGCGGCAATTGAGGCGTAAAAATAGGTTTCCGACGCGCCAAATTTGCCGACCGTAACCGAGAAAGCCGCCGTACAGACCAGATAAATCAGCCACAGGCTTAACCGTGACCGGACGCGCAGGGTTAGAAATCCATAGCCCGCCGCCAGCAAAAGCAGCGGAGCATGGGTCAGGGCATAAGCCAAACCCTGCTCACGAAGCTGGCGAGGTAAAAAATCATTGAGATTGACCACGACCAGATTGATGTAAAACTGGTGGGCGGTTAGCCTGTCAAGCAGTAAAAACAACCCGCCCCCCAGCAAGCCGAAGCCGATACCGGCTAAAATCGCCAGCCTGGGCCGCCGCCAGAGCAAAAACAAAAAACCGGCTACCACCGCGTCCACCGCTTGCTGTTTGGTATAGACCGCCGCCATTAACAATACCAGTCCGGCCCCTAACGCAGTCCGGTTTAGCCGTTGGCGCGGTACGATTTGGCCGGTTGGAGTTAGCTCCTCGGTGGCCCAACCCAAACAGTACAGACCCCACAATCCGAACATTACCTGCGAGACATTTACGGTGGCGAGCGTGCCAAAAATATAAAGATAAGGATTAGCCAGCATCAGAAGTACCGCCAGCCCAGTGGCCCAGCGGTGATGACGGCTGTAACGCCAGACACCCGCCCCAACCCCTGCCGCCAGCCCGAATACACACAGGTCGGCCAGTAGCCGCCCGGCAGTCAGCGATGCCCCAAATATAGCAAGCAAGGGTCCCATCAGGACGTAATGGAGTGGTGGGTAATTAATACCAAAAAAAGGATAATGATTGAGGTCGAGATAAGGGCCGCGACCGTGCCAGAGCAACCAGGCACTCCAAACGTTATGACCCTCACCCTGGTCGAGTTCCCAGGGATATGTCGTGATATTCATCATCAGGCGCAACAGTGAGAAAGCATAGAAAAGCAGGGGTAACACAATGGTCACCCCTGCCAGGAATTTCAAATTTAGGTTCAGAAGCTTTGATTTTTGGCCCGCCACTGCGTTCAAACTTTGGTTTCTCCGTGTGAAAGCACTCGGCGGTTCAAATTTCAAAACTCCTGAGTTTGACCCTACTTGGCAGCCTGGGCCTGGGTCTGGAAGGCCTGGTAAGCCGGACGCTTGCTGCCGTCGCGCCGCAGGATGGAAAAGCCTAAATTGTCACTGTTAACGCCATTGGCCTGGATCGAACCGGGCACACTGGTCAGTGAGTAGTTCAGGTTCCACAGGAACATCGCCCCCATCCAGGGATAATCCGACTGGGATTTCTGGAAAGCCCTGGTGATATACTGAGCCTGCTGCTGCTCGGTATTCTGTCTGGCATACTCATAACCGGGCGGCGGATTGGCATCGCTTGACCAACCGAACTCGGTTAACCAGACCTGTTTCGCTCCGTCTCCGGCATCTTCCATGATCTTGCGTTCTTGCTCGATCCGGCGGAAATAGAACTCGGCACTGGTGGTGAAGCCGGGGCCAGGGCCGGGGTTGCTCGGATAAAGGGTATCTGGCGGGTTGGTCCAACCACTACCGTGCATACCCATCACATCAAAGTAAGCTTTGATTTCGCCGTTATTGTAGGCATAAACTGCTTTGAGGTAATCGGTATCCGGCAAGGCATAGTTAGGATCGTTGGTATTGGTCTGGGAAAGTGCCCCAAAAACCACGATTGCCGCCGGGTCAGCCGTCTTGAGAGTCGGATAGACTTTCTCAAGCATTACGATATAGCGTTTGGGATCGATGCCGTTGCCCGACTCGCGCTGGAGGTTCTCCTCATTCCAGATTTCGTAGGCGTCTACTTTGCCTTTGTAATGAGTCGCCATCGCGTACATAAAGCCGGTAAATTTGCTGATCTTATCGAGCGCAGGCAAACCGCTTTCACCGGATTTATAAGCCGCCGGAGTAGCCACCACACTGATCAGAATGTGATTGTTGTTGAGATAGAGCATATTGATAAATTTATCGATCTCATTCCAATTGAAGCGGTTGTCATCGGTGCGGGAAGTATCCTCTACCTCGTCCCAGCGTACTTGAACCCGTACCCAGCGAGCATTTAGTTCGTTCAGCCAGGTTTTATCCTGTTCCAGGTTCTGGTAATACAGGAAAGCGTTAATACCATAGCTCAGGTTAGGCAGTTTCAAAGGCGATAAAAGGGGGTCGTTGATCGGACTGGACGACGGCATTTTACCGTTGCCGTAACGCCAAACAAAATAGTGCTGGCCGACATTGCCCATTTCTACCTGATAAGCCGCCGGGTTAGCCGGGGTATAGGTCAGACAGCGACGCTGGAAGCACTGCATCATTACATCGCGCTCGGCACCGGCCACTTTAACTTTGGTCCAGTAGGCATCCATTACCGGGTAGCCCATCGCGTATTGCCAGTCGAAAACCTTCTGTCCGTTGACGGTGGTTCGGCTGGGGAAATCGAATTTAGGACCAACCTGGTTCATGTAATCCCAGAAAACCCTGGGGATATTGTGTCCGAGCGTACTATCGAAGTAAATATAATCGGTGCCGGGAAAGTTCGCCAGGGCCGGGTTGCTACCAACAATACCGTTACCATCGGCTCCTTTGGTCAAAGTTTCCGAAACTTTATTAGCCGGTCCGCTCCGGTTGGGTTTGCGGTTGGCGGCTACGCTGGCATCATCGAAAGAGGACACCACGCGGAGGGTCTTGTAGGTCGGCGCATCGGCGTTGATGGCAATGTTATCACCGGCCACTGGCACATTGTTGGCCGGATTGCTGGTATCTACAAAGCGATTATCGCCTTCCTGGCGGCGACCGCTGACCAACTCCACCACCAGCAAACCATTGCTTACATAGTATTGGGAGTTAGGATCACCATAAGGGTTGTTGAGTTCCATGCGGGTTTTGTCAAAATACTGTACCCAGCGGCGTTGTCCGCCAATTGGAGCAGCATCATCATACCGCTCAAAACCAGAGTCAAGATTATTGCCCCACAAAAATGACCGGGAAACGGTCTGGTTCTCAACCAGCGAATCGGTCGTTAGCCAGACCCGTTGAAAGCCGGGTTTGGAAAATGATGGAGCGGCCTCAGCCGTGTCAGGGTTGAAGACACTGTTACCCAACAGCGGAAACAACGTACCCATTACTACTACGACCAGGGCCGCAATAAGGGCCGGTTTTTTATTCACTAAGTTCCTCCTTAGCTAATTGTAACTCGAAATACCGAACTTCAAACAATAGGCAAATACACGAAGATAATCAGGAAAACTTCCAAATCTGGCAACGCAAGCGGGGTAAGTCTAGCATAGGTAAGCCAGGTTTGTCCAACCCGAATTTGGCTGGCTGCTTACGATGACACACTAATAACGAACTCAACTGCTGGCGGTTACACCGATTTGACGGAAAATGCTATAATTCTCATCAACCATCGGGCTGGGTTTTCCAAATACTTATATTTTTAGGACTTTCGCTTCAACCTCACAAAGTGAGCTTAAAGCAAAAGTAAAAGGGTTTAACAGGGGCACCCAGTGGGTACCCAACCCCCACGACCCCCGCTTTAGGACCAGGGCTTTAAATTCAAAAGTAAAGGTTTTTATAAGGTTGGCAAAGGGGCCGGCCCAGGTTGAAAGGTAAATTTGAATGAATATAGTTCCAAATGCCAGTTACAGTTTTACCCTGCGACTGGAAATCCCCAACCGGGTAGGTATGTTGAGCCAGGTAATGAATGTTATCAGCGAGGCCGGGGGCGACCTGGGTGCAATTGATATTGTACAGGCCACCCGCGACCGGATGATACGCGATATTACGGTCGCCGCCGGTGATGAAAGCCACTCTGATTATATAGTAGAAAAAGTTAAAACCATTCCCGATGTGCGAGTAATCAATTTCAGTGACCGGACCTTTCTATTGCACCTGGGCGGCAAGATTACGGTTCAAAGCAAAATCCCACTCAAAACCCGCGACCAGCTTTCGATGGCTTACACTCCCGGCGTAGCCAGAGTTTGCAACGCTATTGCCGCCGACAAAAGCAAGGCCTTTTCGTTGACGATCAAGAGCAATACCGTCGCGGTAATTTCGGATGGTTCCGCCGTGCTGGGTCTGGGTAATATCGGGCCGGAAGCCGCCATGCCGGTGATGGAAGGCAAAGCCATGCTTTTCAAAGAATTCGGTCAGGTGGATGCGTTTCCGATTTGCCTGGCGACCCAGGATACCGAAGAAATTATCCGCATCGTTAAAGCCATTTCGCCGACCTTTGGCGGCATCAATTTGGAAGACATTTCGGCTCCGCGCTGTTTTGAGATCGAACAACGCCTGATCGAAGAACTGGATATTCCGGTTATGCACGATGACCAGCACGGTACGGCGGTGGTAGTGCTGGCCGCGCTTCTCAATGCGCTCAAAGTAACCAATAAGAAGATCAACGAAATCAAGGTGGTAGTGAGCGGGGTCGGCGCGGCGGGTGTGGCTTGCTCAAAGATAATGATGGCTGCCGGAGTGCAGCATATCGTAGGAGTGGACCGCCAGGGGGCGGTTTACCTGGGCCGGACCCAAAACATGAATGAAGCCAAGCAGTGGTATGCCGAGAATACCAACCAGCAGTCTGAGCGTGGTTCGCTGGTAGAGGCTATTCGGGGGGCCGATGTGTTTCTGGGTCTTTCCGGTCCCGGCACCATGCCGGTCGAGGCCCTCAAGTTGATGGCCCCGGACGCGATTGTATTTGCATTAGCCAACCCCACCCCCGAAATCTTGCCGGAAGAAGCTGCTCCCTACGTCAAAGTAATGGCGACCGGGCGCAGCGATTATCCTAACCAGATCAATAATGTCCTCTGTTTTCCGGGTATCTTTCGGGGCGCGCTGGATTGCCGGGCCAGCAAGATCAATGAAGCCATGAAGCTGGCCGCCGCCAAAGCGATCCAGACCATCATTAGTGATGATGAGGTCAGCCCAGACTATATTATCCCGTCGGTTTTTGACAAACGGGTAGTAGTGGCCGTCGCAAAAGCGGTAGTTGAGGCGGCCTACGAAACCGGGGTAGCCCGCCGTGAGCGTAAGCCGTCCAACTCCGCCGATGTTATGCGTTAATCCCCCACTGAAGCTTTACCCATGCGTGCGTCAAAAGGAGCAATCTACTGATCACGATTATTGAAAGCATGAGCTTTCTTACATATATAGAACTCTTATAGAACTCTTATAGAACTCTTATAAAACTTTCGCTTCAAGCTCGCAAAGTGAGGCTGAAGCGCAAAAGAAAAGGATTTTTACAGGGGTCTCCCCTTGCAAAACTATAACGCCGAAGAAATGGCAATTTCCGCCTTCTAAAACCGCTAAAATGACGGTCTGTGAGGACTAACTCGCAATTTAAGCCAGTTGGCCTTATTATAGACAGACTAAAAACAAAAAAACTGTCAGGTGGCTCTAATTACACAGCTAAGTCCGGCAGTCTGAAAAATTAAAGGGTGAGGTTGCGGAACAATGGCGATTACATTTGCAGAACTTGGTTTAAGCCAGACGACTTTGAAAGCGATTGGCGAGTTGGGTTACGAAGAACCTACGCCAATCCAGGCTCAAACGATCCAGATATTGCTGGAGGGTAAAGATGTCATTGCCCAGGCCCAGACCGGCACCGGCAAAACGGCGGCCTTTGCCCTACCGATTATTCAAAAATTGAACCCGGCCATTAATTTGCCGCAAGCTTTGATTCTTACGCCTACCCGCGAACTGGCGGTGCAGGTGGCCGAGGCTTTTCATTCGTATAGCAAATATCAGCAGATTACTACTTTGCCGGTATACGGCGGTCAGCCAATCGAACGCCAGCTTCACGCTCTCCGGCGCGGGGTTCAAATTGTGGTGGGTACGCCGGGCCGGGTATTTGACCATATTCGGCGGGGAACGCTAAAACTGGACCACCTTCACACCGTCGCCCTCGACGAGGCCGATGAAATGCTGGATATGGGGTTTATTGAGGATATTCAGGCCATTCTTAAAGAGATTCCCGCCGACCACCAGACGGTTTTGTTTTCAGCTACCATGCCCAACGAAATAACTAAACTGGCTAACCGGTATATGCGTGAGCCGCAGCGGATTACAATCAAGGACGAGAAAATGACCGTCCCGCAGATTCGGCAAATTTACTACGAAGTTGGACGGCGTGACAAATTTGAAGTTCTGATGCGCGTGCTGGATTTTGAAAGCCCGTCTTCCGCGATCATTTTTTGCCGAACCAAACTGGAGGTGGATAGTCTGGGCGAGCGTTTGACCGCCCGCGCTTACCCGGCGGAGACTTTACACGGCGATTTGAACCAGACCCAGCGCGATAGAGTAATGGGCCGGTTTCGTAATGAGCAGGTGGAATTGCTTATTGCAACCGATGTGGCCGCTCGCGGGTTGGATATAGAACACGTTTCGCACGTACTGAATTATGATATACCGCTCGACCCGGATAGCTATGTTCACCGGATCGGTCGTACCGGTCGGGCTGGACGCACCGGTACGGCTATCACCCTGGTAACTATGCGGGAACGCCGGTTGTGGCAAAATATCCAGCGAGTGACCGGGGCCGATATGCTTCGTTTGCGGATACCAAGCATTGGGGATGTGATTGAGCGCAAACGCGAAGCCCTCAAAGATATGGTACGAGAAACGCTGACCCAGGAAGGGCTGGAACCCTACTTGGTGATGGCCGAGGGGCTGGGTGAGGAGTATAGTCCTACTGAAATTGCGGCGGCAGCCTTTAAATTGCTGCTGGGCGCACTGCCGGAGGAACGCGAAGACCGCTTGGCCGAGTCCGAAGAAGTGGAAGAAGTAAGCCGACCGGCTCCGGCCCGGCGACCGATGGAAAGAAGACCGTTCGAGACGGAAGCCGGTATGACCCGCCTGTTTATCAGTGTTGGCCGGGAAGAAGGCATACGACCGGGCGATCTGGTAGGAGCGATCAGTAATGAGGCTGGAATTGCCGGGAATACGATTGGCGCAATCGAGATTTATGATCATTACTCGCTGGTTGATGTACCCACTAATCAGAGTCGACAGGTACTTCAGGCCTTACGCAATACCAGAATTCGTAGCCTGAAATTTACCGCCAGCCTGGCTACTCCGGAGGCGCGGGACCCGGCCTCGTATGTCAATCCCAATCTCGACCGACCGGCCCGAAGCCCTCAAAAAGCGACCGGCTCTGAAACCTCAAAAGCCAGACCGGCCAGGAGTCGGAAAAAAGAACCCCTCCCGATGCCTGTAACCACGCCCGCCCCTGCCTCGCGTAAACGAAAGCCGCGTTAAAGTTCGCCCAGTCTTTTTTGCCTGGCTCCGGTTGGATAAGCTTTAAGGCTGTTTAGCCGCCGGTAAGCCAGGTGCCATAAAGATTTTCTTCCACTCCTCCAGAGGCGGGGCTTTACCTTGCCGGGCGACCAATCAACCACAGGCCCAGCCCGCCTGCCAGCAGCCCCAATAAAACCGTTAGACCTGGCAAAATATTGCGGCGAGATGCAAATGATCGCCGGGCGGGGGATTGTGGCCTGTTTTGGTTGATAGATTATCGCGCATAATTCTTAACTAAAACAGACTAGCGCAAGGCCAGCACTTTGCGGCGGTCGCGTCCGGTCGGCGGGTGAGCCTGGTCGGGTAGCGGGTGATAGCCCAACTGCTGGCTACACTCGATGGCAGCCTGCTGAACTGCCTCCACGTAATCGGGGAAATTCTCGCGGCCCAGTACACTACTCGGCCCGGCCAGCGTCATTCCAGCCACCACCTCGCGCTGCGCGTTGTAGACCGGGGCGGCAATGCCAACCGCGCCGGGGTTCATTTCCTGGTCACTCAGGGCATAACCTTGCTGGCGTATCTCGGTCAGGTGCAGCTTAAAAGCCGCCGGATCGGTCATAGTATGGCTGGTAAAAGCCACTATTGGTTGTTGTCCAAGTAGCCGGTCAATCGTCGATTCCGGCAAAAAGGCCATCAAGATTTTGCTACCGGCCCCGGCATAAAACGGCAGACGCGAACCCCGGTCCATCGCCAGCCGCAAAATACGACGGCTCTGGACGACTTCCAGACAGATTACCTCGTTGCGGTAAACGGCAGTCAGCATTACGGTCGCATCGAATTGTTCACTGAGGTGGCGCATATGCGGACCGCAAACTTCGGGCAATTCGATTTGCTGGGAAACCACGCAGCCCAATTCAAAAAAGCGCATCCCAAGCCCATAAGTTGCCAGGTGCGAATTGTACTTTAAATAACCCCGTGTCTCAAGGTCCTTGATCAAGCGGTACAGAGTGCTTAAAGGAATAGCTGTACGCTGGGAAAGCTCCTGGGCCGTCAGTTCGCGGTTATCATAGTCAAAAATGTCGATAATATCCAGGGCGCGGGTCAGGGTTTTGCTTTTTAATTTGCTCTGGCGAGCCTGTTCGGGGTCAGGGACTAAGACCGCTTCGTCTCTGGTTCTCATGATAAAGTTAGTCTCCTAAAAGTTAGTCTGGTAGTGGTAGTAAGTAGACCGGCGAAATTCTTAAAATACAAGAAAATGTTCTTGGTTGTTCTTGGTTGATTGTAAGTTAGCCGGATGCTGCTGTCAATAGGAGGCTGAAGTGTCCACAGATTTTTAGGCTTAGAAGTGGGTTGCGGCGATTAAACTTTTGGCAAAGGCTGGCGATACCGCAACCGGCTGACCAACCCATATTGAGGAGATATAAGAAGACCGATCAGAAAAAAGCCGGTCGATACCACCACCACTCCGGCACTCCCGGCCACATTGGCGTAATAATCCAGGTAAATCCCGGCCAGACTGGCGGCCATGCCCACCCCAACCGCTACCGGCATCATTAGGTAAAAGCGGTTCGTAAAGAGGCGGGCGGTAGCCGAGGGTGTCACCAAAAACGACAAGACCAAAATATTGCCGACGGCAGGTAAGCTAACTACGACCGTCGCCGCTATCACCAGATATAATAGTAATTCCAGCCAGGCTACCGGCAGCCCGACCGCCTGGGCCATCCCCTGGTCGAAAGAGCTTAACAGTAATTCTTTGCGTAAGGCGAAGATCAAACCTAGAATCAGCAGGGCCATAATTCCCGTTACGATTAAATCGCCGCTGTTAATCCCCAATATATCGCCGAATAAAAATCCTTCCAGGCTGCGTCCATAACTTTTAAGACTGCTCAACAAGACCACCCCCAGCGAAAAAGCACCAGTGAAAATTACGCCGGTGGCCGAGTCTTCGCTGACCCGGCGGTTACGGGCTAGCATCGCAATTATCACGGCCACCACCAGACCCGAAATGAAGGCTCCCAGAAAGAAATTTGCCCCGATCAGAAAGGCAATTACCACGCCGGGAAATATAGCGTGGGTCAGGGCATCGACGATAAACACCAGACCGCGCAACACGATGTAAGTACCAACCACCCCACCGATCAAGCTGATCAATAGTAATTCATTCAGGGCAAGGCTAATCAACCCACCGGCATAGGGTGAGGTAAAGGGGTCTAATAACCAGTGCCAGATCGATTCAAACAAACTAATTTCCCGGTTTACTTGCTTTGAAAATTGAGCTAATTGTCAAAAGCCCGCCGCCATATTTCGCGCATTCGATAACATCATCTTTATATAAGTATCGCCATCGCTACCGGCCTCACCCAGCGAATCGCCATACAGGTTTGAGTAAATTTTTATGCCCGCACTCTGGGCCACCTGTTGTGCAACTTTCGGGTTAATAGTGGTTTCGGTAAAGATCGCCTTCACCTGATTTTCCTTGATGTTTTTAATCAGGGCATCAAGCTCTTGCGGTGTTGGTTGAGCGGCATCGCTAAAGTTCGGTATGATTTGCCCGACTATTTTAACACCAAATTGGTCGGCAAAATAACCAAAGGCATCGTGATTTGTTACCAATTTACGGTTAGCTGCCGGAACTGCCGCGAAAATCTGAGTAATCTGGGCTTTGGTATCCTCCAGTTTCTTCTGGTAGTCGGCCAGTTGCGCCTCATAATAGGTTTTGCCGTCCGGGTCAGCCGCCTCCAGCCCTTTCGCCAGGTTCGCCACAATGATTTTGGTGTTATCGGTCGATTGCCAGATGTGAGGATCACCGGCCTTCTCGCTATCATCCTTACCGGCCCGCACTTTAACCCCTTGCGAAATATCGACCAGGGAAGCTTTGGTGCCGCTATTCTGAATGATTTTATCCAGCCAGTCGTCCAGGCCCACCCCATTTTTAAATATGACTTTGGCCTCAGAAGCGTTTTTCGAGTCGGTTGCGCTAGGATTATAGTCGTGCGGGTCGTCGCCGGGCCGCAAAAGCTGGGTTACGCTTACCCGCTCGCCACCAATGGAACGCGCGAAATCCCCAAGCTGAGTGGTGGTAGCCATCACCTTGATTTTAGGACCGGCGGCCACGCCCGGCGAAGTCGAAGCAGTCGGGTTATCGCCACAGGCCGCCAGACCTAACAGCAATACCAGAGCCATTCCGACCAAGCCCGCCGAGGACAATTCTTTAAGCCGTGACAATCGCATGGAATTTCTCTCTTTCACTTTGTCATAGTTGGTTATTACTATCAGTTACCGCATGGTTACTATAACCTCAAAAACAAAACTTGTCAACCTAGTTGATAATATTATCATTTAGTAAATTTCGGCCTGTTATTAAAAAGACCTTTGATTATTCTGAATTTTTAGTGTTGGATTAAGTAATCCTGGCACAACAAATGCTCTATATACATCCGAGGGGATAAAGGTCGAGACCAGGAAATAGATTAGGTTCGACTTCCCTAAACCCCATTAAATCCTCAATAAAACTGCTTTTTATGGCGAACGCGAAAGCGATTGCTCTCTCAATTAAGCCAACGAGCCGGGTAGCCCGAAAACTAACCGGCTCTTTTTTTGCTCTTTTCCCAGGCTTGTTGTTCATGCTGGACGACTCAAGGCAGAATTGTTAATACGCTTTTCTTTTCCCCGTCCACTGTGGCCCTGAGGAGGGGTTAGAGGTGAGGTCTAAACAGGTACAAAGAGAGAAACTTTTGGGCTGATATTCCAGCTCAAGTATGATAAACTTTGAGAAAGACCAACGGTGTCTCTTATCGAGGGCGATAGGTGGTAAAGCGAAAAATTATTTTGCTCAAAAAGCAAAAACCGGGAGGCTAAACGTGACTTTATCCGTCGAAGCGACCAAACAGCGTTTTGTAAACCTGCTAAAAATCAACGAAGCGTTGACCTCAGAGACCGACTTTGAAGCCTTGCTTGGGCTGATTGTCGCCAAATCAAGTGAACTGTTGAACGCCGAACGGGCAACCCTTTATTTACTGGACGAAAATAAAAATGAGTTGTGGTCTAAAATCGCGCAGGGGCACCAGTCCGAGGTTATCCGGTTGCCGGTCGGGCAGGGTATCGCCGGGAATGTGGCGGCGACTGGGCAGTTTGTCAATATCGAGGATGCCTACCAGGATAGCCGCTTTGACGGTTCCAGCGACCAGGCCAACGGCTTTCATACCCGCAATATGCTGACGGTTCCGTTACGCAACCGGAGCGGCGCACCGGTCGGGGTCTTGCAGGTAATCAATAAAAAGGTTGAATACGGCCCTTTTGACAGCGACGACGAAGAGATGGCACTGGCCCTTTCCTCGACCGCCGCTATCGCCATTCAAAATGCACGCTTGCTGCACGAAGTTGAAGAAAAAGAGCGGATCAAGGCCGAGCTGGAGATAGCCGGTGAGATTCAACGTAATTTGCTACCTCATCAGATGCCCGACATCCCCGGCGTTGAAATGGCCGCAATTTGCCGTCCCTCGCGTGAGATGAGTGGCGATTATTATAATGTGATGGATTTTGGAGGTAACAAGGTCGGCATGATCGTGGCCGATGTATGCGGCAAAAGCGTTCCGGCAGCCTTTCTGATGGCACTGGCTCATAATACGGTGCGGATGGCGATGCACCAGACCCAGCAACCGCGCGAGATGCTGCGGCAGGCTAACCGCTGGCTCTTCGAGCAAATGGGCGACCGCTATGTGGCCGTCACCTATCTGATGCTCGACCTCAAAAAAAGCCGCTTTACCGTTAGTAACGCCGGACAACCCACCTATCCCCTGATCATCCGTAACGGTTATTGCTACCCGGTAGAATTAGGCGGCTTACCACTGGGCCTGGAAGAAGAAGTGGAATACCGCCAGACCGGTCGGGGATTGCATCCCGGCGACCTGGTGCTGATTTATACCGATGGGGTTGTGGAAGCGGTTAATGCCAATAATGAAATATTCACCTTTGAGCGATTACACGAGGTTGCCCGGACCTGTAGTGGGCTTAGTTCTCAGGCCGCGATTGAACGGATCGTGGAGGCGGTAGACGCTTTTGTTTACCCCAACGAGCAATCCGACGATATTACGCTGGTAGCTTTCCGGCTGGTTTAGACTTTGTTTCGCCGGACTGGTCGGATAAGCCTTTAGAAGTGGCTTTTGCCCATAAGTTGAACCAGTTGAAAAACTTTATTGAGCAAGGCCGGGACCTCGTAGCCGCCTTCCGGGATGATCAGATCGGCATAGCGTTTGGTGGGTTCGACAAACTCCAGGTGCATTAGGCGGACGGTAGTCAGGTATTGCTCGATCACCGACTCGACCGTGCGGCCTCGTTCGGCAATATCCCGGCTAAGGCGCCGGATAAACCGCAAATCGGCATCGGTATCCACAAAAATCTTGAGGTCCATCATCCGGCGTAAGCGTTCGTCCAGAAAAATCAAAATCCCCTCGACCACAATTACCGGACGCGGCTCGATCCGGATCGTTTCTGAACTGCGCGAGTGAACTTTAAAGTCGTAGATCGGCGCGGCGATGGCCTTACCGGCACTGAGAGCGCAAAGATGAGCGTAAAGCAGGTCGTTATCCAGCGAGTCAGGATGGTCGTAATTCACCTGCAACCGCTCGGCCAGGGATAAATCGTGCTGATCCTTGTAATACGAGTCGTGTTGGAGAATGGCGACATTCTCCATCCCGACATTTTGTAGAATATGGCTGGAAACCGTCGTTTTCCCACTGCCGGTGCCACCTGCCACCCCGATAATCAGGGGGCCGCTCCGTCCGGTAGGTAAAGTTACATTTCCATCCCTGGCCTGATCGTTCATTCCCACGATTTCTCCCTGAACTTTTTATTTTACAACAAAGCCGTCCAACCATAAAGACCGGGTTATAAATTGATTCACAACCTGAATTATTTTTTAACATTTTACCACGTTTACCCTGGGTCATTAGCTTTATAGCAAAGTAACCGAGGCTTCGCTTCTAGCCTTTTGCAAGAAAAGGACCTTTTAAGATGGTTCTTCAGGTTGAAGCGAAAGTTCTAAATAAGAAATTTTTGAACGCAATAAACGGATAGATAATCCCCCGGTTATCGATTACACTATAGCTACCGGTCAGACAAATAATGAGGCAGAAAAACCCCAAAACCGGCCTGTGTAAGAAATACAGTTGAGCAGAGCGGTGAAATAAGGAGTTGTTATGAGTGATGAGGAACGCTGGCAAGCCATTTTGAACCGCGACCCGGCCAGCGATGGGAAATTTGTGTACGCGGTCAAATCGACCGGGATTTATTGTCGGCCAATCTGTGCTTCGCGGCGGCCCAAACCCCAGCAAATCAGCTTCTTTGACCAACCAGAAGCAGCCGAGCAAGCCGGGTTCCGGGCCTGCCGTCGCTGTCTTCCGGCAGAGCTAAATCCCCAGACTGAGCTAATCCGGCAAATTTGCGCGTATATCGAGCAACGCTCGGAGGAAACTTTAACCCTGGATGAACTGGGCAAAGAAGTCAATCTTAGCCCGGCTTATTTGCAACGGGTCTTCAAAAAGGCGCTGGGGATTTCACCCCGCCAGTATCTGGAGGCGTACCGGCTTGACCGGCTAAAAAAACATCTCAAAGAAGGCGATACCATCAGTGGAGCGATGTACGAAGTTGGTTATAGTTCGAGTAGCCGTTTATACGAACGCTCAACGGCTACTCTGGGAATGACACCGGCGGAATACCGCCAGGGAGGAAAAGGTATGGTTATCAGATACAGTGTAGTGAGTTGTTCGCTGGGGTGGATGCTGGTTGCCGCCACCGAACGCGGCCTGTGTGCGGTAAGTCTGGGCGACAATGAGCCGGATTTAGTCGAGGCACTGCGTCTTGAGTATCCCCACGCCGGGCTGAACCGGGACGATGCCAGCCTGACGGAATGGAGCGCGGAACTGGTGGCCCACCTCAATGGTCGACCGTTAACCACCGATCTACCGCTGGCGGTGGCCTGTACGCCTTTTCAGGGGCGTGTCTGGCAGGAATTACAAAACATTCCAAGCGGGACAACCCGTAGTTATGGTGAGGTCGCCAGGGCCATTGGTCAACCGACAGCGGTCCGGGCGGTCGCGCACGCCTGTGCCTCCAACAAGGTTGCTTTGGTTATCCCGTGTCACCGGGTGATCCGGGAAGATGGCAACCTGGGCGGCTACCGCTGGGGTCTCGACCGCAAAAGAACTTTGCTGGCCCAGGAGCAAGCCGTTCTGTTTTAGCCCAGGCTGTAATCAACGAGAGCAACTTTGGGGTAATGTTCTAAAGTTGCTCTTGTTTTTTCTACTTATTGAAGTGTATGGAGTGTATTCTTCTGCTTGATCTGATTTATAACCAATTTCTCCATTGTTCTAGCAAAGTGCTTACCTCTTTATTCGGTAACTGATTACCATAAAGTATAAAATCTGTTAGTGCTTGATGTCTGCCCTCTATTTGTTCATCGTCGGTCATATCCGGCATTTGCAATTGCCCGTAGCCGTTCCCCGACGAATTGGTAACATAATTTCCCATCGGAGCGGTTCCGTGCGCGAACCGGGCTAATATAGTTTCTAGGGCTAAATAGCTTTCATCCATTCCTATCCAGCCCCTTTCAAGCTCCGATGCTTCATTTAAGATTGTTCCAGAACCAGCAAAACAATCTAGCACCAAATCGCCTGGATTGGATGATGCTTCGATAATAACATCCAACATCGCCGCGTTTTTCTCGGTAGGATAGCCAGTAATCTTGGTGTTCTGGTTTTGGCTGTCGCGGAACTCGTGCCAAATATCCTGCAAGGGTACACCCTTGCTGTTATCTAAATAGATTTTCCGGCGCGGATTGCGGTTAGATGACCAATAAATCTCCCCGCGTGCGTCCAGAGCGTCTAGTTGCTCTGGAGTGTACTGCCAGTGTTTACCGGGAGGTGGTAATACCCCCCGCCACAATCCGCCGGTTGCACCATTGCGAACACCGGGGGCGTGAACAGGTACTTTTTTGTACCGCCTGCCGGTTTCGGCTTCGATACAAGTGTATTCTTTTTTGCCCCTTTCATCTGTCCATATTTCAACCGGTCGGTTCCATACATAATTATCGGTCTTAGTATAAAACAGGATGTAATCAGCGATGTTGCCATAGGTCTTACGGGTATAATTCTTATGGCTGCTCTTGCGGCGAGTAATAAAATTTCGATAGTTTTTCTGTCCGAAAATTTCATCCATAACCACTTTGATTTGAAACGCCATGTTCTCATCAAGGTGTACATAGATGGAGCCGTCCTCTGCCAATAGCTCGCGCAATATGACTAAACGCTGCCGCAGAAACTCGATGTAATGCCCGCCAGTTAACAAGTCGTGATAAGCGTCGTTTTGCGTTCTGGACTGAAATACGCCATTAGTGGCAAAAGGGGGGTCAATATAAATCAGTTTTACCTTGCCACATACAGTGGGGTCGTGTAGCAAATGGGCTAGAAAGGGTAAGTTGTCGCCGTAGTAAAGCCGGTTGGTCGTTCCGCCACTCCATAGAACCTGTGGAACGGCTGGTCGGGTGCGTAATATATCGGCCACCGCTATCTTCCCGGCATATATCAACTGTACTTCGTTGCTGTTGGCGGGGCCTGGAAGGGTGTTTACGGCCCATTTAGTGCCAGTCTTAGGGATGCTTGTTGCCATTATGTTTGCTCCACACTAGAAAATAACCATTCGCGCGTAATCCGTTCTGGCACCATACGAAGGGTCACTATTTGGATCCTTCCTTGCCAGCTTGCCTCTAAATGAGCGTAATCGTTCCACATCGAGCCTAACAACAAGCCTGGTCCGTCATTCACAAAAATCACCTTCGTAGGCAAACCCTGGGCACTGGTGTAGGTGAGAATCTCGCGGGCAGCATTATGGTAGCCTCCGGTTCGGTCATCCTCCTGCGCTCCGCCTCGGTCGCCATCGTAGCGAGCAAGTCCTATGGCTAAAACCGTTTTCCGGTCGGTATCGTAAATCACAAAATCAACCGGTCGTTTGGGATTCGGATAATTCTCAAAAACACTACCCATAAACACGTCTCTACCGGCCCGCTCTGGGCCATCCATTGGTAAATCCAGGAAACGTGACCGAAATAACTCGAAAAACCGCTCAGTAAGATCATAACCCTTTTTGCCCCGGTCTTTGTATTCCCAGAGCAATGCACATAAGGGTTCGTCGGGAATAGGGCGGGCGGAAAAAGCCTTTTGCACTTGGGGGATGGGCCGAAAGTCCTTGCCAAACTGCTTAATAATGTTATCTGTCTTATTCTTTATCTTTAACATTTCAACCGGTGTGCCTGGGCTTACGTAACGCTTGAAGACACGGGCAAGCTGAATTCGCATCCATCCTTCTCGTACACTCATAATTTCTCTAAAAAGTCGCTCCGAAGACTCGGAAGTTCGTAAAAGTTGACCGAACATCTCCAATACAGGGGTATAGAGTAGGCAAGCATCTGTAAGAATATCCGGGTAAAATTCACCTGAAGCTAAAGTGATCCAATTATGGGCATCTTTTTTGTAATCCGCAAAACTCGAAGGCGGCGGCACGCTTGTCATTAAATTCTTCTGCTTTCTCGAATATAAGGCTACCAGGACAAACTAACGAGGCTGACCAATGGTCCAGATCAACGGAATAGTAATGAGGCACAAAAAGAAGCTGGAAAATACCGCCGTACTGGCAAACTCTCGATCCAGATTATATTGGGCCGCATAGACCAGACAGATAATCACGGCGGGCGTGGCCGAGTTCAGCATAATAACTCCCTGCGTCTGGGCATCCAGGCCAAAAGCTCGCGCGAGGGCCAACGCCAAAAGCGGCACAAAGATCAGCTTGATCATATTCATAGTCAGCACCGCCGCCAGGTTGCGCCGGACATCTTTCCAGACAATCGTCAAGCCCAGCGAGAACATCATCAACGGCAGAGTAGCATTACTCAAAAAGGACAGGGTTTTAACTACCGGGTCCGGCACATTGGAGGTGTAAAAGAGCAAGCCCAACACCAGCCCTAAAAAGGGGCCGTTTTTGGGGATTTCCAGCAGTACCCGCCAGTTAAATTTACGCTTCTCGCCATAGGTTCGCTCGCCATAATATGAGGCCAGCGCGATGCCAACCGTCACTAGCAAGGTCAGACTGCCCAACTCGCTATAGAATGAGTGCTGTAAAATAAGCTGTTCGCCATACAAACTCTTGACCAGCGGTAAGCCGATAAAAGCGGTACTACCAAACATCGAGGTCAACAAAAAAGCTCCCATCTGAGGTCGTTCAAGGCGCAGGATATAACGACCCAGCATATAGGCCAGCACCCCGGCAATCCCAATTACCAGGAAAGCAATCAGCGGGATTTTAAAGATGTCGACGGTCAGGGCGGCTTTTTTACCGGTACTATCTTTGTTTACACTATTGATCGAACTAAAGACCAACACCGGCAGCAGCACGGTCAAAACTATCCGGTTGATCAGACCGGCTTCTTCACCCTTAAAAATACCGGTTGCCCGCATGATCATTCCCAGGGCCACCGCCCCGGTTATCGTAAATAACGGAGCTAGAATCGTGCCAATTTGTTCTGTCATAATATAGTTGGATTACCTGATGTGCGAAAATATTGCAAAATAATAACTGGATCAGCTGATCGAGCCTATTCTAACATACTCTACTTTATAATAAAAGGCTTTTATGTCAATGCCATGCTGGTTTCAAATCTGGGGAATAGTCGGACAGCTCAGGTTGTATTCTTCCAGCACACGCTGGACGTTAAAGGGCGTTTTCATAAGATTTTCGACCGGACAAACATGGTTGAAAGAGTGTATTCGCTCGTTTAGTAGGGTCAGGCGTTTTTCATAATTTTTCAGCCAGCGTTCGTGGCTCTGACCGAGTTGGCGCAAATCACGCATAAAATATTGAAGTGGACCTTGCTTAATATCGTCCAGCCGCCGTTTCAACCAGCGTCGGTGCTCATCACGTTCACGGATAGCTTTATCCAAATCGGCCAAAACCTCTTTTTCCATCTCGACCCAGGGCGGAGCATAGCCGTTGCGGGATAAGATTTGATAAGCCATCCGCATATCTTCCGGGACGTAGGGGTTTTCTTCCTCCACCTTGAGCGGCTGACCTTCGTTAGCCAGATTGTCAAATTTTCCGGCGGCTATCGCATCCAAAATTATGCGTTCTACCAGCGTTTCGTGATTTACCGGCTTTTGCGGTTGCTGAAATTGCTGTTCGGTGATAAATCCCTTGAGGTGTTTATTTTTATCTTTATCTTTAGCGGGTTCCGGCATTTTAACACTCTCGGTCTTACTAAAATTCCTATCTGTGAAAATTCTAACATATAATTTAGCGATAGGCAATAGATATTGCCACGCCAATCAGGGTTTAGGCACTTGATTTTACCTACCCTATAGGACGGCTTATCCTAATACTTCAACTCCATCAAGCGGCTAGGATAAAAGAGAGAAACAGAGGTTTGGTGAGTAGTTACGAATAAAATATAAAGCGGAGAAATAAAGGCGAAATTAGCCAATTGCAAAATCGGTTAATAGAGCCGGATCATCATCTAAAATGGCGCGAGTAAGCAGTTCGGCACTGGCTGGGGCTAACATCACGCCACTCCGAAAATGACCCATTGCCAGCCATAAACCGGCCAGACCGGGCAATGGCCCCAATACCGGTAACTCGCTACGCGAACCGGGTCGCAAACCGGCCCAACTGTCTCTGACCGGCGCATTATCCAGGGCCGGCGTCAGTTTGTGAACCAGCCGACCCAATTCCAGATAGCCTGCCGCCGTCATATGCGCCTCGAAACCGGCCTCCGGTTCGACTGTAGCACCGTAAACCACGCTACCATCCGGGCGGGGTATGGCATAACCGTGCGCGCCACTCAATAAATGGCGTAACGGGCCGATACTCTTAGGCATTTGCAAAGCCAGCAGCTGACCGCGCACCGGCCAGATCATTTCCCTGAAATGTGGAGGCGGTGGTACCTCCGGCGGCCAGCCGACCAGGCCTTCGATGCGGGCTAATTGTTCATCCAACCAGCGACCGGCCCAGGCTCCGGCAGCCAGCACAATTTTGTCTGCCTCCAACCGGTCGCCGTTGGCAAGACCGACCCCGCTCACCCGCCGACTTTCGTGGTGGCTGCCGGTAATATTCGATAAAAGAGCAATCGCCGGGCTGCCGGTTCGGATGTCAGCCCCACCACAACGGGCGGCTTCCGCAAGAGCTTTGGTGAGCAGGTCGGGTCGGACCACTGCCGCCGGGTGCAAGATCGCTCCGGCATTTTGCCCGACCAGCGGTTCTACCTGGGCTACTTCTGCCGGTGTCAGCCAGTGGGCTTCGGCTACTAACCTCTGTTCGAGGAACCACTCCATACGTTTTTGCAAATTGCGGGCTTCGGCTCCATTCAAAGCCAGCCTTAACTGTTTTAGCCGGGTATAGCCGGTTGGCAAAGCCTGTGCGCTATGTAACTGTTCGATCAGAGCCGGGTACAACTCCAACCCGCGCCGCATAAGCGCGACCATCGCCGGAGGGGTCGTCTGGGTGGCGGCAGTCGAAAGCATTCCGGCAGAAGCAAACGAAGCGGTCGCCGGTCCGGCCAGTTCCGACTGACTCTCCACCAGAGTTACCCCGGCCCCGGCCTTAGTCAACCAGTAAGCCAGACTGGCCCCGATTACACCGCCTCCAATAATAATGATCTCAGAGGATTTCGGACTTGCTTCTAAAGTCATTTCCTACCCCTTCTGCCGGGCTAGCTTTCTGAGTTTATACCAAGATTTTATGATAGTCCGGCGGTTAATACAGCGCAAACAGGCAATTGAAAACCTGCGACTATTATTATCAAAGCAAAAGTAGGCTTAAATATAACACAGCCAAACCCGGCAAGTCCAAGCATCGTTAAAAGGTAAATAAAAAGTAACTACACACCAAACTTGTGTAAAGGATCGAAGCAAGGGTCGTGGGGGCCGGGTACCCTCTGGGTGCCCCTGTAAAATTCTCTTTTCTTCTTCTTTTCCCCGCCCTGGGGCGGGCCTACGTAGTTACAAGTAAAGCCTCCAAACGCGGCTGAAGTTGCTGGTAAGTCAACATACCCATCATGCGCTCAACCAGCTTGCCTTTTTGCCACAGCAGAACCGTCGGCAGCGTCTGCACATCCAGCCGGGAAGCGATGGTCGTTACCTCATCCACATTTAGTTTACAAAACTTGATTTGCTGTTTGTATTCGTGGGCCAATCCTTCGATCATAGCCGTCAGCGGCTTGCAGGGACCACACCATTCGGCCCAGCAATCCACCAGCACCGGCAACTGGCTTTCCAGAACTTCCGATTTGAAATTATCGGCTCGGAGGGTTAGCAGCAAACTGGCCCCGAACCGGGGAGCCAGTTCGGTGAGTTCATCCTGAAAAGTTTCCAGTTGTTCCTCGGCATCGGCCTGAAGATGTTGCAAGGCCTGGCGTGTGGTCCCGCTCAGACTGGCACTTGAAAGCTGACTGGTATAGTCGGCCAACTGGGATTGAATTTGAAGTATCTGAGCCTGGAGTTCCTTATAACGAGAATGATCTGACATTGTATCTGCTTTCCGGTGACTGCTATTTGTAAGCGTAAATCAATCAGCCAATAAATTTTTTGGTTGTAATTTCTAAAGATACTATTATGGCAAATTTTAACACAGCCCGGCAGGTTTGAGGTATACTTACCGAAATTTTTCCGTAAATAATAATAACCAGTCCAAAAGGAGCAAAGATATGTTAGCCGAACTAGAAGCAGCCCAGGGGATGTTGAAATACCTGAATCACCATATCAAGGCTGAACTGGAAGGTCTGGACGAAACCGGCTTGAACTGGGTACCGGAAGGGGTGGAGGCGACCAACTCAATCTACGGACTGGCCCTGCATATCGCTTATAGCCAGGTAGCCTTTGCGAATGCCCTCGATGGGATAAAACGTCGCCTGAGCGGTCTGGATAAACTAAAAGAGTCGGCAGGGGTTAGCGATGTTTTCAAAATGCGTGGCACTTCGGTCGAGTCGGCAAAAGCTTTACTAAAAGAGGCCGCCGGAATCGTAAACGAGGTTTTCAGCAGTCTTACGTCTGAACAGTTGGAAGTCCCGGCGACCTTACCGGGTGGCGGCAGTGGAACCGGTCATAGCTGGGTTCAGTTGCTGATTATGCACACCGGCGAACACGTGGGCCACATGAGTTTGACCCGCCAGCTTTACAACCAATCGCTCACACGTTAGAAACTGTCCGGGTCAAATTACATAATACACTCGTTTTAAGCTGATTATAATATTTGGCAGGAAACTTAATACGCAGATTTACGTAAATTAAAAGGAGCAAGAAAGTTGGACACAGGGCAACCTCATACAACTAACCCGAATTTGTTAACAGTAGTAGTCGGCTCGAAAAACCCGGTCAAAGTCGGGGCAGTCGAGAATGTGCTGGCCCGGACGATCCGGGAGGGTTTGCTGCCGGGTATCACCGATCTGGTGGTACAGGGGCTGGAAGTGCCAAGCGGGGTGAGCGACCAGCCCGTAGGCGAGGAAGAAACCCGCCGGGGTGCGCTGGGCCGGGCCAGAGCAGTGCTGGAGAAAGTGCCGCTAGCCAGCTGGGGCGTGGGCCTCGAAGGTGGGATCAGCAAACGCGACGATGGCATTTATACCTGTGCCTGGTGCGTGATCACCGACCGGCAGGGCCACCACTCGTTCGGCGGCGGTCTGGAAATGCCTTTGCCACCGGCAATTGTAAGCGACCTGGAAAACGGCCTGGAACTCGGCGACGCGACTGACCGGCTTTTCGGGGTCAAACACAGCAAACAGGCCGGAGGGGCGTTGGGCTATCTGAGCAAAAACTTGCTGGACCGCCAAAAAGCCTACGAAGGTCTGGTGGTGTACGCCCTGGTAACCTTTCTGAACCCGGAGTTGTACGAAATTAATTGATAGCTGCTATAATAAACCGGCAGCCATCTCAAAACGGAGTATTTGACGATGAACGTTATTATTTTAATAATAAATATTGTAATCTGGGCGATTATTATCCGGTCGCTGCTATCCTGGGTTGATCCACGGGGTGAAAATGTCATCAGCCGGTTGTTGTTTCAAGTGACCGAACCACTGCTGGCCCCGGTGCGCAACCTGCTGGGCCGCGGAATGGGTGGGCTGGATTTATCGCCAATGATCGTGGTAATAGTGCTTTATGTAGTCGAAGCGGTGCTAACCGGCTCACGCTTCTAAGCTGACCTACCGGTGGGAGATTTGAATGCTCATTTTAGCTTATATCGTCTGGATATTACTTACCATCGTAACGCTGGCCTTTTACGGCAGGGTAATCGTTTGGTTGCTGATGCTGATTGTGCCTGACTCGGAGCGAATATTTACCCAAAATGTCTTCTACCGGACCGTCTTTAATTTATCAGAACCGGCGATTGCGCCTTTTCGCCGGTTGGTTCCGATGTCCGGTTCTATCGATTTTTTAAGCTTTATCATGGCTATAATTTCCCTCAATCTGGTCCGCACCATCGTGGGTGGTCTGGCCCAGGCTAGATTTTTTATTTAAGCAAACATTTATTATGACACAAAGTCGCCTGTTCGAGGATGCCACCGGAGAGCCTGAACCGTCCGAATTGCTGATCGACCCGGCTGCACCCCTGGCGGCCCGGATGCGTCCCTTAAATTTTGATGAGTTCGTCGGACAGGAACATCTGACCGGACCAAACGCCGCCTTGCGAAAGGTGGTCGAAAACGACCGGTTAAGCTCGATAATTTTGTGGGGACCGCCCGGTGTCGGCAAAACTACCCTGGCCGAAGTGATCGCCCGGCTGACCAAAGCCTACTTTTCCAGGCTGAGTGCTACTTCCGCCGGGGTGGCCGATTTGCGGCGAGTAGTTCAGGAAGCTCGCCAGCGACGCCGCACCAGCCAGCAACGCACAATTTTGTTTATCGACGAAATCCACCGCTTTAACAAGGCCCAGCAAGACGCCATTTTGCCGGTAGTCGAAGATGGTACGGTTACACTGATCGGGGCAACTACCGAAAATCCCTCTTTTGAAGTCAATGCCGCCTTGCTATCCCGCAGCCGAACCTACACCATGCGCGCCCTGAGAGATGAGGAAGTCCGCGCGATCATCGAACGCGCCCGCACCGACCCTGAGCGGGGGTTGGGTCGCCAGCCGATTTCCCTATCCGAACCGGCCCTCGCCGCCCTGGTCAATCTGTCGAACGGCGATGCCCGCTCGGCCCTCAATATGCTGGAACTGGCGGTGGCAACCACCACTCCGCGCGACCACCTGGAGGCAGCAATCTCAATCGACCTACCGGAAATTGAAAACGCGATCCAGCAACGCTCTTTGCTCTACGACAAAAACGGCGAGATGCACTACGATATTATTTCGGCCTTGCATAAATCGGTACGCGGCAGCGACCCGGATGCCAGTCTTTACTGGCTGGCCCGGATGCTGGAAAGTGGCGAAGACCCCCTCTATGTCGCCCGGCGGCTCGTTCGCATGGCGGTCGAAGATATTGGGTTGGCCGATCCCCAGGCATTACCGGTGGCGATGGCGGCCCAACAGGCTATGCACTTTCAGGGTATGCCGGAAGGCGCACTGGCGTTGGCCGAATGCGCGGTTTATCTCGCCACCGCTCCCAAAAGTAATCGGCTGTACAACGCTTACAAGGCCGCGACCGCTGATGTACAGGAAACCCGCAACGACCCGGTACCGCTCCATTTACGCAACGCCCCGACCGGCCTGATGAAAAACCTCGGCTACGGCAAAGATTACAAATACGCTCACGATTACGAAGGCGGCTTTGTTTATCAGCAAAACCTACCGGAAACCCTGGAAGGCAAGCTTTATTATGAACCGACCGACCGAGGCTATGAGCAAGCTATTGGGGAAAGGCTGGCTAGCTGGCGGCAAACCAAGCCCGTTCCACCAGCCGTCACCGGTCCCATACCTACCAGTACACCGCCGGTCGCTGCCAAACCCACCCCAAAACCGGCCCCGGTGACAAAGCCAAGCGCACCATCGGCAAAGCCTCTAACAAATAAACCCTCGACTAACCTCGAACTCGATCAGGATTACGACCCCGATCCGCCCCTTTAATAAGTTTGCTTTTCCAATTAGTAAGTGTTCAGGCCATATCCCCACAAACGGAACTAAAGCGGGGGTATTGAGGGCCGGGTACCCACTGGGTGCCCTTGCGGGGGGTAATACAGGCGGGTACCCTTTGGGTGCCCCTGTTAAATCCCTTTTTATTTTCGCTTCAACCTCATATATGAGGTTGAAGCGAAAATCCTAATTCCAAAATGGATTTAGAAAAGCCGACCCTGCACCGGTGCGTCAGGGTCTTCGAGCCGTCTGTCAACCGGAAAGCCCTCGGCAGAACCGGCGAAGTTATGGGCGGCGCGGGTAGTTTCAGGCAAGCGGTACCCCCGCAGACATTTCTGGACGTAATCTACCGCCGTTGGCAAATCGATCTTGTGACCAATAGAGATAATCAGGGGATTAGTGCGGACTTTGCTACGGACCGCCATACCGATCACCTCGCCCCGGTCGGTCAAAGGGGCCTGGTCGCCGGGAGTGAGACCGAGATTCTCAAAATGGCCGCGCAGTACCGACTTGGCACAGCCGATACTCGGAATATCCAGGAAAACACCCAGATGACAGGCAATTCCAAAGCGGCGGGGATGCGCGTAACCCTGCCCATCTACCATCAGCAGATCGGGCAGGACATTGAGCCGGGCTATAGCGTCCATAATCAGAGGGATTTCGCGGAAAGAAAGCAGACCCGGCACATAAGGAAAATCCAGTTTGCGGGTGGCAACCGCCCGGTCAACCGGTTCCAGTTCGGGAAAGGACAGGACCACCACTGCCGCCTGACCTTCATCCTTGAGTGAAACATCGATCCCGGCGATCTTTTTTATCGAACCCGGTTCAAAGCCGTTGGTTTTCTGGACCAGTGGCCGCAAGCGTCGCTGGATTTCGGCGGCTTCTTCCACCGTAACGTCCCACCGATGTTTGCGAAAATCTTCGGACATTTTTATCCCCTCTCCCATTGTGGAATTTTTAGCTGTTGCAACCGGCTATTGGTTATAGCGGGCATTTTCCAGGCCAGCAAGCCCGGACCTATCCTTTCTTTGATGATCGAAAGTTTAGACCCCTTTAAATTTAGCGGGGGTAGTGGGGGTGCAACCCCGGCGCGGGGTCGTACAGGCGGGTACCCTTTGGGTGCCCCTGTATAGCTCGCTTTCCTTTTCCCCGTCCACTGGTGGCCCTGGGAGGGGTCAGGGGTGGGGCCTGAACAGTTACAAAGTAAAAGGCCTGGTCTTGACAAAAGTCGGGCCAGACCTTATCTTAGCAACAAATATTTAAAAAGTTAAATCCGGTGCGGTTTAATTCTTTTAAATGTAGTAAACGCGCTAAATCCAACATATTCCAGCTTAAAGCTGAACAAGTAAATTACCGGAGGATCAAATGCTCTCCGTTGACAACATTGAAGTTGTTTACAATGGCGTAATACGGGCAGTCCAGCACGTATCGCTAAAAGTGCCCGATGGCGGCGTAGTAGCTTTGCTTGGGGCAAATGGGGCCGGCAAGACTTCGGTTTTGCGGGCAATATCCGGCTTATTAGGTATGCAGCGGGGTAAACTGATCGGCGGCACCATCACCCTGGATGGCGAGCGCATCGACAAACTGGAGGCTAGCCAGATCGTCAAGCGGCGACTGGTCCAGGTGCCGGAAGGCCGACGCATCTTTGGTAGCCTGACGGTCGAGGAAAACCTGCGGGCAGGCGGCTACAGTCGAAACGACCGGGTCGCGTTACGCAAGACCTTTGACCAGGTGATGACCCTCTTTCCGGTGCTAGCCGAGCGTCGCAAGATGTCCGCCGGGTATTTGAGTGGTGGCGAACAGCAAATGCTGGCAATTGGTCGGGCGATGATGGCTGCGCCGCGCCTGTTGCTCTTGGACGAGCCAAGCCTGGGACTGGCCCCCGTGATCGTGCAGCAAATCCGTAGCATTATCACCCAGATCAACTCGGAAGGCACCGCCATTCTGGTGGTTGAGCAAAACGCCACGATGGCCCTCTCGGTCGCCCAGCACGGCTATATTATGAAGACCGGCGAGATTGTGCTGGACCGCTCCGCCGCCGAGATGATGGCCGACGATCAGGTAAAACGCTTTTACCTGGGTCTGAACGAAGCCGGTGGGCGGCTGGACTTTAGTCGCCTCAAAGATAAAGCGGTCCGGCTGACCGAGCGCACCGAAAGGAAGGCCGGAGTATGAGTCAAACCGCTACTGCCCCCCTTTTTGAAGCCAAAAATATTACCCTGCGTTTCAAAGGCGTAGTCGCCCTCTCGGATGTCTCTTTTCAGGTAATGCCGGGCGAACTGTTTGCGATTATCGGGCCAAACGGAGCCGGAAAATCCTCGCTTTTCAACATTATTACCAGAGTTTACCAGCCCACCGAAGGCACTATAAGTTACGCCGGACAGGGTTTGCTAAACCGCCGACCCCACCAGTTAGCCGAACTGGGCATCGCCCGGACTTTTCAGAACCTGGGCCTTTTCCCCCAACTGAGCGTCCTGGATAATATTATGGTAGGTCGCCACCACCTTATGAAAGCCGGTATTTTGAGCGGTGGGTTGTATTTCGGTCCGGCCCGCAACGAAGAAATCAAAAACCGCCGACGCTGCGCCGAGCTAATCGACTTCCTGGAATTGAATAAATGGGCCAACCGTCCGGTGCGAAACCTGCCCTACGGCATCCAGAAAAAAGTCGAGTTAGGCCGGGCACTGGCTCTCGAACCAAAATTACTTTTAATGGATGAGCCGGTCGCCGGGATGAACCTGGAAGAAACCGAAGAAATCGCAAGTGTGATTCTGGACATCCAGCAAGAGCTAAAAATTACCCAGATTCTGGTCGAACACGATATGGCACTGGTAATGGGGATCGCCTCCCGGATAATGGTGCTGGACTTTGGCAAATGTATCGCCACCGGTACGCCGGGTCAGGTTCAAACCGACCCCGCCGTGATCAAAGCTTACCTGGGAGAAGAATAATGACCACTTTTTTACAATTATCGGTAGCCGGTTTCGCCCTGGGTTGTGTCTACGCCCTGATCGCACTGGGTTTTACGATTGTTTTGCTGGCGGGCGTAGTTAATTTCGCCCAGGGGTCATTTATGCTGCTGGGAGCCTATACCGTGTCCTGGCTGGCTATCGAACTAAAGCTAAACTTTATCCTGGCAATCGTGCTGGGCGCAGCCCTGACCGCCCTGACCGGTATCGCTTTTGAGCAATTTGTACTGCGCCGGATGTCCGCCCGCCCTGTATTTACCATAATTATGATCACGCTGGGGCTGGACATCATAATGCAAATCGCCATAATGGGCATCTGGGGTTACGACCAGCGACCCAACAATGGCGACCCTTTCGGGCTTTCCAGTTTTAACGTCGGCGAGATCAATTTTCGCTGGGCCGACATCTGGACAGTGGCTACCACCATTGTACTGCTGGTAGTGTTCTTTTTGTTCTTCAAATACAGCAAATTCGGCGTGGCGATGCGGGCAACCGCGATTGACCACGAAGCGGCTGCCGCGATTGGCATCAGCTTGCCGCAGGTATTTTTGATTACCTGGGCCATTGCCGGGCTGGTAGCTACCGTCGGCGGCGTATTCCTGGCTGCTTCCCCGCGTTCGCTGGACGCCGACCTGGGTTTATCGGCTTTCCGGGCCTTCCCGGCTATCATCCTGGGAGGGCTTGGCTCGACGGTCGGGGCCGTAGCCGGGGGCTTAATTCTGGGAATGGTTGAAGTATTGGTCGGCGGCTACGAAAACAATTTTCCTTTTGTGGGTCAGGGCTTCCATAGCGTGGCCTCGTTTGTAGTGTTGCTGCTGGTGCTGCTGGTACGACCCTACGGTTTGTTTGGTAAAAAGGAGGTAGAACGGGTATGAGCACTAAAACCGATGAAATATCCGATAATCAGCCCGATAGCCCCCTCACTGAAACTGCCAGCCTGGACCGGCCTGGACCCCGGTCGCCCAGTGCTAGCTCAAATCGTACAGCCTGGATCGGCTGGGTTAGCTGGCTGGTACTGGCGGTGGTGGTATTGTGGTTTCCCTTTTTTACCGGCGGCGATAGAAGTTTACGTAACTGGCTGGTAATCGTCACCCAGGGCCTGATCTGGGCCACCGGGGCTATCGGTCTGAACGTGCTGACCGGTTACACCGGACTGGCTTCGCTGGGCCACTCCTTCTTTCTGGGAGTTGGGGCCTATGCTGCCGCTTATTTTGGCGGCAACCTGGGCTGGTCTTTCCTGTTGTGGCTGCCACTTTCCGGGATCGTGGCCGGACTGGTCGGACTGGTGATCGGCTTTCTAACCCTGCGCTTTCGAGGTCTTTACCTGACGGTAGTAACTTTGGGGCTGGTCGCCATCGGCATCCACGTTTTCACGAACTGGAAAGACCTGAGCGGTGGGTCCAGTGGCCGGTCGTTTCCGGCACCCGCCATCGGTGATTTTAACTGGAAAGATACTGTCAGCCACCTGGGACCGCTGGACCTGACCCGCGATCAGAAATATTATTTTCTGGCCTTGCCGCTACTGGTGCTGGTAGCTCTCTTTACCAATAACGCCATGCGTACCCGGATGGGCCGGGCTTTCCAGGCCGTCCGCGACCGGGAAGTGGCGGCAGAATTGATGGGGATCAACGCGGCCCGCGCCAAAATTATCGCCTTTGTGTTCAGTTCGGTCCTCGGCGGCATGAGCGGCGCCCTATTTGCCTCGTATTTGCGCCAGGTGCAGCCGGATTTCTGGGACCTCAATCTAAGTGTTCAGTTTATCGCTATGATTATCATCGGTGGAATTGCCACTATTAGCGGAGCGATTTTGGGAGCCGTCTTGCTGACAGCCCTGCCGGAGATTGTTTCGACCTTTGCCGAAAAGCTGCCCTTCGTTCAGCACGAGGCCGGTGGTAGCGGTCTGACGGTCCCCGACCTGAGCCGGATCATTTACGCCTTGTGCCTGGCCTTGTTTCTGGTGGTCGAACCGGGTGGGCTGACCGGTATTTTCCGGCGGGTTAAAGGTAGCTTGTTTAAACGGATCGCCCGACGTTAGTTACTGTTAGCGGATCTTTCTTCAAGTTAAAAATCATTTGTAAATGTTCAGCCTACCCCTATCGAGGCGGGGTTAGTAGGGGTCGGGTACCCCCTGGGTGCCCGGCGCGGGGTATACAGGGGTCTCCCCTGTTGTTATACCTGTCTTCTTTTCCTCCGTCCATTGGTGGCCCTGGGGAGGGGTCAGGGGTGGGTCTGAATAGGTACAAAGATCATTTTATTGACTCTTTCTGACCCGGCAATTGCAAAGTTGCCGGATCGGTAGGGTCAATTTTTATTTCCCACCTCCTAAACTCAAAAAAGAATACAAAAATAATCGTTACTACTCAGACTACCTCATTCGAGGCGGGGTAAGTAGGGCACCCAAAGGGTACCCGACCCCTGCGGGGGGTATTACAGGGGTCTCCCCTGTTAATACTCTTCTTCTTTTCCCCGTCCACTGGTGGCCCTGGGGAGGGGTCAGGGGTGGGGTCTGAGTAGTTACAAATAATCAATCTGAGCCAATTTTGTAACTTGTGGCCTTAGAATTGCGTTAAAATAGCCGGAACGACAACGAAAAAGAAATAAAAGTGGCAACTGAAATCAAAGTTCGCCTCAACCTGATAAGCTGGGAGGCCAAGCGGTGTTAAATCTGTTAAAATTACAAAAACAACTGGCAACATTACTTCTAATAAATATGAGTAGCCTTGATGATGAAAGTAGCGAAATTAGCTGTCTGGGTGAGGAAGCCTCTAGCCTGGGCTCGTCTTTTAGTTCCAGTCAGGAAAGTTCAGGCGGCGGCGGACGAGGCGGCTACCAGCGCGGATACCGCGACGCACAACGCGGCGATTATCGAAACATTCCGCGCCGGGGTCGCCGCTGGTAAAAAGTGGCTGAAACAGGTAGAGGCGCGGCCCGACCGGGGTGCCCCGCGCCTTCTTCTCTGGCTTAAACTGACCTGGCAAACTTTCACCAGCTGCGATCTTTTACCCCTGAGCCGCGAGATGAGCGACAGCTACATCATCAGTGGCCTGGAATACTTACCCCCGGCTGGCGTTTTTACCCTGGCGGCCAACCATACCACCAGTCGCTGGCTGCCGCGCTTGCTGGCAGCACTCCACCAGGCTACTCTCCTCAAAAGACCGGAACTGGCGGCAGATTGGATCGTAATTGTCGGTTATCGAAACCCCCGGCTGGCCCGTAAGGGTCAATTGGCCCGATTTATAGTAAGCCAGGTTCGCCGCATCACCGGCTGGATTTTCAAACGCTGGGAGCATAATATTTTGCGGGTGCCGATGGCGAGCGACCGGGCCAGCATCGAGGCACTACGCGACTGGAAGAACCGGGCCAGCCGTCAGCCGACTATCGTTTTTCCCGAAGGCCGGGGTACCCGAACCTTTGAAGATGTCCGGCCCGGTTCGGGTCGCTGGCTGGCAAACCTGAACGTGCCGGTATTGCCGGTCTCGGCCTGGTGGGAACCGGCAGAAAAACGCTGGCAAATTGTGATCGGTCCGGCCATCGAATGGAGCCAGCAAAACCGCCTCCACGACCTACAAATCGGGCTGGAAATCGCGGCAGGCTTACCGGCCAGCGAAGCCCCGGCCTGGCAGGAAGCCCTCCACAACTGGGAAGCCGCCTACGAAACTGTACCCGGCCCCGAAGAACCGGTAACGCTTCAACCGTAATTTTTGACAGGTGGTTATTATAAAAATATGTGACTGCTCACTGTACCACTAAAAAGATTAGCGGCGTAGGTAGCGGTCGGGTATCCTTTGGGTGCGCTTGTTAAATCCATTTAAGACTTTCGCTTGATGACGTAAACCAATCCGAAGTGGGGGCCGGGTACCCTCTGGGTGCCCCTGTTAATACTCTTTTTATTTTCGCTTCAAGCTCACACCGTGAGGTTGAAGCCAAATTCCTAATAAAATATTACCGGAAAAAGGAAAGCAGGTCGGGGGTGGTTGTAGGCTGGCTGCTAGCGGGAATAATCGTGTTGCTGGCCGCACTGTGGCTGGCAAGCCGGGCCGGGCGAACCGCTCAGTCGACCGGGTTGCCGGTGATGCAGGGTAAGGTAGTTTATAGCGATAGTGGAGCCTGGCAGAAAGTAGCCGAGCCGCTTTTTTCGGCCACCTACGGTCTGAGCGGCAAACCGGATTATGTACTGCAAACCCCCGCCGGGCTGGTCCCCATCGAACTAAAACCCCTGCGCCGCTCGGATAAACCCTATGAGAGCGATATTATGCAACTGGCCGCCTACTGCCTTTTGCTGGAAGAAGCCTGGCAGGAAAGCCCACCCTACGGCTTGCTACGCTACCAGGACAAAACCTTTCGGATCGAGTGGGATGACCGGTTGCGTCAGAATTTGCTGGCTACGCTGGACGAAATGCGCGACCTAGCCACCTTTGAAGCTTACAAAGGCGGGCCGCTACCGGAACCCCAACACGATATGACCAGCCGCTGCCGGACCTGTGGCTTCCGTTATCTCTGTTGGCCCACTCAAGGTTGACACCGGCCCGCCGAAAGAGTAAAATACGGCAGAAGTACGGAGCGTAGCACAGCCCGGTAGTGCGCTTGCTTTGGGAGCAAGAAGTCGGAGGTTCGAATCCTCTCGCTCCGACCTTTTTATTTCATACTTGTAACTACTCACCAAACCACTGTAAAGGAGCAAAGCAGGGGTCGTGGGGACGCAGCCCACGCGGGTGTACAACAGGGGTCTCCCATGTAAACTTCTCTTTTCTTCCCTCCCTGGGGAGGGGTGAGGGATGGGGCCTGTGTAGTTACTCATACTCTTTGTTAATTCTCTCCCATTCCACCTTAAAAACCCATCGCGCAGCCATCGATACGGGGGTCGCTGCCACCCCACAACACCCCCGACGGATCGCGCCGGATTATCTGGCCGAGGCCAAATTTATTGCGGAGCGAGCCGGTTACATCCGGTATAAGAAAATGACCCTGCTGGGCCAGCACACTGGCAACCTGAGCCGGAATACCGGTTTCCAGCATCAGCTTACCGCTAGCCTGGGCCGAGTCGATCCTGAAGCGGGGCCGGTCGACTGCTGCCTGGGGATCGAGTTGATCATCGAGCATCCCTACCACCACCTGAACCTGACCCTGCGGCTGCATAAAATCACCCATTACCCCAAACGGCGCGTACAGCGAACCATCGGTTTCGCGGGTGAGCATAGCCGGGATGATCGTATGATAAGGCCGTTTATTCGGCAAAAGGGCGTTCGGATGGGCCGGGTCGAGCGAGAAGCTAAAACCCCGGTTTTGAAGGGCAAAGCCGGTGCCGGGAGCCACAATACCGGAGCCAAAACCCATAAAAACACTATTGATAAAGGAACAGGCGTTACCCTTGCCATCGACCACACAGAAATAAACTGTATCCGAACTGGCAACCGGTGCCCCCTTCTGTGCATCCAGCGAGGCCCGGAGCGGATCGAGCAAATTGCGACGCTCGGCGGCATAGCCTTTGGATAGCAAAGCTTCCAACGGAATATCGAAGAATTTCGGATCGGCCACATACCACGACGTATCGGCAAAGGCCAAATGCATCGCTTCCACCAGCAAATGCCAGCGTTGCGGACTTTCGGGCGACATACTCGAAAGGTCAAAGCCTTCCAGAATATTGAGGGCCAGCAGTGCCGCCAGACCCTGCCCGTTGGGTGGACATTCCCAGACCCGCATCCCGCGATAAACCGTACTGATCGGCTCATCCCAGCTAGAAAGATGTCCGGCCAGGTCGTCCATTGTGATCGCACTACCCGCCGCTTGTAAAGCTTTCACTATCCTCTGACCGGTATCGCCTTCGTAAAAGGCCTTTTTACCCCCTTCGGCAATTACCTGAAACGTGCGGGCTAAATCCGGGTTACGGAAGATTTCACCGGGGCGCGGACCGCGTCCGTCAATAGTCAAAGCCGAGCCGCCGGGTGTAAAACGCAGCTTTTGCTCGGCCAATTCTTGCCAGTAATAAGAAGTTATCGGCGCGACCGGAAAGCCTTCCTCGGCCAGATAAATCGCGGAAGCCAGGATCGTTTTGAGGGGCAAACTGCCATAACGCTCGATTAAATCGCACCAACCGGCACAGGCCCCCGGCACCGTCACAGTATGGGCGTGCAGAGGCGGCAGCGCACTGATACCCTGCCGGGCCAGCAATTCCAGCGAGAGACCGGCTGCCGCTCGGCCAGAACCATTGAGGGCGGTCACATTCCCGCTAGCCGCTTCATAATACAAAGCAAAGCAATCACCCCCAAGCCCGGTCGAATAAGGCTCGGTCACATTCAAAACCGCAGCAATGGCAATCGCCGCATCGGCAGCCGTACCACCCTGCATCAGCATATCTAAACCGGCCTGAGAAGCTAACGGCTGACTGGCGGCCACCATACCCCGGCGACCAAGTACCGGCGAGCGACGGGACTGAAATGTAAGCATATTTATTTTAGTCTTTCAGAAATAAAGCTGATTGGCAGAAAAAATGAGTGACCCCGGAGGGAATCGAACCCCCGACGCAGGGCTTAGGAAGCCCTCGCTCTATCCGCTGAGCTACGAGGCCACAATCCTCATGGTGGAAAATATAGCACCAGAGTAGAGGCAAGTCAATTCAGACTTCCACAAAATCGATTTTTGAGCTATAATAGCCGATAGCTTAGATCAAGGGTGCAACCTGTTTTACTCAGGCTAAGGGTTTGGCGTTTTGCTTCTCTATGCAAAATTGTGTGAACCATTACACATTGTTTATCTATATTGGATTAAAATTTGCTATAACTTATTTAGATTTTTTGATAGATATTTTTATATCATGGGTACTTTTGCGTTCTATAAGTCCTACCTGATTTTCAGGCCTCTATGTTATACTAGAATAGGTATATTTATATACGTTTTATATTGGATCAAAAATGGCAGAGTTAATAAAACACATTTTAATAATCGAAGATGATGAAGCAATACGGACCTTGCTGGTCGATGTTTTGAGTGAGGTTGAGCATTACAGACTCGTTACAACCAGCTCCGCCGAGAACGCCCTTTTGTTGCTTGAAAAAACCCGCTTTGACCTTATAATCCTCGACCTGGGACTACCGCGCATGGGCGGCAACGAGCTACTCAACAAATTAAAAGATGAAGCTATCACTACCCCGGTAATCGTTTCTTCGGCCAATTCTCAAAACCTGGTAGCTACCCCCCAGGTGAAAATGGTTATCCCAAAACCCTTCGATATAGACCACTTTCTCGACGCGGTGGAGCAACTGATCGAGCCTGAAATTATCCCCTATATCGTAATTCCCAAACCCAGTCCGGTTTCCGGCCCCAATAAATAATAAACCTCGCTAATTGACACAACCTGAGTTTATGCTATACTCATATAGTAAGTTCAGGTAAGCAAATAGATTTTGCCCTCAGAACAGTTAGTTTATTTGCTCAGGGGCTGGCTTTTTACCGTCAACCGGGGGATTTTCGTGTCAATAGTCTGGCTTCATCATTACAAAATTGTTTCGTAACTACATACCAAACCTCTGTAGAGGATCGAAGCAGGGGTCGTGGGGCACCCAGTGGGTACCCGACCCCGGCGTGGGGTGGTCATACAGGCGGGTACCCCCTGGGTGCCCCTGTAAACTTCTCTTTTCTTCTTCTTTTCCCCGTCCACTGGTGGCCCTGGGGTGGGGTCTGAGTAGTTACATTGTTTCATTCATAAGCCTCATATTTAAGCCAGGGGCTTGCCTGGTCTTTTTGGATAATAGCCGGAAAACTTGAGGGGAAAATAAAAGGAAAGCACCATGACCAAACCTGACAACCGGAATGTCCCCTTGCGGCAATACCGAATTTTGCTGGTTAAATATCTCAAACCTCAAGGCTGGTGGGTTCTGGTCCTGACGATCCTTTTATTCATCACAACCGGCCTGCAACTATTAAATCCGCAGATATTACGTCTATTTATCGACACTGCCGTGAGCGGCTCCGGTTCCGACAAACTCGGTGGTGCCGCCTTGCTGTTCATTGGTTTGGCTTTGCTCGGTCAGATTTTGAATATAGTGACCACCTATGTCAGTGAAAGAGTTGGCTGGACCGCCACCAACTGGTTGCGTACCGACCTCACCGAGCATTGTCTTTCGCTGGATATGCCCTTCCACAATAGCCGCAGCCCCGGAGAACTAATCGAGCGAGTGGACGGCGACATAACCGCGATGGCTAACTTCTTCTCGCTATTTGTCCTGAAGATTGTGGGCAATCTGCTTTTATTGATCGGGGTGCTGGTGCTGGTCTTTCTGGAAGATTGGCGGGTTGGCCTGGGGCTGCTGATCTTCAGTATAATAACAGTTGCCCTGTTGAGCTTCATTCGTAATGCCGCTGTCCCGGCTTCCCGGCAAGAGCGCGAGTCCACCGCCGACCTGTTTGGTTTTCTGGAAGAAAGATTGGCCGGGCTGGAAGATGTCCGGGCCAACGGAGCCAGCCCCTACGTAATGTTCCGTATGTATGAACGCTTACGCGACCTGTTCCACAAATCATACCGGGCCTGGAACGCCATTCAACTGGCCTGGATCTGCGTCAACGGCATGTTTACGATAGCCTATGTCTTGATGCTGGCGGCGGGAGCCAGTTTACTTAGCGCGGGCACCATCTCGCTTGGCACAGTTTATCTTTTCTTCCAATATACCGATATGTTACGCAACCCCTTCCAACAGATGACGCGCCAGATCGAAGACCTGCAAAAAGCCAGTGCCGGGATTATTCGGGTTCAAGAATTATATCTTCTTCAACCGGCCATCCAGGATCACGGCACGATTAAGTTGCCGCCGGGTCCCTTGAGCGTCGAATTTGAAAAAGTTAGTTTTAGCTACAATTCGATTGACCCAATTATCCACGATCTATCCTTTGCTCTACAACCCGGCCAGGTGTTGGGACTGCTGGGACGTACCGGCAGCGGTAAAACTACCCTATCCCGGCTGCTTTTTCGACTTTACGAAACCGATCAGGGCGCGATCCGGGTCGGTGGAGTGCCGGTCCACTCTACCCCCATCAGCCAACTACGCCACCGGGTCGGTCTGGTCACTCAAGAGGTCCAGCTTTTTCACGCCAGTGTCCGCGATAACCTGACTTTCTTCAACCCCGCTATCACCGACGACCGGATAATGGAGGTAATTAATGACCTGGGCCTGCACGATTGGTTCGCCCGGTTGCCCAACGGCCTTGATACCGAATTCCGCACCGGCGGGGCCGGGCTGTCGGCGGGGGAAGCTCAATTGCTGGCCTTTACGCGGGTATTCTTGGAAGACCCCGGCCTGGTAATCCTGGACGAGGCCTCCTCCAGATTAGACCCGGCCACCGAACGGCTGATCGAACGGGCGGTCGATAAATTATTACAAAATCGAACTGGTATTATAATCGCTCACCGCCTGGCGACCGTACAACGCGCCGACAAAATTCTGGTGCTGGAAGATGGACATTTGCTCGAATACGGACCGCGTCTGGAACTGGCCCGCCAGCCCACTTCCCACTTCTATGGCCTGATGCAAACCGGCTTAGAAGGAGTGCTGGCATGAAAACCTCGCAATTTTTGTGGCGGCTGCTATGTTATCGGCCCGGCCTTTTTGTAATCAACTGGCTATTCTGGACACTTTTGCATGGGCTGCCTTTGCTGACCGGTCTGGTCGTCCAGCGTTTCTTCGATATAGTAAGCGGGGCGGCCCCGGTCAGCCTCGGTGTATGGTCGGTAATCGCAATGCTGGCAGGAGTATACATCGGCCAGTGCGTTGTTTTTCTGTTAGGGACTTATGTCTGGAACTATTACTGGATAATGCTGGAAACCTGGTTGCGCCAGAACCTGCTACAGGCTTTGCTGAAAAGGCCCGGTGCCGGTGCCCTGCACGCTTCCAGCAGCGAGGCGATCAACCGCTTCCGCGACGACGTTCACGAGGCGGTGCGTATCATCGAGAATATGGTCGATTGCGGAGGAGTAGGGGTTACTCTGGTGATCGCCCTGGTCATAATGTTCAGCATCCAGCCCCTGATCACGGTGGTGGTCATCGGACCCTTGATCGCAATACTGCTAATTTCAAATCGCATGGGCCACCGGATCAAACGCTACCGCAAAGCCAACCGTGAGGCCAGTGCCCAGGTGACTGATTTTGCCGGAGAAATCTTTAATTCGGTCCAGGCCATCAAGGTGGCTTCCGCCAACCGGAACGTAATCAAACGGTTTAGCCAGATCAACGAAGTGCGGCGCAAAGCGGCAGTTACCGATAGTCTTTTCACCGAGACTATGCGTTCGCTCATCACCAATGTGGCGAACCTCAGCACCGGTTTGATCTTGCTGATGGCTGCCCAGGCCTTTCAGACCGGTCATTTTTCCATCGGTGATTTTGCCCTTTTTATCACCTATCTACCGTTGATTACAATGGCGACCTTTTTCTTTGGCGATATGCTCAGTCAATTCCGGCGCACCGGCGTCTCACTCGACCGCATGATTACCCTGCTCGAAGGTGAACCGGCTCAATCGCTGGTAGCCCCCGGTCCAGTCTATATCAAAGACCAGGAGCCTCTACCGGCGGTCAATTACGCCGCCAAAATCGCCACCGACCAGCTGGAAAAACTGGAGGTGCGCGGGCTGACCTACCAGTATCCGGCCAGCCAACGCGGCATCGAGCAAATCGACCTGGACATCCGGCGCGGCCAGTTTGTAGTCATTACGGGCCGGATCGGTTCGGGCAAAACCACCCTGCTGCGCACCCTACAGGGCCTCTTACCACCCCAGGCCGGTCAGATATTCTGGAACGGCCAGCCAGTCCACACGCCCGATACATTCTTCCAGCCGCCCCGCAGTGCCTATATCGGTCAGGTGCCGCGCCTGTTCAGCGACACTCTACGCGATAACATCCTGATGGGCTTGCCCATAGAGCAGACCGACCTCGACCGCATAATGCGCCTGACAGTGCTGGAACACGACCTGCTTGAACTGGAAAAGGGCCTGGAAACGCTGGTGGGGCCGCGTGGCGTTCGCCTATCGGGCGGTCAGATTCAGCGAACCGCCGCCGCCCGTATGTTCGTGCGCGACCCGGAACTGCTAATCTTCGATGACCTCTCCAGTGCCCTCGATGTCGAAACCGAACGGATAATGTGGGAGCGTATTTTCGAGCGAGCAGGAGTCACCTGTCTGGTTGTCTCGCACCGCCGGGCGGCTTTGCGCCGGGCCGACCACATCATCGTCCTAAAAGAAGGCCGCCTGGAAGCTCAGGGCCGGTTGGAAGATTTGCTCAATCGCTCAGAGGAAATGGGCCATCTCTGGCAAGATGATGCCGAAGTCACCGCCAGCCACAATCAGCTCTGAGATAAATTTTTGAAACTGTTATATTCTAAAAATGTTGGGGTAGCGAAGCTGTGAATTAAAAACCGCCCGGTTGTATAACCGGGCGGTTTTCTTTTTGTGTATTTAGCTGGCTTTCTTATCAGTCCAAACCGCTTTGGTATTCGGCTGATTGTTTCGAGCCAGAGCCGCGCACCGGCGCGAGCAAAACTTGTTTCCTTTTACAATCTGAGCGTGACTTAACACTTGACCGCAATCCCCTCGACCACAGGTACCACTCTGAGGAATACTCGGCTGCAAAAGCAACTCCTGAGCATTGATTAGCAGACCCTGCCGACCATCCCGGTATAAGCGATGCTGACGTTTTTTAATATCCGCCTCGCAAAAAGTACAATATCCCTTGTCGGTTACTTTCGCCAAACGTTGTGGACCCATTAATATATTACAGATTGGACATACCCGTTCACCGGGTTCTAATTTATAAGGGGAGTGTGACATTGAATTCTCCTTTCGACGGCCTTGCCTCATTACTATGATCGATTTCCTCAACACTGAAAAAATCAACCTGCTTTTAACGTTCCGTCTGTGGTGCTTTATAATAAAGTATCTCTATTTCGTTACAGATAACGCTTAAAGCTGTTGTTCCGTTTATCTTGGTGCCAAAATCTGGAGCAGGATGCTATTCAATATTAACTTTTTGTTTCTAGTGCTATTTGTTGTACAATTTTCAGCCGGGCTAGGATGGAGCAGGAATGGTTTAGCCAATCGCTTCTAGGTTGAAATGATTGCTCATACTAATTATACCCCATTCAATGATAAATTTATGTTAAGATTTGATGATTCTTTAGCCATTTTGCCATTTCTACACCGCTAAAAGTCTAAGAAATTCCTCAAATTCTCATGCCCATAGCTGCATAATTCGTGCCAGAGTTTTGCGGCTGGCCGCTAACAAAGCCGTCCAAACCTGATTTTGGAAATTGGCTATTTTGAGGTAGTCTGCCAGGTAATGTCATAAAGGCAGAAACTAAGCTTGCGAGCGTCACCCTTCAGACCGGTGAGCAAGGACGGTTCAGGGCTGCTCAGACTGATTATGTGCAAACCGGGCGGTACATTTAAGTCCAGTACCACGTCCTGAGTGCCATTTGGCTCAACTTTAAAACTGGATGCCGGGTATTCGTCAAAATTAATATTGATGGTCCGGGCACTCTTAAAATTCAAAGTCGTAAACTGAACTTTAGTGGTCTGGGGAAGTTGACCCAGATTAAATACCAGCAGTTGAGCCGGTTGCCCTTCCCGTGCGTCGGCCCAGCGATATGAACGAGTAGGATTCTTTTCGGCACTGTACCAGCCGTTACCGGTATCCATGAAAAGCTGGCCGGCAGCACTAACCTCCGGTACCCGGTAGGCCTTCATTTTGCTGTCCTCATAGACCGGTTTTACTCCCGCCCCCAGGGCCTGTTGCACCTGCGCCTCGGCGGCTGGCAACGCCTGGGGACTGGTTTCGCGCAGAGCGTCCAGATACAACACGATATAGCGCACCTTATAAAAATTCAGAAGCGGCAGAGCCAGCTTGTTATAATCGGGGGTAGGCAAGAAATCCGCTATAGCCGTTGGCCGGTAACTCTGGATAATATCCGGCTTGTCGAGCCAGAAAAAGTCCCGGAAAAGCGTCGCCAGTTTGCTAAAGTTTTTGGGATAAGTCAGCTTGTGATCGCGGGCCAACCGGCCCCCAAAGCGTTGCTTACCGTGAATACTCTGATAAGCCTCGTAGGTGTCCTCCCCGCGACCCTTTTCGGTAAAAAGCGGTAATTCCAGAATGGCGTAGTTTTCTTTATCCTGGGCCAGCGTGTAGTAAAAAGGCGGCCAATCCGGCGGATCAAGCTGGGCTGTTCCGGCCTGGACCACAAAACCAAATAAAGTTACTGCCAGGATTACCCCGACCAGCAAAGCCGCGATTAGCCGGGCCACCGGCAGTTTTACCCGGCGTTGCAAGAGTTGTAAAACCGAGGGTAACAATTCGCGCAGGGCCAATCCAAACAGAAAACCAAACCCCAGCAGGGCGATAAGATAATAACGCCCCGGATCACGGCCAATATTAAGGACCGGCAAACTGCCCAACCAGCCATACGGAAGCGGCAAGCCTGTTCCTTTATCGTCCGCCGCCGTCAGCTTGAGATGCGGCCCCAGCGTCAGAATACTCGCAATCAACGCGGTCAGTCCCCAGAAAACCAGGTTTGGCCGTTCCAAACGGGCGATACCGCGCCGCCACCACCCGACCAGTCCAACCACTGTAACCCCCAGAGCCAGATAACCCGGATTGCCCGAACCGAAGCCAAAAAAATCGCTCAGGCTGCGTGCCCGGTTATCGGCCTGATCGCCCACCACCAGCCAGGGATTATCGGCAGCATCTTTGAGCATCGGCAGCAAAAGCGGCAGCGCGACCACCGCCAGCCAGACTACCCCGATCCCGGCCAGCTTTAGAAAATGATCGAGCTTTCGCCGCCAGATCAGATCGAAAAGAGCGTAACCAGCGGTCAGCAGCACCGCATAAAGCACAAACTGCCAATCGGTCAGGGCCATCGCTACCAGGGCCAGCACCGCCCCCGCCCCCCACCAGACCCAGCGTGGCCGGTTAAGCGTCCGAAGCATCAGCCACAAATAAAGCGGCAGCCACCACTGCGAAAGCTTTTCAGCCTGACCGTAGGTGTAAAAGCCCACCATCTGGTCGTTGGCGAAAGTAAACAGGGCCGCTCCCGCGAAGGCCGGAACCGCCGCGCCGAGCATATCCTTGAACAGTAGATAAGCACAAAAACAGGTCAGGGCAATTGACAGCAAAAACTTGAGGTTGGTCGCCGCCACCGAGCCGATCAACGGCCAAAGCGGCAGGGCGAACAGGCCGTTTAGCGGGTTGAGAGTATGGTAGCGCAGACTTATACCGGTCGGATAATACAGGTAATCGGTAAAGAAAGGGTTGCGGTGCAACTGAAAAAGCGACAGGCGCACCCAGTAATCGTTCCACAGGTTTTCGTAGCCGTCTTTGTCGCCGCCGACCACCCCATAACCCAGATTTAGCAAAGTTACCCGGCCATACAGGGCCGCCAAACCCAACGCAAGCAGCCAGGCCCACCAGTTCGACCCGATCCGCCAGGCCGGTTTTGGTGTAACCGGTGGCGAGGGTTGTTCGGTTTCTATTGCAATTTGGGCTTGATTTTCCAGCAACTCTATCGCTTCTCTTTGCCTGACATTTCTCTTAATTACGCTCGACTACCCGCAGTCTACCGGAGCAAGTTTGGTGATTATATCACAATTTTTCCGATAAACTGGCCCGACTTTCGGCGATTAGGGTATAATATTTCAAAAAGGAGCCTGAAAAAAAGTGCCTATAATCGAAACCGCCGGTGGTGTACGGCTGTACTACGAACTAACCGGCCCGGATAATGGGCCGTCCCTGATTTTCTTGAGTGGCCTGACCGGCGACCACAACAACTGGTGGTTACAGGTTCAGTCCTTCTCAGGGACTTACCGCTGCCTGACCTTCGACTGGCGCGATACCGGTCTGAGCGAGTTTAGCCAGCGCGAAGAATATAGCCTGCTCGATTTGGCCGGAGACGTTGCCGGGCTGATTAAAGGATTACACCTGGAGTTTAGCCACCTGGTCGGCCTGTCGATGGGCGGCGCAGTGGCCCAGGAAGTAGCCCTGAATTATCCGCAGTTGGTCGCCAGCCTGACCCTTGCCTCCAGCTTTGCGGTGCGGCCTGTGCCTTCTTTATTGCCGGAAAACAAACGGACGCCCGGCAACCTGCGCCACTGGGCTGCTATAACCGCTCACGATACCAGCGACCGTTTACCCTCGCTAAACCTGCCGGTGCTGGTAATAGCCGGTTCCCGTGATACCGTGACCCCGTCGGTAGACCAGGCCGCGTTTGCCAGCCTGATCCTCGCTGCCGAATTTGTCAAAATAGAAGGTGCCGGACATCTGGTTCAGGTGGAAAAAGCCGGTGAATTCAACCGCCACCTGCGAGCCTTTATCGAAAAAATAGAAATGAAAAACCCTAAATGAAAATCAATATCGTCGGGGCGGGCATGGGTGGGTTGGCCTGTGCCATCCGGCTGGCCGGACAGGGCCACCAGGTAGAAATCTTTGAGAAAAATACCCAACCCGGCGGCAAACTAAACCTCCTGGAAAAAGACGGCTTTCGCTGGGATACCGGCCCCTCGCTGATAACCATGCCCTTCGTCTACCGCGATTTGTGGGAAAGTGCCGGTAAAAAGCTGGAAGATTATGTCCAGTTAAGGCCGGTCGAGCCGGTTTGCCGTTACTTCTGGGCCGACGACACCCGCTTTGATGCCAGCGACTCGGTCGGGCAAATGACCGCCGCCCTTGAAAAACTCAATCCCGCCGATGTGGCAGCTTATTTTCGCTTTATGGCCTACAGCCGTAAACTTTACGACCTCACCGCCGAGGCCTTTTTGTTTAACGGCCTCAATCACTGGCGAGATTTTCTCAAACTCAACCCGGTGCAAGCCTTCCAGATCGATCCTTTCAGGACCGTACACGGGGCCGTCAAAAGCTTTTTCAAAGACCCTCACCTGATCCAGCTTTTCGACCGTTATGCCACTTACAACGGTTCATCGCCCTTTTTGGCTCCCGCCACCTTAAATATTATTCCATACGTCGAGCTTGGCATGGGCGGCTGGTATGTCGAGGGCGGTCTGTACAGTCTGGCCCAGGCTTACACCCGACTGGCCCAGGAAATGGGGGTTCAGCTACACATTGGCCCGGATTGCGCCGTCGAGGAAATTTTGGTCAGCCAGGGCCGCGCTTCCGGGGTCAGGCTGGCCGGAGGCCGCACCACTCAGGTCGATCTGGTAATCGCCAATACCGACGTTACCTACACCTACGATCATCTCTTGCCCTCGCTCAAACCGGCTTCCGGCTTTTTTAAACCGGCTGCGCTGGAGCCGAGTTGTAGCGGCTTCGTCCTGTTTCTTGGCCTCAACCGCCAATTTGCTCAACTGGCTCATCACAACATTTTGTTTAGCCGGGATTACCGCCAGGAATTTGACCAGATTTTCAAGCAGCGCATTCCGCCCACCGACCCCACTATCTATATTTGCTGGACCGGCCTGACTAACCCTCAACACGCCTCGCCCGGCGGTTCAAACCTGTTTGTGCTGGTCAACGCGCCCTATCTTTCACCCGCCTACGATTGGACCGCTCCCGGCGTGCCGGAAGCTTACCGCGATTTGATCCTGGATCGGCTGGAAGCCTTTGGATTGGACGGTTTGCGGGAAAGCCTACTGGTTCAGCAAATTATGACCCCGCTCGACCTGGCTCAACAGTACAACGCCAACCAGGGCGCGATCTACGGCACTTCCAGCAACAACCGCTTTAGTGCCTTCCTGCGGCCTCCGAACCGCTCGCGCCGCCTAAAGGGCTTGTACTTTGTGGGAGGCAGCACCCATCCCGGCGGCGGGGTGCCACTGGTAACTCTTTCGGCCAAAATCGTGACCGATTTAATCTCCAGGGACTACCATTAGACCGGTAGACCGGCAAATGTTAAATATTCAGTCAACAAAAAACCACCGTCTTTTGCAAAACGGTGGTCTTTTTAGCTTTACTCGCCCGGTTAACTTTCGTCAAAGCGGGAGAAAGTCAGGGGCTAGCTTACTTGGCGCGGTTGCGAACGGCTACCATACCGGCACCGGCGGTGAATAGCACGGCTACGAGGGCTACCAGCAAGCCGAACGACAGGTCGGAGGACTGGTTGCTCAAGGCACCCTGACCGGTCGCGGGAGCGGCGGCAGGAGCGGCAGCCCCACCCTGGGCGGGAGCAGCCCCGGCACTGGCGGCGATGATGTTGGCGCAGCTAACCTGCTTACCGGCTGGGCTGGCGGCTTCGTGGTACTGGACGTAGTGGTTGCCATCGGTAACGCTGGCATAGCTAACGTTCGCCAGAGTGGTATCGGCGGAACCGGCACCCGAACCATCGGCAGTAATGGTCGATAGCGGGTTAGTCACCGGGCCTTGTTTCTCGCAAGTACCGGAGTGGATGTGACCGGCACTGCCCTGATTGGCAGCGTAGCCGCTTAACTTGACGCTGACTTTGATGCCCGCGCCCGACTCGGCAACAACCGCTGTGCCGGATACACTCGAACCGTTGACGGCCTTCATTTGAAGGCTAATTGTTTTGGTGGTCTGAGCCATCGAAATCGAGGCAGTTGCTACGAGCAACAAGATTACCCCTAAAATGCTGAACTTTTTCATCAAAAAATCTCCTGACTAATAGTTTACCGGCCTTCTACTGAGGGACGGGTACAACCGATATAAGTAGTGTTTATCAAGTGGGAAGTGCTGCAAAGTAGTAACAAGTAGTGTGAGGCATATTTCCGCGTTATTCAAAGAGCAAACAACCTATGCCTTTGTCAGCATAACAGATGTTAGCGCGAAGTGTAAAACCAATGGCGTTGTACTTTCGTTGCGATTGCAAGTATCAAACCGAGTGGATCAAAAAGAAACCGGCTACGTGTGAGGCTGCCGGTTTCTTTTTGAGAACAGATATTTATTCCGCCAGCAGTGCCTGAACCGCCACCCTGGTTTCCTCGTAGGCTCCTTCGCCGATGTGCTGGTAGCGGATATTGCCGACTTTATCAACCAGCACCAGCGTCGGCCAGGCGTTAATATGATATTTTCCCCAGGTTACAAAATCGTTATCCTGCGCCACCGGGTACTTGATCCCCGCCTTTTTGACCGCCTCCTGCACATTTTCCCACTTCTTTTCATACTCAAATTCAGGGGCGTGCATACTGACAATCGTAAAACCTTTGTCCGAGAAATCGGCATACAGGTCGCGCAAACTGGGGATCACATTCTGGCAGTTATAGCAGCTAAAAGTCCAGAACTCCATCATAACCACTTTGCCGCGCAGATCGGCCAGCTTGAGAGGCGCGGAATTGATCCAGTTGGTATTACTAAAATCCGGGGCCGGACCGCGATTAGGCAAATTGGCGGTTTTCCGGGCTTCCACCGTAGTGGCCGGAACCGCAGTTGGGTTGGTCGGCACCGTCGTTGCATTGCTAACCGCCGCTTGGGTAGTCATTGCAGCGGTGGTAGCACTGTTAGCCGCCGTTGTGGTTGAATCAGTCAGCATAGCCGCCGTCGTTGCATTACTGGTAGTCAGGCTAGCTGCCGTAGGTGCGGCGGCAGCACCACCAACCGCAGCCGGGGAGGTGGCCTGACTCAAAGAATCGCCACAGGCCACCAGCAAACCCACCCCCGGCAATGCCGCCAGTAAACTCACAAAACGACGCCGGTTGAAATTTTTACTATCATTTTCTTCAAAATTTTTGGATAAATTCTTATCAATACTCATAGTAGCTTTTAACCACTCCTTCCAACTATCATTCTCAGACAATTTTATTGTAGTACAAAAAGCTTACCAATTCCTTACAAAAATTAACTGGCAGATTTTTACAGTACGGTTGTAAGGTTGTAAAGTTGGAGCGAAAAGCAGGGTTGACAGGGGCGCAGCCACCTGTCCGGGGGCTAGGTGGGGTGGCCCCCACCGCAAATCTCTTCTTCTTTTTTTAAGGACTGTTGCCTTTGCAACAGCCCAGCACACTTCTAGGGCGGGAATTGCCGAACTGTCTCAGGAATGTTAACATACAGACCGGAGAGTTAAAAAGGGCTTTCCATTCCATTCCCGTACAGATCAAAAATTTGGCCGGTTAGCCGGAAGAAACACCTGAAATGCAAACATCGACCCCCCAGGAAGAAATTCATTATGTCTGGCAGTGCGGCAAATGCGGCACTCCAAATGCCGAATTTTTAATATTCTGCCCGGTTTGCGCCGCCCGCGAAGGCTTACCAAACGACGAGGCTGCCACTGCCGATAAAACCGGCAAACTGGCCGGGATGTTGAGTGGAGCCATCGAGTGGTCGCTGGAACACGGCCAGGTAAAGACCACCGAAGTGCTGGCCCAACTGGTAAAAAAAGGCGGTCAGGCTGCTAATCTGGCCGAGTTGCGGAACCAGCCGACTGTCCGCCTCGATCAACTGGCCGACTCGTACATCGGCGCGAACCGCCTGGGCGCGACCGGCAGCGGACTGACCGCCGGTTTGCCGGGTGGTCTGGCCGCCTTCGCCACGATCCCGGCTGATATTTCCGCCCTGATTTATTTTACAATGCGCTGTGTCAGTGGGGTTAGCCAGTCGTACAGCTTTGAAAGCCAGGGCGAACCGGGCGAGATTATAACCCTGCTCGCCTTTGCCCAGGCTTGCCGAATGGAAACCCTTATAATCGGCCAGCGACGACAGGAGAATTTCGATCTGGCCGCTTTCCTGCTCCAACATCCGGCACCCTACAGCCAGGCCGTAAAGAATTGTTTACTCAAACAATTATCATCATACCTGACGGTAGACTTCGCCAAGACCAGTTGGGCTTCCTTCCTGCCAATCGTGGGAGGGGTAGTCAACGGGGTCGATCATTTCTGGTTTCTGGGGGAAGTCGGCAAACGCGCCCGACTTTTCTACCGCCGTCTTTTGCTAAGTGTCAGCCCTTTTGTAGAATTACCGACCGCTACCGCCGCCGCCGAGTTAACCGCCGCTCCGCTCGTGACGGTCGAGGTACCGACCTTGCGGCTTTCGCTGGCAAGTGGGCCTTTAACCGCCGATTTGTTTTATCCCGAACAGGCCGGGGCCGACTTTGGGTTGGTAGTTGTTTTGTGGAATGAAAAAGCCGGGCGCGAACTGGCCTACCGGCTGGCCGAAAGCGGATTTGGCGTGCTTTATCCAGCCTCAAAAGTAGGACCGGCCCAGCTTACCGATCTATGGCAGTACCTGGCTGACCAACGACCGGCGGCTTTTCCAGCCCAACTGAACCCCCGGCGACCGGGATTGCTGGCCGCCGGAGAAGCCGCCAGCCTGGCCCTGCTGGCCTTGAGCGTGAGTGCAGCCAAAGCCGGGCCGGTTGTCCTGTTTAATCCGGCTGGCCCGGCCTTCGCGGCCAAAATCGGCGTGCCACTACTGGTTCATCTGGCCGAAGCCGACCCCGAACTCGACCCAACCTGGCCGGAAATGTTACAGACGACCCCAACCGGCGGTTTGCTCTCGTTTAACCCCTATCCGGCGGTGCAATCGGCCCTGCCCGACCCGGCCTCACCCGGCTATAATCGGCAGGCTGTCCACTGGGCCTGGACCGATAGCCTCGATTGGTTCAAACGCTATCTTCTGAAGGCCCCCAACAACCAGGCAACCAGCACGTAAGCTTAAACCGCGAAGGCTGCCGCCCCCACCATGCCGGGACCCCCGTGCGCGCCGAGGGTCGGCCCGATCTGGGCCATCACCAGTTCCTTGACGTTCGCCCGTTGTAAAATCCGTTCCTTGAGCTGCTCGGCCTGTTCGGGGGCTTCGCTATGGACCACCGTCGCCATAATCGAGCGTTGGCCGAACTTTTCGCTGATAGACTTGACGATCCTCAGATAAGCCCGGTCCTGACTCAACTCCTGCCCCGCCGGTTCGCCCATACCATCCCGGAAAGTCAGTACCGGCTTGACCCGCAAGGCCGAACCGATCAGGTAGGTCATCTGGTTCACCCGGCCACTTTGCTTGAGATATTTCATGGTAGCTACCACAAATAGCTGGACGTTTTCCTTTTTGTAACCCTCGATCATATTGACGATTTCGGCCACACTTTTACCGGCTTTGGCCGCCCGCGCTGCCTGCAAGGCGTACAGACCCAGCACCATCGACGCGCTGCCGCTATCGATCATGGTTATATCGGCCTCCGGTAGCATCTGGCGAGCCAGGTTAGCCGAGCTATAAGCCACGCTCATTTTGCTGCTGGCGTGCATCGAAATAATCTGATCGTAGCGTTCGAGCATCGCTTTGAAGGCTTCCAGGTATTCGCCCTGCGAAGGTCCCTGAGTCTTGGGTAAACCACTATCGGGCCGGGCTAACTTCTGGTAAAAAGTGTGATAGTCCAGGTCGACTCCTTCGGTGTAAAAAGTATCCTCGTTTTTGAAATAAATATGAAACGGCACCGTTTTGATGTTGCCTACTTCTTCCAGGTAGGCCGGTGGCAGATCGGCCACGCTATCGACTACCAGGCCAATTTTTTCTTTGCTTTGGGGCATGGGCATAAAAACACTCCTATCGTGTTGGCTTAATCAAGCTGATAGCTTATTATATACCAAATACTAATCCGGTTTGTGCAAACGAAGGGTAAAAAAAACAAAATGGCTGATAGCGTAACCTACTACGAGGACCAGAAGCTTTTCCTGTTGACCACCTCCAATACGGCTTATCTGATCGGACAGTTGCCGGGCGGCGGGCTGATCCAGTTATATTGGGGGCCGCGCTTGCCTCGCCTGGCAGATTACCCGGTCCCACCCCCCGACCGCCAGCATTCCAGCGACCACGCCCGGCTAAATAGCTTGCTGGCCGAACTGCCCACCCTGCACGGCATCCAGGAAATCGAACCATGTATCCGCACCGTCTTTCACGACGGCACCCGTGATCTACGCCTATCCTACCAATCGCACCACATAGATGTGGCAACCGGCGAACTGGCAATCCTGCTCAAAGATCACTTTTACCCACTGGAAGTAACCCTGCGCTACCGGATTTTCGCGGATTGCGACCTCATCACCCGCCGAGTAGAGCTAACTAACCGGGGCAGCGAACCCGTCGAACTGGAAGAAGTCCTGAGCGGCAGCCTGGTTTTGCCTTTCGAGCGGGCCGGACAGTACCGCCTGACCCATCTGGCGGGTGCCTGGGCGATGGAAACTCAGGTCAATCGCACGATGTTGACACCGGGCCGCAAACTGCTCGAAGGCCGCCACAATTACACCGGCCATCTGGCAAACCCCTTCTGGGCACTCGATCTGGTTGGGCCGGAAGGGGCGGGAGCCAGCGAAACGGCGGGCGAGGTCTGGTTCGGCGGCCTGGCCTGGGGCGGCAACTGGAAAATCGTGGTCGAGCAACTTAATATGCCCGCTCCGCTGACCCGCGTGGCCGCCGGGCTGAACGACTGGGATTTTAGCTGGCACCTGGGGGCCGGGCAGTCCTTTGAAACGCCCTGGCTAACGATTGGTTATACCAATCAGGGCTGGGGTCAGGTCAGCCGCAACCTGCACCGCTACCAGCGACGGCACGTTTTACCCGCCGCCTTTGCCGAGAAGTTGCGCCCGGTCCTTTACAATAGCTGGGAAGCGGTTCATTTCGCCGTCAACCAAAGCCAGCAAATGACCCTGGCCGAAAAAGCCGCCCGGTTGGGAGCCGAACTGTTTGTGGTCGATGACGGCTGGTTTGGGGAACGTGATCACGACCGGGCCGGTCTGGGCGATTGGACCCCGAACCTCCAAAAATTCCCGCAGGGCCTGACCCCTCTAATCGAACGAGTAAACGGACTGGGAATGCAATTCGGCCTGTGGGTCGAGCCGGAAATGGTCAATCCTGATAGCGATCTTTACCGGGCGCATCCCAATTGGGTTTACCACTTTCCCACCCGCGACCGGACCACCAGCCGCAACCAGCTAATGCTAAATCTGGCCCGGCCCGAAGTCGAGCAATATCTGTTTGAAATGCTCGACCGGCTGTTGGCCGATCACAATATCAGTTATATAAAATGGGATTTCAACCGGACGATCTCGGAAGCCGGTTGGCCGGACGCTCCCGCCGAGCAGCAACGTGAATTCTGGGTTCGCCACGTCCAGGCTTTTTACCGGTTGGTCGACCGGCTTCGCCACAACCATCCCGCAGTATCGTTTGAAGCCTGTGCCGGCGGCGGGGGCCGGGCCGATATGGGGACACTTTCGCACTTCGACCACGTTTGGACCAGCGACAATACCGATCCTTACGACCGGTTGCCGATCCAGCAGGGCTATTCGCTGGCTTACGCTCCCAATACCATGTATTGCTGGGTAACTAACTGGGATCACAATCGCAGCCATTACACCTTGCGCTACCGGTTTTTTTCGTCGTTTATGGGCAGCCTGGGCATCGGTGCCGACCTCAACCAGTGGAGTGAAACCGAAACACAGGAGGCCGCCGACCTGATCGCCAGCTACAAAGCCATCCGGCCCCTGATACAACACGGCGAGTTTTACCGGCTAACCGGGTTGAGCGAAGCCGAACGAATGGCGGTGCAATACCTGGCCGAAGATGGCAGCGAATGTGTCGTGCTGGCCTTCCACTACCGGCGACATTTCTGGCAACCCCAACCACGCTTGCTCTTGCAGGGTCTCAACCCCCAGGCAATTTACGAGGTCGTCAAAGATAGTATCGAAGATATGGCTGACAGTGAATCTAATCCCTTGCAAATGAGCGGTCAAGCCCTGATGAGCCTCGGTCTTACGACAAGCTTTCACGAAACTTACGACAGCAATCTCTTTATACTAAAGCGGCTGTAAGTATTACTGGCTCTCCCTCAAATGGTTATTAGAGCGATGTGCTAGATGAAGGTAAGCACAAAACTGAATGAACATTAACAAGTAAATAAAGGAAAATTGTAGCAAAACCTCAGATTTGAACGTAGGAGAAGTGTTAAGAACTCATACACCCAAACTGGAAAGAGCAGTCGGAGAAGTTGTGGTTACAGCACAGCTTGTTGCAAAGTTGATCTATAGCGTAGTATCCAGGCTGCGCTGCGGGTGCGCCAGCTTATTCCCCAGAGCGACGTCGAGTGTTGCATATCGGGAGCAATCCCAGCCTCGATTACCTCATTTGCAGCATCCTGGATTGCAAATTCAATAACTTTATCAATAAAGTTGCGCCGGTCTACTCGCGGCAATTCATAACCATCCAGGATCAAAGATAGATGTCGCGCCCGGTCATTCAAAGGCGGTAATTGTTCTATCTCCGCTACTTCATCATCATATAATTTAGCATTTAACCAGCCAAGCTGGGCCAGTTCGTAAAGTGGGTCGACCGGACCAGCCACTTCCCAATCAATCAAAGCTACCGGCTGTCCATTCTGGGTCACGATATTCCAGGGACCAGTATCGCAATGACCGATTGCAAGGGCCGGGTTTCCCAATGAGCGGCCAAACCAGTCGCGCCAGGTGGCAGAGACAGGTAGCACAAAGGTAGCGGTAGCCGCGTGCAAATCCTTCAACATTTTACCCAACCTGGGCAGTGCCGCCTCCTGCCAGGGTCCTGGCGGGATGATCTCGCCTGGCATAAAACTCAAAGTTTCCCGACACTGCTTATCAAACCCGCTTCCTACGACCCTGGGCGCAGCGTCAAACCCAACCTTTTCCAGGTGACGCAAGAGTAGATGAACGGTCGAAGCCCACTTTCCGGTTTCCCGGTGTACGACCAGCCCACGTCGAAAGACCGCCGTTCGCCCACCTTGCATCGGCATATCGGGTGTATTCGCTATGTCATCACTCTTATCTGAAACCGACATTTAATCCCATTAGAGCGATGTGCTAGATGAAGGTAAGCATAAGGCCTTGTTAACAAAAGAAATAGGACTTTACCGACAGCCGGAATTATTTAAACCAGAATAGTCGAGAGTTTGTAAGCTTCTTCGATCTGGCCGCCGACCATAAAGTTATAGGCATCCACCCCCGAAGGAATCCATTTTAGGCTGCACTGGCAAAACCAGTGGATCATACTGATTTTCTTTTCAATCTGGCAGCACACAAAAATCTCCTCCAACGGTTCGGTCGCCAGCGGTTCCCCACTCGAAGCCCGGTAGGAGGACCGGTAGTTTTGGAGCATTTTGGGCAGAATCTCACGGCCAAATTCGGCGGTGGCAAAATCCACCAGATCGACCATATCCACCAGACCGGCCCCGATATGCGCGTCGGCCCAGTCCAGCATATAAATCCGGTCGCCATTTTCGGAGAGGGCAATATTATCGGCGTGGAAGTCGCCGTGAACCAGCGTCTGCGGTGCGCTAACCAGCCCCATCGCCACCCGGTCGTACATATCCACGATAGCTTCCAGCTTACTTAACTGGCCTTCGGTCACGCTGGTAAAAAGATTTTTGTTGACCAGTGCGCGGATCATAACAAGGGTCTGTTTAGCCCCATTTATGTAAGCCTCGTAATCGCGCACCGTCAAATGACTGCGGGCTTGCAGCGTCCCATTGATCACCTCCCGGCCATATTGCACGTGCATCCCGGCCAGGGCTGTAATCGTCCGGCTTAGATTTTCGAGGGTCGGCTCATTCTTCAACAGGCGCGGCCCCACATCTTCCAGTATCAACCACAAATCATCATTGGAATACTGGTGTCCGTAAAGCGTGGGGGTCCAGCGTCGAGTGTCCGAATTTACGCCACTAAACAAATCTTCATAAACCGCCAGTTCGCCCATTAATGGCGCAGTTACCGCTTTTAGAATTAAACTCGGTAATTGTTCCGAGCGGAAACTTAACCGCTCGACCCGGCTGAGAGGCCAGTGACGAAGCAGCGTGCGGCTTTTAAGTTCAGTCCCGGCCCGCGACAGACCATTGCCACCGCTGTCAAGATTAAAAATTGCTTCAATCGCCTGGCGAACTTTAATATCTGATGGTTTGTTCATTTATTAGATAAAACTTTGCAAAGTATTTGGCCTGAATTGTTGCTCTGAGTATGTCAATCATATAAAAATAAGCACACCGAAATCCCGAAATCATACTTCTGAGTTCACCTGATTAGAGTCAATTATATCACATGAGAGTAAGCTTAAACTATTTTAGGACTTTCGCCTGATGACCTAAACCAACCTGAAGCGGGGCTAGTAGGGGCCGGGTACCCACTGGGTGCCGGGCGGGGGTATACAGGGGTCTCCCTGTGAAAACTCTTTTTATTTTCGCTTGAGCTTCACACAGTGAGGTTGAAGCGAAAGTCCTAATTTAGATAAGAAGAAGATACCCTGTTACGGTAAGAGCCGTGACAGGGTTTTTTATTATAGTTTATTAAATATTCACCTTTTCTACTCAATTTAACAATTCTTAACCTTTCTCAACCTTATGTAAGCTGACAAGATGAGCCAGGCAAACTATAATAAGCGGCAGTATATATCTGTTTTATGTTATATCAAGCAGCTTTTCTGGAAACAGCACAACTAAAAAGCCGGTTTTTTACAAGGTTGTATTAAGCTTTTGCCCCTGGCTCACGGTTGGCCGGGTTAGATAGACCCTGGACGGTCTATCCATTCTCTCTAGTCTAGGAGGAAGCGGGCATGAAAATGACCTTCGGCACCATCTTGGCCGGGGCGATCCTGATTGTAATAACTACCGTCTTTATGACGGTGGGCCTCTCCACACTAACTTTCCAGCCAGCCCCTTCCGATATTGCCCGGCCTCTCAGCGAGCCGGAGGAACGCGGTCGCCAGATTTATATGGGCAACGGCTGTATGTATTGCCACAGCCAGTACGTCCGTCCGCAAGACTGGACGGCAGCCGGCGGCGCGAAGGCTTCCAGGGTAGCCCAGGCCGGTGATTATGTATACCAGAAAACTATGCTGCTGGGTACCGAACGCACTGGACCGGACCTTTCCGAAGAAGGCGGCGTCCACCCCGACGACTGGCACCGTGCTCATTTTCAAAACCCACGTTATGTCAGCCCCAACTCGATTATGCCCCAGTTTTCCTTTATAAAGGGGAACGAACTGGACGATCTGATCGCCTATGTGCAGAGTCTGGGCGGGAAAGCCGCCGACGCCCGCTACAACCAACTAAAAGCCAAGCAAATCGAGGTGTTGGCTTCCTGGGATAAAAGCTACGAAGCTCACCTGGACCAGATCAAGAGTATGGTACCGCCTAGCTGGCGCGACCTTAAAAGTGCCGTCCCACCGACCCAACGCAGCCTTTTACATGGTAAACAGATTTTCTTGACCAACTGTATCGGCTGTCACGGCCAATATGGCGACGGACGCGGCCCGGCCTCGCAGTATATGAAGCCCGACCCCGGTAACTTTAACCGGCCTGAATTGCAACTGGCCGCCAGCGATGGACAGTATTACCAGTATTTACTGTTCGGTCTGCCCGGCACATCGATGCCCGCCTGGGGCGATTACCTGACGGTCCAGGACATCTGGGACGTGATCAACTTCCTGCGGACGATCCCCAAAGGCGGTCTGGTAGTCAAGGATGAACAACTGCAACCGTCACTCATGTTGCAATTCGACCCGAACTATGGCCCGAACACGGCAGGCGGTTATACCGGCCCGGTGCCGAGCGCGTCGGACAAGTTGCTGGATAATCCGTTCTGCGACGAAAAGACCTTCCCGGATGTCAGCAAACTACCCGGCGGGATACGGCCAGCCGATTGCAAACAACCGACCCAGGGGAAATAAGTAGGGCATGGCAGTCGAAGTAAACCAAAGAAGTAAGCCGGACCGACCAGTGGCGGGTCCGGTGGAAGTAAACGAAAAGGGTAGTTCTAGTTCTACAATGCTACTAAAGCCGGTCATAACCGGGCTGGTCATCTCGGCCATATTCGAGTTATTGTTGTGGCGCACCTTTTCGCGCATCGGGGTATTTATACCCAAAAAAGGTACTTTTCAAGATATATACAAAATTCTGGGCCTCGACATCGGGGTAATCGTCCTGAATTTCTCGGTGATCCTGGCCGTGATTACGCTGGTACTGTTGGTCGGGCGAACGAGGGAACAAGGAAAGTTCCGGGCCGGAGTTAGAAATAGCCGGTTGCGGACGGTCTCAGTTGTCGCGATCATAATGGTAGTGAGCCTGACCTTTATCGAGTTGTTTCCAAAACAGGAAATGCCGGTGATTTCGCTGCTGTTGCGGGTGGCTCTGCTGGTGGCTTTTGGGTCGCTGGGACTGGTTTACTGGCGCAATCACACCCGTCCGCTGGCCCGGCTGTTTGGGGTTTTGCTGGTGGCGGCATACGGATTTCAAATCCTGGCAAAGCTGATCGAGGACCGCTTTTTACCCTTACCGGCTGGCCTGAACCCGAACGATTGGTATATACCCTTGCTACTAATCGGTGAGGGAGCGGTGCTAATCAACGGTCTGGTATTGTATCCGCTATATAGCGGGGATGGCGATAAACCGGCCCGCTCGCTGGCCCGGCATTGGCCGGCTTTTCTGGGCGCAACCGTCCTGGCTGGCACCTTTCTGGGTCTGACCTTTCTGACGGTGGCCGAGTCGGACATTGTACCAATCTTAGGGTTGTACGCTCTGGGCTATACAATGCAATTGCCGTTAGCCTTGTATGTAATCGCTTTGTTCTTCACGTTGTACACGATCTTTTTCAACCTGGGCCGCCTGCGGAAGGTGCCCGGTGCCCGCGCCACCGCGTTTGGACTACTCTTGATCCTGATCGGTGGCTACCAGTTTAATATCTCAAACCAGTACCTGTTGGCCCTGGTCGGGGTGTGGTTGCTCTCTCAACCGGAAATTTTAGATTTCGGAGGCTGATAAAAATGTATTCCACCGACGAATATAGTGCGGCGCGAGCCTGGATTTACAGCGCGGTGATCTGGCTGGCGGTTGCGACCACCTTTGCCTTACTGGCCGCAATCGAGATGGTCTCGCCCGACTTCCTGGGCGGTATCTCCTACCTGGAATTTGGCCGGTTGCGCCCGATCCACGTCAATAGCGTAACCTTTTTCTGGTTATCGATGGCGAACATCGGGGCCTTTTATTACATCGTGCCAAAACTGTGCGGTCGCCCGGTCTGGAGCGAGAACCTCGCCAAAATTACCATGTGGCTCTGGAACATCGTGGGTATTCTGATGATCCTGACCCTGATGGCCGGTTTTAGCCAGGCTCGTGAGTACGCTGAGATGATCTGGCCGCTCGACATCTTTGTGGTAATCGTGCTACTGCTCAACGCCTTCAACCTGTTGATGACGATTGCCAAACGCAAAGAGAAAAGAATTTATGTCAGCCTGTGGTACATCATGGGTTCGATTGTCTGGTTGCCCATCGTATATTCTATCGGCAACGTGATCTGGTCGCCCCTGGTCGGCAACCCGAACCTACCCAACCAGAACGCCTTTAGCGGTTCGCTTACCGGCATCAACGACGCGACCTGGAACTGGTTCTATGGTCATAATATTCTCGGTCTGTGGTTTACCACCGGCGGGGTGGCCCTGGTTTACTATCTCGTGCCGGTCATTACCAAAACGCCGGTTTACAGCCATATAATGTCGATGATCGGTTTCTGGACGATCAGTATGTTCTATTCGATGGTCGGCCAGCACCACATTCTCTCAACTCCTACGCCCGGCTATTTGAAAGTTATCGCCACTATCGGCTCCATCGGCCTGTTTATTCCGGTGCTGACCTTTCTGACCAATATCTGGATGACGATGCGCGGCAACTGGGGCAAACTTTACGCCTCGATCCCGCTCAAGTTCGTGCTGGTAGGAACAGTCTTTTACTTTGTAACCTGTATCCAGGGGCCATTTCAGGCCGTTCAGAGTTTTAACCGGCTGATCCACTTTACCAACTGGATCGTCGGTCACGCTCACCTGGCCTTGCTGGGAACCATGTCAACCTGGGCGATGGGGGCGATTTACTACATTATCCCGGTGACGCTCAAGCGGCGCATCTGGAGTCCCGGTCTGGCCGAAATTCAGTTCTGGCTGGTCGTCAGTGGCTTCCTCCTGATTATGATCAGCTTGCAGGTGGTCGGTCTGATCCAGGGGGCGGAATGGTTGCGCGGCGAACCGGTCTACAAGACGGTCCAGGATTTGAAGCCTTACTTTGCGGTCCGGGCAGTCGGTGGCTCGATGGTCGTGATCGGGGCATATATCCAGGCTTACAACATCTATAAGACGGTCCGAAGCGGACCGCGAATGGAAGCCATGATGCCTCAATCGTTGGCCGAGGTTGGGGCCTAAGCTAATTTGAGAATTCGGAGAGGAAGAAGATGGCGCAACAACCCGAAATAGTCCCACAAGGTTCGGTGGCCGAAAAGTACCAGCGGCCCAGTACACCGGCCAAACGGCGCAGTATGTTCCGACTTGAATTGGTATTGGTAGTGCTGGTCCTGCTGTTTTTGGCTTTTGTATTCGCCGTACTGATCCTGGGTAGCCTGAATTCGATCAGCAACGCCAATCAGTATCTACCAACCGCACCGGCCAGCCCGAAATAAGGCCATTACCCAGAAAGGTTAGCCAGAGGAATCACCTGATATGAAGATGACGTTTGGCACAATTTTAGGCGGGGCGATCTTGATCGTCATTACAACGGTGTTTATGACGGTCGGTTTATCGACCCTGACTTTTCAGCCGACCCCTTCCGATATTGCCCGGCCCCTGAGCGAAAAGGAAGAAGCGGGACGGCAAATCTATATGGGTAACGGTTGTATGTATTGCCACAGCCAGTATGTCCGTCCGCAGGACTGGACGGCAGCCGGGGGCGGCAAAGCCTTGCGGGTAGCCCAGGCTGGGGACTATGTATATCAGAAAACGATGCTGCTGGGTACCGAGCGCACCGGCCCCGATCTTTCGCAGGAAGGCGGCGTTCACCCGGACGACTGGCACAAAGCCCACTTCCAGAACCCCCGCTATGTCAGCCCGAACTCGATTATGCCCCAGTTCAGCTACCTGACGGCGGACGAACTCGACAAATTGACTGCCTATGTGCAAAGCCTGGGTCAGAAAGAAGCCGATGTCCGCAGCGGGGTACAGGCCAGTAACAAAAAAGAATTGATCGATAGCTTGAAGGGACAGGGCGGGGCACAGGGACAATCGCCCGATACGGCTTACGCTCAGACGCACCTGGATTACCTCAAGACATTGGTACCGCAGACCTGGGTAAATACTCATAGCGCGGTACCGCCGACCCAGCGCAGCCTTTTACACGGCAAGCAAATCTACCTGACCAACTGTATCGGCTGTCACGGGGTAGAGGGCAACGGCAACGGTCCGGCAGCCCAATACCTGGAACCGAAGCCGTTTAATTTTACCAACGCCGAGGTCCAGAAGCAGCACAGCGAAGGTCAGTATTATCACTTCTTGCTGTTTGGTCTACCCGGTTCGGCCATGCCAGCCTGGGGCGATTACCTGACAGTGCAGGACATCTGGGACGTGATCAACTTCCTGCGGACGATCCCGAACGGCGGTCTGAGAGTCGGTGATGACAAACTCAGCCCGAATATGGTGGTGCGGGGTGGTCTGGCCGGACCGGAACCGGCCCCTTACGACCAGAATGTGGAGGGTTTCCAGTACGGCCAGAACCTGGCCCAGCCGACCGTAAGCGGCAACCCGTCGACGCAGCCTTTGACACCCAGCACGACCAAAAGCGACACCGCGCCGGGACCCACGCCGACGCCGACCAAATAATATGTAAGTAATAGAGTAAAGAAGTACAAGGTGACAAAATGAAACGCAAGCTGTTTTTTTCAACTCTGACGGTGCTGGCCCTGCTGCTGGCCCTGAGCGTCCCGGCTCTGGCTCACGATGGCGTGGGCGGTGACGAACTAGCCTCCGCCGACTCGATGTTTATCGTCGCCATGATCTTTGTGATGATGACCGGCATCTGGATTATCTTTAGCTGGCGTAACGGTGAATTCCGCAACCCGGAACAGATCAAACGCCAGGCCCTGGAAATGTCCTTGCTGGAAGACGGCGAAGATGTCAGCGATTACGCTATCACCGAAGCCTGATCCGGTATCGGAAGTTAAAAAAGGATCGAAGCGGGGTACGTAGGGGCGCAGCACCTGCGGGGGGTATAAGGGGTCTCCCCTGTATACTTTCTATTTTCCCCCTCCTTGGGGAGGGGTCAGGGGTGGGGTTTAACGAATTATGTATAACTTTACTGGGGGTAAATATGAGCTTAAACCTGTTGAATGTAATTATGCCGGTCGTCCAGGCCACCGACCTCCCCAACGTTCTCAAACCCTGGCAAGAAAACTGGCTGATCGATGCTATTTTGCTGGGAAGCGCGATCTTTATGGTTGGTGGGGTGTGGTTGTGGGCGCGGAGCGGGCGCAGCAAACGCGAAAATAAGGTGCCTTTCGAGCGCACCGCCGAGGATTTTGCCGGAACGGTCCAGGCCAGTTACGGTGTAATACCGGTTTTCCTGTATGCGCTTTACACCATCGTAATTATTTCAATGATTCTGTATGTGATCAATGCTATTCTGAGTGGCGTAAAATATTAGAGGACCTTTGACCACAATCCAGTAGTTAAGCTTAAAGAAAATCTGAGGAAAATCGGATGGAGCAATTAGAGAAAACCGAACACCAGGACGACCAACCATCCCGGCCCGACCAGAAAATGGTCGAAAACGACCGCTTCCAGCACATCAAAGAAATGATCGAGCTGCCGGAAGAAGATGTCTCGGCTACCCGCGAACCGCGTGAGGCCGATGATAGCGGGTTGCCCCTTATGTTAATGTTGATCATCGGGGTCGTGCTGGTACTGGCCGGGGTAGATACCCTGCTTTGGCTGACCCTCGGTAACGATGTGGTGTCGCTGACGCTGGGTAATCACTTTACCAAATAAGGCCGCGAGGCCCAATTTCAGGAGAGATGTTAGAGATGGCTTTTGTACGCACAACCAGTTTTACACTCTCACGCGAAGAGGCCGAAGAACTGCGGCCCGGCAAACTGGTCTATAACGCGCTGGTGGGTGGCCGCAAATTTATCGCCCAGGGCATGAACGGGCTGGTAATGACCGAGGTCTGGCGGTCGGTGAATTCGAGTGGCCGGGTAATTTTTAACATAATGAGCCAGTGGGCTACTATGGAAGATTTGCGGGCCTACGCCCAACAACCGACGATCAAGGAACTGGAAGCCCAGCTTTCAACCGAAGCCGAACCGGTCACGGTTATGGTCTACGAAACTATCGGCTAAAAAGGCCGGATGTTACCCGTCCGCCTTTATTTAGATAATGTTTTACCGGCTCTGCTCATTGGCCGGCTGGTTCTGGAGATGTAAATGCAAGTAATAGATAAACCGAAAACCGGTGGCGATGGACAGCCGGAAAACGGTCCGCTCACCGCTTCCGCTCCGCGCAAGAAAGGGTTGATCTATGGTGGCAAAGAAAACCGGATAGGCTTTTTTGCCGGTCGTTTTGCCTTCGTGGTCGTAACCTCAATGTTTTTGATAATGGTCCTCTTTAGCGGCTTTATGTTGTGGGTCAGTATGAACTCCGATTACCTGCAACCCTTTGTTCCCAACGATGCGCTCTATCAGGATAAGATATATTTGCAGGTCGATGGCGAAAGCACCTATCGTGAATTGATCGTGGTGACACAACCGGGCGACTACGACCAGCACGAAATCACCCATCTACCGGTCGGCAAAGGTTTCAAAATAATCTTTACCCCCAAACAACTGGAAGTGCCGGAAAATTATTTTGTCAGCTTCCTGAACGGCCCCAACATGAACCACGAAATCGAAGGCGGATATACCCGCCAGGCCCGTTATATCAAGGCCGATAAATTTTACAGCCTGACCGTTTCACCCGCAAACGGAAGCTGGCCGGAAGGCCAATATGTGATCGATGCACCCTCCGGTGGGATGTTCGGCGGGCGGTATTACGCTTACTTTACGGTCGGGGAGCCGGTTAAATAACTATGCGACAAGTTCTGCAAATGCTTTCTAACAAGAAATTTCTGGGCGGATTGGCGATTTTACTGGCGATGGCCCTCCAGTTGGCAATCACCGGCCTGGTGTTGGCCGAAGATAAGCTTGACCCGCCGAGGTCTCAAACTGCCGCCGGGTATACGATTGACTTTGTAGCACCCGTCGCCCAGGCCAACCACGACACCGAAAGCCCGATCACCGTTCGTTTTCGGGTGAGCGATGGCAAAGGCCAACCGGTTAGCGGCCTTCAACTGACGGTCACGGCCCTGCGCGATTACAGCGGTCAGGTCACTAACGAGCATAACGGCCCTCGCGTACCCAATATTGGCCCGCTAAACCTGATCCCCGCCGCTCAACCGGGCGAGTACGAAACAACCCTGCGGTTTGGCATCAACGGCCACTGGTTTTTGCAACTAGGCGGACCGGCCTTGCAAAGCGAGTCGGTCAAGTTCCGCACCCCCATCGGGGCTTCCGATAGCAAAGGCACCGGCTTTAACCTGGATTGGCTGCTGTGGCCGGGCGTATTGCTGGCCGTAATAACGGTGGTAGCTGTTACCTGGCGCAAAGGTGAGGTTTTCCCGACCCCGGTGGAGGAATTACAACCGCCCGTAAGGGCGACCGCTGCGAAAAAGGCCGTCTCCGAAATGACGACCCAAGAAATACTAGGCAAGGCAGGATTGTAGAAAATGGCGACAACAGTGGAAAACCGGGCTAAACTCCGGCCTTTCATACCCAATAACAAACGGGTAATTTATAACACCAATAACATTGGCCCGGACGGCCAACCCCTGTCGGACGATACGATCCTGGTAAAATTTATCATTATCCAGGCCGTTGCGCTCGGTCTGGCCGCTATTCACGGGATCGCCCAGCGTATACCGATGTTTGCCGATTGGTTGCGCGATGCCGACTACGGCGGACACCTGATCACAAATTTGGGTTTAACTCACATCAATGTAGTGTTGGGCGGCACGATTTCGATTGCCGGGCTGACTTACTATTTGCTGCCCCGGATCATCCAACGCCCGATGTTCAGCCGGACGCTGTGCAGCGTCTCATTCTGGTTTACGGCGATTGGCGTACTGGGCTTTTATGTCGCTTTGATCCCGATTGGCTTTGCCGAGGGTAGCCTGGTACACCAGGGCTATACCTACGAACAGGCCAAAGATATGGTCGGCTTCTGGCACAAATTCCCGGAGGCGATTACCGCTTCCTCGATGGGTACCGGCTACTGGATTTATGTGACCAACGTGGTACTGACGATCTGGAAAGGCCGCCGCACCGGCAACCAGCTTGAGAAATTCTCGGCCAAGTTCCATCTGGTAGCCGCCGTCGCCCTCCTGCTCGGCACCCTCCAGGGCGTATATCAGGTACTGCCCTGGTCGCTGGACTGGCTTTACAAGACGGGAGCCGCCGGTCAACTGATCGACCCGGTATCCCACGCGCATATGAACCTGGTCGGCGGGGTGGTCTTTGCCTTTATGGGCTTTGTCTACTACTTTTTGCCGCGCCTGGTCGGGCACCCGATCCACTCGATCCGGCTGGCTAACTTCTCTTTTTACACCCTGTTTTTAGGGGTGTTCGGCTTCTGGCTCACCCACATTACGCTTGGTTTTATCGAGGGTGATAAAGTCATCTCGCAGGGCATTACGGCTGCCGCCGCCAAAGCCCAGGTCGGCTTCTGGCATCCGCTGGCGATCTCGATCATGGGTAGCCTGATGGCGGTCGGGATGTGGACCTTTATCGCCAACGTACTGCTGACCCTTAAGGCCGGACTCGGCACGGCTAAAGAACGCTACCTGGCGGTATTTCTGGGGGTTTCGTCGGTATTTTTGTTTATCAGTACCAGCCAGGGCATTATTCAGATTTTACCCTCGACCAGTGCCTGGTTGATCGAAGCCCGCGAGGCCGGTGAGCTAATTTTACCGCTCTCCCACGCGCAGATGAACATTGTCGGGGTAGTGACCCTGACCCTGATGACGATAGGCCTTTACTGTCTGCCGCGTATGGTCGAAAGACCGTTGTTCAGTCACCGGCTGGCAAAATTCTCGCTGACTTCGGTCGCGGTCGGTATATTGCTGCTGTATGTAACCCTGTTGTACCTGGGTATCAGTGAAGGGATCGTGGTTCGCCAGGGCTACACTTTTGCCCAGGCTCGCCAGCAAGTCACCGGCGGTTGGCATGATTGGATTCTAGTTGTGTTTTACTGTATCGTAGCCTTCTCTTATATCGGCTACTTAATAAACGTGTTTGGCACCATCGGCAAAGAATTTCTGACGGCAATCAGTGGCCGGGCCGGGCAGATGACCGCTAATACCTGGCAATTTTTGCTGGGTGTGAGTATCCCGGCGGCCTCAGTCGAAGCAGCCCGGCAGGAAACTCGCCTCAAGGTTAGTCAGGTCGCGTTGGGGGAAGCCGCCGACAGTGGTTCGGCCACTCCGGTGATTATAAGGAAAGAACAGAGCGGTCAACCCTACGTCGTACCGGCCCGGTTGCTGCTCAACCAAAACCCCTTCTTGATTTTCGTTATCGAGATGGTAATGGGTTGGCTGGCCTTCCTGGGGGTCGGTTGGTTCAAAACTCGCCGCCCGGCGATGGCGGTCTTGCTGTTCGTCGGCTGGCAAACGATCTTCTGGATTAGCCTGTGGGGTATGCTGACCCTGCTGGCCCCGGACTGGCTGTTTCCGGTCGCAATCGTCTACTTTGTCTTACCGGCACTGTCGGGGTTGTGGGCCGCCCGGACCTACGTTACCCAGGCGCGCCGGATCAAGCAAGAGCTAGCGGTAGTGATTCCCGCTTCCGCCAGCGAGAACAAAGCCGAAACTCTGTCCAGGTAGCTTGAATAAAAAATAGATTTAACTAATAAAGAGACCGGTTTCCTATAGGGACCGGTCTCTTTGTTACCACCAGGCGTTATAGACAGACAAGCGATGTAGGTTGACAGTGCCCGACCCGGACGGCTATAGTAAGCCCACAAATACTTCTATGTACTTCTACATACGTCTATGTTTGTCTATGTTTGTCTATGAGTTCTCGCTCGGCTATTCCTGTTTCTGACGGTAAAAACGGTTTACATAGTTTACGAAGATGTAAAATTAAGCGAGTAACGACTATGAGTTTAGGTACCAATACAAGAGTGTCGCGCCCTCAACCGGCAGCCTTCTCGGATGAGAATTCGAGTGAGCCGACCGACCGGGTGGAACTCGAACGCCGTTGCAGCCAGGCTCTCATGACAATTATGCCGCAGGTACGCCAGATCATCAGTCGAGAGCGCGATGCCACCGACTGCCCGCTTACGGTTCAGCAATTTAGCGTCCTGAAAACTTTGCAGCATCAGGAACGGTTGATCAGCGAACTGGCCGATACTCTGAAAGTCAGCCGGCCTACCATGTCGCGGATCATAGACGGCCTGGAAGGTCGCAAACGCTCTGCCGATACGAGTGAAAACCCCAACCGGCGACCAAAGCTGGTCGAACGGGTCGCCTCACAATACGACCACCGGCTAGTCTATGCCCGTATCACGCCAGAAGGCCGGGCAATACTGCGGGTCTACAATGGCCGGGCCGAAGAAAGCCTTGCCGCCCTTTTGCAACACCTTAACCCAAAGGACTTGCCAAATCTTTTGCATAGCCTGGAAACTCTGGTAATGGCGATCCAGACCAAAGCCTAATAACTACTGCCAGCCGGAAAAAATGATCATCGATGCCCATACCCACATAATGTCCCCCGAAATTGCCGCCAGCAAGGCTGCTTATTGCGCCCGCGATAGCTGGTTCGACCAGTGTTACAACTATCCTCAAGCGCGTTTTGCCACCGCCGAAAGCCTGATCGCCGGTATGGACCAGGCCGGGATCGACCGGGCGGTAGTCTGCGGTTTTGCTTTCGCCGATAGCAGTCTGTGTGCCGCCTCCAACGATTACTTGATCGAGGCTGTCCGCCGCTTTCCCGACCGCTTGATCGGTCTGGCGGCGGTACAACCACTGGACGGACCGGTAGCAGTCGGAGAGGCCCGGCGTTGCTTTGAAGCTGGTCTGAGCGGGTTGGGCGAACTGCTCCCCGACGGTCAGGCTTTCGACCCGACTGATATAGAAACCATGCGCGATCTGGCCGAGTTGCTCACCAGCGGCGGCTATCCCCTGCTGATCCATACCAGCGAACCCACCGGCCACCAGTACGGCGGCAAAGGCCAGACCTGGCCCCAGAAGATCGTCAAACTTGCCGAAAACTTTCCGGCCCTCAAAATTATTGCGGCTCACTGGGGCGGCGGCTTGCCGTTCTACGAACTTATGCCGGAGGTCAGGCAAACCCTCCAGAACACTTATTACGATACTGCCGCCACGACCTACCTCTACGACTTCCGGGTATTCCGGCAAGTGGCCGACCTGTGTGGCGCGGCCAAAATTCTTTTCGCCAGCGATCACCCTCTCCTCAAACAGAAAAATCTGCTAATGCGTATCCGGGAAGAAGGCGGCTTGACCGAGGGCGAGCTTGGGGCGGTACTGGGCAAAAACGCCGCCCGGTTGTTCAATCTCGCCGGGGTAAGCTTATGATCGTAGCGGTGCGCGGGAGGCTGGAATGGATGGGAACCGATAGTGTGGTGCTGGAAGTCGGCGGGGTTAGCTTGAGGATTTTTGTCCCGGCCTCGCAGTTGAGCGATATGGGGAGCATCGGCACCACCGTCAAGCTTTACACCCACTTTTATGTCCGCGAGGAGCAAATGGCCCTCTACGGATTTCAGAACCAGGAACAGCTAAGTTTGTTTGAAATGTTGCTGGGGGTAGCCGGGGTTGGACCACGCGCGGCCCTGAACGTGTTGAGTAATGCCAGCAGCGAGGCAGTCCAACTGGCTATCGCTCAGAGTGATGTGGATTTTCTGAAGAAGGTGCCCGGCATCGGCCCCAAGACCGCCAGCCGGATAATTCTGGAATTGAAAGGTAAACTGGTGGAAGTCTCCGGTCCGGCCAAAGCCGCCGCGCTGGCGGTAAGTGGACCCGGTGGGGTGAAAAACTCGACAGTAGCCCTCGAACGGATGCAAGTGATCGAAGCCCTGACCAGCCTGGGTTATTCCAGTGGCGAGGTCCAAACCGCTCTGGCCTCGCTCCCCGCCGAACACAGCCTTTCGCTGGAAGAACAGGTGCTGGCCGCCCTGCGCTATCTGGGACAGTAAACGGCCTGATCCGTTTCAGGTTCTCCAGCGGCTGGAAAACAAAAGAGAGAAAGTTCTGATCATTGTCAGAACTTTCTCTCTTTAATTATCAGGCTAATTTAAGGCTAATCGACCAGGATTTTGCCGGTACCGACCTGAGCTTCCCCGACCGCCCATAGCGTCACCCCGGCTTTACGGAAAGCTTCCTCGACCTCGGCGGACTTATCGGTTGGGATAGCGAAGAACAGCCCGCCACTGGTTTCGGGGTCGAACAGCAAGTCTTCCAGATCGGAATCGATTTCACGCAGGAAACGCACTTTCGGCTGGCCTTCTTCCTGCAAGAACATCCGGTTGCGTCCGGCCCCGCCCGGCAAACAACCTTCCTGAACGTAACGTTTGGCCCCCGGCAACAGGGGTATCCGGTCGCTGTGTAGCAACAGATCGATGTTCTGGCTGTGATCAGCCATCTCGGACCCGTGACCAAGAATCCCAAACCCGGTTATATCGGTACAGGCGTGGATAAATTCAGACCCGATTTCCTTGAGAACGGTCGCTGCCGCCCTATTAAGTAGCTGCATACTATCGGTCGCCGCCTTCAGGTCGGCCAGGTCGACCACATCGCGCTTGTGGGCGGTGGTGATCACACCGGTGCCCAGCGGTTTGGTCAGATAAATCCGGTCGCCCGGCAGTGCGCCGCCTTTGGTAAATACCCGGTTGGGATGAACCGTGCCGGTTACGCAGATGCCGTACTTGGGTTCCTTGTCGGTCACGGTATGCCCACCGGCAACCACCGCCCCCACCTCAGCCATCTTATCGGCCCCGCCCTGCAAAATCCGGCTTAACAGCATGGGCGGCAAGTTCTCCGGGAAAGCGACAATATTGATCCCCATAATAACCTCGCCGCCCATCGCGTAGACATCGCTCATAGAGTTAGCCGCTGCGATGGCACCGTACAGATACGGGTCGTCAACTACCGGTGGAAAGAAATCCACTGTTTGAACCACCGCCAGGTCGGGTTGCAGACGGTAAACCGCCGCATCATCGCTGATCTTCAGGCCGACAATCAGGTTGGGGTTATCATATTTCTTTAATGGAAGCAGTACCTGCTCCAGGGTTTGTGGCCCCATCTTGGCCGCTCAACCAGCGCAAGCCGCCAGCGAGGTTAGTTTGATATGTTTGAAAGTGTCGTCCACGTCGGCCTCTACCGGGTGGTTATGTGCGATTGTATCGGTCACGATTAAAACTCCTATGATCCAGAAATGAACAGAGAAAACTAATAGGTAGCCCCTTTACGCTGGGCATCGAAAGCGTTATAGGCACTCAAAGCAATTAACAACACCGAGGCAATCAGGGCCAGGATTACTCCAAAACCCGCCGAAGCCCCCGAACCGGGGTTGAGGTCGATCACGGCAAAAATTAAAGTCAAAATAGCCAGCAATGCCTGACCGACCGCCAGCGAAATCGAGTCGCGGCTGAGGCCAAAAAAGCCCAGGACGACCGAGCCGAGGCCCGCCGCCAAAATCATCCAGCCGTTGCCGCTGGTATAAGTGGTGTCCAGGCCGTTAAAGCTGCCGTTGTCGATAGTTACCCAGGGCAAAAAGGCACTGATCGCCAGCACCAAACCGACCACCAGCGCGACCCATTCGAGCGGCGGGGCTTTGGTAGGTTCGGGGGTAATCGCTTTCAAGAAAGAAATTTTTGGTGCGGAAGACATCGCCATATCGCCGCCCGGTCCTGGTGTCGGCGCCTGGTACATACCGGCACTCGGCTGAACCGGCTGGCCTGAACGTGGGTCTTGCGGTGTTGTCATTGTTTTTCTCCTGAGATTTTACGGAGGTCAAAGGCCTCCCGGCTTGAGTAAAACACTATTTACCACCTCTGGCAGCCTGATTTACCACCGGCAACCCGGCGTAAGCCCAACCACCCATACCGCCTGCCAGGTTATAAACCCGGCTGTAACCGGCAATCGCCGCAACCTCACAGGCGGCGGCACTGCGCTGCCCGACCGCACAGACAAACAAAAGAGGTTGGTCTTTTGTCAGGCTTTGGGCCGCCAGACCCTGAGCAAAACTGTACAGCCCATCAATAGGCAGCAAGACCGCCTCCTCGATATGGCTGCGGTCGTACTCGTAAGGCTGGCGCACGTCGATTACCTTTATTTCGCCCTGCTCAATCAGGTCGGCGGCTTCTTCCGGCTCGATTTCACTAAACGGCTCAATATAAGCTGACATTCTTCTCCCCGAACTTTATTTGATCTGACCTTCTCATATTAGCATTCTAGCCCGGTTAAAACAAGCGCAAAGGGCGTTTCAAATAATTTTGTCCAAGTAATTATATTTTGCTATTGCTCTTGGCCGGGCAATTTGCTATTATAATATTTACCACCGGGCAATTTGCCACTCAGAAAAGATTGAATTAATATGACAAGCCATTTTGAAAATTTGAATAGCTTTCAAGAGCAGCAGACCTCACCAGGGAGGTCTATTTAGCTGGGTTTAAAAGCAGTTAGATAAATGCTACATTCAAAAGCCAGACCTCTGTGAACAGGTCTGGTTTTTTGTTTGGTTAAAAAAGACCGTCCAAACTCAAAATTAACTTTCAGCTATATAATCATAACAGGAGAACACCAATGGATTTAAGTTTTTTTTTCAAGGGTCTGGTGATCGGGCTATCGATTGCAGCCCAGGTTGGCCCAATGAGTATTTTATGTATCCGGCGAACGCTGGCCGAAGGACCTCGCGCGGGTTTTGTCTCCGGGTTGGGAGTTGCCAGTGCCGATGGGCTTTACGGTGCAATCGGTGGCTTTGGCCTGACTTTTATTTCCGGCTTTCTGGTCGACCAACGCTTCTGGTTGCGGCTGGTAGGAGGAGCTTTTCTGATCTACCTGGGTATCAAGACCTGGCTTTCACGGCCACCGGATAACCCGGCCCACGTCGCCAAGAAATCCGGCGGGCTGGCGGGCTATTATCTTTCAACCTTTTTGCTTACCCTGACCAACCCTATGACGATTCTGTCGTTTGCGGCTATCTTTGCCGGGCTGGGTCTTGCCAGCAACTCCGGCGATTACCTGACCGCGACCGCCCTGATTGCCGGAATCTTTGGTGGCTCGACCCTCTGGTGGCTCATCCTGACCGGGCTGGTAAACGCGTTTCGCCGCAAATTCACGCTCGGCCTTCTGAGCCTGGTCAATCGGGGGTCAGGACTGGTTATCGCTATATTTGGGGTCGTGGCGATAGTTAGCATTTTTAGCTGAAATAAATTGTATCTGTTCAGACCCCACCCCTAACCCCTCCCCAGGGAGGAAAAAGAAAAAGGGATTACTGGGGAGACCCCTGTACAACCCCGCGCAGGGGTTGCACCCCTACAGTCCCTGCTAATTTTTTAAAGATAGAGTGAATAGTTACCATAAATTTAGAGACCAAAAAGGCAACCATCAAAAAACGGTTGCCTTTTTGGTTTATTTATTTTATAGAGCTAATCTACCAGCTCTGGCCGTTGCTATTGTTGTCGTCCCAGCCGCCAATACTTGAGCCGGGATCGTTATAACCGGAGTTGCCGCCTCCGAACAGACCGCCATTATTGCCGCGATTGTTCAGAAGGCGTTTGCCCAGCCAGCCCAATCCACCAATTACGGCGATCCGGCCCAGCGAACCACCGAGTAACCCCCGCCGTTGCGGCTGATAATAGCGTTGCCCACCGAGCAAAGTACCCAACAAACCACGTCGACGATTTCTGCCAAATCCAAACATTGCTAACCTCCCTGTTTATCCATTGGCGCACTACTGCGCATTCTATCACTATAAGTTATGCAATCGGTGTGCCAGCGATACGGGTCAACCATAAACAGAGAACAAAAGGAAACTGGTAAGATTAGTTCGGGCCAGCCTCGTCGCGGAACTGGCGTTTGTAGAGTTCGGCATAAAGACCATCGCGGGCCAGCAATTCGGTATGAGTGCCGCGCTCAACGATCCGGCCCTGATCGAGCACCAGCACCTGGTCGGCATTGCGGATCGTGCTGAGGCGGTGTGCGATCACAAAAGAAGTGCGTCCGGCCAACAATTTCTTTAAAGCTTGCTGGATCAACTGCTCGGTACGGGTATCAATACTGGAAGTGGCTTCGTCGAGGATCAAAATGCGCGGGTCGGATAAAACGGCCCTGGCAAAAGCGATTAACTGGCGTTGGCCCTGGCTCAGACCGCTACCCCGCTCGCCGAGTTTGGTCTGATAACCCTGGGGCAGTTGCTGGATAAATTCGTCGGCACTGACGGCCTGGGCCGCCGCCTCAATTTCCGCGTCCGTCGCTTCCAGGCGGCCATAACGAATATTGTCGGATACGCTGCCCGAAAATAGAAAGGTATCCTGCAACATATAGCCGATCTGAGAACGCAAGCTAACCAGAGTTGTATCGCGCACATCCTGGCCGTCCAGGCTAACCTTACCACCACTGGCATCATAAAAACGTGGGATCAAATTGATCAGAGTGGATTTTCCGGCCCCGGTCGCCCCTACCAGCGCGATAGTCTGGCCCGGCGCAGCTACCAGGTTAATATCTTTCAGGGTTGGTTCGGTCTGGAGCGGATTATAGGAAAAGCTGACTTGCTCGAATTCGACCCGGCCCTGCAAGGGTCCCAATGGCCGCGCCTGGGGGTTGTCGTGTTGTTCGGCGGGTTCATCCACCAGGCTAAAGATACGCTCGGCTCCGGCCAGTGCGCTTTGCATCTGGGTATACAGGTTGCTGATCAGTTGGATCGGGCGGAAAAACTGCTGGACATACAAAAAGAAGGCGACCACCGTCCCGACCGGAATATAGTTATTGAGGGCCAGCCAGCCGCCAAACCCGGCCACGATAGCGGTCGCCATGGTACTCAAAACGTCAATCGCGGGGGTGAAAGCAGCCGTCACAGCGTTGGCGTGAATATTCGCGTCACGATTGGCGGCGTTGCGCTGGGCAAAGCGGCGGATATTCTCGTCGGTGCGATTAAAAGCCTGAGCGACCCTTACCCCGGCCAGTTCTTCTTGAAGCTCGGAGGAGACATCGCCGATGGTGGTACGGGTCTGCCGAAAAGCCCGGCGCGACCAACCGGCAAACAGGATCGTGGCCCAGATCATCAGGGGCAACGTCACAAAACTGGCTAAGGCCAGAGGCCAACTCAGCAAAAACATGGCAATCAGGATGCCGAAAAGCGAAAAAACGCTGGTGATAACCTGGGTCAAGCCCTGCCCGACCAGTTGATTGATGGTTTGAATATCGTTGACCAGCCGCGACATGAGATCGCCGGCCCGGTTCTTGTCAAAAAAGGCCAGCGAAAGGCTCTGGACCTTGTTAAAAATGGTTGTCCTTAACCGGCTGATAAACTTCTGGCTGACCAGCCCGATCAGATAAACCTGTCCACCCTGGGCCACCATCCCGACGATATACACGAAAAATAGAAATATCATGGTGGAGGCTAGCCCGGCTGAATCCTTACCGGCGATATAAAGATCAATCGCCCGACCGATCAAGGCCGGACCGAGGGCCTGAACTGCCGCCGTTACCAGCACCAGGGCCAGCACTCCCACCAGCGACCGACGGTAGGGAGACAGGTAGGCCAGCACTCGACCGAGTACCCGGCGGCTATCGCTGGCCCGTTCTTCACTGTTATTGATGCCGAGTGCCCCAGTTCTGCCGACCATTTTTATTTACCTTTTTGACGGGGTATCTATATCAACCGGACCCACCGGCCTGGTTAACCGCAGCTCAACTAGGGTTAAAAGGTCGGGTTAACCTCACACAGAGAACCGCGATAGCTCTTTAGGGGGCGGTAGAGAAATTTTGTAGGGAAAAGTTAATCTCCGTAGGCGAACACGCCCAGTTTAAAATCGTGACTTAGCATCGCCAGACCGCCGATCATGGTCAATAGCTTGATTAAAACCGGTGTTTCGTGGTGGCGTTCTTCCAGATGAATTTCCAGGTCAACCGTTTCCTTGCAGAGAGCCAGCAAGCGTTCGCCTTCACACATAAAATCTTCGTTGTAATCCGATAAGGTCGAAAGCAAAGGATAGGTTTCATCGTGGTCGCCGACCGCCAGTTTAATCTGCGCGGCTTCGCCTTCGTCCATCTTCCAGACGAAGTATTTGGGGCTTTTGGGATTAGCATCCACCGAAAGCACAATTTCTTTTGACATAGGGTTTATTTCTCCGGTCTGCTCGTATAAGTGGCAAATCGCTGTTCGTTTGTAAAAATGTAATACCAGGGGATTCTGCTGCACAGTGTACCACAGGCGGCTAAATATTTTCAAGTGCAAAAACAGCCGGAGCAAAGCACCGTAAAATATTGTAACTACTGACCATACCTCTGAAAAAATCGTAGCGGGGGTCGTGGGGGCCGGGTACCCACTGGGTGCCCATACGGGGGGTATAAGGGGTCTCCCCTTTAATAAATCTTTTTTTCTTTTTTTTCCCACCCTGGGGCGGAGTCTGAGTAGTTACAAAATATTATGAGTAAAGAGCGGTGAAGTAATTGGGAAAGGTAGAAGTTATAAAAGGTAATAAGAGGAAGATGGTGGAGGTGAGGAGGATCGAACTCCTGACCTCTACAGTGCGATTGTAGCGCTCTCCCAGCTGAGCTACACCCCCATCTGAGTGGAAATTATATAGTAGGCATTTGTAGAAGTCAAGCCAGCCGGGCCTTATATAGTACCCAATTCCTAAATTGATTCTTCCATCTGTGCTAAAACCGTTAGCTTTGCTATACTAAGATTATTGAATTCTCACAGGTATATTAGCTAGACTTAGCTGTTTTAAAAATAAGGAGATCAGACGTGCAGATGACTGAGTTAGTCAGGCCGCCGGTTGGCAATTTGACCGATAAAAAACGCCCAGGCAAAACCACCCGGACTTCTTTTATACTGGTAATCCTGGTGGGTCTGACGCTGGGCCTGAGTGCGTTCGGCGATGCCCCGGCCCAGGCTGCGCCTTTATCGACCGGGGACGGAAGCTGGGCCTGGTCCAATCCTTTGCCGGAAGGTAACGACCTGCTAGCGGTTAGCTGCCCGTCCGCCACTTTTTGCGCCGCAGTCGGTACGCGCGGCAGCATTATTATGTATGATGGCGTTAGCTGGACCAGCGGGCCGCCGTTATTGACCAATCTAACTGATAATTATTATGGCGTTAGCTGCCCGACTACCACTTATTGTGTGGCGGTCAGTGGTCTGGGAACAATAGCCAAATATTCCGGCGGGAGTTGGTCCCTATATCCGTCCAGCAACCAGTTCCGGGGAGTGAGTTGCCTGGGCGTGGATAACTGTCTGCTGGTCGCTTTAGGTTCAAATAATAATAATCGTATTTTCGTGTTTAATGGCAGTGGTGCACTCACGGTTATTGCCCTGAACGAAAACGGCGCAGTCTCCTATAGCCTTTTCTCGGTCAGTTGCGCCTCCGCCAGTTTTTGCATTGCGGCGGGCAGCAAAGGCTATTACTATACCTACCAGGGCAACCCGGCAGCCACCCTCACGATTGGGCAGCTTTCCGGTTTCGATCCGGGATTTCAAAACCCGGTCAGTGTCAGTTGCACCGCTGCCGGTGGAACACCTAACTGTGTAATGGCCGGTTTTGGCGGTCATTGGTCGCAATATACAAGTGGGAACTGGTCGGCGACGGCCACTGTTCCCAGCATGAATTTTAATACCGTCTTTTGCAGCAGTGCTACCAATTGTCTGGGCGGGGGGGATAACGGCTCGGCGGCCCGGCTGCTCACCTTTAACGGGACAAGCTGGAGCGGTAGTGCCTATATTGGCAGCCCCGCCATCCCGATTTACACCGAGATTTTTGGGATAAGTTGCGCCAGCGCAAGTTATTGCCTGGGTGTCGGCAATAGCGGACTGGTTCAAAAGTACAACGGCTCGTCCTGGAATGCTTTCCCGATAGTACCGGTCGAAGTCACGGCCAACCTCAACGGGGTAAGCTGCCCGACCACCACCCTGGCGGCGATCAAATGCGCGACCGTCGGCAGCCTGAACAATAATACCTACATCGCTACCTATGACGGGCTGAACTGGAGTAAGCCTAATTTCCAGGTATTAAGCAATCAGGCTTTGAATGGAGTAAGTTGTAGCGATGCCCTGACCTGTATAGCGGTCGGGTCGGGCGGCACGATTTTCGCTGATACCAACGGTAGCTGGTCGAATGTCGCCTCGGTAGTTACGGGGGCACCAAACCTCAATCTGAATGGGGTAAGCTGCCTCAATAGTATTAATAGTAATGGCCTGTTTTGTATGATCGTCGGGAATAATGGAACTATCCTGAAATATAGCGGTGGCACCTGGACCAATCTCCAACCTCTCAGCAACATCAGCCTTTTTGGGGTGTATTGCGTGGACATTACCCTTTGCTTTGCGGTCGGAGATAGTGCTACCGTGTTGCAGTACGACGGCTCAAGCTGGACCGCCGCTACTACAAATTTTCTAGGTAACAATCCAAATTTTCGGAGTATCAGTTGTTCCAGCAGCACCAGTTGCCGGGCTGGCGGCCAATACACCGGCCAAAAATTCATCGCCGCCCTTAATGGTACTTCCTGGACCCTGGAAAATCAGTTAGGCACGTACACCGGAAGCTGGAATGGTATGGCTTGCCCGGTCGATAAAATCTGTTTTGCCGTCGGTGATCCAAATACTACCGGCAACACTAATCGAACCAATATTTCCACACTGGGTAGTAGTTGGAGTCCTACCAACTCCGGTACCTCTGCCAAACTGAATGGGGTTAGCTGTGCCGGGCCGCTATATTGTGTGGCGGTCGGAGTGAACGGCACGATCTTGATTTCACAGCTAGTAGTGAGGGTGGGCAATGACACCGGTACCGGAAATTTTATTGATACCCTATCATACGCGCTCAGATATGCTCAGGCCGGTCAGACTATCACTTTCAGGTTGCCGAGCGGCACTAATAATACCGTACAATTTACCGGCCCGCTCAACCCAATGTTTAGTCTTAAAGCGGGGGTCGGGCTGGACGGCGGCGATTGCAATACTACCGGCCTGGTTATTATTGATGGCGCTTCCCAAACCGGCAATGGTCTGACGCTAAATGGCGGCAATAACATCCGGCATCTGAAGGTACACGGTTTTAGCGGCCAGCAAATTGTCGCCAGAACCACACCGTCATTCGGTCAGGCTAACCATCTGCAATGTACGATTAGCAGTAAAGTTTAGCCACTCTTTACCTTTTCCGATACCTATTGACCAGGAGAAATAAAACAGGCCCCAAACCGGCTATTATTAACCGGTTGGGTCCTATTTTTTATTCTCAAAATGTCACCGAAGAGCGGGAATTGACCGAGGGATAAGTCGCCTGAGGTCAGGCTAGGCTTTGCTAATTTCCTTTAGCAAGTGTCGGGCAATCACGATGCGCTGAATTTCGCTGGTGCCTTCCCCAATCGTGGTCAGGCGAACATCGCGGTACATCCGTTCCACATCGTACTCGGCCACATAGCCGTAGCCACCGTGAATCTGGATCGCGTCGCGGCAGACTTTCTCGCCGATCTCGGAGGCAAATAGCTTGCCCATTGCGGCTTCCTTGCCGTAGGGTAAGTTGTTATCTTTGAGCCAGGCAGACCGGTAAACCAGCAAGCGGGCCGCCTCGATTGAGGTCGCCATATCGGCCAGCATAAACTGGATCGCCTGGAAGTTGGAGATCGATTGGCCGAACTGGTGACGCTCTTTGCTGTAAGCCAGAGCTTTATCGTAGGCCCCCTGAGCCAGACCGAGGGCCATCGCCCCTATCGAAATGCGCCCGCCATCGAGAATCTTCATAAACTGCTTAAAACCTTCGTTCGGCAGACCAATAATATTTTCTTTCGGCAAGCGACAATTATCGAAAAAAAGTTGGCTGGTGATCGAGGCCCGCAGCCCCATTTTATTTTCACTCTTGCCGGGCGTAAAACCGGGGGTGCCTTTTTCGACAATAAAATTGCTGATGCCGTGCGCCCCTTTGGATTTATCGGTCATGGCTGTAATGATAACAGTATCGGCCACCGAGCCACTGGTGATCCAGTTTTTCGAGCCGTTGATCACCCATTCGTCCCCATCGAGGACGGCGGTGGTCCGGGTTCCGGCGGCATCACTCCCGGCGGTAGCTTCCGACAGACCAAAAGCGCCCAGTTTCTGGCCGGTCGCCAGGGGTTTGAGATAGCGTTCTTTTTGAGCCTCGCTGCCAAACATATAAAACGGGGTCGCACCTAGCGAAACGTGCGCGGCCAGAATGATACCGGTACTACCGCAAGCCCGGCTGATTTCCTCGACCGCCATCGCATACATCAAAGTATCGCCGCCCGCGCCGCCGTATTTTTCGGGAAAAGGCACCCCCATCAGGCCCAGGGCGGCCATTTTCTTGATATTCTCGGCGGGAAACTGGTGAGTTTCGTCTAACTCCTGAGCGTGGGGGGCAATCTCTTTCTGAGCAAATTCGTGGACGGTCTGGCGGAACAATTCGTGTTCCGGGCTGAGTTTAAAATCCATAACCGACTCCTTTGTCAATTCTAAATTTGAACCGGTGTTCAATTGGCGCGGATTAAATCGTAGTTTTGAACTAAAAAGTTTTTCCAAGCAATGTTAAAAAGTTTTCTACCGATCAGTATTTTATACCTCAGATTGGCTTTTGTCGAGTCAATTATTTGACTGAGCGCACAAATTATTGACAGTCTTTTCAGCCTGAAATATAATCCGCCTATAAATACGCATAAAAAAGCAAGAAACCTGGGATCAACATAATTAGAATTTCACCCAAAACATAGGTAAAGAGGAGAGGATTTGATGACCAAGAGAGTAAGACGCAGTAGCTGGCTGGCTATGCTGGTGTTATGCACCGGGCTTATCCTGACCGCTTGCGGCGATAGTACGGCTACCTCCAGTGGTAGTGCCACCAATGGCACCCCCGCGCCTGCCGCGACAACCGCTTCCGCTCCGCCCGCCGCCGGAGCCGGTGCCGCTACTACCGCCAGTAATGTCGCAACCAGCGTCGCCGCCGGTGGGGGCAAAGCACTTGACCGGATCGTTATAGTGCAGGGTGTAGACCCCAGTACCCTCGACCCGGCAGACCACAACGAGACACCGGCCTATAACATTTTGAACAACATTTTTGATACGCTGGTAGCGTTCGATAAAGATGGCAAATTGCAGCCTCGCCTGGCCGAGTCCTGGAAGCAGCTTGACGATTTGAACCTCCAGGTAAATTTGCGAAAAGGGATAAAATGGCAGGATGGTACCGATTTTACCGCCGACGATGTAAAATTTACAATTGACCGCTACATTAATTCCAGTAAAGAAGTGGACGCGCTCAAACGGCTCAAGCGGGCCGGTAACATTAACTTTATTACATCGGTGACTGTTATCGATCCCCTGACCGTCAAAATCACCTCTGAAAAACCGGCTCCACTCACCTTAAAGAAACTGGCTTTGGAGGAAATGGTTTCCAAATCTTACTTTGCTGCCCACGATGCCGCCTATATCCGGCTTAACCCGATGGGTACCGGGGCATACAAGTTTGTCGAATGGAAAAAAGACGATCACCTGGATATGGACGCTAACCCGCTATGGTGGGGTCAGGCCGGGGGACCGAGCGTTAAGAAGGTACGTTTCCGCCCCATCGCCGACTCGCAGACGCGTATCAGTGCCCTGCAAGCCGGTGAGGTGGACATCATTACCAACGTCGCCCCGGAACAGGCTCAACAAATCCAGACCGGCGACAAGACCGGAATTAGCACGGTACCGAGTGTGCGAAATATCTTTGTTATCCTGAATACGCTCGACGATAGTCCGAACGCGGCCCTGAAAAACGTCAAAGTCCGGCAGGCCCTTAACTATGCCATCGACCGCGACGCGATTATCAAAAACATTCTTCTGGGCAACGGCGTTAAAATCTCCAGCCCGATCAACAGTTATTTCTTTGCCTACGAAGAGTTGCCGCAGTACAACTATGACCCGGCTAAAGCCAAACAATTGTTGACGGAAGCCGGTTTCGCCGATGGCTTCGACCTGGAATTCAAGGTGCCGGATGGTCGCTATCTCAAGGACAAACAAATCGGCGAGGCCGTAACCCAGTACTGGACCAAGATCGGGGTACGGGTAAAATTCGCCGCAGAACCCTGGTCGGTCTATCAACCGAACATCGACGCTCGCAAACAGCCCCCGGCTTTCTTGCTGGGCTGGGGTAACTCGTCTTACGACCCGGACGGCACTCTTTACGATCTGTTCGTAGGACCACGTTACAGTTATTACAAAAATCCGACCTTCAACGATTTAATCGCCCAGGGCCGGAGCATTGTCGACGACACAAAACGGGCCGAACTCTACAAACAGGCCGATAAGACGATTAATCAGGACGCCCCCTGGATATTTTTGCACCAGCAAAGAGATATTTACGGTCTTTCCAAGCGCATCAAATGGCAAGCCCGGCCCGATGAGCAGATCAATGCCTTTGAAATCAGCGGGGTCTAGTTAGCAGTTTTCAGTTTCGGGATACAACCGGCCCAGTTGGCGATAAGTCAGGGATGGTCAACTTCATCCCTGACGGGTTGCGCCGGGCCTGCAAGTTTTAGAAAGTCGCTTGATGAAGTAAACCAACCTAAAGCTGGGGTACTGAGGGCCGGGTACTCACTGGGTGCCCCTGTAAACACTCTTTTTATTTTCGCTTGAGCTTCACTTTGTGAGGTTGAAGCGAAGGTCCTAATACTAACCGAAACCGGACGCTTTGCCGGTAATTTTTAAAATATTCAGGCTTTATCTTTATCATGCTAAAATTTATAATTCGCCGCTCGGTCCAGGCGGTCCTGGTAATGCTGGGCGTATCGTTTGTAGTCTTTATCCTGCTATTTCTCAAAGGCGACCCGGTAACGACCCTGTTACCGCAGGATGCCACCCAGGAACAGGTTGATCAGCTTCGGCGCGACCTGGGTTTTAACGATCCGCTCCCGGTCCAATATCTTCGCTTCCTATCCAAAGCGGTACGGGGCGACCTGGGCGACTCGCTTTTTGAAAGTCGACCGGCCACCAATGTCGTGCTGGAACGGGTACCGGCTACTTTGCAACTGGCGGTAGCGGCTTTTGTGTTGTCGCTGCTGATTGCCTTCCCGATAGGCATTTTATCTGCCGCCAGACGCAATAGTTTTATCGATTATCTGGGCCGTATCCTGACCTATGTCGGTCAGAGTGTGCCGGTTTTCTGGCTGGGTCTGCTGATGATCTTGGTTTTTGCGGTTAATTTACACTGGTTGCCGACTTCCGGTTATGGCGAATTTAAAAATATCATTATGCCCGCCATTGCCCTGGGGCTGTTCACGACCGCGCGCACCACCCGGCTGGTCCGCAGCACCATGCTGGAGGTACTGAACCAGGAATATATCCGAACGGCCCGCGCCAAAGGGTTAAAACAACTGGCTATCTTGCAACGCCACGCCCTCAAAAATGCCCTGATCCCGATTGTCACTGTGTTGGGCCTGGACTTTGCCACGCTGCTGGGCGGGGCAGTTATCACCGAGAGTATTTTCGCCTGGCCGGGTATCGGGCAGCTTGCTATCAAGAGTATTGGCCGCCGCGATTACCCGGTGGTGCAGGGTGTAGTTTTGCTGGTAGCGTTTGGTTATGTCTTGATTAACCTGGTGGTGGATTTGCTTTACGCCTACCTGAACCCGCGTATTCGATACAGCAAGTAAACCAGCACACCGGGCGCAAAACCAGCTAAAAGGAGTTCAGTAGTGTCCTCAACTCAACAAGGCCAAGTCATCCCAGCCGTCATCATTCCAGCCGAGTCAAGCCGCGAGATTTCGGGCGTGCGGAAGCGCAAAAGCTGGCGTTACCGGCTGCTCCGAAATCCACCGGCCCTGAGCGGGGTAATTATTTTGGTGGCAGTAGTATTGATGGCTGCAACTGCCCCGCTTTTCTGGCCCGACCCCAACGCTCAAAGTCTGATCGATGCGCGTTTGCCGCCCGGTAGCCCGGACCATGTGCTAGGCACGGACGACCTGGGCCGCGATATGCTGGCCCGGCTGGCCTACGGGGCGCAGGTTCCCCTGCTGGTGAGCCTGGCGGCGGTTATCATTTCCGGTACAATGGGTGTATTACTGGGTCTGGTTAGCGGTTATTTTGGCGGCTGGCTGGACGATCTGATAAGCTGGCTGGCAAATGTACAATTGGCCTTCCCGTTTATTTTACTTTCGATTGCCGTGATCGCTGTCATCGGTCAGGGAACGCTTACTCTGATCGCTGTGATTGGCCTGACAAGCTGGGTGGTCTACTCAAGGGTAGTCCGGGGGGAAACGCTGGCCCTGCGCGAACGTGAATTTATCGAGGCGGCTCGTGCGCTCGGCGTCAGTACCAGCCGGATTTTGCTGCGCCACATTCTACCAAATGTCATTACCTCGCTGACCGTAATTGCCACTTTCGAGGTGGCCCGGATTATCATACTTGAGTCGGCCCTCAGCTTTCTCAGTCTGGGGGTAGACGCGAAAACCCCCAGTTGGGGTGAAATGCTGGCGCGTGGACAGCAGCAGCTTTCGGTTGCCTGGTGGATGCCGACTTTTCCCGGCATCGCCATAATGTTCACGGTACTGGCAGTTAACCTGGTCGGCGATTGGTTGCGCGAGGAGCTTGACCCCCGGTTGCAGCTATAAAAGGTCACTCAAACTATGGAACAAATAAACCTGGGGATCGTGCTGGCGGTTCAGCTAGCTTTTACTGTATTGGCAGCCCTGTTCGCTAGCAGTCTGCTGATCTGGCGCAACAAATTGTTTGGACAGGACCAGGAAGAAGTCACCTTTTAAGCAGTCAACTGGCTAAAACCGAGCGGCTGGCGAAGGCTGAATTACAGGCCTTACAAAGCCAGATTTCGCACTTTTCGACTTCCCAAATTCAAACCAGGAATACAGCCTTAGCATTATGACTTTCGCTCACAGTTACAAACCAAGCTGAAGCGGGGGTAGTGCGGGCGCAGCCTCTGCGGGGGTATAACAGGGGTCTCCCCTGTTATACTCTTTTTATTTTCGCTTCAAGCTCACACCGTGAGGTTGAAGCGAAAGTCCTAACATAATCTCGAAATAGCCAGCGAAAATTGTTTATATACCGTGAGGGGAAAATCTAATAATCTCCTCATTGGGACCGACCTTAATTTGCGAAAAAAGAACTTGTAAAAACCCCAGAATCAGGTAAAATATATCTATTGTTAACGAGATTATCGGAAAAACACAATTGTATCAACGAACTACAATCGTCACACTAAGTTGGAGCCAGGTTCACCTGGAAAGTATAGTTTTGTGAAAAGGTAAAAAAATGAGCGTTGAGGACAAGATTATAGACCCCGCGAATACCCTGCCCCCGGTTACTACTCCTTCTACCGCACCGGTTGGGCCGGTCGGAATGGTTTCTATTATCGCCAGTCTTATTTCTACCTTCTTGATTCGGGTAGCATCACGGGTCAGTTTTGTTATTCTAAGTTTTTATGTGGGAAAAGAATCCGAGTCGGCAGCCCTGGTCGTGGTGGTTATCGAAGCTTACTACGTCAGCGAGCTTTTGCTGGCCCCGCTGATCGGGGTTTTGAGCGACCGGAAGGGACGCAAGCGGTATATGCTTTTTGCACCGCTGACCGGAGCCATCGCCACGCTGGTACTGGTAGCAACCTCTTTTATTTTTCCAACACCTCATCTGAACGCAGCGAATATCGACTTTCAATTACTGGCAATTGTGCTGCTAATTCTGACCGGTCGATTACTCGAAGGTACCTCGGCGGCCTTTAACGCGCCATCCAACCTGGGCTACCTGGCGGACTCTACAGTTCACGACGAGAAGTTGCGGGTACGAGTGCTGACCGGCTACCAGGTCGCTACTATTGCCGGGCTAGCCCTGGCGATTCCGTTTGGCGGGCAGGTCTGGGGCTTGCTGGGACGGCTGGGTTTCCTGGTCGCCATCGTCATTTACGCACTCTGTTTTATAGTGATCGCGGTGTGGATGAAAGAAAGTCTGAACCGGGTTAGCGAAGCCGAGAATCACGGTACCATCAAAGAATACCGGATGATTCTGAGCAATAAACGGATTTTCACTTTTGTACCGGCCTGGCTGGCGATTAACGCAATGCTGGGTGCCTGGCTAACTCTGATCCTGATTATCCTGTCTTACCCGACGGCTCAATGCCATATCAAAGTCAACAACGCTCTACCGGGCCTACGCTCGGCGATTGGAACTTTTGCGGCGAATTTCTGCGCCCTACAGCCGGGTCAGGTGGATGCCGACAAGCGGTTCCCTAATCAACTTCTGCATGGCGGCTTTTTACCCACCGAGGCTTCGACCCTGGTCGGTCTTTATGGGGTAATCTTTATCGTGGGTATGGGAATTTCGACCACAGTGGTAACTCGTTTCCGGCGGACAACAGTAATGCTCGGTAGCCTGGTCGGTTTGATACTGAGTGTGATCACTCTCTTTTTAATCAATAGCCTGGCCGATAACCCGCTGACGATCAGCTCTCAGAATCTTTCAACTCTGTGGATTCTGCTGCCAATCGCGGTGGTGGGCGTGCTTTTGACCAGTGCTTTTACCCCCGCTGCCCTGACCCACCTGGCCGTTATCGCCGAAACACTGCCCGGCAAGCGGGGCGCGGTTATGGGCCTTTACTCGGTTCTACTGGGTATCGGGCAACTGGTCGGTGTCTTCATCGGCGGGCTGTTCGTGGACTGGCAGGGCTTCACAGGCCTGATGATCTACTCAGCCATTCTGGGAGTTATCGCACTGGGAAGTGTAGCCTATATGCGGTCGCACCGTCACGACATCGATGACCACCTGAAACCGGTGATGCAACCGGCTCACTAATTTCTGTTTTGATCCAAAAAGGGAAGTTGCTCTTTTGCCGGAGCAACTTCCCTTCGGCAAAAAGATTTTATTGAGAATTAGTGGCTTGTTTTAAAAATTGGGTTACAAGGTCGTAATCAACATTTTGATCTTGGCGGATTTTGACAGTTTACGGTCGGGGGCACCCGGTTCAAAAAACCCATCCGGTGCTTCAAGTGCCGCCGCGTTAAAGATAGTAAAAGTTACCCACTCCTTAGCCGTACCAATCACAGCAGCATACTAACCGTTCTTCAAGAAATGGGGTTTGCCATATTGGATTCGTTCTTCTACTACTGGTACAGACGCTTGAGTGATCTCACGTAACTGGCTAGTGAACTGAACCTTCCAGGGTTCATTTAGCTCTTGGATGTATTCGGTTACTGCTTCATTCAGCATGATAAAAAGTCCTTGCTCTAAAAATCAGAATGTTGTCTGAGTGCTACCTTTTAATTCTACTTACGACCTTTGATGAGTTCGACCGGGCTGGCGGTGGGAGTGGCGGCTTTGGGTCCCGGCGGAACGAAAGTCACTTCCAGCGAATCGCCAACCATTACGGCATCCCCGGCGGTATAACGGGCCAGTGAGGTCGGAAGGACGATGTTGCGGCGGTGCCAACCCACCTCAACGATCAGATCGTCGCCAGTCTGCATCAGCTTGATTTCCTCGCCACTGGTGAAAGGTAGCTTGAGGGCCAGGATGTAATTGTCGCCACGCTTGAAAATTTGCTGAGATTGACCGACGTGGAAGAACCGGCTTGGGTCGCCATCGGGGCCGAACAGGTGATCGGCCAGGTCGAGCAACATCTTTTCCCCCAGTACTTCCCGGTCAAACTGAGGAGCTTCAAAGAACGGTAACGGCGCAAAAGATTCCTGCACAGTGGCCCGGTAACTGGTTTGCTGTTCATAAACATAGGCGCGGGCCGGCGAAAGTTTGAGGCTTTCTTCGCTCAGTACCCGGTTGATCATCACGGCATCCACGTTGTAGCCGAACAAATTCAGGTAGGTCAGGCTGCGTTGAGCCTCTTTTATAACCATCTTCTCCAGGTTCAAAACGATCCTGGCCGAGGAAATTTCAGGGTTAGTAACGATCTCACGAACCAGATTCAGTCGGTCGATAATATCCTGCAACGAGCCAAAGACATTATCATTGGCAAGCGGCATCGAAGTAACCCGCGATAATACCGGTCGGGCGACCTTCATCAAGCCGCGCAGGGTTGGAAAGAGCTTTTCCACCCACCAGCGGATGACATCCGGTAAGCTTAACAGACGCAGTGTTTCGCCAGTCGGGGCGGCATCGACGATGATCACATCGTAATTGCCGCTATCATAGTGCCGCTTGATCTGGATCAGGCTGAATAATTCCTCGGTGCCCGGTATGACGGCCATTTCTTCGGTAGTAATATCGTTATGACCCTGCCAGGACAGTATTTCGATCAAGAAATCGCGGATAGTACCCCAGTTACGTTCCATTTCGTGCATGGCATTAACTTCTTGTGCCCATAAGTTCTCACCGATTTTGAGCGGTTCGGGACCGAGAGCTACATCCAGCGAGTCGGCCAGGCTATGGGCAGCGTCGGTACTGAGAATAATAGTACGGTGGCCCAATTTAGCACAACGCAAGGCCGTCGCTGCTGCTACGCTGGTTTTGCCTACGCCACCTTTTCCGGTGTAAACAATGATTCTCAAGATTGAAGTCCTTCTGTCTGTCGTTTTAACAAACGGGTTATAATCTGTGCATTATACCATCTAAGACTAAAGCTTACCAGATTGAGGAACCCAATTCGGTGGTTTGGACAACCGGCCCAGCCCTTCATCTCGCTGAAGGGTATCCAGGAAAGCGGTCACTTGCGAAGTCAATTTTGGTAAACTTACGCGCGCTTCCAGTTCAAGGCGTTTGAGGCGGGTTTCGTACAACTCACGTCTTTCGAGCATTTCCAGTACCGCCGTTCCAAAACCGCCTTCCAGGTGACTTTCTTCCAGCGTCACCAGGCGAGGGAAGTGGTGTGCCACAGCCGTTAAAAGCGCATCATCCAGCGGGCGTACCCAGCGTACATTGACCACCGCCGCCTGGCGACCCTGGGCTTCGAGGCGGTCGGCCAGGGCCAGGGCGGTGCCGGTAGCACCACCCAAAGCCAGCAAAGCCAGTTCTTTGCCTTCGCGTAACATCAGGCCGCGACCCAGACCGGGGGAGCGTTTACCGCTTAGTTTATCCAACTGGACCAGCCCTTTTCGCTGGCTTTCACGACCGGCCCGGTAATACAGGGCGATAGGCTGGTCCCCGGCCTGGCTGGTCTCGGCTAACTGATCTCTCAATTCTTCCGGGCTGGTAGGAACGCCAATATACAGGTCGGGGAAAGTTCGCAAGATCGCCAGATCACTGGTTGCCGGGGCACGCCAGGTCTGACCGGGCAAAGGACCCTGCGCCAGCAAGAAAATTACCCCCAACCGTTGACTGCACAAAGCCGACAGGCTGGCATAGCTCCGGGCCAGATCAGCCGAGCCTAGCAAAACCAACGGTAAGTAACCCTCCGCGACCAACCGAGTAGCCGTCGGCATCAGGTCGGACAGCAATTCGCCCTGACCAAAAAACCGGGTTGGAAACCGTAGGGCCACCTCACGGGCCAGTTCGGCCAGCACATTATCGGCCTGGGGTAAAGCGTGCGTCGCCAGCGAGGAAGCCAGCACTACCAGGCGTTCATCCCGGTTGAGAGTTTCCAGTAAAATCGTCTGAACCGGATCGACTACCCGCGCAAACCCGCGCTGGTTCTTTTTGGACTCGGATGGGACATCTTGACCCATAAAATCGCTCCCAACTATTAATGCTAACTTGCGGCCATGCGCCTGTGGTAGCATGCTTTCCGAAGTTAAATTCTCCAATTTTATGCCTCTTTTTATGTCTCTTTAATTGTTGACGGTGATTGTAAGCGAGACTGGGCTTGCTCAAAATGTGCCGTTAAGACCTGGCTAAACCGTTCCGGCTGTTCTAGCATCGGCAAATGACCGCAATCAGGAAAAGGGACCAACCGGGCTGCCGGTTTGAACCGGGCAATATTATACATTCCTTTGGGTGGGATCGTTGCATCCCGGTCGCCGACTACCAATAACAGGCTGGACCTTAAATCGGTTAGCTCTTGCCGGTAGCGATCCAGGTTGGAGGCTGACAGCGAAGATAACGATAATTCCAGGGCCAGTCGTTCGTCGGCTAAAGCAAAGTCTTCGGTAATCACTCGGCTGAATTGGGCCGGAATGGGTTGGGCGACCGAACGCGCCACGACAGCCTGACGAACCAGGGGAAGATTGAACCAGCGTTTAATCTTTACAAAAAGTTTTATAAAATTTTCAAGCTGACTGCCCGCCGGGTCTTCCGGGCCAAAACTACCGCTATTAATAATGGTCAGGCTGGCGAGGCATTGCTCGGCCTCGACCTGGCTGGCAAAATGCGCGGCGGTGACGGCCCCCAACGAATGGCCTACGACATGATAACGCACCTTCGGGGGTAAACCAAGCCCGGTCAAAAATTCGATGGCCTCTGACGCGCCGCTATCGATGGTCGAATGGTAATGGTGGTAAGCCGGGCCTGTCACCACCTGGCTTCGCCCAAATCCCCGGCTATCGAATAACACCAGGGGCCACTTTACCGCCAATCGGGCGGCGGCCAATTGCCAGTAACGCGCCGATAGACACCAGCCGTTAAAAAATACTACCACCTCGCTAACCGGAACCGGACCGGCTTGCTCGTAATACACCGGCAGCCCGGCGAGCCTGGTATACGGCATACTACCAGCCGTTAAAAGGCGTGTAACCGCCAAAGGAAAGGGCTGAGAAAAGGGCCACCAGCAAGATCAAGCCGTTGCCGGTCAGCAGGTAGCGTTTATACTGGTTGTGAGTGGGCTTTTTGTACAGCACCGGTTGAGCCAGAATTTGCACTACCAGCGCGAATACTTGAAAGCCACCCAGCCATACGTGACCGGTAGCAAACAGGTACACGCTTAAACCAACCTGCGACAAATCGATAAAAAGATAGGCGATTCGCAAGGCTCCCTGGGGGCCGTAGCGGACCGGCACCGTTTTCAGGCCCAGTGCCCGGTCCCCTTCTATCGATTTGAGATCGTTCATTATCAACAAACCCACCGCAATCGAGGCGTTAACCAGGGCCAGCACCAGCACCTCAAGTTTCAGAGGGGCGTAAACCAAATTGCCGCTGATCCAGGTCAAAAGGTTATAGCCCAACCCGACCGAGAGTGGCCCGCTTAAGCCTTGCCGCTTGAAAGCCAGTGGCGGCGCACTATAGATTACGCCCAGGCCCAGCCCCAGCCCGGTCATAGCCACCAGCGAGAGACCCCGCACGCCACCTACCAAACCAGCCAGCAGGATCGATACCAGCATCGCCAGTACCGCCACCGTCACAAAGTTGAAAATAGCTCCTCGCAGCGTCACCAGACCGGCGGGAATGGGCCGGGTAGGTTCGTTTACGGTGTCTACATCGCGGTCGTAGAAATCGTTGATCGACTGACTAAACCCAATCGTCAAAGGGCCACTCAAAATGATGCCCAGTATCAGCAAGCCAAAGGTCCGGGCATCGAGGAGCATACCACCACTGGCTAAAGCTCCACTGATAAACCCCTGTGGCCCGGCGGTCCATGTTACCGGGTCGAGTAAATCAAGGTGGCCGCGCCAGGTCGAACGCACCGGGGCCGGTTGGCTCAAAGTGCTAAGGACCGGTCCGCCAGGGGTTGATACCAGTGGCTGATCTTTCGGGGGAGTGGGACTACTTATCTGGTTCATAAATCCTCTCGGCGGCAAATAAAAAGTGTAAAGTAGAGCCAGCCAGTACAAAAATCAGCAGGTTGCAAAGCGATTTATTCTTTGAAGTTTCTGAAGATTATAAAGACTTAGTTTATTATACATAACGACTCAATTGTTGTTTGTAGCCTAAAACACTTAACCTCAATTACCCCGCCTGAGTTTCCTTTACAGCCCCGATAGGGGGTGTTAAAATCACTCCGCCAGAACGGACGGAATCAATTTCTGGTAGGGTACCTTCCGGCTAAAAGACCGGTAACGGTCGGCAAAGCTTTTCACGATTTGGATTTGGATTATGTCAGGTATATTGTCGCTTGCCGGTGGGCAGGAATTTCAAAAAGGAAACGAGAGCCTCGACCGTTATTTGCTCCAACAGGCCGGGGGTTTCGCCGCGCCGGTGGTGGTAGTGGCGATGGATAGGCCGGACCGGGCCGCTATCAGTGTAAAAACCGGCCAAAAGTGGTTAACCGAGTTGGGAGCAACCCAGGTTGAAGGGCTAGCTCTGAGCGGGGATAACCTTGTAACCGGGCCTGAGTTAGCAGCGGCCCGGCTAATCTACCTGACCGACGGTGACTTAAACCTATATCTGGCGAGCCTTGCCAACCGTCAATTGTGGGAGGTCATCCGGCAAGCTTTCGGCGACGGGGCGATACTTGCCGCTTCCGGGGCGGGTGCCATGATTTTAATGGAAACGGTCTATCAGCCCGCGAATGACGGGGTATACGCCGGGGCCGGTCTGCTGCCCGGCAGTATCTTAATACCTCACTTTAATAATGTGGGTCGCCAGTGGGCCACCAGGATTGGGCCGCAACTGCCGCCTGATAGCCGATTGATCGGGCTGGACGAAAAAGTGGCAATGGTAGGGCAAGAATTAGCCTGGCAGGTCTACGGGCGCGGCTGGGTAACGCTTTACCAGCAGGGTCAACCCTCCAAATATCAGGGCGGCCAGCCGTTCAGATTCAGGGCACCAGGTCAGTAATCTTCTATAATTTCTATAATATAGGTAACTATTCAGACCCCACCCCTGACCCCTCCCGAGGGAGGGGAAAAGAAGAAGAGGATTAAACAGGGGAGACCCCTGTATGACCCCCCGCAGGGGTTGCACCCCTACTAACCCCGCCTCAAAGAAGGTAGCCTGAATAGTTACTAATATAGAAATAATTAGTTAAGACTTTCACACGAAGTAGATAAACCGTTTTGGGCTGGTAGGTGGTACTTATAGGCCGGTTGTTGTTAACCGCCGAAAATGCTATATTTGGTCTATGCTATCTTTCGCGGACTTCTGGAATTAACTGTTATTATTCGCGTCCTGTATACCTCAAATTCCAGAGCAACCCTTAACATTTTTAACACAGTCATTTCAGGTACGGTAATCCAACGTAGGAACAACCGGCCAATCTCAAAGGCGAGATTACCTGGCTGTTTAGAACAGGAGTTTATTTTGAGTTTTAGCCTAAAACCGGCCCGGTTCCCTTTGCGCACCGGACTGGCGATCTTGATTTTGAGCAGTCTTTTTCTTACCGCCGGTCCACCGGCCACCTCCCTCGCCTATGGCGGGCGTACTCCTAGCGCGGTAGTCGCTTTCTACTATCCCTGGTACGATATTGACTCGAATATTAATGTCTGGCAAAAAGATGCCGGGAAAATGGCCTCACAGCCTAACCCCCTTTATAATAGCGGCGACCCAAACACGATGCGCAACCAGATGCAGCAAGCCCGTGACGCCGGAATTGATGGGTTCGCGGTAACTTATAACGCTGCGCCCGGCACCTGGGCCGACCGCTTTAATTTTATGCTAAACAATGCGCCGACCGGCTTTTCGGTGGCGGCCCATTTTGAAGTTTCACTAATGCCAGATAATCTTAAAAATCCGGGCGGCGTTATTAACGCCCTACGTATCCTGCGGTCGACGGCGGCCAACAATCCGCATTACTTCCGCTACCAGGGACGACCGGTAATTTATATCTGGTGGCCGCAGGGCTTAGGGGGCGATATTCGCGCTAACTGGTCGAATATTCGCAATCAGGTCGACCCGAACCACGAAACGATCTGGTCGGTCGATACGATTGATTTTAGCTTGCTGGATATTTTTGACTCGGTGCATTTCTTTAGCGGGGCTAAGTGGGCCGACAATCCGCAGGGCGAGTTTGCCAAACTCAAAAGCCAGGCCGATGGTTGGAACGCCAATCACGGGGGGCCGCGCCGAGTATCGACGGCCAGCGTTACTCCCGGCTACGACGACCGGCGGTTCCGCTCACCCGGTGAATTCCGCGACCGGGCTGGCGGGAATTATTACCGGGTTAGCTGGGACGCAGCGGTTCAGACCCAGCCTGATCTGGTGACGATCAGTACCTGGAACGAATGGTATGAGAGTAGCAGTATCGAGCCGGGCCGCGACTGGGGTAATCTTTACCTGGATATTACCCGCGACAAGATTTCGGCTCTCAAAGGCATCAGTACCAGCCTGGGCGATAGCAGTATCCTCAAGACCTGGCGGCGGACCGATCTGGCGGTTTACAATCACCAGACTGATCGCTCGTGGATGTGGGGACCGGGTATGTTCGACCTACAGCGCGAACAATACGCCGAAAGTCCGGGTGGGGCGCGGATGGTTTACTACTTTGACAAGAGCCGCATGGAGATCAATCACCCTGGTGGACCGCCCGATGTCAACGACCTGTTTTATGTCACGAATGGTCTGTTGCCTATCGAGTTGATGACCGGCCAGCTAAAAACCGGTGACAGTCAGACACAGGGGCGCGCCCCGGCCAATATCCCGGTCGCGGGTGATTCGCAGAATAACCCCAAAACGCCGACTTACGCCGCCCTCGGCAAAGTCAGCACGACCACCGGCCAGAACCACCAGGGCGACCGGACCAATCAGCCGGTGCTGGAGACACTTTCGGGCGATGGTCGGTCCGGTAGCAATCCGGGTTACACCGGACGCAACGTTAGTTTGGCGAAATTTATCAACGAAAGCGGGCATAATATCGCCTCGCCTTTCTGGGATTTCTTCCAGCGCACCGGCCCGGTCTACGAGGACGGCGGCTTCCGGGATGGCCCGGTGGTAGATTGGCTGTTTGCGATGGGTTATCCGATCAGCGAACCATACTGGATTCGCTCGTCGGTCGGTGGGCAGGAAAAAGACGTGCTGGTACAGGCTTTCGAGCGGCGCGTCCTGACTTACACCCCCGATAACTCCGCCGCCTTCCAGGTCGAAATGGGCAACGTTGGTCGCCACTATCACCTGTGGCGTTACGGCAACTAGGCACCCGGCGCAAGCAGTTAAAAATAAATCCCGGTTATTTTGACCAGTGTCGAAAATAGCCGGGATTTATTAATTTACTCGCCATCTATGGCGGTTGCTAATGAAAGCCGGAAATTTATTGAGGAGCGGCCAGTTTCCACAGGCGCAACGAACCCTCCAGACCCTTTAACATGGTGGTAGTGTCCTGTAGCTCGTAGTCGTGCAGAAATTCTCGCACGCCGGGAGCTTGCAAGACCGCCTCGGTGAAAACAATCTCGTTTGACCCGGCCTGACCTTCGACCCTGGCAGCGGTATTGACGGTCGTTCCAAAATAGTCCAGCCGGTCGTCGAGCGTCACATAAATACTCGGCCCGGTGTGCAAACCGATCTTTATTAACAGGTGGTCGGCTACCGGCAAATTATAGTTCCGGTTAAAGGTTAACATCTCCTGCCGGGCCGATAGGGCAGCCGAAAGGGCGGCCACTTCGCTTACAAATACGGCCATCACAGCGTCCCCGATGGTTTTAACGATAGCCCCACCGGCCTGATTGACCGCCGATTTCAAGACTTCAAAATGTTCACGTACCAGAGTATAAGCGTGGGGATCACCCTTGCGAACATACATGGCAGTCGAGCCGGTCAAATCGGTAAACAAAATTACACAACGCTGCACCTCAAAGCTTTCGCCGGGTGGTAGCGTTTCGTTTTTGAAGAAATCACGAAAACCCTGTACTGTCAGCAACTCATGAGCCGTGAGCGGGGCGACCGGCGAAACCGGCAGTTTGGGCAAAGCCAGCTTGAGTTTAGGCTCGGTCTGGCTGGAAGCTTGACCCAATACGTCGGGATGCAAGCTGAAGGTGATATGAACCTGCTGGTCGAAGTGAGCTTCGTAATCCCGACCACAACCGACACACTTGATCTGGTGATAACTATCGCGCGGCCCTTTGAAATAACAGGCAGTGGTATTGCAGACCGGGCATTCCACTTCCCAGCTTAACCGGAAGATGCCCTCTCGAAAGCCTACCGCAAACAAATTGAGCATCTCGACCTCGGCCAGGCCAAAGTAGAGGCTGAGGGCTTTGGGGTTTAGCCGGGACAATTCGGCTTCAGGGGTTTTTAGGATAAACTCGGCCAGCCGGTTTTGAAAGTCGGGCGACAAACCGGGTCTGGCTAGTTTTAGGCGTAGTTTCTCAGGATCAGGTTTCTTTCGAGACGAAAAAAATGACATATTAACCCATCAGGATCGATAATAAACAGACTATCCCAGCCTGTCATTTGCTACCGGACCCATTTTAATGTAAAGGCGTTTCGCCCACCCCTGACCCCTCCCCAGGGCCACCAGTGGACGGGTTCGGGTAGGGGTTACTCAAAAAATCTATACTTTAAAAGTGTCCCGCAGTGAAGTCTGTCACAAGATCAGGCTGTGAGCTGCTATAGCTTCGGGCGGCTTACGGCCCGGCGGTCACTCCGCCATCAATAAAGATAATCTGGCCGGTGATATAAGACGACTCATCACTGGCTAAAAACAAATGTAGCCCCGCCACGTCTTCCGGTTTGCCCTCCCGCTTGAGCGGAATATGCTGGACCGCCTGGGTGCGTAGCTGGTCGGGAATCTGGGCGGTCATGGCGGTCGTGATAAAGCCCGGTGCAACCGCATTCACCCGGATATTGTACCGCGCATACTCCAGGGCCAGGGTCTTGGTCAGACCCCAGATACCGGCTTTGGCCGAAGCATAGTTGACCTGACCGATATTTCCCAGCGACGAAGTTGAACTGGTATTGACAATCTGACCGCTATTCTGAGCCTTCATGTAAACCAGGGCTGCTTTCGAGCAAAGCCAGGAGCCTTTCAAATGGGTGTCAAGAACGGCATCCCACTGATCCTCGGTCATCCTGGACGACATTGCATCGCGCAAAATCCCGGCGTTATTTATCAAAATATCCAGCTTGCCGAAGTCGTTGACAATCGCGCCGACAAAGTTTTCGACGGTGGCCCACTCGGCCACGCTGCCATAATAAAAGCGGGCCTGACCGCCAGCCTGGTTTATCTGCTCGACTACGGCCTGACCTCCGGCCTCGTTCATATCGTTAATGGCGACCTGCGCCCCTTCCTGGGCGAATCGCCGGGCAGTTGCGGCTCCAATCCCACTGGCCGCACCAGTAACCAGGGCAACTTTACCCTCCAAGCGTCCCATATATTATGGTTTTTCCTTTCCTGAGTTTTACAAGCTTCATTGATTGTAACTATTCAGACCCCACCCCTGACCCCTCCCAGGGAGGGGAAGAGAAGAAAAGGGTTAAACAGGGGAGACTCCCTTTGACCCCCCGCAGAGGTTGCACCCCTACAAACCCCGCCTCGAAGCAGGTAGCCTGAATAGTTACCATTGATTTAGGACTTTCGCTTCAGACTGGTTTTCTTTGTTAAGCAAAAGTCCTATGATCGTACAGGGTCGTACACCGGATTCATCAACCACCACCAATATATTATAACCGGGCTATTTTACCATAGGCCGACTAGCCGAGGAAAAACAATCCGGTCAGGGCGGCCAGCGCGAGAGTCACAATAACATGAACTCGCCCGGTGAGAGTGAGAATCATCGTGCCCAGTCCGATCAGCCAACCGCGCCAGTCGATGCCAGGAGCGAGGGTAGCCGAGGCCGCCACTGTCAGCAACAAACCAAAAACGGTCAGCGATAAACCGCGTGTAAGGCCCTGGACCGAGCGGTGATTTTCGACCCGCCGGTAAACCGCCGCAAACAATAACACCAGCAGGGGCGGCAAAGTTATCGCCAGCAACGCCAGCAGTGCCCCCAAATAGCCGTAAGTCAGATAACCCAGGCTGATTACCCACAAACCGTTGGGGCCGGGGGCGATCTGGCCGATGGCTACGGCCTTACTAAAATCGACCTCATGTGCCCAACCGTTCGCCAACAAATCCTGGTGCAAACTCGGCAAATTGCCAAAGCCACCGGAGGAAAATAAAGAGGCCTTAACGAAAATCAGAAAATAAACTAAGGGGTTCATCAGGGCAACTCCAGCGTTTCCGGTTCAGCCGCAATTGCCGGTTTGACTGCCGGTGGGGCCAGCAAGAAAGCTCCCGCCGCGATCCCGATCAATAAGACCAGCAAAACCGGCCAGCGTAAAAAGGTCAATAAAGCGACGGCGGTGGTTACAAAACCCAGTGATAGTAGCAAGTGGGATCGGCCTTCCTTGTAGGTCTGCCTGAGCAAAGGGACCCCCATCTGAGCCGCCAGTGCAAACATTAGCCCGGCGGTGGCCGGAATAATACCGCGCAACATCGACTGGAAAGGCGGCCAGCTTTCAATCGAAATAAACCCCGCCGTCAGTAAAGTGGTTATAAGGGCCGAAGGCAGCAACATCCCGGCCAGGGTTGCCAGTATTCCGCGCCAGCCGGCCAGCCGTTGTCCGATAATCACCGCAAAAGCGATCAAATTAATCCCTGGCACTAGCGGGCAAAAAGCCCAGTACCGCCAGAACTCCTCCTCCGGCATCCAGTGCCGGCGGGTTAGCATTTCACGTGTGATCAATTGCTGAGTCGCCGGGCCACCGCCAAAGGATTGCACCCCGATCAGGGTCCAAATTTTTAGCAGTTTAAAGGCGGTAGGTTTATCCTGGCTCATGACCGGGACCGGTTGACCGGTGCTTACTTGCTCCACTTTGCTAGACAGTTTCCTCTCCTGTTAAGGCCAAATTTTATTTCTTGTTGGGTATATTCTCGCGGTTTTCCCGGTTGGGTATCGCCCGGCCACAGTTATAACAGGCACTATCGGCAGTATCCAGCAGATTAGGCCGTCCGCAACCGGGACAATCCTGGGTCGGCGGTTCGTGCGTCGCTTCGTCCCCGTTGTGAAATTGATAGCGGTTGGGATTAGGAGCGTAATGCGGCAGGGGGTCGCTTACCTCCGGTGACTGGCGTTTGGGATTAAAATCGGAAATCGTCAGGGCAAAATTGATCTTTCGAGACACCAGGATATACAGGGCCAGCAAGAAAGGTAAACCGCTCAGGGCCAACCAGTCCAGGCCGGTGCCAAAGAAGGGATGGCTCAAGGAAATCAGGATGTTGTAGGTGCCGTGAGACAGGATCGAAAGAATCAAGCCGACCCCAATCAACTTAACCCGGCGGGCACGCACCGGTTCTTGCAAAGCCAGACCCAGGGCAGCCCCCCAGAAGGCCGAAAACAAAACGTGACCCAGCGTGCTAAACGGTCCCCGCAAGAGCAGCACAAACGGCCCTTTATTTAGTACATAAAAGATATTCTCAAAACTGGCAAAACCCAGGGCCGAAGCGGCGGCGTACACAATCCCGTCCATCGGTTCGTCAAAAGCCCGGTTTGGATAGGCGACCGTAAAGACTACAAAAAACTTGGCTAGCTCCTCGACCACCGCCACTATGACCAGATAAAAAAAGGCGGCCGTCAGAAAACCGGATTTCTCGGAAAGATTATTGCCCTGATCAAGTGAGTATTCAAATAAACCGGCCAGCACTGAAAGAGGCATACTCAAAATAAAGATCATCGCTACAAATCGCTTGGGTTCTTTGTCATAGATGTCCTGGCGATAATACCACCACATCCAGAAAATCCCGATAGCCAGCGACAGCGAGAATGAGATTACAAGCTCCAAAAGTGGCCTGCCTTACAAGTCGGACTGTACAGGGGGTCGAAACTTTTTTTACAAAGCTCGCTTGATTTCTTTTTTAGCTGACCTTTAGGTTGCTTGTTCATAGCTTGTTAGTCTAAACCTGAATAACCTTTTGGGCTGCGGGGCAAATTATGTTTCAATTTGTTTCAAAAGGGAAGTTTTGCGCTTCAGAGCACTTTATATCTGGTCAGAAGCGTTAACCGGTAGGCTCAGGCGAGGCGACCCAGAAGCTCGCCTGACAGGTCATTTTACAATTCAGAGGGCCTACCCTTGAACCGGCAAAGCAAGCCATTAGCGCACAAAGTTCTATAATTAACGGTATTTTTTTGAAGTATATTCTTTGAAGAATAGGTTGTCAATACACTCAGGGTGTGAGCCAGGTTTATACGCTGAGGGGACGGCACTAACATCCTGCTTGCCCGGACTGTCACCCTTCTCCCTCAACGAGTGGCTATTCAAGTGACCCACTCTCTGAAGGCCTGGGGCGGAGTTGGGTGCCGGTTGGATTTCAGGTGCGGGGTACAACAGGGGAAACTAAAAACCTTACAACAAAAACAGGCCCACTATGAGGCCTGTAATTCAAGGGGGAAGCCCGATCAGGCGGAAAGTGCCGAAATATGCTGCCGAGCGCGCCGGGTGAAAAGACTATCGGCCAGCAGTCGCAAGGTTTTACCGCCTTCTTCATCTTTTACGACGTAATAATCCGCCCCGGCTTCGTAGGCCTGCACCATATAATTAAGCTTATTTTGTGAGCTGAACATTATTACCGGTATCGAGCGGTAAAGAGCATCTTGTTTTAGACGTTTGCACAAAGCAATCCCATCGGTATCGGGCAGCAAATAATCCAGAATAATAAGTTCTGGAGGGGCATCTTTAATAGCCCGATGTGCTTCAAAACCGGTGGTTGCTAGCATTACGTCGTAGTTTTGCTCTTCAAAGTCACGAAGCAGCCGTTGGCCCTGAGAAATACTATCTTCAATAACTAAAACTTTTCTCATCGGAACCTGCTTTCCTGGTGGAAGTGTGTGAGATGTTTGTAATGCGATAAATCATGAGACTTAATAATTATATTAAAAATATTTTCAAAAGTATATCACCTATTTGGGTGATATTTGGGATGACCCTGGTACATTTTTTAGGACCTAACATGACCCCCTCAGCTAAAATGGTTGGACCTTAGCTGAGGAGGGTCGGATTGGACAATTAAGGCGGGTCAGGCAATATACAGCGTCAATTGGTCGTGACTGTCCGGGTCAAAAGTGCGGTCTTTGTCGAATGGCAGGGCACCGCAACCAGAGGCACTATAATGGTAAGCACCGGGACCAAGTTTGTAAGTAGCGGTAGTATTGGGTGGAACCTCTACGCTAAAGGTATCCTGACCACTGAAATTGACCGTAATCGGGCCACAATTGGCCTGATTAATAATATCCAGCACGGCCCAGTGAGCCTGACGGGTTTTGCCAGGGTAACGCCAGGCGTAATAATGCGCGCCCACGTTGCCCATTTCTACCCGGTAAGCCTCTGGATTGGAGGGAGTAAAGGTCAGGACCCGGCGTTGGAACAACTGGATCAATACATCTTTCGATTGTCCGGCTACCACCACTTTGGACCAGTACGGCTCGGTAATCGGAAAGCCCATAGCCGAAACCCAGTTTATCACCGGCCCATTGACGTAATTGCCTTTTTGATAAATTAAGCCCGGCTGGTTCATAAAGGTCCAAAAAACATCGGGAATATTGTGGCCGAGTTCTGGGTTAAATTCCAGGTTCTTGACGTTATACTTGCCAAGCTCCTCGTTGCTGCCGACAACACCATCCCGGTCTATCGTGGCTTTGATCAGGTCGCCACTTTTGCGCGGAGCCTTGTTGTCCAGGTTCAACGAAGCCACATTGCGGAAGCTGCGATAAGTCGGGCCGGGATTGGCTACGGCATCTCCAGCCACCGGCACTTCCGAGGGACTGGCATCGAAGAATTTATTATTGCCCAACTGGACTCTGCCGGAGACCATTTCGGTAACAAGCAAACCATTGGTAACATAGTAGGGGTCGTTCTTGTCGGCATCGGGTTTGGTAATTTCCATACGGGTCTTGTCAAAATATTGGACCAGCCGGTTGCCGCCCGGTGCCTCTTCGTAAGGTTCTGTGCCAAAAGACCAGCCTTCCGGCCCCCATGTGAAACTGCGAGAGGCTTTTTGAGCGGCAATCGGCAGGTCAGGAGCTTCCCAGACGTTGCGAAAAGCCCCGTTGGCAAAGCTGGTTCCGGCGGAACCGGCAGCCAGGGTCGGGGGTGTCGCAGTCAAAACAAATTGCAACATCAGTAAGGTTACTACCGCCAGGCCGCTAAATTTTGGCCCTACGTAGGTTCGGTGAGACATTTTTTCCTCCTCTGTCAGGCGTATTACTGATTCCACTTTTCAGGCAATCAGGCTAAATCTGGGCCTGTACCCGGCTCAGGGTGAATTTCAGGTAACGACCTTCCATAAAATGAGCCGGTACCGGGTGGTCGAGGGGTTGACCGGCTTCGTGCAGAATTTGTAACCGTTTCCCGGCACTGGCCGCCGCGCCAGCCAGCATTTCCTTGAACATATCGGGCGAAACGTAGCTGGTACAACTGGCCGAAGCCAGCAAACTGCCCGGTTCCAGAAGGGCCAGGGCTAGCTGGTTAACCCGGTGATAACCCCGCAAGGCACTGTAAACCTGTTTTTTGGAGTGAGCAAACGAAGGCGGATCGAGAATTACCAGATCGAAGCGGCGACCCTGTTTACCCCACTCGGCCAGCAATTCAAAACAATCGCCACTGATAAATTCGTGCTGATCCAAATCGAGGCCGTTGAGCCGGAAATTTTCCTGGGCGGCGGCAATCGCGCCCGGCGCAATATCGCAGCTAACCACCTGCGCGGCCCCACCCCTGGCGGCATAAACTGAAAACGCCCCGGTATATGAAAAACAATTTAAGACCCGCCGCCCGCCGGACCAACTTTCCAGGAAATGGCGGTTCTCGCGGTGGTCCAAAAACAGGCCGGTTTTCTGGCCTTCAAATAAATTGGCTTTAAAGCGTAAACCGTGTTCCTGAACGATCAGTTCACGGGGCGGCAAACGACCCCACAACACCTGCAATTTGCCGGTTTCGGCGGCAACATCGCGGCCCCCACTGGCTTCGGCGGCTTCGGCTTCAGCCACCGGATGTTTGCCGATGCGTTGGACGATGCCCTTGAGTGGCAGGCTGGCCCGTAAAGCCTCGACCAGCCAGCCTTTGAGGGTTTCCAGGCTGCTGGCGTAAATGGCAACCACCGCATATTGACCGTACAGATCGACCGTGATCCCCGGCAAACCATCGCCCTCGCCGAAGATCAAGCGGTAGGCTTCGGTAATATCGCTGCCGGTCAGGTCGCGCAGGGGAGCACGGTTCAACCAGGCCCGCTCGACCTGGGCCAGTAACCACTCGTAATCCGGCACCTGGCTGAGTGAAAATAGCCGGATTGCGATAGGCCCGCTCGCTTCCCACAGACCGTAGGCTTTGAAATTGCCGCAACGCACCATGACCCAGCTACCGTTCGCCACTTGAGGCAAGCCACTTTCTTCAAGCTGGTTGCGATAGACCCAGGGATGACCCTGGCTCAAGCGGGTCTTGAGGCCAACCGGCAGCAGTAAAGTTGGCACCGTCATTATAGTAGTAGCCTTTTAGCGGACAAAGCTGCCTATAACCGGAATACGATATAACTCGCGATTAGCAAAAGCCCGGACCCCGGCAAATAAAGCCAACGCGCTAAAGATTATCCGCAAAAGCCCGATCAAACCGCCATCTACCAGGTTTTCCTGCACTCCGGCGTTAGGAATTAGGCGGAGCAAGCCGACTACGAATTCGAGGATTATAAAGGCTATTGCCAGATACAAGGCCTGTTTGGCGTGAAACCGAGCCAGTTGGCCTTCCTTTACTGCGAACATTACAATTATAGGTAACACCAAACCACGCAGGACATCCAGGTTAATCGAAAAGCCCACCGTTCCCAGGTTTCGCAAGACTATTAGCGAACCAAGTCCAAAGAACAGCAACCAGACGTATACCAGCAAGCTCAGGGTACGTTCATATGCATCGGCTGGGACCTGGGGTGCGGTGGCTTGAAGGTTTTGCATCACCTGGTTAGGCTGCGGAGGGCCACCCGGTCCCGGCTGAGGCTGTCCATACTGCGGGGGTGGCTGCTGGTAAACTCCCGGTTGGGGCTGCCCATACTGCGGCGGCGGTTGCTGGTAAGCCCCCGGCTGAGGTTGTCCATACTGCGGCGGTTGACCGTAGGGCGGTTGGCCTTGCGGACCGGGACCACCCGGCGGCCCACCATATTGCTGTGACATGGGGATAGCTCCTCTCTGTCTGTATTCTTTTAACAGGAAAACTTATATTAAACCTAAATTACTGTTCAGACCCCACCCCTGACCCCTCCCCAGGCCCACCAGTGGACGGATGAAAAGAAGAAGAGGATTTAACAGGGGAGACCCCTGTGTAACCCCCCGCAGGGCACCCAAGGGGTACCCGACCCCTACTAACCCCGCCTCGAAACAGGTAGCCTGAACTGTTATAAACCTAAATTACTGCTGGACTGACATTTTTATTATAGCCTATATCGCCTGGAAGTAAAGAAAAGTTATCAGGCTAGCTTACTATAATCGGCTAAATAGGGGGTTGAACCGCTTTGGAATATGGATGAAAAAGCCTGACAGTTAGCCAGCACACCAGTAAACTGGCTGACCGGTCAGGCCGGACGTAAGAAATTATTTTTTGCCGAACCAGCGGTTGAAGAAGCTGACTTTGACCGGTTCCGGTATATCCAGAATTTGCAAAGGAACATATTCACCCTGCAAACGGCGAGCGATATTATGAAACGCGGTTCCGGCTTTGGAATGACCATCGAATACCACCGCTTCGCCCCGGTTGGTCGATATTACCACCGACTCGTCTTCCGGCACAATACCAATGATCTCGATTGCCAGAATATCTTTGACATCTTCCATGCTCATCATATCGCCCCGGCGCACCATCGCCGGTTTGATCCGGTTGAGGATCAGGCGAGGGGTTTCCAGTTCGGCAGCTTCGACCAGCCCTATGATGCGGTCGGCATCGCGCACAGCGGAAACTTCGGGAGTCGTCACGATCAAAACCTGGTCGGCTCCAGCAATCGCGTTGCGAAAACCTTGCTCAATCCCGGCGGGTGAGTCGACCAGCACGAAATCAAAATCCTGGGCTAGCTGGCGCGTAAGGTCGGCCATCTGCTCCGGGGAAACGGCGTTTTTATCGCGGGTCTGGGCGGCGGGGAGCAAACACAGGTCCGGGTAGCGTTTGTCTTTAATCAGGGCCTGGCGCAAGCGGGCGCGGCCTTCTACGACATCTACCAGGTCGTAGACGATCCGGTTTTCCAGACCCAGCACGACATCCAGGTTGCGTAATCCAATGTCAGCATCGACTACGGCGACCTTTCGACCACTGATTGCCAGGGCTGTTCCTAGATTGGCGGTGGTGGTAGTCTTACCTACGCCCCCTTTACCGCTTGTTATTGTCACCACTTTTCCTGGCATTTTTCCCCCCGAACTTGTTCAGTTATTGTGAGTTGAATATCTGATTTGTACTACCATTCTGCTGTTCCGAATTAACTTCTTAAACACGCCTGAATTAAGGTTAATAATGATCTGTTGGAACGGTTAGCGGCGGGTTTGCTTGGGTTGCCAGCTTTCCAGCACAATCGCCCCATTTTCGACGGTTGCGATCTCCGGGCCGGGGATCGGTTCATTCAGAGCTTCCTGACTACCAACCGCCAGCACCTCGCCGATTCTTAGCTGGGTAGGCCGCAAACTGAGGGCGCAGATTACGGCTCCGGCCTGAATCTGTCCGGCCTGAATCTGTCCGCGCACGGTTCCCCATACTATCACGCTGCCTCCAGCGATTATTTCCGCTCCCGGATTGACATCGCCCAGCACCACGACATCAGCATGGTGTTCGATCCGCTGGCCGCTGCGCACTGTACGCCGCAAAAATAAGGCTTCCGCCGAGTCAAAAGGCTGTCCGGCCCGGACGTTTTCGGCTTTGCTGCCAGTGTTACCCTCGATTACCGGGGTAGGGGGCCGGGTGTTCTGGTTGCTGGGCAATTTAAACGGGAGGCCGACCTGTTTCGCCACGTTGCGGGTGGCCTGGGTTCCCGCGATTACCGTTGCCAGTTCGACTCCGTGCTGGGCCATCACGGCTTTTATTTCTTCCAGTTGCGGAGGTTCGAGTAACCGCGAACCCAGTTCCAGGTGGGCCTGACCACCCTGGAAGAAACGCTGACCGGCCTGCAAGCGTTCGGTTAGTTCGGCCACCAGCACCGGCCACTCACTTGGCACATCATCGCGCAAACGTACCAGCAGCCCACCGGCACTGCCTTTGATTGTTACCGCCTCGCTTTTTTTGCCCGTTATGCTCATTTTTAACTCTCGCTAGATTGACGGAGCATGATAGGAACACCAACCGGCCAGAAACTATTTTGTAGCTTGTTTGGTTTCTTCCGGGAACAACTTCTGTAAAATGTCGTGTACGATAGGCACCGCGAAGGTCGAACCCTCGGCTCCGATACCCCCGGAGGCGATCAGGGCTGTTACAGCGTATTTTGGCTTATCGTAGGGCGCAAAAGCGGTAAACCAGGCGCGGGTGGCCCTGGCATCATTGCCGTCTTTGTCTTTGCCGATAATTTCACCGTACTCGGCGGTACCGGTCTTACCAGCGACCTGCAACTTACCGATTTTGCCGTAAAGACTATTGGCTGCCGTACCACTGGCACTGGTCACCGCCAGCATACCCTGCCTTATCACCTGCATAACCGACGGTTCGAGCCGGAATTCGGTCAGGACCAACCGCCGGTTGGGGTCCTTGGGGTCGGGTGTCGGCCATTTTATAGCGTCTTTGGTTACATCGCGGATGAGTTTCGGTTCAAAGGGCGCAACTACCTTGCCGGTACTATCTTTGACTTCGCGTACCAACTGGGGCCGGAAAAGCTTACCTCCGTTAGCAAAACAGGCCGTTACCATGCACAATTGCAGGGGAGTAACTTCCACGTCACCCTGCCCGATTGAGGTGGTCATTGTATCACCGATTGACCATTTAGGGTTGGTAGTTTGCGGACCGGGCAAAAGACCGGTGTACTCGCTGGGCAATTCCACGCCGGTTTTTTGGCCCAGGTTAAACAATTCCATATAACCGTTTAAGGCATCGATACCCATGCCATTAAACAGGTGTTGTTCGTTGGTATTGGCATCGTAATAGCGGTTCTCACCGCTAGTCTGGCCGGTCCCTTTGGAGACCGAGACATTGTAGAAGAAAATATCGCAACTGTTTTTAATCGCGTCCAGAATATTCTGCGGCCCATGCTGACCCCAGCATTTGAACGGGTTAGAGGGAGTCGGCTTGGTGCTGGTCGGTACGTTGATCAGGTGGGTGCAGTTGAAGGTAGTGTTTACGTTGATCACTTTTTCGTTGAGGGCCGCCGCCGCCGTGATCAACTTAAAACACGAACCGGGGGCGTAACGGGCACTGACCGCCCGGTTATATTGTATCGCTTTATCCTGGTCATCCATGTCAGCGATTTCCTGGGGAGTCCACTCTTTTCTGGGTTTGTTGTAGAGGTTATTATCATAAGAAGGAAAACCGACCAGGGCCAGCACTTCACCGGTATTTACATCCATCACCACCGCCGCGCCTTCTCGGACTTTGGCCTGTTTATTGATTACTTTTTCGTCGGTTGAAAAAAGTTGTTTTCCCAGCACGTCGGCCACAAAAGCCTGTAACTCACTATCTATCGTGAGCGAGACGCTATTGCCGGGCTGGGCCGGTTTGCCGGTATGAACTGTCCTGAGAATATGTCCAGTGCTATCGACCTGAACTTCGTTAGCACCTTTGCGACCACGCAGGAAATCTTCCAGCCAGGCTTCGAGGCCGGTCACTCCAATTTTGTCATCCAGATCATATACATTGATCTTGGAGGAGGGATCGTTAGGGTCGGCTACGCTATTTGGATCGTTCTGAGCAGTTTTGTTAGCCTTTGCCAGACTGTCCTGGCTGGTAAAATGGCCGGTGTAGCCCAGCAAATGAGCGTATAGTTTGGGTTCTTCGTACTGGCGAATGTAGTTAATCTGAATATCGACACCGGGATAATCCAACCGCTTCTCGGTCAGAAGCATAGCATCCTGACGCGATAAACTCGGCCAAACCTCGACCGGTTGGTAAGCCGGAACCAGGCTGGAGGCTCGCAACATTTTTAATTCGGCTTCGCTCTGAAACAAGAACCCATCAGTTCTAAATTTTGACCGCAAATATAGAAAGTGGTCGAACTGTTCGACCGGGATCGGCTCTTTTTCGTTGACAACAAAGGGGTCCTGATCGCGCTTGTCGGCGGCCAGTTTTAGTAAAGTTTTATCCCAATCGTTGGCCGAAATGCTGGTAATCTTTTCCAGTTCGTTGAGGATCGCATTTCTTTCAGGATTGGTGTAGACCCCTTGCTTGTTTTTCAGGCCGTTGACTTGTTCGGGGATCAAAACGATATAGTAATTCATGCCCAGAAAGCGGGCCAGGTTGTCATAGACCGCTTGCCGTTGCTTTGCCAGGTCGGCCTGTTCCTCTTTTTTGCCTTTGGCGGGGTCGGGCAGGTAGTTGGCGGTCAAAGTTACCGAGAAGGTAGCCTGATTAGTGACCAGTTTTTTGCTGTTGCGGTCGAAGATTATACCGCGAGGAGCCTTATAACTGATATAGCGGGTATCGGCCTGGGGGGCCTGGGTATTGCCGGCCAGGTTCTGGTTATCGGCCAGGGGCTTTTGCAAATCCCATAATCGCCAGGTAAGTAAGCCAAAACTACCCAGAATCCCCACCCTCAAAAAGTTTAACCGGCTGATCGTCCGGGCACCACCGCCTCGGTCGTTGCCGACTTCGTGAGATTTATCCTGATTGTCTTCCGCTAATTTTTGTTCGTCTAGTTTTAATACCATAAACCACTATCCGAGGCCACCAAACCGGGTCTGACCTAAACGATTGGTTCAAACCAATGTTCCGCTACCTGAATTTTATTTTAGTCTCTGGCTGATTTGGTCCGAGTTACCAGGCGAACCATTCCAAAGATTACTAACATGAGGGCCGCATCAATTATGATCAGCGGCAAAAGGATTTGAAAAATCACGTTAGTTTGAAAGTTATTATAGCCCAAAAGCCGGTCGGCTAGCAAACCGGCCAGATGATAACCCGCTGCCGCCAGCAAGGCTACCGGTACGGCTCGAATTACGGTAGTATTGGAGCGGTTGGGGGCAGTTCGGTTGATTATGGCGGCACTCAGGCTAAAAAGCAAAGCATTAAAGCCGACCGGGTGCAAACCGAGGGCCAACAAATCGAGAAACAACCCCGCCCCAAAGGCCAGCGGCAAAGCCCATTGTTCCTCTAGCAACAACGCCCACGACACCACGACCAGTAACAACAAATCGGGTACGTACTGCGTGATACTCGGCAATAAAGCTGGCAAAAACTGGGTTTGCACCAGCGAAATCAACAGCACCAAAAAACTGGCTAGGTAAGGGTTAACGGTACTCACCTCCCCAGCGGTTTAGGCGGCAAGGACAAGGCCAACTGGCGCAGGATTTCACTAATGGTCGCCCCAATTGGTAATAATCAAAACTTGCGGGATGTGATCGAGGTCGGCAATGGGCCGGACGATGGCTGATTTTTCGGGTTGGCCGTCCTCGCTCAAGACCCGGTCGACTTTGCCGATCAATATATTGGGCGGGTAGGTATTGCCGATGCCGTTGGTAAAAACCCAGTCGTCCTGTTTGATGTCGGCGGTCTGTTGTATCCGTTCGATGCGAATTTTATCGCTGGTACCAAGCTGAAACTGGCCGATAGCGGTACCATCGACCGGCTGAATTTGCACCCGGCGGTTGTTCGCGTCGTAGCGCTGGGTATAGACATTTACCCCGACCGCGCTATCGCTGATCAGCAAAATTTCGCTCTGAGTAGCTTCCAACCGGGCGATCCGGCCTACCAGATAACCCGACGCGTCGACGACCGGTTGACCCCGTTGCAAACCGTCGTTGCTGCCTTTGTTTATCGTTATCGATTGATTGACGCTGGAAGTTCCCCGGTTTACGACATCCGCATTTACCACACTCAGATTTTTGTTATCGGGGTTTTCGCGGAACTTTAGTTGTTTTTCAAGCTGGTCGACCCGGTTAGCCAGACCGGCTACTTTACCCTGGGCACCCTGAGCCTCGCGCAACTGGTCGCGCAGCAAAGCGTTTTCGGATCGCAACTTTTCGTTCTCGTTGAAAAAGTCACCGTAGCGGCTTAGATTGGTACCAAGTTGATGGGCGGCCTGGGTTATCGGCCTGAGAAAAGTCGTAGTGACCTGTTCTACCGGACGGATAAACCCAAGCTGATCGAGGATAATAATTATCAGGGAAAGAGCAATCCAGATTGCTCCGTAGGAGAGGCGTTGATTCGACGCCGGAACATTTCTTCTTAACATTGCTACTATTAGCGGCTGGTCTTAAGACGCCGCCCTTCCTGGCTGGCAGCAATAATCTGCCGGTATTTTTCGTCTTCCAGACTTTCTACCATAATACCGGTACCACGAACTACACAGGTTAACGGGTCATCGGCAATATAAACTGGCATACGGGTTTCCATATGCAACCGTTTGTCCAGGCCCAGCAGCAAAGCTCCACCACCGGCGACCGTAATGCCGCGTTCCATAATATCGGCTACCAGTTCGGGCGGAGTTTCTTCGATAGCCCGCTTGATCGTCTCGACAATCGAGTTGACCGGCCCGCTGATCGCTTCGCGCACCTCGACACTACTCAGCTCGACCGATTTTGGTAGGCCGGTCAGCACATCGCGGCCACGCAGGGAATAGCGCAACTCCTGGTCCAGGGGGAAAGCCGACCCCGCGGCGATTTTGGCACTTTCGGCCATACGTTCGCCGATCAAGAGGTTGTGTTCGCGGCGGGCATACTGGATAATCGCTTCGTCGATTTCATCTCCGGCAGTACGGATCGAGTGATTGATTACGATCCCACCGAGCGAAATCACGGCTACCTCGGTCGTACCGCCGCCAATATCGACGATCATCGAGCCGATAGGCTCATTGACCGGCAGACCGGCCCCAATCGCGGCAGCCATCGGTTCTTCAACTACATAAGCTTCGCGGGCACCGGCATTTAGGCTGGCCTCACGGGCGGCTCGTTTTTCGACTTCGGTTACACCACTGGGAATGCCCACCACGATCCGGGGATGAGGACCGATCACGGTCTGGCTATGTACCTTGCGGATAAATTCGTGCAACATCTTCTGCACAATATCAAAGTCAGCGATCACGCCATCGCGCAAAGGGCGGATAGCAATGATGTTAGCCGGGGTCTTACCGGCCATCGCTTTGGCATCGGCTCCAACGGCCTTGACATCTTTGGTTCGACGGTCGATTGCCACATAACTGGGTTCACTAATCACGATGCCTTTACCGCGCACGTGAACCAGTGTATTCGCCGTGCCAAGATCGATACCCAGATCCCGGCTGAATATTCCGAACACCAGGTTCGGTAAATTCCACATTAGATGCTTCTCCTCGTACCGCCACCAATGGCCCGGCCAGCCTGCGCGTAACAACTTCTTGCTAACTAAATATCAACATTCTAACCGTTACAACTTTTGCAAACTTCCAAGCACTTTTAGTAGCAATTTTTTAGCTAAGTCAATTAACTTTTTGCTATGACCGCCCTCAGGTAGGTCTGTGGTGGATTATAACACAAATCCCCGATCAGGCAAACCTGATGGAATGATGGAAACCCGTCCCTGCGGGAGTAGGGCAGCCAGGAAAGTAGTCAAAAAGCTCAGGGTTTGCCGCCGAAAAGTCCCTGCGGACGTACCAGCAACACCAATACCAGCAAAAGCATTACAAAACTATCGGCCAGAGCCGGGAAATGATAGGCGATGTAAGGTGTGACCAGCCCGACCAGCAGCGACCCGACCGCCGCGCCTTCAAAGCTGCCGAGGCCACCAATTACTACCACTACAAAAGCCGTGAGCAGACCGGCCTGCCCCATGCCTTCGGTACCGCCCGAACTGGTAACGGTGTGGGCCGCGCCGCCCAGGGCTGCCAGGGCTGAACCCAGAATAAATACGCCGAAAAAATAGCGTTTGACATTGTAGCCTAAAGCCTGAACCATGCCGCTATCCTCGACGCCGCCCCGGATCACCAACCCGACTTTGGTCCGGTTGAGCAACCAGTACACCCCGATAAAAACCAGCAGCCCGATCACCATAATCGCCAGGTATTTCCAGTTGATCGATATGTCCGGGCTAATTTTCCACTTGCCCGGCGGCCAGATCGAGTTTTGAAAATCGTAGGTTGGGGCTTTTAGACTGAATACCAGCCGCAGACTTTCGTCCAAAACCAGCACCAGGCCCAGCGTCAGCAAAATTTGAAATACCGGACGGCCATACAAACGCCGGATTGCCAGGAATTCCAGCCCGGCCCCCAGCCCCGCCCCGGTCGTCAGACCGATCACCAGAGCCAGCAAGGTCGCCGGAAAAGGGTCGAGACCGATTTGCAGCCAGGCCAGTGGGCTGGTTTTATCGGTGGCCTCGGTGGGGGAGGTGGTCAGCAGATTGAAAGCCCAGATGAAAGCAAAACCGCCCCAGGTAAAAATCGCCCCATGCGCGAAATTAACCACGTTCATCAGGCCGAAGATGAGCGAAAGGCCACTTGCCATCAAAAACAGGATCGCGCTTTCGACCAGGCCGTTGATAAAGAAGCTTACAAAAACCGGGAATTTGATGGCGGTATTAATATAGAGCAAAAACAGTAGTAGCAGCCCGATTAAACCTATCAGAGCCAGCACCCGGCGGTCGCGCACGAAGGCCGGGACAGTTTGAGTTTGCGTCAGTTTCATGCGCCACCTACCCCCAGATATTTACGGGTCAGGGCCGGGTCGGCAATCAGTTGCGATAGCGGTCCGTTGGCAACATTTTGCCCATCATCGATTAAATAAAAGAAATCACCGACTACGCTTGCCATCGTGAAATTTTGCTCGACCAGCAGAATGGTTATTTCGCTCTTCAATTTCTCCAACGCGTCCATAACGGCCTTGACGACAATCGGGGCCAGGCCTTTGCTCGGCTCATCGATCAGTAGCAGTTTATTGTCGGTCATCAGCCCTCGACTGATCGCCACCATCTGCTGCTGGCCGCCCGAAAGAGTCCCGGCTTTCTGGCGCATAAACCGCCGCATATCGGGGAAAAGGTCGTGACAGCGTTCCAGGCGGAGGCGGTAGCTGGCCGGTTTTTCGCCCCGCGCCGCCAGCGTCAGGTTTTCCTCAACCGTCATATCGCGGAAGATGCCCCGGTCTTCCGGCACATAACCGATCCCTAGCCGCGCAATTTCGTGGGTGGTGCGGCCTCGCAGCGATACGCCCTGGTAATTCAACTGGCCTTCCTGCGCCGGGGTCAGACCCATAATGGTCTTGAGAGTGGTAGTTTTACCGGCCCCGTTGCGACCGAGCAACACCGTTACCGCCCCCGCCGGTACCGTTAGTTCCAGCCCCTGCAAGATATGGAACTGGCCGATATAAGTCTGAAGGCCCGCAAGTTGTAAAAGCGGCTCAGATGGTGCGTTCGACATAGTTTCCAAGATAGGCGGATTGGACGGTTTCATTCTGGGCAATTTCCTCCGGGCTGCCATCGGCGATTAACTCGCCGTAGTGCATCACCATAACCGAATCACTAACGCTCATTACCATATCCATTTTATGCTCGACCAGCATCACGGTGCGCTCTCCGGCCCGTTTGATCCGCTGGACCACCTCGATAATCCCCGGCACATCGTCGCGGCTCATCCCGGCGGTCGGTTCGTCGAGCAAAAGCAAACTGGGGTCGGTCGCCAGCAGAATCGCAATTTCCAGCTTGCGTTTGTCCCCATGCGAAAGTGTGATGGCTGTCTGTAGTTCACGACCGGCCAGCATGACCGTTTCGAGCAAAGCGTAAGCGCGTTCCTCGTCCTGGCCGAACTGCCGGGCCGGTCGCCAGAAATTGAAGGCGTGGCTGCTCCGGCTCTGGGCGGCCAGCCGGACATTCTCTACTACACTTAAGTTTGGGAAAACGGTCGTCATTTGAAATGAGCGGCCAATCCCGGCGTGCGAACGTTTGTAGGCCGGTTGGCGAGTAATATCCTGACCGTCAAAAAGCACCCGGCCCCGGCTGGGCGGCAGCATCCCGCTAATGAGGTTAAACAGGGTAGTTTTCCCGGCTCCGTTTGGCCCGATAATACTCTTGAATTCGCCGCGCCTCACCGTCAGCGATACCCGGTTTACGGCCACGTGCCCGCCAAAAGCGCGAGTTAGTTCTTCAGTTTGTAGAATGTTGTTTTCGGTCATAGTTATTCAGTTTAGTTTTACTTTCGGTGGACTGTATTCAGGCGACTACCGCTTCAATCAAGCTGTAGGCTGGGGTGACGGGAACCGTCCGGGTAAACCTGAGACCGGCCGCCTGGAAAAGATTTTGATACTCTTCCAGATTTCGTTCCTGACCACCTACTCCAACCAGCATATTAAGGTCGGACAAACAAAATAAAAGAGCACCGTCCTTGTCCGTGGGTAGTACACGCTCCAGAAGCACCAATTTGCTATCTGGGTCCATCGCCGCCCGGCAGTTTTTCAAGATTGAAATAACCTCTTCATCGTGCCAATCGTGGATTATTCTTGACATCAGGAAAAGATCGGCCTTTACCGGCCAGGGCTTAAACATATCGCCACTCACAACTTGACATCGCTCGGCCACGCCTTCCATTGCCAGATTTTCCTGCGCCTCCTCGGCTACCTGGGGCAAATCGAAAAGAATACCTTTAAGATGAGGATGAGCCTTTATTACGGTCGCCAATATTTGTCCCTGGGCACCGCCTACATCAGCTAGAACCTTCACCCCGTCAAAATTATATTTTTCGCTTACCGCAGGAGCAATCTGGTTGCTGGACTCGCTCATAAAATTGTAAAAAACTTCCCCTTCTTCAGGGTGCTGCTGGTAGTATTCCCAGACTGTCATTCCATATATGTGTTTGGTGGCAACTTCCCCGGTCTGGACACTGTACAAAAGATTATTCCAGACTTGCCAGACGTGCGGAGTACTAAAATGTAGTGCCATAGTATATACCGAACCGGGCACGTCCTTTTGGAGAAGCTTACCGGCTTCGGTCAGAGCAAACCGGTGAACGGAAACCTCGGTGAGGATGTCAACCGATACCAACACCCTGAGTATACGGTATAGAGCAGCCGGTTTACAGCCGGTGGCGGCGGCTAACTCCTCGTCCGTCATCGACTGGTCTTTTAGAATATCAGCCAGGTTTAGTTGAGCAGCTACATGGATGACTTCGCTAACCTCAAAGCCCAGGATCGATTTCACAAGACCCGTTCGTAAACTGGGATTTGTTGGGGTCTGTCCTGAAGTGGTTTCGTTTGTCAGGTTGGTTCCCGGTTGTTCATTACTCATTAGTGACTCCTGTCTCGCTTATCCAAGGTGGGCGTTTGGTTTCCATCGACACGGTGATTTTAGTTCGATTCGGTTTCAACTTTTGAAAGGAGACCTGGTTTGACAACCTAAATTGAAACAGGCCAGTCCAGTTAAACTTTCTTACCAAGTTTGGTCGGGCTGGCCCTGAGCCGGGTGAATTATTTGCGCCGGACCGGTGGCGAAGACTCTTCCGGTGAGACTTCCTTAACCAGTGTCGGGATCGGGAAGGTAAAGGTGCCGGTAGTGTCTTTAGCCATCTTCACGATGTACATCGGTTGCAAAGCCTGGTGATCTTCTTTGCGGAAGGTCATTTTGCCTTTGGGAGTAGCGAAGGACATACCTTCCATCGCGGCGATCATTTTGTCAGCACTGGTATCGCCGCCGGTTTTGGTCACTGCGCTCACCAGAGCCGAGGCGGCACTAAAGCCACCGGGGCTGAACAGGTCAGGGACGGTCTTGTACTTTTCCTGGTACTGCTTCACCAGATAATCGTTTTCGGCGGTCTTGGGAAACTGGTACCAGTAAACCATTATACCCTGAAAACCTAGCAGCGCATCACCAAAGGATTTGATCGTAGCGGTATCGCCTACGCCGCCGGTGACGGTTACTTTGCTGAAAACGTCGTTATCCTTCATTTGCTGGTAGAGCTTCGGACCGGTCGTCCCGGCCCAGGAAATGATCAACACGTCCGGGGCGGCGTCCAGAATTTTCTGAATGTAGGGGGTAAACTCGGTGGCGGTCTGCGGAACCGGAATTTCTACCCACTCGATGCCGCTGGTTTTGGTGGCTACTTCTTTCCAGCTTTTGTTAGAGTCCTGACCAAAAGCGTAATCCTGGTAGACGCTAACGATCTTCTTGGTCTTGGTCGCCAAGCTGGCGGCATAACTGGCCCCGGTTACGGCATCCTGATCGGTATTACGTCCGGTATGGAAGACGTACTGGCTGAACTTGTCGCCGGTGATAGCACTGCTGGCCGCCGGGTCGACGATGAAAATCTTTTTGAGTTCTTTGTCGTTGACGGCTTCGATTGCCAGGGCCGAGGCACTGGAAGGCGTGCCAACCAGGATTTCCGCGCCACTTTGCTGAACCAGCTTGCGGGCGGCTTCAACGCCTTTGTTCGGGTCGCCGGCATCGTCCTCCACCACAACTTTAATTTCGCGGTCGCCAATTTTGTTGGTGCCTTTGGTGGAATAATCCAGCCCGATCATAAACCCTTTTTCCAACATATCGCCATAGTAGGAGTAAACTCCGGTGCGCGAGGTGATCAAACCAACCACCAGGGGCTTACCGGCGTTACTGCCTCCGGTGGTAGCGGCAGCCGTAGTGGCAATCGCCGCCGAGGTGGCCGAAGCGGTGGTCTGGACCGCTACCGCAGTAGTCGCTGCAACCGAAGTGGCCGCCGAGGTGGTCGCAACAGCGGAAGTGGTAGCAACCGCCGCCGAAGTAGCCGGGGCCACCGTAGTAGCCGCCGCCGTAGTACTCACGCTGGTCGCGGTCGAGCTATCGCCGCAGGCCGACAGTAGGGCTGATAGCAGCAAGATCATGGCACTCAGCCAGTAAAAACCTTTTATTTGCTTCATTAATTTCTCCTCCTTGAGAACCGATTTTAAGCCTGGATATATTTGTTGATGAAGCTCTGGGCTTCTTCCATTGAGGTAAAATGTTGTTCAGCCCCACTCTGAATGTGCTTTACGACCCCGCGCCAGGCATCAGGCGGGCTTTCGACCGGGCCTGGTGCGGGTGTTAGGTCCGACAGTTCGGGTGCGGCCTCAGTTTCTCGAACAAACCGGAGCATAAAACTGGTGATTACCCGGCGATTTTGTTTTGATTGGTTAGTCGCCATAGTTGAAATCCCTGCGGAAATATTTTAGGGCTGGAAAATATAAGCTGGCGTAACTGTAGCATATACCAGTTACAAATCAGTTACAAATAAATAGGATTTTCGCTTCAACCCCACTTTGTGAGCTTGAAGCGAAAATAAAAAGAGTATTTTCAGGGGAGACCCCTTATACCCCCCGCAGGTGCTGCGCCCATACGTACCCCGCTTCGGGTTGGTTTACGGCATCTGGCGAAAGTTCTAACAAATAGAAAAGCTCCCTTTTAAGGCTAAAAGGGAGCCTGTCGGTCTTAAATAAATGAGTGGCTCAAGCCCAGCGCACTAAGCCAAGTTCGTGTTTGTTGAACAGCGAAGGATGGTTGGGCATTACCCGGACGGCAAAGACCCGACTACCACCGGAAATGGTGATATAGTCGCCGGTAAAATGCACACTCCCGTCGGGCCGGGTATCGCCGGTGATGTGCATAGGTGAGGTAGTCTGATCCAGAAAAGTGCCATCCTGGTCGTGAGCTGAGATCAGTTCGACCGTTACATCATCGGGCGTGAGGCGACCAAGCTTGAGCCAGGCATCGACCGTAACTTTCGCCCCAATCGCCAGCTTGCCATCGCGGGGAGCATGGGCTTCCAGTGAGACATCCTGCCACGACTCCTGGAAATGCCGTTTCCAGACCGCCAGTTCTTTGGCTTTGCCGTAGTTTTCCCCGCTCAGGGTCTGGTAGTGATCCATCGCCGGGATATAGAGCAAATCGGCGTAATCCTTAACCATGCGGCGAGTGCTAAAGACCGGAGCAATCGTCTTGATCGCCTCTTTCATCATGCTAACCCAGCCGTGCGGAATGCCATCGCTGCCCACCTGGTAAAACAGCGGGACAATATCCTGCTCTAATCGCTCGTACAAATCGACGCTATCGGCTTCGTCGGCGGTATTTTGGTCCTGGTAGGTGCGTTCCTCACCGAGTGCCCAACCGTTCTTGCCATTATAGGCTTCCGGCCACCAGCCATCCAGGATCGAGGCGTTTGGTGCCCCATTGAGGGAGGCTTTTTGGCCGCTGGTGCCGCTGGCTTCGAGCGGCCGGATGGGATTATTTAACCAAACGTCCACCCCCGAAACCAGGTAACGCGCCATATTCATGTCATAGTTTTCCAGAAAGACGATCTTGCCCTTAAAGCCTTCTTCTTTGCTGATCTGAAAAACCTGCTGGATAAAGGTTTTGCCCGGATCGTCCGCCGGGTGAGCTTTACCGGCAAACACGATCTGAACCGGTCGCTGCGGATCGTTGAGAATTTTCTGGATGCGGTCGACGTGCCGGAAAATCAGGGTAGCCCGTTTGTAAGTAGCAAAGCGGCGGGCAAAGCCGATGGTCAGAGCCTGGGGGTTAAACAGGTTTTCGGCCTCGGCGACTTCGTGCGGCCCTTCGCCGACTTCCAGGCGATGTTCGCGGACGCGCTTGTGCATAAAGTCGAGCAATTTTACCTTGAGCCGACCATGAATTTCCCACAACTCTTGATCGGGAACCTGGTCGAGAGCTTCCCAGAGCTGCGGGTCGTCCAGCTTTTCCAACCAATCTGATCCCAGGTATTTGGTGTAAAGGGTCCACAATTCGGGAGCCAGCCAGGTCTGGGTATGCACACCGTTGGTTATATGGGTGATCGGCACTTCCTCCGAGTCGACGCCCGGCCAGAGGAATTCCCACATCTTGCGCGAGACTACGCCGTGCAATTTGCTCACTCCGTTATGACCACCCGATAATTTGAGGGCCAACACGGTCATACTGTAACTATCGCCCCAGCTTTGCGGTTGGCGAGCGAACAATAAGAACTCCTCCCGACTCAAGCCCAATTGCGGCCAGAACTGGTTAAAGTATTTATCGATCAAATCAAACCCAAACGCATCGTTACCGGCGGGAACCGGGGTGTGGGTAGTGAAGATGCCACCGGCGGCCACCGCTTCACGGGCTTCGGCGAAGGTCAGGCCGTAACCCTGAACCAGTTCGCGTACCCGCTCCAGCCCCAAAAAGGCACTGTGGCCTTCGTTCATGTGCCAGGCCGAGGGGCTATAACCCAGTTCGCGGACGGCCCGCACGCCGCCTATACCCAGCACGATTTCCTGAGCTACCCGCAATTCGTGGTCGCCGCCATAAAGCCGGGCCGATAGATCGCGGTCGGAGGGCTGGTTGGGGTCGACATCGGTATCCATCAAAAAGAGCGGAATCCGGCCAACCTGGATGCGCCAGACTTTGGCGTAAACCTTGCGGCCCGGCAAGTCAACCGAGATTATTACTTCTTCGCCCTTCGGGTTAGTCGCCGGGGTCGCCGGAACCTCCGAGAAATGTAACTTTTCGTAAAAAGCTTCCTGCTGGCCTTCGCGGGTAATCCGTTGGATGAAATAGCCCTGTGGATACAAAAAGCCCACCCCGATAAACGGCAAGCCGAGATCGCTGGCGGCTTTGCAATGATCGCCGCTCAAAATCCCCAGACCACCGCTGTAAATCGGTAAGGCTTCGTGCAAACCAAACTCGGCGGAAAAATAGGCAATCGTCTGATCAAGCAATTCGCCATGAGTAGTTTTGAACCACGACGGGGTAGCCGGGTGCATATAAGCATCGAATTCAGCCAGAATCCGGTCATAATTTTCCAGGTAAAAATTATCCTGGCTGGTGCTGGTCAACTTCTCCGGCTTAACCTGGCTTAAAAAGCGGACCGGGTTATGGTTTACTTCGTCCCACAACACCGGGTCGATCACCCTGTAAAGCTCCTGAGCGGGCTGGTTCCAACTCCACCACAGGTTAAAGGCTAATTCGTACAACCGGCTGATACGTTCGGGTATCACCGGGAAAACAGCTACACGACCGAGAACTTTCAATTTTCAATCCGCTCCTATTCCTAGAACTAAAGGTTGAACAGAACTCCGTCGTTCCGCTGTTTAGAGGTACTACTTCAGTAACTACTCAGACCCCTCCCCAGGGCCACCAGTGGACGGGGAAAAGAAGAAGAAAAGAGAGTTTAACAGGGGCACCCATAGGGTACCCGCCTGTAGTACCCCGCGCAGGGTTTGCACCCCTACCTACCCCGCCTCGAAAAATAGGGCTGAGTAGTTACAAACTTCGCTTAATACAACTTATTACCGGGAAGTTCACAGATTTATAATAATCATCAAACAATATGCCACGACTTATATACCACGACTTATATACCACAGCCCCTCTTATCACGCAACCAGCCTTATACCTCGGTTTGCCCAAGCCTGAAGTATAGCCGGGCAAATAACGGTTTGCCGGTTTCAAAACCTGATGCTATACTCTGCTCACCGTTCCAGGCGGCTCAAGCGATTATAAAAACTGACCAAGGAGCAAATCAAAAGTTGTCCCAAGTGCCGAGTAACCCACTCTCAAGCAGTAATGAGAGGGTCAACCAGCTTACTACCCCTTCCCCGACAGCCCCCGGTCTTTTAGAAGGAGCCAAAACATCGCCGGTCGTTTCTCAACGGTGGTGTCTGCGCCTCTATAGCTGGCTGGACCGTCATCACCTGAGATTGCTGGTGGCCGGAATTTGCCTGTATCTACTGGTTTTTGGCCTGGCTTCTACCTATAAATACGAAACTTACCAGACCGGCTACGACCAGATTTATTTCGAGCAACCGCTCTGGAACACTTTCAAAGGCCGCTTTCTCGAACAAAGTGATTTTGCCTACTCAACGAGTGCTTTTGCGGTGGACTGGATGCCGATACTGGTACTTTTCGAGCCGTTTTACTGGCTGTTGCCTTCGCCGCATACGCTTTTCTGGTTGGAAACGCTGATTTTGGCCCTGGGAGTTTTGCCGGTATTCTGGTTGGCCCGCGACCGCTTCAAAAGCAATCCCGCCGGGCTGGCCTTTGCGGCAGTCTACCTGCTCAACCCGACCCTGGAATATTTTAATCTGTTGCCTTTTAATTTGCGCGCTCCCGGTCTGGTGGCCTTGCTATATGCTTTTTATTTCTTTGAGAAAAAAGCCGGCTGGCGTTTCGCCCTGTTTACTTTGCTGGCAATCGCTACCCGCACCGAAGTCTCGCTGGTAGTGGCGATGTTCGGGCTATATGGTCTGTGGCATCGCCGACGTATTCCGGCAAAACTGTGGCTGCCGCCGCTGGTGCTGGCCCCGGTTTATTTTGTAGTCATTTTCAGTTTTATCCTACCGGCCTTCATAACGCCCGGTACAATGGTCGTGCCGCCCTCGGTTCAGCCGATCCAGATTTCGGCAGAGCAGCGCAATTACATCGCTAACACCGATACAATTATTTCGACCACCTATGGCGACCTCGGCAAAAATTTACCGGATGTCCTGGTCAAGACCGTTACCAATCCGCTTAAAACCGCCCAGCGAGTTTTCACACTCAAAAAAATTACCTATTTAATTTTGATGTTGCTGCCGTTGGCCTTTTTGCCGTTGTTCAGTCCGAGCGTGATGCTTTTCGCCCTGCCGATTGTGGCGATCAATTTGCTGAGTATGCGGTCCGCCCAGTTTGACTACAAAAGTCATTATTCCGCGCTGCTGCTCTTTCCCCTGATAGTTGGGGCGATCTACGGCACCTCAAATCTGGTAAGACTGCTCCAACGCTGGAAAGTTACCCGCGACCGGCGTATTGTCGGTCAACCGCTGGCCTCGGCTGGCATGGTAATGCTAGGGCTGGGAATATTTGTGCTGGGAATGCAGGTAGTAGAGCTAAATCCATTGATCGAGGTAGTTCGCAACCCTGAGAAAAAAGCTATGGTCGAGCCAACCAACGCCATAATCCAGCGAATCCCCGCCGAGGCTTCGGTTAGCAGCACTTCATTTTTAGGGCCACATACTATGCCGCGCCGCTATAGTGCGCTTTTCCCGCTGGCCCTCTATAATCCGCCGCTAGCCGCTTTCCAGTACATCCTGGTCGATACCAATGCCCAGGCTCTATATCTCAATCAAAACGGCGATGTATTGGGTCATCAGCGACCGATTGACTGGTTACGCACGACCACCGAATATAAACTGGTCGACCGGGTGGTGATCAAAGGTCAACGCGACCGCGATAACCAGAACCAGCGTGAAATTCAACTCTGGCAGCGAGTTGGCCCCGGCGTTCCGCCCTATAATAAGGATAGTTAACCCAATACTATATGAATATTCTAATCGTAACTACCAACGGAATTACCCGTGAATTTGTAAGCTGGCCGGAACGGGTCCAGGCGCGCGGGCTGGTCAAGAACGGCCACAGCGTCCAGGCTTTCACCTACCTGGGTAAGCAAAGCTGGAACAGCCTGGCCGAGGAAATAATTGACGGTGTGCTGGTTAAACGGCTGCGGCGGCGGCAGTGGCTATCCTGGGATTTACTCCAAGCTTTCCTGAGCGGCCCCCGACCCGACGTGGTTCACCTGTTTCATCTCAGTAACCAGCTAAATTTTCAGACTATTTTGCTGTGTAAATTGCGCCGCATACCGACGGTACTGGGGCCGTTGGGTATCTTTCACGATCCCTACCTGGTTGACGACCGCGACCGCCCTTTCGACACACCGCCCAAATATGACCAGCTAATTCTAACCCTCTCTGGATTGGTAAAAGCCCTCTCAAAGAATTTCAAGCTTAAAATGTACTTAAAGAATTACTTGATGCACGCCCCCCTACGACTGGCCGATGGCTTTGTTGCGCTCTCCCATCACGAACGGGACGAGTTGATCAAGCTGGGCGTTCCGGCTGACCAGATCACCGTAATTGCCTGTTCGGTCGACGAAGAATGGCTGGACGGCATCGAAGCCCCGGTTAAAAAACTGGCGGAACCTCAAATTTTTTATCTTGGTCAATTTAAGTACCGCAAAGGCTTTGACCTGCTGGCAAAAGCGATCCCGATGGTAGTCGAAAAATTTCCCGGTGCCCGCTTTGTTTTCGCCGGACATAGCCCGATCCACCAAAAAGTTTTGCTGGATATAGCCGAGACCGGTGGCGTCACTGCACACCTGACATTGCTCGATAATATTAGCGAGGCTCAAAAAGCCGAACTCTTTTTGGGCAGCACCCTGCTGGCCTGTCCCAGTCGTTACGAAGGTTTTGGCATACCCCTGATCGAAGCCATGAGTGCCGGTTGCCCGATTGTCACCACCGATATACCGGTCATCAACGAGATCGTGAAAGACAACGAAACCGGCTTATTTTTCAAGTTGGAAGACCATGTCGGGCTGGCCCAGGCGATCAACACGCTCCTGGCCGATCTGGCCCTTCAACAAAAATTGTCGGATGGCGGTCGCCGGGCAGTGACCCGTTTTCATACTACCCAGATCGTGAAAGAACTGGAACAAACCTACTGTCGTTTAATCGACCGTCCTAAAGGTTTCTTCAAAAAAGCCGGTAGGTAAAATAGAAACTCCTCAAAACTCATCGTAATAGAGGGGAGTGGTAGGTTGAACAGCCTCAAAAACCTGATAAAGTTAAGTGTTGAACTTATGTACGCCAGTCGAGAAAGGATTTTACTTATCAAAGCCGATAACTTTCGTCAGGCTGTTGCCGCTTATAACCAACCATTAACCGGGACTTATATTTATAATGCAGTAATTCGGGATCATATCGAAAAGACCTCGCATTATTCAGAAAATTCGTATGAACAGTGGTTTCGAGAACTGGTGCCTTTTCTTAAGAAAAAATATAACCTGGCTGAAACGGCCACTGCCCTGGATTTCGGGTGCGGAACCGGTGAATTAACGGTTTTGCTAAATCAAAACGGTCTTAAAACTACCGGCATCGATTTACATTCTGCCCATCTGGGGTTGGCTAAAATCCTGGCGAGCGAAAATGATCTGCCAGAAGATACTTTTATTTTGAGTCAGTCGGTAGCGCTACCTTTCCCCGATCAAAGTTTCGATATTATTTTTTTATTTGTAGTGCTGGAACACCTCAGTGATAAAACTCTTTTAGAAGTTCTACCGGAATTAAAACGGCTGTGCCGCTCCGCTATTTATGTACTTGTGCCAAACAAATTGCAAACGGTCGACGATCACACCGGCTTACGTTTTGTACCCTGGTTACCCAGAAGCCTGGCTAATATTTATGTCAAGTTGAGAGGCGAAAAGTATCGTTATTCAATTTCGGTTGATGAAAGTTGGGATGTATACTATCGAACGGCTGGGCGAATTGCCGCTTTGGTGGAAAAGGCTGGCTTTCGATATTCCTTTATCCCCGATGAATTGGTTTATCCCCCCTTAACTCAAGTCCCTTCGATATTTGACTACAGCAATGTAAAAACGGCAAGTTGGCGAAAACCGGTGTATTCAGGTTTAAGTCTTTTGAGAAAATTTATTTTGAGTACCGGTTGCCCAACTCAGGCTTTGTACCCTTACCTGAATATAATTTTAGAACCGAAAGTTTAAAACCGACAGGCATGAAAATAACTTTCATTTTGCCAGCTTATGCTCAAACTCCGGTGGGGGGTTTCAGAGTAGCTTATGAGTATGCCAACCGACTGCAACAACACGGTCACAAGGTAACGGTAATTCACCCACGTTGGATCCAACCGCCCCTGAAATTGAAGGATCGCCTGGTTGGTTTTGTCTGGCCCTATCGCTGGCGTTTGAAACACCGGCCCCTGGTACCCTGGTTTCCAGCCCGTCACAACACGCGCTACCGGTTGACGAGTGATTTAGGCAGCACTCATATTCCAGATGGCGATATTATTTTTGCTACGGGCTGGCAGACCGCTGAAATGATTAAGGATTACCCAGCCAGCAAGGGTAGAAAATTTTATCTGGTCTACGATTACGAAATCTGGCGGAGTACCGATGAAGCGACTCGCCTGAGGATAGGTGAAACTCACCGGGCTGGCTTGAAATTGATCGCCACTTCTCCCGCCGTGCTTGAGATGTTACAGGCCAATAAAGCCCCTGACCTAATTGAGTACATTCCCGGCGGGATAGATTTTGAGGTATTTAATCTTCAAACACCAATTTCAGCTCGTAGTCCCGGTGTTATCGGCTTCCCTTTGCGGCCTGCGCCCGAAAAAGGGGCCAGCGATGCCTTGAAAGCTTTGGGGCTTGTCCGGGCCAACTTTGCCAGGTCTCACCCGGAGGCTCATCTAAAATTTAAGGCTTTTGGACCGCCCACTCAACTGGAGTTGCCGGATTGGCTGGAGTTTTGCCAGTCACCGTCTGATCATCAATTGGCCCGGTTCTATAATTCGCTTTCAATTTTTTTACACCCATCGCATTATGAAGGTTGGGGATTACCTGGCATCGAGGCGATGGCCTGTGGGGCCGCCCTAGTTACTTATAACAATGGGGGCAATCGAGATTACGCTCGGCCTGAGCAAACGGCCTGTGTTGTAGACTCTAAACAGCCTGACTTATTAGCAAAAGCAATCGAACTCTTACTACAAAACGACCAGAAGCGTATGGAGTTAGCCCAAAACGGGCACTACTTTGTTCAGCAATATACCTGGGCAAAAGCAGTCGAGCAGCTTGAAAATCTGATTACGCAAGCCAATTAAACTCTTATCACTGTGAACGTTTCCTCATTATTCAGTACTCTGACAGGCTCTAAATTTAATTAACTTCGCAAATCAGTATTGTTTGTTATGTAAAGCTGATTTATCTTTTCCAAACTCATGATTGGCAATCAGCCTAAATCAGGCGGGTTTTTAGGTGTTGGTAACTCAACTCTTTTACGGCGACTGGCGCGGCTTTTTAGAAGTGGCTTAATAGAAGGCGCAGCCGGTAATTCTTCCGGGGGTGGGCTACCAATATCGGCGATAACATCTCGCACTTTTTGACCGATTTCACGATGGGTTTCCATTGCTTGAGCCTGACCTTGCACATTATCCCGCTTGAGTTTACCGGCGGTCTGGGTAGCCCGAAAGCTATTGGCAGATAACTCCTCAACGCCCATCCGGTCGAGCAAGTCCTCACGTGGGCCTACCCCTTTCAGCTTTTTTATTTCATCGGGACTTAGCCCACCATAAAGCCCCTCATAGCCCACCCGGTGAAACAAACCAAAACTCCGGGGTAGTACACCGGCCTGGTATGCGGCCTGTTCCAGTTCACGGTTGCTTTCATCCATCAATTGTCGAAGCTCTATGCGCTGGTTTTGTTCCTCGACCAGATGAAACAACTCATTCTCTCTAGCGGAAACCACAAAATAAGCTTGAGCCGCCGCTATTTCCGGCTTACGGGGGTCGCCGTTCAGGGCCGTCAGATAGGCACCGAAGCGACTGAGCCAGTAATCCTTAACTATTTGCCGGGCACCATGACCACCGGTGATCGCCTTACCGGCTCCGGTAAAGTGATCCTCAACCTTTTGATTAGCCTGTTCACAGGCAAACCTGGCTCGTTTGAGGGCGTCCTCAAAGCGTTGCCATTTATCATAACCCAGCAGCGGCATAAGCTCACGGGCCGACCAGTATTCGATACTTAACTCGTTAAGCTGACGAATACTATCAAAGTCAGGCTTTTTCTCATCACTCATATCAAAAACCTCTGTAAGAAATAATCTTGTAAGCCGGTTTGTAAATAACTACCCCAGTGTTTTGAGCTACTAAACCCGTTAAAAGGCGATAAATGTTGCACGTGAAATACTTTTGTAGACCGGCAAACCCTATCTAATCTGAAATAAACTCTTTCTGCTCCCGCTCAGGACGACCGGTAGTTTAGCCTTGCCTGAGTTGTTTCTCGAAATCGTGTAATTGCTCTCTCAAACTGACAATTTTTTCAAGAAGTTCCAGACGCTCCTGACTTTCCAAGCCTGCCAGCTCGGTCTCATCTGTCTGGTGCAGCAGTTTTGTAAGACGATTTAAGCCTTTATTTAATTGTGAATTTTCATACAAGTAAGTATTTTTTACTCGTTTGTTATTCTTTTCACTATTAGCTTTGGCTGAACCACTGGACGCACCAGGCTTAGAACCGGTTTCAGGGTCGCCATCAGTGTCACTCGCGCTGGAACGCAGCAAAGTAAACCGGCTCTGTACGTAACCCTGACTCTTATTAATGGCTTTGGCTATATCATAGGTCGACCAGTTATACTGATCGGACAGTTTTTGGAAAAACCGGCCTTCGTCAAGCGGACTAAGCTCTGCTCTCTGTAGATTCTCGGCCAGACTGATCAACTGGACATCTTTATCGCTCAATTCCTGCACTATTACCGGCACCACCCGCAATCCGGCAGCCTGGGCGGCCCGAAACCGCCGTTCGCCGGCTACTATCTCAAAAGCGTCAGCTCCCACCCCAGGTGCCGGACGAACTATAATCGGTTCTAAAATCCCTCTGATTTTAATATCATCGCGCAAATCCTCGTCCTGTTTCGGATCAGTGGTCCGCCGGGGTTGATCCGGGTTTGGTTTGAGAGTTTCGATGTCGACCAGAAGGGCCGCCTGATTTTGTTGTTGTTTTTGACGGCTGGACTGGCTAATCAACTCGCGTACCAGCGTCCGGTTGGCTTTCCCCACCGGAGGAGGCGGAGCCGGTTTTGGTTTGGGTGAGTTAGAGTTAAGTGGTTGCACGGATTACCTCCTCGGCCAACGCATTATATTCATTTGCTGAGTCACTATTAGGTGCGTAGAGTTGGATCGGGCCGCGTGTTGGCACCTGTGAAAGAATAGTGCGTCGACTTATCTGAGATTTGAACATCTCTTTTGGTAAAATCTCTTTGACGTTAGCGGCAACATCTTTGCTGGTCCGGGTATTATCGACCATCGTAAGCAAAACGCCGGTTAGCCTTAGTTTTGAGTTAACCTGCTGCATTTCACGATAAGTTTCCAGAAAATCAGATAACCCTTGCAAAGAAAACTCGCCTGTCTCCACCGGCAAAATAATATCGGTCGCGGCAGCCAGCGCGTTGATCGTGAGCATACCGAGCGAAGGCGGACAATCCAGCAAACAGTAATCAAAAGCCGCCTCCCCATCGGTCTCGTTAGAAGTTTCTTCCAAAAAGGCTGCAAATTTTTTTGACAAAACCGTTTCCCGAAACCGGATCATCGCCAGTTGCTGTTCGGCCATTGCCAGACGACTGTTTGCCGGGACCAGGTAAATCCCCGAAGCGGTTTCCATTATACATTCTGCCAGCGATATTTCCGGGCGGGTTAATACGTCCAAACTGGTCAAAGTTGAACTTTCTCGCAGATAATTCATATCTACCAGAGAATTAGACGCATTACCCTGCGGGTCGAGGTCCATTAACAGAACCTTTTTGTTTTTTAGAACAAGCCCACCGGCCAGGCATAAAGCCGTAGTAGTTTTCCCGGTACCGCCTTTTTGAAGGGCGATGGCTACTACCCGCGCGAGTGATTTTGCCACATTGTATCTCCTGTTGGTTATGCTCACTTGGTTAGAATCATACATCTTTCTAGTGCCTTAATTTTAGCATAAAATAACTAAAAATATTGGCCTAAAAAGGCGCAATGGATCAGGAAAATGCGCATAAAAATAGATCTACCCCTTTTCACGATACCGGCAAACTTTTTATATATCTCTTGTATGAAGAAAAGCGTTTGATTAACTGCCCCAGCCGTTACCAGCGAATAGAATATTCGTAATTACCTTTCTCATAGAGCAACTCTTTGATAGTCTGACTGAGCCGGATGCGGGCCAAACTGCTTCCATTTGGCAGATTTATAACGATAGCTGAACTAAGACTTTCAGTCACTAAAGAACCACCTTCAAATAGCACTCGGTCAAATTGCCAGCGTTCCAATACTTTGCTAGTAGCTTTGTGCCACAGTTCCTCAAAATCGGTCTTTTCCGTATGTTTTACCAGACCTTCCCCGGACATAGGTGCCGGAGCGACTGCCTCACGGCAACCGGTAGAAGCCAGTCCCACCTCCGATAGTTCACAGGTTGAATGCTCAGTAGTTGTAATATCGGGGGCTATACAAAAAGCTTTCTGGTCAGGCTGAGGATTACGGCTAGCTGAATTAAGAGGCTGGCTGAAGTCATTTTGATATTGCATTGTCTCGGCAAAAGGGAAGGTCGAAACGGCTCTGTCAGGTGCAAAATGCGTCCTTTCAAAACTAGGCAACCGGTCAGGATAGGCCGTTTTAACCCCCTCAATTACGGCTTTGGAACGGCCAGGCTGACGCTCCTGATTGGTTTTTATCAGCGTTGTCAAGACGGCTGCCGGTACTTTGATCGCCGAAGTTGAATTTACATAAGTTACAATCTGCTTGACATAACTAATATCCCGCCCATTCTCAAAAGCGCAATTCACAAGCTGTTTCGCCTCACCTTGACGTATACCGGGTATCTGCGAGGTTATAAGTCTCAGAGCTTCCGCCTGGTCTTGAGCAGAATGCTTGAGTAGGCCGGGGTTGATGTTACCAGAAAAGTTAGGAGTGCAGCCAGAGTTACTGGAAACAACCATTACCGGATCAAGAATTACCGGCCCCCTGGTATCTTCCGGTTTTTGGGTTTTTATATTTTGGTTTGAGTTGGTATCTATTGTGGAGAGCAAAATTTGCTTCTTTTTCCGCTTGAAATCGGGCAAATTTTGCCCCGGCAAGGGCCGGACGGTGGGCGGTGGTGATACCTCGGTTGTAGGCAAATTTTGCCCCACTTTCGTCTCATGGGACTTAACCGCTAGGGCGTTATGGTCAACCCTTTCTCTCTGGCTACTTTCCCAGCGGACGGGCTGACTATTCCGAGAACTCAAACTATCTTTGAGATTTTGCCGGTTGGCTTCCGCTTGTGGACTGCCTACCGTCGGAGGAACTGGCGCAATGGAATTGGCTTCTGTCCCAGGATAGGGTCCTGCAACGGAAGTATCTGAAAAGGCCGCCTGGCAAAGTTCTATAATTGAAGCACTCTTAAAGCCGGAACCGGTGCGGATTACAAGCCCCCGGTTTACCAGGCCGGACAGTGCGCCTACCAGCGAACGACGGCTAACCCCGGCTCCGGCATCGAGCTTTTTGCCGTCACGGGTAGTAATACCGTTCAGAAATTGCTCATAGCTAATGGTATCGGCCAGCTTGCGGTAGCCCAGCGTGCGCCGGTAAATGTAGAGCATAACTCTTAGCTCACACTCTTTGAGAGTGGGCGCGATATGATCCAGGAAATAATCAGGAATTGCGGTGTAAGCAAAGTCCATATGCTCTAAAGTCGGAAATTTAGGCATAAAAATACTCCTTACCCTGTTGACAGGCGAGTCCGCTTATGGTATCCTAAAAAGGATAAAAGAAAACTGCACCCGCAAGGGTTGTATATAGTTTTTACTGAGAATCCCCGTATGCTTGGCGGCGTCGCGGGGTTTTTCACTTTTATAGACTGTTTTCAGGTTTCTGCCGGGCAAAATTGATTAATAACTACTTGAATACTCAATTATTGAGTAATACTTTACCCGGCTCTAAATTCAGGTAGAATTCATATTAGATTCCTCCTGGCTCTACTATAGCAGGGTTTTTCCAATTTTGCGAGTCTTTTTAAAGCGACTTGTCATAATTAATGCCAAATCGCCTACAAATAAATCGTGGAAACGGCCCCTGACACCAGGACTTTAGCACCCAAATATGGGCAGATTTGTTTGGTAGGTCTAATATTGTCAGGACTATCATTTCAACCTAACTTAACGAGGTTGAAATGATAGTCTTTTTTACATGGCCGTAAAGCCACCATCGACCGGCAAGGCCACCCCGGTTATAAAGCTGGCCGCCTCGCTAACCAACCACAGGGCCGCCTCGGCACATTCCAGGGGTGTTCCTAACCGGCCTATAGGTTGAGATTCGCTATATTCTTTCCAGGCTGCCGCTGGGTTGGGCCGGGCATCGGCAAAAGCGCGCAGCATAGGGGTTTCGATAACGCCGGGACAGAGTGCGTTTACCCGGATATTGCGGGTTGCGTAATCCAGCGCAAGGGCTTTTGCCAGCATCACGGCGGCCCCTTTCGAGGCGCAATATACCGGCGAGTCGCGTTGAGCTACCAGGCCGGTTTTGCTGGCCGTGATCAAGATATTGCCACCGCCCTGCTCCAGCATCACCGGGATCGTGTAGCGGGTAGCGTAGATCTGGCCCTTCAGGTTTATATCCAGTAGCCGGTCGATTTCCTCATCGCTACTCTCGGTGATCAGTTTTGGCAAATTGATCCCGGCATTACAGAATAAAATATCAAGCCGTCCATAGCGTTCCAGACAGGCCGCGATCATGGCCTCATTATCGGCCCGACGGCTGACGTCTGCGGGTTGGAAAAAAGCTGTCCCGCCCTCGGCTTCGATAGCTTCGACCAGTTTCTCACCCGCCGGTCCGGGCAGATCAACCACTACCACCCTGGCTCCCTGTTTTGCAAAGAGGCGGGCGGAGGCCTCTCCGATCCCGCTGGCGGCCCCGGTAATCAGGGCGATTTTATTTTGAAGTTGCATACTGCTCTCCCGTTATATCTAATAAATAAGCCTCGTGAGCGGTTTCGCCCCAGATCGCGGCTTGCTCGGACGGGGTCAACTGGCTGGTCAATTCGGTCATAAGCTGGCTGACCCGCCCGTAACTACCGGCCAGCAAGCAAACCGGCCAGTCGCTGCCAAACATCAAACGGTGCGGCCCAAAGATTTCCAGCACCCGCTCGAAATAAGGTCTTATATCGGCCAATTGCCAGCTTTGTTGGTTGGCCTCGGTAATCAGGCCGGACAGTTTGCAATATACGTTGGGATATTGAGCTATTCGTTTGAGATCGCTGTACCAGGGTTCGAGCTGACCATTGCGAATATCAGGTTTGGCGGCGTGGTCGACCACCCAACGCAAATTATCCACCTCACCAAATAGCTCCGGCAATACCGGCAGATGTACCGGCCTTACTAAAAGATCGTAGGTCAGGTTGTGTTCGGCAACCAGTCGCAAGCCGCGCAGTACCTTGTTTTGCAAAAGCCATCGCGGATCGCTTTCGTCGTGGACCTGGTGCCGTATTCCGACCAGGCAGCCCAGCCCGTTCAGACGGGACAGTTTTTGGTCCAGGTCGTAGCTGGTCAGATCGACCCAGCCGACAACCCCCTTTACAAACGAATATTGGCGCGAAAAAGCCATCAACCACTCGGTTTCGGGCTGCGAGTGAGTTGCTTGCACCGCTACCGTACCGGTGATCCCCTGTTCGTTCAACCTGGCCGCCAGGTCTTCCGGCCCGAAGTTGCGGTAAAGCGGCTCCATGCCGGGATTTAGCCAGGGATAATCAAACTTTTGTAAATCCCAGAAATGCTGGTGTGAATCGATTTTTAGCATAACTCAATCTCCTTTTCGCTTTTCAGGTCTGCCTTATATCTGCCGGTAAAGGTAATTATAAAACAAAATAACCAGTCTTTTTTCGACTGGTCTTTGTGGCGGCGTTTGCTTAGACCTCACAGGTAAAGTCTAAGCAAAGCATAATATTTACAGGGCAATCCAAATATCACCCGACCTCTACCTACCCTGCTTAATCCGGTTGCCACTTGGATTGGCAAATTTATTGAACTAATTGGTTGGCGGCAAAGTGGGCCGGATGTAAAGGTCTAGCCGACTGCTGCCGCGCAAGGCGGTTACTGCAATCTCTTTGCCGATCACATTGCCGGTCAACTGGCGTTGCAAACCGTAGATGGTTGACACCGATTGGTTATTGACCGACAAAATAATATCCCCCTGCTTGAAACCAGCTTTAGCCGCCGGACCGTCCGGGGTTATCTGGACGATTCCAACCCCTTTCTGGATGCTCAGTTCAAAGTTGCGGGCAACCTGGGCCGGGATCGGTTGCTGCTGGCAACTGATGCCGATGTAGCCCCGCACCACCTTGCCACTGGTCATCAACATCCCGGCAATCCAGCGCGCGGTATTGACCGGAATTGCAAAACAAATCCCCTGGGCCATCGCAATAATAGCCGTATTCACGCCTACTACCCGCCCATGACTATCGACCAGTGGTCCGCCGCTATTGCCGGGATTGAGGGCGGCATCGGTCTGGATAATATTCTCAATCATCCGCCCGTTCTGGCTGTTCAAAGTCCGGCCCGTCGCGCTGATCACCCCGGCGGTCACGGTGTTTTGCAGGCCGTTTGGGTTGCCGATAGCAATCACCATCTGGCCTACCCGCAGTTTATCGCTATTGCCCATCTCAACCTGATTAAAGGTGTTACCGGAGACCCGGATTACCGCCAGGTCCGTATCGGGGTCCTGCCCGACCAGCGTCGCCGGGTAGTCGGTGCCGTCGGAAGTAGTTACCTTAATCTTGGTGGAACCACTTACCACGTGGTTATTGGTCAGAATATAGCCGTCTGAGGCAATCACAAAACCACTGCCGGCCCCCTGCGCTTCAAAGGGATAGCCGCCGCGCCAGCCTTGCTGCCGTCCGCCGCCCATTCGCTTGTTAACCGTGATATTTACCACCGCCGGGCTGACCGTTTCGGCCACCCGAACCACCGCCTGGCTGTAGGCATCCAGGAAATCGGCGGCCTCTTCGGAACTATTAAAATGGCTGGAGGTTTGTCCACCGGCACTGGCGGTGGCTCCACTCGGATCATCTATAAAAAGATACTGATTCTGGTTATTCATAGGTACTGTGCCTTTCTAAAAAAGTACGCAGAAAAATAAGTGCGGGGTGTTACCGGCGGTCGAGGTTATATTTTTTGACTGATTGTTGGCTATTCTATCATACCCATCGTTAGAACAACGTTATAATTGATGGGCGATAAATTTACTTGTACTAACACGCCACTACGAGGTCTAGTAGTTTGCAAAGTAATCTTAGCAAACCGGTAATAGTTTTTAAGCACTTGTGTAATAAATTATCTATAACCTACAGTTAAAATTACTTATCGAAAGAAGTTTATCTAAAATAGCTGATCTAAATAGCATTGATCAAAGAGCGGGTATTTATGCTTCAAAGGTTCAAAGCGGGATTTGGCCCGGACCGGATTATTTCACATATTATTTTGGCTTTGCTGTGCGTGGCCGGAACCTGGTCGGGTTTGTTTATCTGGCCCGATCTCGCACCCAACGAAGGACTGGCGTTAGGTTCGGGTTATCTGGCGTTACTATTGCTGGTTGCCACATTGTTAATCGGCCCGGTAAATTTGCTGTTCAAGCGAAGCAACCCGGTAAACCTTAACTTGCGGCGCGACGTAGCCATCTGGTCAGGAATTGGCGGCTTATTACACGTCTTTTTCGGATTTCAAATTTACGAAGGCGGCCAGCTTCTACAATACTTCTTTTCAAGCGGAGCTAACGGCACCGGTTTACAGTGGAACCTCTTTGGCCTCAATAATCTCACCGGGCTGATCGCTACTATCATAATGCTCGCGCTGCTGCTTCTCTCCAATCAACTCTCTTTGCGTATTCTCAAAGGCAAACGCTGGAAATTCTGGCAACGCTTTACCTATCCCCTGTTTGCATTAGTAGGGCGATGTGCTAGATGAAAAGAAGCACAACAGTAGATGAACATTAACAAGTAAATAAAGGAAATTGTAGCAAAACCTCCGGTTTGAACGTAGAAGAAGTGTTAAAAACTCATACAACCAAACTGGAGGTAACAAGATGATAACGGATTTTCGAGATTTTTGCACTTGGGCCTATGTGGTTATAGATGATTTCTACCAACAACTCGCCCCTTTTTATCTGGCTTCTCGCCCCGGCCCTGCCGTTAAAGGTTGCTCAGACAGTGAGCTTATAACCTTGGCTATCGTAGGCGAATGCCGGGGCTGGGATCAAGAAACGGTGCTTTTAAGTAGCTGGCAGGATTACCAGGATTTGTTCCCAGTTTTACCCGAACGTACTCGCTTTAATCGTAGACGCCGCAATCTAATGCAAATTATCAATTTGATCCGCCAGGCCCTTTTAGCTGGATTAGATGTGGCGGCTGACCGAGAATGCGCCATAGATAGTTTGCCAGTGCCTGTAATGGGTTTCCATTTAGTGCCGCATTCTCATAATGATTGGGCCGCCTATGGCGCCGCTTATGGCAAGGTTAGTTCTAAAAAACAAACGATCTA
>JBBQGA010000003.1:0-234665 GCA_038322625.1 Chloroflexia bacterium
GTTTTTGAAGTGACAAAATATACTCCTGAACCTCTTTGGGTAAAGAGTGGAGTAATTCTGAATGAATTTGAGGCACTTCAAACTTGTCCATAGGTTTATTTTACAATAACTGGTGCTTTAACGCACCCTGTGAACGGATACGAGTAAAGGAATAATACCGGTACTAGAACATTAGTTCTAGTACATCATAATCATTTTCGATTTACTGGTTTTGTCATACTGCTGAGTTCAGCGAGCTTTGAAATCAAGCTTTCCAATTTATCCTGTTGATCAAAACCAATGTAGTAACTTTCAAGTTCTAGTTGCCGGTGCAGATAAACAAGATTGTTTTCCAGCTGATTAATTAGAGCGGCTATACGTGAATTTGATTGTAGCGAAACGTCTTTTTCAATTTGGGTAAAACTGTTGTTACTAGATTGTCTCCGTTTTGAACCGATTTGTTCTTTAAGCCCGGCAAGTGTCAGTGTGCCGTTAAGCACCTGGCGAGCCAAATCGCGCTGTAATTCAGGTTCACTTACACCTTTAAGAATGAAAAGATGCTCTAGGCTATCATGCTTCTTTTCAATCATTTCGACCAGGTAAGATGGGGCACCGTTAATAGCATCATACCGCTGAACCCAGGTTTTTGAACGTCCAACTCGCCGCGCAATCTCGGCCAGACTTATCCCAGGGTTTTGAGAACGAATAGCGTTAAAAGAATTAGCAATTGCCAGTGGTGTTAGGTCCTCACGAGATAAGTTTTCACTAACAGCAATATCTAACCATTCAGCATCGGTAGCAGTCTCGGCAATCCGGGCCGGGATTTTATTCAGCCCTTTAACCTTATTAGGTTCAATATTCAGGGTAGCGGCAATCTTGAGTGCTTCCAGTCGACGATGACCATAACCAAGTTCGTAGCGACCTTTTTTTTGGGGGTGAGGACGCACAAGGATCATAGAGGTAAACCCATTCGCCACCATATTGTCCGCTAACTCTCTGAGACCCTCCTGTTTAGGACCTTCTGGCCGGAGCTGAGTTTGATAATGATTTGGCTCCAGGAGATCGAAAGGAATTTGTTTTACAGAGTAATTGCTCAAACCAGGTGAAGCTAAGTTTGAGCTAGGGGGAGTAAAGGGTTGATCGTCGTTAAGATTATCGATAGCATCTAAATTCCGCTTTATTGCGGAGGCAGCGTTACTTTTAGTTGCCATTTTTTGAGTTTCCTTTGGCTGGATTAGTCGATGGTATTTCTAATTGAGCAATAATACGTAGAAGAACCTGGGCTATTGTAGCTCTAAAATCATCCGCCGGTTTCTGGGCCTGTCCTGCCGTCAAAAGACTTAAACTCTTGGCAGGGCTGTTGGCAATCGTTTTAAGATTACGAATAGGTGGTTCTACAACACGTTCACCAAGCAAAGCTTTTACAGCATCCAAACCCTCATTCTCAACCACACCACTACGCGGATCATACATATTAACTACCGAAGCTACAATTTCTAGATTTCGATTGGCAACCTTTTTTGCTTCTCTGATCTTTTGAATCGTTTGAGCAATCGCCCACTGATCTACCGGCCTGGGGGTTGTTGGCATCACCACCATATCTCCTGCGATGAGGGCTGACTCAGCATAAACGCTATCCAACTGGCTGGGAGTATCGATCAGAATCATATCGTAGCTATTGGTTAAAGTTTTGCCGTCAAGGTCTAGCTCTTTAAGTAGAAATCGGAGAATCTGACGACCATTAATATTTGTAGCCAGAAAATTATTTAATTTACCGAGTTGAGGATTGGATGGTAGCAAAAATAGTTTACCAGTAGTTTCCGAATTATACACAAATCCAGGTGGCACATCCAGGATCACATCTTGTGGGAAAAGAGCATCATCGGCATCGAAATCGGTGGTTAACAAATCCCCAATAGCTGGTTGAGGCAGCTTTTCTAAATTTGGTAAAAGCATTTGGGTTACCGAACTTTGGGGGTCTATATCAATCACTAGAATTCTTAAACCTATTTCGGCCAGCGCGGCAGCCATCAGGGCAGTAACCGTAGATTTTCCGATGCCGCCTTTTTCGTTGGCAACTACAATTACCACAGCACTGCCAGATGCTTTGATTTTAGCCCGATATTTTTTTGCGGCTTCCAATAGTGCTTCAACGCCGGTTGTTTCCTTATGTGCTGGCAAAGGTTATCCCTCGGTTCTTATTCTAAAAATTGCGATCTATTATGTATTCGTTAAAAGGAGTATAACAGTTAGAAAAAATGAGCGCAACAATTTCAGGGTTTATTTTGCCGTATTGACTCAATACGCTCTATGAGTTTTATTGGAAATAAAAAGTAGCGTATTGACTCAATACACTACGTTCTACGTGAAACATACTTGACATAATACTAATTAGCAGTTACTACGCTGGAACTCCTTCATAAATTCGGCAAGAACCTTTACACCCTCAAACGGGAAAGCATTATATAAGGAAACCCGTATGCCTCCTACAGTCCGGTACCCCTTTAGTCCGTCTATCCCGTGTGAGGTGGTATCCTTGACAAACTTCTTCTCTAACTCCTCGGAAGGGAGCCGAAAAGTGATATTCATCAGGGACCGGCTATCAGTTTGAGCGTGTCCCCGGTAATAACCCTGGCTGCTATCTATAGCCTGGTATATAACCTCTGCTTTGGCTTTGTTGCGTTGCTCTGCACCAGCCAAACCGCCGTGAGCCAGTAACCACTTCATTACTAGCCCGGATACATAAATGCTAAAAGTCGGTGGCGTATTATAGAGCGACTCTTTTTCAGCCATTAACTTGTAATCGAGGGTTGCGGGTAATTTTTCTGGCACCCGTTCTAGCAGGTCTTCACGGATTATTACGATGGTTGCGCCGGCTATTCCGGCATTTTTCTGCGCCCCGGCGTAAATCAAACCGTATTTGGAAATATCTAGCGGTCGGCTTAAAATATCGGAAGATGCGTCACAAATCAAGGGTACATTTTCTAGGGCTTGAGGTTCGCTCGCCCACTGTGTACCATAAATAGTGTTATTAGAAGTAAAATGCAAATAAGCCGCGTTTGGATCGAGTTGAAGTTCGGCTTTGGACGGAATACGGTTAAAGCCCTCTGCCTCGGTGCTGGCAGCAATCTTTATAGAGCCAAATTTGTTAGCTTCTTTTATTGCCGACTGAGACCACGACCCAGTATTGATATAATCAGCCGAACTATCCTTCTTCAGCAAATTTAAGGGAACCATACTAAATTGTAAGCTTGCTCCGCCCTGTAAAAATAAAACCTTGTAGTTAGCCGGAATTGCATAAAGCTTTCTCAGGTCGGCCTCGGCCTCGTGTATTATTTCCTCAAAAGTACTCGACCGGTGGCTCATTTCCATCACGGACATTCCGGTATTATGCCAATTTAACAACTCTTGTTGTATTTGTTCCAACACCGGAACTGGAAGTACGGCAGGACCAGCAGAAAAATTAAAGATACGACCGGCAACTTGTTGCTCACTTAACATAAATTTCCCTCCTTGTGAAGCATTAGAATTGTACTAGACTTATTATAGCAACATTATCCAAATTTTCACAATTCAAACCAATAAGTCATCTGACGGGGTCGAAAGATTGTGTTATGATAAAGTGTAACCTTGTTTGCTTTTGCTGCGTTATATGACTGTGGTCCGTATAAAAGTTTTCGCTTTGCAATAATAATTGAGGTATGAGTTTTTGAAAGTTTTATCCATTCCGCCGGTTAGCTCTGGTAAATCAAAAAATGCCCTTCCGGTGGCGGAACGATACAACGAAATTCTTTATATAGTTCCCCTGCTATTTGGTATTATCAGCCTGAAACTTGGCCTGGCCTTTTATGTCTGGCATCATGGTTTTTTAGAATATGATACCGATGGTTTTACTCGTTCTGTTTCAGCCTGGAAATGGCATAACTTTTCAACCAAATTAGAAGTGGATGCATGGTTGCCTTTGCAGTTCTGGTTGAATGGTTGGTTGATGGGTATTAAGCCCGATTTACTCCTCATTCCGCGTCTGGTAAATATGGTTTGCTCGATTGGCACAACTCTTAACCTCTTTTTTGTCGGTAGAACTCTCTTTGGCCGCCTGAATGGTTATCTGACTGCCTTGCTAGTTGCCTTTTTCCCCTGGGAAATCTGGTTTGGTTTGAGTGGTATGTCTGAAAGTATCACGAATTTCTTTTTAACCTTTGGCCTTCTCTTTTTCTGCATATGGTTAAAAACTAATTATGCTAAACCTGCCTTTTTGTTATTCGCCAGTCTTGGTTTCCTGGGTGCTACAATGGTACGCTATGAGGCCTGGTTTTATAGTGCTGTTTTCGCCACTATCGCTTTTTATTTTATTTGGTTTTACCGGGCAGAGTTGCGTTTGAATACTCGCTGGCAATCCGTCTTGGCTCTTTTGCCTGCCTTTGCCTTTATCCTCTTTTGGATGTACCTGAGTTGGGTCGATCCACGATTGAAATCTCCGCTCGGTTTTGCCGAATTAACCAGTGGAGTGAATGCTAAAATTTATGGGGCTGCGAATACCACAGCTTCTTTCTGGTATCGACTGGTATTTTATCCCCAAACCTTCTTGAACTTGCTTTTTCAGCTAACTATACCGGCCATTATCGGTACTGGCTTACTTTTATTCCAGCCGGTCCGCAAGGTTCGCCCCTATCTTTTTCTAATTTGGGGGGAGTTTGGCCTGTTTATACTTACCACGCTGCCCTACAATAATATTGCACCCGGTAGTGCCCGTTATCCGGTTTCCAACTTGCTTTTGCTTTTGCCGGTAGTAGTGTACCTTTTTCAGTTTGTATTCAAACAGCCTCAACAGCTTGTCCGGTATGGCGTAGCTTTCGTATTCGTCCTTCTTTTAGGCTCATTAATCCTCACTACTATTTCGCGTCCGCTAGGTTTTCCTGATAATAATACTCGCCAGGTCGCCGAATTCCTGAAGACTCGCTGGAAAGAAGGCTATATTCAACCAAACGAGAAAGTTTTTCTGATCCTTCCACCCGCCGATGGTCCACAGGTGGAAGATTATACACGTGCTTTTTATGCCCTTAAAGTGCTTACAAATCATCCTGACAATTTTGAAGTAGAAGCCGACCCGGCTAAATTTACGCCTGCATTGCAAAGGTCAAATGGCACCGCCCCCCATATCTGGGTGAAACTTGCCTCTGCTGGCGGGTCCCTGGAAGATCTTACTCAGGGTTATCGTGAAACTAAAACATTTGGGGATTACACTGTCGGTGATTTCCCGTTATATGGACAAGTGTTGGCGGAGCCTCTACCTCAGGAGCCTGGAAAAACCTTTGAATTTAAAGCTACTGAGTACCGTCAGAATGAGACTACCTCGGTCTGGATTATTCGCCCGGACGGTAAAGTTATAACAGTAGGCAACCGTTCAGCCGATGCGCTTGGCATCGTTTCTTTTAAATACACTATAAGTAGTCAGGAATACTTGCCGGGACGCTGGTCGATTGCCGTTGCCGGTATGGAAACCGGGCGGCGCAGTTCTACCGCCTTTGATGTACCTGCTGTTCCTACAAATAATTAAGGCAGCCGGGTTAAACCATGACTGATGCTACTCAACAACCGTTGCCGCCTGTTTCAACTACTAATCCACCGTCTGGTCAATTTAGCTGGCCGGACTGGTTAAAATGGTCGCTAATTTTATTTCTTTTTTTTGGTATTTGTGTTTTTTTCACCTACCCCATAGCTTTAAATTTCACCAGCGCGGTACCCGGTCTCGGTGTAGAGGACCGCCTTCAAAATTTATGGAATTTCTGGTGGCTTCGTAAAGCCTTTCTGGGGTTCCATTACCCTTACCTGACCGATTTTCTTTTTTACCCCTATTATCAGCCACCGTTTTCGCCTTTGCCGCTTTACTTTCACGATTTACAGGCTTTAAGCGGTTTGCTTACCTTACCGTTTCAATTTCTGGGTGGTGAGATTGCAGCCTATAATGCTACCGTATTTCTGGAGAGCTATTTTAGTGCAGTCGGAACCTATCTTCTTTCCCGAAAGTTAGGAGCTTCTGTCCCGGCTTCGCTTGTGGCTGGCGTTATTTATGGTTTTGCCCCGATTCGTTTATCCGCCATCAACCAGAGTATTACCAACATCCAGGCAACCGAATTTCTACCCTTTTATGCTTTCTTTCTAATTTCGCTGCCAGCCTTTCCGGTTAGGATAGGTTGGTGGTCTTCGCTAAATAAAAAAATGCTGGTCGGAGCCGTTCTTACCCTGGTTGCCTGTATGTATACCGACTGGTATAACTCCATTTACTTACTTAGCTTTACGGTTTTCTATTTTGGCTGGCGAATTCTGGCTAATCGTAGCTGGTCTAACTTATTCGCTCAGGTCAAACTACTTATGCTGGTTGCCGGGTTATCCTTTATTCTAATCGCGCCGCTACTCGTACCGAGCGTTCTGAACCTGAAAAATCCGGCTTTTAGAACAGAACTCGGCTTTGACCGCGAGCTTAAAAGCTCCGCAACCCTTCTTTCATTGCTAGTTCCTGAATCCCTTTCCGCCCTGACCCCGGTCAATACTCTGAGTCTAACTGCTGTCCTCCTGGCCTTACTGGCGGGTCTTTCTTTGTTTCGTCCAAAGGCCCTTGAGGTTGTGGGCTGGTTATCCAGGTCCACCGCTGCCTTCTGGCTTTTACTCTCGGTTGTCGCTCTTGTAATGGCCCTCGGCCCCGAATTGCGTCTGACCCGCGACACTAATACCCATTTACCCCTTCCTTACGCCTTGTTCCGTCTTTTGCCCGGTGTTTCGATCACCCGTGCGCCCGCTCGTTTTGTAATCCTGGCGATGCTTGGTCTGGCGGTCCTGGCGGCTTTTTCGCTCGATTGGATGGTTACATCTCGGCTGGCGGGTCGTGTGTTGAAAGGCTTTAACCCTGCTTTACGCAAGACTTTGCCTGGTTCTGTTCTGGCCGTTCTGACTTTTCTACTATTTAGCCTGGAAGTATGGTCTCCTCTCCCACTTTTTGTCGCCAGGCCTAATTCTTTTTTAGAATCGCTGGCTAATGAACCCGGTGATTTTTATTTGCTTGAGCTGCCCATTACGCGCCACTACAATCACGACCATTTCAGGATGTTTAATCAGATTGCTCACCAGCGGCCTATCGTTGGCGGTTATCTTTCCCGACCGGTTATCGACCCTTACCGGTTCCCGGACTCAGCTTTTAAACCAATTGCCGATTTTCAGCTTCGAGATACAAACAAACCGCCTTTGCCGGATATTATTTTGCGTACTAATAATTATCAGGACCTGGACGACCTGGTTACTACCTATAAATTCCGCTATATCGTACTTTATCAAAAAGAATTTGATAGCCCTAATCAACTGTCTGGGGTAATTGACCTTATTTCCCGGCATTATGGAACTCAGCAACAGCTATATAAAGATGATGAGTTGATCGTATACCGCGTTCCGGCTGATCTTGCTGCTCAGTTACAGGGCGTTATCGATCTTACGCTTGGTGGTGGCTGGAACGACCTCGAACAAAACCCTAAAGACAAAAACCGGCCACTATGGCGGTGGTCCGAGCAAACAGCACGGATTTACGCTACCGCCTACACCGCTAGTAAAGCTTCATTGGAATTCCAGTTGATCTCTTTCCAGACCGAACGTACTTTGCAGGTTCAATTAAATCGCCAAACGATTTACCAGATCAAAGTCGCGCCCGACCAGCTAAAAAGCGTGGCTATTGATCTGATGCTTCCTGCCGGTCGTAACGAAATTAGCCTGACCAGCCTGGAAGGCGACCAGAGTCCAGCCGAACTCGACCCCAATAGTAAGGATACCAGGCGACTGGCTTTTGCCGTGAATTCTGTTAAAATTAGCCGTAAAAATAGTCAAGCCGCTCTAAATTATCTTTCAGAGAGAATCTACGATGAGCAATAAACTATCATTTGCCCCCTGGCGCGGAGTTATTGAGGTGAAAAGTTGAGTGGAACAGGTCCGTTCGTGGCTCAATATCAGCGGCTTTACCCACTCCTGACCGAGCTTTATCCGTCACCGCAATGTGGATTGAACTTCAAGAACCCCTTCGAGTTACTGATTGCCACGATTCTTTCGGCCCAGTGTACCGATGTACGGGTAAATATGGTCACTCCGGCTTTGTTTGCCCGCTTTCCCGATCCGGCTACTATGGCCGAAGCCCCCATCGAAGAACTGGAAAAGTTGATTTACACCACCGGTTTTTATCATAATAAAGCCAAAAGCCTCCTGGGTGCTTCCCGGCGACTGGTCGAGCAGCACGCTGGGCAGGTTCCGGCCACTATGCCGGAGCTATTGAAATTACCGGGTGTCGCCCGCAAGACGGCCAGTGTAGTGCTGGGGAATGCCTTTGGTCTAAACGAAGGCATCGCTGTCGATACTCATGTAACTCGTCTGGTGGGCCGGTTAGGGCTTTCGTCCAGCACGACCCCGGAAAAAATCGAGCAGGATTTAATGCAACTGGCTCCGCGCCAGGAGTGGACTAATCTTTCGCACCGGCTGATATGGCATGGCCGGACTACCTGTGAGGCTCGCAAGCCCCGCTGCGGAGCATGTCGGCTGGCCCCATTTTGCCCTTCCAGTCCCCTCAACCGGCCTTCAGAACTTTAAACTTTATTCAGGTCTGGTCAGCTTTTCCAGGTCTGCCGGAACATCCACATCCTCATGTATGGCCGGGTCAGTCACCGGGACTTCTAACACCGCAAGCGGATGCGCCTGGACGACCGTCCGGCCACCGGCATCGCCTTCCAGTCTGATCAATTCTTCAAAAAAGCTTTCTCCAAAAATAACCGGATTGCCTCGTTTGCCTTCAAAGACTGGAAATAATATTGACTGCTTGCCGGATTCTGCCAGGTTGGAAAAGGCTTCCAGCAAAGTTGTCAGCGTGTTAACTTTCAATCGAGGTTGATCAGCCAGCATAAACAGAATACCTGTAACCTGCCGGTTTTCTTGCCGGACATATTCTACCCCTGCGGCCACTGAATAGCCTTGCCCTTCCGCCCAGCGTGGGTTTATTACTACTCTGGCCGCCTGATAAGCCGGTTCTGCCAGCAATTCGCGCACCTTTTCGTGCTGATTTCCGGTCACAACATAAACCTGGCCGACACTGGCCGCTATTGCCAGCCCCACCGCCCGTTGTACCAGGGCCGGGCTATCCGGGTTAGGCCACCGTTCCAGTTGCTTGGGACGGCCAAACCGCATGGCGGCCCCTGCGGCCAGAACGACCGCCGCTACCTGAGAAAATATTGGTTCGTTATTCGCTGTATTCATTCAATTTTGCCCTGAGCGTCATATCCCCTAAGCCGTACTTTACGTTCTTTCTTACCACTCACATTTATTTGGTCCAGGCCAGCCGGTCGACCACAAAAGCCCTTGCCAGAATTTGCTGGGTTTCCTGGTTTCCCTGGGCACTTGCTAGAAAGATTGTATTATTCTCATAGAAAGCGACTTTTTTGCCGGTTGGGTCCCAGGTATAGAACCGGGCCTTAAAGGCGTAGTATGGCGTATAATTCAAATTCACTGGTCGTGAAACGCCTGTCGCAAAGCTGATCAGCATTACCCGGTGCCAGGTGCTCAACGTGCTAGGTTGCCCATTGGTGCGGCCATCATTCGCCCAGTTGTAAAAAGCCAGGTTTTGACTATCCGGTGAAATTTGCGGTCCGTAACCCCGGTCATACGAACGCCAGCCCCGGCCCTGGTTTTGTCCACCCGGCAAAGTATAAGCTTGAATGCTGCTGCTTTGCCCGGTCGAGGCGACTGTGGCAATCAAACGGGAACTATCCGGCGAAAACCCGATCAGCCGGTTAATATAGTAAGACGACTCCTCTTGCACTCGCCCCTGAGGCGTGATCAGCCAAATTTGCCACAAATCCCCCAAATTCATGCTACCGGCCCCACTCATCGCCAGGTATTTTCCATCCGGCGACCAGACTAGCCCTCGCCCCAGCGAGCTATAGCGGTTATCAAACCGGCCTACCGAGGCTAATCTTTGCTCGGTGCTACTTCCATCAATAGGAGCTACCCACAATTCATATTGCTGGGCATCTATTTTGAAAGCTACATAGCGGTTATCGGGCGACCAAACGAAAGCCGCAACATCCTGGTTGGTCAGCAGGCGTGGATTACCCTGTGGCTTGCCGGTATCATCTAATGTTAGCGTGTAGAGGCCTGGTTTTAAGTTAGGATCGTTGTTCAAAGCTTGAAAAGCAATATGTTTACCATCGGGCGACCAATTCGCCACATACGACAGATCGTCCGGGTTGCCGCCTCCCTCTGAAAGTTTAATTTTCTGTTTACCGTCGAGGGTAGTCAGGTAAAGCACCGAGCTAAACCGGTCGCCCACTTCCACATAAACCATCTGCCCCCCTTTGGGCGAAAGATTAAAATCGACCTGTTTGAAAGGGCCGCTGGTAATCACCGTTTGTTGGCCGCTTTTCAAATCGCTAACCACCAGCTTGCGTTGTCCAATGCCGCTCACATAGACTAGCTTTCCCTCGGCACTCGATTGCCCGGTTGGCGTGACTGCCGCAGTGACCGCTTTAGTGGGGGTAGCTTCTGGGCTGCCCGCCCCCAGCAGGTCCATCCCGCAACAGCTTGGCAACATCGTTCCGCCGCTGCCGTTATTAAGCACCAGCGTATTTTTATTGACCGTATCCAGGCTTTCCAGGGTTTCATCAAAGAAATCGTAAATGTAATTCCCGGCCTGGGTTAATAAACTGTTGCGCCCTGCTGCCGCCCGGTCGTAAAGCAACCGGCGGCTATCGGCCAGCCAGTTTACATTCAAGACCGAGTCCTTATCCTGACCCAGTGCTGCCGAACCTACCTGAAAATAACGAGCATTGCCGCTGCTGGCATCCACCACCGTCAAACGGGCACTGCCATCGGTAAAGGCTAACGACCGGCTGTTGGGCGACCAGACCGGCCCCAGATGCAGTTTTACCGCCGGGTTATAAAAATCGTCATAGGCCCAGATCAGACTCATTACCTCGCGGGCACTACCGTTGTAATCGCTCAATCGCCGGGCAGAACTACCCTCCGGGCTTAACCGGTATAGTGAGGTTTGATTGGCTTGTAGGTCGGTAGCGGTAAAGGCTAACGCACTGCCGTCTGGTGCCCAGGCTACATACAACACATCTAGATCGACCATTTTAGCTCGTTCAGTCAGCGAAATTCGTCCGCTCCCATCGGCGTTCAACAGGTTTAAAGTGCGTTTCTGATCCAGCGAATTGTTCCCGCCGATATAGGCAAGCCGTTTACCATCGGGCGACCATACCCCACTAATGGCATCCTGTACCAGCAACGTCGGTTGGCTACTCTCAACCGATACGATATAGAGAGCGGCTTGCGCTGTTTGCGCCAGATTGCCGTTGACTGAGGCCGGGGTAGCTTTCTCCTGCGTTATTATTGGTAGAGAGTAACTACGTGGCGTGCCGGAAAGTACATTGGTAGTTACCGGGCTAGTTCCACCGGGTACGGCTGTCGCCGCCGGGCTGGCCGGATTGAGTGTGGCAGTCGTTACCGGTGCAGCGGCGATATTGCTAACGCTCCGGTCTACCGGCCCGCTAAACCCGGTTGGGCGCAACTGGCTAACCCTCGTGAATAATAATTTCTGACTATCCGGCGACCAGACCGGGTTAAAACCATCTTGCGCCACAACGCGCCGGTTTTTGCCGTCGGCATCGATCACCACCACTTTTCGTTCTTTGGCATAATCGCCGGAAGCCTGATCGCCGTTTAATTCGGTGTAGGCTACCCGGCGACCGTCCGGCGACCAGCTTGCCCCGTATTCGGCGGCCTGATTTTCGGTCAGCCTGCCGGTAATTTTGCCGCTCAAATCTACCGTATAAAGGTCCGGCCAGCCATCCCGGTTACTCAATATCAAAGCCCGATCAAGGGGTAAATTATCTTGCTTACCGGTCGGGGTGGCCGTTGCTCCACTTTCATCGCCACAGGCCGCCAGCCCCAGCGTCAACAAAATTAACAGGCTTAACAAACTACCCGGTCGACGCGACCCGAACCACTTTTTAAAACTATTGCTCATGTAGATTTATACCTTGAAATATAACACTAAAAAGAATACTCCTATACCGCCGATTTTAGCTTATTAGCCGCTAATAGTCTATAGCTTGCAGAGATTTACAAATTATTCAAACAAGCTGTAATTTTTGGCCTTTCTCTCGCGTTACAACTTTCAGAATAGGTTTTCCTGGTAAACCGGATACCAAACCAAACAGATCGCCGACAACTTTATAGTGCAAGTGTTATACAAGAGCAGGAAGGATCAATTGTTATGCCCTCCAGATTTTTTATGCGCGTTTTTTGGCGGCCAGCCGCTATCGTGGTTTTACTGGCGTTGATTTGGCCTTGTCTGGCTGTCAGCCCGACAACCGCCCAGGCTACCACCCCCGTTACCCCCAACCAGGTCTGGTTAAAATCGCACAAGGTCAATATCCAGATCGATAACCAGATCGCTGTGACCAAAATCGACCAGGTTCTTAGCAACCCCACCAACCGCGACCTGGAGGTAGTCTATCTCTTTCCGGTGCCAGTGCGCTCCGCCATCAGCGATTTTACAATGTATGTCGATGGCAAACGTCTCGAATCGCAAACACTGGATCAAGGTCAGGCACGGGGCATCTACGAACAAATCGTTCGCACTCAGCGCGACCCGGCCTTGCTGGAATACGCCGGTCAGGGGGCCGTCCGAGTCAGTATTTATCCGGTCCCGGCCAATGGCGATAAACGTATCCAGATTCAATACAACCAGGTCGTGAAGGCCGAAGGCGGTCTGGCCGAGTACGATTACCCGCTCAGTTTACCCCAGTTTAGTTCGAGACCCTTGCAGGAATTGAGCATCAGCATGACGATCCGTTCCAAAGATGGTCTCAACGCGCTTTACTCTCCCAGTCACGGTATCGTGATAACTCGGAACGGGCTGAACGAAGCCCAGATCAACTATCAGGAGCAGAATAGTCGGCCCGCCCGCGACTTCCGGTTTTTCTATAGTGCCGGTGAGGGCGATTTTAGTTTGAATTTCCTAACTTACAACGACCAGGCCGCCAGCCAGGCCAACAATAATTATTTTATGCTGCTGGTCTCACCCAAAATTTCCGATAAAATCGATACTACCAGAACGGTCGCCAAAGACATCATTTTGGTGTTGGACACTTCGGGCAGCATGGAAGGTCCAAAAATCGAGCAGGCTCGCCGGGCCTTGCTGAGTGTTTTGAACAACCTAAACTCCCAGGACCGCTTTAACCTGATTACCTTTGAAAGCTATGTCAAATCCTACTCAAGCAGTCTGCAAACGATGGATCGCCGGTCCGACGCCTTGAACTGGATCAACCGGATACAGGCCGGAGGGGGTACCAATATCAATGACGCTCTCCAAACGGCCCTCCATCAGGCCGAGGCTGCCCGCCAACCTAACCGGCCTCAGACCATTATCTTTCTGACCGACGGCCAGCCCACCAGTGGCGAGACCGAGCAGAGCCGCATCTTGTCCAATACCAAAAACGCTGCCGGGAAAGATGTTCGCCTCTTTTGTTTTGGGGTCGGCTACGATGTGAATACCGCTTTGCTCGACAATCTGGCTAACCAGAACCAGGGTGTTTCCGACTATGTGAAACCGGATGAAGATGTCGAGGAAAAAGTTTCCCGGCTCTACAACCGGATCAGCCAGCCGGTCCTGACAAACCTTTCTTTAGAGTTTTCCAATTTAACGATTGAGGATTACTATCCCCGACCCTTACCCGACCTGTTTTACGGTTCTCAACTGGTATTGACCGGTCGCTTTTATCCCAAATCGGGCGGCAAACTGCCTACTCAGACCGATATTACCCTCAAAGGCTTTGCCAACGGCCAGACCGTTTCCTTTGACTACAAAAATCTGAGTGTCCAGAGCGACGATAACGCCGAAAGCCGGAACTTTATCCCGCGCCTGTGGGCCGGGCGGCGCGTAGGTAACTTGCTGACACAGATACAGGCTAATCCCGGTTCTTCCGGCAACAAAGAGCTTATCGACGAAGTAACCCGCCTGAGTGTGCGCTACGGTATTATTACCCCATATACCAGCTTCCTGGTGCGCGAGGATCAAAAACCGGCTCAAGTGGGTGGCGTGGCGAACGGTGGGACCGGTTCCGGCAGTTTGACCACCGCCGCAGCGGCTACTACGGCGGCAGCGGCTCCGGCCCTGGCCGACTCACAATACCAGGCCAGCGCGGCGGCGACCGTCGCGGCTGCGGCTGCGGCTGCTCCGGCCAGTGGAGCGAGTGCGATCAACAATAGCCAGCAAACCGGTAATCTGGCGAACTCGAACGTCGCTCCGTCGGCGGTGGCCGGTAAAGCCGGTGAAGCCAGCATTAAATATGCGGCTGATAAAACTTTTATCTTCAGTAACGGGGTCTGGACCGATAGCACTTACGATGGTAAAGTCACGCCGGTGAAGATCGCTTTTGGCAGCGACAAGTATTTTGAACTCCTCCAAAAGCGTCCGGCCAACAATCAGTATTTTGCGGTTGGTAGCGAAGTGCTGGTTGTACTCGACGGCCAGCCTTACCGGATCGGTGCGACCGGTGACAGTATGGCAACCGCTATCACTCCACTGGCTGTCGCCACGACCGTTTCCGCTACCACTCCTCCGGCGACCACTGGCCCTACCCCGGCGGTTAATCCGACGGCTAACAACGCTAACCCTACGGTTGAAGCTGTCAACAATCCGACCCCGGCTGCGGTGCTTTTAACTGCCGGGCCGAGCGTTGCAAAAGCTCCTTCACCGGATAACGGCTGGCTGGTCTGGCTTGGCCTGAGTCTGGTGGTAATCGTCGGTAGCGGTGCCTGGTTGCTTCTCAGGCGCGGAAAAAAGCCAAACTAATCCGTTTCTATTCTCTTCAAAAGAACCTCCCATCATTGGTGGAAGGTTCTTTTTATTTTTTAACTTAAGATCAATAAAAATTTACAAAAGTTGACGATACTCAAAAATATTTGTTGCAAATTTATCATAGCTTTGACACAATTAAACCCTATATTAAAGGAGTAGTGAAACAAACCGGGCTTCGTAACTGTCCAAAAGCTGGTAATGTGAACAATAAACTTTAGGTCTTTTGCATAATAGACAGTCTCTTACACTAATGGTAGGATTACTATAGCACTTAGGTAAAGTTAGATATTAAAATTTGATTTTGTTGAGATGTAGTTTCATCATAAATTTCCCGGCACTAACCGACCTCGAATAAAACCCAAAAAAAGCTAAGGCTTTGAAAGGTGAGTCATGAGTAATCTCATTTTGTACTCCAAATATGCCTGGCGCTCAATTCAACGTGGCGGCCAGCGCAGTTTCTTCGCTATTTTGTGTATCGCGGTAGGTGTGGCCGCGATTGTGGCCCTCCAAAATACCGGCTATGCGATCCAGGACACTATTGCCGGTGATGCCCGTACAAATGCCGGGGCTGACGTGGTAGTCAGCACAGTCCAGCGGTTTTTTACCAAAGATGACCTGGCAAAGTTCGACACTCTCAAACAGCAAGGCACCATCCTTGATTACACGACCAGGGTAAGCTCGACCGGCCTATCGGTTCGGAAACCGGACGGTACCGATAGCAATGCTTTTGGAAGCTTCTACCTGGCCTTCATAATCGACCCGGCCAAATATCCATATTATGGCAATATTACTTTTGCGACGCCGGACAATTCCGCCCTGAAAAGCGTATTGACTCAACCCGGCCAGATCGTACTGAATTCTAAAATGGCTAAAGGCATCGGGGCTAAAGTCGGCGATAAAATCAAGGCTGCTTCGTATGGGGGCCGGCAGGGCGAATTGCAGGTGGTAGGTATTCTGAGCGATAAAACCAGCAGTCCCGGCACCAACGGTCAGGCCGATTTTACCGGCTACGGTTATATCAGCCCGGAAACGGCAACCCCATTCTTCACCGCCGACCAGTCGTTACCGGATACCGTGCTGGTCAAGACCGCCAGTACTCAGTTTGCCGATAATAAGGCCCGCGACGCGATCCGGGCTGCTTCGCCGACCTATGAAGCTCAGACCAGCGAGGAGCGCAACACTCAGCTAAAACAGGGTATCGACGGTTTACGTACTCTGTTGAGTTACGTTGGCTTAATTAGCCTTTTGATCGGAAGCGTCGGGGTAGTCAATACCATGCTGGTGGTGGTTGGTCGACGCAGCACCGAAATCGCCACGATTAAGGCCCTCGGCATGGAGGGCGGTCAGACCGTGCGGGTTTTTGTGATTGAGTCGGCTATTCTGGGAGTGATCGGTAGTATCTTTGGGGTCGTACTGGGCGAATTGCTCAGTTTGCTGATGGCGCGAGTGGCGCAAGGTCTGGTAAACCGTTCGCTCGATTACCAGATTTACGGCTTGCCGATTGTGCTGGGGCTGATCGTGGGGGTAGTGACCGCCATCGTGTTTGGTCTGCTCCCGGCCTATTCCGCCAGTAAAATCCCCCCGGCCCAGGTTTTGCGCCAGAAAACTAATTCGCTGCCGCGCATCTCCTGGTGGGCCACGCTTCTGATCATCTTAGTGATGACGGTCGTTATGGGAGCCTTGTGTGGCGTCATCCTGGATGGCAACTATTTGCTGGGCTTTATAACAGCTTTTGGAACCCTGGTTTCCTGTTCTTTACTGGTACTAATATTTAGCGGTATTTTGTGGCTGGTCGGCAAACTTCCTTTGCCTTTTGGTCTTAACTACAAAATGGCTCGTCGCAATCTGAGCCGGGGACGCGGCAAAAGTGCCACGACCATGCTGGTGATGGCGGTCGGGATATTCTCGGTAGCACTGGTCTTGATCCTGGCTAGCAGCCTCAAAGCGACCGTTCAGAGTGCCATCGAACAAAGTTTCGGTTACAACGCTCAGATCACCGCCAAAGATGATGCCCAGTGGCGCCAGATACAGGCTACGCTGGATAGCAAAGAGGTGCCGGGTTATCAGAAAAATATCACGCTGGCCCAGGCTAATGTTCGCCTGATCAGTGCCGGGGGCGTAGATACCAACGAGCTTCGCAAGCGTGAAACCGCTAAAAAGGACGAGAATACCAAAAACGGCAAATCCAATATGCAAAGCTCACAGGCTGAAGACGCTTTAGCCGATATAGTAGGCTTGCCTTCGGATGCCGTATCCCGTTTTTACAGGCTAAATAGCGGTCGAATTAATGGGTCCGACACCGAGGCGATGATCGATAAAAGCGTTCAGGATTTCTTTGGCCTGAAAATCGGCGATAAAATGGTTTATCGTGATTTAGCGGCTAACCAGGAATTTGAACTGACCATCGTTGGGGTTTACGAATCTAAAAACGCCATTATAGGTGCGCTGGGGTCGGTCACTACCAGTCTACCAAAAGCCCAGTCGATACCTTCGCATATCACGGCTCTGGAAGTTACCTTCGACCGGGATAAACTTGACCAATCTATCAGCTATCTCAAGGCTCAGTATCCGGGTCTGGATATTACCGACCTGTCTTACATTACGAACGTGGTCAACCAGCTAATCGATAACATTACGGCTTTCCCGGTATTGCTGGCCCTGTTGTGTCTGATTGCCGGAGCGGTCCTGATTGCGAATAACGTGGCGTTGGCCGTGCTGGAACGCCGGACCGAAATGGGCGTGATGAAGAGTATCGGGGCCGATAGTAACCGGGTACTCGCGATTATCAACTGGGAGACCGGCATCGTCGGCTTTCTGGGCGGCCTGATCGGTTTTGGCCTGGCCTCCTTCGCTTCCTCGGCCCTGGTGCAGCAGCTTGGTACACCCGACAATCCGGCCGTATTGGCAATTTCACCCTTTATTACGCTGGGTATGATTTTGCTGGCCGTCGGTCTGGCACTGGCTGCTACAGTCAGTTCAGCCTGGGGTGCCGTCCACGAAAAACCACTGGTAGTCTTGCGCTACGAATAATATAAAAGGAGTTATTTGAATGGAACCGCAAAATAATCAGGCTGTTATAACCTCAGAAACTACGGCCCCCGCGATTGTGGAGTGCCGCAACATCACCAAAGAGGTACAGCTAAACCGGGAACAGAAACTTACTATTCTGCATGGCGTCAATTTTCAGGTAAACCAGGGCGAGATGGTCGCCATCGTCGGGGCCAGCGGGTCGGGTAAGACTACCATGCTGGGCCTGATCGGTGGCCTGGATACGCCTACCAGTGGCGAGGTTTTTATCAACGGCCAGAACATCAGCAAGATGAAGGAAAAAGAACTGGCTCACGTGCGCAACCGGACCATCGGCTTTGTGTTTCAGTTCTTCAATCTGGTGCCGACCCTTACCGCTCTGGAAAACGTAATGCTGCCGGTCCAGTTCGATAAGAAGGCCCAGTTCAAGCCGGAAGAACGCGCCAGAGAACTGCTCGATCTGGTTGGCCTGAGCCACCGCCTGACCAACCGGCCTAATCAGCTATCTGGTGGTGAGCAGCAACGGGTAGCTATCGCCCGTGCCCTGGCAAACCAACCGGCCCTGTTGCTGGGCGACGAACCGACCGGTAACCTCGATAGCCAGCGCAGCCAGGAAATCCTGGAGTTGCTGGCCGATCTGCGCCGCCGGTTAGGGCTTACGGTTTGCCTGGTAACTCACGACCCCAAAATTGCCGCCTTGTGCGACCGGGTTGTGACAATGACCGACGGCGTTCTTTTCAACGGCCCGCTAAAGTAGCCATTAATTCCATATAAAAAAGGCCGCCGAGTTTTTAACTCGGCGGCCTTTTTTTATTTATCCCTCGTCGATTTCGCGGTCCTGCCGGTAGCGTCGACCAAGCCGGATACATAGTGCGGCTTTGTAAAGTTCGCGGCCCAGGTAATAGGCGTGGGGCGCGTTGTCGATCTTGAGTAGACGAAATAGCTGGCGTAACTCGCGCTCGTTGGGTTCGGCACTCCCAAAAACGGCATTATTAAAGGCAAACACGCGCACCCCGTTGGTATAAATCCGAATATTGGCGTCGGTCAGGCGGCTTTGCATCAGCCGCAACTGTTCTTCGCTGTAGTGGTAGGTGAGTCGAACCGGGTGTTCCTGGCCGCGCTGGGCTTGCAAAAGTTCGACCAAAAACGGCTCGATTTCGGCCAGTTCGGTCGGACCGCGCAGGGTTCGTATCCCAATGGCGGTTTCTACCAGACTTATTTCACCCCCGGCAAACCCCGGCACGATCAGCCAATCCAGTTCTTGCCACTCCTCCGAGCTAATTTGAAACTTATCCGCGATAAACCGGCAAGTCATGAAGGCCGCCACGTCTATATTAAGGGCTTTTACCCGGTACTCGAAGTCCAACCGCTCGGCCAGATCGGCCAGAAAATCCTGTAACCAGCCCTGGGCCAGTTGACCGGTAATAAACATTAAGCGGGGCGGCGGAACCTCCAGCGGTGCTTCGTCCTGCCAGAGTTTGACCCCCGCTTCTTCCAGGTTGATTTCAGCCAGCATATCAGCCACCGTTAAACCGAACACCGGATGAACATATTCCGGGCAAAGCTCGGCCAGCGGGGTCAGCACAAAGCCCCGTCCACGCATTCTCGGATGCGGAATTTGCAGCCGTTCTGCTTCCAGCACCAGATCATCATAAAAGATAATATCCAGGTCGAGTGGGCGCGGACCGTTGCGAAAAGTCGGCAGTCTTCCCAACCGCACCTCGACCGTTTTCAGATAATCGAGCAGGGCCAGCGGTTCCATGTCAGTCACCGCTTGCAAAGCCAGGTTAAGAAAGCGCGGCTGGTCGGCGTAACCAACCGGCTCGGTTTCGTACAGATTGGATAACCGTTGGACCTGAAGATGCCCACCGGCCCGCAGGTAATCCAGGGCTGCCTGCAAATTATCGCGGCGGTCGCCCAGGTTGCCTCCCAGTGCCAGGTAAATAATATGTGAATTCAATTCGCTTGAAAGATTTCTAGTTAAAAGGGTTAAATGCTCAATTTGTAACAGGTAATAGGTTCGCTTTATTTGAATTCGCTCTTTAAATAAAGCTGGCGGTCAGGTTCTATGCTTACAATTTCACCCGACCGCCCAGAATATTAGCGACCCATGCTCTTGAGAATGTTACGAGCGATTACCAGCCGTTGGACCTGCTGCGTACCTTCGTAAATCTGGGTTATCTTGGCATCGCGCATATGGCGTTCCGCCGGATACTCTTTTATGTAACCGTAGCCACCAAAGATTTGCAACGCGTCGGTCGTCACCTGCATGGCAATATCCCCGGCAAAAAGTTTCGCCATTGAACTTTCACGGGCGCACGGCAACCCTTTGTGGCGAAGATAGGCTGCCCGCAGGGTTAACAGCCGAGCCGCATCAATCGAGGTCGCCATATCGGCTAGCATAAACTGAATACCCTCAAAAGAAGTGATTGTTGCCCCAAACTGCTTGCGCTCTCCGGCGTACTGAATACAGTCCTCCAGAGCCGACCGGGCGATCCCGACCGCCTGGGCGGCTACTCCGACCCGCCCGGCATCTAGCGTATCCATCGTGATTTTGAAGCCGTCGCCTTCGTCGCCCAACCGGTTGGCAGCTGGTACCCGCACGTTATCATAAAAAACCTGGACCGTTGGCGAACCGGTAATGCCCATCTTGTGCATCGGCTGGCTGAACGACAGACCCGGCGTGCCTTTTTCCACCACAAAGTCGGTCATATGGCGGTGTTTGGCGGCCATTTCCGCATTGGTCAGGGTCGAGGTCACATACGTTTCGGCGACCCCACCCAGCGTGATAAAAATTTTAGAGCCATTTATAACGTAACTATCGCCATCGCGGACGGCGGTAGTCTTGATCCCGGCGGCATCCGACCCGGCTCCCGGCTCGGTAATTGCCAGTGCTCCCAGCTTTTCGCCGCTTGCCATCTGGGGTAGCCAGCGTTGCTTCTGTTCTTCGGTACCAAACATCAAAATCGGCTCGGCTCCCAGGCTGACATTCACATCCATCGCCAGGCCAGTCGACGCGCAGGCCGCGCAGAGTTCCTCGACCGCCATCGCAAACAGAATATAGGATTGACCGGCCCCGCCATATTCTTCCGGTAGCGGCAACCCCATAAAGCCTAGTTCACCCATCTTGGCAACCAGGTCTACCGGAAACTCACTGGTAGCGTCAATTTCAGCGGCACGGGGTTTAATCTCGTTACGGGCGAAATCCCGGATCAAATCCATAATCTCGCGTTCGGTATCGTTCAATTCCAGATTTATCTCGTCGCGGCCTTGCTTGGCGGCTTTTGCATCAGCACTGATCATTTCCAACTTCTTTCTTCTGTGAACTTACCAAAAAGATAGCGATTTTGTAGCCACATTTTACCACATCCCGTAATATTTCCGAAAAAATTGCGACCTAGCTAACAGATCTCCCGCTAAATGTTAAACTTGGTTCGAAAAGTGAATAGCTTAACCGCAAAAACTATGAACAGAAATAGTAAGTTTCAAGGCAACCAAACTACTCAGCTTTTAGAATTAGCATTTACCCTATCTCAATCGTTTAAAGTTTGCTGTTAGAATTCTAATTTTCCAAAACTCTTTACTATATTTCTAAATTCTTATCCGGTCGTTTGAAATGTTCAAAAATCCTTTTCAATGGTAGAATTGTAATACTTAGTGCCAACTCAGCTATACTCTAAGGTACCGATAAATACTTTAACCTATAGGAAATAGGAATAATATCTAATGGACTCAGAAGCGTTTTTAGCGGCATTACAGGCAAAAGCTGCAACATTCACACCGATAATATCAACAAAAGAAGGTGATTGGATAGTAAAAGGGTTTATTGATATATACCGCCATATATATACAATATCGATTGATACTAAAGTGGTTTCCAAGATTCTAGAATTATTATTGTTTCCTGAATTTGCATCATTCGCTGACGAGAATGGGTTTGAGTTGAAGTTAGCCCCTGAGCAGAATTTTTATCCTGACCTTACATTTATTTCTAAGAAAACAAAAATTATGTATGCGGTCGATATTAAAAGTACAGTGCGCCAAAATAGTAAGAAAGTTAATAGGATGACGCTAGGTGCATTTACTGGCTATTTCCGTAAACGCGATAGTCGGAAGAATACCCTTTATCCTTACGGTCAATATTCTGGACATTTCGTGTTAGGTGTTATTTATTCTAGAAATGATGCAGTGATCGATGAAAGAAAGCAGTATAACTTAGAGGAGTTAAGCACCATAACGTCTGTAGTTAAAAACTTTGAATTCTTCGCACAGCCTAAATATAGGATTGCTATAGATCAGCCTGGAAGTGGAAATACAAAGAATATAGGTTCAGTAGAAAAAATAGATAATCTCTTAAATGGTTCTGGTCCATTCGCACTTTTAGGTGAGGAAGTATATGATGATTATTGGAGGTACTATTTGACACGAGATATGGCTAAAGCTCTTGAAACAGATAGACCATATACTAATCTGAAAACTTATTTAGAATACAAAAGCAGAGGCGTAGATATTCTTAAAGCCCATGAGCAGGAGATTATGGAAATAGCTGCCGATGAAGCACCAGAAGCAGAAGCAGAAGGGTAGAAGAATGGCTGTAATTGTTCCTCCCATAAAGTGTCAGGGCATAAAAACTAAGTTAGTAAATCAAATCCTAGCTGTAGCGCAACCCCATATCGAAGGGCAATGGATTGAACCCTTCTGTGGCTCATGTGTAGTAGCACTTAATATTAAACCCAAGAAGGCCCTACTTACTGATACAAATATTCACATTATAAATCTATATAAGTCAATACAAGTTGGTTCCATAACACCACTAATAGTTAGACAATATTTAGAAGCAGAAGGCGAACACCTACGACAGGGGGGAGCCACTTTTTACTATGATGTACGGGAGCGATTTAATAATAATCCTAACTCGTTGGATTTCCTATTTCTAAACCGGTCTTGTTTTAACGGAGTTATGAGGTTTAACCGTTATGGAAGATTTAATGTCCCTTTTGGGCATAAACCGAGTCGTTTTGCGCCTGCTTATATTACAAAAATTGTTAATCAAGTTAGAAAGTTCGCAGAAGTTGTAAACGGAAGAGAATGGCAATTTGAAGCAATTGATTTCAAAGAAGCTTTAAATAGAGTAATGCCCAATGATCTAGTTTACCTAGATCCTCCCTATGCTGGTCGTCACGTTGACTATTTCAACACTTGGAAAGAGGAGGATGAACAACTACTTGTAAATAACCTCAAAAATTTGCCGTGTCGCTTCATACTATCTACCTGGCATAGTAACGTTTACAGAGAGAATCTTGCAATTCAACAGCACTGGCAAAATGCACAATACCACATTCAAACTGCTGAACATTTTTATCATGTTGGGTCAACAGAAGATTTAAGAAATACAATGACAGAAGCACTTATCACTAATTATCCAATAATAGAACCTGAACCAGTATACTTACCAGCTTATCAACCGGTGCTTTTATAGTAAGAATTCAAAGATAGCGTAAAAACTTGGAGGAAAAAAAGCTGCAAATGTAATGTAAACGTGATAAGCTAAGATTATGAGTATGGTGGAAAAGGCGGCTCTAAAGGAGTGTTTGATAGGCTTAAAAGATGACCAGTTGACAAGCCGCCTGCCAGATGTTAAACTTGGCTCGAAAAGTAAATAGTTTAACCGCAAAAACTATGAACAGAAATAGTAAGTTTCAAAGCGTAACTCAGAGAAGTCCGGCAAATTGGTGAGAGTCGGCGTTAGCGCGGAAATCGAATGGTTCTGGGAGTTGTAACCCGAAAGCTTTTGCGAGTAGGCGTTGCCGGAAAGTTCCACCGTTAACCGGAACCGGGTATCAAGCCAGTGGGCTGCGTACCTGACCAAGGGGTTCAAACTTTTTATGGGTTTGGCCTGAAAAAGGGTGGCACCACGTGGCCTAAGCCTCGTCCCTTTGCAAAATGCAAAGGACGTGGTTTTTTTGTTTTATAGGCAATTTTTGAGTCAGGACTGATAATGGAACAGCCTCATTACTTTCCCACCCTGGAAGGGGTTAAAACACTGGCCGGGCAGGGCAATCTGACCCCGATCTATCGTGAGATTATGGCCGACCTGGAGACACCGGTTTCGGCTTTCCTCAAGGTTTGCCGCGACGAGTACAACAGCTTTTTGCTCGAAAGCGTGGAGGGTGGCGAACGCCTGGCCCGCTACAGCTTTATGGGTAGCGATCCGTATCTGGTGCTAAAGCTGGAAAAAGGGGTGGCCCACGCCCGGCTCAACGGCTACCGGCAAACTTTGCAATTTACCGATCCCCTCGACGTTATCAGCAGCTACCTGACCGCCTATAAGCTGGTCGAAATGCCCGGCCTGGCTAACGAACTGCCCCGCTTTTATGGTGGCGCAGTCGGCTACCTGGGTTATGAGGCGGTGGGCTATTTCGAGAAATTACCCAAAAAGCCGCTCGACCCGGTAAATGTGCCGGAAGCGATTTTCGTCTTTGTCGATACGATGGTGGTTTTCGACCATCTCAAGCGCAAAATAAAACTGGTTTCCCACGTTCATCTCGACGGCGATATTGAGAAAAGCTACTCCGAAGCGGTCGCCAAAATCGAACGGCTGGCCGAGCGATTGGCCGGTCCGGTGCCGCTGGAATTGCTGGAAGGCCGGGTCGAAGGGGCGGTCAGTGGCCCGCCGGTTTCCAACATGACCCGCGAGGAATATGAGGCGGCGGTCGTCAAAACCAAAGAGTATATCAAGGCCGGTGATATTTTTCAGGCCAATGTCAGCCAGCGTTTTGCCCGCCCCACTGCCGTCAAGCCAATCAACATCTACCGGACCCTGCGGGCGGTCAATCCCTCGCCTTATATGTTTTATTTGCACTTCCAGGAGTGCGATATTATCGGGGCCTCACCCGAATTGCTGGTTCAGGTCGATGGCCGCACCGTCGAGACCCACCCGATTGCCGGTACTCAACCGCGCGGCAAAGATGCCGCCAGCGACGCCGAGTTTGCACACGAACTGGTCACTAACGAAAAAGAACGGGCCGAACACGTCATGCTGGTCGATCTGGGCCGTAACGACCTGGGCCGGGTCAGTAAGCCCGGTACGGTACAGGTCGATGACATTATGCACATCGAGCGTTATTCACACGTAATGCACATGGTATCCAACGTCAAAGGCGAATTAGCCGACGGCCTGACCGCTTTCGATGCCCTACGAGCTTGTTTCCCGATGGGAACCGTTACCGGCGCACCCAAAATCCGGGCGATGGAAATTATTGCCGAACTCGAACCCGAACAGCGCGGCGCATACGGCGGGGCAGTCGGTTACTTTAGCTTTAGCGGCAATATGGATACCGGTCTGACGATCAGGACAATCGTCCTCAAAAATAAGATTGCTTATGTCCAGGCTGCCGCCGGTTTGGTCGCCGATAGTATCCCCGCCAGCGAATATGATGAGACTGTTAACAAAGCCAAAGGTATGTTACGTGCCCTTGACGAAGCCGACAAATTATTTTAATAAGGAGAAAACAAATGTCTAAAAAATTGATCACCTCGCCCAACGGTGCCCCACCCCAGGGACCTTACTCCCCCTGCTTGCGGATGGGCGATTTTGTCTTTGTGTCAGGCCAGGGGCCGCTAAACAACGAAGGCAAAATGGTCGGCGAGACCATCGAGGAGCAAACCGCCCAGGTGCTGGAAAATATCAAGGTACTGCTGGAAGCCGCCGGAGCCACGATGGCTGATGTGGTAAAGTCCACCGTCCACCTGGCCGACCTGAGTTCGTTTCAGCGTTACAACCAGGTTTATGCCACCTATTTTCCCGATCCCAAGCCGACCCGCACCACTGTCGGTAGCCAGTTGTTACACTCGATGCTGGTCGAAATCGATGTAATTGCTTATGTAGGCGACAAATAGTCGCAGCCCAGTAAGGACGGACAACCTTATGTTGTTAATGATCGATAATTATGACTCGTTTACCTACAATCTGGTGCAGTATTTTGGCGAATTAGGTCAGGCGGTAGTCGTTCGGCGCAACGATAAAATCAGCCTGGCTGAAATCACCGAAATGAAACCTCAGCACATCGTGATCTCGCCCGGTCCGGGTGAGCCGCAAGAGGCCGGTTTGAGTGAGGAAATTATTCGCAACTTTGGCCCGGCGGTACCGGTGTTGGGGGTTTGCCTGGGTCATCAGGCCATTGGCGAGGTCTTTGGCGGGACGGTCGAACGCGCTCCCGAACTGATGCACGGCAAGACCAGCCCGATCCAGCACGACCGGGAAGGCTTGTTTACTGGCTTGCCGCAGGGTTTCAAGGCCACCCGTTATCACTCGTTGGTGGTGCGCCGCTCCGACCTGCCCAGCGATTTATATGTAACGGCCTGGACCGAAAGCGGTCTGGTCATGGGCCTCCAACACCGCCGTTATCCGATTTTTGGCGTACAATTCCACCCGGAGTCGATCCTGACCGAACACGGTAAAGCGTTATTAACTAATTTTCTAAAAGTAAGGGTTTGAAAATGACCAAGAAACGTGTCTTTAGCGGTATGCAGCCGAGCGGCGATTTGCACCTGGGCAACTACCTGGGCGCGATCCGCAACTGGGTGTTGGAGCAGGACCAGAACGAGAATATTTTTTGTGTAGTCGATTTGCACGCCGTTACGGTGCCCCAGAACCCCCAGCAGTTGTACAAGCGCAGCCGCGACGTGGCTAAATTGTATATCGCCAGCGGCCTTGATACCAAAACGGTGACGGTTTTTATCCAGTCGCATATCAAGGAACACGCCGAATTGGGTTGGATTTTGAATTGCCTGACCCCACTGGGCTGGCTGAACCGCATGACTCAGTTCAAGGAAAAAAGCGGCGACAAACGCGACCAGGTTAGCGCGGGTTTGTTTACTTACCCGGCCCTGATGGCGGCGGATATTTTGCTTTATCAGGCCGATGGCGTGCCGGTCGGCGAGGATCAAAAGCAACACGTCGAGCTAACCCGCGATATTGCCGAGAAATTCAACCGCGATTATGCGCCGGTGTTCAAAATCCCGGAACCCTGGATCAAGGCCGAAGGTGCCCGGATCATGGCCCTGGACGAACCCACCAAAAAAATGAGCAAAAGCGGCGGCCCTAATAACCTGATCGAACTGCTCGATCCGCCCGATGTGGTGGTTAAGCGGATCAAACGGGCTGTTACCGATACCGGCACTACCATCGAATTCGATGAGACCCGACCCGGTCTGTACAACTTGCTCACGATTTACCACCTGTTGTCGAAATCCGGCACCATCCGCGATGAGATCGTGCAGCATTTCGAGGGCAAAGGTTACGGTGCCCTCAAGACCGAACTGGCCGAACTGGTGGTCGAGACTTTGCGACCGATCCAGGAGAATTATCGCCAGTTGTCAGCCGACCCGAATTATATCGAGGAAATCTTGAAAGAAGGAGCCGACCGGATTCGCCCGATTGCCGCCAGAACCCTCGGCGAAGTCAAAGCGGCCATGGGTCTCGGATAAGCTTTTTACCACCTGCCGCCCGGTTCAGGTCACTATTTTAGGACTTTCGCTTTAAGATGGGAGCAGGGTACGTAGGGGTGCAACCCCTGCGGGGGTATACAGGGGTCTCCCCTGTTAATCCCTTTTACTTTTCGCTTCAACCCCACCACGTGAGGCTGAAGCGAAAGTCCTATCTTTATAAGACCGGTAAACTGGCGATTGGGTGGGGAATGAGGTTTGAAATGATAAAAGATGCAATTGCCCGGTTGGTAAACGGCCAGCCTCTCGACCGCGAAGAAGCCGCCGCCTCGATGGAAGAAATAATGGATGGCGAGGCCACTCCCAGCCAGATCGGAGCTTTCCTGACGGCTCTGCGGATCAAGGGTGAAACTATCGAGGAGCTTACCGGCCTTGCCAGCGTCATGCGGGCCAAAGCCACTCAGGTGGAAATCCCGCCCGACCTGAACCGCCCGGTCGTCGATACCTGCGGCACCGGCGGCGACGGTTCCAATTCCTTTAACATCTCGACGACCGCCGCCTTTGTGGTGGCCGGAGCGGGAGCGGTGGTCGCTAAACACGGCAACCGGGCCGCCAGTAGCCGTTGCGGTTCCGCCGACGTGCTGGAAGCACTGGGAGTGAATATCAATTTGAAGCCGGAACAGGTATCCGAATGTTTGCAGGAGGCCGGGATCGGTTTTATGTTCGCGCCGCTTTTTCACCCCTCGATGAAGTACGCCGGGCCGGTGCGCCGTGAAATCGGCATCCGAACCGTCTTTAACTTTCTCGGCCCCCTGACCAACCCTGCCGGGGCGCGTCGCCAGGTGCTGGGGGTACCGAGCCGCGAACTGGCCGTCAAGATCGCGGCAGTCAGCCGGGAACTGGGCAGCCAGCATACTCTGGTGGTGCATAGTGCCGACGGCCTCGATGAGATCAGTATCGCCGCCGAGACCTATATATATGAAGTGCGCGAAAACGAACCTGACATCAGCCAGAGTGTCATTCAGCCGGAGGATTTCGGCTTTGTACGCCAACCGGCTTCGGTGATGGACGGCGGCAGTGCCGACCAGAACCGCGAAATTACTTTGCACGTCCTGGAAGGCAAACGCACTCCCCAGCGCGATGTCGTGGTGCTTAATTCGGCGGCGGCGTTGGTGGCGGCGGGTCTGGCGGCTAACCTGAGCGAAGGCATCCAGCAAGCGATTGATTCGCTGGATAGCGGCGCGGCTCGCCAATCGTTGAACAAACTGGTAAAAGTCAGCCAGTCATTCGTAAAATAGAAAATTTATGAGCAACTTTTTAACTGAAATTCTCGATCACAAATATCATGAGGTCGTCCGGCAATCGGCTGCCGAACCGCTGGAAGTCCTCCAGCAAAAAGCGGCTACCGCTCCGACCCCGCTTGATTTCGCCTCGGCCCTGCGCCAACCGAGGGTTGCCGGGCCGGTCTCTTTGATTGCCGAGGTCAAAAAAGCTTCCCCTTCCAAAGGCTTGCTCTGTCCCGATTTCGACCCGGCCCGGTTGGCCGCCAGTTATAGCCGGGCGGGAGCCAGTGCCCTTTCGATCCTCACCGACGAACAGTTTTTCCAGGGCCACCTGTCTTTTTTGCAGGTGGCGAAAGAGGCGGCAGGCGGCACGGTCCCGATCCTGCGGAAAGATTTTATGGTCGCTCCCTACCAGATTTGGCAGGCGCGGGCTTACGGGGCCGACGCGGTTTTGCTGATTATGGCTGCCCTGAGCGATGCCGAGGCTCACGAATTGTTCGAGCTAGCCGGGCGGTTGGGGCTGGCGGCCCTGGTCGAGGTTCACAATGAGTCGGAGTTGGAAGCCGCTCTGGCGGTTGGCGCGAAACTAATCGGGGTCAATAACCGCGATTTGCAAACTTTCCAGGTCGACCTGGAAACGACCGGACGAGTGGCGGCCCGGTTGCCGGAAGACTTCGACGGCTGGCTGGTGAGCGAAAGCGGCATTGCCACCGCCCAGGACATCGAAAGGGTTTACCGGCAAGGAGCGCGGACGGTGCTGGTTGGGGAAACCCTGGTCAGAGCGGCCTCTACCGAAACCGGCCTGGACACCGACCGGCTGGAACAAAAAATCAAAGAGTTGTTTGGCCCAGATGAACAGTAATTTACAGGTTAAAATTTGCGGGATCAAGACGGTCGAGGCGACCCAGGTGGCCGTTGAGAACGGCGCAGCCATGCTGGGTCTGGTATTTTATCCCCCCAGCCCCCGGTTTCTTACTCGCGAAATAGCCGACGAACTGGTGGCGGGTATCGCGGGGTTGTCCCGGCGACCGGCGTTGGTAGGCTTGTTTGTAAATTCCGGTATTGCGGAATTGTCCGTCGCCGTCGAACGCTTCGGGCTGGATTACCTGCAACTTAGCGGCGATGAAACGCCCTCACAGGTGCAGGAGGCCGCCCGGTTGCGCCCGGTGATCAAGGTCCTGCGCCCGGCGGATGATCAGGTCGCCCTCGAAGAAGCCGCCCGGTTTGCCGCTCTGCCACAGGTCACGCTTTTGCTGGACAGCCACAAAAAAGGGATGTACGGCGGCACCGGTCAGGTCGGCGACTGGTCGCTGGCCCGCCACCTGGCCGCCCACTACCCGCTTATGCTGGCCGGTGGCCTGACCCCCGAAAATGTTGGCGAAGCGGTCCGGCAGGTTCAGCCCTGGGGGGTGGACGTTAGTAGCGGGGTCGAGAAAGACGGCCAACCCGGCCAGAAAGACCTGACCAAGATCAGACAGTTCTGCCTTTCTGCTCTTGAAAGCGCGGCAGCATTGCCCCAGACCGGCCCAGCTTAAAATATTTTCCGTCCACCGGTGATCCCTAGCGGGTCAGGGGTGGGTTCTGAATAATTACTAAAATTCAAAGATGGAGGAGTTATGTCCCAGCTAATAGAAAAACAAACTTATAATATGCCCGACAAAAACGGTCACTTTGGGCAGTTCGGCGGCAAATACGCTCCCGAAACTTTGATGGCGGCCCTGACCGAACTCGAAGACGCTTACGCCGCCGCAAAAGCCGACCCGGCCTTTCAAACCGAATTAGACGAGCTTTTGCGAACCTACGTCGGACGACCTACCCCGGTTTACTATGCCCGGCGGTTATCCGAGCAGCTTGGCGGTGCCCAGATTTATCTCAAGCGGGAAGACCTGGCCCACACCGGTGCTCATAAAATTAATAATGCTCTCGGTCAGGCTTTGCTGGTCAAACGGATGGGTAAAAACCGGGTGATCGCCGAAACCGGAGCCGGTCAGCACGGCGTAGCTACGGCGACCGCCTGCGCTTTACTCGGTCTGGAATGTGTGATCTATATGGGCGAGGTCGACATTGAACGCCAAGCACTCAACGTCTTTCGCATGAAACTGCTGGGAGCCGAGGTCAAAGCGGTTAGCAGCGGTAGCCGCACCCTCAAAGATGCCATTAACGAAGCCATCCGCGACTGGGTTGCTAACGTCAGCACCACCCATTATATCTTTGGGACGGCGGCTGGTATGCATCCTTTCCCGTTGATGGTCCGCGATTTCCAGTCGGTGATCGGCATCGAGGCCCGCGAACAGATCGTGGCCGAGGCCGGTCGGCTGCCGGATTACGTGCTGGCCTGTATCGGTGGCGGTTCTAACGCCATCGGAATGTTCCACGCCTTCGTCAACGACGAGTCGGTGCGGCTACTGGGGGTTGAAGCCGGTGGGGATGGCGTAGGGACCGGCAAACACTCGGCCACGCTGGTCGCGGGTCGGGTCGGGGTTTTTCACGGCTCTAAATCCTATCTTTTGCAGGACGATGAAGGCCAGGTCATCGAAACACACTCGATTTCCGCCGGGCTGGATTATCCGGGGGTCGGACCGGAACATAGCTATCTCAAGGAAATTGGCCGGGCCGAGTATGTAGCGATCACCGACCAGGAAGCGTTGGCCGGTTTCAAATTACTTTGCCATACCGAGGGTATTATATCGGCCCTGGAGTCGGCCCACGCTATTGCCCAGGCCGTCAAACTGGCCCCGACCTTGCCAAAAGAGTCTATAATATTGATCAACAATTCCGGTCGCGGCGACAAAGATATTTTCACCGTCGCGGACGCTTTTGATGTCAAGCTAAAATAACACGGGCAGGGTAACTCTTTATGACCGGCGAACCACAACCGACCGAGGCGGAGGGCGACCCCTCCGAGGCTCAATTCACGCCTTTTGAGCGTCTAAAACATTTGGATGACGCGGGTAACGAATACTGGTCGGCCCGCGACCTCTATGTTTTGCTGGGCTATACCACCTGGCGGCGTTTCGGTGGGGCACTTGAAAAAGCCGAAATTGCCTGCGCTAATAGTGGTCAGGACATCAAGGAACATTTTGACATATATGTCAAAATGATCCCGGCGGGCAATGGTGCCCGTCGCAAGATTCAGGATTACAATTTGACTCGATACGCCTGTTACCTGGTGGTCCAGAACGCCGATCCATCCAAAGAGATCGTAGCCCTCGGTCAGACCTATTTTGCAATCCAGGTCCGGCGGCAAGAGTTGCGCGACCTGGCCGAGCTTTCCGACGAAGACCGCAAACGCCTCTTGCACGGCGAACTGCTCGATCTTCAAACCATGCGACTGGCCGAAAGAGCCAGCGTTGCCGGGATCGTCACCACCGAGGACCTGGCTAATTTTCAGGATTTTGGTTATGTCGGACTTTATGGTGGCCTGAGTGCCGAAGACATTCGCAAGTTGAAACAACTGCCGCCCGACCAGGATATTACCCAGTATATGGGCAGCGAGGAACAGGCCGACAATTTCTTTCGGGCGGCCCAGACCAGAGCCCGGCTGGAGCGCGACGCGATTACCGATAAAGAAAAGGCTAACCACACCCATTACCAGGTCGGTAAACGAGTGCGCGACCTTATCGAAGAAGTGAGCGGCAGTTTACCGGAAAATCTGCCCAAACCGGGCGAAAGCCTGGAACAACTCAAGGCCCGTGAACTGGAACTCAAACAGCTAAAGAAGTTGATTCCGCCCGCCGATAAAAAACCATAGTCAGGAGTGTTTATTTTGCTGGTTCTGTGCGATTTTGATGGCACTATCACAGTCGACGATGTAACAAACCTAATCCTGGACAAATTTACCGGGACGGGTTGGCGCAAGACAATCTTGCCGCGCTACCACGCCGGGGAAATCGGCCACCTGGATATTATGCAACTGAGTTATGCCGATTTATCGACCCCCCTGCCGACCCTGGAGGATTATTACAAAAATATCCCGCTCCGACCGGCTTTCGACCGGCTGATCGAGTTCTGCCAGGTTCAAAGCTGGCCGTTAGTGGTAGTCAGTGGCGGTCTGGATTTTTATATTCGGGCTTTTTTGCCGCCCGGTCTGCCTTTTCACAGCTACCTCGGACAGTATGACGATCACAAACAGGTCTGGCAGGTGCGCCGCCCGGATTGGCCGGTGATCGAGGAAGGTCAGGACTTTAAGGTACGGGTGCTGGAGGAATTGCGGGTGCAGTATAGCCAGGCCGGCCCAACCGCCTTTATCGGCGACGGTTTGAACGACTTCGCGGTCGCCAGCCGTTGCGAACGAGTTTTCGCGGTCAAGGGCCGGCGGTTGGCCCAAATGTGTGCCGAGGCCGGTTTGCCCTATACTGAATTCGAGCATTTTGACCAGGTGATCGAGCAGCTAACCCAGGAGGTCGCCCGGTGAGTGGCTTTCAATTGCCCCAGCTACCGGCGGAATTGCTGGAAAGTCTACCCGAAGTGGTTCAGCAGTACATCCAGGCTTTACACGGCCTGATCGGTGCCCAACAACAAGTGATCGATAAGCAGTTGCCCCCGCTCCAGAAACATTTGGAGGAACTGCAACTTAAACTCAGTCAATACGCTGAATATGACACTGAAACTGAGCGCGCACCGGGTCAGGTGAAACCGGACTTCAAACGGCCCGCCAAAACCCCCAAAGCTAGAAAATAAAAGGGTTGCAACCCTCATGAGCTAGCACCAGGAGATTGCGAAAAGGAGACGAAAAGAAATGGCAAAAGATAAACAGGTAGAACAGGTCGCCAGTGCGCTGGGATTGCTATCATTGGGTGCCGGTGCCCTGTACACCTTGCTGCCGGGTACGATGGGCCGGTTATTAGGTCTGAAAAAAGAATCCTCCGAGGAAGGAGCCAGCCTGTTAGCGGTTAGGGCGCTGGGGTTTCGAGACCTAACTTTTGGGCTGGGACTGATAATCAACCGCAAACAGCCCAAAATAGCCCGACAGTGGTTACGCTTGTTCGCCCTGAATATGGTCGGCGATGTGATCGCCTGCTTTACGGCCTTTATCAGACCGGGCCGCAACCTGGTCCAGGCCGGGGGAGTTCTGCTTTCAGCCGTGCTGGGCTGGTGGGCCTGGACCACCGGACAGGAATAAGCTTAAATATACTCACTTCTCCAGGACTTCCCTTATCCTAAAGGGGCAACCGGCCTAAAGCCGAGGGTACAACAGGCGGGTACTGCTGATGACGAAAGCAGGGTAGTAGGGGTCTACCCCCTGCGCGGGGTCTTACAGGGGTCTCCCCTGTAAAAATCTTTTTTTCGCTTTGAACTCATATGTGAGTTCAAAGCGAAAGTCCTTTATAAAGTAACTTTTTAGATTACAGGAGATTAACTCATGAGCCGTATTACGGCTACCTTTGCCCGCCTCAAAGCGGCTAACCGCACGGCTTTTATGCCCTTTGCCACGCTGGGTTTTCCTGAACTGGATAGCGCGGTGAGCCTGGTTCCCGCCCTGGTCGAAGCCGGGGCCGATATGATCGAACTGGGTGTCCCGTTTTCCGACCCCATTGCCGATGGCCCAACGATCCAGCGTTCCAGCTTCAAAGCCCTCGAAAACGGCATTACCTTACGCAAATGTTTTGAGATGGGTCGCCAGATTCGGACCCGCACCGATGTACCCTTAATATTCATGGGCTACTACAACCCGGTATTTGCTTATGGGGTCGAACGCTACGCCACCGAGTGCGCGGCTGCCGGTATCGATGGACTGATCATACCCGACGTACCGCCCGAAGAAGCCCCAGAAGTTATGGCCGCCTGTACCAGAGTCGGTCTGGATTTCCCTAGCTTTGTTTCGCCCACCAGCACCGACGAGCGCATCGAGCGGGCGGCCCGGACGGCGACCGGTTTTATTTACTGTGTATCGCTGGCCGGAGTCACCGGGGCGCGGGCGAGTCTACCGGACTATCTGCCCGAATTTATCGCCAGGGTGCGGGCTAAATCCGACCTGCCGCTGGTACTGGGTTTTGGCATCAGCAAACCTGAACATTTCGCCGGAGCCAGCCAGTTGGTTGATGGCGTGATCGTTGCCAGTGCCCTGATCGATGTGCTGGAAAAAGCCCCGCCCGCCGAAAGAATCGACCAGGCTAGCGCATTTGTCCGAAATCTGACCGGTCGCTAAAAATCGGTTGACAAAGCTAATAGCAGATGTTATAATCGCTTTCGCAATCGAGCGAGGCCCGGTTGGCAAAATAGGGAAAGATTGCCTGTTATGCCTCTGCTATAGCGATGGCGAGGTAGCTCAGTGGTAGAGCAGGGGACTCATAAGCCCTTGGTCGAGAGTTCAAATCTCTCCCTCGCCACCAACCTGGTGTAACTAGCACTTTTACAGAACTAAGCCAGCGACCGTAAAGTAATTAACAAAGCTGGCCGGATAACAGCGCGGAGTGGAGCAGTGGCAGCTCGTCGGGCTCATAACCCGAAGGTCGTAGGTTCGAATCCTGCCTCCGCAACCATTTTTACAGTCCGGTCGGTTTGTTAGTAACCGGGCGATTAGCTCAGTTGGTTAGAGCGCAGCGTTGACATCGCTGAGGTCATTGGTTCGAGCCCAATATCGCCCACCATTGCATTAGCTTTGAATTTCACCTCTCACTTTCTATCTTTAAAAGGTGCGGCGGGTTATTCAAAGTTCGCCAGTCGTAGGGGTGTAGCTCAGCTGGTAGAGCAGCCGTCTCCAAAACGGCCGGTCGGGGGTTCAAATCCTCTCGCCCCTGCCATTATTGGCGAAGTGCCTATTGGCTTAAAAGCGGCGACGTAGCCAAGTGGTAAGGCAGAGGTCTGCAAAACCTTTATTCAGCGGTTCGAATCCGCTCGTCGCCTCCTGTTTAACAATTTAATACCGTTAATACTTTATAAGTATAGCACCAATTCTTCTTATGTAAGGGCGCGTAGCTCAGCTGGTTAGAGCACATTCCTGATAAGAATGAGGCCACTGGTTCGAGTCCAGTCGCGCCCACCACTTCTCTAAGAATTTTGGTAGCTTTTAATCCCACTCTTAACGCGGAAGTGGTGGAACTGGTAGACACACAGTCTTGAGGGGGCTGCGCTTCACGGCGTGCGGGTTCGAGTCCCGCCTTCCGCACCATAACCGTTTATTTCCTGGCTTCCTTTCTATTGGTCTAATCGCGCAAGTGGCGGAACGGCAGACGCGCTACATTCAGGGTGTAGTATCCTTACGGGTGTGAGAGTTCAAATCTCTCCTTGCGCACCATCCCACTCTAAAATTTATAGCTCTTTGCTTCGTGGCGCATTCGTCTAGCGGCCTAGGACGCATCCCTCTCAAGGATGAGATCACGGGTTCGAATCCCGTATGCGCTACCATTACTCTCATAACTCTCCAACTATTTCAAATCTCCCAACTAAAAATTAATAACTATGCGCGGTTTGAAAACATCAAATTTATTTGTAACTACTCAGGCCCACCCCTGACCCCTCCCCAGGGCCACCAGTGGACGGGGAAAACAAGAAGAAAAGAGGATATAACAGGGGCACCCAGAGGGTACCCGCCTGTATAACCCCCGCAGGGCACCCAGTGGGTACCCGACCCCCACGACCCCTGCTAATTCTTTGGCCGAGGTTGGGTGAATAGTTACAAATTTTTTTTGCTGGGTCGAAAATCAGGAAAAACTGAGCAAAATTGAGCGTAACCTCAAATGAGTTGTGTCCGATAGCAAATCTCTATTTAGCGGTTTACCGGCTCTTTTTGTGCCGCTTCCACTGCCGGGTTTGGTTCGGAAAAACTTTCGTCTTTAGGCTGAACCTTGACCCGGCAAATCCGAAAACCAAGCTCGACCGATGGGCCAACCCCAAAGGCCACTATCACAGTAGCCAGCCCGACCGGGCCACCCAGTAGCCAACCAACCAGACAAACCGTAACCTCGATGATAGCCCGGCAAAGGGCTACTCGCCAGCCGGTCCGCTTGACCAGTGCCAGCATAAAACTATCGCGCGGACCGACTCCCATCCCGGCTTTGATATACAAACCCGACCCCATGCCCAGCAATACCAGCGCGATTGCAACCCACAGCAGTTGGGCCGCCAGGCCGTATTGGGCCGCCTCCGGCACAAATTGAGCCTGGATAATCAAATCGATCCAGAACCCGATAAAATACATATTTGCCAGCGTGCCAACCCCCGGTTTGATCCCCATAATAAAGGCTATCACAATGATTACCAGACCGGTTAGCTGCCCGGCCTGTCCCAGTGTAAGAGGCGAATGCAAACTAAACCCTTTATGAAGAACATCCCACGACCCCAGACCTAACCCACTCCTCAGCGTAATCGCTATTGCCAGCCCGTAAAAAAACAGCCCACTCATTAGCAATGCTGATCGAAATATTACGTCCGTTCCGCTTTTCCAGTTAACCTTGTCCGTCATGTCCCTCTCAATTCAAGTTAAATCAAATAAACTCTAAAACCCGTGATTATCAAAAAAATCGTCGGTTTGCGGATCGGCAACCAGCAAATCAAAAAAACGCTGGCGACTTTCAGGGGATACCTGTGAGCCAATCCGGGCCATAAAAAAATTATGCGGGAAAAAAGCAATGTTTGGCTCGGTTGTTTCAAAAAGCTCGAACCCACCAGCGGCCATTACTTCCCGCAACCGTTCGCGGTAGACTGACACCTCAAGGCCACTATTACGCAAATCCCAGTGCCAGCTAAACTCCTGAGAAATAACAATCAGTTCCGACCAGGCCGGATCGGTCGCGGCAAACGCCACCAGTTGTTTACCGAGTTTGAGACCGCGCCAGTTACGGCTGACCTCGACCGCTCCCAGCTCATATAATTCCGGCAGGTGGGACTGACCCCAGCGATTATCCGGTTCGGGCAGATAGCAAGCGACATACCCCACAATAAAACCTTCGTCGGTATAGGCCAAACAAACATTACCATCGGGCCGCTCGGCCACCTGCCGTAACCGTTCGCGCTCCAGAGTCGGGTTATGGTCGGAAAAGACTCCCAGACCACGCTCGACTGATAGCGCGGCGACGACCTCGTCAGAGCAATGACTTTTCAAGGTAATCTGCCAGGGTTGCCCGGCGAATTGTACCGTTATATTTTGCGAACTGGAAATAGACCGGTTGGACGAAGTGGGGAAGTACGCCATTAAGCCTGGCCTCCGGCAAAATTAATTTCTTCGAGAGTGCGCCAGGGTTGATTGGCGGCCTGGACAAATAGGGTAACTTGAGTGAAAGTAAAAGAAAAGTCGAGCTTAAAACTGCCGGTGGCAAGCTCGTGTTCCAACACCGCCAGGTCCAGGTCACTCAATTCGTTGCCGATAGTCAGGTGAGGATGGTAGTTTTGGCCTTCGTACTGGTCGGCTAGACCGTCGGGATACACCTGGCTCAGGGCCGTGATGGCGCGCCGGTGCAGGGTAATAAAGGGAGTTTCATCCCTTAGTTTCAAGAATACGACGCTAGTCCCCGGTTTGTTAAAGATGCCGTAACCTTCGAGCTGGACCTGAATCGCACCGTGCCCGGCCAATCCTTCGCGCAAAGCCTCTTGTACAAGCGGTAGCTTTTCCGGAATGCCGAGGGCCGAGGGCCGTTTGATCGTGATATGCGGCAAAATACCGGCTTTGAAGGCCGGGTCGTAGCGACGCCGTACATCATCGATAGCCTGGGCTACTTCCGGTGGCGCATTAAGTACCAGGGCAAAATCTTGCTCAGGTTGGTGTTCAACCGGGAGTAGAGTATTGTCTAAAATACCTGTGAACTGGTCACGAATTCGCCTCAAGGACTTATTATCCTACCTAATGCTTGACTGACCGGCAAAAGTGACGGCCATTTTGGGTAGAATTATAACACGCGTCGACAAACCGTGACAATGAACCGGGCAAGGTGGTATGATGAGGCTGAGGCCGGGTATAAGTGCATAATAAGGGGATAGTAATGCAAAGTTATAATTACATCGCCGGGTCATCGGCTCAACAGCAGGAACTGGCGGCCAAACGCCTGCGCATCGAGCAGTTCATGAAGGACCAGCAACTGGATGCGCTGGTTATCAATACCCAGAAGAATTTTGCCTGGGCCACCGCCGGAGCCAATAACTGGGTAAGTATCGCCGGTGAGCAGGGTATTGCCTCGCTGGTTTTCCGGGCTGATGGTCGGGCGTATGTCGTCGCCGATAATCTGGAATTGCCTCGGCTGATCGAGGAAGAAAAGTTAGAGCAACTGGGTTTTGAGGTAATCGGGGCACCCTGGTGGGAAGCCGCCAACCGTCAGGCCGTGTTGCTCGATCTGGCCGGTTCAAACCGGGTAGGTTGTGATGCTAATATGCAAGGCACCCACGAGGTCGGGGCTGCCCTGGGTCCTTTACGCTGGAGTCTATTGCCGGAAGAACGCGACCGGTACCGCCAGGTTTGCCAGGCCAGTGCCGAGGCTCTCGAAACCACCTGTCACGAGATTATTCCCGGTATGAGCGAATGGGCGGTGGCCGGTTATGTGGCCCAGGCTTGCTACGAGCGCAATCTGATCCCCTTCGTGACCCTGGTCGCGGCTGATGAGCGTATCTATAATTACCGGCACCCGATCCCGACCCGCCGGCTGGTCGACCGTTATGTAATGGTTGTGTTGTGTGCCAAAGCCGGTGGCCTGATCGCCAATTGCACCCGGTTGGTCAGTTTTGGCCCGGTGCCTGCCGAAATCTTACAAAAACATCGCTCGGTACAGATGGTTGACGCGACCTTTAACTTGAACACACGACCGGGTGCCCGCGCCGGTCAGATTTTCGCCCAGGCTCAACAAGCCTATGTCTACTCCGGCTATCCCGGCGAATGGGAGTTGCATCACCAGGGCGGCGCGACCGGTTATGACGGTCGGGATTACCGGGCCGGACCGGACAGCCAGGAAGTAGTGCAGGAATGGCAGGCTTTTGCCTGGAACCCCTCGATTACCGGCACAAAAAGTGAAGATACGGTGTTGGTATCCAGCCAGAACGGTCACGAAATTGAAATCTTGACCACTTTTCCAGCCAGCACCTGGCCGATGGCAACCGTTACTATCGAAGGTCTCGGTTCGCTCCAACGCCCTGAAATTCTGGAAAAATAAACCGCTGGGAGTACTATTAGCCGGTTTAGCCGGTAAAATTAGTCGACTCTGAGAGGAAATAAAATGGCAATGGCCGCCAATAACTCCGAAAGGCCCAGCGCGCACTGGCGCACCGCCCGGAGTTTACCTATCGAAAACTGGCAAGTCCAACGCTGGCGAGGCGAGACTTTTCAAACTCAAAATGACCCGGTGGCAATCGAGGAGCCTTTTGAAATTCGGCTGAACGGTCGTAATTTGGCCGTAATTATGCGCACGCCAGGCGATTCGGTCGAAAATGACCGCGAACTGGCGGTAGGGTTTCTATTGACCGAAGGTGTAATAGACCGGCCCACCCAGATCAAGGCGATTGTCCGAACCCGTGATGATGACGGTTTACCCGCCGAAAATGTGCTGGATGTGCAACTTCATGAGCCACTGACCGGGTTTTTCCATTCTGCCGATGTCGAGGAACCGACCGGCGACGAACGGTTTGAACGCCGCTTTGTGGTCGGCTCAAGCTGTGGTATCTGCGGCAAAAACTCAATCGAAGATGCCTGCCGCCGGTTGCCTCCTTTGCCCGCCGAGACCGGTCAAAAAATTAAAGCCGCCACGCTTTACCAGTTACCGGACCGGTTGCGCGCGGCTCAGGCTGTATTCGATCAGACCGGCGGTCTGCACGCTGCCGGATTATTCGACCGGGCCGGACAACTGCTGCTCCTGCGCGAGGATATTGGCCGCCACAATGCGGTTGATAAACTGATAGGCCGTTCGGCTCTCGACGGACAATTTCCCCTCTCCGATCAGATTTTGCTCGTCAGTGGCCGCACTTCGTTTGAGATTATCCAGAAAGCCCTGGCCGCTCGTCTGCCGGTAGTGGCGGCGGTCTCCGCACCCAGTACCCTGGCGATCCAGTTGGCCCAGGAAGGTGGCATCACGTTGATCGGTTTCCTGCGCGGCCCATCTATGAATGTCTATACTCACCCCGCCCGGCTCGAAGCCTGACCCCCACTTTCTTTACCTCCTGCCGCCGGTTCAAGCTATTAGCCAGAAATTTGTAACATATCCTAAAGTCAGTTCGTATTATGAAAGTAACAACCTTGTCTTAGTCATAGCTTTTTCATTTCGCTTACCTACCGTTCAGCCCACGACTAGAATTTTGACGGTGGTGGATATATGAAAACTGATGATAAAATATCCTCATCAAAGAGATAACGAATGCTAAACGTTAAATCAGCCCAGAGTTGGTTTGGCCCTTCGAGAGCGGGGTGGCTGCCTTTTGGCGGTTACACCGGCCACCGACCGGTCCGGCCTGCCGAGACAACCAGGATGAGTGAAGGTGAGCTTCCGGTTCTAACCGCCTCGATAGTCGAGCAGACCCAGCCCGCAACAGCGGTTCAGTCTGTTGAAGCGGCTTTGATCGCCCGTGCCCAGAGCGGCGACCAGCAAGCTTTTGCCGGTCTGGTTGAACTTCACCAGGATTTTATCTACAACCTGGCCTATCGCATATTGCAGGATTATACCGAGGCTGACGAAGCCACCCAGGAAGCCTTTGTAAAAATCTGGCAAGCTTTACCCTCGTTTCGAGGCGAGGCAAAATTTACCACCTGGGCTTACCGGATTGTCCGTAACGGCTGTTTGAACCGCTTGCGCTCGGCCAAAAGTGGTCCGCGCCTCCTTTCGGTTGAAACCAGCTTTGAAGACGGCGACGACGGCGAACGCGATTTGCTGGCCCGGCTGCCCGGCGACGAAACCGACGAACCGGCCTGGCAATTTGATACTCAGGAACGCCGCCAGTTGATCTGGCGTGAGGTTGACCGCTTGCCGCTCAAGTACCGTGAGATTATCGGCCTGTACTATGGTCAGGATATGAGTTACGAAGAAATTGCGACCAGCTTGCAGGTACCGGTCGGTACTGTCAAAACCCATCTTTACCGGGCTAAAAATTTACTGCGCGATAAACTACTGGAATTAAACGAACAGGGTGCGCTGGATTTCAAATTTTAGCTAATTTTGCTATAATAAAGACCGGACCCAATCAAAAACAGGAAATTTGTATGGCAGACCTCGAATCTCGAAAATATGACGAACTGGAAAAAGTGCTGGCGGCCCGACCGATGTTAAAGGCACCCGATACTTTGCGCGTCAATGTGATGGCTCGCATCGCTGTCCTACCCCAATATCCATATCCATATCCATCGCTGATTGTCCCGGCCAAATATGCTGCCCCGCTACTAAATTATGCTTCTGCCCAAACTCAATTAGAAAATGCAGCGATCCTGATAGTCGAGGAAAAGGTAGTCCGCCAGCAACGCCGGTTATTGGTCGGTTTTATCTTTAGTGGTTTCTGGCTCGGCTTGTGTTTTCTGGTGGTCTGGTTGCTTTGGCCTGCCCTCAGCAATCTAATTTTTGGTCCCTCAGCCGACCCTGAAATGCAAGCTCGGTTGGCCGGATTGCAATCTTTCTGGAACGATCTGAGCGGCTTTGTGGGCCAATTTATCACGAACTATGGCACCCTGATTCCCACTATTCTCAGCCTGGCAATCGGTTTGGCTCTGATGGTAGCCTACCTGTTCGGGCCTGGCTCGCGCCGCAATAGCTTTCTTTACAATAAATTTATGTAACTACTCCGGCCCCAGGGCGAGGAAAAGAAGAAGAGAGATACAGGGGCACCCTATGGGTACCCGCCTGTACGACCCCGCGCAGGGCACCCTATGGGTACCCGACCTCTACAGTCCCCGCTAATTTTCTTAGTGATGGAGTGAATAGTTACGTTCTATTTTCTCAATAACTTGCGCCTCTGGGCGTTTTTTTATGCCTCTGAGCTAAAACGCTTCATCAAAAAATCCAGGGGCGAAAGGTCATTTAAATGACTTTGAGGCGGGGTTCGTGTTATTATAGCCGGGCAAATCTGGAAACAAGAGGGACTATTTATATCCCTATTATATCTATGGGAAGACTCGATGAGTGCTGAACCAAACCCCACCCAGCTAACAATAATATACGGTCCGGCCTTGCTGGCTTACGACTTTGGCCCGGAACATCCTTTTGGGGCTATTCGCGGCAAGCTCACCTACGAATTGATGGAGCAGGTCGGGCTGACCACTGCCCCCGGCGTGCGGGTAGTCGCTCCCGAACAAGCCGATAACGCCACCCTGAAATTGTTTCATACCCCCGAATATATTGATTTTGTCCAGAATGCCTGTGTGAGGGGTTACGGATTTCTGGATGGCGGCGATACCCCGGCAGTCGAGGGTGGTTTCGAGGCCGCCAAGATTGTGGTAGGCGGGTCGCAACAGGCCCTGGAACTGGTAATGAGCGGGCAGAGCAAATATGCTTTTGTCCCGGTTGGTGGCTTGCATCACGCCCATCCGGGGCGAGCCAGTGGTTTTTGCGTCTTTAACGACCTGGCGATTTGTATCAAGCGGTTACAACAAGAATACGGTCTGCAACGAATCGCTTATATCGATATTGACGCTCATCACGGCGATGGTGTGGTTTATGGCTTTTATGAAGACCCTGGCGTGCTGACGGTTGATTTTCACGAAGATGGCCGCTATCTTTTCCCCGGTACAGGCGAGCAACACGAAATCGGGCGGGGGCCGGGAGTAGGGTACAAGTTAAATTTGCCGATGCCGCCTTATTCCAGCGATTTATCGCTGATGTACGCCTTTAGCGAACTTGTACCGGGGCTGCTAAGGCGTTTCCAGCCGGAATTTATTATACTGGTGGCCGGGGTCGATGGGCATAGCGGCGATCCGTTAAGCGATATGAATTATTCCTCGGCCAGCTATTTGCACATAACCCGGCATCTGCGCGAACTGGCCGCCGAACTCTGCCAGGACCGGTTGATCGTCTGGGGGGCCGGCGGGTATAGTCCGGCTACCTGTGCGCTGCGCTGGACCGAAATTGCGGCGGCCCTGGCCGATTATCGGTTGCCCGATTATTTGCCGGAAAGCTGGCGGTCGCTCTACCGTTCTCAGACCGGTCAGGAAGCCCCGGTCGGTTTCGATGAGGAAGTTACCGGCGACAATACCTTTGGGCGAGTTGAAAAAATGGTGAGCTGGCTAAAAACGAAAGCACTTTTGTAACTATGTATCAGATAGACCCCACCAAACAAACCGAGATTTTGCGCTGGTTGATGTACGCCTGGGACGGTCAGTGGTTGGGCCGCACCGCAGCCGTTTATGGTCCGGCGGAGGCCAGCAAAATTAATTCAAAAGTTCGCAGTGCCTTTGGCAAAATCGAGATGAAAGCCCTGCTGGCCCTGGTTGGCAAAAAACAGGCCGCTAACCTGGCTGACGCTGCCGAATTGCTCAAGACCTACTTTGAACTGGCCTACGGCGAGCGAGGTTTTGCCGGTCATTTTCTGCCGGTCGAGGCTGCGCCGGGCGGTAATGCCCGTTTGCAAATCGAGGTTCGCAAGTTAACCCCGTTTGACGCGCTCAAGAAAGTGGCCCAGGCTGCCGGGGAGGACCCGGCGGCTATCTGCGAAATGTTGTGGACTACCTGGCTGGAAACCCTGCTGCCGGAAGCCGATCTGCAAGTGACCCTTCGCCCGAACTCGACGGCTGGCGGCGACCTTTATCAGATCGATAACCTTAACGAGCAATTCAGCCCCACCGCCGCACTGGCTTCAGCCTCCCTGTTTGAACCCGACTACTCGCGTCTGACCCCGGCCTCGCCACCTTCACCGGTCCCGGTTGGCCCGGCCATTCCAGCCACCCCACCCGCCGATGAGAATCATATCGCCTCGGTGCTACAAATACCACTGGACCAGATTGCACCGGCTTTCGACCCGTATGCCAGTGGTCCGGCTTCTTTTCAGGTTCCGCTGGCCCCTGGCCCAATCAATGGTAGCCACCAACTCCACAACCCCGTACCCGTCCCGGAGGTTAGCCCACGTAAGGGAGGACGGGTTGATCTGAGTAGCCTGGCTGATACCAGTGCGATCCCGAACCCGCCGTTTGGCTCGGCTGGCAATGCCCTACCTTCGCCCGATTTCAGTCTGGCGACCACCACGCCCGCCCCGTCTGCTGGGCCTAATACTATTCCGGTGCCGGATTTCGACTGGAACCAATCGGGTACTGCCCCGGCCCCGCTTTCGGTCCCCGGCCTGAATATCGACTCGTCGACCGGACGACCGCTTTTTTCCAGCGATGCCGAGCAGGATGCCAAACAGAAATACAGCCGGGAAAAGCCAAAAAATATGCCGCTGCTTTCGCGGATGATGATGTCGAAACAGGCTAAAGAAATGCTCTCGACCAGCAGCACGCCTGCTCCGCGTACCCTGAGTGTCGCAACCAGTATCGATCTTATTTTGCAGCGTCTGTTGACCGAGCAGCGACCGGTCCGGCCTGGGGTTTTCCCGGCAGTTTTGCGCGTAGTCGGCGGGCCGCAGGGTGAACTTCAGATTTTTGTCGGTACCCAGATTTTTTACGGCGTAGACGAAATTCCTGCCGGGCCGGTGCGTGACGTACTCAGCCAGGCTGTCCAGGAGTGGAGTGAGGCTCAATAGCACAGCGGGGGAAATTTTGGAACAACAATCACTGGCTGACATCGTAGCGCGAGCCGAACAATGCTTGCTCAACGAAGAATGGCCTGCCGCGCTCGACTTGTTTAACCAGGTGTTGGCGGTGCTGGGTCCGCAGCCGACCGCCTCATCTATCGCCGAAGTGGCGAACGCGCAGAATGGCCGGGGGGTAGCTCTGTTGGAATTGGGGCGTTACGCCGAGGCGGTCAAAGCTCTTGAAACCGCCGTTTCGCTCGAACCAACGATGGTCGGGGCTTTTGTCAATCTGGGCCTTAGCTGGGAAGGGTTGGGCCACGCTGAGAACGCCTTATATAACTATAGCCGGGCAATTGAACTGGAACCCCACGATGCCGAGGTTTACTTCCGGCGCGGCGGTATCTGGTTTGCGATGGAAGAGTTCGAGAAAACGGTTGAGGACGCTACCCAGGCCATCGATTTGCACCGCGATCAAGGTGATACCATCGTGACCGGTCCTTACATTGCGCGTGGGCTGGCCCGGCACCGTCTGGAACACTACGACCTGGCTCTGGCCGATTACAGTCAGGCCGCCGCGACCGATCCACGCGGGGCAGCCGAGGCTTTCTTTTACCGGGCACTGGTTTATATGGATAAAGGCGACGCGCTTTCGGCCAGAGCCGATTTGCAGGCTTATTTGATGATGACGGACGATCTGGACGGCTTGCTGGCCGAACAAGCCCGCGAAATTATTGAGGAGTTAGACAAACAGGAATGAGCAAACTTTTTCCTTACGCCGAGGAACTAAACCCCAAGCTGCCCCTTTCCGGCCTCAAGGTGGTCGACCTGAGCCGCCTGTTACCGGGACCCCACGCTACGCTGATGCTGGCCGACCTGGGGGCCGATGTGCTAAAAGTCGAGGATACCCAACTGGGCGATTATTTGCGCTGGGGTTGGCCGCCCGGCGAAAACCCGGCCTTTTTGCAACTTAACCGCAATAAACGCAGCCTGACTTTGAATCTGAAAGAGGCCGAGGGCCGCCAGATTTTCTTGAAAATAGTGGCCGAAGCTGATATTTTGCTCGAAAGCTTCCGGCCAGGGGTGATGACCCGGCTCGGTCTGGGTTACGACGATCTCAAGGAGCATAATCCCGGCCTGGTGTATTGCGCGATCAGTGGCTACGGTCAGACCGGGCCGTACAAACATCAGGTCGGTCACGATATAAATTATATCGGCTACGCCGGGGCGTTGGCTCAGACTGGCCCGTCCCAGGGTTCGCCGGTCATTCCCGGTCTCCAAATCGCCGATGTGGCCGGTGGTTCGCTCATGGCGGTGGTCGGCATTCTGGCGGCTTTGCAGGGGCGACAACATACCGGGCAGGGTCGCCTGGTCGATATTTCGATGACCGCCGGTGTTACCGGTTTGCTGCCGTTGCAGGCTTCGATGTTTCTGGCGGCGGACGAAACTACCCGGCGCGGCGAAGGTCGCCTCAATGGTGGTTTGCCGGAGTACTCGGTTTACGAAACTGCCGACGGTAAATATCTGACGGTCGGGGCACTAGAACCCAAGTTTTTCAACCGGCTTTGTACGTTGCTTGATATGGCTGAATGGGACGAAATCAACGCCAATCCGGTTCGGGCCGCCCAGATCAGGAAAATGCTGGCCGAACGCTTCCGGCGCAAGACGCTGGCCGAGTGGCTGGCTATCTTTAGCACCGAGGAAGTCTGTGTCGGGCCGGTTTACGAACTGGAAGAAGTGTTTGACGATCCGCAGATGGCGGCGCGGGGCCTGGTAGTCGAGGCCGATCATCCGAGCGGCGGCAAAATCCGCCAGCTTGGCCTGCCTTTCTTGCTCAACGACCTGACCCCCCAGGAGGCGGTGCGCTTTGCCGCGCCGGGCTTTGGTGAGCACACTGCGGCGATCCTATCTGCGCTTGGCTACGCTCAAAGTGATATTGAACGATTGAAAACCGCCGGGATAGTCGGCGGCTAGAGGAGTGCTAGGTTTGGCAAAGGCAATTGAGAACCGAAATAGCGAATCGCTGGTAAAAACGGCGGCGGAACTGGCCGATCTGTTTGGCGCGCGGGCCGACCGTCACGAGAAAGACGGTACTTTTCCCTACGAGAATTACGACGACCTGCGTCGAAGCGGCTACCACCTGGCCTCAATCCCCGAAAGCTATGGCGGTTGGGGGGTCGGCATCGGGGCACTTACCCGCGCCCAGGCCCGGCTTGGTGAGGGTTGTGGCTCGACCTCCCTGGTCATCTCGATGCACCTGGTTCAAACCATCCGGGCGGTGCTGGCCGGTTGGCCGTCTGCCCAGCTTGAGAAAATTATGGCGGGCATCGTAGAACACGGCTATTTGCTCAATAATGCCGCCAGCGAACCGTCTACCGGTAGTCCTAGCCGGGGCGGTATCCCGACCACTACCGCTACTCGCACCGAGCGGGGCTTTGTAATTAATGGCCGCAAGACCTATACGACCGGTTCGCCTATCCTGCATTACTTTGTGGTCACGGCGGCTTACACACCGGGCGAGGGCCAGAAAGCTGTTTCGACCAATTTCCTGATCGAGCGCGACACCGCCGGAATGCGGATCGAACCGACCTGGAATTCGCTGGCGATGCGCCTGACCGGTAGTCACGACCTGATTTTAGATCATGTCGAGGTCGGACCAGAGGCGATCCTTACCAGCAAAGCCCGGATGACCCCGGTCCAGACGGCCCAAAATACCGCCTGGACTCTACCAGTAGCGGCGATCTACTTTGGTATTGGCCGGGCCGCCGCTAAATATGCTGCCGAGTTTGCCCGCAACCGTCACCCCAATTCGCTGGAACAATCTATCGCCGAATTACCCCATATCCAGGAAAAAGCCGGGCGCATGGAACTGGCTTTGCTCTCTGCCGAAAATACCCTGTTCGCGGTAGCCGATCTGGCCGATGCCGGGGAAGCTGAACGCAACCCCGCCCGCCTGACGGCCCTGGTCGGCGCGGCCAAGCAACTGGCTACCAACCGGGCCATCGAAGCGGTTGATCTGGCTTTGCGGATCGTGGGGGGAGCCTCGCTTTCGATGGATTTACCGATCCAGCGTTATTACCGGGACGTACGGGCCGGTCTGAATAACCCACCGATGGACGATCTCAGCACGATTGCGCTGGGTAAACTGGCTTTGGGAATTTAGTATTTTTAACTGGACTTTCGCTTCAACCTCATCCTTTGAGGTTGAAGCGAAAGTAAAAAAAGGTTTAACAGGGGGACCCCTGTGCTACCCCCCGCCGGGGTTGCACCCCAACTAACCCCGCTTTAAACTACTTTCATCTATAAGCGAAAATCCTACTAACAATAAAAATGGGTACAAACCATGCGCTATTTTTTGGGAATCGACCTGGGTACAACCGGGGCGCGGGCGATTATCGTCGAAGGCCAATCGGGACAGGTAGTGGCCGCCGCTACCAGCGAATACCCCTTGAATACCCCGCAACCGCTGTGGGCCGAGCAAAACCCGGCGGATTGGTGGAGCGGCGTGACCGAGGCCGTGCGGGGCGCAATACATAAAGCCGACCAGTTGCCCGGTCCAAAGCTCGAAGTGGCCGCCATCGGGTTATCCGGCCAGATGCACGGTGTGGTTTTGCTGGATGAGGCTGGGAAAGTGCTGGGTCCGTCGCTGATCTGGTGCGATGGCCGTACTCAGGCCCAGTGCGATTATATAACCCAAAAAATCGGCTCGGACCGCCTGATCGAACTGACTGCCAACCCGGCCCTGGTCGGCTTTAGTGCCCCTAAACTGCTATGGCTGCGCGAAAACGAGCCGGTACGCTGGCAGCAAGCTCGTCATTTTCTGCTCCCAAAAGACTTTATCCGTTACAAACTGACCGGTGAATATGCCAGCGAAGTCTCGGATGCCAGCGGTACTTTGCTATTTGATGTCGCCCACCGGCGTTGGTCAAGCGAAATGCTAAAAGGCCTCGACCTCGACCCGGCTCTGCTGCCGCCGGTCTACGAGTCGTTCGAGGTGAGCGGGCAACTAAGCTCTAAAGTTGCGGCTGAACTGGGTTTACCTGCCGGAATACCGGTTGTCGGTGGTGGTGGCGATCAGGCTGTCGGGGCGGTCGGCAGTGGCATAGTCCGACCTGGTCTGGTCAGCAGCACCATCGGCTCCAGTGGCGTAGTTTTCGCCTACTCCGCCCAACCGGTGCGCGACCCCGGCGGTCGGGTGCATACCTTCTGTCACGCGGTGCCGGGAGCCTGGCACGCTATGGGGGTAACGCAGGGGGCGGGTCTATCGCTGCGCTGGTTCCGCGACGAGATCGCCGGGCCGCTGGAGATCGCCGCCGCCCGTGACTCGGATCGCGATATTTACGAAATAATGACCGCCGAGGCGAAAACCGCGCCGCCTGGAAGCGAAGGGCTGCTCTTTTTACCCTATCTGATGGGCGAACGCACCCCGATCCTCGATCCCCAGGCGCGTGGGGTCTGGTTTGGCCTGACCGCCGCCCACCGTCGCTCACACCTGGTGCGCTCGGTCATGGAAGGAGTGGCCTACAGCCTGAAAGACTCGCTGGCGATTTTAGAGGAAATGGGGGTTCCGGTCGAGGAGATTCGGGCCGGTGGCGGCGGTGGTAAAAGCCCGCTCTGGCGGCAAATCCAGGCTGCCGTCTTTAACCGGGCGGTCGTAACGGTCAACGCCTCGGAAGGTCCGGCTTACGGCGCGGCGTTGCTGGCCGGAGTTGGGGCGGGGTGGTGGCCTTCGGTCGAGGCGGCCTGTGATGCCACGATCAAGGTTACTTCGCAAACGACTCCCGATCCGGCGGTGGCCCAGGTTTACGCCCGGTTTTACCCGCTTTACGGCGAACTTTACCAGCGTCTCAAACCGCTTTACCCGCTCTTGAACCAGGTCAATTAAACTGATTTGACGTGGGGTCATTCAGGCGGATACCCTATGGGTGTCCATGTTAAATTTCTCTTTTACTTTTGCTTTAACCTCGTTTGATTAGCTTGAAGCGAAAGTCTTACAGAGTCAATTGTTTAGAATAAACTTTAATTTTTTTACGAGGAAACCAGATTATGAGCCAGCATCCCGATCAACAAACCCATCCGTCCCTGACCCAGCAGCTAAATCACGCGGAGGGGGAGGGCGAACCGCAGGTGCGGGTAGTCCGGCCTGAAGATTTTGACACTAATACTGCCCAGACACCCGGTATGCAACGCTTTGCCGCGATTTCGGCCAGTCTGGTCGGCTCGAAGGGTATGTGGGCCGGGCTAACGATAGTCGACCCCAAAATCGAAAGTGCCCCGCACCATCACGGCGAACAGGAAACCGTGATCTACGTCAAGTCGGGCGAGGCGAAGGTAGCCTGGGGCGACCGCCTTCAACACCAGGAAGCGGTTCAGGCCGGTTGCTTTATCTTTATACCGCCTTACCTGGCGCACCAGGAAATCAACCCTTCACCGGATACCCCGTCCGAATGGGTGATCGTTCGCAACGGACCGGAAGCGGTGGTCGTCAACCTGGTTATTCCGCCGGGCGGTCAGGCATAGCCAGCTTTAGCTGCTCGACCACCCACTCACACCACCCGGCGTACTCCCGTTCATAGCCGATCCCGCGCATCAAGGTCAGGTAGCCGCCAAAAAACGGGTGGTTAAGGGTTGGCGGTTTACCCTCCGTCGCTGCCTTACCCTCCCGAAGTATTTTCTCGTATTGAGCTAACTGCTGGCGGTGCCGGTGAGCCTGCTGCTCGAATAATGCTACGCTCCGGGCCGGATCGACCAGCCACAGGTAATAAGCCTTCAATACCAGTTCATCCCGGACCGGAACCCCATCCACCGGCGAAATTAACCATTTTTTTAGTATTTCCAGTCCAGCTTCCGTAATTGTATAAATCTTCTTGTTTGGCCGGTCGTGCTGTTCGACTACCTGATGGGTAACTAACTCCTCAGCTTGCAGACGGGCCAGTTCGGGGTAAATCTGGCTGTGATTGGCTTGCCAGAAAAATCCGACCGGCATCTTCATACTCTGAGCCAGGTCGTAACCGGATTGCGCCTCTCTTGCCAGCAACCCTAGCAAAGCATAGCCTAAATTTGTCATTATAATCTTCTTCCAACCCTATGTAACTATTGACATATAGAATTTTATGTTTTACAATACATATGTATACTATTACATATGGTATCATAAAGATTATCAAGAGTAAAGCTAGAAAAGGAGATGGCAATGGCAAATCCAGTGCTGCCGGGCCGTTTTACAGCCCAGACTGACGAACCGTTTGTAGTTTTTATTATCGGGATGCGGGTCAATAAATTGTGGGCGATCAGAAAGTGGTGGCCGGTTTTCCAGGCGATGGGACCGATGTTGCAGACGCTCTACCAGCATCCTCAGAAGGGGTTTCTGGGAATGCAGACCAGTGCGATCTGGCGCGGGGTATTAATGGTTCAATACTGGCGGTCGTTTGAAGACCTCGAAAACTTTGCCCGTAATCAGGACGACCCTCACCTGGAACCCTGGCGACGCTATAACAAGGCGATTGGCAAAGATGGCACGGTTGGCGTTTATCACGAAACTTATATAGTTCAGCCCGGCCAGTACGAAGCAGTTTATGCCAATATGCCCGTATTTGGCCTGGCCGCCGCTACCAGAAGCGTGCCGGTGGATAACGCCTTGCGCAAGACTGCCAGGGGCCGCCTCAAAGGGGTCGAGATCGACGAGGTAGTGGCCGCCCAATAGCAGAGTTAGTTCAAGGGGAGCCAGGCTTAGTACTGGTCCATCCCCAGTTCCATCTTGGCATCTTCGGTCATCATGGTCGGGTTCCAGGGGGGTGTCCAGACCAGATCGAGTTTTACATCGGTGATGCCCGGCATACCATCTAACGCCTCGCGGACCTGGGCACCGATTACATGGCTCAACGGACAACCCGGTGAGGTCAGAGTCATACTGATCCCTATCAGACCATCATTTTCTACATTAATATCGTAGATCAAACCCAGGTCTACGATATTAACCCCAATTTCCGGGTCATAGACCGTCTTCAGGGCCTCACGAATATCTTCCGGGGTAGGCATTTCGGTAGTAGTCGGCATAAATTCCTCCAAAAGAATTAAATAAACTCAAAACTGTTTAAATATTTTTTTAATCTTCGTCATCATCATCGTCGTAATCCACGCCCAGTTCATCTTTGGCGTCCTTACTCATCATCGCCGGGGTCCAGGGTGGATTAAATACAAACTGGACATTAACATTCCCGATCCCGTCCATCTGAGTCAGGGCATCTTTAACCCCGTGTTTAATTTCCGGCCCGGCGGGACAACCCGGCGAGGTCAGCGTCATATAAAGTTGAACTTCCCCGGCATCATCAATATCGATACGATAAACCAGACCCAGGTCGATAATATTTACGCCCAACTCAGGATCACTCACGGTCTTTAATGCTAGAATAATCTCATCGTCGGAAATAGTTACAGCCAAATGAAAGCCGCCTTTCTAAATAATTTTAGTAACTGTTCACCCAACCTCGGCTAGAGGATTAGCAGGGTTCGTGGGGGTGCAACCCCTGCGGGGGTCATACAGGCGGGTACCCGCTGGGTGCCCCTGTAAACTCTCTTTTCTTTCCCCCTCCCTGGGGGAGGGGTCAGGGGTGGGGCCTGAATAGTTACTAATTTTCTATATATATTTGGTTTTACCCGCTATATTATACACCATGTTAGTTAAAAGGTCGGTAAGACCTCTTTCTTCGCTGTTCAGACTATAATTAAATGGCAAACTATTGAAGTCTAAGTGAAGTCTAAAGCGGGTGATTCGGAAATAGCGAAACCCGTTCAAAAGTGCTAAAATATGTTAAAGGCTAACTATAATTGTAGAATTTTAGTAGCTACGTAGGCCCCACCCCTAACCCCTCCCCCAGGGAGGGGAAAGAAAAGAGAATTTACAGGGGCACCCAGCGGGTACCCGCCTGTATGACCCCCCGCAGGGGTTGCACCCCTACGAACCCTGCCTCGAAAGGGATAGGCTGAACAGTTACAAACTTTATAGAATTTAGTGAGTTTGGAGAGCTTCCGTTATTTTTCAAAAGTCAGGTAGTTATAAAAGGGGTACGCAGTGGTTGAGCGCGACGAAGAAAAACAAAGCAATTCTCTGCTGGCTGGTCTGAACCCGGCCCAGGGCGAAGCGGCCCGCCAGATCGATGGCCCGGTCCTGATTCTGGCCGGACCGGGAAGCGGTAAAACCCGCGTGCTTACCCACCGCATCGCCTATATGCTTAGTGAAGCTCAACCCCGGATCGACCCCCACAGTATTCTGGCCGTAACTTTTACCAACAAAGCCGCCCGTGAGATGAAAGACCGGCTGGAAAAGCTGGTAACAAAGCAATTCGGTGAAGGAACCCAGGTTGCCAAATATCTGACGATGGGTACCTTTCACTCGGTGTGTGTGCGTATGTTGCGGGTGGAAGCTAATAATATCGGCCTCGACCGCTCGTTTGCGATCTATGACGATAGCGATCAGCTATCTCTGATCAAAGGAGCTATGGCGGCTCTGGGGGTGAGCGACAAACAATATAATCCCCGCGCGGCCCTGAGTTTGATCAGTGGTGCCAAGAGCAATTTGCTTACTCCCGCCGGGATGCGCGAAACCGCCCGCACTTACTGGGAAGAAGTAGTGGCCCGTATTTTCGAGCGTTACCAGGAGCTTTTACGGCTGAACCGGGCCCTCGATTTTGACGATTTGATCAATATTACCGTTCAGCTTTTCCGCGAACGACCGGATGTGCTGGAGCGTTACCAGGAACGTTACCGCTATATCATGGTCGACGAATACCAGGATACCAACCAGGCTCAGTACAAGTTGATCAGTCTGCTGGCCGCCAAATACAAAAATTTGTGTGTGGTGGGAGACGAAAATCAGTCGATTTATGGCTGGCGGTCGGCGGACATTCGCAACATTTTGGAGTTTGAAAGCGATTACCCGGATGCCAAAGTGATCACGCTGGAGCAAAATTACCGCAGTACCCAGGTGATATTGGACGCGGCCACCGGGCTGATCCAGGCCAACCGCCAGCGCAAAGAGAAAAAGCTCTGGACTGAAAACGGTATCGGCAAGGCGATCCAGGTTTATGAGGCTTACAACGAGTTCGAGGAAGCCGAATATGTGGTTAAAGAGGTCGAACGGCTGAAAGCGCGGGGTGACATCAAGAGCCATAACGAGGTCGCCCTCATGTATCGCACCAACGCTCAGAGCCAGACCGTCGAGCGGGTGCTGGTTCAACATGGCTTGCCGTACCAGTTGATCGGCGGTACCCGCTTCTACGAACGCAAGGAAATTAAGGACAGCCTGGCCTACCTGAGATTGGTCAACAACCCCTACGATGGCATGAGCTTTAACCGCCTGATGTCCAATACTCCCAGCGGTAAGGGGATCGGGCCGAAATCTTTGACTGACCTGGCGGTGTGGGCCAACGGCATGGAGTTGCCGGTTTACGTCGGTTTGCAATTGCTGCAAAGTGCCGAGGCCGACGAACAGGCTCGCCAGAGTGGTAGCCGGGACGACGAATTCGCGCCCGATGAAGACCCCCTGCTGCCGCCGCTCAGTCTACCGTCCAAAGTCAAGGCCGCCCTGTTCGAGTTTGTCCATATGCTGGACGGCTTTATTTTAGCCAAAAATAATAACGAAATGAGCTTGCCGCCTTTTCTGGACTATGTACTCAAAAAGTCGGGCTACGAACTGATGCTGCGGGATGGCAGCACCGAGGGCGACGAACGCTGGGAAAACGTCCAGCAATTGCGTAACGTCGCTTCCGAATTCGCTCACCTGCCACTGTCGGAAGCTCTGGGGGCCTTCCTGGAAGAAGTTTCGCTGGTGGCAGACGTGGACAAATACGACCCTCAGGCCGATGCCGTTACGCTGATCACGCTTCACGCCGCCAAAGGGTTGGAATTTCCAGTGGTCTTTATCGTGGGGTTGGAAGAAAACATTTTGCCGCACAGCCGGTCGCTGGAGAAAGAAAGCGACCTGGAAGAAGAACGCCGCCTGCTGTATGTCGGTATTACTCGCGCCATGCAAAAGCTTTACCTTTTATATGCTTTCCGGCGGACGGTGTTTGGCAACCCACAGGCCGGTAAACCGTCGCGCTTCCTGGCTGAAATCCCGCCAAATCTGATCAAGGGGCGTGACCAAAAATCCGGCAGCACCGGTCAATCCGGTATGTTTAATTCCTCGCCGACCAAGTGGGGCAGCCCTCCGTCTGCCGCCAAACCGGCCAACCCGAACCGGTTGGGTCTGGAAGCCTCCCGGCCCGGTTCGACCAGCCCGGCCCGATCCGGTGCTAGCCCGACTCCCTCAGCTAACGGCGGTTTGCAGTTCAAGGCCGGTGACAAGGTACTGCACGCCAAATTTGGCAAAGGTATGGTCGTCAACAGCAAAAACAGCGGCAGCGATGAGGAAGTCACCGTGGCGTTTGACGGCCAGGGTATCAAACGGTTGATGGCAAGCTTCGCCAACTTGCAAAAAATCTAAATGACGATGCCAAGTAATCGCCTGGAAGAACTCCAGAAAAGTATCGGTCTGACCTTCGAGGACCAGAAGTTACTGCGTCTGACGATGGTTCACCGCTCCTACCTCAACGAACGCAGTAACGCCCACGAGTCGAATGAACGGCTGGAGTTTCTGGGCGACGCGGTTTTGAGCCTGATCGTGGCTTCCTATTTGTACCGCAACTACCCCAAACGACCGGAAGGTGAACTGACCGATCTGCGAAGTGCCCTGGTACGACGCGAAACGCTGGCGAAATGGGCACAGCAATTCCGGCTGGGCGAATTTCTATACCTGGGCAAAGGCGAAGCCCGCAGCGGTGGCCGCAACCGGTCATTGATTCTCGCCAGTGCCTTTGAAGCGGTGCTGGGTGCTCTGTTTGTCGAAAGAGGAATTCAGGGGGCGACGGCCTGGCTGGTGCCGATCATCGAGCCGGAACTGGCCGCTATCCTGGCCGAGGGTCGCCACTACGATTACAAAGGGTTGATCCAGAAGGCGGTTCAGCGTCGCTTTGGACAGGCTCCGGTTTATGAAGTGGTCGAGGAGAGTGGTCCCGAACACGAACCCAGCTTTGAGATCGAGGTGCGGGTCAACGACCTTACGCTGGGCCGGGGGGCGGGCCTGACCAAACAAGTCGCCCAACAGGTGGCGGCTAAAGCCGGTCTGGCGTACCTTGAAACCCTACCCGTACCCGTCGCAGAACCAATTGGCAAAGGAGAGCTACCCGATGAGTCAGCCTAATCAAAAGATAGGTCTGGCAATCCTGGCAATCGGCTGGTTAGCTTTGCTTGCCTTGAGCCTTTCGCCGGTCGTTGGCCGGGCCGCCGAGGATAACAGCCGCTTTTTCTCCGAAACCAACCATACCGTGAGCGGCAAATTCCTGGATTACTGGAACACCAATGGTAGCCTGGCGACTTTTGGTTTTCCAATTACTGACGCTGAACCGGAAACCGACCCAGAAACCGGTAAAACCTTCCTGACCCAGTGGTTCCAGCGCAATCGCTTTGAGTTGCACCCGGAAAATGCCGGGACAAATTACGAAGTATTGTTGGGTTTACTCGGCAAGGATTTGCGCCGCACGGCCCTCAAGCTCGACCCGGATTTTACCCAGGCCCAACCCCTGCCCGACTCTCTCTTTTTCAAAGAAACTCAACACAATCTAGGTTCTTATTTTGCGGCTTACTGGACCAATCAGGGGGGGCTGGAACGCTTCGGCTACCCGATCAGCGAGCTGAAAGCGGCTCTCGACCCACAAACCGGTCAGGTCTTTAAAACCCAGTGGTTTGAGCGCGCCCGCTTCGAGTATCACCCGGAAAATGATAAGCCCTACGACGTTTTGCTGGGGCTTTTGGGCAACCAGATCAAAACGCCAAAAGGCCCGGTGGAGTTTGCCTGGCATTACCTGTTGAGCGGTGCGCCAAATGCCATCGCCCGCGACCCTCGTCCGGCCAGCAATTTGCTCTATGTGGCCGACCGGGATAATTCGCAGGTGCTGGTCTACAACCAGAATATGGAATTACAACGCCGGGTCGGCGAACCGGGTAACGCTAACGGTCAGTTTACCAACCCCCAGGCGGTCCAGGTCGACCGGCAGGGCTTTGTTTACGTGGTCGATGGGCCGCGCGACAACCTGCCGGACCAGAATTACCGGGTGCAGAAATTCGACCCAAACGGCAATTTTTTGCTGGCTTTTGGCGGTTACGGCAGTGAGCCGGGCCAGTTCAGGACCCCGCGCAGCCTGGCGATTTCACCCACCGGGGCAATTTATGTGGCCGATGCGACCAAAGGCGTACAGATTTTCGACTCGAGCGGCAATTTTAGCGGTTATCTGGCCCCGACCGGCCTGGCGGACGGCCAATTGCAGCAACCGACCGGGCTGGCAATCGATGGTAACGGCAATACCTATCTGAGCGAGAATTTGCAGGAAATTCCCAATTCTTCGGGCGGCAACCGGGTTTCACTCTTTGATGTCAATGGAGTCTACAAAGGCCGTCTGAGCTTTCCCAAAAACGATTTTATCCAGGCCCTTACCACCGGCAGCAATAACACACTGTACGTAGCCACCTCGAAAGGGATTTACACCTACAATCCCGGCGACCCCAAAGCCCGGTTGCTTTTCAAGACCGGTGATAAAGAGGTAGCCGGGCTGGTAAATATGCCGACCGGACTGGCGGTAGATGCAGCATATAACCTGTATATCGCCGATGCCGGGTGCAATTGCTTGCAAAAATTCACGCAGCCCGGTTAACTCGGCGGGTGATCCTTGTGCGGCTCGAAATTACCGACAAATTCCTCGCCGTTCGTCCCGCCGTGTTGCTGAATTAACTTGGCAACCAGCCCGGTCCAGCCCGTCTGATGATTGGCTCCCAGCCCGACCCCGGTATCGCCGTGAAAATATTCGTGGAAAAGCAATACATCCCGCCAGTTTGGATCGCGTTTGAAGGTATCGTTGCCACCGTAGCAAGGTCTTTCGCCCGCCTCGTTGAGGGTAAACAGCCGGATCATGCGGCGCGATAACTCGGCGGCGATTTCGTTGAGGGGTAAAAATTGGCCGGAACCGGTCGGACACTCGATTTTAAAGTCATCGCCGTAATAATGGTGAAAAGTTTGCAGGGCTTCTACCAGCAGATAATTGATCGGAAACCAGATCGGGCCGCGCCAGTTGGAATTGCCGCCAAACAGACCGCTCCGCGATTCCGCCGGTTCGTAATGAACGTCGTGGATCATGCCGCCCATTTCCAGAATGTAAGGATGTTCCTTGTGAAATTTGCTGATCGACCGGATGCCAAAGTCGCCCAGGAACTCGTTTGGATCGAGCATTCGGCGCAACAAACGCTTCATGCGGTGGCCGCGTACCAGGGCTAGCAATCGCCGTTCGCCCATACCGGGTTCCTGCCAGCGCGAGACCAGCCGGGCCAGGTCGGGCCGGTTGGTCAGGTACCACTCCAGGCGGTCCCTGAAGCCCGGTAACTTTGCCAGCAAATCCGGCTCGATTGTTTCGACTGCCAGCAGCGGGATCAGTCCTACCAGCGAACGTACTTTGAGCCGGGAACGCTGGCCGTCCGGCAGATGCAGCACATCATAGAAAAATTCGTCCTCCTCGTCGTACAAACTGATCCCCTCGCCCCCCAGGTTGTTCAGAGCGTCGGCAATCGACAGGAAATGTTCAAAAAACTTGGTGGCGATATTTTCATAAGCCGGGTTGGTGCTGGCAAGTTCGAGGGCAATAGTCATCATATTCAGCGAAAACATCCCCATCCAACTGGTACCGTCGCTCTGCTCGATAAATCCGCCGGTCGGTAGCGGGGCACTGCGGTCGAACACCCCGATATTATCCAGACCCAGAAAGCCGCCCTGAAAGACGTTTTTGCCTTCCGAGTCCTTGCGGTTTACCCACCAGGTAAAGTTCATCAGCAGTTTGTGAAAGACCGTTTCCAGAAATAGCCGGTCGCCCACGCCAGATTGTTTTTGCTCGATTTTGTAGACCCGCCAGGCGGCCCAGGCAAATACCGGCGGATTGACATCGCCAAAAGCCCATTCGTAGGCCGGGATCGCCCCGTTTGGATGCAAATACCACTCGCGCAAAAGCAAATCGAGCTGGCTCTTGGCAAAAGTGCTGTCGACCAGGGCCAACGGGATACAATGAAAGGCCAAATCCCAGGCTGCATACCAGGGATATTCCCACTTGTCGGGCATCGACATCACGCGCTCGTTGTAAAGATGCCGCCACTCCCAGTTCCGGCCTCGTTTGCGTTCCGGCGGTGGAGGGGGTTGGGTCGGGTCGCCTTCCAGCCACTGCTCGATTACATAGTGGTAAAACTGTTTGCTCCACAACATCCCGGCAAAAGCCTGGCGTTGCACCAGTCGTTCGTCGGTTTTGAGATTGGCCGGTTGGAGGGCGGCATAAAACTCGTCGGCCTCCTGTAGACGCTGATCGAAAATTGAACCAAAATCCTTGAATGGATGCCAGGCAGTATCCAATGCGCGACCGGCAGTTCCGGTCAGACGCAAGTTAATCGTCGTGCTTTCGCCCGGCCCAATAGTGCGGACATAGCGGGCGGCGGCTTTGGTCCCGGTGTTCATCGGGTTTACCGCGCCGTGCTGGCCGTTGACCACATATTCGTTAATGCCATCTTTGACATAAGGGGTCGGGTTGGTTACGCCATAAACCCGCTGCAAATTGGTTTCGTTTTCGGTAAAAAGTAGTTCATCCGCCTCCTGGCAATACAGATAATATTCGCCCAGAATGTGGTGTTCGGCCTGAACCGAGCGAAAACCAGGCCCGCTTTGCCCACTGTCCTTTTCGCTGGTGGCCCCTTCCAGCGAAGCCATCAGGCTCGGTCTCCGGTAATCGCGGCCCCAGGCCCAGCTATTGCGAAACCACAGCGTCGGTAAAATCTGGAGCGTCGCGGCTTCCGGCCCGCGATTAAAGGCGGTAATTTTGATCAGTATGTCAATCGGACTGGCTTTGGCGTATTCAATAAAGACATCAAAATAGCGGTTTTCGGCAAAAACCCCGGTGTCGAACAACTCAAACTCGTCATCTTTGCGGCTGCGCCGCCGGTTTTCCTCGACCAGTTGGCTGTAGGGGAAGGCCGCGTGGGGATATTTGTACAGCATTTTCATGTAGCTGTGGGTGGGCGTGCTGTCCAGGTAATAATAATATTCCTTGACATCCTCGCCGTGATTGCCCTCTGGTCCGGTCAGGCCAAACATCCGCTCTTTGAGTATAGAGTCCTGACCGTTCCAGAGTGCCAGCGCAAAGCACATTCGTTGCTTGTCGTCGCTGATACCGCCCAGACCGTCTTCGTTCCAGCGATAGACTTTGGAGCGGGCATGGTCGTGCGGAAAGTAAGTCCAGGCTTCGCCGGTCGCGCTATAATCCTCGCGGACGGTTCCCCAGGCACGTTCACTCAGATAGGGGCCGAACCGCTCCCAGGGTTCCTGTCCGGCCTGGACTTTTTGCAGCCGTTCCTGTTCGTTGTTCATGGCTTAAAAGTTCTCCGTGTGGTTATTTTTGATTTTGTTTGAGATGCGCGTTATCCAATTTTACCCGGCCCTGATGATATAATTTATCTTAACACCAAACTATTAAAATAAATAGCCCCTCGGTAAATTAACCGGATTGGCAGGTGATTGGCTTGGGTCGGTATAGCTAATGAACCACTTGACATATTATCAAGAGCCTACTATCATAAATCAATATCTAACGCATTTTACAACTGTTAAATTTCAGCAAGGCAACGAAAAACTTTGATGGGAAAACATTATGCAAGCTCAGGATTTTGGAATCAGGAGTGTCTATTTGCGAGGGTATCTGGCCGGTATTCGCAAAATCACCGGTGCCCAGTATCCTCGTTTACTGGAGAATTGCAATTTAGGCCAGTATAGCAACCGCTATCCTCCGCTTTCAATGGAGGTCGTCGCTACCGGCGAACAACTGGTGCAACTGAGCGGTCAAATATATAAAGCTCTCAGTAGCGATATGTACCTGTTATTCTTGCGCAACTTTGGCCGTAGTTTTGCCCAGAGTGCCGCCACCTTGCCCGGCCTGAAAGAAAAGGTCGAAGGATTTTTACCGGTCAAAAGTCAGTCTGCCTTGCAAGGCGTTTTAAAGCTGGCGATAAGCCGGGTTGGCGGGCTGACGGTGGGTGAGGAAATTGTTGTTAGTGAGATACAACCGGCGGAAGGGGTTGAGATAGTCTTCCGAAATTGCCTTCATGCCGAGATCAACCGGGCACTGGGCCTGACCGAATGCACTATAATACTGTCATTCTACAAAGAACTACTGTACAGACTGACCGGCCAGCGTTTTACTGTTACCGAAACCAGTTGCGGGGCAGCAAGTGGCGGCCCCGATTGCTTTTTTCTGATCAAATAGCCAGCCGCCCCCGGTAAGTGCGCTAGAAAGCTAAACCATAAAGCTGTGTCAAATCCTATTTTCAAGCCAACCGGGCTGCTTCCCCAACCGGCCATCTGTTTACCACTGGTCGCCGCCGACCTCCCGGCCAGCCTGACCCAGATTGAACCCCTGGCAAACCTCGCGCCCGACCTGATCGAAATCAGGCTGGATTTCTGGCAAACCCTGACCCCCGAAACTGTCCGGGCTGGTTTGCAGGAACTGGCGGCCCAGGCAAAAGGGATTCCGCTGCTGGCTACCTTGCGCCGGTTTGAAGAAGGCGGGGCGCGACCTCTTTCGGAAGATGTGCGGCTGGCAATCCTGTATGCGGCTCTCGAAAGCGGTGCCATCCACCTGCTCGACGTGGAACTCAGTCTCGCCGCCGAAGCCCGCGACCGCTTGCTCAACCAGGCTCGACAAATTGGCGTAGGTACGATTATCTCTTATCACGATTTTGAGAAAACCCCGCCCCCGGCAGAACTGGCGGCCTTGTTACATCGCCTGGCGGCTTGCCCGGCGGATATACTTAAATTGGCCGTCTATCCCCGTGAGCCGCAGGACCCGCTCAATTTGCTGGCGGCTACTTATCAGGCCGTTACGACCTGGCTCGACCGGCCTCTGGCAACAATGGCGATGGGGGCACTTGGCAGTTTTACCCGCCTGGCCGGACCTTTCTATGGCAGTGCCATTACTTTTGCGGTCGGTTTGGAGAGTTCGGCCCCCGGCCAGCTAAAAATTGACATCGTCCGGCAGCTATGGCAAAATTGGGAAGTACACAAAGCCTAACTGCTTTAGATTTTGAGTTTAAGAGCTATTTTTACCCTTTCGGGTATATAAAATAATTTTGGATTTTTCTTCGTGCTAAATTTTATGTCTGTACTTTGTGGTTTGATGCCTGAAGCGGCCTGATATTCCCGCCTCGAAGCTGTGTATAGTATGTATTTTAGTGCCTCTGAATTAGTAGGCTGCTCTTACCAAATTGTATCCTGAATGTTAAATCCAAAATTCGGAAAGGTGTTTTAAGTTTCTCGTGCAAAAATACAAGTTTTTAAAATCTGGTCGGGGCTTATCTTTGACCCTGCTGGCCCTTTTAGTGGCTACTTTCTTAGCTACTTCTCTGGATGTCCAGCCTTCTCAGGCCGATAATAGTTTAACCTATTTCCCTCTCACCGGACACTATAGTGTCGGAGTTTTTAAAGCCTATTGGGAGCAAAATGGCGGCCTGGAACAATTTGGCTACCCTCTTACCGAACTGGTACAGGAAAAATCGCCTACTGATGGTCAGACCTATATTACCCAATATTTCGAGCGGGCTATTTTTGAATACCATCCAGAGTTTGCCGGTTCACCCTATCAGGTACTTTTACGGCTGGCCGGTTCGCTCCAAACGCAGGGCCGCAAATTCCCGGCAGCTACCGTCACTGCCAGCAAACCCGGCACAAACTATTTCCCCCAGACCCAGCACACTCTGACCGGTAACTTCCTGACCTACTGGACAAAGTTCGGCGGTTTGCCGGTTTACGGCTACCCCCTCAGCGAACCGTTTCAGGAGTTAAACCCGGCAGATAATAAGACTTATACCGTGCAGTATTTCGAGCGGTCGCGCCTGGAATATCACCCGGAGTATGCCGGCACTCGCTACGAAGTTTTACAGGGTTTGCTCGGCTGGCAACTCCTCACCAGCTCGAATATTTCCCAGCTTGCCCGCAACCCCCAACCCGCCGGTAAGTCGCTGGCCGAGGTTAGCACCGTCGTTTCGGCCACACCGGTGGTGCCTTTAACCATTACCCCGCTAAGTATACCAACCCTGGGTTATGGTATGAATGTCTGGTTATTCGGCCAGGATAAAGACCGGGTACTGGGGTTTGTCAAAGGGGCCGGGTTTAACTGGGTTCGCCAGCAGGTAAAATGGGCCGACCTGGAAACTTCGCCGGGGCAGTATCAATGGCAGGAACTCGATAATATCGTCAATGCCCTGGACCGCAATGGCGTGCGCGCTATCTTTAGCATCGTCACTGCCCCCGGCTGGGCCGGTATCGGAGGGAGCGGTGGCTTGCCCGCCGACCCTGCCAACTTTGGTCGCCTGATGAGCCAGATGGCGGCTCGTTACAAAGACAAAATACCGGCCTATGAGGTCTGGAACGAACAAAATCTAGCCCTCGAAACCGGCGGCAAGGTGCAGGTAAAAGCTTACGTCGAAACCCTCAAGGCCGGTTATACCGCCATCAAAGCTGCTGACCCAAAAGCCATCGTGCTTTACGGCGGTCTTAGCCCGACCGGTATCAATGACCCCGGCGCGGCGGTGGATGATGCAACCTTCCTGGAGCAGTGCTACCAGTATAATAACGGCGAGATGCGCAACTATTTCGATGTGCTGGGTGCTCACCCCGGCGGCGCAGCCAATTCGCCCGACGAGTTCTGGCCCAGCGACGCGCCGACCGATAAAACCCGGCCCTTTACCACTCATCCCTCTTTCTACTTCCGGCGAGTGGAAAACCTGCGGTCGGTGATGGAAAAATACGGCGATAGCAGCAAACAAATGTGGCTAACCGAATTTGGTTGGACCACTAAAAATGCCGCTCCTGGCTACGAATACGGGGCCTTGATCAGCGAGGATGTCCAGGCCAAATATCTGGTAAGAGCCTACCAGCGAGCCAAAACGACTTATCCCTGGATGGGTGTGATGAGCCTGTGGCAGCTAAACTTTGCCACCTTCCTCAGCCCTAACGACGAAAAAGCTCCCTGGGGTCTGCTGCGGGCGGATTTCTCGACCCGCCCGGCTTACGAAGCCCTCAAGGCAATGAGTAAATAACCTGGCTGGCTAAAGCCCCGCTAACTGGTGGGGCTTTAACCGGTTCAACAGACCCGACCCTTTTTGAATAATCCTTAAAGCAGAATTTAATATTCCCTTTTTATTACTCTCTTTTCCACAGGTTTTATCGTTTCTTAATTCTTCTCTACCAGTCTCAACCGACTGCTGGCATTTTTATTGCACAGCTAATAGTTGTGATAAAGTTAAATAAGCTTACAACTGCCTCGGCAGGTGTAAACATTAACAAGAGGAGATATTTGATGGACGCGATAGAACTTTTGATGGCCGACCATAGCAAAGTAAACGGCATCTTTTTGCAATTCGAGCAGGGCGGCAACCAGCAGCAATTTACCCAGTTGTTTACCCAGCTTTACACTGAGTTGAGCGTACACTCGCTGGCCGAAGAAGCGGTATTTTACCCGGCGTTGGCGGCTTTCCCCGAATTTGCCAGCCAGGTCAAACAAGCTTATAAGGAACAGGCCGAGGTCAAGGCGATCTTTGGTGAACTGGCGGCTCTGGATAACACCACCCAGGAATGGAGTACCCGCATTACCAATCTGATGCGCGATGTGCAGCAACACGTCCAGCTTGAAGAAGGCCAGTTGTTCCCGATGGCTCGCCAGCGTCTGAGTGCCGACCAGTTGAATATGCTGGGCGAAGAACTTCAGAAAGCCAAACAGCTTAACCTACCAGCCGTCCAGGCCAGCCTCCCCATGAAAGAAATTCAGGGTCAGGCTCAGATGGGCCGCTCGATGCCGATCAATAACACCAGTGCCGGCAGCCAGTACCTTCAATAATTCGTAACTATCTTAATCGGCCAGAGTTTTTGACTCTGGCCGATTTTGTTTTTCAGAATAAACCCATTCTAACCCAGCTAAAAACGATTTGAATTAGACATTCGACTATTCGAGAGATAAACTATAATTAGAGCAATCTATTAATTTAGTTTGTAACTATTCAGGCCCTACCCCTGACCCCGCCCCAGGACCACCAGTGGACGGGGAAGAGAAGAGAGTTTACAGGGGCACCAAGCGGGTACCCGCCTGTGTGACCCCCCGCCGGGATTGCACCCCCACGACCCCTGCTAATCCTCTAGCCGAGGTTGGGTGAACAGTTACTTTAGTTTACTAATTTATGAGAGGATAAAAAGGATAAAAGTGCAAGAAAAAGTCCTGACAGGCCGGGCGGCCCTGACTGCCGAAGGTGCCTCCCGGCTCACCATACCGCTGATTTTTGTAGCTACCATCACCGTATTCTCGAATATGTATATAACCCAACCGGTGCTACCGATTATTGGAGCCGAGTTTGGCCTTAGCCCCTCACAGGCCGGTTTGACCATCAGTGGCCTGGTGCTGGCAATTGCCGCCGCCTCGGTATTCTATGGCATATTATCCGACCGGGTGGGCCGAAAATCGGTGATGGTTTTAAGTTTAGCCGGGTTAGTCTTGCCTACCATTTTGTGTGCGGTAGCACCCAATTTCGGCTGGTTGGTGGCTTTCCGGGTCGGCCAGGGTCTCCTGATCCCCGGCTATACCGGGATTGCGATAACCTATTTACAGGAAGAAATGCCGGTCAATCAGCGTGGAATTGCAATGGGTTATTACGTGGCGGCATCAGTTGCCGGGGGGTTTGGTGGTCGTCTGGTAGGTGGCGTTGTGACCGAAGTAGCCCATAGCTGGCGGTTCAGTTTTATCTGTTTTGCCCTGATCGACCTGGTGGTGGCGTTCGCCCTGTGGCGTTATTTGCCGACCTCGCGGCACTTCGTAGGGCGACTTAGCCTGAACACTGGCGAGGGTGATGCTTCGATTATAACCACCGAAACCGCGTCAGCTTCCGGTTTCCGAATGGCGACTCTGCTGGTTCACCTGAGCAACCGCCAACTGGTAGGGGTTTACATCATCGGTTTTTGCCTGATGTATTCATTTTTAGGCTTATTTACCTACCTGCCTTATTACCTGAGTAAGCCGCCATTTGATTTATCCACCCTGTTAATTAGCTCGGTTTACGTGGTATATCTGGTCGGTATGTTCAGTGCGCCGTTGAGTGCGCGGCTGGCACCCCGCCTGGGGCGGCGAAATATAATCCGCATCGGTTTTGGAATAATGTTGTGTGGGGTGCTGGTAACGCTGGTTCCGGCCTTACCAGTGGTGTTCGTGGGGCTATTAATACTGTGTTTTGGGATGTTTGCCTGCCAGTCGACCGCTACCGCGCTGGTCGGCGAAAGTATCCGGGCGGGTAGTGGGCGTGGAAGTGCGGTTTCACTGTACCAGCTATTTTTCTATGTAGGAGCCAGTCTGGGCGGGTTCGTACCGGGGTTGTTGTGGCAATTGGGAGGGTGGCCGCCGCTGGTAGCCGGTCTGGCCGTAACCCAGATGGCCGGGTTTGCTTCGGCCACCTGGCTTTGTCGAAAGGCCTAACCGCCCAGGTCGTTGCGGAAGACCGGCAAATTACCACTGGGCAACCAGGGGGATAATACGTTGAGGAACAGGAATTTGATGCTGTTGAAGATACTCATCAGCAGCGAATTATCGAAGCCGGTTTTAAGTCCGTAAAGCCAGTTGGTGGGTTTACCTGCCCCAAACCAGATCATCGTAAGGGTGTTTTTCAACACAAAGCCAAAAACCATCATTGCGAATACCGAAGCGAACACTCCCAGCACCAGACCACCAAGCTGATCGACATTGCGCAACCACTTTGGAAGATCGAAGCTGCCGAGAAAACTCCAGGCTACCAGCGTAAACACAATAGTCCAGAAAACCCATAGGGCAAAAAACCAGATAATCTGGTTGGTCAGGATCGATGCCTGATCGCCGGCGTTAGCAGTCAGGTTGGCAAAAATCTGGTAGAACAAGGCGGCCACCTGCAAACCCAGATACATTCCAATTATAATGGTCAGTACCTTGAGCGTGCCGGAACTAAAACCCAGATAAAGCATTACCAGCAACATAAAAAACAAAATTACATCTACAAAGGTCATTGCATTTCCTCGCTACCAATTCCTCGGTGGTTCATATTACGTTATGTAATACTATTCATTGTATCATTGTAAAGGTTTTTAGAGCGTGACGCAATAGACCGCACTGGCTATTCTTTAACCGGCGATTTGTTGGGGTTGTCGCCATTGACGGTTGGGCTGGCGGGGTTCTCCCTCGATAAAAGTTCTCAAATTACTGATCCGGCTCGCCCTGAAAGACCGTACCCGGTTGCGAAGGGTACAATAACCGGTCAGCAGATACCCATAGCGGTCGGCTACCGGTAGATGGGCGTTGCGTTTTATATCCCGGCCATCGGTCATAGCCAGTAAATAGATTGTGCGATGGGTGAACAGCCCATTTTCATCGGCGTAATCAAATTCAGCCCGCAGCGGTTTGTATTCGGGTTTGTCCGCAAGCTTATCATTATTATCATTATTTTCCTGGTCGGCGGTGGTAGGTATACCTACCATCGCTTTTTGAACCTGCGCCGGTGAATTTAGTAATATTCGGGCCGCCTGCCACAACGCCGCTGCCTGATCAGGCTGGGCTTTTGAAGCCGCTATCAGGACCCTTAATGCGATGGCTTTATCTTCCATTTCTTTCCTCTTTCGTACAACCGGATACCGGTTATTTGATACTTCTTTTCCTTATAAGTATCGTCAAAAAGAAGAAATTGAGCCTAAATTGTCATTATATTTTTTGAGAAAATGTTGTAATAAAGGGAAGTTTTGGGAAGGACAAGGCTCGAATCAATTACTAAGTTCGAGCCCCGTTACATGAGGAGGATGGGTGGTTGAACCAACTGACCACCCTTTTATTAAACCAGTTCTACAGATATTATACAATGGCACTCAGCACAAACTTTGTTACTATAAACGTTACAAAAGTAACAAAGAGCAACTTTTTGATAGCTTGAGGTTGTAGCAAAGGTCCTAACTTCCGCATCTTCACCAAATCCGAAATCAAACAATACTCTTTATTTATTACCTATATACTCAATTGCAGTACAATGCACAAATGAAGTCAATCTACTCTGATTTCATTAACCATGAATATGGCTTATAATAATTGAAAGAGGTTAGTAACTATATGACGAACACTCGGAACGGTCGTGGTCTGTTACTTGATAATAAAACCCCGTTGTTAAATGATCGTGAGCAAACAAGTTTTGACAAAGAAAATTACAGAAGGAGCCTGTTAGTGCCAGATTTTCACCGCCTTATTACTGAAGAAAAAGAAGCTATAGCTACTGAGAGTCAGGCCGCCAACGCCCGTATGGAAGGTCTTTTACACGATATGTTAGCCGAGCTAGGCGAAGACCCTGAACGCGATGGCCTAAAAGATACCCCGCGCCGGGTAAGACGTAGCCTGGCTTTCCTGACTGACGGTTATGCAAAAGATGTTAATGAAGTGTTGGGAAGTGCGGTTTTTGAAGAAAACTACGATGAAATGGTCCTGGTACGCGATATTGAGATGTACAGTATGTGCGAACACCATATGTTACCCTTTTATGGCAAGTGCCACATCGCCTATATACCCGATGGCAAGATCGTTGGCTTATCCAAATTACCCCGGATCGTGGATGTCTTCAGCCGCCGGTTACAGGTACAGGAACGCTTGACCACCCAGATTGCCCACGCTCTCGATGAGCTATTGCACCCCGGTGGCGTGGCGGTCGTAACCGAGGCTTATCACCTGTGTATGATGATGCGGGGAGTGCAAAAACAAAACTCCAGCACGGTCGCCAGTTGTATGCTGGGCGAATTTCGTAACGACCCCAAAACGCGTCACGAATTTCTTAATCTTATTCCGTCGACCTCGCGCAATCTTTAGCCCGGCTGGCTAACCTTGCAATAACTCAATCTCAACCCCGTTGCCCTTGAGAATTTCCAGACGGTAGCGGGATTTATTCTCAGGGTCGCGGCGCACGAAAAAGCTGATCTTTTGCCCGCCAATCAGGAGTTCTTCGAGGCCAAGCTCATTTAGCCAGTCCGGTAAGGCTGGTTGCAGCGTCAGGTGGCAACCGGCAGCATCGGCCTCCAGGCCAAGCACCGTTTGCAGGAAAAACAGAGCGGCTCCGGCGGTCCAGGCCTGTGGGCTGCAACTGACCGGGTATTCCGCCGGGCTGCTGTAGTAACGGTTGTCCTGCGGGAAGCCGCAAAATAATTCCGGCAAGCGGTAGTAGCGAAAACGCTGGCTGGCGGCGAACACCTGGCTTATGACCTGGTTGGCTTCGTTGCTAAAGCCGTAGCGTTTCATTCCGGCGGCGATAATCGAATTGTCGTGCGGCCAGACGCTCCCGTTATGGTAGCTCATCGGGTTATAGCTCGGTTCATCCGAACTGAGGGTGCGTATTCCCCAACCGCTGCTCATCTGCTCGGTCAGCATACGCTGCACCACTACCTCGGCTTTATCCTCATCGACGATCCCACACCACAGACAGTGACCGGGATTGGAAGTGATCGTTGGAACCTGGCGTTTATCTTTGTCCAGGGCCTGGGCAAAAAACTTCTCCTCTGGCATCCAGAATTTCTGGTTAAAAACTTTTTTTAAACTGAGGGCCTGTTCGTGCAGACGGTCGGCCCAGTTAACCTCTCCCTGCCGCCGGACGATCTCGGCCAGCCCCAGCTTGGCGGCATAGACATACGCCTGGGCTTCGCAAAGCGCAATCGGCGGGTCGGGAAATTTGCCATCGCGGAATTGGAGTGAAAAGGCGTTATCTTTCCAGCCCTGATTTTTTACGCCCCGGTCGTTGTGGCAATGGTACTCGATAAAGCCGTCGCCATCTTTATCCCCAAACGAGTCGATCCAGTTCAAGGCGGCTTTCAGGTTGGGTAATAGCTCCTGGTACAAAGCTTCACTATCAAGCCAGCGCATTGTTTCTACAAACAACATCAAAAAAAGTGGCGTACTATCGACCGAACCATAGTAGGGTACGTGCGGCATTTCGTGAAGGACACTCATTTCCCCGGCCCGCAACTCGTGGAGAATCTTACCCGGCTCTTCCTCGTTCCACTCATTTTCGGATTGCCCCTGATACCGGGCCAGAAAGCGCAGCGTCCCGACCGCCAGCTGGGGGTCGAAGACCAGGGTTTGAATAGCCGTGATAAGAGCGTCCCGGCCAAACGGTACGGCAAACCAGGGAATCCCGGCGACCGGAAACAGCCCGGTCGGCAGTTCTTCGGTTAGAATCCGCAGGTCGTAGATGCTACGCTGTAAAAATTTATCAAAAACCTCGTTGTCGCTCTTAATGTTGGTACACTCGGCGAACCAGCTTTCATAAGCCAGCCGCATACGCCGGGCACCCATATCAAAGGCGGTAGGCTGTATGCTTTTTTCGTTACCCAGACTCTGAGGAATTACATGATAGGTAATTGCGAATGGCTGGCCGGGTTCGAGGGTGATATTAAACACCGCTTCGGCCATCGCGGGTTGAACCGCCTGACTTACCACCGAAGATGTGGTTTCCGGTTGGACCGCTCGCTGTTCCATCACCTGCTCGGCGGCCTCATTTGGGTCATCGATATTAACATCCTGGGGGATCGCATCGAAAACTACCTGAGTATGCCGCTCCTGGTTATCCAGACCCATGTAAGAAAACACCAGCTTCTGACCGTCCCAGACCGGTTTGTAAAGTTCGCCCCGTTTAGGTCGCTTGTAACCGCGCACGTCGAACATATCGCGGAAATCGCTGCCAAAGCGCATAGTCAGGGTGATATTGATCGGGAAAGAGTTATAGTTAAACAGGCCAAACCGCTCGTGTAAACCGTCCTCGATAAAGCGATTGCGCCGGATACTGAGGGTACGCGGCAGTAGGGTGATGGTCGGTTGATGATCGGGGGTGGTTGCCGGGTCAGCCGCCAGCGACATCAGGGGGTTCGCGCTCTGGATGTTGCCCATAAAGTTAAACTCGCCCGATGAGGTCAGGAGTACCGGCGAGAACCCGTTGATCTTCACCTGTAGTACGCTCAGGTAGCGGGTGTCTTTGTAGTACAGCCCCCAGCCCTCGCTATTGACCAACGGTACGTCGCCATCCTCGGCACTGACCATAAAGACCAGATTTTCTTTTAATACCAGGCGATTTGCCAACTGATGCCTCCCCTCAAAAGCCTCTAAAGCGGTCCGATTTTTAACCCTGCTCAGGCTCTAAGCCTTGTAATTTTTGATTATAGCACAGCTAGTTTTACCGGATTACTAAAATCCCTGTGTAGTTTTTTGTATAATAATTCTAGCGCGGTTAAACCGGCGAAAGCCAAAGAAAGCATAAAAAAGACCGGTGCGAATTTCCACCAGTCCCATTTTTAGAAATACTCAGGCGGGCTTTACGCCGGTTGTTTCTGGTAGACTTTGCCCAACCAGTCCAGGGCCAGTTCGTTAAAGTCCTCGGCTTTTTCATCGTAAACCGACAACCCACTGTGGTCGAAAACCTTTAGCTCGGTGCCGGGCCGCAACCTTAAAAATAGCTCGGCGTTTTCCGGTGGGGTAGTCTTGGCCTCGCTGCCCCACACGATCAACACCGGTTGTTTAATATTGGGCCATTCCTGCTCGACATTATGGTTTAGCAAAAAGCTTAGAAAGGAGATCGGCGCATATTTGGCATTGGGTTTACGGGCCGCCAGATGAAAACCATCGACGATTTCCGGGGTAATATAATTTTTATCGATATAAGCGTCCCGGCTGAGGAAATAGCGCAAAAACCGCCGGGTGGTAATAAGTTTGAAAATGCCTGTCCCTACCGGCCCCATTAAAACCTTGTGAAAGCGGTACTGCTTTTCTGAGGGTGGGTTTTGCAAACGCTCCAGACCGGTCGGGGAAATTAACATCATGGGACCAAAAGCTTCCGGGTCTTTCCCCAAGGCCCCAATAGTGAAGGCGGCGGCCAGGCTACTCACGATCCCTGCCGGGGGCTGGCCTTCTTTTTCCATAATGTAACGGGCAAAGTCGGCCATAAAATCGATGTAGATTTCGGCGGTATACGTAATCGGTTTGCGTTCGGAACGCCCAAAGCCCGGCAGGTCGGCGGCGTACACCCGGTAATGTTTTGAGAGCGGCCCGATCTGGCGGCGCATCTCGAAGGCCCAGGCTCCCCCGTTGATACTATGCTGGAGAAATAGCGGTGTACCCTCTCCGGCCACCGTATAAACGATCCGGTGGTCGCGCCATTGCCAGCTTTCCTCCTGCCACTCCAGGCTTAGTTTTGTTCCTTTACCTAGCATCCAAAATCCTTTCGCTACAATTCACACCTCGTATCGTTTCCATGCAAGTATTATACCCTTTTCAGGCAACTTATTTCTTCAGTCAGCGTTAGTGTTTGATATGAGCTTAAAACCAGGGCTAAAAATAGGTATAGCCAAAATTTAGGTTATAGTTTTAGGACTTTCGCTTAATGCTATTTGCTGTAATAGCCAATACCAGGGTGAGTTTTATCTAAAAAAGCACGGCCAGTAAAACTATGTTAAAATTGTTAGGCTTCAAGTTACCTCTGTAATGTCATTTGTAAAGTATGAGCGATTGGCTATTAATGCAGCAAACTCTTTTTGATTTATTTGACAATGATGAAACTATGCAAGAGGCAGCAGCTAATTTCCGTTCCGATGCTGCAGCGGTCATCTATCATGGTGATTGTTTTAAAGGGCTTCAGGCTGTTCCAGATGAGGCAATTAAACTTATTATTACTTCACCACCCTACAATATAGGTAAAGTATAGGTAAAGTGTATGAAGATGCTACTCAATTAGACACTTATTTAGAAGCTCTTTCACCAGTACTTGACCAACTTATACGTGTTTTGTCACCGGCCGGTTCGCTATGCTGGCAAGTTGGAAATTATGTAGATAAGGGTAAAATCTTTCCGCTGGATATTATGTACTATCCATTCTTTAAACGTCACGGCCTCAAGTTACGCAATCGAATTGTGTGGCATTTTGACCATGGGCTACACGCTTCTAAGCGGTTCTCAGGACGCTATGAAACCCTAATGTGGTTCACCAAAACCGATGAGTATACCTTTAACTTGGAGCCGGTGCGGGTACCTTCCAAGTATCCTGGCAAACGCCACTTTTGGCGATGGGTGGCTGGCTGTTAATTTTAAGCCTGACCGCCTGGTGGGTTTTCCGGTTAGGGCCTTTAAGTAACCTCAGCCTGAAAAGCTACTAAAAATATCAGCAGGTCGCCGCTTATTGCCCGGTAAAGTGAGGCGTGCGTTTTTCCTCAAAGGCGGCTAAACCTTCCTGAAAATCCTGACTGGCACCGGCTTTACCCTGGGCTTCTTCTTCTAGCTTGAGGGCCGACTGTAAATCCAGATTAGCGGTGCCGTGAAATAGCTGGCGGGTCAGGGAATAGGCCAGCGGGGCGGCCTGGGTTAGCTGGTTGGCGAAGATAAGGGTAGTTTCCTCCAGTTGTTCGGGTGGAGAAACCCGGTTGACCAGACCCCACTCCATCGCCTCCTCGCCGTTCAGAACGCGCCCGGTGCCGAGCAATTCCAGCGAACGACTCAGCCCGATCAAACGAGGCAGGTAATAAGTCATGCCGCAATCGGGAACGAGGGCGATTTTTCCAAAGGCCGGGACAAAGCGGGCTTTGGTGGAAGCCACCCGAAAATCACAGGCCAACGTGAGAGCGAAAGAGGCCCCGGCGGCAACACCGTTGACCATTGCGATAGTCGGTTTATTGAGATTTTCGAGGGCTAGCAGCATAGGCCGGTAGTTGGTAGCCAGCCAATTTTGCAAATCGTTCAGCGACTCAGGGTTAGCTCGCAAATCCTGTCCCGCCCCAAAAGCTCGCCCTGCTCCGGTTAGGAGCAGGCACTTCACGGCAGGGTTATTCGCGGCCTGTCGTAAGACCTCGGTCAGTTCGACGGCCATCACGCCGGTGAAAGCGTTCAGGGCATCGGGGCGATTGAGGGTAATCCGGGCAATTTCCGGCCCGGCCATATCGTAAATGATAGTTTCAAAGCTGCGAACATCCTGCGTCATAACTCGCCCTCCTCATTAAAATAACAGTGAAATAACAGTTATTTGCATCGCTCCATCCGGCAAAGCAGGGTCGTGGCGGCGGCCCTGCTCATCCCCTAAATTAATTGCCGTACTTGCCAACCTCGGCACTTACGAATTTATTGTTGATCGCGGTAGCCGCATCAACTTTGTTGGCAATCAGTTTGTTATCCAGCAAAAATTGCTGGGAAGCCTCCCATACCTTCGGGTCGCTATAACCTACCGGTTGACCTTTCACGTTATCGGCACTCATAAATTTGACGGTTTCCTTGAGTACCTGTTTTTGTAAAGCCGGGTTGTCGCTCTTGGCATCCGGGGCGATCTTAATCGTACTTTCAAAGGCACTGTCGGGGTCGGCGATAGTGTCCTTCATGCCGCGCGTGGAGGCGCGGACTACCCGCTGAACCAGGTCGGATTGAGTATTGATCAGGTTTTCGCTGGTAATAACGCCAATCGAAGCCAGGTTACTCAGGCTAGATACTTCGATCACATCCAGGTCTACCCCGGCGGCTTTTAGCTGGACCGGTTCGTTCATCGAATAGACCGCTACCGCGTCGACTTTACCTTGAGTTAGGGCTTCTTTTTGAGTATACCCGATTGCCTGAATTTTGACATCTTCTTCGGTCAATTTGGCCGAGGCCAGCACCGCTTTCAGGCCGATATAACTGGCCCCATACAGACCCGGAATACCGATGGCCTTCCCTTTGAGATCGGCTGGTTTGGTGATACCTTTACCTTTGGGGGAGATCACCGCTACCGGATATTTTTGGTATTGGGTGGCTACATATGTCACCGGAAAGTTACCGGCCCGCGCCTGTAACACCTCGTCGCCGCTAGCTAGCGCAAACTGAATTTTGCCCTGCCCTACCAGTGCCATCAGGTCGTTGATGGTGCCATATTGAAAGGTCACGTCCAGCCCTTCCTGGGCGAAATAACCTTTATCCTGAGCCACATAATAAGGCGCAAACTGGACATTGGGAATATAGCTCAGAGCGATTGTGACCGACTGTTTGGGTTTGGTGGCCCCAGTATTGGCAGCGGTCGCGCCGGTAGCTGCCGGGCTGGTCGTATTGTCGCCACAGGCTACCAGTAACGGTAGAGCCAGCAGGCTCAGTAAGGCCACTGCTAAAGCTTTTTTGATGTTCATATTTCTCCTCTTCCTAACTTTTCATGTTAAAACGAACTAGAAAATAATGACAAGTCTTCTATTGCCAGCGCAGCAACCATTTTTCCAGTAGTATTACAACGGCATACAACAGCAACGCCAAAGTGGTCAGACTTAGCAGGGCCACGAATACCAGCACAGTATCAAACTGACCCCGGCCTAAGTTGAGCAAGTAACCCAATCCGGCGTCCGCCGAGATAAATTCGCCAACGACCGCGCCTGTGATCGATAGCGTAAAGCCGATCTTGACACCGGTCAGGATACCCGGCAAAGCCAGCGGCAATTCCACAAACCGCAGGGTCTGCCAGCGCGATGCGCCAAACACGGCGGCGGCCTCCATCAAAGATTTCTCCACACTTTTGTACCCGGCCACCGTATTGAGCAGCAAGGGGAAAAAGACAATCAGGGCGCAGGTGATCACTTTTGGCGTTAGACCAAAGCCGAACCAGATAATCAGGAGTGGCGCGATAGCTACCAGTGGTATCGCCTGGGTAGCCGCCAGCAACGGGCTGAAAAGAATGGAAATCAGCCGGGAATGGGCGATAGGATAGCCGAGCAAAGCTGCAATTAGGGCGGCTGATCCAAAACCCAGCAGGGCTTCCAACAGCGTCGCCTGGATGTGGTGCCAGAGCGTACCGGCCTGAGCCAGTTCGATAAATCGCCCAGATACCGCCGCCGGGGTTGGTAATATATAAGCCGGATATACCGCCAGGGCGGTCACCAGTTGCCACAGACCCAGCAGAACCAACAGGGTGAGTGGGCCGACCCACCCGGTGAAGGTGGCGGTTTTTGAACGAGTGAGGGTTCCTGGATCGGGCTGCCGACCGGTAATCTGTTCCGGCGGACTGCCCGCCGAACTTCTAAACGATGGTTCCAGCCACTCATCTTTTTTTATTTGGGAAGGTTCTTCGGCCACCATAAAGGTTCCTCGTAATCCGGTCAATTAAAGTTTTAAGGCAACAAAAAGAGCGCAAAGGTGTGTCAGCTACCTTTGCGCCCTTTTTTCGGTTTACAAACAAAATCTATGCCAAATTAACCCGCCACGTCAAAAACGCACAGATAGACAAAGAAACCTTTAAAAATGCACTCAATGCTGCCATCACCTTCTTCCATCCAGACTATTACTGTTGGCCTCGGAGTTTAACCGAATCTGCTAATTCTTTTTTGCAAAAGAACCGGCTCGCGGGCTATACCGCCAGTCAGGATTTGACATCAGCCCGCTTTCCGGCGGGGAACATCGCACCTTGCCCTGAAGGTCAGGTCAGAATATTTACTTGTCTCTGGATTGTATAGAAATTCACAGGAGTTGTCAAGCCTTGTACAGATCGGCAGAGCGAAGCAGGGCTGTTGGCCTTGCAGCCGCCATGAGCGAATCTATGAATGCTTGACGTGTCCGGCACGGCGGAGTATAATTGCGAAGAAATAATGCGCATCAGTAGCTCAGTGGATAGAGCGTCTGCCTCCGAAGCAGAAGGTCACAGGTTCGAGTCCCGTCTGGTGCATAGTATGAAAGAAGCGGCCTTCGGGCCGTTTTTTGTTGTGGTTTTTATCTGTAACTTACCCCTAACCTTCCTCATACCATCCAGCCGGGTACCCGACCTCCAACCCTCGCTTTTGAGGTGAAATAGAACAGGCCAGGGTATAATAAGGTGATGACGTTTAAGGCGAGTGAAAAAGGAGACAGTGTGGCTGGCGGAAAGGCGGGGAGGGGGTCTTGGAATATAGGAGCTTTGGGCTGCATGGGGTTTGCGGTGGCGGTGGGATTTGGGCTGGGCATTACCGCCGGGGGTCGGGTTTTGCCGGTGGAATTGAACTGGTTGTTTGCGGGGCTGTTCGGCTTGTTTTTTGGGACGCTGGCGTTTGTTTTTACCGGAATGAAAGTGCGGCGGGACCGGGGAGTAGTCTCGGAAACTTTTATGGTGATTCCCAGCCGGGTAGCGGGGTCGTTAAAGCTGTGTATACAGGAAGCTAACCAGCCAACTTATTTGAGTCTGTTGCAGATTTCAAAGCTGGATAGCGATATGGCCGAGTTGGACGAGCTGGAAAAATTGTTGAAACTTCAACCAAAGGCTGGAACTAACCCCGCCCTAAAAGCTCGCCTGGAGGAGTTAGCGGCGGAATGGCTGGATTATGATAAGTTGGAGGCCTGGTTAACTTCGGTGGAGCCTGAAATAGGGTCAGAATAGGGTTTGTAACAAATGTTTCTATGAAAATAGGTTCAATTAATTATAACGTTAGTTACAAACACTTTCAAGAATTAGACCCTATATACAAAGTATATAGGGTCCAAAAGTTTAGATTTGGCTGGCTGATCCGAGGGTTTTGAGGCTTTTATTTATGAAATCAAGCAAAGTATTGATATTATAGTCAGGGTTAGTGCGAGTGGACAAATTGAAGGGTGTCTGAGGATAGGCCGTCAGGAGAGTCAGCAGGAAGTGGGCAATAAAGGCCGGTTGGGCGATCTGGATTTCGCCGCTGCGCCGGGCTTCTTTGAGGGCATTTTCAAGGGCGCGAGGCCAGGTCTGGTTAACGTAGACCAGGGCCGGTCGGGCGGTCTGTTGTGAAATACCCTGGGCCGAAATCTGCCGGTTAAGCTCGATGCGTTTATCTAAGTCGGCAAAAAGTTGAGGGAGGTTAGGTGCAGGCGGCTGGTTGAAAAGGTTTGCCAGGGCGCGAAGTTGCTGCTGAAACGAATTGTGACGAAGTGCCCGGTTAAATTCCAGGTCAATTTCTTCAACGAGGTTAAGTAAAGAGGCCAGAAAAAGGCCGTCTTTGTTTTGAAAAAAGTAATAGATGGTGGACTGGTTGACCCCGGCCAGTTGCATAATTTCGCGGATGTTGACACCTTCGTAGGTTTTTTGCTGAAATAGTTCGCGGCCACAGGCGATTAGACGTTCGCGGGGTTCGAGCCGGGCCAGGTCGGGGTCGGTCGGTTTTTTGGTAGGCGGTCGCGGCATGAATTTCCTTTGGTTAGTCGGCTTCAAGCTGGCTAGCGAAATAAAAAAGCACCACAATTGTTAGCGGTGCTTCAACCTCAGTTTAAAGGTTTTGTCAGGCCAGCCGGTTGCCGCAGTTCGGGCAGAATTTGGTACCAGGCGCGACCTGGGTCTGGCAAGCCGAGCAAGCGGTTGGCTGCGGCATAAGGTTGAGACCGCAACTCTGGCAAAATTTGCCACCCCCGGTTTCAGAGTTACAACGCGGGCAGGTAACAACGCGTTGCTGGTTGATGTTGACATTGTTGGCGAGCGGGGTTTCCATCGCTTTTTGTTGAACCTGGTAGACAAAGGCGTCCGATTTGGCTTTTTCGATTTCGCCCTCCTGTTTGGGGGCACAATTGGCGCACAGGCCGGCCTGGTTGTTGAAGCAGACATCTTTACACACCCAGGTACCGCAACGCTGGCACTGGTGGAAAAGCGGCTTGAGTTCGGTAATGGCCTGGGCAAAAGCGTCGTCACGGGCTTTGCCACGCGTCATATTTTCAAGTTCGTAGGAGCCGCCGCTGACCCGGCCAAACACGCCGCCCAGCACGCTACCGAGGCCCCGACTGGCTTCGCCGAGCATACCAAGCCGGTTGGGCCGGAACTGGCTCATGAAGCCGTTGCCGCAACGATCACAAAAGAATTCAAACTGGAAGCCTGTATCCCGGCTGTGGTCGGTGTAGTTACGAGTAAATTGGATGTAAGCCATTGTAGTGTGTACTCCTGTAGTAATTGTATCAAGTATGCTCCGGCATACAGCGAAAGAAAAAGGGTACCGAAAGCGACCATTTAAATTGATAATGAAGATATAAATGTAGATATAAAGATAATAGCATATTGTGGCGAAATGACAAGTAGTTTTGTAACTATTCAGACCCCTCCCCAGGTAGGGGGGAAAAGAAGAGAGTTTTACAGGGGAGACCCCTGTTAGACCCCCTGCAGGGCACCCAGAGGGTATCCGACCCCTACTTACCCCGCCTCGAAAGAGGTAGACTGAATAGTTACGGAGTTTTATACATTGAGATGCGGTTGGTAAGGATTTTGCTACAGATTTTGGTAAAGATTTTCCTAAATAGAACAGTGACTTTTAACGAGAGGAGTACGTGCTATGTGTGGTCGTTATACTTTGACTAACTCGACCAATCTGGAACAACGCTTCAGGGTGAGCCAGGCGGTTTTGCCGCTGGGGGCGCGTTATAATGTGGCCCCGACGCAGGAAATGCCGGTTGTGGTACAGGCTCAGGAGGGCGGCAACCGGTTGGAGATTATGAAGTGGGGGCTGATCCCGTTCTGGTCGAAGGAGCCTAAAGCCGGTTATTCGACGATTAACGCGCGGGCCGAGGGTCTGGAGAGTAAACCGGCCTACCGCAAACCGGTGAGGTCGCAGCGGTGTATTGTGCCGGCGGATGGGTTTTATGAGTGGCAAAAAAGCAATGGCAGCAAAGTTCCGTTCTTTATTCACCTGAAAGGCGGGGAGGTGTTCGGGATGGCCGGTTTGTACGACCTTTACAAGCTGCCGGACGGCGATTGGCTCAAGACTTATACGATTGTGACGACCGAGGCGAACGAGTTGATGCAGCAGGTTCACGACCGGATGCCGGTAATCTTGCCCAAAGAAGCCGAGGACGAGTGGTTGGACCGCTCAGTGACCGACCCGTTTCAGGTAATACGCTGGCTAAAACCCTATCCGGCGGAAGAGATGGAGTTATATCCGGTATCGAAGCAGGTAAACAGCCCCTCGAATGATCTGCCGGAATTGGTCAAGACCATCAATAGTGCGTAAATCCGGCGGTACGCGGCTATTACTCCGGCCAGCTAATTTTTTAGTTGAGGTAGAAGTAGTTATCAAAAAATTACTTGATCGACGAGTGTTCAAAACTTGAATAGGATTTTTGATTAAATTAGGACTTTCGCTTTAAGCCCACATTGTGATTTTGAAGCGGAAGTCTTACAAAGGTAAAGGAGTAGTCGGGAGGGTCTTGTTTTGAGTGGCGGGAAGGGTTAATATCGGTAGGCAGGGTCTTTGGCAATTATTAAAAGTAAACGTGGTAACTGTGATGCGTAGAGGAGAAATGTTATGAGCAGTGTTGCGGCAAATCCACCTGGCCCGAAACAGCTAATACCCGGTACCAGCGTGGCTTTGATGTTGATGGACCGGATCGGGTTTTTTAGCGAGCTGGCGAAGTACGGGGAGGTGGTCCGGTTTAAGCTAGGCGGACGACCGGCGTTTTTGCTGAGTCAGCCGGATTATATTCGTGATGTGCTGGTTACGAATAGCCGCAATTTTCATAAGGGGCGCGGACTGCAACGAGCCAAGAAGATGCTGGGTGAGGGGTTGCTGACAAGTGAAGACGGCTTTCATCTGCGGCAACGACGACTGGTGCAACCGGCTTTTCACCGCCAAAGGGTAGCGGTTTACGGCGAGACGATGACCGAATATGCGGAACGGATGGCGGCGGGCTGGCAGGAAGGCGCGACGGTGGATATTAGCCAGGAGATGGTGCGCCTGACGCTGGGGATCGTTAGTAAGACGCTGTTTGATGCGGATGTCGAGGCCGAGTGGAAAGAAATCGGGCACGCATTGGCGGAACTGCTAGAAATGTTCAAAATTATTGTGCTGCCGTTTAGCCAGTACCTGGATAAGTTGCCGCTACCGTTCACAAAGCGGTTTGAGGCATTCAAAGGCCAGTTAGATAATACGATTTACCGGATTATTCAGGAGCGGCGGGCCAGCGGCGAGGATAAGGGCGATTTGCTATCGATGTTGCTACTGGCCCAGGATGTGGAAGGCGACGGCGGGAAGATGGATAATGAGCAGGTGCGGGACGAGGCGATGACGCTTTTTCTGGCCGGTCACGAGACGACGGCGAACGCCCTGAGCTGGACCTGGTATTTGTTGGCGCAACACCCGGTAGTGGAAGCGAAGTTACACCAGGAACTGGCCGCCGTACTGGCCGGGCGGTCGCCAACGATTGAAGATTTGCCGCAGTTGAAGTATACCGAGATGGTCCTGGCCGAGACGATGCGGTTGTATCCGCCATCCTGGATACTGGGGCGGACGGCGATCAAGGATTACCAGGTGGGAGGCTATCCGGTTCCGGCGGGTTCGACGGTGTTTATGAGCCAGTATTTGATGCACCGCGACCGGCGTTATTACCCGGAACCGAACCGCTTTGACCCCGAACGCTGGACACCGGAGGGGCGAGAAAGCCGACCGAAGTTTGCATATTTTCCGTTTGGGGGTGGGCCGCGAATGTGTATTGGGGAGACGTTTGCCTGGATGGAGGGGAAACTTTTGCTGGCGACGCTGGCTCAACAGTGGACGATGCAGCTTGAACCGGGTCAGCAGATTGGTTTGCAGCCGTTGGTGACGCTGCGACCAAAACCAGGGATCAGGATGAAGCTGATCAGGCGGGCGATGTGACATATCCATAAATTGGAGTTGTTAACAATAAGTAACTGTTCACCCTACCACTAAAAAATTAGCGGGGTAGGTAGGGGTCGGGTACCCTTTGGGTGCCCTGCGCGGGGTCGTACAGGCGGTACCCTTTGGGTGCCCCTGTTAAACTCTCTTTTCTTCTTCTTTTCCCCGTCCACTGGTGGCCCTGGGGAGGGGTCAGGGGTGGGGCCTGAACAGTTACAATAATAATTGAATAAGGGTGGAAAAAGCAGAGACTCGCCCCGGTTGGAGCGAGTCTCTGCTTTTTCTTTTATGAAAAGTTTAGTGGGCGGCGGCGAGTTGTTGGGCGCGCGGGCCGACCAGGCAGGTCTTGTGGGTGATATGGTACTCGAATTCTTCTTTGAAGAGCTTCATAGCACTGTTGATCGGGACGGGGGCCGAGTCGCCGAGGAGGCAGAAGCTTTTCCCGGCGATGTTGCCACCGATGTCGGTCAGCAGGTCGAGGTCTTCGGGGCGGCCTTCGCCGTGTTCAATGCGGTGGAGGACCTGAACCAGCCAGCGAGTACCTTCGCGGCAGGGGGTACATTTGCCGCAGGATTCTTCTTTGTAGAATTCGACCAAACGTAGGACGGCCCCGACGATGCAGGTCTGGTCGTCGAAGATGACGACACCCGCCGAGCCTTGCATAGAGCCACGCGCGGCGATGCCCTCAAAGTCCATCGGAGTGTCGAGCACTTCGTCGGTGGGGGCCAGGATAGGCGTGGAGGAGCCACCGGGGATCAGACATTTCATTTTGCGATCCTTCCAGACACCGCCGCCGAGGGTATAGATCAATTCGCGGAAGGTAGTGCCGCAGGGCAGTTCGTAGTTGCCGGGCCGCTCGACGTGTCCGCTAAGGCAGTAAACCCGGAAGCCTTTGGTTTTTTCGGTGCCGAAAGCGGAATACCAGGCCGCCCCTTCGCGCATGACGTGCGGGACGTTGGAGAGGGTTTCGCAGTTGTTGATGACGGTCGGGCGGGCGTAGAGTCCGGCGACGGCGGGGAAGGGCGGGCGCAAGCGGGGAAAGCCGCGTTTGCCTTCGAGCGATTCGAGCAGGGCCGATTCTTCGCCGCAGATGTAGGCCCCGGCTCCGGGATGGATTGTGACTTCGCAGTTAAAACCGCTATTGAGGATGTTCTGGCCGATGATACCGGCAGCGCGGGCTTCTTCGACGGCCCGTTTGAGGACCCGAATGCCCCGCGCGAATTCGCCGCGCACGTAGATAAAGCCGTGTTCGGCTCCAATAGAGTAGCAAGTGATCAGGACGCCCTCGATTAGCTGGTGGGGGTTATTTTCGACCATTTCGTGATCTTTGAAGGTGCCTGGTTCGGATTCGTCCGTGTTGCAGCAAACGTATTTAGGGCCGGTCACTTTGGGGATAAAGCTCCACTTGGTACCGGTAGGGAAACCCGCCCCGCCGCGACCACGCAAACCGGAGGCTTTGACTTCGTTGACGACCTCATCGGGGGTCATGCTCAGGGTGCGTTCGAGACCTTTGTAACCGCCGTTGGCGCGGTAGGTTTCCAGGTTGGCAAAGCCGGGAATAGCCCGGTGTTTGAGCAACTGGTACTCGAAGGCCGGCTTATCGGTGAGCAGTTTTGGCGGTGGTGGGAAAATTTGTTCTTGCATTCGGGTTTACCTGTTCTAGGGAATAAAGTAAGGGTTTTCTTTAGCCGTCTTGAGGGTTTCGAGCATCTGGTCGAACTGTTCGGGCGTGACATTGTAAAGATACTCGTCGTTGACTTGCAAGCAGGGGGCGGCCCCGCAAGCGGCCAGACATTCGATTTTGCCCAGGCTGATCTGACCGTCGGCGGTGGTTTCGTTGAGGCCGATGCCCAGTTGCTGGCGGCCACGCGCAATCAATTCGTCGGAGCCGCGCAGGTAACAGGAAATGCTGTCACAGATTTTGACATAGAAACGGCCCACCGGGTGCTGGTTGTACATCCGGTAGAAAGTAACGACCTGCTCGACATCGCCTTCCAGAATATCGAGTAGCTGCGCAACCTCGGCCATCGGGCCGGTGGGGACGAAGCCAAACTGTTCCTGGACGATGTGCAAGGCCGGTAAAAGGGCCGAACGGCTGCTGGGATATTGAGCTTTCAGGTCGATGATGCGCTGCCGGTGTGCGTCATCAAGTTTGTACTGGGCGCTTTGCAATGTGTCCATGTGAGCTTTCTAAGAAATTTAGGGCGAGTGAGCCGAGTGCGGTTCGCTAAACTCGGCTCACGGTCTTAACGGTCTACTTCTCCCAGGATGATGTCGGTACTGCCGATAGCAGCCACGATGTCGGCGAACATGGCCCGGCCTTCGAGAGATGGTCCCATCACCTGCAAGTTGGCGAAACTGGGGGCGCGAATGTGCATCCGGTAGGGTTTGTTGGTGCCGTTGCTGACCATATAATAGCCAAGCTCGCCCCGCGCCGATTCGATTTTAGAATAAACCTCACCGGCCAACGGCTTGTAACCCTCGGTGTAGAGTTTGAAATGGTGGATCAGCGACTCCATGGTGGTAGCGATCTGGTATTTCTTGGGCGGCACGATTTTCAGATCGTCAATTTGCCATTCGCCATCGGGTAAACGGTTGAGAGCCTGTTCTACCAGATGCATACTCTGGTCAACTTCGTACATACGGACGATGAAGCGGTCATAAACGTCGCCGTTGTGAGCCAACGGCACCTCGAAGTCGTAGGTTTCGTAGCCGCAGTAGGGGAACATTTTGCGAATATCATAATCGATGCCGCAAGCCCGGAGCATAGGTCCGGTGACACCGTAGTTAAGAGCTTCGTCGGCGGTGATGACGGCCACGCCTTTGGTGCGCTCGTACCAGAGTTGGCTGGTGGTGAGCAGTGTATGATATTCGGGCCATTTTTGTTTGAAGTAGGCCAGGAACTCGGCCACTTTAACATCGAAGCCGGGCGGAAGGTCGGCATAAAGGCCACCGGGCATGATATAGCTGGTCATCATGCGGACGCCGCTACACAATTCAAAGATGTCGAGAATTTTCTCGCGGTCGCGCATACCGTAAAGGAAGGTACTCTGTGCGCCGAGGTCCATAGCGTGCGTACCGAGCCAGACCAGGTGGCTGGAGATACGCTGGAGTTCGGTGAGCAGGACGCGCACGACGGTGGCTTTGGGTGGGATGCGGTCGGTGATGCCGAGCAGTTTTTCGACCGCCAGCGAGAAGCCTAAATTGTTTATGAGCGGGTTGAGATAGTCGGTGCGGTCGGTCAGGGTCAGGGCCTGGTTGTAGGTTTTGGTCTCGGCCTGTTTTTCGATGCCGGTGTGGAGGTAGCCGATGTCGGACTCGCACTTGACCACTTCCTCGCCGCTAAGGGTGACGATCAGGCGTAATACGCCGTGAGTCGAGGGATGCTGCGGCCCCATGTTGATGGTCATAAATTCTTTGGAGGGGTCGGCAGTATCGTCGGTATTTATGAGATATTTTTCTTCGTCGTCTTCATCGTCGAGCCAACGCTCTTTTAGTTCAAGATCGTTCACTTGGTACCTCGTTTGATTATTCTAGGGTTGGTTGGGCGTGTTTCCGTCGCGGCCATCGGGTCGGAACTGGTTGGATGGCAAATTGGGGCGGCGCGGGCCAGTTACCGGGTAGTCTTTGCGCAATGGGTGGCCTTCCCAGTCGACCGGCATTTCAATGCGGCGCAGGTCGGGATGACCGGTGAAGGTGATGCCGAAAAGGTCGTAGACTTCCCGCTCGTACCAGTTTGCGCCTTTGAATATGGAAGTGATACTTGGTAGCTGCGGATTTTCGCCGGACACCGGGACTTTAAGGCAGATCGCCTGGCGCGAGGATAACGACAGGAAGTGATAAACCACTTCGTAGCGCGGTACGCGGGGCAGCCAATCGACGGCGGTAATGTCTTCAAACAGGGTAAAACTGGCCTGTTGCTGCAAGTAGTTCACCACGTCGAGCAGGTCGTTAACCGGGACGATAAAGGTAGGCATGGCATCGGCCACCCGAAACGGACTGCGGTGAACGTTTGGAAACAAATTATCGTTCAGCAGATCGTTATCGGTGACGGTGGTAACTTCCACCTCTGGTTCGTTAGCTGTGTCGCCCGAAGTTGGGGTCACGGACTACCTCCGGCATATAATTAAGTGGGTCCTCTGGTCGCGGCTCGTTTTTGGCGATGCGCTGCTGCAAAAGCTGGATGCCTTCGATCAACGCTTCCGGCGTGGGCGGGCACCCGGCGACGTAGACATCGACCGGGACGATCATATCGACCCCCTGTACGATGGCGTAATTGTTGAAGATACCGCCGCAACTGGCGCAAGCCCCCATAGCGATGACCCATTTGGGTTCGGGCATCTGGTCGTATATCTGGCGAACGGCGGGGGCCATCTTGGCCGACACGCGCCCGGCGACGATCATGAGGTCGGATTGGCGGGGCGAAGCCCGGAAGATTTCAGAGCCGAAACGCGCCAGGTCAAAGCGACTGGACGAGGTTGCCATCATTTCGATTGCGCAGCAAGCCAGGCCAAAGAGGGCGGGCCAGAGTGAGGAACTGCGCGCCCAGTTAGCCACTTTGTCGATGTTAGTGGTTACAACGCCACCGATGGGCGAAGCACTGCGGTAGGACTGGACATCGCCGGGCATGATGGCGTTATCGGTGAAGAAATCGCGCTGGATGAACTGGTCACTCATGATTTACCTATAATTCTTTTTCCCAATTGAAAGCGCCCTTGCGCCAGAGGTAGATGTAACCCAGGCCCAGCACTAGCAGGAACAGGCCCATTTCGAGTAGTCCAAAAAGTTTAAGCTGATTGAGCAACACGGCCCAGGGAAAGAAAGCGACGGTTTCGATGTCGAAGATCAAAAAAAGCATGGCAACTTCCAGGAATTTGACCGGGAAGCGGCGCGGAGTAGCTTCGATCTGGGGGACACCGCCTTCATAGGGAGCCAGTTTGGCCGCGCTAGGATTTTTAGGACCGGCCACCAGCGACAAAATGACCATACCTACGGTCAGGGCTACCGCCAGTATAAAGAGTATCAGGATTGGAACAAAACCTTCCAACATAGGTCAATGATCTCCTGAAGATGGCTTTTTAAGGATGGTTAGTTGTCGTTTTGTGAGTGTAAAATGAACGATGGAACCGCCGGTGACGGCTTATTGTCACAAGTACAGTATCACACACGGGGCATCTCTTGTCAAGCCAAACTGTGAAATTTCTAGCAATCTTTTTTAACCACTACCCCGCTTTAACCCAAACAATTGGTTTATTTGCAATGAATATAAGTTACACGCTAGCCATAGGGAGTTTCGTCCGGGTTGGGGTTGGCCGAAGGTAGGGAGGGAAATTGGGTTGGCCCACCGCCAGAGGGCAAGGCTTTGAGGTTGTCGAGGGCGTTCTGAGCGGCCCCGGCCACCCGTTTGTCGGGGTCGACCAGGACGGCACTTAGCGGTCCGGCGGCGGATTGAACGCCGAGTTGGCCGAGAGCCTGGGCGGCGGCGTGACGGACGGCTACGTTGCGGTCGCGCAGAAAAGGGATCAGGACTTCGCCGCGCTCACTTTCGCCAAGTTGAACCAGGGTTTCGCTAAGGGCCACCCGTATTTCAGGGTAGCGGCTTTTAACCAGGGGTAACAGGTAGGGTACGGCGGCCCGGTCGCCACGCTGGCCGAGCGCGATAATTATACCTTGCTGGCGGCGGAAGAAGCGGTTCTGGTCCTCGAATGGGGCAAAATTGAGGTTAGAGAGCATTTGCTGAAAGCTATCCTGGCTACGGAGCATACCGAGAGCAGAAATGACCGATTGGCGAACCTCGGTCCGCTCGTCGTCGCGGAGACTTTCGAGCAGGGTAGTGGTTCCGGCAGGTTGGTCGAGGAAGCCGAGGCCGAGGGCGGCGGCCTGCCGGATTTGTATCTGCCAGTCGCTGATCGAGTTTTTATAGCCCTGACGGAGAAGTTTTATCATAATAGAGGTAGCCCGTTGGTCTTTGATGCGGCCCAGAGCGATAACGGATTGCACAATAGTCTGGTGCTGAGGCAGGATGTTTGGGCCGAAACGTCGGGCGCGGTCGATCAGGTCGAGAAGGGGTTTGACAGCCACCGGGTCGCCGATCAGGCCGAGAGTGGTCGCGGCGGCTTCGGTGATAGTGAAGTTATTTTCCTGGAGTAAAGGCAGCAGGTAGGGAACGGCGCGTGGGTCGCGGTAGGTATTGAGGGCGCGAGTTAGTGCGATAATGACATCGGGTTCATCATCCTGAAGGGCTTCTATTAAAAAGGGAGCCAGTTGCGGATCGTTGGCGAGGGCTATCTCACCGGCGGCTCGTATACGTACCTCTGGTCCGCCGTAGCGGAGTTGATTGATTATTTGATCCAGAATCATCCTGATAAGTTAGTTTGTAGAGACGCTACCCGGCAAAACTGGATAACGCCTATAAAGTTTTTATATTAAGTGGGGCGGCCATTTTTAACTGGTCGCCCCCGTTGATCAGGCTCCCCGAACGCCCAGCAAGAGTTCGATCACCAGTTGATCGAGTTGTTCGTAGCGTAGACCGGGTGCGGCGATGGCATTGAGATCAAAGGTGGTACTTTTGAGTTTGGCGGCGGTTGCAGGGCTGAATTTAGTGGTATCGACCGGCGTTTCCCCAAAAGTAGATTTGATTTCTTTGAGTAAACCTTGAATTTCGCCGTCGCGGGCGAACTGTTGGGCTTTGTGGCGCAGAACGTTGTAGGTACGCATACAGCCGTAGGCAAAAGCCCAGACACCGTTTTCGTCTTCGGTGCGGTAGGCGTGGGCATCGAAATGTTTGGGACCGGCGTAACCGCTTTCTTCGAGCAGTTTCACCAGATAAAACATACCCTTGATGGTTTCGCTGCCGAAACGCAGGTCCTGATCGTAGCGGCCCGGCTTCTGGTCGTTGAGGTCGATGTGAAACAGTTTCCCGGCTTCGAGGGCCTGGGCAACGCCGTGATAGAAATTCAGTCCGCTCATTTGCTCGTGAGCGACTTCCGGGTTCAGGCCGACCATTTCAGGATGATCGAGGGTGTAGATGAAAGCCAGCATATGCCCGGAGGTCGGAAAGTAAATGTCGGAGCGCGGCTCGTTGGGTTTGGCTTCGAGGGCGAATTTGTAGTCAAAACCCTGGGAAGTCGAGTATTCGCATAGGAAGTTGAGGGCTTCGCGCATATGTTTGATCGCTTCCCCGGCGGGACGGCAAGCGTCGGTTTCTACCCCTTCGCGGCCACCCCACAGGACAAAGGTTTTCGCACTCAGTTCGTGACCTAGGTCCATCGCGCTCATGGTTTTCTGGATAGCGAAGTTGCGCACACGGGGGTCGTTGGCCGTAAAAGCCCCGTCGCGGAAGACCGGGTGATAAAACAAATTGACGGTCGCCATCGGGACTTGCATATCATAGTCTTTTAGGGCTTGTTTGAAGTCGCGCACGATGGTATCGCGCAAGGCCGGAGTGGCATCGATTGGAACAAGGTCGTTGTCGTGAAGGTTTACGCCGTAGGCCCCCAGTTCGGAAAGCTTCTGGACGATCCGGGTGGTAGGGATGGTGTCGCGGACGGCATCGCCGAAGGGGTCGCGTCCCCGATTACCGACGGTCCACAGTCCGAAAGTGAATTTATCTTCTTTTTTAGGAGTAAATTGATCGGCCATAAAATGCTACCCTTCCTCTAAAATAGATTGATTTTGCAGGAGAGTGGAATATTTAAGTTACAAAATGCGTTGAGTAACTTATTTCCTGGCTACCTGTAGTTAATCTGGCCGTTGACCGGCCACGAGCTTTTTTTCAAGTTTGTCACATAAGCGCATTTGTACAACGGTTTTAGCCGTAACCTTTAGATTATACACCTAGAAAGGCCGGTTGATAAGTCCCTTCGCGGAAAAGATTTTCAAAGATTTCTTAAATACACCGGTTTTGTGGTCTGGGGAAGGTTTGAGCTGGAGGCAGGTAGTGAAAAACTTGTCAGGATAGTTTGCATTTGCGTCGTGGATATGGTTTGGACGTGGCCGAAGTAGGCCGGATTTTAATCCTTTTTGGGTTTACCATTAGCATTGGTAATAACGGGTTCAGTGGGCGGTTTGGTACGGAAAAGTTATGCTATAATCGGCCCGTAATGTGCCATGAGCGAGTAATTGGCGGCAAAAAGTGGCTGACAGAAGTTACTGAAGGCCCAAGTGTAAAGGATGGCAGGCTTTTTTTACATTTTCTTGTAAGTCTTATAGAAGTTTAGTAGATAAAGAAGAAGAGAAATATGGTAGCGAAAACTGATACTACACCGGAAGTTGGCAAGGCCACGCCGTCACAGGCTAACGGCCAGGTAAAGGGTAAAGAAAGCGATAACAAGGAAGTTTCCCCGCTTGCAACGGCGCAGCGTGAATTGGATAAAGCAAGTAATCTGGATTTGTATCGCCAGATGTTGTTGATCCGGCGAATGGAAGAAAAAACGGCGGAAGCTTACACTCAGGGAAAAATCGGCGGCTTTCTACATCTTTATATCGGCCAGGAAGCGGTGGCGGTCGGGGTAGTCAGTTCGCTACAGCCTATGGATCATCTGGTGACGCATTACCGCGATCACGGCTATGCGCTGGCAAAGGGCAGCGAGCCGGGCCGGATTCTGGCCGAGATGTTTGGCAAATCGACCGGGGTGAGTGGCGGTAAGGGTGGCTCGATGCACCTGGCGGATGTATCGCGCCATTTCTGGGGTGGGTATGCGATTGTAGGCGGCCATTTGCCCCTGGCGACCGGGATCGCGCAGTCGATCAAGTACCAGGGCAAAGATGAGGTGGTAGTTTGTGTGATGGGTGACGGCTCGACCAATATCGGGATGTTCCACGAGTCGTTGAACATGGCGGCCCTTTACCAGTTGCCGATCATTTATCTGGTGGAAAATAACCTGTACAGTATGGGTACGCCGTTGAGTGTGCATACCTCGATGACCGAGATCAGCCAGAAGGCCAAAGCTTACGGGATGCCGGGCGATAAGTTCGACGGAATGGATATTGACATTGTGCGGGAACACGTAGCGACGGCGGTGCAGCGCGCCCGGTCAGGGGGCGGGCCGACCTTGTTGGAGGCGATGACTTACCGCTTCCGGGGTCATTCGATGGCCGATCCGCAGCTTTACCGGACGAGGGCCGATGTGGACCAGGTGCGCGGTTTACGCGATCCGCTGGTAATCCACGCTCAACGCCAGTACGCACGAGGGGTATTTAGCGAGGCGGACACCGATCAAGTGGTGGCAGAGGTTGACCAGATCATTATCGAGGCGGTCAGTTTCGCGGAAGAAAGTCCTTTCCCACCGGAGTCGGATTTGTTCAAGGATATTTACGTAGAAAAGTAAGTCACTTTGTTGATGAGGAGAAAATGGCAGAAATAACCTACCGTGAGGCCCTGGCCCAGGCTTTGCGTGAAGAAATGTACCGGGACGAAAAAGTTTATTTGATCGGTGAGGACATTGGGCATTACGGCGGTTCGTATGCAGTGACCAAAGGTTTTCTGGACGAGTTCGGGGCGAAACGGGTGATCGATGCGCCAATTGCCGAGATGGGGATCGTGGGAACGGCCATCGGGGCGGCGATGGACGGCTTGCACCCGGTGGCCGAGCTTATGACGATTAACTTCGCGGTGCTGGCCCTGGACCAGATTGTCAACCACGCAGCCAAGTTGCACTATATGTTCGGCGGTCAGATCAAGGTGCCGATGGTGGTGCGGACGGTATCGGGTTGGGGCCAATTGGGGGCAACCCATTCCCAGAGTTTTGAGGGTTGGTTCGCCCATGTGCCGGGTTTGAAGGTGGTCACGCCAGCGACCCCGGCGGACGCTAAAGGTATGCTGAAATCGGCCATCCGGGGCGACGATCCGGTGATTTTTATCGAACATAGTTTGCTGTACGGGGTCAAGGGTGAAGTGCCGGAAGGCGACGATTTTTTGCTGCCGTTAGAGGGTGCCCAGGTTTTAAGGGAAGGCCACGATATTACGATTGTGACCTATAGCAGAATGGCGATCATGGCGTTGCGGGCGGCGGCTAAATTGGCCCAGGAAGGCATTGAGGCCGAAATTATCGATATGCGGGCGTTGCGTCCGATGGATATGGGTCCGGCTATCGAGTCGGTGATGAAGACTAATCACGCCCTGATTGTGACGGAAGACTGGCGAACGCTCGGCACGGGAGCGGAACTGGCGGCCCAGATTTACGAGCAAGCCTTTGATCATCTGGATGCGCCGATAGGCCGGGTAGCCTCACTGGAAGTGCCGATGCCCTATAGTAAGGCCCTGGAACAGATGGTGGTGCCCGACGAAAACCGGTTGATTAAAGCGGTACACGAGGTATTAGGACGGTGAGGGAGGATTAATGGCAACACCTGTGACGATGCCCAAGATGGGTGCCGAGATGGCCGAAGGGTCGATCCAGAACTGGCTAAAAAAAGAAGGCGATAAGGTTAGCAAAGGCGAGATTATTGCCGAGATCGAGACCGACAAATCGACGGTGGAAATGGAAGCTTTCTCCAGTGGTGTGTTGCGCAAAATTGTGGTGCAACCGGGGAATCTGGTGCCGGTCGGTACGGTAATAGCAGTGATTGGCGAGGAAAACGAGGAGATCGACTGGAAGGCAATGGGCGTAGATGGGCCGGGCGGAAACGTGGCCCAGCTAGCGGCTAAAACCGATAGCCCTAGCGATACCGGAGCCGCCCGCAAGAGTGCCGGAGAAGGTGGCGAAGCGTTAAGCCCGGATGTGTCGATCACGCTAAAGGAAATCCAGGAAGCCGCTCCGGTGGCGCAGCGAATAGCCGAGGGCAAAGCCAGCTACGGCAGCGAGGGCAAAGTCCCGGCGAGCGGGGCAGGCAGCAGCACCTTTAGCCGGAAAGCGGCCAGCAATATAATCAATCTGGCGGCTCCCCAGGCGGCGGCCAGTGGGCCGGGTGGCTCGGCGGTCCCAGCCGAGACGGTGGGCGAATTAAAGCTGGCCGGTCAGGCGGTCCCGGTTCAGGGGGCAGCGGTCAACGCAACGGCCCAGCCAGTGGCGGCCCCGGCCATCTCGAATGGGAACGGTAGTCAGCCACGTGGCGAAAACGGACGGGTCAAGAGTAGTCCGCTGGCCCGCAAAGTGGCCGAGGAACTGGGGGTCGATGTGGCGGCGGTATCTGGTAGTGGACCGGGGGGCCGGATCGTGCGGGCGGATGTCGAGCAGTACGCGAAGTTAGCCCCCACGCCAGTTGTCACGCCAGCCATAGCCCCACCGATGCCGTTGGTTGCCCCTCAGGTGCAGACCGAGAGTGTGCAAATGGTGGCCGACCCGGTGCCGGTATCGGGCGCGGATTACAGCGAGCAGTCTATCAGCCGGATGCGGCAGACTATTGCCCGCCGCATGACCGAGTCGAAGCAGCAGGTGCCGCATTTCTATGTCAGCAATGAGGTCGATATGAGCGAGGCTTTGAAGTTGCGGCAGACCCTAAACCAGGCGAACGAAGGCGGCCCCAAGATTTCCGTCAACGACATGGTATTGAAGGCAGTAGCGAAGGCTTTACGGAAGTATCCGGCCCTGAATAATGCCTATGTGGATGGCAAAATCAGGGTTAATAACCGGGTGAACGTGGCGGTAGCGGTGGCTCTGGCCGATGGACTGATAACGCCGGTGGTGTTTGATGTCGATCAGAAAAGTATCGGGCAGGTAGCGGCGGAGGCCCGGACGCTGGCCGAGAAAGCTCGCACCGGGTCGTTGAGACCGGAGGAGTTCCAGGGTGGGACTTTTACGGTGTCGAACCTGGGTATGTTTGATGTGTCGAGTTTTGTGGCGATTATCAATCCGCCACAGGCCGCGATCCTGGCGGTAGGCTCGACCAAGCCGGTGGTAGTGGTCAAGAGCGGTTCGCCCGAAGATGGTACGGCGGTATTCGGGGTCAGCCAGCAGATGACCTTAACGATTTCGGCGGATCACCGGGCGACTGATGGGGCGGTAGCGGCTCAATTCCTGGTGGAGTTGAAGCGGCTTTTGCAAAATCCGTTGCTCTTACTGGTTTAAGCAACTACTCCCGACCCCTCCCACCGGGAGCAGAGAAAGTATCAATAACCTAAATATAGGGCAACGGCCCTATTTTTAGGTTTTTTTCATGGTTTAAAGCAAGCCTATTAATAACCCTGCTTCAAGCCAAAGGCTTCTCCGGGTAGAACGGACTCGGCTCGGCGGCTAGCAGTCCGGCGCAGGCGACGGCGCAGCAAGAAGACACCGGGGATGAGGAAGGGTAGTAACCACCAGAAGAAAACTACCTGCTGGAGCAAAACGGTTCCGACGCTGCCCAGTAGTTTGAGGGAAGCGTTCCAGCTATCGCTGGTAGTTTTGGCCGGTTGCCAGGTCTGGGCCTCGGCGGGTGGAGCGGGTGCCGGTTCAGTGAGCGGGGGCAGCGTGATGTTTATGGTAATGGTGGAGAAGGCGGCCCGTTTGTCGAGAAAGTTAAGACGGCCCTGGCGTTTTTCGATTTCGCCCCGCACGGCGGTCATTTCTTTTTGAAGTGAAAGTATTTCATCGAGCCGGGTGGCTTTGTCGACCAGTTTTTGCAAGCCTTCTTCAGTGCGCTGGAGGTTGGTGATCTGGCTGCGCAGGTCGACGTATTCTTCGGTGACATCCTGGGTGCTGGTTTCCTGGTGAGTGACTTTGAGAGCCGATTGACGGATGCGGTTGATGACGGCTTCGTAGGATTGGCCGGGCACCTGGATCACGATGACTGCCGAGCGTTCCTGGGTGTTTTCCTGAAAGACCAGGCCATTGGATTCGGAGGCCAGCGAACGAAGCAGGGCTAATTCCTTTTCCAGATTTTCGGTGGTCAGGGTGATGGTGGCGTTGCGGATGATTTTCCGATCTTCTTGAGGCGCGGGGGTACCGGCGGTGGCTTTACCGTTAGCGGAGCCTGTAGCTGCGGCAGTGGTTACGGCGGGTTGATTGCCGGATAGTTGGGTAGTAGTGCTGGGTGAGTCGCCGCAAGCGGTCAGCAGTAAGGTCAGACCGAGCAAGGCGGTAAAAAGCCCTCCAGTGAAGAAAAGTCTGGTATTTTTTAGGCACATGAAATAAGCCCTCCTGAGATGGTGGCGTGAATTTATGGGTTGATGTTCAGAGTTTGAAATTTGTGTCTGGGATGAGTAAGTTTGCGACCTGCCCGGTCAAACAAAGCTTTCAGGCGTAGTTTTTGATTTTTCTGACGTTGTGGACCGGAATAAGTTAAGTTATCCGACATTTATAACAACGTAAGAAGGGTATTATAAGTTCCCGTAAACACCTCTTTGCAATATATTTGCAGCGAGGGCTTGAAAGGTTCGTCGGGGTGGAGTAAGCTTGGCTTCAGGCGATTATAAGTCAGTCGAGTTTGGAAGATTGTGTCAGAAAATGAAGAAGACGCTCCCCCTTGTTTTATTTGTTATTGGTCTGGTGGTATTGAGTGTTTTACCGGTTGTGGCGGAAGCAGCCCCGCCCGGCCCACCATCGAAATGTGGTGGGAAGGGTCAACCGGCTTGCTTGCCAACGGCGCAACTGGGGATTACCAACGGGCAGACGATTACCAGCCCCGACCCGCTTACCAGGGGCGAGCCAATGACCTATACGGTGGTGATCGCTAATGAGGCCGGTTCAAAATTGGACGCCAATGACGCGGTATTCGAGCTACCGTTTCAGGGTCAGCAGCAATTTGTTAGTTTTAGCAGTACCAATTCAAACTGGAAGTTACGCGAACCGGCGATCAATCCGGCCAATAATACGGTGTATGTGGACCTGGGAAAAGTGCAGCCGGGCGAGGGCGGCACGATTACGATCAAGGCTACTTTCGCGCCGAATTACGACCGGGCGATTTATTTCAATACGATCTACCTGACCTGGAACGATGAATTTCAATCGCGCCGCAAGGGTTTGAACGTGGTGGCGCAGATTAATAATCCCCTGCCGGGCGCACCGGCCCCGGTACCAGACCCGCCCACGCCAGGCCCTCAACCGGTGGTAGGCTTGCCCGGCCAACCAATCAGCGGGCCGTTTGCACCGGTGGCTTACTCTGGTACGCCAAATACGGCTAGCCAGTGGTATTTTCCGGCGACCCGGCACACTCTGCACGGTGCGTTTTTGAATTACTGGCTCAATCATGGGTCGCTGGTGGTGCTGGGCTATCCGACCTCGGAGGAGTTCAACGACAATGGCCGGGTGATCCAATATTTCGAGCGGGTGGTGATGGAGTTCTGGCCGGAAAATCAGCTGCCCTATACTGTATTACTGCGGTCGCTGGGCCGGGAGTTGAGTCAGCTAGAAGCACCGCTGGCGAACGGCACGGCGGCTCCCTCGGTGGGGGCGGTTTTCTATGGCGAAACGGGTCACTGGCTGGATGGCCGGTTTGCGGCGGCCTGGCAAGGCGGGGGCGGTCTGGCGCAGTACGGTTTTCCGCTCGGCGAGGCGCAGGTGGTGAACGGCAAGTTGATCCAGTGGACTGAACGGGCCAGGTTTGAACTGGACCTATCGAGGCCGCAACAACTGGTAATGCTCGGTCTGGTGGGGAACGAGTCGGCCCACAATAAGGGGTATTACTAGGCTCAGGTTTGTGATAGAACGGTCAATTGGCATTACACTTTCCTACAATTCTTCGGGCGGGTGAGCGTGGAGTTTGCGGTAGTAGGCCAGCACGGCCCGCTCCTGGGCTTTGACTTCGACCGAACCGGGTCGGTGGCGGCGGACTTCGGCCAGGGCCTGAGCCGGTAACATCCCGCGATGGACCATGTAGCAGGCCAGGATGGTACCGGTACGGCCATATCCGGCCCGGCAATGTACCACCACCGGTTGGTTGTGGCTCAATCTGCGCTCTATGTAGGCGATGGCTTTCTCAATGAGGTCGAGGCTGGGTGCTTCAAAATCTTCGACCGGCAGGTGTGTGGCGGTCAGACCGTATTTGTTGAGTAAGTCGCCTTGACAGGGCTGGTGACAAAGGGTGACGAGGGCGCGAATACCCTGGTCGTGCAGAAACTGTAAATCATCGTCTTCGGGGCCGTCTGCGCCCGGTCGAGCCGATCCGGCCAGCCGACCTTCGATTAGCCAGCTAAAATTTGCTAGTGTCATAAATTCCTCTTTTGTGTCGCATCCCCCGACCCCACTTTAACCCTTTTCATTTAGAATCATAGTTTTGCAATTTGCTGTAGGTTGATTTCAGTATAGCTTATTTTGCCAATTTTAGTTGGGTGGGACCCGGAAAAGCAGACATTTTTTGTAACTATTCAGACCCCACCCCTAACCCCGCCCCAGGCACTCCAGAGTGTGGGGAAAAAGAAGAGAGGGTTAAAGGGCACCCATAGGGTACCCGCCTTTGACCCCCCGCATGGGCACCCAGGGGGTACCCGGCCCCCACGTCCCCTGCTAATCTTTTGGCCGAGGCTGGGTGAATAGTTACCATTTTTTAGGGTTAGGGTGAGAAGTTAAGCTAAAAAAAAATTCATACACCGTTCATGTTGGTCCTTTACACTCCGGGTGTAATCTTAATCCGTTTGTAGGTCCTGGCTAACGTTTTAGCAGGAAGGAGCATAGTCCGATGTTATCAAATAGAATGGTGGAGGCGGCCCACCTGTTGCGCCGCACCGGGTTTGGCCCGACCCTGGAGGAGATTCGGCAGTATAGCCGGATGAGCCACGCCGAGGCGGTCGCCCGGTTGCTGACAATAGAGCCGCAAAAAACCGACCTGAAACTAGACCTCGTAAAGCAGCTTCAAGCCAGCAATATCAAAGAAGCCGAATGGGGCCAGAGCGAATTACAACAGGTTTGGCTGGATACGATGCTAAAAACACCCACCCCTCTGGCGGAAAAGCTGGCTCTTTTCTGGCACAATCATTTCACCAGTTCGATTTATAAAGTCGAAGACTCTCACCTGATGCTAGCCCAGAACCGCTATTTCCGGTTCAATTCGCTGGGTAATTTTGGCGAAATGGTGCGCTACATAGCCCGTGACCCCGCCATGTTAATTTACCTGGATGGGGTGGATAATAGCAAAGATAATCCAAACGAAAACTTTGCCCGCGAACTGATGGAGCTTTTCACACTTGGGATCGGGAATTATGGTGAGCAAGATGTACGGGAAGCGGCTCGCGCCTTTACCGGCTGGCAAATCGACGAGGAAAAAAGCACCGATAATAATAGGGTGGTGGTCTACTCCGCCGAAAATCACGATGATGACCCCAAGACTTTTATGGGACAGCGCGGTAATTTCGATGGCGAGGCGATTATAAAGCTGATTTTGCAGCAACCTCAGACGGCTTTTTTTGTGGCGAACAAGCTGTGGAAGTTTCTGATTTCGCCCAACCCGACCCCGGCCCAGGTTCAACCGCTGGCCGATCTCTTTTTCAAGAGTGGGTATAACATCCAAAAGCTGGTAGAAGCGATATTACTCAGCCCGGATTTCCTGTCCCCGGCGGCTTATCGGTCACTGGTCAAAAGCCCGGTAGAACTGGTGGTCGGCACAGTGCGGAGTATGGGTAGCCAGGCGGTGGAAGGCGACACGGTAGGACGGCTGGGCCAGTCACTTTTCGCACCGCCCAACGTGCGGGGCTGGCTAGGCGACCGCCACTGGATCAATAGCGCGACCCTGCTGGGCCGGATCAATTATGCGACCGACCTGACCAGTACCGATGTCAGCGACGATTTTCACCTGGATGCGTTGCTAAAGCTGCTGAAGGAGGCCACTCCCGGCGACCCAACCGCCTTTCAGGACCTGGCCCAGTTGCTGGTAGATAACCAGGCGAGCGGGCTGGACGAAATCAAAGCTTTTATGGCGGCCCCCTGGCAAAGTTTGCCGGACGACCAGGCGGAACGGCGGCAGGAATTCGCGGCCCGTTTGCGCGGCGCGGCTCACCTGTTGGTGAGTTGTCCCGAATATCAGTTGAATTAAAGGAGCATTACGATGTTGACCAGACGGAAATTTTTGCAGATTGGCGGGGCCGGGGCTTTACTGGTAACGGCTGGGGCGACGGCACCGCTGTTTTTATCCAAAACTTTTTCCTCGAATCAGGTAGGGGCGACGGTGGCCGGAAAAGGCCGGGCACTGGTAATTGTCGAACTGAGCGGCGGCAACGACGGCCTGAATATGGTGGCTCCCTACGGCGACCCGGAGTATTATAAGCTGAGGCCCAGTCTGGCCCTCCCGGCCAATGAGGTCTTGAAATTTAATGCCGAGAGTGGGTTACATCCGGGCATGAAGGGCTTGCACCGCCTGTATAACGACGGTAAGCTGGCGGTGGTGCAAGGGGTGTGCTACCCGAACCCGAATTATAGTCACTTTGAAGCCTCGGATATTTGGCAATCGGCTCAACCGGGGAGGCCGACCGACCGGACCGGCTGGGTCGGACGCTGGCTGGATACGCAGCCAGCTGGGTCGACTATGGCAACCAGCCTGACCGGCGAGATTCCGTTGACGATGTACGGTCAAACGACGCTGGTTCCGGCGATCAATGGGTTGGACGATTTTAATTTTCACACTCCGAATTTTTACGACGATACCGACGGCACTACCCGGCTGAATTACGCCCGGCAGATTTATAAACACGTCGCCCAAAACCCGGTGGAGGAGTTCGTTCGCAATAGCGCGCTGGATGCGCTGTCGACCGCCGATGTGATCCGGCAGCATAGCAAGGAATTTCAGCCGGGCAAAGGTTATCCCGAAGGCAGCACCCTGGCCCAGCAGCTTCAACTGGTGGCGCAATTGCTGGTGTCAGGGCTGGATTTCCGGGTTTTCTATGTTAAGCTGGACGGTTTTGATACCCATACCAACCAGCTATCCAGCCAGGCCGATCTATTAACCGAGCTTTCGGAGAGCCTGGCGGCGTTCCAGGCCGATCTGACCCGGTTGGGCTTGCAGGATAATGTTACGACCATGAGTTTTAGCGAATTCGGGCGGCGGGCCGGTGAGAACGGCAACGGCACCGATCACGGCAGTGCCCAGCCAATGCTGGTGCTGGGCGGCCAGGTGCGGGGCGGGATGTTCGGTCAACGCCCCAGTCTGACCGACCTGGACAACGGTAATCTAAAATCGAGTGTGGATTTCCGGCAGGTTTATGCTACTATGTTAGAAAAGTGGCTGGGCGTGGATGCAAAGCCGGTATTGCAGAAGGATTGGCAACAGTTGAACCTGTTTTAGTTTCGATAGGATAAAAATATTACCAGGAATAAAAAACGGAGAGGACAAACATCTGCGGATTTTAGTGGTGGAGGATGACCAGAATCTGAGCCGAGTGATCCGGCGGGGTCTGGAAGAAGAAGGCTACGCGGTAGATATGGCCGGGGACGGGGAGGAAGGTCAGTTTCTGGCCGAGGTAAATCCTTACGATTTGATCGTGCTGGATTGGATGTTACCCAAACGGGATGGAGTGACAGTTTGCCAGAATCTGCGCCGGGCCGGGAAGACCACGCCGGTATTGCTGCTAACGGCGCGAGGTACGGTGACGGACCGGGTGAGGGGTCTGGATAGCGGGGCCGACGATTATTTAACCAAACCCTTTGATTTTGATGAATTGTTGGCCCGTTTGAGGGCACTCTTACGGCGACAGGCTCCGGTCAAGACTACAGTCTTGCAGGTGGCCGATCTCAGGTTGGATACCAGTACTCACGAGGTGAGCCGGGGTGGTCAGTTGATTATGCTGACGGCCAAAGAGTATACTTTGTTGGAGTATTTTATGTATCACCCTGGCCTGGTTCTGAGCCGACAGGCCATCGAGGAACACGCCTGGAATTATGATTACGCCAGTGAGTCGAATTTGATCGACGTTTATATTCGCCGGTTACGCCGCAAACTGGACGATCCTTTTGAATTAAAGTTGTTTGAAACGGTCAAGGGTATGGGATACCGTTTGCTGGCTGCGCCGAAAGATGCTTAAAATGTCACGGCCCCGCAAAACCGGCATTCAAATGCCGATCCGCCTCCGTCTGACGCTCACTTTTACCACGCTGGTAATGGTAATGCTGCTGGGTTTGGGTTTGGGGTTGTATTTGATCGTGGCGCAAACGCTGAATAGCCGGTTGCAAACCGACTTGCAGAGTTCCGCCGATAATTTGCTGGTCGAGAGCGGCCACCGAGCCGACTCGGCGATCATTCTACCGGGGCCGCTGGTGACAAATACCGACCAAACGACGAATAATCCTCCGCCTGAGATAATTACCCAGTTGCAAGTCGATCCGGCTAAACTTACTAACACTACTTTGATTTATAGGGCCGATGAGGCCCTGTTGGCCGCCCCGACCGATGGCATCAAGAGTACGCCGGAGTTGGCCGCCGCCGCCCGCTCGGCTAAAGCGTTACCGGACGGCCAGTTTGTTTTGAGTAAAACAAGGTTGCCCAATTTAATCACTAATAACGGTACGTCGGTATTTTTGATTTATGCCCGGCCAATATATGGCCTGTCCGACCCAAACGATGCCCAGAGCCGTCCGGCATTGGTAGGAGTATACGTTGATAGCCGGGATTACACCGAGACGGATACGTTGCTCACTACGATGAGTCAGGTATTGCTAATAGGAAGTGGGTTGGCTTTACTGGTAAGTTTGCTAGTGGGTAGTCTGGTGGCGGGTAGGGCTTTGCGTCCGATCAAGGATATTACCTCGACCGCCCGGCAGATCGGGGCGACCGACCTTTCGCGGCGAATCGGGCTGGACTCCAAGGATGAACTGGGCCAACTGGCCCATACTTTTGACGCGATGATCGCCCGGCTGGAGGCCGGGTTTGGTCGTCAGCGTCGGTTTATCGCCGACGCCTCCCACGAACTGCGCACGCCACTTTCGGTGATCGAAGCCGAGGCCACCCTGATGCTCAAACGAGAACGCGAGGCCGATGATTACCGGCAGGCGTTGCGCCTGATCGCGGACGAGACCGGTCGGATGCGGAGCTTGATCGAGGATATGCTGACGCTGGCAAAGGCTGATAGCGGCGAACTGGAATTATTGCCGCAGCAGGTGGCACTGGACGACCTGGTGACGGAGGCGGTCGAGCGGATCAACCGGTTGGCCCGCGAACGCAATCAGCGTATTCAACTCGACGTGGCGAACGAGGTTTGGTTGCGCGGCGACCCGGTGGTGCTGACCAGTCTTTTTTTCAATTTGTTGAGCAACGCGGTGAAATACAGCCCGCCGGAGGGGTTGATTATTGTCAGAGTTTTGCAACCCGATCCCACTCAGGCGGTAGTCCAGATCAAAGATGAGGGGCCGGGCATCGCGCCCGAACATATCCCGCATCTTTTCGACCGCTTTTACCGGATCGACCAGACGCGCCGCCGCCAGCTAGACCCGGCTGATAAAAGCAGCGGTAGTAGCGGGCTGGGCCTTTCTATTGCAAAGTGGGCCGCCGAAGCCCATGGTGGGCAGATAAATGTTTATAGCGCGGTCGGGCAGGGAACGACTTTTGAGGTGGTTTTGCCGGTCAAGGGGAGCCAGGAATAACTTTTTTTCCAGGTTAAGCATATTCCAGGTGAGCAATTCAGACTTTGCTACTTGAAATCCCTCATATCTTTTAGCTTTGACACTAATTTGTGTACATGGGTGCAAGGATTTGGATATTCATTAGAGGGGTAATCTGGGTGTTTTTCAAGGCAATCTTTTGCATTGGTGAGCGCGTATTCTGTTTTAGAAAACAATTTATTAAAAAATATTGGAAAATCTTTCCCAGTTTTATTGTAGTTAGCCATGTGGGTTTTCAGAACTTTTTCTAAATCGTTATAGTCTGAGAAAGAAGCATCAGTTTTGGTAAAGTGCAATAGAAACCAATATTCAAAGGCAGGATTTGAAATAGCCAATTTTATCTTGGTTTCATTAGCTTTTTCTACTGCGTCTTTGAAGTTCTTACTTTGCGTCTGATTCTCGGTATCAAAGACACACCATATTTCATCGTAATATGTCGGATTAGGGTTATTAGCCCGTCTATCACGGGCATTGATAGCCCAATCTACTATCTTTAAAGCGTCCGTTCCATTTGCTTTTTCGACTTCAACTTCTACTGCCGCTAGCTTGTATTCCTGACGAAGCGACATAAAATACGATCTCTCGGTTACTGCTCCCTCACAAACAATCAAGATACTTTCGCGTGCTTGTCGTGTGTTCTGAGTTCGTTTAAAAGAACTTTCTGCTCGTCCTCGCCTCTGAGATTGTTTAGGCATCGGCGGCTAACCCTAATAAAGAGTCTTTTATAAAAGGAATACCCCCATAGCGACCCTCCAAATAGCCTTTTTGTAAAGCTTCATTTGAACGTGGACTAAACTCCAGGAGAGAGTAAAGTTTGGAGGCACCAGAACGATCTTTTTCAACTAGCCAGATTTGATCTCGTCTAAAAACGTCAGTGTCCAGTAGTGTAGTGTCATGTGTATTAAAAATAAGCTGCGCTCCCAATTTGTTTAGCTCTGGGTCATGGAAAAGTTTCAACAAATATTTTACCAATATCGGATGCAAACTTGAGTCAAGCTCGTCGATAACTACAGTCATACCTCTTTCTAGGGTATCAAGTATTGGTCCCGCTATTGAAAAGAGACGAATTGTACCTAATGACTCGTCTTCCAGATTAAAATTTGTTTCTGGTATATATGGATCGGAATTAGAATGCTTCATTGTTACATTTAATTTTACCTTTTTAGGGTTAGAAGTTTCTGTATCCTCAGATGTAAGATTGGTTTTCTCTTCAATATCCTCCTCTTTTACTGAAAAATCTACAATGCCTAAATCAGCCAAAGCTAATAAATTCTTTATATGCTCACTAAATCCTGGTCTTGACATTGATTGCAAGGCTGTGTAATTGCTAAAGTTAAATCGAGTAATATTGTTTTCTACAATTACCTGAAATTTGTGTATAAACCAATTATGCACTTGAGCTAATTGTAAATTGTTAAATGCGGCTGCAACAGCCAAAAACAACACGTCAGGTTTGGTTAAATCTTGTAACTTAACTTTCTCCCCGAGCAATTTTGTGCCAAATGACCAGGTAAAAAGTTTTGTAGATCTATCGTATTTTCGCTCAAACCATTTTTGAGGTTTACCTTTGGGGTAGGCAATTAACCATTCTTCGTGTATTTGTTGACTATCAAGACAAAGACCGTACTGAAAGCGGGTGTTATCAACTATAAAGTGAATTTCAAATTCTGTCAGATTATTTAAACTATTAGAGTCTAATCTAAAGGGCTGAATTGATTTTAGAAATCCAGGTTGCCGGTCTATTGGAGCAATTACTAAGTTTTTAACAAAACGCATCGCTTTTACAAGATTGCTCTTACCAGAAGCGTTAGCACCGTATATAACAGCACTATTTAACAAACTGTGATTATTGAAAGCATCTGTTTTGGTAGTATTGTCTTGAAGTTTATTATCAGGTCCAGCCACCATGCTAAAGGTTTGTTGCACCTTATAGGACCTAAAATTTGTTACCTTAAATTCTATTAACATTCTTTCCCACCAGTTATCAACATTATTTCTATTTATATCCACATTATTGCATATTTTCTGCAAAAAACAATAGAAGATTTGGTCTATTATTGTTTTTGCTTAATGCGTCAGTTTTCTCAGTCTTGAAAATTGGATTTGGAAAACAGTATATAAAACAGGCCCCTCGGTTGAGAGACCTGTTTTATTTAGTTTTGCGATTTTTAAGACTGACCAGCTGATCAGACTTAGAATTTTGGATTACCAGTCGGTGCGCTGGGCAGTCGCGCTGTTTTCGCGGAAGATGTCGACGACTGTCCCGGCAGGTAAGCCGTAGATCAGTCCAGCATCGTAAACGGTGGCGTTAACACAACCATGACTCTGGGGATAGGTGCCAAACCGGGCGTGCCAGTAGGTACCGTGTACCGAATAGTCCTCGAAAAAGTAGCTGACGTTGCGGATGTCGTTTAATTCGTAGTAATCGCCGCCCGCCGCCCGGTCGCCTTCGCCACCTTTCATGGTCTGCGAGGCTGGCCGGTAGGAACCGTCGATCTTGTAGACCCCGGTGGGGGTGCGATGATCTTTGGTCGGGTCGTCGGCGTTAGGGACACCGCTGGCGATCAGGGTTTTGTAGAGCAGCCGGTTATTTTCAAAAACGGCCATCATCTGGCGAGACAGGTCGACCGATACCCAGACACCCCTGTGAGATTGAGGTGGGGTTGGGAAGTCGGGCATGGCAAGCTTTTTGACATAACCGCTATATACAAACAGGTCCGGCTTTTCGTAGAACTGCAACCATGTGTCGTTACCCTTCTCGATTTCTTCGCCCTTGACAGCCCGGATTGGCTGTATGTGATTGCCTTTGTACAACATCTGCAAGAAAGGCAGCGTCTGGGTGCGTTCCGGCTGGGGAGCACTGGTATTCGGCGCGGTGCGGACATTGAGAACGTCGCCGGTGACCTCGTACCATTCAGGCTGTTTGTTCAGGAAAGTTGCGGCAACCGGGTTGGAAACCTGGGGCAAGCCTTTGGGATAACGCCAGCTTATATAGTGCAAACCGACGTTGCCCATCTCGACTTGAAAACTGGCCGGGTTGGATGGGGTATAGGTCAGGGTACGCCGCTCGAAAGCCTGGAACATCACGTCTTTCATGACGCCGCCGACTTTGACTTTGGTCCAGTAGGCTTCGGTGACGGGCAAACCGGTGCTGAACAGGAAGTTGCTGATAGTATCGGTTTGGTAGTCGGTACCGTTATAAATTGTGCCGTTCAGGTTCATGAAGTTCCAGAAGGCAGCCGGAATACCCAGGCCGTTTTGTTTAACGGCAATGGCGGTGGCCGGGTCGGTTTTGTAGAGAGGTTGCGTGATCTGACCGTTAGGGGTCCAACTATAAGCTACCGGTTGGCCGATGTTCAGCGGCTGGGCCTTGAGATATATGCCACCCAGACCGGCATAGGTCGGCCAGGCGTTGTCGGGGTCACCAGCTATGGGTATGGAGGCGGGACCGCCATCGGTAAAAGTTTTATCGCCTTCCTGGCGACGACCGTTGATCAGTTCGACCACCAGCAGACCGTTTGTTACCTGGTTCTTGCTGGGATTGTTGATTTCCATGCGAGCTTTGTCGAAATACTGGACTTCGCGTTTGCCACCGGGCGAATCGGCGTAATTCTCCATGAGGCCGATGCTGACCGGTTTTGGCCCCCAGTAATAGCTGCGGAGGGCTTTGCCTTGATCGACCGGGTAGTCGGTGCGGTTCCAGTTAGTCTGGAAGGCCGAGTTTGAAAAGTCGGGGTTGGTAGCAGCCGAGGCGATCAGGGCGGGACTAGCCTCAAAAGTTACCATAAAGAGGGCCATCAATGAAAGTAAAGCAGTGGTGATTCTGAGTCGCCGTTCGGATTTAATGAACAACCCAGCGCGATTGATCTTACGCATTTGCATAAATATTCTTGAACCATCTCCTATATGACATATTACTGTAAACTGCCTGTCGGGTCAGGCGGTGAGGCTATTGTACCACAGAAAAATATTAGTGAGAAAGAAAACAAGCCGCCCTGACCCTAATGGGACGCACCTATATGCAACGAATATAACCGGCCGGAGTTGCACCTGGCCGGTGTTAAAATGATTTTCTAAGCTTATTTTAATGTCAGGCTTTTATTTTTAACTTTATTGCAGGTTGGATTGGACAGTCAATAGGCCGGGAGTGCTGCTGATACCGGTCAGTTTGAGAGTGCGTCCGTTGACGGTGATCTGGTTGACCAGAGTATTGATTTTTGGTTCGATAGCCTGGGTGTTGATTTGTTGCAGGATAGCATCGACGCCCGGTGGCAACTGGCCGTTGGTGAGTTTGGGTTGTCCGGCGATAGTCAGCCGAATCTGGCCGTTCTGGATGATCACCTGCTCGGTGATGGTCAGGTCGAAGTTAGCCACCCCGCCGTAGGTTGCCCGCATTGCGACATCAATTAGCGAATCAGCTTTGACCGTGATCACGACATCTTTGAGGTCGACCGAACCGGCTTTGAACGGTTTACCGGCGAAGGACCGCGAGATTTCGTTATTCAAGTATTGCTGGCTGAGAGTGGCGGTAATATCGGGAGTGCCAGAAGGGTTGGTAGGGCGCGGCAAAGGTTGGTTGCCGTTTGGATTGTAGAAATACAGGAAAAACACCGCGATGCCCGCGATAACGGCAGCCGTCAGGAAACCCAGGATGAAGGTGCCACAGCCAAGTAGCCCTCCGCCACTCCGGCGACGGGTAGGAGGTGCACCGGGAGAGTAGGCCGGGCCGTTGGGATTATAGGCCGGACCGGGTCGGGGACCGGGTTGGTTGGAACCGGTCCCCGGCGGGTAATAACTCATTGGCTAGGCTGCTTTCATTGTTTCTACCCGGCTGATCCAGCGTGAAGGTTCTTTGACTTCCTGGAGAGTGGGTAGATATTTGGCTTCGGCCCACATCAGGTTGGCAAAGTCGATGCCTTTCTTCTCCACCACCGAGTCGACAAAGATTTCGCCCAGGTGATATTGCTCCATCTTGAGGTCGAGGCCGGTCAGTTTGACAAAGAGTTTATCGACAAAGCTGCGGTTTTTCTGGCGATTTTCGACCCGATCCTTGATCTGCTCGTAGTTGGGCATGAGCTTCGCGCCGATGGCGTTCATCATGTGGTTGCTGTAGCCCTCGACGATGCTCATAAGGGCCTGGAGTTCCTGGAAAAGATCATGCTGTTCGGGGGTCATAACCCGCTCGATCCAGCCGCCGCCCCGGCCATTGTCCTGGCGCAAGCGATTGAGGAAGCCGCCCAACCCACCGTTCTGCGAGGCGTTGGCGAGGTCATCGGTCACATAGCTGAAGTAGCGTTCCAGGATGGCATTAAAGTGCTGGCGAACCCAGGGGTGTGACTCGAATTCAAAGGCGTGGGTGGTTTCGTGCAGAGCGATCCACAGCCGGAATTCTTCGCCATTAACGTCCAGCAGTTGGACGGTGCCGTTGATGTTCGGCTCGACAAAGTAGACTTTGCCGGTAGAAACCGGTTCTTTGCCCAGCAAGCTCAGGTCGTACTGGCCGAGTACCCGGCGTGCCAGATAACCCAGTAACAGGCCAACCTCGGCACTGATGACGGTCTGGTTGATAGTTCCCATCACAGCCTGGCTGACGGCGTTGGCTTTGAGGCTGGCTTCCCGGTTAAGACGCTCGATTGGCTCGAAAAGCTGTTTGAAGGAGGCAATGTTGGCATCTACCCAGTCCATGCGGCTGACTACTTTGGCCGTATCGAGGTCGCGGGGGAAATCGGTATGGGCGTATTCTTCGATGATCGGCACTACTTTGCGGACCAGTTCGGCGTAATAAGCGTTCCAGTGCTGCCGCCATTCGGCACTCTGCTCGGAGTTGGCGTTCATGCGGTCGGCGGTGGCGCGGACCTTTTCCCAATCGATCATCTGGCGAGGTTGCCCGGCGGTGGCACTGTAGGTCTGCTGACCCTGACGGCCACGTGAATTGGCCCAGGCCGCTCCAAAGGCGGCGGCGGTTGCCAGGCCGGCTCCGGCGGCAAGTTTGCCGTATTTGTTCATACTCGATTGAGAATTGTTTCCATTGGCCTTAAAAAGGTCTGCCATAATTGCTGCTCCTTGCCCTTCCAGGTTTGTTTCCAAAACTAAAACCTGGAACTAACTATAAAGGTCGATAATAACTTTAACTGTTCGGACCCCACCCCTACCCCCCCAGGAGGGGAAAGAAGAGAGAAAAGAACAGGGGCACCCAGAGGGTACCCGCCTGTAGTACACCCCGCAGGAGCTGTGCCCCCCCTACCCCTGCTTTAAAAATACCTTCAGGAGAGTTGGCCTGAGCAGTTAGTAATAACCTTAGCTTTACGCTCTATCCAGCAATAAGTTTCACACTTAAAACTCGATGCCCTTTTGAGCCAGGATACCCTGACGGTAGGGATGTTTGACTTCGGTCATTTCAGTGACCATATCGGCATACTCGATCAGTTCCGGGACGGCGTTGCGACCGGTGATGATGATATGCTGTCCCTCCGGGCGGGCCTTGAGAGTCTCGATGACTTCGTGGACATCCAACCAGCCGTAGCTCAGGGTGTAGGTCATTTCGTCCAGGATTACGATGTCGTAGTCGCCGGACATTATTTTTTGCTTACAGAGTTCCCAGCACTCCCGCGCCAGGGCTTTATCGTTCTCGATGTTCTCTGAGAGCCAGGTAAAGCCGTCGCCCATTGCGATGATTTCGATACCAAGCTGACGAGCGGCGCGGGTTTCGCCCCAGTTGGCGGTCGCTGCTTTGATGAATTGCAACATACATACCCGCATTCCGCGACCCCAGGCCCGGAAGACTACGCCGAGAGCAGCAGTAGTTTTTCCTTTGCCGTTGCCGGTGTTGATAATCACCAGACCTTTGGTAGTACCCGGTTTACGGTTGGCCTGCCGGGCCTTGTGACGAGTAACCTGGGCTTCGTGCAACCGCTGGGCGAATTGTTCGCGGGTTTCGCCCGATTGGGGACCGGCGGCTTCGAGTTTTTCAAGTTCGGCCAGGTCGAGAGCTTCGGCGGCTTCCTCGCTGGCAGCGTCTTCGAGCTGGTCGGGATTTTCCTGGCTGGGATCACTCATTCACAAGGCTCCTCGGTCGTCTGTTTAGTATTTATAGTTTTGAAAGTATAGCATTCCAGCCGGGTCTGTCAAACCTGTTAGCATGAATATAAGATTTTTGGTTCGTTTGACTCTGTTAGAAGCTGCAAAGTATAATCAGAATGACTACACAAATTAGTATCAACATAAGGATTTAACATTTTGTTTTCGGTACTCAGACAGCTTCTAAAGACGATGCGGCCCAAACAGTGGACCAAGAATGCGATTGTTTTTGCCGGGGTGGTTTTCGATATTCATTTGTTGCAAGTGCGCCCGATGGTCTACGCAACGCTGGCTTTTATTCTTTTTTGCGCGGTCAGTAGTGCGGTTTATCTGCTAAACGACCTGGTGGACATCGAGAAAGACCGGCAGCATCCTCGTAAAAAACTTCGACCTTTGCCAAGCGGTAAGCTAAAGGCGCGCTATGCAATAATTGCTCTGGTCGGGCTGGTGGTGGTTTCGATCCCGCTGGCTTTTGTGTTGCAGCCGTTGTTCGGGCTGGTGCTGCTGACATATTTTGTGTTACAGATTGGCTACTGTTTCTATCTAAAGAATGTCGTGATTATCGATGTGTTCACGATTGCGAGCGGGTTTGTGCTGAGAGCGGTCGGGGGGGCGGTGGTAATCGGGGTGGTAGTGTCTCCCTGGCTGCTGGTGTGTACAATGTTGCTGGCCTTGTTCCAGGGTCTATCCAAACGGCGGCACGAACTGGTATTGCTAGCCGAAGGAGCCGCCGATCATCGCCAGATTCTAAGTGAGTATTCTAGCGAACTGGTGCAGGAGATGATTTCGGTCGTGACCAGTTCGGTGGTGGTAGCCTATTCGCTATATACGATTACAGCCGAGAATTTGCCCAAGAATCACCTGATGGCTCTGACGATTCCGTTTGTGTTGTATGGTATTTTCCGTTATCTGTACCTGGTATACCGCAAGGACGAAGGCGGCAGCCCGGAAGAACTTTTGCTGAAAGATATTCCGCTACTGAGCTGTATCCTACTGTGGGGCATCAGTTGTATCACAATTTTGTATATTCCCCGGTTATTTGGGATTTAAGTTTGTTATTGTTTCCCCGGTAAGGCTCGAACAGTATGACAAAATTAAACCTGGCTCTATTGGTTTTTATGGGTTTACTCCTTTCCGCCTGTGGTCCAGACTCCCCAACTATTGAAAGCAACGCCCAACCAACTCCTACCATTCCTGTCACCTATGACCCGAAAATGCCTGACCGAACTAATCAAATTCCACTAATTACCCAGGCTGGTACCGAATTAATAGAAAAGCTAAAGGGCCAGGGTATATCAATCTCCTATAGAGGATTAGACGATTCTTTTACTCTCGTGACTCAGGTCAGGGCTACTATATTTCAGGTTAATCAAGATACTATTTCCTTTTTCGAGTTCCCCGATAGTGAGGCGGCTAAAGCAATCATTGTTACCCCGGAAGGGGCGACGCTCCGAAATAGTAAAGGGGCAACGATTGCTTACAGTCCCGCAAAAATTGGACCACACGTTTATAGAAAAGACAACATAGTGGTCTTGTATATTGGGAGTGATGAAGCGGTAATTAAAGCTTTATCAGCAATAATGGGTAATCAGATAGCCGGGGTGTAAAAAATCACATAAAATAAAAAGCCCGGCCATTTCTTTTGAAAAAGACCGGGCTTTTTTATTTGTAAAATCTAGCGGGCAGCGACCGTCTGGCGGGTCTGAGTCGGGGTGCCGGTCTTGGGTTTGCGACCGATAAAGCGGCCAAATTCGCCCTTTTCCCAGATGACTAGCAGCATTGAAGCGTTGAAGATGCTGGAGTAGGTTCCGCTGATGATGCCGACCAGCAGGGCCAGTACGAAGTTGCGGATGGTGATGCCACCGAACAGGTACAGTGCGCTGAGGGTAAAGATTACAGTTAGCGAGGTATTGAGCGACCGGACCAGGGTCTGCACCAGGCTGTGATTTACCAGGCTGTCGAAGGGTTCGCCGGGGGTCCGTATCTCGTTTTCACGAATCCGGTCGAAGACCACGATGGAGTCGTGAACCGAGAACCCGATCACGGTCAGGACGGCGGTGACAAACAGGGCATCGATTTCGGTACCGAAAAAGAAGCCCAGGATGGCAAAAACGCCCAATACCACCAGCACATCGTGGATCATGGCAAGAATAGCACAAATGCCATAACGCCAGGGCTGCTTGACCCGCCGAAAGGCGTAAGCCAGGTAAAGCAGGATGCCAATGGAGGCGATTGCTACGGCGGCGACCGAACGAGTGGTTACTTCGCCGGAAACGGTCGGGCTGGTCGAGGACACCTCATATTTGTCGGGTAAGAAGCCGTTGGAGGCCCCAAAACGAGTGTTCAGCGCGTTGACGATAGCGGTTTTCTCGCCGGTATTATCGGCAATCAGGTTGGTGCGAACCAGGACCAGGCCTTTATCGCTGCGCTGGGAAACTGACTCGAAGGGCAGTTTGGAGCGGGCTGCCACCAGGTCGCTTTCGGCGTTGATTTTGTTGGGCTTGGCGACAATCGTGCTAATAAACTGAGTGTCGGCATCCTTCATGGTCTTTTCGATGTCGGCGTTGGCAGGCACCTTGTTGGGATCAAAGTTGATGTCCCAGCTAGAACCACCCATAAAGTCGATACTGGGTCGCAGACCGCCGAGCAAAATGAAGATGATACCCGGCACGATGATTACCAGTGAAATGATAATAAAGGTCCAGCGGTATTTAACTAAATCGAGCGATTTTCTCATTACAAATTTTCCCTTTAAATTTCCAGTTAAGCCCGTTGAACTTCTTCACCGGCCCGGCGAGTGCGGTTCATACCAAACCACCAGCCACCGTTCGACAGCCGACGCTGACCGCCGGTAAGCAGGAACATCAGGCGGAGGAAGGTATGGGTGACGGTGATGGCGGTGAACATACTGCACAGTACCCCTATGGCGAGGGTCAGCGCAAAACCTTTGATCGTGCTGGTGCCGGTAAAATCGCCAAACCAGTACAGTATCAAGCAGGTGATCAGGGTCGAAACGTTGCTATCCCGGATCGAAGGCCAGGCGTTGCGGAAGCCTTCTTCGACCGATCTTTCCACCGAGCGGCCCAGCCGCAATTCTTCTTTCATACGGGCAAAGATCAGCACGTTGGCATCGACCGCCATCCCGATGGACAGAATGAAACCGGCGATACCGGCCAGGGTCAACACGATACCAAAGGTCTTGAAGATGCCAAAGGCGATCAGGGAATAGACCATCAGGGCCAACACGGCCAGGATACCCGGCAACCGGAAGTACAAAATCATGAAGGCGGCTACGATAGCCAGCCCAACGATGGCAGCGGTAATACTGCGAGTGACCGAATCGGTACCGAGCGTCGCGCCAATACTACGGCTATTGATAACGTCCAGTTCGACCGGCAGCGAACCATATTTCAGGTTCAGGACCAGGTTCGAGACTTCGGCTCGCCCGGCGATGGTGGCCCAGCGCGGGCTGGTAATTTCACCCTGGTTGGAGATCGGGCCGTTAATACTGGGAGCCGAGATTACTTTACCGTCCAGTACGATTGCCATAATGTGGCCGATATTCTGGCTGGTAAAGGTTCCAAAAGTGTTAGCGGCATCGCCTTTAACGCCGAAGTTGACTTTTTCCGCGCCGGACTGAGCAAAACCAATATCGATTTTAGTGGGGTCGAGTTGATCGCCACTGATGATGGTCTGATAAGGTTTGCCGGTCGTGCTAAGTTTACCGGTGGGGGCGGTGGTGGTGGTCGGGGCAGTGCTGGCGGCTACGGTAGCACCGGGTGTCGCGGCGGCTCCGACGGTAGTCGAAGGGGTACCGTTAGGGCCAATTTGCTGATTGGAAGGGCTGACCGCCGCGCCAGGAGTGAGACCGCCGGTGGCGGTGGTGCTACTGGTAACGCCAGTGCCGCACAGACCGGGTTTAGGCTGGTAGAGGGTGCCGGAGCTACAAAAAGTAGTCTGGACCAACTGGCCTTCCTGCAATTGTTCGGAACCGGCATCGATAAATTCTAGCCGACCGGTACTACCGATGGCATTTTTTACCTGTTGCTCGTCGGTCACGCCGGGCAGTTCGACACTGATCCGGTTATCACCCTGGATGGTGATGTTAGGCTCGTTGGTACCGATGCCGTTAACCCTTTTTTCGATAACCTGGCGGGCCGCTTCGAGGCGGTCTTTGCCCACGTTTCCGGCGCGGGCTTGCAACAATATCTGGTAGCCGCCTTGCAAGTCGAGGCCCTGTTTGACCCGTAAATCGACGGTGCTACCAAGAATATTTTCGGTCCGGTCGCCACCGAAACAAATCCAGGCGGCGATAATTACTAGCAGGGCAATCCCCAGCAGGGATAAAAGGTTGTTCCTAACTCGATGCACTGTTGGGCCTCTCCTCTATGTGTACCAAAGTTTATTAGAAGGTCTCAGGCTAGCTAAACCTATAAAAGCCAAGTAAAAGCCAAGTAGAAGCCAAGAAAAGGACAATATTGGGGTTCAGCCCAGGTGGATCACAGTCCGATTTTGTGGGCAACACACGGTATTATATTGTAAGGCCGGGGTACTGTCAATTTTAAATCATAAAATTTGGGCTTAAACGAAGTTAGCCGGATTAGAGATGGATTAGGTTCAGGGCGGTCAGGAGCTAATTATTATAAAGCAGTTCGGCTTCAAGGCGGTTTAGCATATCAGAATTATGCGCCATAACGCTTTCGATGGTCGCAATTACGTCTTCCAACCGTTCGGCGTGTTCGGGATGACTTTCGCGCACACTCAGACAATCCAGCAGAAGTTTGGTGCAAGATTGTTGCTGGTCTTTTAATTTTTTGATTTGGTCGGCAATGGGTTCAAGACTGATCACGGCACACTCTACTTATTGATTGTTATTTTTTAATTAAAATCCTACAAATCCCTTAACATTTTTTATATCATATTTTACAAAAATAACAAGTGGGTAAGTGTGTCAATTGTATGAATTGTATAAATTAAATTTATTTACGGTTAGGCGGCTGGTATTTTAAATTAGTCTGGGGAGCCTGGCGCAGCCGGGTGCGTTCGCTCATATCGTAGCTACGATAGTCGTCGGCCTGGATTAGTACGGTCCGGCAAAGCTGACGGTCCAAAAGGCGGGACCGGATGCGACCATCGAGCGAGTCGAGATCGTTGTTGGTGGTGATAACTGTCGGTAGCTTGGCGTTGTAGCGATGGTTGATGATCTGGTAAAGCTTTTCCCGCGCCCAGGGTTTGGAATTCTCGGTACCCAGGTCGTCCAGAATTAAAAGAGGGACGTTGCGGATCGCGTCAAAGCGTTCGTCGTAGCTAGCTTCGCTGTTAGGGTCGAAAGTGGCCCGCAGGTAGTCCAGCAGGTCGGGTACGACCGCAAAATAGAGGGGAACCCGTTTGTTGAGGGCATCGTTGGCAATCGCGCCCGCCAGGTGAGTTTTGCCGCAACCGTAGCCGCCAATGAATAAGAGCCAGTCGCTAGGGTCCTGGGCAAAGCGCAGGGAGGCTTCATAGGCTTCTTTGGTTTTGGGAACGCGCGGGTTAAAATTCTCGAAGGTCAGGCCCCGAAAATGGTCGAGATTGCTGCTCTTTTTAAGTTCTTCAAAGGCTTTACGCTCTTTAAGGGCCATTGTACATTCGCAGGGGACCAGTTTGCCAAAGTTGGGGTCGCCAACCGGGGCTTCCATGCGCAAAAAGCCGCTTCCTTTGCAGTAAACACAAGCATCTTTATCGACGTAAGGCTCAAAATCCTCGACGGGCCGCGAGCCGCTTTCATTCAGGACAAAATCGGACAGCCGGACGACTTTGCCGGTAGCGGGCGAGTTGAAGTCAGGCCGGGTAGTAGCGGGGCGGGGCAATTCCTCGGAATTAGTCCGGCCCGGTGGGTCGTTGGGCCGGGCCATCGGAGTGACCGGTTTCGGCGGGTTGGGTAAGGTAGGCATATTTGCCGGACGTATATTTGAGAAAATCGATAGGTCCTCGGCGTTGATTGGGCGCGGCAGGTCCTCCCGCCTTCGAGAGGTCGGGCGATGTTGTAGCTGGCGCAATCTTTCCATTTCCGCCCAGACTCGTTCGTCCATTTCTTCCGGTTCGGAAGGCAGGGGCGTTAGTTTGTTCGGGTTTCGGTCGCGTCCGTTCGCGTTCTTGATTTCGTTCTCGTCCATCGGCTGCCCAATTCTCCAGGATACGGGCCACATAGGCCCAACTTCGACGATTATAGTTAACGGCTTCGGCAAAAGCATCTTCTACCCAGGCCGCCGGATACAGTTTCTCGGCTTCCCGCAACCGGTCACTCAGGATCGGGGTGAGCGGGCCGATATTTTGCTCGTAAAGAGTGTAAATATCGGGCCGGGCAGAATAGACTTTCCAGCGTTGCTTTTGCTGCCACTGCTTGATTTCGGTCCGGCCCGGACTCTGAGCGGCTCCTTCGGCCTGGGTTTGCCCGGCGGCTTCCGGCAACGGGCGGTCCCACACGTCTACCCCGTAGAGTAGATTGGTGTCTTCAATCTGAATTTCGCCCTGTTCCAACCGGGCCAAAAATTCACGATTTCCAGCGGTATTGAGCAAAAACCAGGTGACGCTGACCGGTTCGAGATCGCCTTTGACGCTTTGATTGCCAAAGAATTCGGGCGGCGGCGGAGTGGCCTCGACCCGGATTATACTACCCCTGGCAAGACAAAGTTCGAGGGCTTCCCGCAAGTGTTCGCTCGGCTGGCGCGGGTCGCCGCCCCGGCGCATTCCGGCCATCAGGTCGTCGGCTTCGAGAAGTTCCCAATAGCCTACCCATTTCGGCTCACCCCGTTTCTGACCGGCCAGAAACATCAAATACAGCAGAGTTTTAAGCTCGTTGGGATGATTTATCTGGGGCAAAAGCTGGCTAAAGAAAGCAGCAGGAATCCCGGTCAATCGCCGGGTGGCTTCGTTGCCACTATCAAAACCTACGAATTTGCGCTGCATCAGTTACTCCCTCGGATACGTTTACGATTACGTTATTAAAACTGATTACCGATTGGGCTGGCGATAGGTTTCGACATCGGCAAAACGGGTGGTCTTGTGATGGAAAAACAAAGGTATCGTATCGACCGGGCCGTTGCGGTGTTTTGCCACGTGAATTTCAGCGATGTTCTTCTTTTCGGTTTCCGGGTTGTACAATTCTTCTCGGTAGATAAACATTACAATATCGGCGTCCTGCTCAATCGCGCCCGACTCACGCAAGTCGCTGAGTTGGGGAATGTGGTTGGTGCGGCTTTCGACGGCTCGGCTTAACTGGCTCAGACAGATCACCGGGATATTTAGCTCGCGGGCCAGGCCCTTGAGGTTACGGGAAATTTCGGAGACTTCCTGAACCCGGTTTTCGACTTTGCTACCGGTCATCAATTGCAGATAGTCGATGATCAGGGCTTCGATACCATATTCGGCGTGCAGACGGCGGGCTTTGGAGCGCAATTCCTGGATCGTGATACCCGCTGAGTCGTCTATATAAAGCGGGGCGGTCGCCAGACGACCAAAAGCCCGGCTGATGCGATCCCACTCATCGGGGTCGATAAAGCCGGTGCGGAGGCGGTGCGAGTCGACGCCAGTTTCCATTGAGAGCATACGCTGAACCAGTTGTTCGCGCGACATTTCCAGGCTGAATACGCCCACCGGACGTTTGTATTTCATCGCCATATTGTAAGCGAAACCGAGGGCCAGGGAGGTTTTGCCGACCGAAGGCCGAGCGGCCAATATGATCAGGTCGGACTGCTGAAAGCCGCCGGTGAGTTTGTCCAGATCGGTGAAGCCGCTTGGAACGCCGACCAGTTCGCCCCGGTGGTCGTGGAGAAAAGACAACCGGTCGAAGTAATCTTCTAGGATCGAGCCGACTTTTACGGCGTCGCGTTTGGTACCCTGCTGGACTACATCGTAGATTAACTGTTGAGCCTGGTCGACCATTTCCTGGGTTTCCAGTTTCTCATCAAAACCGAGGGCAGTGACCTGAGCACCCGCCCCGATCAGGCGGCGCATAACGGCGTACCGCAAGACGATTTTGGCGTAATGCTCGACGTGGATCGGGCTGGAGGTGGACCGCATCAGGTTTAGCAGGTAGCTGGCTTTGACCTGACCTTCGCCTTCGCCCAACCGGCCCCGACGGCGCAGTTCGTCGCGCAAGGTAACGAGATCGCCGGGGGTGCGCTGTTCGTAGAGGTCGATAAAGGCTTCAAAGATGGCGGCGCGTTCTTCGCCAAAGAAATCGGCAGGCCGCAGGAGGGGGGCAATTTTTATGATGGTATCGCGGTCGATCAGCAAAGCCCCGATAACAGCATCTTCGGCCTCGGCGTTGTGGGGGATGGGCTTTTCTCCGCCGGTACCGGTGGCAACCTGAAAACCGACATTGGCATTACCCCGCCGCCGGGTATTTTCGGCACGGTCGTAGGCGGTGGAATTGTCCTGGGTATTGATTGAATAGGTGGTTTCAGTTGACATAGCCGTTATCTACCCCAGCGTAAAAATTACGCGAAAGCCCGACTATGTCAAAAAACAGAAATGATTGCCTGAAAAATGGTTAGAGTCCAACCATTTCAGGATTAGCCGGATTCAAGGAATCAGCTAACCTTCGCGGTTGCCACGAACCATGAGAGTTAGCACACTTAGCGCAACGGTTAAATTAATAACCGGGCTGGCGGCTCCTCTGGCAGGCTAGTTATGGAAAAGAGGTTCCAGGCTTTTCTTCCAGGCGTCGGGGACAAGGAAGATGGGCTTAGATTATTTCCAGAACTAATAATTTAGTTGTTCAGGTAGGGGCGAAAAACAAGCTTCGCCCCGGCAGTAATTAGTCTTCGACGGTATCCGGGCCGCTCTCAACCACTTCCAGGGCCGGAACATCGGCGGTAGTGGCGGTCGGAACAACCAGGTCAGGCCGGGCCGCTTCAGGCTCGCCCTCGGCTTCGACGATTACTTTGACTTTAGGAGCCAGTTTACCCACCAGGCGAATTGGTACTTCGTATTCGCCTACGCTGTGAATATTGTCGTCCATCTCTACCTTGCGGCGGTCGATGGTCTGGCCGATCAATTGGCTCAGGTGATCGGCGATCTGGGCACTGGTGATCGAACCATACAAACGACCTTGCTGGCCGACACGAGCGGTCAGGCGGATGGTCTGCTGTTCGATCTGGGTCGCAAGCGATTTGTTTTCGTCTTCGGCTTTCAGAATGCGTTTTTGATCGGCGGCGCGTTGCTGCTCAATTACTTTAACCATTCCGGCGGTGGCCGGTTTCGCCATACCGCGCGGCAACAAGAAGTTGCGGGCGTAGCCGTTCTTGACTTCCTGGATAGTGCCAGCTTCGCCCAGGTTTTTAATACTTTCGGTCAGAATAACCTTCATTTTGAGAAAAAAAGCTCCTTACAAATTTCTAGTGCCACACGGTTCCCGCCATGAATTGAAAGGGGAACAAGGCGTACTACTGTTTTTTATTCTTAAAGCATTATAACATCTCTGTCCAAAAGCGTCTAGTCGATTAAGGCACTTTTTTGGTTGTACACAGATGTATTTTTTCCGGCTTGTCCCCAAATCCACCGCTTTCCACCGGCTTTTTATCCACACACAGGCTTTTGAGGGTTTCTTTTGCTTAATAAAAGGGGTCAGGATGTTAAAAATTAGCCTTATCGGCAAACCAAAAAGCTCTGATATATTGGGGAAAACCGGGATTAACGATCAAAAAGGTGAGTTTGAGGTTAGTCGGGTATCAGCAGGCCGGGGTAAGAAGTCTGCCCACTCTTTATCCCGGCCCACTTTTACTTCTGGCTAATAAATCTTAGATTGATTAGCTGATTGTAGTATATAGCACATAAGAAAGATTGTCAAGACTTTTACCCAATTTGGGAAAAGAAATTATTACAAAGGAGACGGCAAATTGATTGCCATCTCCTTTTAAATTTGTTGCGGAAACCTAAATTATATAAGGTCGGCGATCTGGGCCGGACTGTCGGCGACCCGCACGCCGTGTTTCTGGAGGGCGGCGATCTTCTCGGCGGCGGTACCTTCGCCGCCACTGATGATCGCGCCAGCGTGACCCATACGCTTGCCGGGCGGGGCGGTCTGACCGGCGATGAAGCCGAAAACCGGTTTGGTGACGTGTTCCTTGATGTATTCGGCGGCCAGGATTTCGGCGTTGCCGCCGATTTCGCCCAGCAGCACTATTTTCTCGGTAGCCGGGTCGTTCTGGAACAGTTCGAGTATGTCGATAAAGCTGGTGCCGATAATCGGGTCGCCACCAATACCGACGGCGGTACTCTGGCCGATGCCTTTGAGGGTCAGGGCGTTGACCACTTCGTAGGTGAGGGTGCCGCTTTTGGAGACGAGGCCGACATTGCCGGGTTTGTGGATAAAGCCGGGCATGATGCCGATCTTGGCTTCGCCGGGGGTGATCAGGCCGGGGCAGTTAGGGCCGATCAGGCGGGCACCTTTCATTTTGACGTAGTGAAAGACCGGGACCATATCCCGGACCGGAATACCTTCGGTGATACAGACGATCAGCGGGATACCGGCATCGACCGCTTCGATGATCGAGTCGGGGGCAAAGCGAGCCGGGACATAGATGATCGAAACGTTGGCGCGAGTGGCGGCTACCGCATCCTTACAGGTGTTGAAAACCGGAACACCCTCGGCAGTCTCGCCACCGCGACCGGGAGTGACCCCAGCGACCACGTTGGTGCCGTATTCGAGCATAGCTCTGGTGTGATAACCGCCTTCGCGTCCGGTGATGCCCTGGACCAGCAGCCGGGTATTTTTGTTGACTAGGATGCTCATGGGTTAACTTTGCTCCTTTGCCACGCTAACGACCTTTTGAGCCGCTTCGGATAGCGTTTCCGCCGATTTGAGGCCGGCACTTTCCAATATTCGGCGTCCTTCTTCGCTATTGGTACCCACCAGGCGGATCACGATTGGCACCGAGGTTTTGATCTCTTCTAGCCCGGCGACGATGCCTTTTGCCACGTCGTCGCCGCGCGTGATGCCGCCAAAGATATTGAACAGAATCGCTTTGATATTGGGGTCGGTCAGGATAATGCGGATGGCGGCGGTAACTTTTTCAGCTTTGGCACCGCCCCCGATGTCCAGGAAGTTGGCTGGTTCGCCACCGTAAAGTTTGAGGCTGTCCATGGTCGCCATTGCCAGCCCAGCTCCATTGACCACGCAACCGATGTCACCGTCCAGCTTTACATAAGAAAGACCGGCCCGGCGGGCTTCGTTCTCGGCGTCTTCCTCTTCGGCCAGGTCGCGGAAGCCTTCGGCGTCTTTCTGGCGGTAGAGGGCGTTATCGTCGTAGACCATCTTGGCATCGAGAGCTTGCCATTCGCCTTTGTCGTTGAGGATCAGCGGATTGATTTCCAGGATGTCGGCATCGTTTTCGACGAAGGCCCGGTAGAGTTCTTTGGCAATGGTGACGAAGGCGTTTATCTTATCGTATTCGATGTTCATGCCAAAAGCCAGTTCTCGCGCCTGGAAATCCGAGAGGCCCAGGAAGGGGTCGGCCAGGACTTTGATAATTTTCTCAGGGTTGGTCTTGGCGACTTCTTCGATTTCGACACCGCCTTCGCTGCTGCCCATGATCGTAATGCCTTTGTGGCCCCGGTCGATGATCACGCCGAGGTAGAATTCTTTGGCAATGTCGGCGGCCTGAGTGACCAGCACTTTTTTAACCAGGCTGCCTTTGATGTCCATACCGAGGATGGCCTGGGCTTTTTCTTTAGCTTCGTCGGGGGTTTTGGCGAGCTTGACACCGCCAGCTTTGCCGCGTCCACCGGCGTGAACCTGGGCCTTGACCACTACCATGCCGCCAATGCTGCTGGCAATATCGCTGGCCTGCTCCGGCGTGGTGGCAACTTCGCCTTTCTGGACCGGGATATTGTACCGGCTCAGAATTTGCTTGGCCTGATACTCATGTATCTTCATGGCCGCTCCTTTTTGTTCAATATGAAACCCAATAATCTTTAGCTATGTACGCTTCAATTCTATTTCGCCTGGTCCCTCTACGTCAAGCTTTAACGGCCCTGGCCGGATAGAACGTTACAATTGGTCAAATAGATGGGCCTTATGTGGTGATGATTATAAAGAGCGAAACTTTTAATTAGTGGGTTTAGGGTAGCAAGCCCATCAAATAAAGCAAGCGTGTTTGTTAAAAGGGAATAGGTGGGTTAGAATTGGTTTTTGAGGCCGGGAAATATTTCAGATAGGAAAAGGGTCAGCATGAAAGTTTTACTGGTGCAGTTACCTGTGCCGGACAACCGTCACACCAATTTGCCACTAGCAATAGGCTATCTCAAGGCGGCGAGCGAGGCGGCCAACCTGCCGGGGGTAGGAGTGGGTTTGCTGGAGGCAGAAGTGCAGAACCGGGCCGGGGATGCGCGGCTGGTCGAGGCGATCCTGGCTCACGACCCCGATATAGTGGGGTTTTCGCTGTATACCTGGAATAGCAGCCGGGCTTTGAAAGTGGCCGGGTTGTTGAAGGAGCGCGCGCCGGAAATCCGGCTGGTGGGCGGCGGACCGGAAGTTAACCACGATGGGGACTGGATTTTGAACTCCCCGGACCTGGATTTTGTCGTGTTGGGTGAAGGGGAACGCACTTTTGTAGAACTGTTGCAGGTTTTGAATGGTGGTAAGCAACCCGAAAGCGACCTGGCGGGGATCGCCGGGCTAGGGAGACCAGTTGGGGAAGGTAGCCAGCGCAAATGGCACTTTGGGCCGGGCCGGGCCGCGCTGGCGGATGTCAATCTTGTCCCGTCGGCTTATCTGAGCGGTGCGCTGGAAGGGCACCTGGGGCGGTTCATGTCGATAGAGCTATCGCGCTGGTGTCCTTCCAAATGTACTTTTTGTTATTACGGGCGGCAGGATTTACCGAGAGGCGGCAAACGCTATTTTGACCTCGAACGGGTGCGGCAAGAGCTTTTGTTTGGGATGGCGGCAGGGGTCGAGCAGGTTCATTTCGTCGAGGCAAACTTTAATACTTTGCCCCACCTGGCGCAGCTATACGATACGATTTTGGAAACCGGAGCCGCCCGCCGGATGAATTTTTACGCCGAGTTGCGCGGCGAAGCGATTGATACAGCCCAGGCCCGGCGGCTGGCGGAGTGTAATTTCAGTACGGTAGAGGTGGGTTTGCAATCGGCAGTGCCGGAAGTGCTGGCGAAAGTCCGGCGCAAGAATAATTTGCCGAGGTTGGTACAGGGGGTCCATAATCTGCGCGAACAGGGCACCGAGGTTTTTCTGGATGTGATTGTAGGTTTGCCGGGCGAAACCGAACAGACTTTTCAACAGACGCTGGACTTTGTGACCGAGCATGAGTTGGCCCCGTTTGATCTGTTTAATTTGCAAATTCTGCCGGGCACTCAGCTAAAGGCCGAGGTCGAGGCCGGTCAGCATGGGATGCGCTACCAGTCCGCGCCGCCTTACTTTGCGCTGGAAACCGCCGAGCTTTCTTTTGAGCAGTTGGCCGGGTTGCGCCGCCAGGTAATGGAGAGTAAAGGGCTGGACCCGGCCCAGGTCGGCGGTCGTCCGGCACCAGGGCCGTTTTCGCTGGCCGAATGTGACGGGCAAGGCCTGGCAGCGACCGGTTCAGGTGGTGAAATTGTGGAACGGGTGGTGCTGGACCTGCGAGGAAGCGGTAAGGTCTGGCCGGATACCGGGCTGGCGCGACAACTGGGCAGCGAGGTCATGGTCTGGCTGCGGTTAGGCGAAGCCACCGAACTGTCGCTAGCAGAGGCCGTCCGGTGGCTGGACGTGTTATCGGCCCCTAATCCGAGCGGCTTGTGGCAGCTTTTTGTAGAAGCCAACCGGGGTTTGAGCCTGACAGAGTTGCAACAACTTACCGGGGCGATCAACCACGCCGAAGGCTACCTGGACCGGCTGGCCGTTTTTGCCCGCCACGAGCAAAAAGGGCCGGAGGTATCGCGCTGGCCTTCGGTGAATTTGTTCCAGGTCTTGCCGGTGGGAGTCGGGGCGCAGGTAAAAACTCCGGTTGTGCGGGCGGTCTGGCTCGACGAGTACCAGAGTACCGAAGAATGGCAAGCGCAACTTGAGAAAGCCGCCAGGGACGGTGAGGCCGGACTATATGTGCAATTGGCTTACCGGGAGGCTTTTTTTCCAAAATTCAAGGCGCGTTGGGAAACGGTGGCCGGTGGCATGGCTCAACCGGTCTGGTTCGCCGATTGGCGGTTTGCGGCAGCCCTGACCGCTTCGGAGGCCGAGGATAGCACTGATATGCTGACCAGCCTGGAGTATCCGGTGACGGCCAGTTTACACGATAACAGTTTGGATTATGTGCGGGTAGCCCGGACCCAACTGGAAAAAGTCGCGCTGGTATACCAATTGGCCAGAGTTCGTTAGGACGCGGCTAAATTCTTAAGGGACGTTAAGCTTTCGAGGCTGGCCGGTGTGCTAAAATAGCCAGGGGAAATTTAATAATATTGGCTAGAATGGAACGGACTCTAATGGCAAAGAAATGGGTTGGCGGTCTGATCGGGCTGGAAGTGCTGGTGTTTGGGCTGCTGGAAGGCAGTATGGTGACGCTGGGGTTGCTGGTCGCGCCAGTGGTGTTCAAGACCATAACCTCGCGGGACCTGGCGGGGCGGGTATTTGGCAATATTCTAAATGTATGGGTCTGGCCGGGTCTGGTTTGTGGGTTGATACTGCTGGCAACTTCGCTACTGACGCTGCTAAAGTTTAAGCCGTTCAGCCGGTGGCTGCTGGCCCGGACGGTGGTGCTGGTGATTATGACCGGGCTGATCGGGGGTTTTGGGCTGGTGCTGAACCGGATCGATACGATCCAGAACGCTCTGACTCAGCCGATTGAGAATTATCCGGCGGACACCAATCCCCGGCTTGAGTTTGATACGCTGCACAAACTTTCGACCAATTTGCTTTCGGCGGCCCTTATTTTAGGCTTGGTCTGGCTAGTTTTTTCGGTGATTGTGCTGGTCAGGTGGCGGGCGGTTGGTTTGATTGAGCGGACTAAAGAGGTCAGTCGCGCGGAACAGGCGGTACCGCAAGTGGTTTAAGCATTCTTCCCCAATCAAAAAAGAAAAAAAGAGACAAACATTGGATAAACCCTCAAGTTTGTCTCTTTCCCCAGATCACATTGACCATTTCCGCAAATATTCCCCCAATATTTTTATGACACTTCCTGACAGAAAGGAGTCTCTTTAGCCTGACCTGGACATTCGGTACCCATTTGTTCTGGTGGTTCAGCTAGATGCTTATTGCCAAATCTTTCTAAAGCCTCAATCACCTCTCCCAGTTCTTTCCCCTTTTCGGTGATATGGTACTCAACCCTGGGCGGGATTTCCAGAAAAGCCCTTCGCTCTACGAAGCCTAACTCCTCCAGCAACTTGAGCCGACCGGACAAGGTTTTGGTACTGATATGGTTCAATTCTGCGCGCAAGCTGTTAAAGCGCATGGAACCCTGCAATAGATTCATGATGATCATCAGGAGCCAGGCATCCCCTAGCAGATGAATAGCCCGACCTAATGGGGTCTCAGGGCATTCACCGGAACTTGTCATTTCACTTTTCCCTTCTGAAATTTCTTTCATAATTCGTAACTACACAGCAAACGTCTGAAGAGGATAGAAGCAGGGGTCGTGGGGGCCGGGTACCCACTGGGTGCCCTGCGCGGGGTATTACAGGGGTCTCCCCTGTTTAACTCTCTTCTTTTCCCCGTCCACTGATGGCCCTGGGGAGGGACCAGGGGTGGGGCCTGAGTAGTTACTATAATTCAACTATACCATTTTGTGATAAAGGAAGCAAGTTGTGGAAGCAAGGGACTTGACAAATCTAAATTTTTATTATACTGTTAGTTCCATAAAGAAAGTAAAGAGCAAAAGAAAATCACTCTGAATTTTCCTCTAAAATGAGATTTCAAAGACTAATTAAAAAGACTGGAGAATATAACAATGTTTATTGCATATATTATCATCGCGGTGTTAATGTCACTTCTTCTCATTGGTTCTGGCATAGCCAAATTAAGACGTGAGCCAAGAGTGGTTCATGGTATTCACGAGGTGGTAGGAGTACCGCTTCAATATTTGCCCTGGCTGGCGGCCCTGGAATTTGCCGGAGCAGCCGGACTTCTGATTGGGATCGTGTGGTGGCCGTTGGGAATTGCCGCCGCTATCGGGGTAATCCTCTACTTTATTGGAGCCAGCATTGGGCATATACGGGTTAAAGACTTCAACGGTTTACCGGTAGTAGTGGTGATTGCACTTATTGCAGTTGTCATTTTGGTGGTGCGTAGCTTGAGCGTGGCATAAAGACCGGTTTTCCAAAGCAAAAAGCGTATCTGGGGGGTAAGCCCAGATACGCTTTTTAGATTCTCTTTTACGATGTTAACTGATTAGCTGGGAGACCGTGACGACCTTAAAACCCCGGCTTTGCAGGTTTTCGAGGATTGGGCCGAGAGCCTCGCCGCTGCTGAGGTTGCCGAGGTGCATGAGGATGATTGCGCCGTCGAGTTCGGTATCGCTGAGGCCGGTGATCCGTGAGATCAGGAAGGCTGCACTTTTGGGATCGCCGACCGAGTCGAGACTGTCGTAGGTCCAGTAGACCGAGCGATAGCCGAGGTTATTGAGCAAATTTAGCTCATGGTCGGTCCTTGCTCCATAAGGGAAACGAAAGAGTGGGCGGGGGTTTTGGCCGGTATACCGCAAGATAGTGTTTGCACCACCGGTAATTTCCTGGTTCACCTGATCGTCGGTGAAGGTGGTCAGATCGGGATGACTGTAGGTATGGTTGGCGACTTCCATGCCGCTGTTGGCGATCAACTGGGCGTAAATCGGATTGTCCGTGACCCAGCGACCGGTCAGGAAGAAGGTTATTTTAACACCATAGCGGTCCAGGGCCGTCATTTCTTGAGGAAAAGCGACGGCAGTAGACCCGGCATCGAGGGTTATTGCGACTTGTTTGCGACCGGTTTTGCCGCGCACGACTTCGGACAGGGAGTCGCTGAGGCTGGCCGGGGCGGACCAGTTGCTATTTGGGCCAGGGGCGAGGCCGTAGTTCCACTGAAAATAATGGCGGCCTACATTGCCCATTTCGACCTGGTAGGCGGGCGGATTATCGGGAGTAAAAGTGAGGACGCGCCGCTGGAAAGCCTGAAACAGCACATCCCGTTCGACCCCGGCCACGAACTGGCGAACCCAATAAGGCTCGGTCAACGGATAGCCGATGTCGGCCAGCCAGTTGACCGGTTGACCCTGGACGTAGTTACCGGTTAACGGATTGTAAACCGGGCCGGTCTGGTTGAAAAAGTCCCAAAAGACTTTCGGAATATTGTGACCCAACACGCTATCAAAGTAAGCAAGGGATTGCTGACCGGCCCGGTTGGTGGCCGGTTGCAGCCCGTCTTTTTCGGTCAGTTGTTGGTCGACGCTCTGGCCGGTGCGGTCGGGCGCACGGTGGTCGAGGTTAAGCGAGGCGTAAGGTTGCAAGCTGGCGTAAGTGAGCCAGTTATTGCCGTCGCCAACGACATTGAGGCGGGCGGCTCCCTGGGGTGCGTCGCTAAAGCTGTTGTCGCCGGTTTGCTTTTTGCCGGAAATCATTTCGTAGACCAGCAAGCCGTTGGTGACGTATTGTTTTAGCGGGCTGTTAAGTTCCAGGCGGGCTTTGTCAAAATAAAGAACCGACCGTTTGCCGCCGGGACTATCCAGGTAAGTTTCGGTTTCAATTTTCAAAGGGTTGGTAAGGAGCGGTCCCGGCCCAAAAAGCCAGGAGCGGTGAGCCTGTTCGGCCACGATAGGGCCATCTACCAGGCTCCAGACGGCCTTAAAGAGTTGTCCGGCATGGGAAGTAAAAGGGGGCGGGTCGATATTGTTGTCGGCGGCTGAAACGCTGAATAGGTTCAGGCATATCAACCAGAGCAAAATCAGGCCCGATCCGCTTCGTAATAACGGTAGTTTGTTGTGGTGTCTGTTCATACTTAGATAAACGGATCAACCGGAAATTGGTTGCGCCAATATCCTGAAGTGGAATTAGACGAGAAAATTAAACGGCCCAAGCTGCTGGGTAAGCCTGGGCCGTTCGGGATTTGTTAAAGGGCTTTGCCCACGATCTGTTCGGCCTCGCTAATAATCCGGCTCAGGTGAGCCTGGTCCTTGAAGCTTTCCGCGTAAATTTTATAGACATCCTCGGTGCCGGAAGGACGGGCAGCAAACCAGCCGTTTTCGGTGACGACTTTCAGGCCGCCGATTTCGGCATTATTACTGGGAGCGCGGGTCAGCTTGGCGGTAATCGGCTCGCCCGCCAGCTCGTTGGCCTGGACATCCTGGGGAGCCAGTTTCTTGAGGCGGTCTTTTTGGGCCGGGGTCGCCGGTGCATCAACCCGGTTGTAGAGCGGATTGCCCAGCCGTCCGGTCATTTCTCGGTAATGCAGACCGGGGTCTTTGCCGGTGCGCGCGGTGATTTCGGCAGCCAACAAACCCATGATCAGGCCGTCTTTGTCTGTCGTCCAGACACTACCGTTGCGGCGTAAGAACGAGGCCCCGGCACTTTCTTCGCCGCCAAAACCAAAACTGCCGTCGAGCAGACCGGCCACGAACCACTTGAACCCCACCGGCACCTCGTTGACCGTTCGGCCCAATTCGCGGCCTACCCGGTCGATCATCGAGCTACTGACGAGCGTTTTGCCGATAGCACTGGTGGCGGGCCACTCTGGCCGATTGGCGAACAAGTACCAGATGGCGACCGATAGGTAATGGTTGGGGTTCATTAGCCCACTACTGGGGGTGACGATGCCATGCCGGTCAGCATCGGTGTCGTTGCCAAAGGCGATGTCATAGCGATCTTTTAGCTTGACCAGGTTAGCCATCGCCGAGGGTGACGAGCAATCCATGCGGATTTTGCCGTCGTGGTCGACCGTCATAAATCGGAAGGTCGGGTCGACCGTCGGATTGACCAGGGTAATATTGAGGCCGTACATTTTCGCCAGTGGTTCCCAGAAACCGACGCTGGCTCCGCCAAGCGGATCGGCCCCGATCTTTAAGTCGGAGGAGCGAATAATATCCAGGTCAATGACGGTCCCCAGGTCGCTGATGTAGGGGGTGATAAAATCGTGCCGGTGAGTAGTGCTGGCTTTGAGAGCGGCTTCGTAACTGATGCGCTTGACCCCGCTATTTTTTTCGCGGATCAGATCGTTAGCGCGGTCCTGCACCCATTTGGTGATGTCGACATCGGCTGGGCCACCGCTGGGCGGGTTGTACTTGAAACCACCGTCCGAGGGCGGGTTGTGGGAGGGGGTAACGACGATCCCATCGGCCAGCCCGGTCTGGCGACCGTGATTGTAGGCCAGGATCGCATGAGAAATAACCGGGGTCGGGGTGAGGGCATCGTCCTGTGAGATAAAAACCTCAACGCCGTGTGCCGCCAGCACTTCGAGGGCACTTTGCTGGGCCGGGGCCGATAAAGCGTGACTATCGAGGCCCATATACAGGGGACCGTTGATACCTTTGGACTGGCGATATTCGACGATAGCCTGGGTTGCGGCCAGGATATGATCTTCGTTAAAGGACGTGGTGGCCGCCGAACCACGATGGCCGGAAGTGCCAAACTGGACTTGTTGCTGGGGATTATCCGGGTCGGGATGAAGCTGGTAATACTGGTCGCGAAGTTTAGCGACATCGATCAGGATTTCATCCGGGGCCGGTTTGCCCGCCAGAGGACTTAAGGCCATTTGTTTTCTCCTTTATTTTAGGACCGGCTAAATCTGAACTGCCAGTTTATTTTAACAGTCTTTTTTTGGATTTACAACGTACCGAGGCTGTAAACTGCGAACAGGAGGCGTCGGTTTTAGTTGTGATCGATTTTCACAATGTTGTCAGGTGATGATTGACCTGTAGCAATAATAGCGGTATAATTATGCCAAATATTTATGGATTCTTAACTCTGAATAGTAGCTGGTAATTTAGCCTGGCTTCCTCACTCCTCTTGTACCTTACGAGAGTCTCATGAAGGGTAGTCGGGGTTTTTAATGGATTTAACAAAAAAAAGAATTAGTGAGGAACTGTTAGAGTGAGCGAGTTGATTAATGAGACTCTTCAAAAAATAGAACCACTCGACCAAACCGCGATGCACGCCGCCCGGCAGCGTCAGCAAATGCTTACCAAGCCGCCCGGCAGTCTGGGACGACTGGAAGAATTATCGATCAAATTGGCCGGTATGCAGAGTAAAGCTATGCCACAGGTGGAACGAAAAGTGATCGTGGTGATGGCTGCCGATCACGGGGTGGTGGTTGAAGGGGTGAGTGCCTATCCCTCCGAGGTTACGCCGCAGATGGTCGGTAATTTCCTGAACGGCGGCGCGGCGATCAACGTATTTGCCCGGCAGGTTGGGGCAACGGTACTGGTAGTCGATATGGGTGTGGCGGCAGAGCTACCGGCCCAGCCTGATTTGCTCAGTCGTAAAGTGGCTTTCGGAACGGCCAATATGGCGATAGGTCCGGCCATGACGCTGGAGCAGGCCCGGCAAGCGGTCGAAACCGGGATCAGGATTGCCGAGGAACTGGCCGGAACAGTGGATTTAATCGGTACTGGCGATATGGGGATCGGGAATACTACCGCTTCCAGCGCGATTGTCGCGGCCTTTTTGGGAGCCGAGGTTGCCAGTGTGACCGGGCGCGGTACGGGGGTCGATGATGAAGGGTTGCGCCGCAAAATCGCGGTAATTCGCCGGGCACTGGAAATAAACCAGCCTGACCCGGCCAATCCGTTGGAGGTGCTGGCGAAGGTCGGCGGGTTCGAGATTGCCGGACTGGTCGGCCTCATTTTCGGGGCGGCGGCCCATCGCATACCGGTAGTGGTCGATGGTTTTATCTCCAGTGCGGCGGCCCTGGTAGCGACGGAATGGCAGCCTTCTGTCCGGGATTATCTGATTGCGGCCCATAATTCGGTCGAGATCGGCCACCGGGTGATGCTGGAACGCATGGAGTTGCAGCCGTTGTTAAACCTGGATTTACGGCTGGGTGAAGGAACCGGGGCCGCGCTGGCAATGCACGTGGTAGAGGCGGCCGTGCGTGCGCTGGCCGAAATGGCTACTTTTGCCGAAGCCGGGGTTAGCGACGGGCAGACCGAAAAAGTGAAATAGAAATCTGGGTGGGTGCCCCTATCAACTGGCTCACCCCTTGTTGTAACAAAACGGCTAATAAAGCGGAACCAGACTCAGATTATTTATAACGTAGTGACGGGTTTTAAAAGGGATATAAAATGGTAAACGATCCTCAAAAAGCCGCCTCAGATGAGGACGAACCTGAGTCCAATCCAGAAGGGCCAGCCCCAATCGGCGATTTGCCGTTAACATCCGGCGACCCGCCCAAACCGTTTGAGCATAAAAAGGTCAGTCGGGGCGAAGCCACGCCGGTACAGGGGGATAACGTGTCGCCCATAATTCTGCCGCAAGGGCAGCCTGATCGGATTGTTTATTTGGATCAGGCCGAATGTACCGCCATGTTTGCCGATCTGGAGGCGCGGGTCAGTAGTGCCCGCCGGGTGGCGTTGTCGCTAGATCCCAGTGGCGCAATTGGATTACCTTTATTAGCCACCGATGAGGAAACTGCTTATCTGGAATTTGACCGCCGCTTGAGCCTGAGTGGTATCCTGACCCGGCTGCTGACTTTTAAGAACCTGACTACCTTTATTTTTGGAGCCAGTGTCGAGACGATGCTGGGGCTGGCCGCCGATTCGGGCGCGATCAGCAATCAGGCCGAAAGGTCATTTAACAGCGATTATCTGGCGGCACTGGGTACCCGGTTGTACCTGGATGTGGCGATTGTCCAGAGTATGCGGGAGGTACGGTCCAGCCCGGAACTATTGCAGTTGTTAAACCGGCGGCGGTTGGGCTGGCTGGTGGACGAAATTTGCCGTCAGGCTTGCTTGCAGATTCGTCTGAATATGCGGACCACCGGTACAGTCGAAACGGTAGCTTTTGGCAGCACCGGGGCGGTAATCGGCCGGGCGCGGGTAGAGCCGGGAACTTTCCAGCTATAACATTAGGATTTTCGCTTCAACCTCACCAGGTGAGGTTGAAGCGAAAGTAAAAAGGGATTAAAAGGGGAGACCCCTTATACCCCCCGCCGGGGTTGCACCCCTACGTACCCCGCTTAAATGCCTTTTGCAAGAGGTAGGCTGAACAGTTTAAATTAATCAAAAAACCCGACAGCGTGTAGTCTGTCGGGTTTTTTGAAGTCTAAAATTTAGCTGACTAACCGGATATTGGCGTCGAGTTCGACAAATTTTTTCAGGATATTGGAGTAACCGCGCTCGACGTATTGAATGCCGCTGATGTTCGAGACACCTCGCGCGACGGCGGCGGCGATCAGGATGCTGAACCCGGCCCGCAGGTCGGGGATGGTAATGTCGGCGGCGTGCAAGGGGGTAACGCCACGTACCACGCAGCTATGCTCGAAGTCGCGGCCTTTGAAACGGCAGGGCTTTTCGCCCAGACATTGCCGGAAAAGCTGGATTTCCGCCCCCATTTTGACCAGCTCTTCGGTGTAGCCAAAGCGTTTCTCGTAGACCGTTTCGTGGATAACCGAGAGGCCGTCGGCCTGGGTCATCAGCATTACAAAGGGCTGTTGCCAGTCGGTCATAAAGCCGGGGTGAACATCGGTTTCCAGCACAATCGGTTTGAGCGGCTCTTTGGGGTGAAAGAAGCGGATGCCGCTGGGCTTGACCTCGAAACCGGCCCCGACCTGGCGCAACTTGTTGAGGAAGGTGAGCATATTGGCCTGTTCAGCCCCCTCGACCAGCACATCGCCGCCGGTGATGATGGCGGCTACCGCGAAAGAGGCCGCTTCGATCCGGTCGTTGATAACGCTATGTTCGGCACTGTGCAGTTTGTCGACCCCTTCGACCACGATGGTGCGGTCGGTATCGACAAAGATGATCGCCCCCATTTTCTGAAGCAGCATGATCTGGTCGATGATTTCCGGCTCGACGGCGGCATTTTTGATCTGGGTCGTGCCACGCGCCAGCACCGCCGCAAACAGAGTATTTTCGGTCGCGCCGACGCTGGGATAGGGTAGCTCGATGACGGCACCCTGCAAGCGGTCGGCGATAGCATAGTAACGGTCATCTTGAAAGACGATCTCGGCTCCCAGCTTTTCGAGGGCCTGGATGTGAAAATCGACCGGTCGAGAGCCAATATTGCAACCGCCCAGCATGGGGATAACGGCTTTGCCGTAACGATGCAACAGGGGACCAAGCAGCAAGATCGGGATGCGGTTCATGCCGCTAAACCCGATTGGTACCTCGGCACTGGTCACGTTTGGGGTATGCAGGGCCAGGCTAGTGCCTTCCCAGTGGTAGGTTAGTCCGACACTCTGGCAAACCTGCAAGGTAACGTCGGTATCGCCAATTTCAGGGATGTTGTGCAACAATACCGGTTCGTCGGTTAGCAAACTGGCGACAATTTCTTTAGTCGCGGCGTTTTTTGCCCCGCTGACGCGCACCCGTCCGCGAAGTGGTTTGCCGCCTTCGATTTCGTAATAGGCCATTAAGTAAAATCTCCCTTGAAAGGCTCCCAGCCGTTAAAACCGGCTGAAAGTTAGTGCTGTAAAATTGATTGTTCCTCATCGAGAAACAAAAATTTGCCCTTCTCCATGATCTGACGATTATCGACCCAAATATCGCACTCTTTGGCGATAGCATCGACGTGGGTGGGCGCGCTCCAATTGGCCCCGGTCTGGCTGCCATAGGGGTCGCCCAGGGCGATGTGCATACCGGGCAGTTTTTCGTCCTGCAACAGATTATAGATCATTCTCTCCACCCCGATATTGGCCCCGATGGCCCATTCACCTACCCGGTCGCTATTTTCGCTGATGTGGGCGTAATGCCAGAATTCGTTTTGCAGAAAACGATTGTCACATTTGACCGAGCGCAACCGGTTATTTTCGATTTCCAGGTAAAGCGGAAAGTCGCTCAGATTGCCGTATTTCTGCGAGAAGTAATCGCCGATAGTGCCGTCGACCACGTAAATGCCGTTGACGTTGGCCGGAGCGGTAAAGACTTCTCCGGCGGGCAGGTTGGACCAAATCTGAGGGGTTATCATCCCACAGGTTTTGATCCACTTAATTTCCTGGTCAAAAGTGCCTTCGATGTCGGTTCCGGCTTCGGTGCGGCAGGCAATCGTCCGGCAGGCGGCGGCCATCGCCTGAATTTTCTGTCCAATCGCATCGACTACGTTGTAATCGGCCCGCATCCCTTGCAACATAATTTCGGGTGAGATCGTCACCATATGGGCGTAGCGGATCAGGTGTTGCTCGATTACGCTTACAAATTGTTTGCGGGCCGGTAGTTCGCCATCCATCGATTGAACCGCATACAGGGCAACCTGACTTTTGGCAAGTGCGTCGAGGATCGGCTGGGGCATAGTCTTGATCGGGCGTTCGGTGTAATCTTCGATCACATAGGCGGTGGTAATGGCCCCGGCGATCCGGGCGGCGGCAAACAGGGCCGCCCCGATTTCGATAGTTTCCAGGTCGGTCACGACCGTCATTATTTCGCCTTCCTGAACCCGCAGACAATTATTAATGGCGTTGCGTGCGCCGGGCAAATACTCAAGGTCAAACGGTAGAGTTCGGAGGCTGTCACTAAGTTTACGGTCGCTACTGTACATAGTTAAAAGTACCAATTCCTTTCGGTTCAAAAACCCGGCTTCACCTGAGGAAAAACCGGGTGAGCCAGGTTTCCAAATGTGGTGCTAAATCCTAAATCCCCTCCATCGCCTCTTGCAGGATCGAATCGACTACCTGATTGAGGTCGTTGGTTTTTTCGTATACGGCGATTTGCCGCTGGGCACTGTTGCCTTTATTCATGATAGTCTGAATGTATTCAATTTCCCGACGACTACCGAGGTCATCTACCACGTCATCGACGAAGTTTAATAACTCCATCATCAAATCCCGTGCCTCAACTTCTTCCTCTTTGCCGAGGTCAAGCATTTTGCCATTCAGGCCGTAGCGGATCGCCCGCCACTTGTTTTCCATAATCAGCGAACGGCTGTATTTGCGCCAGCCGATATTTTGCTGTTTGAGTTTATACAATTTTACCACAACCGCTTGAATCAGGGCGGCCAGGGCCAGCGTTTCTTCCAGGCGGGTCGGCATATCACAGATGCGGATTTCGATGGTGGGGTAAATCGGGTGTGGCCGGACATCCCACCAGATTTTTTTGCCGTCGTCGATACACCTGGTGGCGATCAGGGTCTGAATATAGTGGTCAAAGGCGGCGGCACTTTCAAATTCGTCCGGGATGCCGGTACGCGGGAAGCGGCTAAAGACTACCGAGCGGAAGGATTGCAGGCCGGTATTGCGGCCCATCCAGAAAGGCGAACTGACCGAAAGGGCCAGGATGTGCGGCAGAAAGTAGCGCAGTTCGTTCATGATGGCGACAGCAGTATCGCGGTCACTGATCCCGACGTGGACGTGCATCCCGAAAATCAAAATCTCCCGAATGACATCCTGCAATTCTTCTTCAAGAATATGATAGCGCAGGTCGTCGGTAATCGGTTGCTGCGCCCAGTTGGAGAAGGGATGGGTTCCAGCCGCCCCGATTGCCAGGCCGTATTTGCGAGCCACGTTCGCCAGGGCCGAGCGGTTGCGGGTGAGATGTTCGCGGGCTTCGGCGATGTTGGCGCAGATCGGCGTGACGGTCTCGACGCAACTCATCATCATTTCCGGCTTGACGAAATCACCCAGTATCGGTAGTAGAGATTTGATAATATCGGGGTTGCGCGGACTGAGATCATGAGTATCCGGGTCGATGATTTGAAATTCTTCTTCAACCCCTAGCGTAAAAATTTCCTTAGAACGTGCCATTTCTTTTCTCCCGACAACTAATTCGCAAATACTTCATTAAGAATTGAATTTCGATACAGTGGATTGACTGCCACCTCATAGAGAAGCGGTTCATGATAGGCCTTATATTGTGACTTTTTCTGACAGTTTAATTCAAACAGACTGGCCTGTTTCCATTCTTCCTTTAGAAAATCGACTACCGGAATATCCCTGAAGTACAACAATACTGGGGCACCAAGTAAAGCCTGGCCTGACCTGGGATCAAAGAGATATTTATCGATACTTTTTAAGCGAATTTCCGGGGCTTGCGCGACATCGGCCCCTAGTAAGAAACCGACGGTCGGTGTCTTGCCGATAAAAATCTCACATACGTAGCGGTTATTGATAGTCACCGGTAGGTTCTTAGCCACCGGAAGCGACATTACCAGCCGAGGGTCGTCGCTGCTCAAACCGGTGTAAGCCATCAACTCATTTACATAATCAAAGTACAGTTCGAGCCAGTTTCTATCGGGAAACAGTTTGAGCCGCGCGACCAATCTTTGATAACTGTCCAGTTTCTTCATTATTACCTCTTTATTGCCTCCTGACCTTATTGCTCGAATGGCCGGGAATTTCTTAGGCACAGCCTTCCGGGTCGGCAGGCCGGATACCGCCTTCGCCGCGCCCCTCGATGATAAAGGTCGGGACGGTGGTGCCGGTTCCGGCGGTGACGTTGAGCAGGGCGGCGGCAGAGAGGCGAGTAAGCATCCCGGCAATTTCACCTTCAAAGATATAAGGGTCGCAATCGACCGAGCGTTCGGCAAACACGATCATGTCGTCGCGCAGGGTCGGATAGGGTTCTTTGGCGACCGTTACTTTTTCCTGAACTACAAAAATATCCTGAAGGGCGGCCTGGTAAGCGGCGGTCCATTCGGCCTCGGAGCTTTCCCAGCCGATAGTGATACCTTTGCCGCCGTATTCGTCGTTGGGTTTGAGGACCATACGCTGGCGGTTTTCGATTACAAATTTCTCCAGGTCGATGGGCTGGCCCTGGTAGGTCGTCTGACCGTTGCGAACCCGGCGGGTCCAGGGAATGTGCCGGGCGATGAAGGCTTGCTGATCTGCCGAAAAATAGGCGGCGTTGCGCTCGTCGGTCAGCAGACCAAAGATCATCTTTTTATGATAAATTTTACACCGGTAAGAATTGATCATACAGATCGTGCCGTCCTGGTAGGCTTGCAAGACCGGCTGAACCTCGCCGGCTTTTTGCAATAGTTCGCTGGCGAGAACTCTTTTGAAGACCAGATCGATTTCAAAATCGCCCTGACGCAAACGACCATCGCGGTATTCCAGCTCACGGGGGTCGCAGATGCGGGTGGGTACACCGTTTTCCTCGAAATAAGCTTGCAACAACTCAAATTCGGTTTGGGTCGGTACACCGTGCCAGTCGACGATGGCGATATTAGGCGTTTTATAGGGTCGGTCGCCCAGGTATTCACGATAATTGTTGAGCAGCATCGAAAGCAGCCTGGCTTTGAGTTTGTAGCGGCTCAGAGAAAAGCGTTTGGCAAACTCTTGCATGACCGGCAAAGTCTCGAATAGATCGCCCAGGCCATCCTCGTAGGAGGCACCCGCCGGGGATTCGGCGTTGTATTCGACAAAATGCAAAGTGCCATCGGCGGGGGACATAAAGCTATCGAGGCGACTGTGGGCACTGATGGCTTTGTAGCCGGTGTCGTATTGCATGAGGCGAATTTCTTCGGGCAGCAGACCAAGCTCATCGATCAGGCGGTCGCGTTCGGCTTTGAGAGAGGCTTCCCGGCTGAGAATAACCTCACCCAGGTGGTCCATGGCGGTAGTCAGAGCCAGACAAACTTCGCGGACGTAATTAAATTGTTTGCGGGTAAAGAAGTGAGGCCGCAGCACGTTGCAAAGGGGCCGACCGCCAAAAGTTAATTTGCGTTCAATCAAGCCATCTTTGAGACCGGCAATACTCTCGCCGGATAAACGGGTGCTACCGGCCAGCAGGGCGTGATAATACTCAATCGCCTCTTCCAGTAAGGCAGTGTCGGTCCAATCCTGTTGAGTTTGTGCCTGAGTCACTGGAATCTCTCCTATTTTTATTCTTGATTAGGACTTTCGCTTCAACCACTCTTTGTGAGCTTGAAGCGAAAATAAAAAGTATTTTAACAGGGGCACCCAGCGGGTACCCGCCTGTATCCCCCCGCGTGGGCTGCGCCCCCACGACCCTCGCTTCAGGCTGATTTGCGTAATTAAGCGAAAACCCTTATTGATATAAGGTAATCGGGTAATCGGACCATAAAAGGTTTCTAGTAATTAAAATGAGCATCGCCGGTTATATAGTGGTACATCGTTAATCGCCCTAGCTCTTTTCACAACGTTGTACCTCAAAGCTGGGCCGATTATAGCATAATTGGCGGCCAGGAGAGAGTTTAATTGAATAGAACTTTCGCTTGCCCTGCCTCTAAACAGCAAATGCTTGACAGCCGCCGGAGGGAGGATTATTGTAAAGGACAGTAAGGGAAAAAAGGCCGGCTAATACTGCCCGGTTGAAAGTCAGGAGCAAGAATCTTATGTCTTTACAAGACCAATACGAGGCCAAGCGCAACGGCCTTGAGCAAAATATCGAAGAGGCTAACAAACTGATCGACGAGTTGAAGCAAAAAATGGCCGCCAGTACCAACCCGTCGGAGCAAGGTCGCCTGGAAGTCAACATCGAAGATGTCATCCGCCAGGTGAAAGATTGGCATTACGAGTTATCCGCCCTGACGACCGGCAAAGAATAGTTTTCACCGGTCGCAGGGTTGATTTCGCCCACTCTTTGTGATAGAACCAGGCATTCCGGCCAACCCTCTGCTCGTCCAGAATGCCTGGTTGGCCTGTTTAATTCCAGCCGCACTGGACCAATTAGGTCTGGCGCAAGCTCAGGAGCAATACGCTAAACAGCAACAAAACCGCTCCGGCAATTGACATCAAACTGAGTTGTTCGGCAAGCAGCAACCAGGCCAGCCCCGCCGCGATACACGGTTCGAGCAGCGTAACGATAGTGACGACGGTGGCACTGGTACGGGCAATCGCTTTGAGAAAGATGATATAGGCCAGACCGGTCGGTACCAGGCCCAGGTAAGCCGCCAACGCCCAGACCCCTGGTGCCAGATTGAGCTTGAAACTGCCACTGAAGATTGCCACCGGCAAGAGTACCAGGGCGGCCAGCGTAAAGGCTACCGCGATTGGTTGGATTGGCCCGCGTGCCTCACCGGCTCCGCTGCGGGTAGCCAGTTTTGAGAGAATCGTCAGGATGGAATAGGACAAACCAGCCCCAAGGGCCAGAATAATTCCCAGCGCATAATCCCACCGGAATACCTCGCCCCGGCTGCCTCCCAAAGCCAGCAGGAGCGTGCCGGCGATCCCCAACCCCATCGCGCTCAACAGGGGTCCGGTCAGCCGTTCGCTAAAGATGACGGTCGAGAGTAAACCGACGATCAGGGGCGAACTGCACAAGGCTACCACCACCACCAGTGTGACACTCGACATCGGGATTGCAAAGAAGTAGGTAATCTGGTAAGCCGCCATCGCCAGACCCATCCCGCTGTAATAGCCCCACTCGCGGCGACTCAGCCGGAAAGGATTGCGGCGGGTGGTGATCCAGGCCAGACCCAGCAAAAATGGCGACGAGAAACCCAGTCGCAGAAAGGCGATCATCAGGGGCGGCGTGACCTCGACCCGGTTGAGCAGCCCGGAGGCGACTCCTACGGTACCCCACATTATGGCTGCCAGCGTCAGCCAGGCCAGCCCGCCTGACTGGCTTAACGGTTTAGAGTTCTCTAACGGCTGTGACTCGCTATCCGCCGAAATTTCAATCATACAAAAACCTCCCGGCCCTTTAGGTGGCCTTTTACAAACTAATGTTGGGTTTACTGGAATAAAGGGCGGAGTACATCACAAAACAGGAGCCGACGGCTCCGGTTGTCAAGAGGTTTTGTCTGGTTAATCCGTCCGCTTAGTCTTGGACCGGTACAACCGACCAGGTTAGCGGGGGAGGTGGCGGTAAAACAGCCGCCCGGTAGGGTTTGAGGGGTGACATAATTTATCCTGAATATTTTAAGGTTGCCAGAGAGTCTTTCTGCTACTGGCAGGTGTTATCCACCACCGCTTGATTATATCAGGCCAATATTCGCGGTGCAACTGTTTGACATTTTCCGATTGGCGTAGTATAATCATTCTACAAATAAAAAACGACGCGGAGTGGAGCAGTGGCAGCTCGTCGGGCTCATAACCCGAAGGTCGTAGGTTCGAATCCTGCCTCCGCAATCATTTTCAAAATCTCACACTTCTCTATGGAGTGTGATTTTTGTTTGTAACTTATTGCGGCCCGCCTCCAAAAAAGACGGCCCGGCCCGAAAACCCTTCAAAGAATTATGCCAGCAACTTTTGATAAATTGAGCCAGGCTTTACACCACTTCTGGTCAACCAGCTTGCAGCCTCAACCGGTTCTGGTGGCCGTTTCGGGCGGTCCCGATTCGCTGGCGTTATTGCATTGTTTGCTGGCAAATCAGGCCGACTTCGACGGCTTATCAATCTATGTTGCTCATTTCAACCACCAGATTCGAGGTGAAACAGCCGACCGGGATAGCGAGTTTGTAGCCGAGTTTTGCCGGGTGGCAGGCTTGACTTTTTACGGGGGGACCTTTGATGTGCCGGGTCTGGCGCGTGAGGTCGGACTTTCATTGGAAGAGGCCGCCCGGCAGGCGCGGTACGCTTATCTGGCCCAACAGGCTAGCCAATTAGATGTCAGGCTGGTATTGACCGGCCATAACGCGGACGACCAGGCCGAAACGGTCTTGCTCCGATTGTTGCGGGGTACCGGACCGACCGGGTTGCGAGGAATGCTGCCGGTCGCTGGCTGGCCGCCCCTTTTACCGGTCTTGCAGGAAGCTTTTTCGCTGACAGCCATCCCCGATTTAGTGCTGGCCCGGCCTCTCCTGACCGTCTGGCGAAGCGAAATCGAGGCCTATTGCGCGGCGAACGGCCTGATGCCCTGCCAGGATGAAACAAATCTTACCCTCGAATACCGCCGCAACCGGCTCCGGCAGCAACTTATTCCTTTGATCGAAGCCGATTACCAGCCTAACTTCCGCCGTCACCTGACCCGGCTGGCCGATCTTTCGCAGGCTGACCAGGCCTGGCTGGCCGAACTGGTAAACGCCGAATTTCAGCATCATGCCCGCCTTTCCTTCAAGCCCTATCGTGAGGTGAACTTTTCGCCCGAATACTGGCAGACTCAACCGTTGGCCTTGCAAAGACGACTGGTCCGGCAAGCCGTCGATTGGCTGACGACTCTACAAGACCTGGAAGCTGCCCATGTCGAAGCGGTGCTGAACCTTTTTGAGACAGGCCGACCGGGCCGCCTGGCACTACCGGGAGGGCTGGTCGCCTTCCGGCTCAAACAAAAACTGGGGTTGCTACAGTCTGCGAGTGCCGGTGAGGCTGCCCCAGGTTGGCCGCTCGAATTGACGGTGCCGGGTAGCCTGAGTGAGCCGCAACAGGGCTGGTCGATAGAAGCAAAACTTATTAACGGGTCGGCCCAGTTGCCCGGAGAGCTTTGGCAGACCGGCAAGTTTCACGCTCGGCTGGATTATGCTAAAATTGGCCCACAACTTCACCTGCGGCCCCGTCAACCGGGCGACCGTTTTCGACCGCTGGGGGCACCGGGGCGTCGCAAGGTGCAGGATATTCTGGTCGATGCCCAGGTGCCCCGTGAACAGCGCGACCAATGGCCGCTGGTGGTTTGCGGCCAACCAGCGGTTATTTGCTGGATACCCGGCGTGGCGATTGGAGAGGATTTTAAAATCGAGGCCACCACCAGCCAGATACTCGATCTGCAATTTCAATTTCTGGACTGAAACTCTGGCGGTTAGACTGCACTTTAGACTGATAAATTTCTAAACAGTAACTACTGTAAAGTCTATTCTACCTTTTTCTATCCCCTTCAGAATTGTGGGTAATGATTAGGAGGGGTTAGGGTAGGGGGTGATAGGTAAAACCGTCCTAAAAAGTTAGGTCAAATCAAACATACAGTCCCTGGAAAGCGGGTTGCTACAACTTGACCCTCATCTCTTAATATGATATACTTTCAATATTCGAGGGGGGAAATCCCCCGAATTTTTTTGACTGTTTTTGGGCCTGGCATAGTTCAGGCCGTAGTGAAAGAGAACGAACTGAAATGGCAGCTAAAAAGGACCGTATCACAATTCATTTAGCCTGTACTACTTGCAAGGAGCGCAACTATACTACCAGCAAGAACAAGCGGAATGACCCGAACCGTCTGGAGTTCAACAAGTATTGCCGCCGTTGCCGCGACCACGTGGTACACCGCGAAACCAAGTAAGATTAACTGGTTTGTCCCAACCGTTGGTGAAGCGTCTTCCTCTGGAGAGGGCGTGATCGCCGGAAAGCAGAAAGAATAAGATGTCTGAGAAAAGTTTGCTTGACGATCCAGCGCGAGAACCTGGCCTGGTCCGCTTTGTAAAAGATGAGCGCGCCGAAGTACAAAAAGTTGAATGGCCCAGTCGCCGCGATACCCGTAATCTGACCATCGTGGTGCTTGGCCTGACTGCTTTTATGGCGGCGGTGCTGGGTTCGCTCGATTTAATTTTGACTTTCTTGTATAGTCTGTTTTCCGGCATTTTTGGCGGTTAATAAAAGGATTGCCCCACAATGAGCGAGACTGAGAATTTTGAGCGCAAAAACGCGCTGGTACCGGCTGAAGACGCTGTATTGACAATGGATAACGGTGCCGGTGATGATGACGACGACGGTACGGCTGAGGCCGCCTCAAACCGACCTTCCCTGGCACCCAGTACCGGCCAGCAGGAAAATCTGGGCCGCCGCTGGTACGTCATTCATACTTATTCTGGCTACGAGAACAAAGTAAAACGCGCCCTCGACCGCCGTATTGAGTCGATGGATATGCGCGACAAAATCTTCCGGGTGGTTGTGCCGACTATGGAAGAAACTGAAATCAAGAACGGGGCACGCCATACCGTGCAGCGAAAGGTTTATCCCGGCTACGTGCTGGTCGAAATGATGATGACCGACGAGTCGTGGTACGTGGTACGCAATACTCAGGGAGTTACCAGTTTCGTAGGTAGCGGCAACAAGCCGACCCCACTGGTGGATGATGAGGTAGGCTCGATTATGAAGCAGATGGAGGCCGAAGCACCTAAAGTGCGGACCAGTTTCCAGGTCGGTCAGGCTGTCAAAATCGTGGATGGGCCGTTTAGCGAATTCACCGGCACAATCGATAATATCGATAACGTCAAAAACAAAATCAGCGTCATGGTCTCGATCTTCGGACGCGAAACCCCGCTTACCCTGGACTTTTTACAGGTTGAGCGGATTGTTTAATCAAATATAGCGTGGGAGAAAATTCGGGCGGCAGCGCTACGGTTTTCGATAAATGAGGTCGTCAGCCTCACTTCACCACTAAAGGAGCAAAACATTGGCTAAGAAAGTCAAAGCAATTGTAAAATTGCAACTACCCGCCGGTAAAGCAACCCCGGCCCCGCCGGTCGGTCCGGCCCTCGGTCAGCACGGTATCAACCTTATGGGTTTCGTGAAAGAATACAACGAGCGCACCTCGCAGCAGGTCGGCCAGATCATCCCGGTCGAAATCACGGTTTTCGAGGACCGCTCCTTTACTTTTATTACAAAAACCCCGCCGGTGGCCGATATGCTACGCAAGGCTGCCAAAGTTGAAAAGGGTAGCGGCAAGCCCAACACCGAAAAAGTTGGCAAAATCACTTCTCAGCAGTTACGTGAAATCGCGGAAATCAAGCTCAAAGATACCAACGGCGTAGAAGTCGAAGACGTTATCCGGCAAGTTGCCGGGACCGCCCGCAGTATGGGCATCGAAGTTCAAAACTAATTAAGTGGGAGAACCGCTCCCGGTCCTAATGCTTCAGGTGTGCGGGCTATTGCCCGGCCATTGAAAGCCTGGTGGTCTGGTCGGTTTGTCATTACCACAGGAGGTTATTAATAAAATGGAACACGGTAAGAAATATATTACTGCCGCGAAACAGATTGAACCTGAAAAGCTTTACAATCTGGACGAAGCGATTACCCTTCTCAAGACGACCAACTATGTAAAGTTTGACCCGACGGTTGAGCTTCACTTCCGGTTGGGGATCGACCCCCGCCACGCCGACCAGCAAATCCGCAGTACCGCCGCTCTACCGCACGGTACCGGCAAGCAGGTCCGCATCCTGGTCTTTACCCAGGGCGAAGGCGAAACCCTGGCTCGTCAGGCCGGTGCTGATTTCGTCGGCAGCGACGAGCTGATCAAGCAGATCGATGGCGGCTGGATGGATTTCGATATTGCGATTGCTACCCCGGAACAAATGGCGAAGGTAGGCCGGTTGGGTAAAGTGCTTGGACGGCGCGGCTTGATGCCGAACCCGAAAAGTGGTACAATTGCACAGCCCGCTGACCTGCCGCGTGTGATTCAGGAAGTCCGGCGCGGCAAAGTAGAATTCCGCAACGACAAGACCGGTCTGGTACACGTCGGGGTTGGCAAACTGAGCTTCTCGGAAGCCCAGATCAAGGATAACGTAGTAAGCCTGATCGATGGTATCGTCCGCAACAAACCCACCGGGGCCAAAGGCGTGTATGTCCAATCGATCACTCTGACCAGCACTATGGGTCCTGGCATCCACCTGGATGTAAACCCGGTTCTGGCCGAAGTAAGCGCGTAGTAAACCGGCCACCGCTTTCAGGTGGTAGCTCCTAAAAAGAATAAGCTGATTTCTTTAGTAATCACGCCAGAGACAGCCGGTGTTTTCCCCAGGAAAACCTAAGTTGAGTTGTTAACTCAGGCCCGCCGAGGTAGTGGTGCAAAAGAGGTTTTGTAGAAATGCAGTTCAGGCCGGGCCTTAAAACCCTTGTCTGCCTCTGTCCCCTGCTGAAAACCCCTTGCGCCTGCCTCTCAAAGGTCGGCTGGCAAGGGGTTTTTGATTGCTTTCCAAAACAGGTATCAGGGTTTTCTTTGACCAAAAGACTTGACTAACGGGGATGTAGGGGTGTAACCCCTGCGCGGGGTCGTACAGGGGTCTCCCCTGTATAAACATTTATCTTTCTTGTTCTCGTCATTCTTGAGGAGAACAAGAAAGTCTAGTTCTATATAAAGAGGGGGTGAATAACGACAATGCCTACCGAACGTAAGGCTACAAAGATCGACATTTTGCAGCAATTGTGGGGCACCAGTGCCCTGGTAGTTCTGACCGAGTATCGCGGTATGAGCGTGGCTCAACTCACCGAACTGCGCCGTTCGCTGCGGACGAAGGGAACCGAATACCACGTCGCCAAAAATACTCTGTTGCTGCGGGCCGCTAACCAACTCGGCTTTACCGGGCTGGATGACGCGCTGGCCGGACCGACCGCGGTGGCTTTCATCAAGGAAGACCTGGCCGGTGGCTCCAAAGCCCTGCTGGATTTTGCCAACACCAATAAGTCTATCGTGATCAAACACGGTGTCCTTAACGGTCAGTTGCTGACCTCCGAGCGGCTCGAATCCATCACCAAACTGCAAAGCAAAGAAGCCCTGGTTTCCAAGATGCTTGGCTCATTGCTTTCTCCGCCACGCAACCTGGTCAATGTACTTTCCCAGACGACCCGCAATCTGGTCAATGTACTGGATTCGTATCGCAAGAAACTAGAAGAAGGCGAAGCGCCCGCCGATGCGACCGCCTAAAATTTGTAAACAGCTTTCCGGCTGTCTGGATAAATAAGTTAAGTTAAATAGAGTAGCTTTCTAAGCTATTTAAGAAAGGAACCAAGAATAATGGCTACCATAGCCCAGATCGTAGACGATATTAAGACCCTGAATATCCTGGAAGTATCCGAACTGGTCAAGACCCTGGAGGAAACCTTCGGCGTGACCGCTTCCGCCCCCATGATGATGGGCGGTTTCGCTCCGGCTGCCGCCGGTGATGGTGCTGCGGCTGCCCCGGCTGCCGTTGAGAAAACCGAGTTCGATGTAGTTCTTCAAGAAATCGGTGCTAACAAGATCAATGTGATCAAGGCCGTCCGCGAATTGACCAGCCTCGGCTTGAAAGAAGCCAAAGACCTGGTGGAAGCCGCTCCGAAGGCCGTCAAGGAAGGTGTCAACAAGGACGAAGCCGAAGCGGCTCGCGCCAAGCTGACCGAAGCCGGTGCCGTCGCCGTCGTCAAGTAAGCTTTCCTAACTGGAAAACAAAAGACCTGGCCTTTTATTGGGCCGGGTCTTTTTGTTCCTGAAAATTCGGTGGGGGCTAAGGCTAGGCGTGATAGGTCCGGTAGTGGGTGACTAATTTTTTAATAGTGTTTATGTAGCCGTTGGGATCGTTGTTGTCCGCCGAGGGGGCGTAGCGAGGAATAATTTCTTCCAGCGAGAAAAGGCTCCATTTCGTAGCGTAAGTTTCCCGCATCAAAAGTACCCAATCGATTAACCCATCGTTCCAGGTTGTATAAATCTTGAATTTACCGTTATTCGAGGTCGTGCGGCAGGCGAAACCGGCCACGCAGCGAATATTACCCCAGGACTTATTTTCGGCCCCGGCCCCCTGTTTACCCATCGAGGACTCGTGTTCAAAAAAAGCCAGTGCGACCGCCGGATCGCAGTATAGTTTGAGGCAGGTGTTGTACAAATTTACCGCTTCCGGCAGGGCCGGGCTATTCGACTGCTTGAGAAAATAATTAAAAGTGTCGAAATTGATCGAAGGGGCACCCAGCGGGCTATAGGGGCCGGGCCGGTATTTGGCCGGTAAAGGTAGCAGACCGCTTGCGCCGCCGGTTGGGTTGGCCGTACCGGCGTTCAACAGAATTCTTACGGCATTTTCGCTCTGCGGATCGACGTAATGACCGTCAAGTTCCGGTGAGATGATGGTGCTATCGGCTGCGGTTGTCTGAGGATTGCCGGTCAGTACCGTTCTGCTTGCCGCTACGCCTGACCCTAACCGACTAGCGGCTGCGACCGTCAGGGCCGGTTGGGGAGTAAGAGCGTCCAACCGCCCGTCGTTAAAGCTGATCGCTGCTTCCGGGTTGGAACTACGCACCGGTAGCCGGTTAAAATTGCCGTTCAGATAAACCAGCCAGGCCAGCCCACCCATTCCAATTAGCAGGATCACGCCGAGCAAAATCTTTAGGGTTTTTGAGGTTGATGACACGTTACATTTCCGATTACATTTGCTGTTGTTGGACCGAATATTAGATCAGGCCAAGCTCCTCCCGGTAAAAATTAAGATATTGGTGAGCCGAAACCGGCCAGGAATGATCTTGCAGCATATTGGTCTGGATCAGTTGCTGCCAGTGCATCGGTTGGTGATAAGCTTGCAAGGCCCGGTCCAGGGCCGCCAGCAGGTGAGAGGCTTCGTAGGGGCCGAACAAAAAGCCATTACCGGTCTGCGTGACCGGGCGATATTCGCTTACCGTATCGGCCAGGCCCCCGGTATGCCGCACAAAAGGGACCGAGCCGTAACGCATGGCAATCAGTTGGCCCAGACCGCCCGGCTCGAACCGGGAAGGCATCAAAAACATATCACTTCCGGCGTAGACCTTCTGGGCCATTCCCAGGTCGAAAGTCAGCATCGCGCTGATTTTGTCGGGAAAACGCCGGGCCAGATCGCTTAGAAATTCATGGTAATACGGTTCGCCGGTCCCCAAAATTACCAGTTGGATATTGCGCTGCAAAATGCCCTCGATTGAGGCTGCCACCAGATCGAAGCCTTTTTGATCGGCCAACCGCGATACCATGCCGATCAATGGAACGTCGCTAACTTCCGAGAGGTGAACGGCCTTTTGTAAATCGCTTTTATTAGCAGCCCGTTTCTCGATAGAGTTAACCTCGAAATTGGCGGCAATCTGGTGGTCGGTGGCCGGGTTAAATATTTCATAATCGATCCCGTTGAGGATACCCCACAGGTGCCCCCACCGGTAATTGAGCAACCAATCCAGGCCTTCACCGTATTCGGGAGTAAGAATCTGGGCGGCATAGGTTGGGCTAACCGTACTGACGGCATCGGCGTAAGCAATGCCACGTCCCATCATATTCACCCGACCTCCGGTGTCACCCCACACGGTACCATATTCCTCCAGTCCAGCCTGACGTAACCAGGCCAGGTCGAAATTGCCCTGATAGGCCAGGTTATGGATCGTGAAGGCGGTTTTAATTCCGCCCAGAAATGGATCGTTCAGATAGATGGTTTTGAGATAGTTAGGGGCGAGGGCGGTATGCCAGTCGTTGGCGTGGACCAGATCGGGTTTCCAATCCAGTTTAGCTAACATTTGTAAAGCCGCCCGGCAAAACACCGCAAAGCGGTCCCCGTCGTCGGCATAGCCATAGATGCGAGGCCGCTCGAAGTGATGCTGGTTCTGGACAAAATAAATCGGCACCGGCACCTGACCAGCTAAAGTACCTTCCAGAATGCGAGTGCCGGTAGTTCCCTGTCCAATCGGGGTATCCAGGTCAAACAAAGTTTGCAGGTTATAGCGTTCGGGCGTAATATTTAGGTAGCGGGGCATTGCTACCCGGACATCGTGACCGAGAGCAGCCAGTGCGCCAGGCAACGCCCCGGCCACATCGGCCAGTCCGCCCACTTTGACAAAAGGTGCAACTTCCGCCGCCAGAAATAAAATTTTCATGCCTATTCAGGAACTCCCTTTAAGAGGCCGGGTTTACGCACCGGGGCGATAACTGTTTCGCCACTGGGTAGATCGAGTGAGGGAAAGTCGTTCGGTCGAATATCGGTCCCGATCTTGACGTTGCGGCCAACTTTGATCCCGGCTGGCAGGTGGGCGCGTTTACCGATCAGGGTAATACCGGTGTTCAGCCGGGCCGGTTCCAGTTTGTTGGGCGTCTGGTCGTCGCCAAAGCCGATCTGGCTGTCCGGCCCCACGATTACCTCTTTGTCAATAACCGTCCGGTCGATCACGCTGTTTTTACCGATGACGGTATCAAACATAATAATCGAATCGCGCACTATTGCGCCTTCCTCGACGATCACACCCGGCGATAGTACGCTATGAATGACCTGACCACGCACCTGGCAACCGTGAGAGATCAGGCTGCGTTCTACTCTGGCCTGTTTACTGATCCCGGCGGGTGGCCGTTCCTCGCTTTTGGTATAAATAATCCAGTCCCGGTCGTAAAGGTTAACTGCCGGAGGGCTTTCTAATAGTTCCATATTGGCATCCCAGTAGGATTGGACGGTTCCGACATCGCGCCAGTAATCGTTAAAGGTATAGGCATAGACCCGATCACCATCTTTTAGCATTTTAGGCATAATATTGTGACCGAAATCGCGCTGGCTGGTCGGATCGGCGGCATCCTTGATCAACCGGTCGATCAACACATCCCGGCTGAACACATAGATACCCATCGAAACCAGGTTGCTTTCGGGTTGTTTGGGTTTTTCGACAAAATTGGACACACGCCCGTCGTCATCGACACTTACAATTCCAAAGCGATGTGCGTCCTCAATCGGGATACGCATTACGCCCACTGTGACATCGGCTTTGTGTTCGTTGTGTAGATCGATCATCGGGCGATAATCCATTTTGTAAATATGATCACCGCCCAGAATCAGTACGTTATCGGATTTGATTTCGGAGAGCTGATTGATGTTCTGATAAACCGCATCGGCGGTGCCCCGGTACCAATCGGCATCCTTGCGGCCCAGATACGGCGAGACCATGCGGACGCCGCCCCGCAAGCGATCCAGGTCCCAGGGTTTACCCGACCCGATATGATCGTGGAGGGAAAGTGGGCGATACTGTGTCAAAACTAGAATATCGTCCAGCCCGGAATTGACACAATTGCTCAGGGCAAAATCAATAATACGGTATTTACCGGCAAATGGCACCGCCGGTTTCGCCCGTTTTTCCGATAAAATCGACAGGCGTTCACCCTGACCACCCGCCAGGATGATCGTCATAACCTCTGTGTTCGACCTGTTCATCCTCAAAACCCCTTTCAAAGCATTTATATTTAGATAATACCCTGACCTTTGAGCGGTTCGGCACGTTCTGGCACCCAGCGTGCGTACATTTCGGTGATATGCGCCAGCCTTTCCCCTAATCTATCGCTCAGGCTATCCGGCTGATAACGCCAGGCCCAGTTATTTTCGGCTCGACCGGGATAATTCATGCGCCCCTCGTTGCCGACTCCCAGCACATCCTGGAGCGGCACGACCGCCAGATCGGCCACCGAGGCGAAAGCTTGCCGGACCATTCGCCAGGCCATTTCAGCCGGAGAGGGGGGGTTGGCCGGGTCGAGTTCAAAATAGGTCAGGACGTGCGAACGCTCCTGGTCGGTGGCGGTCGAGAACCAACCGGCAGTGGTGTCGTTATCGTGGGTGCCGGTATAGACTACCGTGTTGTTTTCAAAGTTATGCGGCAAATAAGCGTCCGTCCAATCGGTATCGAAAGCACCGAAGGCGAATTGCAGCACTCTCATTCCCGGTAAATTCATAACTTCCCGGATTTTTACCACATCCGGTGTAATAATTCCCAGGTCTTCCGCGATAATCGGTTGCTCACCCAATGCCGCCTGGACGGTCTGGAATAGAGCCGCGCCTGGCCCAGTGACCCAGCGACCGTTGGCGGCGGTTTGTTCGGCGTTAACCGGCACTTCCCAGTAGGCCGCAAAGCCCCGGAAGTGATCGAGCCGTAAATAATCGGTTAGCCGGAAAGCTTGCCGGAACCGCTCGATCCACCATTCGTACTTGTGGTGCATCATGACATCCCAGCGGTAGAGTGGATTACCCCAGTACTGGCCGGTGGCCGAGAAATAATCGGGCGGTACCCCGGCGACGTGGGTGGGGTGCCCACTGGCATCGAGATAAAATAAATCCGGGTGCGCCCAGACATCGGCACTGTCGTAAGCTACAAAAATTGGAATATCGCCAATAATCTTTATCTGGCGGTCGTTAGCGTATTTTTTGAGGGCAAACCATTGCTGGAAAAAGATAAACTGTAGATATTTCTGAAAGTTGATCTGGTCGACCAGTTTCTCACGCCACTCCAGCAGGCTGGCCGGGTTACGCAAAGCCAACTCTGGCTCCCATTCGCTCCAAACCACCCCGTCATGGGCTTGCTTGGCGGCCATAAACAGAGCATAATCCTCCAGCCAGGCGGCGTTATCGGATGCAAAATGGGTCAGGTCTTGCTGGATTTGGGGGTTGGGGCTGTTTTTGAAAAGCTGGTAAGACCGGTTCAGCAAAGTCATTTTCCACTCGATAAGCGGACCGTACTCAACCCGGTCGGACCGGAATTCGGGCCGGTTTGCCAGATCAGCGTCTTCCAATAAGTTCTGTTCGCGCAAAATATCCGGGCTGATAAGCAAAGGATTACCGGCAAAAGCCGAAAATGAGGCATAGGGCGAATCGCCGTAGCCGGTCGGGGTCAGAGGGAGAACTTGCCAGAGTGTTTGGTGGCTTTGCTGTAGGAAATCCACAAAGCGGAAAGCTTCGCGGCCCAGGTCGCCGATACCGTAAGGGCCAGGTAAACTGGTTGGATGGAGCAAAATCCCAGCGGCACGTTTGAATCTCAACTCTGAAACCTCCTAAAATTTCAATTGTTGATTCCTGGATTGTGTCCTGCAAAAGCCTGTAACTACCGGCCTTTTGATTGTACCACAACTGGCTATCAGGTTAAACTTGCTGCGATCAGCAATTTCAAGTCGATAAGACTTGCCAACAGTTGCGGTCAAGATTGGCCCTTTCTCTCCGGTTTGATATGATAATTCCTTCTCAGGGCGATTTTCAGTTACAAAATCATGATTAGCAATCGTAGGACTTTCGCTAGAAGCCGTAAACCAAAGTGAAGCGGGGGTAGTGGGGGTCGGGTACCCGCTTGGTGCCCTGTCAAAACTCTTTTAATTTCGCTTGAGCTTCACAAAGTGAGGTCGAAGTGAAAGTCCCAAATAGAATAATTCTGGAAGGAAACCAATGGCGTATTCTGAAATTTGTTTTATGACGGCGACCGAATTGGCCGGAAAAATACGTACCCGCGAACTCTCGGCACTGGAGGTTATGGAAGCGCATCTTTCTCAAATTGAGCGTATAAACCCTAAAGTAAATGCAATTGTCACCTACCTGCCGGAGCGAGGCCTGGCCGGGGCCAGAGCGGCGGATGAAGCCCTGGCACGTGGGGAACCAACTGGCCCCTTACATGGGTTGCCTATCGCGCATAAAGACCTTGAAATTACAAAGGGTATTCGGACCACTTTTGGTTCACCTTTGTTTAAAGACTTTGTACCGGACCAGAATACCTTGAGCGTAGACCGCTTGCAACAGGCCGGGGCTATCACGATAGGCAAAACCAATACGCCGGAATTTGGGGCCGGTTCGCAGACCTATAACGAGGTTTTCGGTGAAACTCTTAACCCTTACGACCTGACCAAAACCTGTGGCGGCAGTAGCGGTGGGGCGGCGGTTGCCCTGGCCTGCGGAATGCTACCCATCGCGGATGGCAGTGACATGGGTGGTTCGTTGCGAAATCCGGCCAGCTTTTGTAACGTGACCGGGTTCAGGACTGCGCCGGGGCGGGTGCCGGGTTATCCGGCGACGCTTGGTTGGTCTGGGTTAGGCGTGGTCGGCCCGATGGCGCGTACCGTCCAGGATATATCATTACTTCTCAGCGTTATGGCCGGTCCTGACTACCGGGTACCAATCAGTATTAACGAGGCGGGCACTAAATTTCAGACCAGCCTTGAGCGAGATTTCAAAGGCGTTAGAATTGCCTGGAGCGCGGATTTTGGTGGAAGTCTGCCGGTAGACCCGCGAGTTACAGGGACGATTGAGGCTCAACGCGCTATTTTCGAGGGGCTGGGCTGTGTACTTGACGCTAACCAGCCCGACTTTGCCGGTGCCAATGAATCTTTTTTGAGCTGGCGAATCTGGAATACCCAGTTGCGATTCCAGGCCTTTCCTGAGGCAAAGCGAAAGCTTCTAAAGCAAACGATCCAGGATGAGATCGCCAGAGGCGAAAAAATCACCGGACCGGAGCTGGCCCGTGTAGAAGTAGCCCGTACTCAACTTTTCCAGCGCGTCAGTCAGTTTATGCAGGATTACGAGTTCATCATTTTCCCGGTCAGCCAGGTTTTGCCTTTTGATGTAAAACAACGCTGGGTGAGCGAAATCAACGGTGAAAAAATGGAATTGTACACCGATTGGATGAAATCATGTTATTTCATCAGTGCCACCGGACTACCGGCTATATCGGTCCCGTGCGGGTTTAGCCCGGAAGGTTTACCGGTTGGGGTGCAAATCGTGGGCAGACATCAGGCTGAACTGAGTGTTTTGCAACTGGCCCATGCTTTCGAGCAAGCTACCGGCTTTTGGAAACAGCGTCCGGCGATTTGCCTGAACAATTAATCAGCCAGATTACGCGGCCAATAACCCGAATAACCAGGACTTTCGCTTGATGCCGTAAACCAAGCTGAAGCGGGGGTCGAGTGCCCCTCTTAAATCTCTTTTATTTTTGCTTCAAGCTGACAAAGTGAGGTTGAAGCGAAAGTCCTAAGATATTAAGTTTATAGGAAAGTTATTAACAAAGTTACTAACAGATGAAGAAGAGGTTTTAAACAAATGGTTATGGGTGGGTGGCTGTGGGCCGTTTGCGCTTTGCGGTCATTTTTGCTATAATTCTGGTTCGGTAAGAAAGAGTGGCCCTCATTCGTTCTACCACAGATACTTTTATTGACAAAAAAATAGTTATTTCCTTTCTGCGCCGCGCCCGGCCAATCTCTCGACTCACACTGGAGATGGCGATCTGCCCTTATATAACTAAGGGTAGGTAGGGTGCTGGGGCAAACCCGTGGGAAGGATTGTGAGAAAGGATAGAGAAAACACAACCGTGCGTGATTACGAGATGATGTATATTCTTTCGCCGGAAATGGGCGACGAGAATTTTCCAACGGCCATCGAAAAAGTGAACACTCTGATTGGCAAATTAGGTGGGCAGATCGCTGAGGTCAACCAGACCGCGCCCTGGGGCAAACGCCGCCTGGCTTATCCGATTGAGAAGCACAATGACGGGTTCTATGTGATAACCAACCTCAAGCTCGAACCCGCTCAGACCGGCGAACTTGAGCGCAGTATGCGCCTGAATGAAGAGATTTTGCGACATTTGCTGATCAGCCTCAACCAGGATTAGAAGCAACTTTACTAGATAGCCCATGCTTATAGTTGATTTTGAGCCGATACTTTTATTTTTAGGAGAAAAGCAATGGCTAAGGATTTGAACAGAGTAACAGTCAGCGGACGCTTACCCCGTGATGTCGAAATCCGGGTTACTCCCAACGGCCTTTCAGTTGCGACTTTCAGCGTTGCCTGTGGACGGAGTGTCCGCGACGGCGATGGCTGGAAAGACGAAACCGAGTGGTTCCGGGTAGTAGCCTGGCGCGAACTGGCCGAACGCTACAGCGAGCGGCTCAAAAAGGGCGCGCACGTCCTGGTCGAAGGCCGCTTGCAAACCCGTAAGTGGAACGATAAAGAGACTAACCAGGAACGTCAGACCACCGAAGTTATAGCCAACGACATCTACATGATGGGACCATCGCAGCAACGGACCGAAAGTAGCGGCGAGACTGGCGACGATTGGGATAGCGTAGGCAATGGCGGCGGCGGTAATCAACGGTCGGTGGCCCCTCAGGGGCGTGGCAACACTCGTTCAAACTCAGCCTCCAACCAGTATGATAATGGTGTGGAACCGGAGGATATTCCGTTCTAGTCAGGCCTGCTTAACCGATATTTATTCAAGTCTTCGGCCAATAGCCTTGCGAAGAAAGTACCAATTCAGGCGACTTTCTTCGCAGGCTTGGGCCAGAGGGAAATCAAAAATTTTACAGGTGAAAGGTTTCCCTACAATCAATCAAACAAATCAAACAATTTGACGATTGTTGAAAGCCGAAGGAGATAGATTTTAGTGACTACCGATAATCAAGAAGTAAATTCAGCCGAAGGCGGTGCGCCGTCTTCCGATAATAACGGAGCTTTCAATACTCCGCGCCCAATGCAAAATCGCCCGCCGCGCCCCGGTCCACGTGGACCCCGCGCCGAAGGCGAAGAGGGTGGCGAAGGCGGTAACGAAGGTGGCAACAACCGCATGGCCGGTGGTGCCCCTATGCGCCGCCCACGTCGGCCCGGTGGCAAAGATCGCTTTGCGCCGCGCCGCCGGGTAGACCAATTTGGGGTAGATGGCATCCGTGAAATCGATTACAAGGATTTCCAGCGGTTACGCCGTTACCTGTCCGACCGGGGCAAGATCGAGCCGCGTCGCAAGACCGGGTTGAGTGCTTACCACCAACGCTCACTGACGACCGCCATCAAACGCGCTCGCTATATGGCCCTTCTGCCCTACGTTGCTAACCAGGCTCGCTAGTTCTTGGAGTGAGGCCGCTACTGGTCTGACGTGGGTTTTACAAAGTGCGCTAATACCGGTCCCCTTGATTGGGGCCGGTCAGCGTTGCTTAGAGAAATTATTTTATAAATATCAGGCGTAGGATTTGGCCGGCTTGGCTACTTATTCCTACGCCTGTTTGTGGTTTAGTAAGTAAGCTTTTCTCTTTGGAGGAAAATCAAAACAACTCCCATGACCAATAATACAAACAACGGATCAAATAAACCAGGCTCTAATGCCGACCGCGACCGTAAAAAAGCTAATCCGAGTGTCCCGGCGGCGGCCAATCGCGGCCAGCGTTCGGCTGAGGCCGGCGCGACGAAACCGGCGGGATCGCCCTCGTCGATTAAACCGGCCAATCCGGCGGGTGGGGTAATTTCGCCTTCTGCGCGACCCCAGACCCAGATGAGTGCCAGGGCACTCAGCCGCTACGAAAAAGATATGCGCCGTCAACGCCAGTTAGTCTGGGCCGTCATTGGCGTGGTGGTTTTTATAGTTTTGGTGCTGGCTTTTGGTATCTGGCAAACGACGCTAGCCCCCAGTTTTGAAACAGTTGGTTCGGTTAACGGTCAGGGGATCAGCCGGTCTGACTACAATAAATATCGCAAGCTTGAAATCTTCAAACAGGTCGGATCGTTGCAACAGCAACAGCAGTTTAGCCAGGGCGACCAGCAGCAGCAGCTTGCCTCACAAATTGCCTTGCTCCAGGATGAAGTAGCTAATATTTCCGACCGAAAGGTGAACCAGACCAGCCTGGAATCACTGGTAAAGCAGATCGTGCTGGAAAAAGCGGCTAAAGATAAATATGGGATTTCGGTCAGCGATGACGAAGTAAGTAAATATCTGGGGCAGGAGTTCAAAGACGTAATTTATACCCCTACCCCGAACCCAACCCAGGCCCTCCAGACCCAGACTGCCGCCCCGGTGGCTACTCAGGCCGGTCAGTTTGCCACCGCTACCGCCAGTGCCGTAACGCCGCTTCCGACGGCTACTTCTTCGGTTCCGGCTACCACAACGGTTGCCAGTGCCGCCCCTGGTGCTACGCCCGGTCTGACCCCCGGCGTAACTGCCGGTACGCCCGATGCCGCCACCACGCCCGGCGCGACACCCGCTCCGACTTTCGCCGGTACGCCCGGTACGCCTGGCGCGTCACCTTCGGTTAGCACTACCGTTCAGCCGACCATCACACCGACGGCGACCGCGACTGCGACGGCGATTGCCGGGGATAAGGTTGAACAGACGGTCACGGCTAATCAATCTAGCTACCTCAAAGGTTTCCGAACCTTTACCGGTCTCTCCGATGATGATTACCGCAAACTGGAAGTGCGGCCTACTTTGCTCAAGAAGAAGGTAGTCGAAAAGCTGCGGGAAACGGTGCCAAAGGTTGGTACTCCTTATCCGGCCAGCCAGGTTAGTCATATCCTGGTCAAAGATGAGGCGACGGCCAAGCAGATTTCCGACCAGTTGAAGGCCGCTCCGGCGGATAAACAGCACGATCTGTTTGTACAGTTGGCGCGTGAAAAGAGCACCGATACCACCGCTGCTTCGCACAACGGCGACCTGGGCTGGGTAACGGATAAAACTCAGTTCGATAAGGACTTCCTGGCCGCCGCTCTCAAGCTGGAAAAGGGTCAGATCAGTGAGCCGGTCAAAACTCAATTTGGCTATCACATTATCTACTGTACCGATAAAGACCCTAAACGGCTTCTCGACGCGCTGACTATTCAATCTTTCGAGCAAGCCGATGCCACCGGCGACCCGCAGTTCTACAGCGATTGGATCACCCAGCAGGTGAAGGATAGCAAGGTCAGTTACAATACCCCGCCGACACCCGCCCCGACCGCGACGCTGGTCCCGGTCCCGGTCTTTACGCCGGTAGTGCCGCCGACTGTGACACCGGTCCCGCCGACTGCGGTTCCAACCACTGCTCCCGCTGGTACCACCCCGGCCAGTGGTACAACCGTACCGGCAGGTAGCACGACTGCCTCCGCTGGAACCACTGCCGCGTCGACAACGGCCAGCATTGTCACAACGGTTGCACCGACGACCACCTCTGCTGCCGCTACAACCACCGCCGTCGATACGACGGCGGCCCCTACGCCCACCAAATAGCCAACCGGCTATCAAACTTAAAAAGGAGCGATTATCAATTTAATGACAGTCGCTCCTTTTTTTATACATCTCAATTTAAGGGTTGTCTATTACTGGTTAATTGCTTTCCTTCCGCCGATATTGAATTGATTCTGCTATGTGAGAGGCCTGGATATTTTCGGAACCGGCCAGGTCGGCAATAGTCCGTGAGAGTTTAAGGACCCGGTGGTAAGCCCGTGCCGATAACTGTAACTGGCGGGTAGCGGCTTTGAGCAAAGCCTGTCCGGCACTATCGGTCTGGCAAAACTCGCGGACCTCGGTCGGCCCCATTTCGGCGTTGGTCAAAATCCGGTGAGCCTTACTGCTCGTGGTAGGCTGACCGGTTTCACTTTCGCCGGGTAGCTCCTGGTTGGGGGAAACCGTCCGGTTGCCGAAACGCTGACGCTGTATCACGCGAGCCTGTTCGACCCGTTCCCGAATCCGGGCTGAGGGTTCGCCCAACCGGTTATCGGCCAGCTTTTCGTACTCGACGCGCGGTACTTCCATATGAATATCGATCCGGTCGAGTAGCGGCCCGCTCAGACGTTTTTGATAGCGCGTAACCAGCGAAGGGGAGCAGGTGCAGGCGCGAGACATATCCCCGAAGAAGCCGCACGGGCAGGGGTTCATGGCGGCGATCATAATAAAGTTGGCCGGGAAGGTCAGTGTGCCACTGGCCCGGCTAATCGTCAGGGTGCGGTCTTCCAGCGGTTGGCGCAGGTTATCGAGCATGGTCTGGCCGAATTCGGGTAACTCGTCCAGGAATAAAATCCCCCGGTGAGCCAGGCTGATTTCCCCCGGTCGCGGCAGCCGCCCACCGCCTACCAATCCGGCGTTGGAAATCGTGTGATGAGGCGAGCGAAATGGCCGGGACCGCATCAGCGGAGTGTCGGCGGGTAATTGGCCGCTCACGCTGTAAATCTTGGTGACTTCGAGGGCCTCATCGGTAGTCATAGTCGGCAAGATACTGGTCATGGTGCGGGCCAGCAAAGTTTTACCCGAACCGGGCGAGCCGCTCATAATCACATTGTGGCCCCCGGCAGCCGCCACTTCCAGGGCGCGTTTGGCGTGTTCCTGTCCCTTGACCACCGCGAAATCGTAGCGATTATCGACCTGAGCTTCGGCCAGGGCATTCAGGTCCAGTACATACCGGGCGATCTGCTTATCCCCACGCAGGTGGTCGGCCAGGGCCGCCAACGAAGCCACCGGGATAACCTCCAGGTCCTCCAACAGAGCGGCTTCGGCGGCATCACTGGCTGGTACAAAGACTCGTTTAAGGCCGTGACTGCGCCCGACCGATACCATCGGCAACACGCCATCGGTGTGCCGAACCGTGCCATCCAGCGAAAGTTCGCCCACAAAAAGCGTATTTTCCAGGTTAGCCGTAATCTGTTCGCTTGCCAGCAAAACGCCGACCGCAATTGGTAGATCGTAGGCCGGGCCTTCTTTACGCAGGTCGCCCGGTGCCAGATTTACGGTAATCTTTTTGTTGGGGAAGATCGCATGGCTGTTGCGGATCGCCGAGCGGACCCGTTCGCGGGCTTCCTGCACGGCGGTATCCGGCAAACCGACCAGTTGAAAGGCGGGTAAACCGGCGTTGGATATATCGACTTCAATTTCAACGATTGCGCCTTCCAGCCCGATCACAGCGCAACTTAAAACTTTTGCTAACACGCCTGTACCGCCTTCTATCAGATAATAAGAATGAAAGTAAGTAAGTTAAAGCTGATTTTAGAGTACCAATTCAGTTGTTTTGGAAATTAAGGACCTTTGTTCTGAGCCGCTCAATGTTACCACAGCCCTGGGGCCTTGTAAATCAGTTGAAATTTGTTGATTGTTCAAAACACTTTGAGAAAACTTAGACCGGCTGCCGTTATTACTGGCGCCGTTATTACTGGTATTGTAGATTTTTATCTGTTAAAATACAAGGTACCCAAGCAAGTATATAAGTAGCACCAAAACCTTTAGTCAATTGCTGATAGCATCGGGGAAAAAGAAAGAGGTTTTTAATGGAGCGCAGTTTTAAGGGTTTCGGTTCGACCCAATTTAAAGTAAAATACCGTGAAATTGCTTTACAATCTGGCCCAAGCGCAATATCTGGCTACCTGGGAACTTTGCATAAGGGCGCGGTAATGGATGTTGTCGGCGACGATCATCCTTATTATTATCTGGTTCGGCTCGATAACGGTCTGGAAGGCTATGTTTACAAAGCCGCCGGGGAACTAACCACCGGGGCACAGGTAACTCGCTCGACCCCGATTGAAAAAGCTACCCCGGAGGTAACAGCTTCCGCCACCAAAACCGATAAAACAACTATTCCTGCCCCGGAACCCACCGGTAATGCCCGATCTGCTCCCGTTCTACCGGATATGACGATGGATGCCATGCGCCGTCCCTCAACTACTCGCCAGGCTCCAGCCGCGCCGCGTACCCCACCCATCCGGCCCGCCGGTCGCTCCAGTTCAAGCTCCAATGGTTATAGTTCCTCCAGCAGTGGTTCGCGTCCATTAAGCCGGGGCGGCAATACCGTAGTAATAACCACCGGCGAAATCGCGGTCTTTGACAAACCAGGCATCGTTGGCCGGCAGGTGGGTCGCCTCAAGCGGGGCGAACAGGTAACTCTGGTCGGTAACGACAGTTTCTTTTTCGAGGTGAGCTTGACTAACGGGCAGGTTGGCTTTATACCCCGTTACGCGGCGGAACTGGTCTAACCCATTTTAACCAATAGAAAATAGCGTCAGAAAGTAGCCTCCTTTGTTAGATAATTCTGAAATCAGCCGTCAGGCCGAAGCGCGGCGTTCCAAACTTGTGTCGGTCCGGCGGGATTTACATCGTAACCCGGAACTGGCTTTTCAAGAAAACCGTACCGCCGGGGTGATCGAAACTACTTTGCGCGGTCTGGGTCTGGAAGTGCAAACCGGGGTCGCGCAGACCGGGGTCGTCGGAATGCTGCGGGGCAGTCAGCCCGGCAAAACGGTGCTGGTGCGGGCTGATATTGACGCTTTGCCGATTATCGAAGATCGAGATAGCGAATACAAAAGCCACACCCAGGGTGTCATGCACGCCTGCGGTCACGATGGACACGTGTCGATTGGACTGGCGGTGGCTGAACTGCTGGCCGGACAGCGCGACAATCTGGCCGGAAACGTAAAATTTGTTTTTCAACCGGCAGAAGAAATCGTCTCCGGTGCCCAACCCATGATCGAACAGGGTGTCATGCAAGGTGTAGATGTGGCCGTCGGGTTGCACCTCTGGAACGATGCACCGGTCGGAGTAGTCGGCTTGCGGTCCGGTCCGTTCATGGCAAACGTCGACAGTATTCGCCTGACGGTGGAAGGCCGGGGCGGTCACGGCAGCCAGCCCGACCGGGCCATCGACTCTGTGATGGCGGCCTGCCAGATCGTAACGACCTTGCAAACGATTGTCAGCCGCGAAGTCGCTCCCGACGAAACGGCGGTTTTGAGCTTTGGGACAATTCATGGCGGTTTTGCTTCCAATATTATCGCACCGGAAGTGGTTCTGGAAGGAACCGTTCGCTCATTCTTACCGGAAGTCCGCGAGAAAATGCTGCGCCGGATCGAGCAAATTTCGGTGGAACTGGGCAAAGCTTTGCGCTGCAAGGTTAAATTTGAGGTGGTCTATGGCTGTCCGGCGGTCAAAAATGACCCGGCTATGACCGAATTGGTCCGGCAGGGTGCTATGGGTCTACTTGGTGAAAGCCAGGTAATTACTCAAAAGATGGTAATGGGCAGCGACGATATGGCCCTGTTCCTGAACGAAGTACCCGGTTGCTACTTTTTTGTCGGTTCCGGCAAACCGGACGGCAGTTCCTTTCCCCACCATCATCCCGGTTTTGACATTGAAGAAGATTCGCTGGCTATCGGTACACGCGTGTTAACCAGGGCCGTACTGGATAGTTTGGTCTAATAGCCGCCGACCGGCCTGACCGGTTTCGTTTTGTGACTGACCCAACCACTGACATCTTAAAATGCCGACTGCCGGTTAGTGACATGTAATTTCGAGGTGTGTTATGTGGCGAAAACATCCCCTGATCAGAGTGGGTTGGGGCCTGGGATTGGGGCTGTTGGCCCTGACGGTCTTCATATTGGCCTTTAGTTTGTGGGCAAATTTCTGGCAAGATGGTCAACAATCGCCCCGCCTGCTTGACGGTCAAATTACTTCCTACTCACATCATCTTCAGGCCGGTCCGGTTCCCGGTCACTTTCATTTTGTCGGAACTACCGGCGAGGAACACGACTTCGACTTGCGGGACGGCGTGTTTGAACTTTTGCAAAAGAGTGAACCGGGTAGCCTCATTCCGGCTACGCTCAACTTTTCTCCCCACTTTTACAACCTATACTCGGTTCAAATCGGCGATCAACTGGCTGTCTTAAACCAGTATCAACCCGGTAAACTTTTTCAAAACTGGCAGCTACCCGCCGTCTTATTTCTGATACTGGTCGGTTTGACCGGTTTGATTGGCTTGGTTTACGCCGGTCTTTCGCTGGCCGATTGGTTCTTGCCGGTCCAGACGGTCCAGGGTACGCTGGTGGCCCGTATCGAGCGCAGCGAACTCAGCCTCGAAAGTTTTAGTGTGCTGGTTTCGCCGTTTGTAAGCCGCCGGTCCGGCCAGCAAGTGCAATTTGAACTGAACCGGGCCGCCTTCCTGGCGACCGATGGAGCCGACTTTGTAAGCGTAAGTTGTACTCGGCTGTTTCGTTTCGTGCGGCAAATTCAGCCTATCCCGGACGCAGCCTTACCGCCCGGCGTTTACCCCAGGCTGGCCCCGGAGCATTTACGCTTGCGCTATAACTGCGGCTGGCGGTTGTGGGTTTTTCTTTATCTCGATCCGGTGCTGGGGTTGCTTTTGCTTTTTCTGGCGATACTGACCCTGGTGAGTGGCTCGGCTTTTTCGCCCGACCCGCAACAACTTGACTCGGCCCGCTATTCAATGCTGGTAACTCTCGGCGTGTTATTTTTCAGTGCGGCCGTATTTTTGCTTTTGCGCTTCCGGCGAAAATTGCAGGATATTAAAAGCCCGCGCCAGTTGGCGGTCGGCCCGGTATTGAGCAAATGGCGCGTCACCCAGACCAGCCAGGACAATCGCCGCCTGATCGTCATGGCCGATGGCGGCATCGGAGCCGGTCAGGAAGCTGTTCGCCGCTTTGATGTCAGCCCGGCCCTGTACGACCAGCTACAGGTCGGCGATATAGTCGAGATCGAACATACTCGCCGCCTGCGCTTTATCTGTCGCCTGGAAGTAAAAGGCCACCAGGAACTGACCGTCGCCGGGTAGGGAGAAACAAGATAGGGTTTTCTCTTTATTTTATTTCCGTAACTACTCAGACCCCGCCCCAGGGAGGGGAAAGAAGAAGAAGTCTAAACAGGGGAGACCCCTGTTAGACCCCCCGCAGGGGTTGCACCCCTACTTACCCCGCCTCGAAAGAGGTAAGCTGAGTAGTTACTTATTTTCTTCGATGGTTAAGGGTCAAGGTAAATTACAAAACTCAGTGGAAATTAAGGAAAGCCAGTCCGATCAGAATTAGCCCGGCGACCAGCAGTAGCCAGGCCAATTGACCCTGGCGCAGCGAACGGCGAACCTGTTGGCCGTGTTGCTCGTGGGCGGCGGTTCCTCGGTCGAAAAGGGCTTGCCGGTCTTGCGGTTCAAACCCGGCCACCCGCTTAAACCACCAGGCCCGGCGGCAGTAGACATAGGCCCCGATTTCGCTGGCCCGGATCACTGGCAACTTGCTTTTTTTGGTGGTACTCATAACCGGCTAACCGTTCACATGACTTTGGAACTCGACCATCTGCCCGGTCGCCACAAAAACTGTTCTTTCGCAGATATTCACCACCCGGTCCCCGTAACGTTCCAGGTTGTGGGCTACCCACAGCAAATAAGTCGCCCGCTTGGTACTGCTCGCATCGTTGCTCATTATTTGTAGCAAATCCAGGTATATAGTGTTATAAAGCTGGTCGATCTCAGCATCTTTTTTAGCAATCTCGCGGGCGGCATCGTGGTCCAGCCTGATAAAAGCCTGAAGAGCTTCTTCCTGCATCCGACGACATTTATCGGCCATAATCGGAATATCAATCAGCGGCTTGACCAGCGGTTCGTCGCCCATCATTTCATTGATCCGGGCAATCCCTTTAGCATGGTCGCCCATGCGTTCCAGCTCGGTTGAGATATACATTATGGCGGCAATCAAGCGCAGGTCGTGGGCGACCGGCCCCTGGGTGGCTATTAAAGTCAGGGCTTCTTCCTCGACCGCCAGTCGTTCCCGGTTAATAGCGGCATCGGCATTAATAACCTGCTGAGCCAGTATGTGCTGACGTAATTTCAGACTTTCGACTGACAGGCGCAAGGCCGTGTTGACCATCTCGCCCATCCGGGTAATCTGGTTTTTCAGTTGTTGTAGGCTGTGCTGAAAATTTTCTCTCATTACCCCTTGTGTCCTGAAAATCTAATTAAATAGAATAAAAGTGAAAAACCAGCGTTAAAAAACTTTGCTTGAAAATAGCCACATAAATTTAGAACTCTTGCTTGAGGCGAAAATCCTATTGACAATGGAAAAACCCCGCTGACCTCACGGCCGACGGGGTTCTCGATATGGACTTTTTATCCCTTCTTGATCGAGCCAATTTGCGTCGAGTGTTGTACCAAATTGGTAGAAAGCTTACGACTTAACTCTTGCGAGTTTAAGACCCACCTTTGCAAGTTCCAACTTGCACTCATAAACAATTTCTGGCTCTACTTCAAAAAGAACCTGAGTTGTCCACCTGGTATCTCATTAGATAAACGTGCCGTTTTACATTTGGAAACATTGCTGTCCCTCCTTTTCTTCGGCTATTACCTGAGATGTACCAGAGCAAAAGCTCTGTGTACATTTTTATGGTAGCATATCCCAAAAAGTGAGTCAATAGATATACAAAAAATTTAAGTCTTTCTTAACGCTTGTTTAGCCACTCGCTAATAAAATTGCCGGTTTCCGACTTATGACACATACCATAGTTATTGAACCATTCTGAGGAGTAAGTTCCCACTATCCCCGCATTAAACTTTGATACCGTGTTCGTTCAGGTATTGTTGCAGGGCCGCCGGTTTGAAGCCGAACTCGTGTTCGATAATTTGCGGGTCGGGCGTAACGTTGTCATAGTCGAACAATTCCAGGGTTGCCGCAGTCAGGGGCGGTTTTGGCAACACGCTAAACAGGGCGGCATTGATCCCGGCAGCCCACAACGGCAGCGGCAACTTGATCCGTTTCTTATTGATCGCGCGTAAAATCAGATTGACCAATTCTCGGTAAGTGTAATACTCCGGCCCGCCCAGTTCGATTTGTTTGCCGGCCTTGTCGGGGCGTTCGGCGGCTTCAATCGAGGCGCGGGCGACATCATCCACGAATATCGGCTGGAAGCGAGTTTTGCCGCCCCCGATTAGAGCCGCTACCGGCAAGGCTTTCATGACACGGGCCTGAGCTTCAAAAAACTCGGCACCCTCACCGAACAAAATGCTCGGCTGCAAGATCGTCCAGATTAGCTTGCTCTTGCGAACCGCTTCCTCCATCTCCCAGCGTGTCCGCATATAACTACCGGCTTTACCCTCGACCGTCCCCAGTCCGCTACCCAGGATAAACCGTCTGATGCCGGTCTCCTCGGCGGCGGCGACCGCGTTGCGCGTACCTTCGACGTTTACTTTCCAGTAGATATTGTTTTTATTTTTTACATTGGCCGTAATGGCGGCAAAATAAAAAACCGTATCGATGCCATTCATGGCCTTTTTAAGGCTTTCTTTGTCCAGTACATCCCCTTCGACGTATTCCACGCCTGCCGGTAGCTCGGTTCGCTGACTACTCTTGCGCACCATCGCCCGTACCTGACCGGGGTGGGTGGTAGCTAACTGCTTTACAATATTCCGGCCAATAAAGCCGGTACTGCCGATTACCAGCATCATATAATTTTACGCTCCTGCTTTTGCTCATAGTTAATTTTTAGGACTTTCGCTTCAACCTCACTTTGTGAGCTTGAACCAAAAATAAAAAGTATTTTAACAGGGGCACCCAGTGGGTACCCGCCTGTATACCCCCGCTTCAGGTTAATTTACGTTATCAAGCGAAAGTTCTTTTTTTATTACTCTCTTATCTTAACAGCCCGGCACAAGGGGGTGAAGGCCGAAAGGTAAAGGATGCGTAAAGGTGGAGTATACTAATACTGCCAAACTATGTGAAAAAAGAAATTATTACCATTGACGCAAGACTTAGGACAGTGTTATAATTAACACGTAATAGGCAATTTGGTTAAAGTTTAGTAAAAAAACGATTAACTTGGCCGGAAAACTTTAAGCATCTGCTTTCAAACTTATAACAATCATTTTTCTATTTTTATCTTACTGAGACACTAACAGCAATATCTTCCAAAAAAATAAAATGCAACAACTTGCTGTGATTTCTCAAGGATGAGGAGCCTTTTATGGTAGTCGGTGAAACAATCGAACTCTTTATAGTGTTCGCAATGGTAATGATTTCGATCATTATTGTTATGCTAATGCAAAAGGCAACGGGAGGCGTGGATAACGAAGAAGAATGATTAACGACAAACTCCAAAAGAACGCCGACATCCGTTTCGCCGAAGCGGAAGACCAGGCTTACCCCACCGAACTACCCGATACTGAGTGGTTTCGTACCAATGTACCCTGTCAGTATACCTGTCCGGCCCATACCGATGTTTCTAACTATATCGGGCTGGTAGCACAGGGCCGCTTTGACGAAGCCTATATCCTCAACCGGCGCGATAACGTGTTTCCCGGCATTTTGGGTCGTATTTGCGCCCGTCCCTGCGAAAGTACCTGCCGCCGAGGTCTGATCGATAAAACTATCCGAATTTGCTGGCTCAAACGTTCGTCCAGCGATTTCCGTAGCGATAAGTTTATCCCCAAGAAAGCTCCCATTACCCGCCAGCAGAAAATTGCAGTCGTCGGGGCCGGGTCGGCTGGGTTGGCCGCCGCACGCGACCTTACGATTATGGGCTACAAGTGCGTGGTTTACGATATGTTCCCCGAACCGGGTGGTATGTTGACCGGCGGTATCCCGATCTGGCGGCTGCCGCGTGACGTAGTGCAGAACGAAGTCGATGAATACTTTGACGCGTTGGGCGTGGAAATGCACCTCAATACCAAGATCGGCCACAACGCCGATATTCCCCTGACCGACCTGATGAACCGCTTTGACGCGGTTTACCTGGCGGCGGGTTGCCAGTTACCGGCCCTGATCGGTATTCCCGGCGAGGACAAGACCGGCTTTGAGTATGGCTTACCCTGGTTGGAGAAAATCAATTACCATCACCCGGAGAAAGCCGCATTCGGCAAACGTATAATTGTGCTGGGTATGGGCTTTACGGCCATGGACTGCTGCCGGAGTGCCCGCCGTATGGGAGCCGAACAAATCACAGTCGTCTACCGCCGGACGCAGTTGGAAGCCCCGGTCGAGGAATACGAGGTCGAGGAAGCCGAGCTTGAAGGTATAAAGTTTATGTACCTGGCAACCCAACTGGAAGTGGTGGGCGACGAAACAGGCAAAGTTACTGGGGTTAAGTTTATTCGTAATAAACTGGGTGCGCCGGACGCTAAAGGTCGCCGGTCGCCAGTGGCGGTGCCCGGCAGCGAGTTTGTAATCGAATGCGACGTGGTTATCCCGGCGACCGGCCAGTGGAGCGATACCGGCTGGATCGACCCTGAACTGGGCGTGGTGATCAAAAAGAACGGCAACCCCCAGGTCGACCCCGATACCTGGATGACCAACGTGCCGGGCCTCTTTGCCGGGGGCGATTTTAGCGAAGGTCCCCGCAATATTATTTCCGCGATTGCCGATGGTCACAAAGCGGCCAACGCCATGCACGAATATCTCAGTGGCGAACGGCCACCCAAAAGGCGTAGCAGTCACGAAATTATGGAAGTCTGGCGGCGCAGCCTGGATTACGAAAAAATCGACCGCCAGGAAATGCGCTTTTTGGACCTGGATAAACGCTGGTCCAGCGATGTGGTCAAAAATCTGTCCACCGAAGCCGAGATCGGCTTTACCCGCGAAATGGCGATGAAAGAGGCCACCCGCTGTTTGCAGTGCGCCTACAATATTTTGATCGATAGTGATCTGTGTATATTGTGCGCGGCCTGTGTGGATGTCTGCCCGGAAAAGATTATCCGTTTAGTGCCGCTCAAGGAACTCGAAGGAGTGGCCGGGGCCGATCAGTATCAGGCTGACCCGGCAATGGCCGATGCTCAAACGCTGTTACTCGACGAAAACGAATGTATCCGGTGTGGTCTGTGTGTGGTACGCTGTCCCACCCAGGCGATTAAAATGGCGCGGTTTCAGTACAGTGACCCACGGGCGCACTGGTATGTCAGCGAACCCGGCCTGAGCGCACCAATCCCTAAATAGTTTGTGACTGTTCACCCAACCTCGGCCAAAGGATTAGCGGGGGTCGTGGGGGTGCAACTCCTGCGGGGGGTAGAACAGGGGTCTCCCCTGTATCTTCTCTCTTCTCCCCCTCCCTGGGGAGGGGTCAGGGGTAGGGACTGAACAGTTACACTAACTCCAGGCATCAGGCCGCACACCGGGCCTGAATTACAAAATTCTCACTAGAGAGGGCTTGCCACGATGGCGACAAAGAAAAAATCTCCGTCTCCTAATCCTCTGGAGCAGATGCTAGCTGCCAGTGGGGCGTTTGGCTTCCGGCTATGGAAAAGCATTTTCCGGCATAGCTGGCCTGATAGTGCCCGGACCCGTTCGCTGGCGACCATGAGTAATGTCTTTTTGCACCTGCATCCGACCACTATTCGGCGGGCCTCGCTGAAAGTTACTTACACTTTCTGCCTGGGTGGGCTGTCTTTCTTTTTCTTTCTGGTGCTGACCGTTTCCGGTGTTTTGCTGATGTTCTATTATGTGCCGTCGGTGACGCAGGCTTACCAGGACATCAAAGACTTGCAGACGGTCGTGTTTGCCGGGCAATTCCTGCGCAATATGCACCGTTGGGCCGCTCACGCTATGGTAATTGTCGTCTTTCTCCATATGTGCCGGGTATTTTATACCAGAGCCTACCGGCCACCCCGCGAATTTAACTGGGTGATCGGGGTACTTCTGCTGGTAGTAACCTTCCTTTTGAGTTTTAGCGGCTATCTGCTGCCCTGGGATCAACTGTCTTTCTGGGCGGTGACTGTCGGTACAAACATTGCCAAAGCTACCCCGTTTGTTGGACCGGAAGCTCAGTTCTTGCTCATAGGCGGTTATGAAATCGGGCAAAACGCCCTGATCAGGTTCTATACCTTACACGTGATTGCCTTGCCACTGGCGGCGGCGGTCCTGATCGCGATCCACTTCTGGCGAGTTCGCAAAGACGGCTTTAGCGGTGGTCTTTAGTTAGCCTATTTGTGATTAGAATTTCGTTTAACGTCGCTCGTATACGTTAACGGGGATGTAAGGGTGTAACCCCTACGTGGGGTCGTACAGGGGTCTCCCCTGTTAGCCCTTTAAACTATTGTTTATCTCACAAGCTGAGATAAACAATAGTCTTAATGGTTAATCTAACCTAGAGGGGAGTCTCGTTATGGCCGATACCAGTCAGGATCGCCAGGCTCAACAGAAAACCGAAGGGGCGGCGGGTACCAACCGGCGTTCGGAAGCTCGGCGGCGGCACGATGCCTCAAACCCGCTCGATAAGGCTCGTCCGCACCGCTTGCTGGCGGTAGTCAAGAAAGAAAGCGGGTTTTTACCTACTAAAGAACCTTCGACCATCGTACACGTCTGGCCGCACCTTTTGATGATCGAGTTTCTTTGCGCGGTGGTCTTTACCGTCACGCTATTCATAACCTCGGCCTTTATCAATGGCCCGCTGGAAGACCTGGCGAACCCGGAGCGAACCCCCAACCCTTCAAAAGCACCCTGGTACTTTTTGAACCTGCAAGAACTTTTGTTGCATATGGATGCCGGTCTGGCCGGGGTAATCGTGCCCTCGGTCGTGCTGGTGCTGATTGCGCTGGTGCCTTACTTCGACCTGGGGCCGGGCCAAATGGGTCGCTGGTTTACCAGTGAACGTGGCAAAGCGGTGGTAATCTTTAGCTCGGTCTATACCGCCTTCGCCCTGGTGTTCCTGATTGCCCTGGATAACTTCTACAATATCAAGACCCTGATGGCAAGCCTTTTCCCGGATTCGCTTACTCACAAAGGCATTTTCACTACAATAAAAGTGCCGGTCTTTGGCGGTGATGCTTCGGGTAACAAATTTGGTTTTGTCGATACCCCGCTGGATATTGTTTTATCGAACTGGTTGCTTCCAATTGGCATGATTTTAGTCTTGACGGCCTTACTGGTGTTCCTGGTGATTAAACGCTTTGGAGCCGACCGGCGAGATGTGTTCCAGGCTTTGTTTACCGGTTTTGTGGTTTCTTTCGCCATTACGACGGTGGTCGGAACGGCTTTCCGGGGTTACGGGCAGACGTTCGACTGGTTGTGGTGGGCCTTCAAACGGCCCTTATAGGCCGCCATCTGGCCGGCCCGGTTTGTCCCGCTATTGGGGTTAAGTTAAACTTTTTACGCGTTGGCTAGTTTAGGAGCATTTTAGATGGCGATTGTTTACAAAGATGGTAAACCGGTGGTGGTGACTGGTGGTACGCCGGTTGGCGATGCCAATGGCGATCCAGAATCCGAATTTTCTAGCGCCGAACATCTTGAGATTACCCGTCGCCGCTTTATGCGGTCCGCCTTTCTGGGCACAATGGGAGCGGGTTCGGTGGGAGCGGTAGCCACATTTGTTTTATTTTTCTGGCCTAAAAAGGTCGGTACTTTCGGTTCCGCCATCAAAGTGGGCGAGGTAAAGCAATTCCCGCCCGGCTCGGTCACTCGCGTACCGGAAGGCCGCTTTTATCTGATCCACACGCTGCCCGAAGATGGCGGCGGTTTCTTGGCCCTGTACTGGAAATGTGTACACCTGGGCTGTACGGTCCCCTGGCGCGACGCCGAAGACGGCACCTACGGCGGCAAAACTTATAAAGGAATTTTCCATTGTCCCTGTCACGGTTCGGAATATATTATCACCGGTCAGAACTTCGCCGGACCCGCGCCGCGTCCGCTTGATATTATGGAAGTCACAATCGCTGGTGGGGCGGTTTCGGTCAATACCGGCAAAATTACCAAGCGCGACCAGGCCAAACCAACCGATCAGGTTAAAGCCTAGTATATTTGGGATGGTGGATTGAGCCGGTTTCACCCGAAACGTCCGGTTTATTTTTAAGATGGACCCGATCCCGCTCAGGATCAATTCGGCCCAGGTCGAGGCTTTCCGAAAATTTGCCACCCCAAATATCCTATTAGAAAGATAACTCCATGTCTACCCGTATGATTCTGTGTATTGCCTTTGTCTTTTTTGTGGTGCTGGGTATGATTGTTTATATTGTGAACGACAACAGTCGGGCCAGTACTACTACCTCGAATGTGACCCAGGAAGAAGCCCAGACGGGAGCCGAGTTATTCGGGGCGAACTGCTCCCAATGTCACGGACCGCGCGGTGAAGGGGCGATAGGCCCGGCGGTCAACCGCAGCGAGTGGCACTTTGGCGACCCCAAGTACGATGAAAACTCCGTGACCGCCTTTATTCATAACGTTTTGCAACGCGGCCAGTACAGCCCGCAACCCGGTATAAATATGCCCGCCTGGTCCCGTGAATACGGCGGACCTTTTAACGACCAGCAGATCGAACAGCTTGTGGCTTTCCTGACCCATCCGAACTGGGATGAGCCGCTTCGCCATACCGCTACCCCCAACTACCTGGCCGATATTCCCCCCAACTCGCTCCAGAAACAAAAGTACCCGGCCCTGACGGTCGATGTTTTGAAGGCCCAATCGCCCGATAAATACGGGACCCAGTCGCCGACCGCCGCCCAGCAAAAACAACTTGAAAACGACGCTAAAGCCGAGGATGGCAGCAAAGGGGCGGCTTTCCAGACCGCCATGAAAAACGCCGAAGTTTTGCGGGTGGAACTCGGCAACCGCGAACCCACCAAGCCCACCGAAGCCTTAAACGGGGTCAAGCAACTTTTGCAGATAAAAGGCTGTATCAATTGTCACGGTTTTGGTAGTGCCGGAACGACGCTTGGCCCCAACTTGACCGAGGTGGGTAGCCGCCGGAGTGCCGATTGGCTGTATGAATGGATCAAAAATCCTTCGGCAGTGGCTGCCTCAAATCGCGGCCCTAATATTCAGCCCTGGTTCAAAGGCGACAACCGGGCTGAGTTCTGGCCGATGATGCCGACCTTTATGCCGACGATTACCATGACCGACGACGAGCGACACCGGATTGTCGATTACATCTCGAATCTCAAAGGGGCGACGGTCGCCACCCCCAAAACCGACCAGACTACGCCGAAAAGCTAGAAGGATAAGGGAACATCCATGAACGATCTTCAAAATGAAGCACACCTAGCAGCAGGCGGGTTGGGGGTAGAAGTGGAACCGGCTATTTTGCCGGATAAACCGAGGCGTAGCCTGGCCGGTCGGTTGGTCCGTTCGCCGGTGATGTTGTTGGGGGCGGCAATGGCCCTGGCTATCTTCATGTGGATGGCCGATTTTCAGCCGGTCAGCAGCGATTCCACCAAACTAACCGCCGCTTACGAACCCGGTGTATCCGATGCCGAGTTTCTAAATTTGAAGTCGCCGGTCTGGAGTGAGGCTCATCCTAACGACATCAGTAAGGAGACGGACGCTAGCGGCAATCTGACCCATAAACTTAGCACGACGGTGGTACCTCTCAGCGCGCAGTATCTCGCGCCGCAGCAGGGCGGCAGTATTTTGCAGGTGCAGGCGCGAGCGGCCTTTAACGATAAGTCGATGGCGATTTTGCTCCAGTGGCAAGATAACACCATGAATACCGGCAGCCTGGTTACTCAGAACACCTATAGCGATGCGGCGGCGGTCGAGTTTCCACTACAGGTGATACCCGGCCACCAGCCTTTCCGGTGCATGGGTCAGAGCGATGCCGAGGTTAATATCTGGCAGTGGAAGGCTGAACGCCAGCGCGGTCTGGGTCACGACGATACCACACTGGTATCAACCGCTAGCGGTTCCGCCGTCAAGAATTATGTCGGGCCGGGACTGGGTTATCTCAAGGATACCTCCGTAATCGACCCGGATAGCGCGGCGTCCTATGACAGTAATACCCATACCTGGAGCGTGATTTACCGAAGGCCATTGGCTGTGGGTGACGTGAAATCGGCTACCCAGTTTTTACCGGGTCAGGCTACTACCATCGCTTTCGCGGTCTGGGACGGTGGGGCCGGCGAGCGTTTGAGCAAAAAGGCCGTTTCGACCTGGGTTGATTTCATTTTGCAACCGGGCGAACAGAATACCCAGAACATGATTAACATTATATCGTTGGTCGGGGTAGCAGTTCTGTTGTTCGCGGCGGTCGCTATTGCCTGGCGCGTGTTGCCCAACCCGACTCGCAAAGGTTAAATCCAGGGCGAGAGTCAAATGAAAATCTTTCTCACCGTTCAAGCACTGTTGCACTCACTATTACTCGATGCTGATCTGCTCGCTTGCTGTGAAATTTCCGAATGTGGTTGTGAAGTAAGCGTAGATTCGGCAATCTGTTTGCAATGTTCGGCGGAGAGTGAGCAATCCAGTGGTAGCAATTCCAGCCAGCGTAGCTCCAAACCGCCTTCGTCGTCCCGTTCGGTTAACCCGGCAGAGGCAAGCCAGGCCGATTACTGGAACATTCCGCGTGGCGATAGAAGCCCAACCGAGTCACCGCCTCCACCTGACCCGCTTGAACCGCCGCCACCGCCCTTTAGTTGGCCGGACCCGCCTGTAACTTAAAGTGGGACTTTCGCTAAAAGACGAAATCCAGGCTAAAACGGGGTAAGCAGGTGACGGATTTTATAATTCTTAATGGTTGTCATCGGAGTTAGTGTTTGGTTTTTTCCCGGCAGCATTGAGGTAGCGTGTTGTGGTAAAAGGTCTGCTTGTTTTGGGAGGTCTGGCGGTCGCTTTGCTGGCTCGTAATCTGGAGATAGCTGGCGAATTGGTGGGGTCCTCCTCCGAGTCTTCCGGCGAGGTTTCCTCTGATTCTTCCGGCGAAGTGCTGGCCGAAACCAGTTGCGAAAGTAGTTCTCCTTGCTCTGCCCGGCGGGAGTCTCAACGCCGCAACCGCCAGAGAGGTCGACCGCCTGGCCCTAACCCGAACTATGGCCCGCAGGATTATCAGAATATCCCCCGACAGGGTCCGGGGGGTTATGGGCAGCCGGGTCAGACCGGTTATGGTCAGAACCAACCACCCAACGGAAATAATAATGAACCGCCCTATCCTGGTCAATCACCACGCTAGAAAGTCCAGTAGATAAACTATGGCAAAACCCCTAAAATTGTTTGTTTCAATCTTTGTTGGCTTCGATCTTTTCCTGGTCTTATATTTTGGTTTGAGCCAGCTACGTTTTACCCTGTTTGGTGAGGGCCAGATACCCGGTGGCGGTAGTGCCCTCGATATGGCCCTGTTCTTGATTCCGATCTTTCTGGCTTATGTGGCCGGAGATCGCCTCTTTTATTTCCTGACTTACAAAGAACGCAAAGCCTCTCAGCTTGCCCGGCCTCCCACCCCGCCTTACCCGGCACTCGTCCAGCCGCAAGGCGAAATCGACGAGACGGAGCGCGAAAGCCAGGCTCAACCGGTCGGCTCGGTCTGGGAGGAGCGCAATTGGGATGATGCGCAGCGGAAAAGTGAAAAGTAATTGGCGCGAACGATCCCTCACAACAAAATAAGTATTGCCCTGCAACCGGCTACCCGGCGAAACTCTGCCGGTTGGCGTAGCCGCCGTCTCCCCCGACCCTCTCGCCTGACTTCCGACGAGCTAAATTTGCCGGTTTCCTTCGAGCGGGTCTTATTTTTGTTGCGCTGGCTGGTAATCGGCCTCGCGCTGGCGATCCAGCTTTACGCCGCCAGTGGTTCGAGTAGCCTGGAGTCGGTAGCCCGCGCCTTGCAATTTACGGCCCTGGTCGCCGTCTACAACGGTCTGCTGCTGGCTTTGCGTTATTACATCAACCAGCGAGAGTACCGCATCTGGCTGGCGGTGGCAGACGCTGCCGTGATCAGTGTGGCTATCGGCCTGGGGGGCGGCATTTTCAGTCCATTTGTAATCTTGCTTTATTTGATAATCGTCGAGGCGGCCCTGTTATTTACACCCAGTGGCGTGCTGACTTATACCGCTTTTGTAGCGATTTTTTACGCGACCGCTACCATGCTTTTGCCCGGCCAACGCTGGAACGAACTCAGCATCACTATCGTGTTAAGCCTGGTGCTGGGAATGTTTATCTGGGCCAGTGTTTGCGGGGCGATCACCCGCGCTTTTGAGCAGGAACGCCAGCTTGTCCGCCGCGAGCAGGAATTAACGGCGGTCCTCAACCGGCAGGTGGTTGCCCTATCGTCGCTAAACCGGCTGACTGAACGGCTTAACGCCAGCCTGGATATTGACGAGTTGATGCAAAGCACCGTTCAGGAATTGCCGGACGCGCTCTCGGTGGATGCCTGTGTGGCTCTGCTGGCGAACTACTCGTTGGCGGGCGGCTGGCAAATCGGTTCGGTCTGGTATGGCGTGGACGAAGATTTTGAACCGGCCTCCCCCGATTTTTCGGCCCTTGAAGAAAACGAAATCGACTGGCTGCACGCCGGACCGCTCTGGCTTAGTCGCGCCGACCTGGAAGCGGTGCTGGCCGATGGTCAGATATTGCGCCATCCGGCGGAAGCTGAGGGCCAATCGGAGCCTTCGGTATTATTAGTGCCGCTACGCACCGATGAAACCGGCTACGGCGGGGCCCTGGCCTTGCTCCGGCAGCAAGGACCGGCCTTTACTCAGAGCGATCAGGAAATATTGGCCGCCCTGGCTCGTCAGCTTTCGTTGTTGACCAAGAACGCCCGGCTCTACGAACTGGAACGGCACAACGTGGCCCGCCTTCAGGAATTGGAACAGATGAAAAGCGATTTTCTGTCCACGATCTCTCACGAATTGCGCACTCCCCTGACCTCGATCAAGGCTTCGACGATCCTGATGCTTTCCCAGCCGGAGGGACTTTCGCAGTCCGACGAAACCTCTTCCAAATTGCTCCGCAATATTGACCGCAACACCGAGCGGCTCAGTGCGCTGGTGACTGACCTGCTGGATATGGCAAGACTTCAGAATGGCCGGGTAAAACTGACCCACCAACCGGTCAACCTGACCGAACTGGTCTCCGATGTCGCCGCCACCATGCGCCCCTTACTCGATAGCCGCAGCCAGCAGCTAACCCTGGAATTGCCGCCCTCCCTTTCGCCAGCCTGGGCCGACCGTCGCCGGGTGGAGCAAATTCTAAACAACCTGCTTTCCAACGCGCATCGCTACACCCCCAAAGGCAGCCGGATTGTGCTGCGAGTAGAGGAAACCGGCCCTGAAATTCGCCTGAGCGTACAGGATAATGGCCCTGGTTTGACCCCCGGCGAGCATGATCTAGTCTTTGAGCGGTTCTACCGTAGCCAGCACGGCAAGGGCGGTACCGGCCTGGGCCTGGCGATAGCCCGGTCGCTGGTCGAGCTTCACGGCGGTCGCATCTGGGTCGAAAACCGGGTCGGTCCCGGCGCAACCTTCTGTTTTACCTTACCCACCCTTTCATCAAAAAGCTAAAGACTGAATCCTGGCTCTTACACAGGGTTTGTGCGCCTGGAGTAATCAAATATGATAAAGTTTAGAAGAAGCTATTAAGCCGGGACCTATTTATTTTGTTCATCGATAGTAAAAACCTCAACCCTAACCCCGCTCCAGGCACTTCAAAGTATAGGCAGCAGAAATTAAGAGAGAAACTTTTGGGCAAAGCCCAAAAGTTTCTCTCTTTTATTACAGTCCCCTTGAGGGGGTTGGGGGTGATATTGTACACGGCCAGAAAAAGGCCGCCTGAACAAGCTCATAAACCTTGGGCTTGTTCAGACAAGAATTGACATCCTTCTCAAACTCTGTTAAATTGAACAAATGAGCTAAAGTAATTCCAGTAAAGGAGCTTCAATTGACCGAGATAGAAGCAATTGATATTTTTGTGGAGAGCGATCCTTCCGGGGATGACGAAGGACCGAGCCTGATTTCACTTCGAGTGCCCCAGGACCGGGAGTTTGCCCGCCAAATCCGCGAATTGGGTGGCAAGTGGGATGACCAGACCAAAGAATGGCGCATGGAAGGTACCGAAGCCACCGTCAAAGAGTTGGGTAATCTTTGTAAAACCCTCTTTCCAAAGTTACCACGCCGTCGTAACCGGTTGATCGCCGCTCAAATTTCGATGTCGGAGGGGAAAACCTGGCTAGCCGAAACCGCCGGTTCGACCGCTCAACAGGTGGAACTGATAGGTCAGGTGGAATTCGTGGTTAACCGGACTGTAAAAATCTACCGACTCGGCCAGAATTTGAAATGGCTGAAAGAATTTCACAAAATTGTGGAATTACCCAGCCCTACCACCGGTAATGACAGCAACCTGACTGCCGCTCAAACCACCTTTACCGAAGAAATCCGGGTTCAGTTGCGCGAACTTGAACAGGTTGCGACCACCGCTTTTGAAGCTCTGCTGGTCAATCAGAAAAGTTCGGTGGGCGCGATTCTTGCCCAGGCCGGTATCGAGCAGCTTTAGAATTTGGGTTTTTCGATATTTAACGGCTCGTTGAATTTTGAAAAAGTTAGCACCCAGAAATTCGGATTTGTACCGCCGGTTTCCTTGAGATACATCTGACGCAACCGGAAATCGCTCTGGGCGATCCATAAATCCAAAGTGACCGGTCGCTGCCCTAGAATCCCAAAAGTAATCGGTCCTACCGACTGGCCCTCAAGCTGACCCTGTAAATGATAGGTCGGCTCGCCGTTCACTATTTCGTTACCTATATTGCGGGCGTTTTGGAGCTTCAACAGCACGCTTCGCAGCCCTTTTTCCGAGTCCAACAGCCCGGCCAGATTTATAATATCGGAACTGGCCGAACGTGACCAGCGACCAGTTACCGGCTCGGTCATATATTGTTCCCCATCCAGACCTATCAGCCGAACTGTCAAATCGGTGAAATAAGCATGAACTTTTACAGTTGCCTGGTACCGGTCGGGTTGCTGAATATCGCCTTCGGCCTGTTTAAGATCGGTGCCGCTAACCTGAATTTTTCCCTGCCGAATTTCCAGTTTGAAAAACAAACTATGGATCGCCCCAAAGGCACTGGATGCCTTTTGCAGGGTGGCTACTTCAAACGGCACCGGGGTCGGCGATGGAGTGGGGGTTGGTGTAGGGGTTGGTGTCGGCGTCGGCGTAGGAGTGGGGGTTGGTGTCGGCGTAGCCGTTGGTTCTGGCGTAGGGGTCGGGGCGATGGTCGGGGCAACCGTATCAACCAGGGCCTGTTTGGTCGGTTCTTCTCCGCAAGCTCCCAACATAAAAAACAAAAAGACCAGCCACATTCCCACTTGCCAACGGGGTCTTGCCGGTCTGAGGCCGGTATTTTTTGCGACCGGCAGAACATTATTATGGCTGCTCAATCTAACAATCGATCAGAGGGCTGATTGAGGTAGGTCGCGTGTTCGGTTTGTTTCTGATTGCGGTCAAAGTTATAACCTGGGCCTCGATTGTTTTCGCTGTGACTGCGAGTGACCATCTGACCGCTTTCATTCAACTGGCGGCTAAGGTGGGGCGTATTTACTTTCGCCAGGGTTTCTTCGACGATAGATTCCAGCATATCGATTTCAAATGGTTTGTTCACAAATGCGGCGGCTTCCAAAAGGTCCTCAGTCTGGGCCGGTTTGACGGCACTCACCAGAATAACCGGTACCTCGCTGGTTTCCGCTTGCCCCTTAACAGCCCGTAATAAGTCTACCCCGGTCATTTGCGGCATCATAATATCCGATATGATCAGGGCCGGTTGATGTTGTTGGACCAGTTCCAGGGCCTGTTTGCCGTTAAAAGCTTTGTACACCTGATAGCGGTCGGACAACAAATCGGCCATCAATTCGCAAAGGCTTTCTTCATCATCAACTATTAACACTACGACATTTTGAGACATTTTTACCCACCTGAAAGTAATACATCAAAATTTGAATTATGGCACATCTCGACCCGCTTGGCTTACCGGGTCAGCTTGATCTAATTTAGCTTAGAAACTTTCGCTTGCCTACGCTCTACATTTTAGAAAATAAACCTAGAAGGCGATCATAGAAAGTAGTCAAAAAGTTTATTTACCCGTTAACACTATAGCACACTTTATACCACAGTCATTGTCTCGAATTAAACAAATATGAGCTATGAATAAATTTAACGTGAATAATTATTGAGGAATTACGACCTGATCACCTTCGTTCAGGCCGCTGATGATTTCGGATTGGTCGGGGTTAGAGAGGCCCACTTCGACCGGAATTTTATCCAGCGTACCATCAGAACGGGGGCGGGTAACATACTTGCGGAGGCCGATTGTTTCCAGGGTTCGATTAGGAACTAATAAAACATTGGTCCGTGAAAGACTGGTAATACTCAGGTTAGCCGCCATACCGGGGCGCAAAAACAAATCGGCGGGGCGTTGAAAAGTCACGATAGCGGGATAAACCGTACTACCCTGCCGCTGGGTAGGCGACGGTGAAAGTTGGGTTACTTGCCCCTGAAAACTTTTGCCGGGAAAGGCATCCAGGCTGAATTGCACGGCCTGACCCAAAGCCACGCTGGCGACATCTATTTCATCTATATCGGCCCGTACCTGTAAGCGATTCAAATCTCCAAAGGTTGCCACCGGCTGAAAAGGGTTTACCGGGTCGCCTTCGCTGGCCTCAACTGATAAAACCGTACCGTCAAAAGGGGCGTAGATACGAGCGTTTTCCAGTGCGCTGCGGGCGTTTTCCAGTTGGCTATCGGCCAGTTGCGATTGGCGAGCCAGTGCGTACAATTCGGAAGGGGAAGCCGGGGTATTACCAGGATTGGCTTGCGCTTTCTCGGCCTGGGCACTCTGGTTAAAGCGTGAAATTTCGTATTGAGCCTGGGCCTGATCGAGTTGTTTTTGAAGCTGGGTGGTATCCAGTTCCATCAAAAGGGTTCCGGCTGGCACCAGATCGCCCGGTTTGACCAAAATCCGCTTTACCAGGTCGCCGCTGCGAAAAGCCAGCCTTACCTGTCGGGCGGCTTCCAGTTTGCCGGTCGTGCGTACCAGCGAGCTGATCGTACCGCGCCGCACCGTGTACAGGTTTGCCGGGCCGGGTTTGTTATCGTGCAAGGTCAGTCCGACCAGCACAACCCCCGCCGCTACCAGCCCGACCAGTAACACCGGCCCACCGTATCGCCGCAGAAGATTTCTAATCATGGCTCGCCAGCACCTGCCGGTATATCCGGTGAATCTGGTTGAATACTACCGGCCAGGTATAATTCTGGAGAACTTTGGCTCGTCCGGCCTGACCTAGCCGGTCGCGCAACCCGGCATCATCCAATAACTGGCGAATATCCCCGGCCAGTGCTTTGACCGCTCCAAACTCAACTAGCCGACCATCGACATTGTGACTGATGACGGCGGGTACTCCACCGGCCCGCGCGCCGATGACCGGTTTGCCGCATAACCAGGCTTCCAGGTAAACGATACCAAAACTATCGGTACGCGATGGCATCACAAAAATATCACCGGCGGCAAACAGGTCGCGTTTTTCCTGGGGCGTGATAAAACCCAGAAAGCGTATATTCTTTTTAGTTTCAGCCGAAAGCTCATCGTAAAATTTCTGAAAATGGCTCATCACCGGCCCGGCAATCACCAGACTGGCGGGCTTACCGGTTCGCCACAGGTATTGCATAGCCTCGACCAGATGTTGGGTGCCTTTATCGTAAGCGGCGGTGCCCTGAAAAAAGACGATTGGTCCTTCCAGGTTGTGTTTGCGCCGGAACGCTGCCCCATCGCCGCCGGTAATTTCCTCCGGGTCAAGACCGACCCCGACCACGTGCATTTTATCACCCGGCACGCCCCGTTCCAGCAGATAATCGCGTTCGAGGGTGGTCATGGTCAGCACGGCATCGGCCTGTTTCATCCAGTTTAGCTGGTGGCGCATGGTGTAAAAGCGTCGTACCGCCGGGTTAGCCGGTTCGCCCAGGTGGACAAATGGGGTCAGGATGAATGCCGTTTTATGGCGACGGCTGTACTCAAAAGCCGCCCGGATCAGACTGTCGAGGGGGGCGTTGGCGGCGTGGATCAGGTCAAAAACCGGGCCAGGCTGCTTGAGAGAATGCTCCAAACCGGGAACCAGGGGGGTCGTGCGGCAGAGCATTTCCAGTAAAGGCAGCGTCAGCCGGTCCGGTAGCGGACTTTCGCTCAATATTGATAAAATCCGGCGCATACCGGGGTAGAACAGAGGCGAAATAAGGGGCAACCTATTTACGCCAAACCGCTCGATCTCGACCCCGTTCAGCCGGGTGTGAGTTTCATCGATAGTACGCCGCCCGGCACTCCAGAAATGCTCCAAATCCCATGCGTTGGTAGTATATACGGCGACCTGAGAGGCCGGTTCGGCGGCAGCCAGTCGCTCGGCGATCTGCTGCATATAGTATTCCGAACCGCCAATGTAAGGAAAGTAGCGCGGGTTGACGTGCAGGTAGCGGTGGCCGGTAGTCTCCAGCCGCTTTTGGTCGGGGGCAAGGTTAGTGAGGGTCATCCGGCTTGCTGGAGAATTTGTTCCTGGCTGGCCCAGCGGTGTAACCGGCCCATTTTGCTTTCCATCGTCGGGTAAAGTGACCAGACCAGACCGGTGGCAAATAGCGACCCGGTAAACATACGCAATTCCCAGGTGCTTTCGCGCCACCCGAAAAGCTGGGTAAAGGCATCCAGCGCAATCGGTCCGCAGAAGAACAGCCCGAATTGCCAGAATCTCAAGGTTTTTACACGGGTACGTACAAAATGAAAGAGCAGACCGGCCAGCAGCATCCCGCCGTAAATCGAAATACAACGCTGGCAGAGGCACATTTGTTTATCGCCGATGTAGAAGGAATGATGAGGATTTTGGACACAGACAAAGCTGAAAAGACCAAAAAGCAGGTTCGCCGGACCGTTTAGACCGGCCAGAGCCAGCAGTGGAGCCAGAAAGGCGGCGGCGATACACAGAGCGTTGACGCTATTGAGAATAAACAGCCAGTGAGCCGCTACGAAGCCCCAGAACCCCACAAAGCTGCGCATCGCCCGGCCCGACAGGTTTTGCCGCCAGGGAGAAATGCCCTGAACCTCGTAGGCCAGGCTCAGTGGGTCAATTTTGCCATCTTGATTTTGAGTAGGACGTTCGGTATTTAACATTGCTTGATCGCTTTTTGGTACTAAAAAATTATTTGCCCCCGGCGGCCCAGGTTGCCTGTAGATTGTCTTCCAGTTGCTTGTCGTCCATTATGCCGATACTAAAGGCCCGCACTTTGCCGTTGACATCTACAAAGTAGCTTTCCGGTACGCCGGTCGCCCGGTACCCGCCCGGAACCAGGCCGGTACGATCCATCAATAGCGGCATCTTCAGATTATTATCTTTGAAATAACTTTTGGCGATTTCATCGGTATCTTTCAAATTGACCGCCAGGACTACTACATTCTGGGCTTTATATTTCTCGTAGAAATGTTCGATAGCGGGCATTTCTTCCCGGCAGGGGGCGCACCACGAGGCCCAGAAGTTAATTAAAACCGTTTTACCCAGCAGCTTGCTAAGTTGGACCGGCTCGCCGCCCAGTTGTGCCAGCACAAAATCGGGCGCGGCATCTCCGGTTTTCAGGCGTTCTTCACGGGGAGTACCGATCAGACCGAAGTTTGTGGTGTTGACCCCATCGACTTTGATGGTGTCCGGCCCCTTCAGGGCGGCAGTTAGCATGATGAAACACAGCACCATGAAGGTGATCCCAAACAGGCTACCAATAGCGAAGCGGCCCAACCGGGCGGCGGTACTATCGGGACGGGCGGTTGTTTCCAGGCTATCAACCGGTAAATTTTTGTCGGCGGTAGTCATTTTTTCAATCTAGCTTTACGAGAGCCTTTTTGCCAATAATTCTGACAAGATTAATAATCCTTGCCAAAATATAGCATCTTCCAGCCTCTCACGCAAGACAACCGCATTAGAACGTTATTAACACTTTTTTGAAAAGAAAATAGAGCCGCCGGTTGGGAAACTCTCTCGTCGGGCTAACTCTGAATATATACGATGTTACCGCCGTCGATTTCCACTTTGTAGCTCTTGAGTGCGCGGCGGGCCGGAGGGCGGGTCGGTTCACCGGTGGCAATATCGAACTCGGCTCCGTGACAGGGACAGGCCAGTTTTTGCTGGGCTTTGACAAAGCCGACATCACAGCCCTGATGAGTACAAACCGTACTAAAAGCCTTGACCGAACCATCGGCTTGCCGGATCAAAAGGCCGCTTTCGTGGCTGTCCGGGGTGGTAAACGGCTGGACATCGCCGATTGCCAGGCTACTGAGTGAGGCCAGCACTTTACCCTTTGATGATCCGCTAACCGGCAACGCGGAGGCGGTTCCCGACTGCCCGACGACCGGTGGGGTGGGGACCGGGTTGGCTGTGCCGGTTGGCGCATCGCTGCTCTTATTGTTCAGTCCGTTTAACCAGGCGACCCCGGTAACTGCCCCGGCCAGCACCGTCGCGCCGGTAACAGCGATAAACTGGCGGCGGGCCACCTGTCTGGCTTCCACTGGTTGAAGCAGGGTTGAGACCTGGGATAAAACCGCACCATTGGCCGTCGCTTGCGGTTGCATCGAAGCCGTTCGCGCCCCTGAGGTCCGCCAGTAATTCAATAGTATTCCGTCCAGGCTCCACACCACGTTGGCACCGGCCAGGGCCAGTGTTAACCAACCCATCGCGTAAGGCAAATCCGATCCCAGAAAGAAAGGCGATACCGACCAGCTAGAGGTCAGCCAGAGCGTCATACTCAGGATAAAACCAAAGATTGCCGCTACCCGGCTAAATAGCCCGACCAGGGTACCCAACCCAATTGCCAGTTCCCCGGCTACCACCATCCCGCCAAAGAGGGTGGCATTTGGCACGGCCACACTGGTTAAAAACCCGCCCAGCGGCGATTGCCGGGCAAAACCGGCCAACTGGTTGCCGATGTAACCGCTGGCCTGGACATCAAAAAATTGCGGGTCGGTCAGTTTATCCAGGGCTGCCGCCACAAATGAAATGCCTAGAAAAAGCCTTAACGGAATCAAAAAATTGGCAAAATTGTTGTCAAAGGTCCTCACTGTATCTACCGTTTGTTGTGCAATCGCCTCGCGTTGGGTGGTATTAATGCTCATACTTACTACTTCTTCCTGCTTTTCTTAATTATCCATACATCTTGTTAATATTAAATATTACATTTAATCCAATCATCCAATCTTATTGTGCCCTGAAAGTGTTAAAAATGTATTATCTTAGCAGAAAATAATGAGTCACTTTGTGTAAAGATTGAGTACTATCTTTGCATCATTGGTTAAAAATCAGCTTATTATCAGAAATAAAAATGGGCCGGTCTAACCCAAAATGGCTAGACCGGCCTGGCAATCTGAAGATTATTATTTAGCCCGTTCGTACTGGGTCGGCCAAACGATTTCCTGGTTCAGCTCACGTGCAGCCCGCAGCGGCCAATAAGGATCGCGCAACAACTGGCGAGCCAGGGCTACCATATCGGCCTGCCCACTGTTAATAACCTGATTGGCTTGCTCGGCTTCGGTAATCAGCCCGACGGCGGCAGTCATGATGTCACTTTCGCGGCGAACGGCCTCGGCAAACGGTACCTGATAGCCCGGCCCGACCGCAATTTGCTGTTCCGGCGATAACCCACCCGAAGAGACATCGATCAGATCAACCCCGTGTTCTTTCAGGATTTTGCACAGCTCGACGGTATCCGATAATCTCCAACTTTCCACCGGCAAATTTTCCAGCCAGTCAGTGGCCGAGAGCCGGACGAATAGCGGCAGTTCCGACGACCATTCGCTCCGCACGGCATCGACTACTTCTATCAAAAAACGAATCCGGTTCTCAAAGCTTCCGCCATATTCGTCACTGCGCTGGTTGGCGACCGGCGAAAGAAACTGGTGTAGCAAGTAACCGTGTGCGGCGTGCAGCTCGATCACCTCGAAACCGGCTTTCAGCGTGCGCTCAGTGGCTTTGACGAAGGCGGCGGTAACTTCGGCGATCTGGGTGCGATTCAGCGCGGTCGGATTGGGATAGGTAGGGCTAAAGGCTAACTCGCTGGGAGCGACCGGTGTCCAACCGCCTTCCTGTTGCGCGACGGTGTGTGGGCCTTTTTCAAATGGCCGGCGAGTGCTGGCTTTTCGTCCGGCGTGGGCCAATTGGGTTCCGGCGATGGCTCCCTGCCCCTTGATAAAATCGGTGATCCGAGTCAACATTTCCAGATGTTCGTCGCGGTAAATACCCAGGTCTTGCGGACTGATCCGGCCCTGTGCCTCTACGGCGATGGCTTCGGTCAGGACCAATGCTGCCCCGCCGACCGCCCGGCTACCCAGGTGAACCAGGTGCCAATCACTGGCAAATCCGTCCTCGCTGCTATATTCACACATCGGCGAAACTATAATCCGGTTGCGGAAGGTAAGCGAGCGGATAGTTATAGGCGAAAAAAGTTGAGCATTCTCGGCAGTCGGATCGGGCACTTGAGCAGTTTCCCTTTTAAGCGTTTCCATTAAAATAAAACTCCTTATTATCAGTTTGTACTCATTTGTTTATACATTTATTGTTGATAGGGCGTAACTGTTCAGACCCCAACCCTGACCCCTCCCCAGGGAGAAAAAAAAGTAGTACATACATGGGAGACCCCTGTATGACCCCCCCGCAGGGCACCCAGTGGGTACCCGACCCCCACGACCCCCGCTTCAGACGAGCATGGACCCTGGAGCTTTGTAAGCCAGCTTCGTTTCTTTATCTTAGCCTCATAATTATGACCATATTATAATCGTTGCAAATAAAATAAAAATGAGCCATACTGCTAATCCTACTAATTTACAAATACGGTCTAGTTAGTCATAATAGCTGGTATGGCTCCAGTTTTCAAATTTTACAGAACGTTGTAATAGTTATACGAAACAGTTATATGTAACAAATATGATGTAAGAGCTATCCAAAAATGAACCGTTTTAGAAAGGATTTTGTTTAATGAAAAGAGCTTTACTGGTAATCGATGTGCAGAACGAATATTTTAGCGGAAAACTTCCGGTTACATATCCCTCAAACAGCTTCGAAAATATTTTGTCAGCGATGGACGCTGGCACCGAGCAAAATATTCCGGTGGTGGTCATCCAGCATACCGGCCCGGCCACCGGAGCCACTTTCCGCCAGGGCAGCCCCGAATGGGAATTGCATCCGGCAGTCGCCGGGCGACCGCGCGCCACTTTGATCGAAAAGACTTTGCCCGGCAGTTTTTCCAAAACCGGTCTGGCCGAATGGATCACGGAAAACGGTGTCGATACCCTGGTAATCAGTGGCTATATGACCCAGATGTGCTGTGACACTACCGCTCGTCAGGCCCTCGACCTGGGTTACAAAGTGGAATTTTTAGCCGATGCCACCGGCACGCTGGCGATCAACAACAGTGCCGGAAGCGTTACGGCGGAGGAATTGCACCGGGCGATTCTGGTGACGCAGCAAATGCGTTTCAGTCAGGTATTGCCGACGGCGGCCTGGCTAGAACTGATCAAAGGTTAGCTACTTTTTGATTTTCGCCAGACCTTTATGGGGTAAGGGCTGGGCCAGAATTCTAATTCTATTAAAATCGGTTTCTGACCGGAATATTATTGACATTGTTACTCAACATTACTATAATTAACCGGTAAGGGCGGGTCTAAAACCCTATTTTTGGGGTGGTGAAAAGCCAAATCATATTAGAAAGCACAGGAGATAATTTTATGACGCAAAATGCAGAGAGCCAGAGCGTAACGGAGCGTCGGCGGCATCGTCCAAAAATTGCAAAAAACGCGATTGAATTGATGGGAAACACTCCTTTGGTCCGGCTCAACAAAGTTACCCAGGGCGCAGTGGGGAACGTGATCGCCAAGATAGAAGCCTATAACCCCGGCTATTGTGTCAAATGCCGGATCGGGGTTGGCATGATCGAGGATGCCGAGCGGCGCGGAGTATTAAAAAAAGATACGGTAATCATCGAGCCGACCAGTGGCAATACCGGTATCGCGCTGGCCTGGGTCTCGGCGGTCAAGGGTTACAAGTTGACGCTGATTATGCCCGATACAATGAGCATCGAGCGGCGGTTATTGTTAAAAGGTTATGGGGCCGATCTGGTGCTGACCCCCGGTTCCGAGGGTATGCCCGGTGCGATCCGTAAAGCCGAGGAACTTCTGTCAAACACCCCTAACTCCTGGATGCCTCAGCAATTCAAGAACCCGGCCAACCCTGAAATCCATCGTAACACGACCGCCCTTGAAATCTGGGACGATACCGATGGCGAAGTGGATATTCTGGTCAGTGGCGTTGGTACCGGCGGTACGCTGACCGGCGTAGCCCAGGTGATCAAGCCACTCAAGCCTAGCTTTAAAGTCATTGGGGTCGAGCCAGCTGCTAGCCCGGTCTTGAGTGGTGGCAAACCCTCTCCGCACAAAATCCAGGGTATCGGGGCCGGATTTATCCCGGACGTGCTGGATATGAGCCTGATTGATGAGGTTTTCCAGGTTACTAACGAGCAGGCTATCGAAACAGCGCGGGCCATTATGCGCGAGGAAGGCTTGCTGGTCGGAATCAGTTGTGGCGCGGCGGCTTATGCGGCGATCCAGGTCGCCAAACGGCCTGAGAATGCCGGTAAGAATATTGTGGTAATTTTACCCGACACCGGCGAAAGGTACCTGAGTACGGCCCTGTTTGCCGACATTCGGGAACAATTGCACCTGGTATAATCGCTAAACCATGAAAATATCCAGTAAAAGTGAATATGGTATCCGGGCATTGTTCGACATGGCCCAGCATTACGAGGAAAGCCCCCGGCGTAGCCGCGAAATCGGCGAAGCCCAGCACATCCCGGAGGATTATCTTAACCAGCTTTTGATCAATTTGCGTAAAGCCGGTTTGATCAATTCGCTACGGGGTCCGCAGGGTGGGCATATTCTGGCGCAATCGCCGGGCCAGATTACCCTTTACCACATCGTAAGGGTGCTGGAAGGGGATATTACGCCGGTGGCTCACGATGCTAAACCGGTCGCCCTTGACGAATTGCTTCACGAAGTATGGAGCGAAATCGAAAGCGAAACCACCCGGCTATTGCAGGCGACCAGTTTACAAGACCTGTGTAATCGCTTTAATGAGCGTAAAATCGCTCAGAACCAGGCGATGTATTATATTTAGGACTTACGCTTCAACCTCACTAGGTGAGGTTGAAGCGTAAGTAAAAAGAGTTTTAACAGGAGACCCCTTATACCCCCGCAGGGCACCCAGCGGGTACCCGACCCCCGCTAAAATCCTCTTTCAAGAGGGTAGACCGAACAGTTAAAAATAGTCAGACGGGAGACCCCTTTGACCCCCGCAGGGCACCCAGCGGGTACCCGCCCCCACGACCCCTGCTTTAAACCTAAAAATCGGTATATCTTATTGAATTCATAGTTGCCCATTTTTATTGCCGGTTGGCTTCGACCGGGAGATTTGATAGTTCACCATCGGTTTCAAGTTCCAGGCCCAGCAGAGGTAGCCGGATAATAAAGGTAGTGCCGTTACCGAGTTGACTTTCTACCTCGATCAAGCCGCCGTGCGCCTCAATGATCCCTTTGCTGATTGCCAGTCCCAGCCCGGCGTTTCCGGTTTGCCGGGTGCGCGATTCATCGGCCCGGTAGAAGCGGTCGAAAATATGGGCAAGCTGTTCCGGCGCAATCCCGCAGCCGTCATCGCGCACCCGGATGACAACCCATTCATTACCTGTTTCGTTTGGGGTGGAAGGTTCGGTTAGCGTTTTGCCGGACTTTTTGTTTGTAACACTCGGTCTGGCCTGGCTCACGACTTTTTCGACGCTCAGGCTCAGGCCGATATAGCCCTGGTCGCCGGTGTAGCGGATGGCGTTATCGACCAGATTGACCAGCACCCGGTATAGCTGGTCGGCATCGCCCTGAATCCAGACCGGGCTGGAACCGGGAGCCAGCTTTACTTCCAGTCTACGTTGACCCATCAGTAGACCCATATTGCTGGCGGTGCGATTTAATAATTCCTCGACTTCTACCGGCGCAATCTGGACCACTCCGCTACTGCCGGAGTCGAGCCGGGTGAGCATCAACAGGTCGATCACCAGGCGACTCAAGCGGGTAATCTCCGACCGCATCGCATCCATGATCCGTTTGGCCTGAAGCGGGTTATCTTTGGCTCCCATCAGCAACACGTCCAGGTAGCCGCCCAGCACTGTCAGAGGTGAGCGAAGTTCGTGCGAGGCGTCGGCCACAAACTGGCGAGTACGGGCCTCGCTTTGCTGCTGGGCGGTAAAAGCCAGCTCGATTTTATCCAGCATAGCGTTAAATTCCTGCGCCAGTTGCCAGACTTCATCCTGACTTGCCAGGCTGGCCTGATAGCTGTTGGCCGGGAGGGCGACTCGCTGGCTCAAATTGGAACTGCGGGTGCGCCGGGCGATTTCGGTTATTTTCTTGAGTGGTCGTAGACCCAACCGGGCCAACGGTATACCCAGCAATACCGCCAGCACCAGCGACCCGACCAGCCCCACCAGCAGAAGGAACTGCATCTGTTTTAAAGTATCGTCGGCGGTTTGCAGCGAGGAAGCCATCAATATATAACCCGGCCCACCCGCTGGGGGAGGACGCGGTGGCAGGTCTTTTCTGGCGGGCAATACCTGTAGAAAAACCAGCCCCCGTTCCTGGCCGGTAGTCTGGCCGGTTTCGTCCTTCAGGGAAAGCGTAGCGTAATAGAAATAACCCTGCGGGTTAGCGGCCTGTTTTAGCTGGTCGGGCTGGGGCAGCGTCGCAACGACTTTGGCGTAATTGCGGTTATTTTCGGGTATTACGATTTGACCCTGTCCATCCAGGACATTGCCATAGATTTCGCCGGAAGGTTTTGAGGCCAGAAAGTTGCTTAATTGTTGTAAGTTGCCGGGGGCGAGCTGGTTGCCGCGTGGACCGCGTCCCTGTCCGTTGTTATCACCCCGGCCATCTTCGACCGGCAGCACCTGGGTCTGAGCGTAATCAGACAGGCGACCGCGCACTCCGTCGTAAAGAAAATTTTCCAGCCGTGAATACATAAACCAGCCCATACCGAAGATCAACACTACCAGCAACCCGCAATAAAACAGGGTCAGCCGCCAGCGCAAGGTGCTAAACCGCGCCAATCCTCGTTTAATCCGGCCCATTTTCGTAACTTTCTATATTTTTCTCTAAATCTTTCTTTATATCTTTCTCTATATCTTTCGGCTTAGAGCGCATCACATAGCCCACGCCCCGCACGGTGTGGATCAAATTTGGTTCGCCGAGCTTTTGCCTCAAATACCGTACATAGACCTCGATGATATTACCATCGACCATAAAATCATAACCCCAGACCGTTTCCAGAATAGCCTCGCGGGTTAGCACCTGATTGGGGTAGCTCATCAGGAATTTTAACAGGTCGAATTCGCGGCCACTCAGTTCGATATTCTGGCTGCCACGCTGCACCTCGCGCGAATTGGGGTCAAGCGTGAGGTCTTGTAACTGATAAACCCTGGCAATAATAACTCCGCCGGTTACATCCTGGGCCAGCGAGGATTTGCGCCGCAGTACCGCTCTGATCCGGGCGGCCAGCTCTTTGAACTGAAACGGTTTAGTCATGTAATCGTCGGCCCCCAGATCGAGGCCCTTCACCCGGTCGTCCAGTTCGTCGCGGGCGGTCAGCATAATAATCGGGACGGCCTCGCTGCGCCGCAACCGGCGGCAGAGTTCAAAACCATCCATCCCCGGCAGCATCAAATCGAGAATGATCAAATCCGGCGGAGCGTCCAGGGCCATTCTCAGACCGGTTTTGCCGTCACTGGCACTTTCTACCTCAAAGCCCTCGTAGCCAAGGCCAAGCTCAATAAAGTCGACCATTCCCGGTTCGTCATCGATCACCAGGACCCGCAGTTTCGCTGATTTGCCGTTTTCGATTTCAGACTCTTTCATCATTTGCTATTAATTCAGGTTTGCCCTTTTATATAGCGGCCACCTTTTAAATGGGGCCTGGCTTTATTTTAACACGCTTTAACAGCGTCGCATCAAAGGGATTTTATTCAGGCGGAAAAAGATAAATAATTAAAAAATTTGGCTATGCGTCCGGCTAAATCGATCCCAATTGGCGGGCAATCTAATTTTATACCGGACAACTTAAAGCTGGCTTTAGCTGGGCTGAGAGTTTGCTGAGAGTTGTGGGGAAAATGTTTAAGTTAAAAGCCGAACTGATCGACTTCCTGGCGGGTCGGGAGCGAAGGGATCGCTCCAGCCCTGGTGACGGTCAGGGCACCGGTTGCAACGGCCTGCCGACAGGCTTTTTTCACCAGTTCTTCCTGCTCGAATTGCCAGTTGCCGCGCCGTAACCCGTCCAGCAGCCCGGCCAGAAAGCCATCGCCCGCTCCCACCGTGTCCACTGCTTCGACTGGACGCGGGGCAACCCTGCCGGTGGCGGTAGCCGTCCGGTAAAAGCAACCTTCTTTGTCGAGCGTGATCACAATCAGTCGACTAAAGGATTGCCAGAGTTTTTCCGTACCGAGGGCCGGGTCACTTTCGCCGCTTAAAAAGTGTAATTCGTGACGGTTTAGCTTTAGAATATTGGCGAAGGCCAGGGGACCACTCACCCCGGTCCGGGCGGCAGCCTCGTCCGGCCAACCGGTCAGCCGTAGATTAAGGTCATACGACAATAAAACCCCGGCCTGACGCGCGATTTTGAGGGCACGATAGGTAGCGGAGGCACTTGGTTCGCTAGCCAGCAAAAGCGAGCCGAATTGCAAAGCTTGCGCCTGCCCGATGTATTCGGCATCGATGTCTGCCGGGTCTAGCCGGGTGTCCGCCGAAGGATTGCGGTAAAAAAGGTAGTTGGCATCGCCCTGACTATCCCACGAAACAAACGCCAAACCGGTATGAGCCGACTGATCGAGGAGCAGCCGGGAAGTATCGACACCATTGCGGTTTAATACCTCCTTGAGATGTTCACCAAAGAAATCGTCGCCCACCCGTCCCATAAAGCCTGCGGCAGTTCCTAGCCGGGCCAGGGCTACCGCGACATTGGCCGGTGCGCCGCCCGCCGCCATCCGCATTTCGCCACTGGCAACGATGCTGGCTCCCCGTGTGAGCGGGCTAATATCTATCAGGGCTTCTCCCAGACAAATTATTTCCGGTTGGGTCATCGGTTATTAGTTCTCAGTTGGTGCGGATGGCGGGGCCGCGTTAAGTTCGGTTTCGAGCCGGGTGATGTGGTCGGCCAGGTCTTTTTGTAATTGTTTGGCTTCGTCCAGGGTTAGCCGCAAAGTTACCCCGTTGTAATCGCCTAACTCGCTCACAAATAAAACCTCTGCGGTTAATACCACCCGTTCTTTGAGGATTTTAACGCCTAACTTGTCGCCGTTGGACAGTTTCTTTACCACGCTACCCGGCTTGGCCCGGCTAAAATTTACATTGGTCATCGTCTGGTTCCTTTCAGAATATCTAACAGGTGGTTTAATTTGAAACCCGGCCAATATTAGCCGGTTTTGTTGCTGGATGGGTTTGGGACGCACACAAATTGTATTATTTATAATACGCCTGTCTTATCATAATTTCAAAACAAGCTTTTATAAGTTATTGCGACTACCTGAATCCGGCCATTTTGGGGTAATTTTTTTGACTGGCCTTTCAAAGACTTCAATTACTTATTGTCTTGTATAAAAATAGTGATATAATTTAAGCAGTATATTCTTATGTCAATGTGTGTTGCTGATTTGAATGCCGAAAGTACGTGCTTGGGCACGGCTATTTAATATTCAGGTGCTAAAGGAAACAGTCGATGTTGAGATCAAAATGGTTCCCCTCCAGAAATCGCCAGCTTAGTGGACTTTCTGTCTTGCTAGCCCTGGTGCTGGCTCTGTCCATCTTCATGGCTACCGAATTTGGAAACGCCCTGGCTGCCGACGAAACTTATACCGTCCATAGCGGAGATAACTTGACGGCGATTGCTGCCCGTTATGGCTTGTCGGTCGAAGCCCTGGCAAAAACTAACGGTATCGCCAATGTCAATAATATTTACGCCGGGCAGGTTCTGAAACTTCCAAAAGGTAGCGGAGTCAGCGGTGATGCTGCGGCGGGAGCAGTTACCTCCAACCTGGAAGCCTATCTGGTTCAGCCGGGTGATACGTTGAGCGGTTTAGCCAGTAAATTTGGGGTCTCGCAGGTGGAACTGGCCTCGGTCAACCATTTGTCGGTAATGAGCTATCTTTATGTCGGCCAGACCCTGAGAATTCCCGGTCACACCGCCGCACCGGTTAGTCCGGTAGCCACTCCAACTCCGGCCCCGAAAACCCCGGCGGCTACTACGGCAGCCATCCCGACTGTCCAGGGGAATAGCTATATCGTTCAGCCGGGCGATAACCTATCCAGTATAGCGGCCCGTTACAACACAACGGTCGAGGCTATTACAAATCTTAACAAACTTGCTAACCCGGACAGCCTGTATGTAGGTCAGATATTGCTGGTCCCCGGCAACGGTGTAACCGTCCCACCCGCGACCACCGTCGCTGCGGTAGTGACCAGTGGCCCGCCGGTGCTGCTTACCGGCACCGATGCGGCTATTAATGGCGGCAAATGGATCGATGTTAATTTGAGCCAGCAGCGTTTGACGGCCTATGAGGGAAAGACCGCCATCTTTAACTCGCTGGTCAGTACCGGCATCTCGATCCATCCGACTGTCACCGGCACTTTTAATATCTATACCAAATACGGAAGCCAGGCCATGAGTGGTCCCGGTTATTACTTGCCGGGTGTTCCTTACGTGATGTATTTTTACCAGGCTTATGCTATTCACGGCACCTACTGGCATCATAATTTCGGCCACCCCATGAGTCACGGCTGTGTTAATTTGCCCACCGATGCCGCGAAGTTCATGTATAGTTGGGCACCGATTGGTACGCCGGTGGTGGTCCATTTCTAGGTTTCTGGCTAGCAAGTAATTGCGGTCTATTTCAGCCACTAAGTGCCAGTTTTTGCTTTATTGCTTGCAAAAACACTACGTTGTATAATAAACTGCGTAAAGGTCTGGAGCGTAAGTCGGCAGCAGCTTTTAATATTTTGAAAATATAGAAAGTCAGGGAAATTATGCAACTCGTAGTGCAATCAGGTGCGGAACCAGGGCGTACTTACGATCTCGCAACAACCCAAAAAGTGGTAATTGGGCGGCAATCCGGCAATGACGTGGTCGTGCCGGACGAGCAGGTATCGCGCAAACACGCCGAAGTGGAAGAGCGGAACGGGACCTTGATTGTAACTGATCTTAACTCTTCTAACGGTACTTTCGTCAATGGTACCCGGATCGGCTCGCCGCAGGTTTTACGCAATGGCGATACAGTGCAGGTTGGGACGACCGTGCTTAGAGTGATGGAAGCTCAGACCGGTGCCCCCACTTTGCCAACCTCGACTAATTATCGCCAGGCCGCTCAGGATGCCGGTTACGCTAACCCGAACTATGGGGCTTCTCCCGCTTCCACTCCTGACAAATATTCACAGCCGCCGAATTATGCCCAGCCTACGCCGCCCACTCCCGGCTATGGTCAGGCGGGCTATGGTGCCCAACCGCCAGCCGCCGGGGCCTATGATAATTCCTATAACCAGCCGGGTGCCTACAATCAAAACCAGGCGGCCCAGGGCTATGGTGCGCCTCCGTCGGCACCGGGTTACGACCCGAACCAGGCTTATGGTCAGATGCAGGGTTATGGAGCGCAACCCCAACCGGCCTATAGTGCGCAACCAGGCTACGGTGCGCCTCAGCCAGCTTCTTATAGCGGACCGGCTCCCGCTCCAGCCAGGGCCAAAAAGGGGCTGCCGCTGGCTCTTATCGGTATCATTGGTGTGGTGATCATTGCGGCGGTAGCTCTGTTGCTGATTTTTGTTGTCTTTGCGGGTGGCGGGGCGGTCGGCGATTTACCAGCCCCCAAGAACTCTACCAAACTCGATGTATCCGTCACCGATTTAGCCAAAGCCTCCACTACTACCGTTCCAGCCGGGGTCGATATTAATAAGTACAAGTTCGGCGTGTATAGCACCACCGAAAAGCCGGACGCGGTTATCAACTTCTATAAGGATGAGATGAAGAAAAAGGGCTGGACCGAAGAAGCTGGTACTTCCGGCGGCGGCTCAATTACCTTTGTTAAAGGTGATCAAACAGCCAGTGTCTTTTCAGGTGCCCTGGACAGTCAGTTAGCTATAGATGGTTTGTCGAAGGCCCTACCGGCCCTCAAGGACAAATTCAAAGTAGGCGATACTTTTGTGCTGAACGGTCAGGGTCCTAAAAATTAACCGCTCGGCGATTATTGGAATGTAAACACAAAACAGGCGACCGGTAAAGGTGGCCTGTTTTGTTTAAGAGAACGGCTCAGTTAAATTATGTCCACAATCCTCTCCCGTCTGTTAGGCCTGCTCTTACTTCTGAGCCTGGTAGCATGTAGCGATAACCAGGCGATTACGCCTACCCTCCCGCCTACCATCAAAAGTGTTGGCAATTTACCTTTGCCCGGTGGGGTCAGTCATCTGGATTTTACGGTGGAAGACCTTAAAAAAGTTAGTAGTCTTTCGAGCAGTTTGAATCTGACCGGGGTAGAAGTTAGTGCCTATAGTGTCACTCAAACCACTACGGAAATTTTGAAATTCTACCAGACCGAGCTTAAAAACCGAGGTTGGTCGCCTGACGAAAAGCGTAGCCAGTCGAATTTGCTTTATTTTAGCAAAAATAGCCTGGTGAGTGCCATTATTGCCCTACCGATCAACAGCCCCTCGGCGGCGGATACCCTCAGCAATGTGATCCCCAGCTTTAGAGGCAAGTTTAAGGCCGGGGATAATTTGCTTATACTCACTCAGGGGCCGCAAACCGCTTTTGCGACCGGCTAAAATTCTAAGAAATTTGTAACTTGCAAATAAAAAACCGGCGGCCCGAAAACTGGCTACCGGTTTTATTGTGAGTAGTTTGGCGGCTTACTTCTGGTTACTCATGCCGCTCAGGACGGCGGTTTTCTGGTATGCCGCGTAAACCGCTTTGGAAAGAATAGTTCTCAAGGCTCCCTTTTCCAGTTCGTAAAGGGCCTCGGCAGTGGTGCCGTTGGGGGAAGTGACCATGTTGCGAAGCTCGGCGGGGTGTTTGGGCGAATCGCGCACCAGCAGAACCGAACCGAGCATGGTCTGAGTGACCAGTTCGCGCGCGTCCAGGCGGCTGAACCCCAGGTGAACCGCCGCATCGATCAATGCTTCCATTACCAGAAAAACGTAGGCCGGACCGGTTCCGCTGATCGCGGTTGCCATATCGATAAAGCGTTCCTCCTCGAACCACATTTCTTTGCCCAGTGCCCCCAGCATCGCCCGAACCTGGTTGCGCTGGTCTTCCGTCACGGCGGGGGTGGTGGTCCAGACCGACATTCCGTGACCGATCTGGGCCGGGGTGTTCGGCATCACGCGGACGACCGCCGGGTGGTCTAGCCGTGTCGCCAGCGTCTCGGTGGTTGCGCCAGTGACAATCGAAACCAGCAGTTGATGAGGCAGGATCGCCCCGCTCAACTCGGTCATCAAATGGCCCAACCGCTGGGGTTTGACGCACAAAATAACAATATCGGCTCCCTGTGTAGCGTCCCGGTTCGATATAAGGCACTGAATACCATAACGCTGCCCCAGTTCCTCGGCGCGTTTCGGTCGGGGATGACTGGCCTGGATTGCTTCAGGGGTGGTAAGCTGGCGTTCGAGTAAGCCGCCAATCATCATTTCGGCCATCACGCCCACCCCTACAAAGGCCAGCCTTTTGCCCTGTAAAGCATTGCGGGCGGCCAGTTCGTGGTTTTCCTGTTCCTCCAGTTCGTGAGCGTTCAACTTGACTGACTCCTTCCAGGTTTTAACTAATAAAAATTGGGGGAATTATATTACCCCCAATTTTAATCTTTTTCTATCTGCTCTAATCTATTAGCCGGTTATAACATTCTCCGGCCCGCCGGTCAATCTTGCGACTTGCGGCGCATATAGCGTCCGACCAGCCCGACCAGCGTTACCAGCCACAATAGCACCAGACCGAGCGCAACCGGCAAAGCCGGGTCGTTCTGGGTGGCCGGGAGACCGGTCCCGGTGTTCGGGGCCGCTGCCGGGATAATCGGGTTGTTAGCGGCGGAAGGAGTAGCGACGATCTCATCTATTTCAACCAGCGGCGGTAATCCGTTGATCGATTGCTGGAAGGCTTGTCCCCGGTTGAAACGACCACTGATAACGATGTTGGTACCGTCCAGCGTGCCTCCGTTGGTAGTTACATCCAGCAACAGGGTCGTGCTTTGCTGCGCGTTGAGCGAAAACCCACCCCACCGGATGATGTTGCCGCTCAGGCTTACCGTTCCGGTTCCGGCCTGACTATCGATTGTTGAGGCTCCCCCCGGCAGCGTGACAATAACCGTATCGTTCAAATTCACGCCACCCTTACCGGCTACAAGCTGAATACACAGGAAGTAACCGTTGGGACTATGCTGGGTCGTTTTGGTCGCTATTCGCAAACCATTACCGGGGGCCACATTAGTACAGGCTGGACCAGCCTCAACCGTTAATTTAGTCTGGGCTTTAGTGCCGTTGCGGTCGCTACCGATCAGGTAGGTGAGTTGCGCCGGTAAGGCCGGGACAGTTACCGTCGATTTGAAATTGCCGTCCTGACCGACCGTAAAGGTACCGAGGGTGGCTAACGGTTCATTCAAAGCAAAACCATTCAGGACACTCGATCCGGTCAGGCTTTTAGTATCGACCTGGACCGTCACCTGGTTGGCGTTTCCGTCCGGCCCTTTAGGGTTCCAGCCGTTACCGCTAATCTCAATCGATTTACCCGGCCCGGCAGAGGCCGGTAAAACGGTAAGGGTTGGCGTGTATACCTTGCCTCCACCACCATTATCGCTAGTCGGTGGGGCCGTAGTGGGAACGGCGGTGGTAGGAGCCACCAGCGACCTCAGCCGGAAGTTCTGACCCTTTTCGATTTCGTTGCCGGTTAAAGTCTGGTTTATTTTATCCTGACTGACCGGAGCGTATTTGGTGTTATCGTAAATAATAGCGGTGCTATAAGAGCCGTTGGGCAGATTATCAAAGCTATAACGGCCATCGGAACCGGTAGTCGCTTTACGGCTATCCGCCCCGTCCAGGATGATAGTAAAACCAGGGGCCGGTTTGTCGTCGACCGTTACCAGCCCGCCAATAGCATTATTGGGCAGGTTGGGGGCCGCTGTGGTCGTAGCTTGAAGATTAATAGTTGGCAATTTCCCCGGCCCGGTCGGGACAGAGACAATCGTCATTGTACCGCTGCCGGTGGCGACAGTGGCCGAAGGAGTATAGACCACATTAAAAGTACAGGTTCCCCCGTAAGCCGCCGGAGGATTGCTGGCACACGGTTTCCCGCCGCCGTTTGTGTCAATCGTAAAATTCCCCGCCGGGGTTGTCACCGCACCTGCCGAAATGCTGGTGGTATTCACATAAGTATTATTGATATAGGTGAAAGTTTGAGTTTGGGCTGGGCCGGATACCACCGATGTAAAAGCCCTGTTGGTCGGTGTTACCTGAGCGTCACTATATCCAAAACCGCTTAATGTTACACTGCTTGGATTTGCGGGGTCGGGACTACTGGCAAAACTGAGGGTGCCAGGTCGGGAGCCAATCGCAGTCGGCGTGAAAACTATTCTTATAGAGCAACTAAGAGAATCGCTATTCAACGTAGTGGGTCCAGCGGCATTACAAACATTCCCAGGTACGCCGGTATTATTTACGACGTAATCGGCACCACTGAGATTATAAGTCACTGTTTCAGATCCACCGTTAGTAGTTATGGTAAAAATCTGAGCAGCTGAGGTAGCCAACTTATTAATCGGGTTCCAAGTGGTGGGAGCAACTGTAACAGTGTTGATTGCGGCGGCCTGGGTGTTTATCAGGTTGAAGCCTAAAACCGAAAGCCCGGCCAGACTTAGCAGGGTTAACAAGATAAATCTTAACCTGAATAGGGAACTACTTTTAGGTTTGTAAGTCGACCTCGCGCCTGGGATGAACATGGTCTGACCTTCTTTCTTTTATTTAAAATTTAGAAGTGTTTTCAAACAACCTGTACTGCTAGCTAAGTACCCTGAGGATTCACCGGAGAAACTCGTTAAGTGTATATTTCCTGTGATAGTATAATCTTAGCATAATCTAACAGTTATGTTGTGTCAATGATTTTAGACAGAAAAAGTAATTTTGCCCAAAGCAAAACTATCAGGAAAGCAATGAACGAAGAAAACCTGCCAAATTGGCTATTAAACCTCAGCCAACAACAGCCCGACCTAGCAGCCTTGCGAACGACGGATGGCCCCGACCTGAGCTTTGGCGAATTGTACCGGCAAGCTCACCGCCGGGCTGGTCAACTGGCGGGACTGGGTATCAGGCCGGGTATCCGGGTGGCCCTTTTAATGGGAAACAGCCTGGAATTTGTTTACATGGTGCACGCCCTGATCCAATTGCGGGCGGTGCTGGTGCCCTTGAATGTGCGACTTAGCCCGGTCGAGTTATCCTGGCAACTGGACGATGTCCATGCGTCTGTGCTGATTTGCGACGAACGCCGCCCGGATTTAGCTAACGCTGTGACGCTGGCCCTCCCCCACCTTCTGGTGCTGATGGGTCTGGACGATCATCCGGCCAGTCCTTACGAACCGGCCCAATCTTATCAGCCGGACGAGTTGCACACCATAATTTATTCTTCCGGCACCACCGGGCGGCCCAAAGGGGTCCAACTGACCTACCGCAACCATTTCTTTAACGCCCAGGCTTCTTATCAAAATCTACCGGCTGGCCCCCACGATTGCTGGTTGGCGGTTTTGCCGCTCTTTCACGTGGGCGGGCTGGCGATCATTTTGCGCGGCCTTTTCTATGTCATGCCGGTATTGGTTCAGGAAAGTTTCGACCCGGTAGCGGTCAATGCCGCGATTGACCGGCAGTATGTAACACTGGTTTCGGTGGTGGCAAATATGCTGGCTCGCTTGCTCGATGAACGCCAGGACCGGCCCTACCCGGCCAGTTTCCGTTACTTTTTAATCGGCGGTGGACCGGTGCCGCCTCCGCTGCTCGAACGCTGTGCCAGGGCCGGTATTCCGGTGATCCAGACCTATGGCATGACCGAGACCGCTTCGCAGTCGGTTACGCTGGCGGCGGCTGACGCGCTCCGAAAGCTGGGTTCCGCCGGACAACCCTTGCCGGGGGTTGAACTGCGGATCGAGCGCGACGACGAAGCGGTTGGGCCGGATGAAATCGGTGAAATTGTGCTGCGCGGCCCAGGCATCACGCCCGGCTACGACCACCGGCCTGCCGAAACCGAGCGCGCCTGGCGGGGCGGCTGGTTTCATACCGGTGATCTGGGCCGGTTGGATACTGAAGGCTTTCTGTTCGTGGTTGACCGCCGCGACGACCTGATTATTTCCGGTGGCGAGAATGTTTACCCGGCAGAGATCGAAGCGGTTTTGCTCTGCCATCCCGCTATCGCCGAGGCCGGGGTAATTGGTATCCCAAGTGAACGCTGGGGTCAGGTGGTTGGAGCCTTTATCAAGCTGCGTCCCAGCACCAACCTGACCGCCGGGGAAGTTATAGCCTATTGTATGGAACGTTTGGCTCGCTTTAAGGTTCCGACCGAAGTTCACTTTGTCGAAAGTTTGCCTCGCAACGCCACCGGTAAACTGTTGCGCCGGGTCTTGCGGGACCAGCTTTAATGGCTGGCCGTTTCGCTTTCTTACTACATCAGTCAGACCAGGCCGGACCGACCAAAAGTTTAGCGTTGCATAGGCATACCAAGTTCGGCGGGTTCGGTAATCGCCGCTTCCAGAATCTTTTTGGCGACATCTTCAGCTGAATCGGCTTTGGGCATGGTGCCGTCCGGCCTTTGCGCTCCGTAGCTCTGGTTTTCCGGTTTGAGGGCGTTTTTGCCAAAATCGGTAGCGGTCAGGCCGGGATAAAACAAAATCACCCGGATATTGTCGGCGGCCAGTTCGTTGCGGGCGGTCAGGGTCAGGCCGTTCAGGGCATATTTGGTGGAAGCGTAAGCTCCCAGGCCCGGAATCGCCATCTTGCTGACGTTTGAGCTGATATTGATAATAATCCCACCCTCGGTCTGCTGCTTCATTTTTGGTATCACCGCCTGCATCGCGTACAGCACACCAAACAAATTCAGGTCGATAATTTTTCGATAGTGGTCGGGGCTGACGGTCGCAATATTGCCGCCTGCCGCCTGACCGGCATTGTTGATCAAAATGTCGATGCGCCCAAAATGGTTGTAAGCTTTTTCGATTAACTGATTTACCTGGGCCTGATCGGTCATATCGGTCGGCACTTCCAGCGTTTCCGTTTTCAGGCTTTGGGCTACCTCCTGCAATTTGTCCGCCGACCGAGAAGCCAGCACCAATTTGGCTCCGGCCTCAGCAAATACGCGTGCAGCAGCCTCGCCGATCCCGGCAGAACCGCCGGTAATTACCACTACTTTATCCTGTATATCCATTTAATAAACGCTCCTTCGCTACATTTTCGCTATTTTGCCCTTAACAGCTTATATCAGTTAACCAGTGGCTAACTTTCCTCGTTACCGGCTAAAAAGTAAGGACAACGGTTGAGCTGCGCCCACCGGCCAGGCCCGGTAAATCTACGCCGCACAAGGTTGTCCCACTTAAAATTATCAGGACTTTCGATAAAAGGTGTAAGCTCGCTTCAAGCGGGGGTAGTGGGGGTCGGGTACCCACTGGGTGCCCTGCGGGGGGTATACAGACGGGTACCCACTGGGTGCCACTGTAAAAACTCTTTTATTTTCGCTTCAACCTCACAAAGTGAGGTTGAAGCGAAAGTCCTAATTATATTAGATGCTACAAGAGATGCTATTAGGAAGATTTGCTACCCTTTTTGTCGTCTTTCGGTTTGGGTGGTTTTTTCTTCTCAGGTTTGGGTTTATCTCCTCGCAATTGTATGCTTGACATAATGTTAGTCCTTTCTTTTATTGTTGGTTCTATTGTTGGTTCAGACCAGTAGATTATAAAGCAAAACGCCGATTCCTGCGCCTACCCCCGAACTGATAAAGTTAACTGCGTCGTTATCCATAAACGGCAAACCCCGCCGGAACGAATTTTTCAAACCGCCGGAGGTTATTTTCTTCTCGGTTTCCTTGCCGTTCTCGGCATTGGTGTACATCGCCTGGATAGTAGCCCCCATCAGGCTATCCGAAAGCGAACCGGCTAGCCCGGCCACCAAACCGACCGGGATCACCCACCATAGGCCGAACCAATTGGCCCCACCGCTCACCAGTATCCGCAAACCCAGCAAGACCCAGACTGTCAGCCCAATTACCAGACCGCCCAGCGCGGTGGCCGCTGTGCCCACCGGCGAAATTGCCCCGCTGGTTCCCGGCACTACTTCCTTGCCGGTAGTGATCAGGCGGGGTGGTCGCCGGTTCAGGACCCCCAGTTCGGTGGCCCAGGTATCGGCGTTAACCGTCGCCATTGTCCCGACGAAGGCCGCAAACAGCCAGCCCAGGGCTGGATAAAGAAAGCCAAAGACGGCTAGCACCGCCGCCAGCCCACCGTTAGCCAGGGCCTGACCAATATCCCGGCGGCTGCCTTTATCAAATTTTTCAGCGGCCACCTTGCTTTTCTGGCGTTCTTTGTACTTCGAGAGAGCCGTGCCATAGACGAAAAAGGCGATTAAAGTCAGGCCTTCTACCCAGCCGCCCAGGCCAAAAATAATACTGCCGGTAATTATCGCGCCCAGGACACCGCTCAGAGACAGGGCGCGCCGCCGGTATGCGAACAGACCGATAGCGACACTCAGCAGCAACCCGGCCAATATTCGCGGCAACGAGACCGGCCAGCTTATCAGGGCAAATAGCCCCATCGCGGTACCGATGGGCACCAGCAAATTATCGATACCGTGCAGCGAAATTGCCTCCAGGAACGTCGCCAGGGTAGCCAGTATCAGGCCCAGAGCCAGGACCGTCGCCAGGTCGCGTCCGCTACCGATAGCCAGCACCAGCGAGATCGCGACAAAACTAAAGCCAAACATCGCCAGCGAACCTTCGGCACTGCGCCGGTGGCGACCGATAAAATAGGGGTGTTTGCCAAAGGCTCTGCCGATGATCGAAGCCCAGGCATCGCCCCATGTCATCGCCATAATACCGGCCCCGGCGATCCAGAATTGACCACGCGGCCAGAAACAGGACAGCAAAATGGTAATCGAAACCACAAAATACACTGTACCAGGCGAACTGTCGGACAGGTCCATCGCTTTGATCAGTTTGAATTTGTAGGATATGAAGTTAAAAACTATGAAAGTGGCAATCGGGAAGACCCCCCAATACCAGGTATCGAACAGGGCGTAAAGTCCAAAGACCCACATCCCGGCCCCGATATGGACGATTTTGCGGGTGAAATCCTGCGGTAACTTGAGCTTGATCTGTATCGCAGTCGTGATGCCAAGCAAACCAAACGAATAAAGGTAAGTGATTATCAAACCGGTAACATCGCGTCCAGTCATTGCCGGGTCTCCCTTTTAAAGGTGGATTGGTTTTGAATTAAGCATATCACAAAAAGCGTCGTGTGGATCATATTTTAGAACCTGCCCGGACGACTGGCAGTGGTTTAAACTACCTGCAAAAGTTGGGATTAGTGAAATCTTGATTGCTCAATAGATAATTCTTTATCAATCAGACTTAGAATTTTCGCTAGATAACGAAAGCAGGGTTAATAGGGGTCGGGTACCCACTGGGTGCCCTGCGGGGGGTTACAGGGGTCTCCCCTGGAAATACTCTTTTAATTTTTGCTTCAAGCTCACGAAGTGCGGTTGAAGCGAAAGTCCTAAGACTATAACTATCGAAAGAATTTAAAGCGGGGCTGGCGGGGTGCAACCCCGGCGCGGGGTATAACAGGGGTCTCCCCTGTTAAATATATTTTACTGTCGCTTTAATCTCACTAAATGAGGTTAAAGCGAAAATCCTATTTATTAGGATTAGGCTGACCAGATTTGCGGATTGAGCTTGGAATTGCGATAATCACTTTAAGGGTAAGTTGTGCAAGAAGATTGGACGAGCCAGGGGATAAAAAAATCGGGGCGAGAGGATTTGAACCTCCGACCACCTGAACCCCATTCAGGTGCGCTACCGGGCTGCGCTACGCCCCGAAGAAAAAACCGGCTAGGCGGGGATTATAGCACTTGACAGCCTCAATGTCAATTTACCGGTAAGCTTTGATTGACCCCTCGTCCCCTTGATCTCGACTGGTGAAACTAAAAATTAAGGAGACTATAATGGATTACGGTTGGAAGTTGAACAAGCATAAACAGATTTCGCTCAAGGATTACGATCCGCGTTTTTGCGCCGAGCTTAAGAAAAGCGATGCCGAAATTGAACTTGAAAAGTACCATACTGAACTCGACCAATTGCAGGAGCTGTGTTACGCTGCCAGCCAAAATTCGGTTTTGATCGTCTTGCAGGGTATGGATACCAGCGGCAAAGATGGTACTGTTTCGCACGTAATGGCCCAGGTCAACCCGCAGGGCTGCCGGGTGACTTCTTTCAAAGCCCCGACCCCCGAAGAACAGGCTCACGATTTTCTATGGCGGATACACAATGCCACACCAGCCAAAGGCCAGATGGGTATTTTTAATCGCTCCCACTACGAAAATGTGCTGGTGGTACGGGTACATAATCTGGTTCCCAAACGCGATTGGGAAGATTACTACAATCAGATTAATATGTTTGAAAAAACTCTGGCCGACAATGGTACGATCATTTTAAAGTTCTTTTTACATATTAGCAAGGACGAACAAGCCGAACGGCTCAAAGCCCGCGAGGACGACCTGGATAAACGCTGGAAGCTTTCGGCAGGGGATTATGTCGAGCGAAAATTTTGGGAGGAGTACCAGACGGCTTACGAGGTTTTACTGGAAAAATGCAGCACTGCCCATGCTCCCTGGTACATCATTCCCGCCGACCGTAAATGGTTTCGTAACGTGGCGGTGGCCCATCGGCTCTGCGAGGCTATGCGTCCTTACCGGTCGGTGTGGGAAAAAGAATTGCGCCACCGGGGTGAAGCGGCCTACTCCGAACTGTTGAAAGCCCGCCAGACCGGCAATGATGAGCTAGAGGCTAAATAGCTTTCGCTAACCCGGTTCAGCTACAGCGAGGTTAGACCGGGCGCAGGAATGAAGTCGTTATTAAACCTTAAACTAAGGACAACCAAATGACAATAAGTGTCTGTGTGGCCGGGGCAACCGGTTGGACCGGCAGCGAAGTTACTCGCCATATTCTAGGCTCGACCGAGTTTCAGCTAACCGGTGCGCTGGCCCGGCAAAAAACCGGGACCGATATTGGGGAAGTGCTGGGCCAGAACCGGGCCGGGATACCCATTGTCAGTACGCTGGCCGAGGCTTTGCAAACGCCGCCCGATGTTCTGATCGACTATACCTACCCGACCTCGGTCAAAGCCCGTACCCTGGAAGCCCTGGAGGCCGGGGTGCGCGTGATTATCGGGACTTCGGGCTTGACCGCCGCCGATTTCGCGGAAATTGACCAGGCGGCTCGCGCCCGCCAACTGGGGGTGATTGCCGCCGGTAATTTCTCGCTCACTGCTGCGCTGGCTAAACATTTCTCGCTGATAGCCGCCCGTTATATGCCAAGCTGGGAAATCCTCGATTACGCCGGGGCGACCAAAGCGGATGCGCCCAGCGGCACCACCCGCGAACTGGCCGAGGAAATGAGTGAGGTCGCCACTAACCGGTTGGGTTTGCCGCTCGACCAGACCATCGGTTTGCCGGAGGCGCGGGGGGCTACAGTCGGTAGTACTCAGATTCACTCGCTGCGCTTACCGGGCTATGTGCTGGCCTTTGAAACTTTGTTTGGTCTGCCCGACGAACGGCTGACGATCCGGCACGATGCCGGTTCCGGCGCGACTCCCTACGTAAGCGGAACGCTGCTGGCAGCCAGTCGGGTAATGAACGTAACCGGGTTGGTGCGCGGCCTGGACCGGCTGTTATTTCAATCGTGAGGCTGTTTTAAGGTTCCACAGTCTGTTATCTTTGTAATTTCTTTGTAAAATCTTTTTATTATCCCAGCTATTACTTCTTTTATTCTGTTAGAATAAATTCAGCCATCTGTTTGTATGGTAGCTGAAGAAAAATATTAAAATCTGGTAACTATGCACTGAACCACTAAGAAAATTAGCGGGGTCGTACGGGCGGGTACCCCCTGGGTGCCCCTGTAAAATCTATTTACTATTTTTGCTTCAAGCTCACAAAGTGAGGTTGAAGCGAAAGTCCTAATACGGTAAGCTGCCCTTGCTAAAACAACCAGGTTTCCGCGAATTTTTGTCGTGAATAAACCCGGTTCCAGCCTATTAAATTCGGCCCGGTTAGCGGCGGCACTACTGTGTAAATTGTAGTACTTTATAAAGGAATACACTGATGGATGAACAGTCCAAAGATCTGGCTCAGATAACCGACCCGGATCATAATCTGAATTTGACCCCCGGTACCACCGGCACTGCGCCGGTTGTGAACCCATCCGAAACAAAAACTCCCGGAAAAACTGTCCCGCTCAAAGAGCATGGCTTGAGTGCTGCTGATGCTGGTTCCAATACCGCCCTCGGTCGGCCAATTGCCCGGCCTCGCCGTCCGGCTCCGCGCAAACGGGCCAACCCCTGGGGCTGGATATTTATTATCCTGCTGGCCGTTGCCGCCGGGGCCGGGACATTCTTTTATGTCCGTAGCACCCAGACCAATCCGGCTTTCCAGGGCCAGACTACCCCCGCCACCACCCGTACCCCGGTCAGTATTGCCGTCAGTGCTAACGGCCAGATTCAGGCCAATGCTGATTTAGGGATAACTTTTGGTTCGAGCGGCACCGTGACAAAACTGTTTCACAAGCTCGGCGATACGGTAAAAGTGGGCGATCCACTGGCTCAACTTGACGATAGCGACCTACAACTGAGCGTGAAAAGTGCCCAGGCCAGTTACGCTCAGGCCCTTGCCAGCTACAAAAAAGCTACCGATGGCGCAACTCAGAAAGACCTGGAGGTGGCCCAGGCGCAGGTGGATGCCGCTAACGCCAATTTAAGTACGACTATCAATGGCTCATTTACGGCCCAGGATATTGCCAGTGCTAACGCCGCGATTAATAGTGCCGCCGCCAAACTCCAGCAGGACCGGCAGGGTGGACAGCCCTATGATATTGCGGCGGCCCAATCTTCGATTAGTTCCGCGCAGGCCAGTCTGGCTAGTGCCCAGGCTAAACTTGCCAAAGACCAGGCTGGACCGGATAACGCTACGATAGTTCAGGCCCAGACCACAGTTGCGACTTCTCAGGCCAGTGTCGAACAGGCCCAGGCTACGTATGATAGGACACTTAGCCAGCTCAAGCTCAGTATTACCAATGCTGAGGTTAATCGTGACCAGCTGTTAAATGCTCTCAAGACCGCCCAGGAAAAATATAATACGATCTATGCCAACAATCGCAACGCCGACGGTACTTTGAAAACAAATATTACCCAGGCCAGCATCGACTCGGAAACCGGCGCATACCGGGCGATTCAGGACGCGCAGGGCAACTACAACAAGGCCGACATCGCTTTGAACGATGCCCGCGCCCAGCTTGAGACCCAGAGCCGTTCGATGCAATCGCAGATAGATAGTGCCAAAGCTCAACTGGAAAACGCCAAAGTGCAGCTTCAAAAGATTCAGCAAGGTCCCACCAGTGCTGATATTGCTGCCGATCAGGCGGCAGTGGCTCAGGCTCAAGCCAGCCTTGACTCGGCTCACAAAACTCAGGCCGCGTTAACTCCGACTGACTCGCAGATTGCCAGCGATGAAGCGTCCCTGGCGAGTGCCCAGGCCAGCCTATCCAAACTGCGGGGCGGTACTCCCGAACAGGTCGCTGCTTCGGAAGCTTCGGTTCGCCAGGCTCAGGCTACGCTTAAAGACCTGCAAGGCGGTCCCAAGCCGAACGATATTGCGATTTCCAAAGCCCAACTCGACGTAGCTCAGACCTCGCTTGACCGGGCCAAAACGGCGGCGGCCAATTCCCTGATTAAGTCGCCGATTGCCGGAACGATTGTTCAGGCTCCCCTGACCGAAGGACAGGTTGCCAGTGCCGCGTCGGTGGTCTACCAGATCGTCGACCTGAGTACTTTGCACGTCGATGTTAACGTGGCGGAAAACGACATCTCCAAGATAAAACTGGATATGCCGGTAGCGGTTAATCTGGACGGTATTCCCAGCCGCAGCTTTAGTGGTAAAGTTAGCTTTGTCTCGTCCAAATCGACCGTTAGTAGCAACGTGGTCAGTTACCTGGCGACGGTCACGCTGGATAACACCGGCACCAACAGCCTGTTAGAGGTTTATCAGGCCGAGTTTGCCAAAATTATTCCGACCGGTGGTCAACGTGGTCAGGGCCAGGGCAACGCTGCCGGGGGCTTGCCAGCCGGTGGTAACTTCCGCCTACCAGCCGGGGCTTCGGCCCAGTTCGCGGCGGCTACCGGTATCTGCGGTTATAGTATCGCCAGTCTGTTTAACCGAGGGGGCAATCAGGCGCAGGACCAGACCACGCCAAAGGTTGGTATGACCGCCAACGTCACCTTCTGTCTAAGCCTCAAAGGTGGCGTACTATCGGTACCCAACCGGGCACTCAAGAGCAAAACCGAAAACGGCCAGCGCATCAACTATGTGCAGGTGTTAGTCGACAAAGACACCAACAAGATCGAGGATCGTCCGGTGCTGCTGGGCCTGGCTGGTGACAACAACACCGAAATCACGGGCGGCAGTCTCAAGGATGGCGATCTAATCGTGCTGAGTACTACCCGCACTACCGCCGCGAGTACCACCGGTGGTGGCGGGGCTAATCCCTTTGGGGGTGGCGGCGGTGGAGCCGGTCCGGGCGGCGGTCGCTAAAAGGTTGGTTTAGAAGCAAAAGGTTGTTAGAATGATACGTGTCGAAGATGTTACCAAAACTTACTGGATGGGCGATGTGGAAGTCCAGGCTCTGGCCGGATTAAGTTTTACGGTCGAGGATGGCGAGATGGTCGCCATCATGGGGCCGTCCGGTTCGGGTAAATCGACTCTGATGAATATTCTGGGCGTATTGGACCAGCCCAGCACCGGTAGCTACCAGATCGATGATGAAGAAGTCGCCGATATGGGTGAAGCTCAGATGGCTGAAATCCGCAATCGCAAGATCGGGTTTGTCTTTCAGAGCTTCAATCTGCTGCCCCGGCTCAGTGCCCTGGCAAACGTAGAGTTGCCGATGCTATATTCGGGTATGTTTAGCCGGGCCGAGCGCGAGGAACGGGCGGCTGCCGCGCTTGCATCGGTTGGGTTGGGCGACCGGGTGCATCACAAACCCAAAGAGCTATCCGGTGGTCAGCAACAACGGGTCGCCATTGCCCGTTCGCTGGTCAACGACCCTAGCATAATTCTGGCCGACGAGCCGACCGGCGCGCTCGATAGCCATTCGACTAAAGAAATTCTGGCGATTTTCCAACAGCTAAATGTCGAGCAAGGCATTACAATCATTTTCGTGACCCACGAGCAAGACGTGGCCGACCATTGTCGCCGGATTGTCCGAATTCGAGATGGCCGGCTTGAGAGTGATTTGCCAGTCTTGAACCAGCATTGGAAATACCAGCCATTGCCCCTGGTAGAAAATAACCAGGAAAAAAGTCTGGTGAGGCCCTAATTATGAATATTTTTGAAAGTTTCAAGATCGCTCTGACCAGCCTGGCCTCTAATAAGTTGCGCTCCTTGCTGACCATGCTGGGGATTATCATCGGGGTCGGGGCGGTAATCGCTCTGCAAAGCATCGGTGAAGGGGTAGTTGCTACTTCTCTAAAACGCTTGCAAGCTCAAGGTACTAATCTGATCACGATCAGCCCGGCGGCCCAGAATGCCGGTGGTATTATCTTACAAAGTAGCAACAACAACCTTACCCTGGAAGACTCTCAGGCCATGGACGATACCTCGCGTATCACCAAAGCCCTCGGCGAAGCCCCGGAATACCAGAGTGGTGGTCAACTCGTTTATAATTCTAAAAATACTTTTGGTCAGGCCGTTGGCACTACCGAAAAATACCCCGATGTCCACGATCTAACCCTGGCCTCTGGCGACTGGTTCACCGATGTCGATGTAACCCAATCCAAACAGGTCGTGGTGGTGGGTGCGCAGGTGGCTAAAGACCTGTTCGACCAGGACGATCCGATAAACAAGGTAGTCCGGCTCAACCGGGTTAACTTCACGGTGGTCGGGGTATTGAATGCGCGGGGCGGCACCGGCTTTGGCTCCATTGATAGTCAGATATACGTACCGGTCACGACCGCCCAGAAGCGATTGTTCGGCCAACGTCAGCAGGGCGTTACGGGGACCGGCAAGCCGGTTAGTCGCATCGTATTGAAGGCTAATAATGCCGACGAGGTCGACAAGCTGATCAGCGAGGTGACGGACCTGCTCCGCGAGCGTCACAAGATTTCTGGTGGGCAGCAGGATGACTTTCAGGTGGTCAATCAGCAGGACTTATTGCAGACCGCTCGTGATCAGGCGGCTACCTACACGATCTTCTTGCTGGTAATCGCCTCGATTTCGCTTTTCGTCGGTGGTATCGGCATCATGAATATTATGCTGGTAACTGTCACCGAGCGCACCCGCGAGATCGGTATCCGCAAGGCCATCGGGGCCAAACCCGGCGACATATTGATCCAGTTTATGATTGAAAGTATCAGTATTTGTCTGCTGGGTGGTCTGATCGGGGTCGTGCTAGGGGTTGTATCCTCACTTATCGTAAATGCTACCGTCCCAACCCTGCCAACGGTGCTTAACCCTTCCACAATCGTAATTGCGGTCGGTTTCGCGGTGGCGGTCGGACTGTTCTTTGGGATTTATCCGGCCCGGCGGGCCAGCCGACTCAACCCGATTGATGCGCTCCGCTACGATTAGATTAATCGCTGAATAAAAGCTTTTATGACCTAATCTCATGCGGTAAAAAGCTTTTTCCAGAAGGTATAGCCTCTATAGAAACACAAAAAAGGCTTTGCCATACTTGCCGCAAAGTCTTTCTTGTTGCGCTCTTTTTCCTATTTGCCGGTTGAGGATGAAACGCTAGCTATAGACTCGCGGTCGACCAATTAAGCTTTCGACCGGCAAATGTAGCATAATAAATTGTCACTTCTCCTCGGAGAAATCGTTAGGGTAAGTGTTGACTATCTTGTTTTTCGCTGCAATTACTTTGCTGCTCTCTTATGAAACACGTTCTTATTACTCTGCATATTTTTTTGATTAGATCGTGAAAATAAATAAAAAGGCCACCCTTTGCAGAGTGGTCTTTTTATTATTTATTGTAACTAATCAGACCCCACACCTGACCCCTCCCCAGGGCCACCAGTGGACGGGAGAAGAAAAGAAAAGATTAGTAACAGGGGCACCCAAAGGGTACCTGCCTGTATACCCTCCGCAGGGCACCCAGTGGGTACCCGACCCCACGACCCCCGCTTTAGTTCCGTTTGTGGGGGATAAGACCTGAGTAGTTACTATTTATTTAAATTACCAGCGTTCGCGTCCGCCACCGCCGCCGTTGGGGCGAGGGCCGCGATCCCGGTCTCCACCGCCGTTGGGGCGAGGGCCGCGATCCCGGTCTCCACCACCGCGCGGACCCCGGTCGTTATCGGTTTTAGGAGCCGGCATCTGACCGGTCAGGATCGCCCGGCGAGACAGGCTGATCTTGCCGGTCTTATCGACATCAGTTACCATCACGTTGATTTCGTCGCCCATGTTCACAACGTCCTCGACGTTCTGAACGTGGAAGTCGGCCAGTTCGCTGATGTGAACCAGACCGTCCTTGCCCGGCATAATCTCGATAAAGGCACCGTAAGGCATGATGCGGACGACTTTGCCCAGGTAAATTGCGCCGATTTCGGCATCTTTGGTCAGGGCCTCGATCCGTTTGATGGCGTTCTTGGCACTTTCGCCATCGACGCTGGCGACAAACACGCTTCCATCGTCCTCAACATCGATCTTGGCTCCGGTTTCCTCGATAATCGCGCGGATGTTTTTGCCACCCGGCCCGATCAAGGCCCCGATTTTTTCAGGGTTAATCTGGATGCGGACGATCCGAGGGGCAAACGGCGACAGGTCGGAGCGCGGGGTCTGGATGACTTCGTTCATCTTGTCCAGGATAAACAGACGACCCAGCCGGGCTTGCTCAAAGGCTTTACCCATGATCTCAAAAGTAATACCGCGCGTCTTGATGTCCATCTGTAACCCGGTGATACCGCTGGCGGTTCCGGCTACCTTGAAGTCCATATCGCCCAGTGCGTCTTCGATACCCTGGATGTCGGTCAGCACTTTCCAGCCGCCGTCTTTGTCGGTGACGAGACCCATCGCTACCCCGGCAACCGGGGCTTTGATCGGCACACCCGCGTCCAACAGAGACAGGGTACTGCCGCAAACCGAACCCATCGAGCTGGAACCGTTCGAGGACAGCACCTCGCTAACGATCCGGATCGTGTAGGGGAAGTCTTTCTCGTCGGGGATGATCGGGGCTAACGAGCGTTCAGCCAGCGCACCGTGACCGATGTCGCGGCGGGAAGGGCCACGTAAGCGTTTTACTTCGCCGGTGCTGAAAGGCGGGAAGTTGTAGTGGTGCATAAACCGCTTCGACTCTTCCAACCCGATCCCGTCGATGGTCTGTTCCTCGCCGCTGGTACCGAGGGTCGTAATGCTCAATACCTGGGTCTGACCGCGCGTGAACAGGCCGCTCCCGTGAGTACGGGGCAGAATACCCACCTCGCAATTGATTGCGCGGATTTCGTCGACGGCCCGTCCGTCAGGCCGAATGCCTTCATTGGTGATAGCGGTACGGACTTCTTCCTTAAAAATACTATCGAAAGCTTTTTCAGTTTCTTTAGTCTTTTTAATCAGTTCTTCGCCTTCCATGCCCTGGCTAAAGTTAGCGACCGTTTCCGAGCGAAGAGCCGCCGTTGCGCCAACCCGCGCTGTTTTGTCGGCGTTGCGAACTGCGCCCCGCAACCGGTCGCCGATCCAATTTTTGACCGTTTCTTTGAAGCTTTCGTCCACCGGCGGAATATTGACTTCCATTTTGGTGACTTGAACCGCTGCCATCAACTGCTTCTGAAGCTGGATGGTAGCCTGCAATTGCTGGTGGCCGAACTTGACTGCTTCCAGCATGATTTCTTCCGGTAATTCCCAGGCTCCCGCCTCGACCATCATAACCGCGTCTTCGGTACCGGCTACGGTCAGTTCTAGCTTGCTATCGGCTAAATCCTGGGCACTCGGATTGCAGACAAACTCACCGTCGATGTAGCCGACCTTGACCGCGCCCAGCGGCCCGGCAAACGGCAGACCCGACAGCATCAAAACGGCACTGGCTCCCACAATCGAGAGAGTTTCCGGCTCGTTGGTCTGGTCGGTGCTGAGAGTAGTAATCTGGATCAGGACTTCGTTGTAAAATCCTTTGGGGAACAGTGGGCGAATGGGGCGGTCGGTCAGGCGAGCGGTCAGGATCGCGTTTTCGCTGGGCCGACCTTCGCGCTTGATAAAGCCACCGGGGATTTTACCGGCGGCATACATCTTCTCTTCGTACTCGATTGTCATGGGGAAAAAATCCTGGCCTTCACGAGGCTCGCTGCTCGCTACTACCGTCGCCAGCACCATCGTATCGCCATAGCGTACCAGCACCGCGCCTGCCGCTTGCTCGGCAACCCGTCCTACCTCGATGCTAAAAGTACGACCACCTAGAGTCGTTTCAAACTTTTGAACCTTACGTTCTGTCGTTGTCATTATAGTCGTTCTTAACCTCCGCAAAGCCCTGAGGACATCCCTTGTCTGTGCCAAGCACAAAAAAACTCAGGATTGCTCCTGCTTCACTTTGCTCTAGTAAATGCTCTTGCTTCCTTTTACCAGGAGGGTTAGGAACTGGAGACCGACTTCTAGCCATTTCGGTGGACTAGAACCCAAACTCCAATGCCTAACGCCCCCCACCTCATTAAAGCCCTGGTCTACCAGGGATGTTTTCTCGAACTGAACTTTCAATTCTGTGGCTATATTAACTCAATTATGCTTAAAAGTAAAGGTTTTAGCCGCCTGTCCGGTGGCTCGACTACTTTTGGCCGCTATCTCACCCCCTTACCAGCCCCAGGCCGGGATATTGTATAATACCCGACGATGACTAATTAAAGGAAGGAGAAACTATTGGATAACCTGGCAATTTTTGTAGCAAAAGACCTGTATCTGGGTGTAATCGGATTAGCGATCTTATTTCTGGCGGCCTATTACTGGCGGCGTTGGTTGGAAATCGGAATTGCGCTGGTGAGTATTGGCGTGGTAGCCTACTTATTATCAAAGATCGGAGCCGGTCTGATCGCTAGTCCCCGGCCTTTTAAAGTAACCGGGCAAGCACCGCTAATCGCCAGTGCTATAGATAACGGGTTTCCGTCCGATCATACCTTGCTGGTGGCAACCCTGGCGGCGGTAGTCTGCGTCTTTAACTGGCGGGTGGGCCTGGGTTTTTGGCTACTGGCGGCCCTGATCGGGCTGGCGCGGATTTACGTTGGCGTTCATCACTATATAGATGTAATTGGGAGTCTGCTGATCGTCGGGTTGGCCCTGGCTATTTATTGGGTAGGTCGGCGGCTATGGCAGCAATATCTGCAACGCCGGTTTGGTAACAGTGCTGTCCACGCGAATAAGTAACTTTTTAGCCGCAACATTACTTATAAGGGCGGGCTTGTGAAGCGAGAGTTTGTCAGAAGCGGACTGGCCTTGCTATAATAACCTGATTATTCTGTCTATAAAAGGTTTTGTAAGAAGATTTGTAACTACTCAGCCCCACCCCAGGGAGGGGAAGATAAGAAAAGAGATAAACAGGGGAGACCCCTGTTGTACCCCGCGCCGGGGCACCCAGAGGGTACCCGCCCCCACGACCCCCGCTAAACTTCTTTTGTGGGGACATGGTCTGAGGAGTTACAAAGGTTTTAAGAAGATTGAGCGAAAGGTTTTACGAGGTTTAATGCTGAAGCATTCGGAACAAGACATTACCACTCCTTCCCCTCCGCCGGAAATATTTTTGTCGATTGTGATCCCGGTTTACAATGAAGAAAAGCGGCTGGGTTCGAGCCTGGAGGCCATTGTTAAATATCTTCAAGATAAACCCTGGTCCCGCGAGATTGTGCTGGTTGACGACGGCAGCACCGATAACGGGCTGGAGATGGCCCGCCAGAAATTGGCTGACCGCGAAACGCTGCGGGTGATCAGTTATGGCACCAACCGGGGCAAAGGCTACGCTCTCAAACAGGGCATCTTGGCCGGGCAGGGTCGCTATATTTTATTTACCGATGCCGATCTTTCGACCCCCATCGAAGAACTCGACAAGATGTGGCCCTGGTTTGAGCAGGGCTTTGACATTGTTCAGGGGTCACGCAAGACCCGTGGGGCCGAGGTGGTCCAGCACCAACCCTGGTTGCGCGAAAATATGGGTAAAGCCTTTACCTGGCTATCCAACGTGATTGCCCAGGTCAACGTCAGCGATGTCACCTGTGGCTTCAAAGGCTACCGGCGCGAGGTGGCCCACGAGCTTTATGGCTGCCAGCAGATTTTCGATTGGAGCTTTGACGCTGAAATCATTCACCTGGCCCGGCGCGGCGGCTACCGTCTCAAAGAAGTACCGGTTCGCTGGCACGACGAGCGTGGCACCAAAGTCCACCTGGTGCGCGACAGTCTGCGCTCTTTCCAGGGGCTGGTAATGATCCGGCTTAATGGCCGTCGTGGGCTTTATAACTCGGTTGGGGCCGCTAAAATCCCTCAAAATGGCTAATTTGTGACCGGCGACGAAGATCAAATCCCCAAACTTGAGATCGATGTCGCCCTTGTGCGCCGGTTGGTCGCGGCCCAGTTCCCACAATGGGTCCATCTGCCGATCACACCGGTCGAGCGGCAAGGGTGGGATAACCGGACCTTTCGGCTGGGCGTTGACAAGTCGGTGCGCCTGCCCAGTGCGGCTGGTTACGCCCTACAGGTGCAAAAAGAACAACGCTGGCTGCCGGAACTGGCACCTCTCCTGCCTCTATCTATTCCGGTTCCCCTCGCATTGGGCTTACCCGATAAAAACTTTCCCTGGCACTGGTCGATTTATCGTTGGCTCGATGGGGATACTGCAAGCCTTGAACGCCTCGACGATATAACCGAATTTGCGACAACGCTGGCCCACTTTCTGGTGGCTTTGCAAAAGGTTGATCCTAGCGGTGGACCATCACCCGGTCCGCATAGCTTCTGGCGGGGTGGACCGCTGGCGATTTATGAGGCCGAAACAAGGCGTACCATTGTGGGCCTGGCCGGTGCAGTCGATACCGAGGCCGCGACGGCGGTCTGGGAAACTGCCCTGGCCGCTTCCTGGAAAAGTCCGCCCGTCTGGTTTCATGGTGATGTGGCCGCTGGGAATCTTCTGGTCCGCGAGGGTAAGTTAAAGGCTGTAATTGATTTCGGCTGTTCGGGGGTCGGCGACCCGGCCTGTGATATGGTGATAGCCTGGACCCTTTTAACTGGGGAAAGCCGGGGAGCTTTCAGACAAACGCTGGCGGTCGAGGCTGGAACCTGGGCGCGCGGCCGGGGTTGGGCCTTGTGGAAGGCTTTAATTACGCTTGCCGAACACATTCACGCCAATTCGTTAATAGCCGACGAGGCCCGGCGGGTCCTCAACGAAATCCTAGCGGACGATTAATTTTCGTAACTACTCAGGCCCCACCCCTGACCCCTCCCCAGGGCCACCAGTGGACGAGGGAAAGAAGAAGAAAAAAGAGTATTACAGGGCACCCATAGGGTACCCGCCTGTATAACCCCCCCGCAGGGCACCCAGGGGGTAGGCGGCCCCCACGACCCCTGCTTCGATCCTTTAAAGTGTTTGGTATGTAGTTACTAATTTTCTATCCGAAAATTGGGAAGTTATAGCTCATCAAACGGTTTTAACGAGCCGCTTTAGCTAAAGGCCGGGCGATACCGGGTTATCATCGATAATCAGGCCGTCCCGAACCTGGATCAACCGGCGAGCTTGCCGGGCCAGCGAAGGGTCGTGAGTCACAAAAATAACCGTTTTTCCTTCGTCCGACAGCCGTCGAAAGATTGAGAAAATCATTTCGCCGGTAGCACTATCCAGGTTGCCGGTGGGTTCGTCGGCCACCAGCAGGGGTGGATCGTTAGCCAGGGCGCGTGCTATTGCTACTCGTTGTTGTTCGCCGCCCGAAAGCTCGCGCGGCAGGTGATGAGCGTGGTCCAGCAGCCCGACCATTTCGAGGTTAGCTATTGCACGGTTTCGCCGCGCGTCGCCCTGGAATTGCGACTTAAGGCCTTGCAAATGAAGTGGCAAGATTACATTTTCCAGGGCGGTCAGGGTTGGTAAAAGCTGGAAAAATTGAAAGACGATCCCCAGGTGCTGCCCTCGCCAGCGCGCTAACTGGTTCTCGCTCAAACGGTCCAGACAGGTGCCGCCGACTTCTACCGAACCGGCACTGGCCCGGTCGATCCCGGCAATCATATTTAAAATTGTACTCTTGCCGCTACCACTTGGGCCGACTATCGCCACAAATTCGCCCGGCGCGATCCGCAAATCAACCCCTTTTAGGGCCTGAAAAGTTCGTTTCCCCATCGGATAGCTTTTTTCGACAGCGGTTAGCTTAATTTCCGGCTGTGTTACCGGCAATGACGCAAGCGTTAAAGATTCTTTAGCGAAAAGCGGTTTTGGTTTTAGCATTCGTTTATCTTTGCTCAGAGGAATAAGGGCGGTTAGTTAACCAGGGTTGCCGACTTTTGTGCGTTAGTTACCCGGCAGATGGGCTGGCCTTATTATAGCCGCTCAAAAAAGGAGTGGCTATACTAAACCACTCCCTTAAACCCATATCGGTAATTTTTAATCCAGAACTAATCAGTTAGCTATTTACCGGTTTGAGTTCTGGTTCTGGCGGCGGTTGGCTGGCTCTTGCACTCTCAAGGCCCTCACCAGATACCACAGCCCGATCAGGATGCCGGACGCGACTGCCAGCCCTACCAGGATTTCCATTGGGCTGCTAATGCCGTTGCGCAGAGTGTCGCTAAAGTCTTTGATCGCCCCATATACCGCAGCGGTGGAAGCGTCACTGGTACCGCTTGGCCCGGTAGCCGCGATATAGACTGCCGCCCCAACCATTAGCACTAGCGCGGCAGCCAGCGAAGATAAACGCAGTGCCAGGTCGGAAGTCGAGCGAGGCCGGGTCACTCGCCGGTCAAACAGGGAGATAATGTTTGCCGGTTGATTTTGCGGCTCACCCTCATCGTCGTCAGTATCGACGCTATCGGTGGTCTCCGAGTAACCGGAGCTAACCGCCGGACGAGTGCCGGTTTGGACCGATAGTTGGGAATAACTGGCCTCATAGCGGGTATTGCCGATTTGCTTCTGGACAATGATCCTTTGCATAACCAGCCGGGTAAATTCAGGCCGGGGGGCTAGCATCCGGTCGGTTTGTAACGCGGTGGGGATTTGCTCCATCAAGTCCAGCTTTTCCTGGCAGCTATCACACTCGGTCAGGTGTTCTTGCAGCAGACGGGCCTGTGTCTCCTCTAACTGGTCGTCCAGATAGGGCGACAACCATACTCTCACTTCACGGCAGAGCATTTCTTATTCCCCCAGGTTCGATTTACTGTTCAGCATTGCCATTTACCGTTCTACTTTTTTTTAATAATCCGCGACTTTTTACTTTAGGTTGTTCTAATTTATTGCCACCCTGGCGTTGCTTTTCCAGTTCTTTGGCTAGAAGTTCCCGCGCCCGAAACAGGCGGGTTTTGACCGTTGCAACCGATAGACTGCTAGCCTCGGCAATTTCTTCATACGACATATCCTGCCAGTAGCGCAGCACAGTAACACCCCGGTATTTCTCCGGCAGTTTTGATAACAGGTCCCGCACTTCGTCGCGGGTTTCGCTGGTCAGGGCGCGTTCTTCCGGTTCGGGTAGGTCGCTTTGCTTCCAGAAAGAAATCGCCTCCAGGTCCACCTGCGGTTTACGCCGCCGCAGCAGGTCGATACAATAGTGGCTGGCAATCGAAAGAATCCAGGTGGAAAACCGGCGGCCCGGCTGGTAACTGTGCAACTGAGTATAGGCGCGCACAAATACCTCCTGGGCGGCGTCTTCCGCCTCGGTAGGGTTGTGCAGCATACGGGCGCACAGATTAAACACGGCTACTTTGTAACGCTCGATAAGTTCGGAAAAAGCCTCAGTGTCCCCAGCCAAAACCCGGTTTACAATTGCTTCTTCTTCATGATTGGTTTCGATCTGGGCCGAGGTGGTTTCCGGCATACGCCGGACAACCGGTTGAGCTACTTGAGCCTGGTTTTGGTCGCTATTATTTAAAGTTCCTGCGTTTGACAGGAAAGAGCCGCCAAAAGGACGAACGGCCATCGCCGCACTTGTCACTTCTGCCTCCTGAGCTACGCCCGGCATGGCCTCGTTTTCCGAGATGACCACTGGCGCAGGTAAATTGCCATCCGCCGGGAAACCGCCCGGTGCAGGCTTACTAAGCTTTTGATCGCGTTCGGCGCGATTATCTTGATCCATCGCGGCACTTTCCTTCTTGGCAACACCGGCTTTACTATTTTACAATGCGTAAAAGCGATATTGATTTCGATTAGCTTAGTCAGCTAATACTCATACGAGATTATATCATACAAAGTTTCATGATCTGGCGGCACAGGTTCAATTTCAGGCGTAAAACCACCTCTATCGTATCTGTGTTCTGTTAGAATCCGGCTGGTTTCGTTCCCGAAAAATTTGGGTTTCCAACTGCGAGCTGTATCCGGCCACCACGACCCCCGCTTCAGGTTGGTTTACGGCATCTAGCGAAAGTCCTGACCTTTTTAATACCTTCTTTTAGACCCTGCCTGTTGCCGTTTTGTTTCAAAGGCACCTGATTTGCCGTAGGCTCTACCTGGTTTGCCGCAGGCTCTAATTGATGGCATAATCATCATGCCAGATAGCTAATGGTAGCAAAACAATGTTAAAGAAATATGAATTTTCTGTTATACCATTCCCAAAAACGCTGAGAAATGAAATTATTTATGGCAAAAAAAGACCAACTACCTAAAACTAATGCGATGCGTACCCTCGATGCCCGTAAGGTCGAATATCAGGCTCACACCTATTCCGCCGAGATTCATTCGGCGGATGGGGCGGCGGCGGCGTTGGGAGTACCGGAAGATCATGTCTACAAAACGCTGGTGGTCCTGCCTGAAAGTGGACAGGGACGACCACTGCTGGTGATGGTGCCGGGCGACCGCGAACTTGATTTAAAGGTACTGGGTCAGGGTGTCGGCGAGAAAAAGTTGCGTATGGCTAGCCAGCGCGAAGCCGAGAGCCTGACCGGCTTGCTGGTGGGTGGGATTTCGGCCCTGGCCCTGTTAAACAAAAACTTCCGAATTTATATCGCCGCGCAAGCTCTTCACCTGGCTCAAATCTACGTAAACGGCGGGCAGCGCGGCCTGAATTTGCAACTAAAACCGGACGATCTGCTCAAAGTAACCGGTGCCCAACCGGTCGCCATAAACGAGTAACCCATGACAAACTTCTCCGGTGGCCCGTTGGAACGTTTGCGTCAGCGTCTTTTAGCCAAACCGCCTAAAAAGCCACCCCTCTCACCTCAAGATGAGCAACTTTTACGCCAGCAACACGACCGGCAAGCCAATTTGCTGGCCCAATACCGGCCAGGGGAGGGCGAATGGCTGGGCCTGGGTCTGCTGTTGATGGTGCTGGATTGCTCGCTGTTGTGGGCTGGCTTGATTTTGCTATCGCTAACGACCGTCGATGGGCTGGTGCAGGGCGACCGCTGGCTGCGTGGAGTCTTGATCGGATTGTTTTTCATGGCCGGTTATTACCGGGGTCGCTGGCTGGCCGAATGGTCGCGCGGCGAGTTCTGGAGCGTCCGCCTTCTAACCTTTGTTGGCGTTATTTTGCTGGCCCGGTTCAGTTCTTACCTGCTTGCCCCTTTCAGTGGCCCCGTCACGTCTGCCCCACTATTCTCACCCTCTTTAGTAATCAATACTATTTTTTTCTGGTGGGCCTTACTGAGCGGTGAAAAGGTCGCCCGTCTGCTGTTAAATCTGTATGTACGGCCTCAAGAAGTGGCGGTCGAGGAGGGCGGTTCGGGCGATAATGTAACGGGGTGGGTCGACCGGCAGCAAAATTATCGCTGGCTGAAGGACCGCTATGTGATCAGAATCTTTGTTATCGCTGCCAGCGTCACCCTTCCAACCCTGTTAGACCCACTCGAACCGAACCTATCTCTGGTCGGCGGTTTGATATTTTTGCTGGTGCTGACGGTACCGCTAGCTCTGCTGGTTTATAGCTGGTTGCGGTTTCGCTACCTACGTTCGGTCTGGCAATTAGGTCGCCTGGCCGAACCGGTTGCGCTGCCGGGCCGTTGGTGGGGCTATCTGGTGGGGTTTGGGGTGCTGCTTGGCCTGATCGCGCTGGTTTTGCCCCGTTCGCTCAAATTTAATCTGGCCGATAAATATATTATCCCGCCGCCGGTGGCAACCCCGGTGCCACGCACGCCGCTACCGCGCGGGGCAACCCCTACTCCGACCCCGCCTCGACCTGCCCCCGAACCGGGTTTGAGCTTACCTGACTGGCTGGGGCCGCTTATTAATGTGCTGCTGGCGGTGGTGGTCGTAGTGTTTTTGCTTTTTCTGCTCAGTAAAGTGGATTGGCAACGGTTTCTGGATTGGCCGGGTATCAAGCTCAAATGGAATAAATGGCGCACAGGCTGGCCGAACTGGCTGGCCTGGCTCCGAAACTGGTTCAAACGACCGGCCTGGGATGCCCCGGACGCTGAAAGTACCGACCCGGTGAGTAGGCGCGGCTGGCTAAATCGGTTCTCCCGCGATAGTCTACCGGGCGAACCCCGCGCCCAGGTGCGTTATTATTACCGGCAGACCCTCCGTAAAGCTGCTCAGGCCGGTTTACCACGCCAGCCTTCCCAGACCCCGGAGGAGTTTTCGACCTATTTACAAACCCAGGTTCCACCGGACGAAGTAGCTCCGCTCACGGAGGCCGCCGGGCCGGTTTCGACCGCTCAGGATGTAGCAAGCCTCAGCCAACTTTACGAGGAAGCCCGGTTTAGTCCACACAAAATCGATCAGACCCAGGCGAGCCGAGCCGGGGAGCAAGCTGGTCGCCTGAGTGGAGCCTTACGCCGGTTATGCCGGTCGAAAAAGTAAGTTTTTTTAGAACTTGTTATTTTTTTAAATTCCAAACGAATATAAAAAGGCGTTGCTGGTCGTCGCCAAAAACACCAGTACCACCAGGCTCCAGAACAGGCTGATAACCACTAAGTATTTTCGCAAACCGTTACCCCCGTGCAACGGCCACAGGTAAAGAACCAGCATCAGACCGCTAAAGTTACGGGCATGATCTACTAAATAAACAAAACTGGCGGCTGGCAAGAAAAGCAAAAACAGGCCGTGTATTAGCCAGGTATAGAAAAGCGGTTCCTGCCGGGTCAGCCAGGTTTTCAAAGCCGCCGCCGGGTGGTTTCGCCACAAGTTCAAGCTGCTCCAGCCGAGCGGTATCACGGTGGTGGTCAGGAGGGCCAGTCGCTCGATAAGGGGTGGGTGGTAGCTGCTGGCTCCGAAGTATCCGGCCAGCGGAAACCACGAAAACGGTTCCCCCGCCGACAGCCCATTGACCCCGAATTTTAGTTGCAGCCAGAATTGCCAGACCCCGAACGGCAAGAGCCAGATCACGGCCAGTTTTGCCGCCGACTGCCATTCCCTGCGAGTCAGGTAATATAACAACCAGCCCAACCCCCACAGCAGACCCAGTTCTTTGGTCAGGCTAGCCAGCAAAAACAGCAAGCCGACCCGCCAGATGGCTTTTGGCAGGCGCAGAAAAAGCCAGATTCCTCCCACGACCAATGCAAAACAAAGCGGCTCGGCCAGATCATAAAAATACCCGCACAGCGTCCCCGGCCAGATGGCATATCCCAACGCCCACAGCGGGGTTTGCTTGCGGTAGACCAGAATTTTCGTCAGGCCAAAGACCGTAAAAGTTATCGCAACCAGATTTATGAGGAGCATGACGATTGGTAGCAAGGCTGCTTGTCCGGCACTCAGGGTTCGGGCCAGCAGCGGATACAGCAACCGGGCGGTCCGGTAGGCCGGTTTGTCTAACCGGGTAGCCGGGTCCAGGGGCGAACGGGCCAGATCATAATAAAATTGACCGTCGTAGCCGATATTTTCGGTATTAAATGGCCGGGTGTGATAAATATCCCATTTGTCGCCGGGATGGATAAAAAGAAAAAATTGGTCGGGCCAGCTTTTCAATTGTGGCTGCAAATCCGGCGTTCGTCCCAGCATGAAGGCAGTCAGACCGAGATAAAGCAAGGCCGTCATAACCGCGATATAAGCCGGTTTCCGGCAGAGCCATCCGGCAGCCTTGCGGAAGGTTTTGATCAGGTTTGCTGACATTGACGAGGTACCTTCTCCGGCTGGCTGGGATTTTCCCAAAGTGAGTCAGGTTTTCAGGTGACAGGCTCGAAAAGTTAAAATCTGAGGCTGTCCCAATTCGCTAATAATAACAGCATCCCCTCGAATTGCCAATCTAAACCTGGACAAACCAATAGCGGCGGTGACATAATCGCAGCTGAAACCGCTTGCCCTGTTCGATTTATGTTATAATTTTCTCATTATGGAGCTATCTTGCTTAATATTTTGAGATTAAAGGTCGGTTTAAGTTACGGCTTTCGCATTTAACACTTTCTTCAGGAAAGAGTAGAGAAAGAGTAGAAAGGATAGGCATTAAACTTGAAAGATAATTTTGAGGTCGATCCCCAGACCGGTGAGCGTACCCTCACTATAAAATGGCAGGACCCGGCTACCTATCAATCGACTTTAGCTAGCCTGACCGGGACTGAGTTTTTGCAGGCCTTACAAAGCGGGGAAGTACCGGCCTACCCTATGAATAGGTTGATAGGTATTGAAGTAACCGAGGTCCAGGCGGGCATAGTTAGAATAGCATTGGAACCGACCGAGGTTCACACCAATCCGGTTGGAGCGGCGCAGGGCGGTTTGGCCGCGACTTTGCTGGATACCGCAATCGGCTATGCTTTGACCTCGGTATTACCGGCGGGTATGGGCTGTACCACCGTCGAGATGAACGTCCATTACATCAGGCCGGTTTTCCCTGACCGGGGACCGCTTTTCTGTGAAGGCCGGGTAGTCTACAAAGGCAAGCAGATTGCGACTGTCGAAAGCCGCCTGTTTGACCGCGAGGATAAGCTTTTTGCTCAGGCCAGCGCAACCTGCGTAATCTTGCCAAACCCGACCGCTTGAAAGCGATTTTTGCCGGTTGGCTGGCCGGGGTAATCTCAAGACACGGATTACCTGGCTACTTTATGGGACAAACTGAAATTGTCGCCAGCCGGACGGGGTATAAATAAACATATTCCCTTGCTCGTCGACCCAGATCGCTCCAACGTCTGCCGTTACCGGTTTATCGAGCTTGTTGGCTACAATCTGTAAAGGGGCATTAAATTCACTCTGTACCAGACAGCCGTAATCGCTGATACTCCGGCAAATCGCGCCTTTGCCGGTTATGCTAAAAGCATCGAGGCCGGTACCGGTGTTGCTGGCTCCCCCGAGGCCGGTACCACTATTGCTGCTGGCTTGTAAACCGCTCCCACTATCGCTCAAGGCCAGTATCCCGGTACCGTTTGCACTTTGTCCGAGTATGCCAACATTATTATCGTTGTTGCCAAATATGCCGTAGCCGGTGCCGCTATTATTATTACCGAATATACCAACCCCACCCTCACTACTGCTAAGTCCAGTGATGGCGGTATCGGCGGCCAACAGGTCTGCCAGCGATAGACTATTATCACTCGCGGCGACCAGGCCGAAATTGTAGGGCCGGTTATTGTTCAGGGGGTCTAAGGGGAGCGTGCCGGTTATGTTGACCCCGTTTCGGACTACGATTGCGCCCGGATTGCTACCGGCGACCAACCTGGCCTGGGCTGGTTGCGCCGTTAAAGTCCCGGCTATCCCCGCGCTGAGGGCCAACGCTCCCAGGCCAGTCAATAAGCGTCGTCGACTGGTCGGTCTTCCGGCGGGTGGCCCAGAAGGCACAGGAACAGAGGCACCTTCTAACCGGGCAACTTTTTGACGTAATTCGGCCAGTTCGGTTTGTAATTGGGTTATTATTTCGGCCACTGATTTTTCGTTGATCACGATACCTCCTGATGACTGAGCTGAGTGAGCTAGCTGTACCACACTTTGTTTTACGGCTATAGCCATCATAGAAGAATTCGACCGGTAAAGCTACCCTTTTTTTGGGCTATTTTTATAGCGATAATTTTGGCGGCTAAATCAAATTTGGAAGGCAGAGAGGAACCCAAAATTGGAAAATCTACCGGTAGAACGTACCGAACTGGGCGATATAGTGGCCCCCGGCCTTCAAGTTATCTTTGTCGGGTTTAATCCTTCGCTGGTTTCATGGGCCAGAGGCCGTCATTACGCCAACCCGGTCAACAATTTCTACCGGTTGTTGTTCCGGGCCGGTCTCACGCCGCGCCTGTTGCAACCGGAGGAAGACGAACTGTTACCGTCGTTCGGGATCGGCCTGACAAACTTCGTGCTAGATATTCCATCGGCCAACGAAACCGCCGTTCCCGCCGCTATTTACCGGGCCAGCCGGGCAAAGCTGGCCGGGAAAATCGAACTACTACAGCCGCGCCTGGTCAGCTTTAACGGCCTAAAACTTTACGACTATTACTTTGGCCGCAAGCTGAGTCGGATGGGTTTGCAGACCGAACGGGTCGGCGGCAGGCCGTTATTCGTGACCCCTTCCAGCAGCGGGGCGGCCAACCTGTACTTTAATCGCCGCCAGGAACTTTATAACGAGCTAAAAACGTTGCTCGATCAGCCGGACTGGTAATGGACCCGTTTGGCTAGCCGTTTAATCCGTCGGTGGCGACTGGTTATCGGTTTCGCTCAAAAGTTGGGATGGCTCTTTGGGTGCTTCAAGCTGAGGAACTGCCGGATCGGCGGTGTCCTCGTTCTGAGTATGATCTCGATGTTCCAGCCGCAACTGGCGTAATCGCTGACCGCTAACCTTCAGAACCGTAATCCGGTAGTAATCGTTGATCGTTAGTGGTTCGAGCAGCGAGGACGGTAAATCCTGGCGGTCGATTTCGAGGTGGTTCTCATCATCGAAGCGGAGGCGACGACCGGCCCGGTCTACCAACAACTGATCGTTTTCCACCGGTATCCGGCCCAGCTTGTCATAAACAAAGCCACCAACCGTCTCTATATCTTCGGCTTCCCAAATAGTATTAAAGAAATCGTTTACATCGCCCAGATTTAGCCGGGCGTCTACCAGCACTTCATCCGGTCCAAGCCGCTCGAAATCGGCTGTTTCGCCGGTATCATATTCATCCTGGATTTCGCCGACAATTTCTTCCAGCAAATCCTCGATAGTGACCAGCCCGGCGGTGCCTCCGTATTCGTCCACTATGATCGCAATATGTACCCGTTGTTTCTGAAGCTCGGCAAATAACTGGTCGACCTTTTTGGTTTCCGGCACATAATAAGCCGGGCGCAACAAATTTTTAAGGTCATACGCTTCACCCTGACCTTGCCGTAGATAGCGCAGCAGGTCTTTGGCGTATAAAATACCCTGGATGTGGTCGATTTCGGGGAGATAAATCGGTATGCGGCTTTTACCCGACCCGATTATCAAATCCAGCACCTCATTTAACGAAGCATTCAGCGAGGCGGCCTTTATATCCAGCCGGGGCCGCATTACTTCGCGCACAACTGTATCGCCGAACTGAAAGATGCTGCGGATCATTTGTCGTTCGTCGGTTTCGATCAGGCCTTCTTCCTCGCCGATATTGGCAAGCATCGCCATTTCTTCTTCGCTGACTACGCTATTGGAAGGCAGTCCCGGCACGTTTGCTCGGCGCAAGATCATGTTCGCCGCCCCATGCACCAACCCAACTACCGGTCGTAGCAATTTGGTCTCGGTATTAATAAACCCGCTAAAGCGTAAAACCGCCCCCTCCGGGTTGTGGATCGCGTAGCCTTTGGGAACTACCCGGCTCACACTCAGCGTCAAGAAAGTTATCACCAGCACAAAGGCGGTGACTTCCGGCCCGTAAAGGTTAAACTGATGCGCCCCCAGTATCACCAGGCCGGTAATAAACATCAAACAGGAGGTATTTAGAATATTGACGGTGGAGGCAATCTGAGCCGGGCTGTTGAGCAATTCATCGATCAGCCGGGCTTGTTTTTCGTGACGCTCTCGCATATTTTGTAGCCGGTAGCGGCTCAAATTTGTCAGACCGGTCTCGGCTGCCGAGTTGATCCACAATAAGGCCAGCAAGAGCATGATGCCGATAACGGCGGCGGCAAAGACGCTCAAGCGAAGCAGGGTAATATTTTGATCGCAGACTACCTCACCCGGTTTGAGCGTGACGGTGGTACCATCTGCCTGGAAAATTGTTAAGGTTCCAAATATTTTTATCATAATCGCCAGCTAATCCTTAGCCGTTTTTATTACCTCAAGCGAACCGATTTGTAAAAGCTCGGTTTATAAATCTTTAGTATTAGGTAAACATTACGCTAATCGACAGGTCTTTGTGTATTCGGGTAATCGCTTCGGCGATCATCGGCGCGACGGTCAGCACTTCCACCCCTAAATCTTTGGCCCCGGCACTGACCGGATAAGTATTGGTGACTACAACCTGTTTGAGCGGCGATTTGGAAATCTGCTCAAAAGCATCCCCGGCGAACAGGCCATGCACCGCACAGGCATACACCTCTTTAGCTCCCCGCTCCATCACCAGGTGAGCTGCCTGGGCCAGCGTACCACCGGTCGAGATCATATCGTCCACGATAATCGCGGTGCGCCCGGCGACATCGCCGACCATTTCCAGCGACTCAACGACATCGACTTCCGGGCGTTGTTTGGCAATAATCGCCAGGTTCCCACCCACCCGGTTGCGGAAATCGGTCGCCCGACTTACCCCGCCCGGATCGGGGGAAACCACTGTCAAATTAGTCAGGTGCATCCGGCGAAAATGCTCGGCCAGTAGGGGTCCGGCTCGCAAATGGTCGACCGGCACTTCAAAGAAGCCTTCAATGGCCGGGGCGTGTAAATCTATCGTCAGCACCCGGTCGGCTCCGGCGGCTTCCAGGAACTTGGCGACCAGTTTGGCACTGATCGGCTCCCGGCCACTCATTTTCTTTTCCTGCCGGGCATAGGCGTAATAAGGCACTACCGCCGTAATTCTACCGGCACTGCTGCCCCGTGCCGCCTGGATCATCAGGCACAATTCCATAATATGATGATTTACCGGATGGCAAATCGATTGAACAATAAAAATGTCTCCACCGCGTACATTTTCCTCCAGCCTGATCCGGCTTTCGCCGTTTTTAAAGGTACCTACCACCGCCCGGCCCATCGGCAAATTTAGTTGTTTGGCAATCTCCTCAGCTAATTCCCGGTTGCCGTTGCCTCCAAAAATCTGTAATCTCCCGTCCATATCCCTCCCCCATAAAGAAATGGCCTTTAACTTCCTTCGCTAGTTATCGCTTATTATTGATAATTATTGTTTTGTTTCTTCTGAGGCCGGTTCCTGGCTTTTGGTTACGGCTCTCCGTCTGATCGGGCGGGCGGGCATACCCACTACGGTTACGCCCGGCTCGACATTTCTGGTAACAACCGAACCGGCCCCGGTGCGGGCTTCTTCGCCAACTGAAAGCGGAGCGCGCAGTATGGTATCGCAGCCCAGAAACACCCGCGCCCCGATAAAGGTTTTATTTTTGGTCTGGCCGTCGTAGTTAGCGGTAATAGTACCGGCCCCAACGTTGACACCCGGCCCGACCGTCGCATCTCCCAGGAAACTAAAATGGCCCTGCTTGGTCCCCTGACCCAACCGGCTCCGGCTGACTTCGGCAAAATTACCTAAATGTACCCCATTTTCCAGGTGACTGCCGGGCCGGATATGGCTGAAGGGGCCGATCTCCACCCGGTCCTCCAGGGTACTGTTTTCGATGGCCGAAGTTAGCACCCGGCAATCCTGGCCGATCCGGGCATTGGTTAAAATCGTGTTCGGGCCGATGACACTCCCGGCCCCAACCCGGCACTGGCCGCGCAGGTGAGTATTGGCCTCGATCACTACGTCCGGTTCGAGTTGACTTTCAGCACTGATAAAGGTGCTGGCCGGATCGCTGATGGTAACTCCGGCCAGCATCCATTCGCGCAAAATCCGCTGGCGCAGAATCTGGCTGACCTCGGCCAATTGGACCAGATCGTTTATGCCCAGCATCTCCTCGGCCTCGATCAATTTGGCCTGCACACTACCGGGGCAGGTTTCTTCGGACAGCCCGGCCAGGTCGGTCAGGTAATATTCCCCTTTGGGGCTTTTTTTGATTTTTGGCAAAGCCTCCCACAACCAACCGGCCTGGTAAACATATACTCCGGCATTGATTTCGCTAATCAATTTTTGGGCGGGCGATAAATCCAGTTGCTCGATGATATGCTGAAAATTACCGCCTTGATCGCGGATAATTCTGCCGTAACCGGTCGGGTCGATCAGGTTGGCACTGGCAAGGGTAATCAGGGGGGATTTCTGGTGATGAGAATTTAGCAGGTTTAGCAGGGTGTCGGAGCGGATCAAGGCATTATCGCCATACATAAGCATGACTTGTTGGGTCTGGTCGGACGGCAACTGACGCAACAGTGGGGCAGCCATCATCAAGGCGTGGCCGGTGCCAAGCTGCTCGGTTTGCTCGGCAAAAAGATACTTGCCCCGTTCCGCGACCGCCTGGCGAACCTGACCGCCTTGATAGCCCACCACTACCACCGTGCGTTCGGGGGGTATACCGGTCTGGGCTATCGCTCGCAGGGCATGGAAAAGCATCGGCTCGCCCAGCACCGGGTGTAATACCTTGCTTAGGCGCGATTTCATGCGAGTGCCTTTACCGGCGGCCAGAATAACGGCGGCGGTACCCTCAAACTGCTGGGTCACTATTCTCTCCTTGGCTTCTTTATAAATCGTACTTGACTATCCGGTTACTGTCAAGAACCACTCAAGCAAGCTCCCCGGCGGTTAGATGGTCAAAAAATCCACCTCAGCCGCCTTAAACGGCCCTGGCAACTACGGTTATCAGGGGCGACCCACCGGCACTGATAACCTCAAACCCGCTACCAGTTAACATCGCCTTGAGTTGCTCGGTGGTCCAATAATGGGCATACCGGCTTTCTTCTGCCACAGTTTTGACTTTCCGAGTCATAAAATCTTTTACCCCCGGTTTGGCTGTAATAAACTCCTGGGGCTGGGCTTCCCGATGTTTGGCCGGGGTAGTCCAGAGGGTTATCACCAGCATCCCGCCGGGCCGCAGTACCCGCCGCAACTCGCCCAGCAGGTTTTCCGGCTGACCACTCCAGTGCAGCACCGCCGCGCACAGAGCATGCTCAAAGGAGCCATCGTCGTACCATAACATTTTATCCAGGTTCATTTTCTCAAAAGAGGCGGCCAGCTTTAGTTCTTTGGCCCGTTGGATGGCTTTGTTCAGGGCACTCTGCGAAAAATCGACGCCAGTGGACTGAAACCCGGCCTGGGCCAGTGCCAGGCTGTAGACCCCGGTTCCGCACCCGGCATCCAAAACTTTCTGGGGTGGGGTCGCCCCATTTTGAGCCAGTTGCCCGATGACCGCTTCGACGCGCTGGCGTACTTCTCCGGCTTGCTCGGCGTTATCCCAATAACGGTTATAGGCGTTCCAGAAGACTTTATCGATAAAATTTGTTTTGGCTCTCATAATGCTATCTCCGTTTTTTAGCCCTGAAGCGGTTTAAGACCAGCCACCCGGTACCGGCCACTCCAGCCACGCCTATCAGTCCGGCCCCAAGCAGCAGACCGGAAAGTGGACTGACCGGGTCACTGCTATCGACTCTCGCCCCCGGATCGTTCCGACCAACCTGAATCCGGCTGGCAGTGGTCGGGCTTACTCCGGCTATAGCCTGAGCCGGACTTGCTTGAGCTACCACCAAGGTAGGCTCTAAAGCAGGCTCAGGCTCTGGAGTTGCGCTTGCCGCGACTGTCGCGGAACCAACCGGTATTACTGAAGTTGTGGCCGCTTTTGTCGGGCTAAAAGTAAGCACCGGGACTGGGGCCAACGTCGGAATAGCCGGTTGCAGGTCGGGGGTCGGGTTGGGTAAAGTCGCTAAAGGGTAATTGATCGACTGCTTCCACTCGCGGTCTAGCTGGTCGATATTGCGCCCGATGGCGGTTTCCAGTATCTCGTCATAGCTGAGGCCCTGTTTGAAGGCTGCCAGCATTCTTTCCATTGCTCCTTCGCCATACTTCTTTATAATGTAGCGCACAACCTGGACACTTTCGCCGTAAGCCAGAAAAGATTGCTGGCTGTCTGCCGGAAATGACCCGTCCAGCACTCGCAAAGGATAAAGCGTGCGTTTGACCTGGCCCTGTTGAAAAGCGTCCTGCAAAAACCGGTCAACCTCATCCTGATTATTGACCGCCAGGCCCTCGTCCAGCCATTTTGGCGGCACATTATACGGGTTGCGCGTGGCTTGATAAACCACCTGGTGGCTGACTTCGTGCGGGACACTCCGGCCTACTTCTTTGGTATCGCCGGGCGCGATTGCCAGCACTACCGTTCCCAGTTCGGGAATGGCCTGACCGCCGACCCATTCTTCGGTGTTGGGCGGCAGCGCGGTAAACATCGTCCGCGAGTCGGGATAAATCGTGATGTTAATCGGATGGTCGGGCTTTACTTTATAAAGCTGGCTTAACTTATCAATCGTCGACTGGGCTTTGTCCAGGACTGACTGACCAAACACCTGATTTCCCTGGTACCAGCGGACGGTTACTACCCCCTGCTGTAATTCTTTAAACTGGTAACGCTTATCCTGGTAAGTAAAGTTCTGTATAGCGGTCTGGTAAACTTGATTGTGGTCATCGGTCAGCAGCCAGGAATAAAAAAGCCGGGAACCGGGTGGGAAATAATTGTCACGATTATCAATCTTAAATTCGACCTGCAAAGGGTCGCCGACGGCCAATTTTTTATGACGGATGGTGGTCGCCACTTCCCCTTCCAGGTGGAAGGCCAGGTCGAGCGATTTGAAAGAAGTTCCACCGGTGGCCTGGTTCGCCTTGAATTGAAAAGTAATACCTACCGGGAAATCGGGCTGAACCGCATTGGTTTCTAGTTGGACCCCGGTGGGCAGACCGCTAGCGGTCTGAGCCTGAGCATAGCCTGAAAGACCAAAGCCAGTCAAGCCGGAAAGCCAGCCTACTATTACCAATACTAACGTTATTAGCTTTATTTCCAGCTTTTTCACTTGTTTTCGATGTTCCGATACGCCATTTCGTTTTTCGCCAGATTGACCCTCTAATCTTATCATTTTTATGGTTGCTTTGCCACCGCCGACGCATTGATTTGCAGGGCTGTTGCAGAGTGAAGTTTCTCTATTTTAGGCTTGACAACCCTCAATAGTTAGGCTATGCTAATATTATCAGTTAAAGTCAGCTTAATTCTGATTATAGGCTACCGCAACAACCAGTCTTTATTACCCGTGATCATAAAGCCAGGATAGGAGTAAACCATGACTTACCGCAGCAATTTTGAATTTAGCCACTCTCATTACCAGCCCTCGGCGGTAAAGTTTTCTTTATCTCTCAAACTGGGTCTGCTGGTGCTTACCCTACTGGCTATCATGGTAGGTGTGCTGTTGGGTTATCTGGTCTTTTAAATTACCTGTGACCGGCACACAATATTATTCGCCCTCAATTCGTATCTGTTCAGACCCCCACTTCTAACTCCGCACCAGGGCGGGGAAAAGAGAAAGATATTGTTGGTGGGGTACCCGCCCCTAAAGGGTACCCGGTGCCCTGTCAACCCTGCTTTTCGCTCCATCTTTACGACATTTCAACTGCCCTGGAGTCTAGTTGGGTCTGTTCTTTACACTTCTTTACCTTTCTTGTATACTTTATTTTAGCTTCCGTTCTTCTAACTATTTCTAGTTTGGTTAAATCCCAGCCCCATCCCGGTGACTGTACTTTTCACAGGCTAAATTTATTAAAAGATCGGCCTGGTAATCATCAAAAGGGTTAAAAGCCAATCTAATAATGAAACTTATAGAACATATTAAAAAATATAAATTTGAACTCTTTTTAAACTTTTTTGTTAGTACTCAGACTACCTCTTTCGAGGCGGGGTGAGTAGGGCACCCATAGGGTACCCGACCAATGCGGGGGGTATTACAGGCGGGTACCCTCTGGGTGCCCCTGTTAATACTCTTCTTCTTATCCCCGTCCACTGGCGGCCCTGGGGTGGGGTCAGGGGTGGGGCCGAGTAGTTACACTTTTTAATGATGGGCTGGATAAATTGGAATGATAAAAAAGATTTTGGGAGATAATTTGAGAGCTGATTTTCAACCGGCTGCCTTTCAGCTGAATCTTGAAAAAAACTCAGTCTATGATCTGTTTATGCAAACCCCGGCAGCTATCGCCATTGTAGAGGGTGAAAACCATATCTTTGTATTTACAAATCCCTTGTTTTTACAATTGGTCGGCAAAAAGGACAACCTGATCGGTAGAGCGGTGCGTGAAGTATTCCCTGAGCTTGAAGGGCAGGGCTTTTTTGAGCTTATGACAAAGGTATATGAAACTGGTGAACCATTTACAGGCAAAGAGGTGCCAGTTCAGTGGGATGCCGATGGCGATGGGCAAACCGAAACTAGCTATCTTAATTTTATCTACCAGCCTCTTTTTGACGAAAATGGCCGGGTTCAGGGTATTATGACCCAGGGGGTTGATATTACCGAACAGGTAATAGCCCGGCACAGGGCTGAAAACGCCGAGAAGCAATTGCAGAGTCTGGCAAACAATATGCCTCAACTGGTCTGGATGGCGCGGGCAGATGGTTATATTTATTGGTATAACTTTCAATGGTACAAGTACACCGGCACTACCCCGCAAGATATGCAGGGCTGGGGCTGGCAAGCGGTTCACGACCCGATTGTTTTGCCTCAGGTAATGGAACGCTGGCAGAATTCAATCGAAAAGGGCGAAAATTTTGAGATGATTTTCCCCCTCAAAGGAGCCGATAATATTTTCCGGCCCTTTTTAACCAGAATTACCCCGATCAGAAATGACCTGGGCGAAGTTACTCAGTGGTTTGGTACCAATACCGAAATCTCAGAGCAAATAAAGATTGAAAACGCGTTAAAAAGAAGTGAACACCGCTTAAAAGCGTTATATGAGGCCGATATTATTGGCGTGGTTTATTGCAACGCCGAGGGCTGGATATTTGACGCCAACGATGCGTTTTTAAAGATCATCGGTTTCAGCCGGGAAGACCTGGAAAACGGTAAGATTAACTGGGCATACCTTACTCCTCCTGAATACAGAGCGGCTGACGAAAAAGCTTTATTACAACTGGAAACCAACGGTGTGGCTGAACCCTGGGAGAAAGAATATATTACAAAAGAGGGTAGCCGGGTACCGGTCATATTGGGCGGTGCCTCTTTGGAGAAGGATACGGCGGATATTATCGCCTTTGTAATTGACATAACTGAAAGAAAGCGAATTGAGCAACGCAAAGACGATTTTATTGGGTTGGCTAGCCACGAATTAAAGACGCCGCTTACCAGTATCAAAGGTTATTTACAGCTTTTGGAGCGAATTATAGACAAAACCGGCGACGATAAAGCTAAATTGTATATCAGCCGGACGACCGGCAATGTCGATAAGCTTACAAACTTGATCAGCGAACTGCTGGATGTATCCAAGATACAGGCTGGCAAAATGCAAATCGACAGTATTGAATTTGGGTTGCATGGTCTTCTAAAGGATACCGTTGAGTCTTACCAACTAATGACTGCTAGCCACACTATAATTCTCAGCCAGCTTGACCAGGTTCAGGTGGTGGGCGATATGCACCGGCTGGAACAGGTCATAACAAATTTACTCTCTAATGCGATTAAATACTCGCCGGGGGCCGAAAAAATAGAGGTGTCCTTGCTCAACCAGGGCAATTTTGCGCGGGTCGCTATTCGGGATTATGGCGTAGGGATCGCCCTGAGTGAGCAAGCCAAAATCTTTGAAAAATTCTACCGGGTGGAAGAACACTCCTGGCAATTTTCGGGACTGGGCATCGGCCTGTATATCTCTAGCGAAATTATTAGCCGTCACGGCGGCAGATTGTGGGTGGAAAGCACCGAAAACGCCGGTTCGACCTTCTATTTTACCTTGCCGGTCAAAGATTAAAACAGGGCTGCATTTAAGGTATCTGTTCGGACCCCACCCCTAACCCCTCCCCAGGGAGGGGAAAAAGAGAAAGAGAGATACAGATACAGGGGAGACCTCTGTACGACCCCGCGCAGAGGTCTGGTACCCTTTGGGTGCCCTACAGGCCCCGCTAATTTCTTAATGGTAGGGTGAACAGCTACCATTTAAGCCCAATACCATTCAAATAAGAAAAGGGCAAGCAGCGAGGTAAGTTCTGTGGCCTACTTTCAGGTGCTGATAACTGAAAACTTTAACCAAAGGAGCTACCTCGTGCCTTTTACCTTACGCGCTTTTCCGACTGAATGCA
>JBBQGA010000004.1:0-222698 GCA_038322625.1 Chloroflexia bacterium
GAAACTTACATTCGCCAGTGGCGCACCACCGCCAATGAAAATATCTTATAATCTCGGCAGATCAGTTCAGGTTGTAGAGCGCGTTTTCTTTTTTGGTACTGCGAGTCTGCAAGTGAAACTGCTGCCGGGTGTTCGGTGGAACCACCGTCTGTCGCTACCTGCAAAGGTAAGCACGAAGAGGAATCTCTAATTTAACAACACCCCGCTTGAACTGATTGAAAGAATTGATTTGATTGGTTTAAGGCAACTCAAAAACTTGTGAGGGAAACAAAATGCAAGTGGTGTATGAGCGGTGTTGCGGAATTGATGTCCATAAGAAACTGGTGGTAGCCTGTATGATGGTGGTCGATGCCACTAGTAAGCTGAGTAAGCAAATACGTAGTTTCAGCACTATGACGGCTGACCTTTTAGAGCTGGCAGACTGGCTTCTTGAGCAGGGTTGTCAGAAAGTAGCCATGGAGAGTACCGGTATTTACTGGAAACCAGTTTTTAACTTGTTAGAAGCCCACCTTGAAGTAATAGTCGTCAACGCCGCACATATGAAGGCGATCCCGGGTAAGAAAACCGATGTCAAGGATAGCGAATGGATCTGTGATTTGTTAGCCTATGGCCTGCTTAAACCGAGTTTCATCCCACCCCAGGTCCAGCGGCAATTGCGCGACCTGACCCGCTATCGCAGCCAGTTAGTGAGTGACCGTACTCGACTCATTAATCGCTTGCACAAGGTGTTGGAAGATGCCAATTTGAAGTTAAGTGCGGTCGCCACTGATGTAACCGGGGTTAGTGGTCGGGCGATTCTAGCCCGTTTGCTAGAAGGCGAAAGTGATGTAAGTGTATTGGCGGGTTTAGCGCGGGGCAAGTTGTTGCAAAAGCGCAATGAATTAGAAAGAGCCCTGACCGGTCGCGTGGCCGAGCATCACCGCTTCCTTTTGATTAAACAGTTGGCACAGCTCGACTTCTTTGATGAACAGATCGAGGAGTTTAGCACGGAGATAGGGCGGCGTTTAAGCCTGGATATACCACCAGCTCCAGAGCTAACCGCCCCAATTGAGGAAACTGGCGAAGAAGACCCCGGGCAAGTTAGGGCGACCGCCATTACCCCTAACCAAAACGAAAGCGAGGTAGCGCCAGGGGTTGCTGAAAAGGCTAATATTGTCCAAAGTCAAGCTCAACTTAGTAATGAGCAAGCGATTGGGCTGTTGGATACCATACCAGGGATCAACCGGCGAGTAGCCGAGGTATTGATAGCCGAGATAGGGTCAGACACTCGCATTTCCCAGTGCGGCCCATTTAGCCAGCTGGGCCAAGCTGTGTCCGGGCAATTACGAAAGTGCGGGCAAACGCAAAAGTGGGCGAACGGGTCAGGGCAGTCGCTGGCTCAAGCAGATTATGGTGGAGGCGGCCCACGGTGCAATGCGTACAAAAGAAACCTTTTTAGCAAGTCAGGGTCGGCGGTGGGTGGTGCGCTTAGGTAAGAAAAAAGCACTGATAGCAGTCGCCCATAGTCTGTTGGTAATTGTTTACCACGTATTGAGTAAGCACGAAGCTTACAAAGAGTTGGGTTCGGCTTATTATGACCAGCGTGACACTGAGGCCGCCAAACGGCGGGCAGTGCGAAAGCTGGAAGGCTTGGGTTACGCGGTTACACTCCAACCGATGGAGCAGCTAGCCTAAGAGGTCGAAGCCAACCAGCTGGGTACACCGCCTGCGGGCGGTGCAAGGTGTCGCGCTTTCGCGCGACGTAGAGATATTTTCAGAGGAAAAGTGGGCCAGGGCCTTGAAGAGGCGACGAGCGTACTGATTGTCAATAGGCGTTCGTGATGAAATGAAATATATAGAGGTTAATCTAACTGCTTGTTTATTTGAGCCTTCCCAATAACTTATAAATCCTAATAGTTGTATTTTAGGTTCTCCCGCGAATTTGGTGGTAAAGTCTTGAAAAGCCGCTATGTGGACTAAAACCTCACACGCTTTGCCAGCAGTTATAAAAGATTAGGAGGTTGCCTAGAAAACCCTACCACCAAAAGTTTGGGAGAACCGTATTTTACCCCAATGTGCGTACTAAGCCAAACTCCTTCTGCGATATTGTCTCTGGAAAAGCGATACCGCTTATACGGGGTCGAGTAGTATAGGACGCTGTTGCCGAAATCAAAATTGAGGCTGTTGGGCTTGAGAGGACTGCTACAATAAAAATAGATAATCCTAACAGCCGGTAAAAAAGAAAAAGGAGGTCACTATGTCACTTCAGCCTCAACCTATTGGCCCTATTCCCGACCAAACCGCCCTGGTGGCTCAGGCTGCTTTTCCTAAAGCCACCCCTTTTATGCGAAGGCGCGATGAACTGGGTACTATTTATGAGGATCATACTTTTGCTGATTTGTTTCCAAAGCGAGGCCAGCCTGCCGAAGCACCCTGGCGCTTAGCCCTGGTCACGATAATGCAATTTGCCGAAGGTTTAACGGACCGCCAGGCCGCCGATGCGGTGCGCGGCCATATCGATTGGAAATATGCGCTTGGCCTCGAATTAACCGACAGTGGCTTCGATTTCTCGGTTCTCTCTCAATTTCGCACTCGCCTCCTACAAGGCAAAGCCGAAGAGAAATTATTGAACACGATGCTGGAACACTTCAAGGCTAAAGGCTTACTCAAAGAAGGTGGTCGCGCTCGTACCGACTCCACCCATGTGCTGGCCGCTATTCGGGTGTTGCATCGTCTGGAAAGTATTGGGGAAACCTTGCGAGCCGTGCTTAATGATCTGGCAACCGTAGTACCACAATGGCTGCGGGAGCAGGTCAGTAGCGAATGGTATGCACGCTATTCTACTCGGTTTGAGACCTACCGCTTACCTAAAGCAGAAGCGGAACGTCATGCTTTAGCTGAAATTATCGGTCAGGACGGTTTCCAACTGCTCGATGCTATCTACGCTCCTCAAACTCCACTATGGCTGCGGGAAATACCGAGCGTGGATATTTTACGTCGAAACTGGCTCTATCAATTCTGGGTGGAGGAAGGGCAAGTTCGTCTGCGTAAAGCCACCGATTTACCGCCCGCCGGGGTAAGAATAGACTCGCCCTACGACCCCGAAGCGCATTATGGCAATAAACGTTCGACGGTCTGGACTGGTTACAAGGTACATTTAACCGAGACCTGTGATGAGAACGAAATTCATCTGATTACCCACGTTGAAACCACGATGGCTGGGGTAACGGATGTAGCCATGACTGAACCAATCCATCAAGCGCTCAAAGAAAAGGATTTATTGCCCGCTGAACACCTGGTGGATGCAGGTTATGTCGATGCTGAGTTGATCGTTAAAAGCCGTAAAGATTACGATCTGGAATTAACAGGGCCGGTGCGCCCTAATTCTAGTTGGCAAGCCAGTGCTGAGCAGGGTTTTGATATTAGCCACTTTAAGATTGATTGGGAAGCCCAAAAAATCATCTGTCCTAATGGTAAAATCAGCCAGAATTGGCGAGAGTTGCGCGACGCTTTTAACAATGAAATAGTGCAAGCCCGGTTTTCACGGACAGATTGTCGTTTATGTGAACAGCGGGCCTTATGTACCAAAAGTAAAGGCGACCCGCGACTGATCAGGCTGCGGCCTAAAGCCGATCATGAAGCTTTGCAAGCACTTCGTCAACTTCAAACCACCCCAGAATGGAAAGCCCAATATGATGCCAGGGCCGGGGTGGAGGGCAGTTTATCGCAAGGGGTGGGAAGGTTCGGATTGCGGGAATGTCGTTACCTGGGTTTAGCGAAAACCCATTTACAGCATTTAGCGACAGCGGCGGCCATGAACATTGTGCGGTTATCAGCCTGGCTAGAAGGCCGTCCGCACGCCCCGACGCGTACTTCGCGATTCGCCAGCCTGGCTCTCGCTAGTTGACCCGGATAGCGACAATTCGGCAACAGCGTCAGTTACTAAATAAAAACCTCTGACAAAGGTCAGAGGTTTTTATTTGGCTTTTGAAGAAAATATTTAGTTGGAGCGGGCGGCCAGCCAGGTATTAAGAGCAGGCCAAAGACCTTTGGAGGCCGAACGGCCTACCATCAGGCCAACGTGTCCGGCGGGCAAAATCAGCAGTTCTTTGTCCTGACTGCCCACCAGATCCATCACCGGTTTGGATTGTTCGGGCAGAGCGATGTGATCCTGGGAGGCCACGATGGTCAGTAAATTGGCGGTTATAGCGGAAAGCTTTACCGCCCGGCCCCGCAGTTTGAGGGTACCTTTGACCAGCCGGTTTTCCTGGTAGAACTCCTTGATCCACTGCTTGAAAGCTGCCCCGGCGAACGGCACGCCGTCATTGACCCATTTATTCATGGTTAGCCAGCCTTCAACCGCCTTATCGTCCCACAACTTATCAAAAGCACCGGTGTAAGTACCGAGAAAGTTGGGTACTGGCTTGAGCAATTTACTGCCAAAATCGATGAACTCGCCGGGCATATTGCCGTAAGCCTCGACCACCTTATTGACGTTAAAATACTGCGGGTTGAGCCAGGACTTGAACATTCCGCACTCCGAGAAATCAATCGGAGCCGCCATCAAGATAATATTGCGAATTGGCAATTCTTGCTGGTGAACCGCCACAAAACAACTGGTCAGCACCGCTCCGATGCAATAACCCATCACACTGAGTTCGCTTGCGCCGGAATGACGCAACACTTTGCGGGCCGCTCTTGGAATATAATCCAGCACGTAATCATCGATCTTTAGACCGGCATCTTCCGGGCCGGGCGTTCCCCAATCCAGCAAATAGACTTCAAATCCCTGCCCGACCAGGTATTCCACCAGGCTGGCACCGGGCCGTAAGTCCATCACATAAGGTTTATTAATCAGGGCATAGATCAACAACAAGGGCACCGCGTGGCGGGTGGGGGCGGTATCGGAAGGTAGATAGTGATAAAGTTTGGCTTTGTTGCGGGTCCAGATCACTTCTTTGGGCGACTGACCGACTGGCACTTCGGGCGGGTTGGTCATCAGTTCAAAGGCTTTATTGTAGCGTTTGACCGCCCGTTCCATTTCTTCCTGATATTTGCGGGCCAGTTCTTCCGATTGAGGCAACTTGTTTTCAGCAGTGGTCATTTAAACTACTTATCCTCCTGAGTTTCGGTTGGTTTTGCGGTAGCTTTCGGGCTGGGCTTGCGTGGACTTTTGGCATTTGGCGCGGTTGGCCGGGGAGTGGGGTTAGCTGGAACGGCCAACCGGTCTTCAAGCTGGCTCAACCGGCTTTCCATTGTCAACAGACGGTCCAACTTGGCGTTTAATTCGTCGAGGCGCGGTCCCAGGTCAAGTAGCGGTGCCGGTTTGGAGTGTTGCTGCGCGGCTTCGGCTTCTTCCATTTTTTCTTGCAAATCATCCAGCTTGGCATCCAGACCCACCACCAGGGCGGCTACCCTGGTAATATCCTCGCGGGTGGGCATACTGGCGGCTTCCAGGTAAGCCTGGGTCGACTTTCGCAAGGTTTCGTGGGCAATCGCGGTGCCGGTGGCTTGCTGGCCCAGGTTGGCCGAGAATTCGGGGGTGCCGACCAACTTCGCCATAAAATGGGTCAAAGCTTGCTCGTTGCGCTGTTGCATTTCACGCAGGGCCGCCAGTGGGTCGAGTTGCGCCTCGGCGGATAGAGGTTGGGCCATGCCGCTGCTAGCCTCTAACATTGGCCGGGCAAACTGGTTCATCCAGCTAAAGAAATCAAAAGGGACTGGCCCCATTGCCGGTTTCTCACTCATTCTGCTGCTTCTCCTGTTTAGCTCTGCTCCAAAATTTAGCTCACAAATCGTCTATTATAATGTAACTATATTACACTACCCTATCCGCTTACACAAATGCCGTAACCGCTTAACACTGGGAAAAAGACCAGTCTGACGGCCTGGCTAATCTGTAACAAGCTGACTGCAAATCGCATTTTATTGAAATATCCAGCCGGTTTGTGTTAGCATCTCCCAAACACAGCATAACCACGTTTTTGTTCAGATTAACGCGCCAATCCTCTAATTTGGAAGTTGAAGTGTAACAAACTTATGAGTGAATCGTCCGCAGCGGCCTCTGTTTCGCCGGGCTACAATATTATCGATGCCCAGGGCTTGAGCAAACGTTACCCCGGCCAAAAAGCCTATGCCCTGGAAGATTTTACCCTGGCGATTCCGCAGGGCACGATTTTTGGTCTGATCGGGCCAAATGGAGCGGGCAAAAGCAGCGTCCTCAAGATTCTGGCGACTTTGTTGCAGCCCGACCGGGGTGATGTTTATGTAGCCGGTGTGTCGGTGCGGCGCAATCCGCATAAGATTCGCTATCTGATCGGCTATATGCCCGATGAGTATGGCCTTTACCAGAATATGCGGGTAGCTGAGTACCTGGAGTTTTTCGCGGCCTGTTACGGTATTCACGGCAAGCGCAAAACCCGGCTGATCGGCGAACTGCTCGAACTGGTCGAACTGGATGACCGGCGTAACCAGGAGTTAGGCACCCTATCGCGCGGGATGAAGCAACGCTTGTGCCTGGCTCATACCCTGGTACACGATCCCAAAGTCTTGCTACTAGACGAACCGGCGGCGGGCCTCGACCCACCGGCCCGGATCGAGTTGCGCGAGTTGCTGCGCGAGTTAAGCCGGATGGGTAAGACTATTATTCTGAGCAGTCACGTCCTCAACGATGTTCAGCAGATGTGCGATACGCTGGGGATTATGGCGCACGGTCGCTTGCTGAGTTACGGACCGACCGTGAAAGTGGTTAATCAGATTGACAAGTTGCCCCGGCGCGGCATCAAATTGCGGGTGCTGAGTGAGGCCGACCTCCACCGGGCGGTCCAGGTGGCCGAGAATTTCCCGCTGCTGACCAAGCGCAGTGTCCATACCGACCCGGAAAGCCTGACGCTGGAAGCTTTGCTGGAAGGGGACGACCGTACCAGTGCCGCTTTTCTGGCGCACCTTACCATGTCGGGTATTTTTGTTGCTCAGTACGGTCAAAGCACCGCCCGCCTGGAAGAGCTTTTTCTAAAAGGCTAAGTCAGATTTGGTACCTTGAACCGGGCCGCTATATGGCGGATTAGAGCGGTTGAATAGAGCGGTTGATACGAGGTTTTATGACGCGAGCGTATTTCAATTTAATCAACCCGGTCGCCCTGCGCGAAATGAAAGTGCGGATGCGCGGGCCGCGCCCTTTTGTACTGCTAGCCTGCTACATGGCGATGCTGGCCCTGGTGGTGCTGACTATCTATCTGCGCAAAGGGTCAACCAGTGCTTACAGTTACGGTGGCAATTTGCTGTCCGGCAATTTCGGGCCAACCCGCAATTATGAAACCGGTCAGGATATTTTTATTGCGGTCTTTCTTTATCTGCTGGTAACGGTGGCGATAGTGACCCCCGCCTTATGTGCCGGGCTGGTCAGCCGCGAGATGGAAGAAGGCACCTACGATATGCTGCTGGTGACACCGGTTCGGGGGCGAGCGTTGGTCAATGGCAAATTATTGGCCGTGCTGGGTTATATATGTTTACTTTTGCTGGCGGCTTTTCCGCTGGCCTGTATTGTCTTCATGTTCGGCGGCGTTAGCTTTGCTAATTTGCTGAGTGGGTATACTATCGTCTTGATGGAATGTCTGCTGTTGAGCGTGATCAGTGTGTTCTTTTCCGGCCTTTTCCGGCGGACCAGCCTGGCGGTGGTAGCTACCTATTGTTTGAGCAGTTTGTTACTGCTAGGGGTGCCGGTCCTGAGTGGCAGCCTGATGACCACGATTTATTCCGATCCCAATCGAAACGGTAATAGTGCCTACCAGTATAGTGCCCGGATCGACCCGGCCTTCGATTTACCCAAAAGAATGCTGGTTTTCAATCCGTTTGCCGCGCTCGGCTCGGTACTGGCTCCCAACGCCCCTTACCGGCCCGGTAATACCGACGAGTTACAGTATTTCCCCAATAGCCGTTCTTTCTGGGGCAATCCAACCAGTTACTATGCCACGCCCGGTTTTCCGCTTAATTCTCAGCAAGACCAAAACTACCGGCTGGCAAAATTACCGATCTTGCCCGGTGGATTAGCTCTCTGGCAGGGTTATGTACTGGTTTATACCGCTCTAAGCCTGTTTTTTCTTTTGCTGTGTATCGGGGTTGTAAAACCTTTGCCTCGACGGCCCGGCTTAAAGCTGCCCTTTACGCCTACAATTATAATCCCTCGTTTCAAGCGGCCCTTAAATCCGGTGCTGGCAGCCACCCCCCCTGCTACGGTCATTGCGCCTGAGAGGGAAAGCGAACCGTTGGGCTAGTAGCGACCCTTGCCCGGCGACAAAAATATATTGACCAATTAACATTTAGGGTTTATACTGTTAATATATGTTTGTTTGTGATGTGTATTAGCCGGAACCTGTGGTTTGATTATAGCGTAAGGAGAGTCGCGGATGACTAAAAACCCACGCAGCTTGACCATTGATGAAGTAAAAAGACTTTGTGTGGTAGGGGCTGGTACGATGGGGGCGCAAATAGCGCAAGTGGCTGCTTTGAGTGGTTACCAGGTGTATCTGACCGATCCCAGCGAAGTGGCCCTAAGCAAAGCGATTGAAGGCAACTATCACCAGTTGCAGGCTCAGGTAAAAAAAGGCAAAATAACTCCGCAGCAAGCCGAAGATAGCTGGGCTGCCGTAAAGACTACTACCTCGCTGGAAGAAGCCGCCGGAACCGCCGATTTTGTGATCGAAGCGGTACCGGAAGACCTGGCGGTGAAACGTGAGCTTTTCCGCCGCCTGGATAATATCTGCTCATCCCACACTATTTTGGTTTCCAATTCGGCTAGCCTGGTTATTTCCAAAATCGTGGCCGACCTGGTTCGCAAAGATAAAGCCTGTAATATGCACTTCTTTCATCCGGCCCTGGTAATGCAACTGGTCGAAGTGGTACGTGGCCCGGAAACCAGCGACGAAACGGTGACTGTTACGACTGAACTTGGTCGCCGGTTGGGTAAAGAAGTGATAGTAATGCAGAAAGAAATTTTTGGGGTGATCGTTAATAGCGGGTTGTCGTTTGAACTGGACCCCAGTTTACCCTCGTATGACCACCCCCACGACCACCTGACGCTCGAAGAGCACGATAATCTCAGTAAGGTCAGCCTGAACCATCCGACCAGTGGACCACGCTTCCGGGAAACTACCGACCCACGAGATAGGCCGCCGACTTTCCTGGAGGAAATGGTCAAACAAAGTCGCTAGCTTTGCCGGGCATCTGCCTGCTAGTATTCAAAGCTAACTAATAAAGAGCAAAAAGAGCTTATCCGGCGGATAGCTCTTTTTTGATTCTCAAAGGATGGTGGGTCGTGGATCAGCTGGTCGAAAGGATTGTGAATTTATTGTTTAATTAGTGAGTATAAACCAATAACCCGGCCTTGCAAGAGTAAAAGGCTTTTAAAAGATGTTTGTACTTTTGCACAAAATCGCCTATAGTAAATATGTAAAAAGTTCTAGTGCTTTTGCTCCAAGCAACCGTATATAATAACTTTCAATCCTGCGAAGCTCTCAAGCGGATAGAAATAGACTCATTGCACAAAAACTTTACCATTATTTAGAGGAGGGATAGCTAGAAGTGAACCAAATTAAGCAAAACGCCCGGCTGAAAATAAGTGGCCTGGCAATTTTTATGTTACTACTGGCAGGTTTGCTGCTCACCGCCTGTGGCGATAGCACCGCGACTACCGCGAGTACGGCTGCTACCACCGCTGCGACCGGGGCAACTACGGCTGCCGCCACCGGGGCCACTACCGCCGCCGCCACCACCGGCACCGCCAAGAAATTTAGGGTAGCTTTTGTTTATGTCGGTCCCATCGGGGACGGCGGTTGGACTTTTGCCCACGAACAGGGCCGCAAGTATCTGGTAAAGACGCTCCCGAACGTCGAAGCCACCTATATCGAAAGCGTACCGGAAAACCCGGCGGACGCCGAGCGGGTAATTACCGAACTGGCCCAGAAGAACGATATGATTTTTACTACCAGCTTTGGCTATATGGACCCGACCTTGAATGTCGCCAAGAAATTCCCCAAAGTGATCTTTGAACACGCCACCGGTTACAAGACCGGCGACAATATGGGTAACTACCAGACCCGCCAGTATCAACCGCGTTACCTGGCTGGCATCGTGGCCGGAAAGATGACCAAGACCAACTTGCTTGGTTACGTGGCCGCCTTCCCGATCCCGGAAGTGGTCGGCGGTATCGACGCTTTTACGCTCGGCGCGCGCTCAGTGAACCCGCAGGTCAAGGTTAAAGTGGTCTGGACCAACACCTGGTTCGACCCGACGGTTGAAAAGACCGCTGCTCAGAGTCTCCTGACCGCCGGAGCGGACGTACTCGCTATGCACCAGGACAGCCCGGCAGTATTACAGGCCGCTCAGGAAGCTGGCAAATATGCTTTTGGCAATGATTCGATCATGGAAAGCTATGCACCTAAAGCTCACCTGGCTTCGCCTTACTGGGACTGGGGCAAATACTATGTCGACCGGGTGAAAGCGGCGATGGACGGAACCTGGAAGCCCGATACCTACCTGGGCGGTTTCAAAGAAGGGGTGGTCGAACTGTCGCCTCTGAACGCGGTAGTTCCGGCAGATGTAAAAGCCCTGATCGAAACCAAACGCAAGGCCATGATTGATGGTACTTTTGATGCCTACACCGGCCCGATCAAAGATCAGACCGGCGCGGTCAAGGTAGCCGAAGGTCAGAAGATGAGTGATAAAGATATTCTGAGTATCGATTACTTTTTCGAGGGTATTGACGGCACGATTGCCAAGTAATTATGATCGAACCAGCCGTCAAATTAGTTAATATAACCAAGCAATTTCCGGGTGTCATTGCTAATAATGCGGTTAACTTCGAGGTGCTACCGGGCGAGATTCACGCGCTGTTGGGCGAGAATGGAGCTGGGAAAAGCACCTTGATGAACATTTTGATCGGGCTGTACAAGCCAGAGGCCGGTCGGATCGAGTTATCCGGTCGGCCTGTGGAGTTCAAAGGACCCGCCGATGCCATTGCTCAGGGTGTCGGGGTGGTCTTCCAACATTTCAAACTGGTACCAAACCTGACCGTAGCCGAAAATGTGGCACTGGGGATGCGCCGTCCCCGGTTTGTCCTTTCGCTGGCAAAAATCGAGCGCGAACTGAGCGAGTTAAGCCAAAAGCTTGATCTGCCGGTAAATGCTCAGGCCAGGGTTAGCTCGTTATCTGTTGGGGAGCAACAACGGGTCGAAATTATCAAGACCCTCTATCTGGGAGCCAAAATCCTGGCTCTCGACGAACCCACCGCCAATTTAACACCCCAGGAAAGTCAAAATCTGTTTGTGGCCCTGAGAAAGTTGGCTGCCGAGGGCTATGCTATAATTTTTATCAGCCACAAGCTACAAGAGGTAGTGTCGCTGGCTAACCGGGCGACTATTCTGCGGGGTGGCCGCAGTGTGGCGACGGTTGAAATCAAGAATGAACCAGGCGAAAAAGAAAAGCTAGCTAGCCTGATGATCGGGCGACAGGCCAGCGGGGATACGGCTCATGAACTGGGTCTTACCACCATTTCCGAGGTTGCCGGGGTCGGTCCGGGAGTTGCGCCGCCTGAATCGTCCGCTTTACTCCAGGTTAGCCGCCTGACCGCCCTGAATAACACCGGCCAAGCTGTACTTAAAGACCTGAATTTCGGGGTTGCCGCCGGAGAGATCGTAGTAATCGTCGGGGTAGCCGGAAATGGGCAGCGCGAACTGGCCGAGGTTTTAAGCGGGTTGCGTCCGGCCAAATCCGGCACAATCACGCTGGGTGGCCGGTCGCTGGCAAACCTCAGCCCGCGCCAGGTTAGCCGGTTGGGGGTGGCTTTTGTCCCGGAAGACCGCCTGAGTATGGGACTTGCGCCCGGTCTCGATCTGGAAGATAATTATTTACTGCGCGAATACTGGCGACCTCGCTACCGGCGCGGGCCGTTTGTACGGCGAAACGTCGCCCGGCAGGACCTGGGAGCGGCCATCCGGCAATATGATATTGCGGTGGGCGACCCGTTCGCCCCGGCCCGACTGCTATCGGGGGGTAATTTGCAAAAACTAATGCTGGCGCGAGAACTTTCCGCCGGTCCGCAGCTTTTGATCGTGGCAAACCCGACGCGCGGCCTGGACATTGGGGCGAGTGCTTACGTCCACCAGCAATTACGGGCGGTGCGCGACCGGGGGGCAGCCTTGCTGCTGGTGCTGGAAGACCTGGACGAAGCCTTGTCGCTGGCCGACCGCTTGCTGGTGATGTATGAAGGCCGCCTAATGGGTGAACTGCCGCCGCTACGCACTGACGATAATTTGCAGAAAATTGGCCTGCTGATGGCCGGTAGTCCGGTGGAGGATGCCAGACGGTGAACCTCAAACCAACCCTCGAAAGCTTACAACCGGTTCTCTCTCCGGCGGCTCCTACTCCCCTCCGGCAGCGTTTTGATTCGCTTAATCTGCTGATCGTCATACTCAGTCCGGGAGTGGCAATCCTGCTGGCCTTGCTGTTCATTGCGGTGCCGCTTTTGCTGACCGGCAAAGACCCTTTACTGGTTTATAGTCAAATGTACCAGGCCGCCTGGGGCGACAGCTACGGCCAATCCGAAACGCTGGTTAAGGCGATCCCGCTAACGTTGGTCGGGCTAGGGGTAGCGGTGGCCTTCCGGGCCAGGCTCTGGAATATCGGAGCGGAAGGCCAGTTTTATGCCGGGGTATTGGGGGCGACCGCCCTGGCGTTGGCTTTCCCCGACTGGCCGTCTCTGTTGATAATCCCGGCCATGTTGGTGGCTAGTTTGGTCTGCGGGGCACTCTGGGCGTTAGGTCCGGCCCTGCTGAGAAGCTGGCTCAACGTCAACGAGATTATTACCAGCCTGATGTTGAATTATGTGGCCCTGAACCTGACCAACTTTTTTATATACGGTCCCTGGAAGGACCCCAAGGGGTTTGGTTTCCCCAAAACGCCGCCTTTCTCGGAAGCCTCGGCCTTGCCGGTAATAATCGAAGGCACCCGGATTCACTTTGGATTGATATTTGCTCTGCTGGCGATGTTTTTGGTCTGGCTGGTACTGAGCAAAACCGGCTGGGGGTTTGAATTAAAAGTGCTGGGCGAAAGTAGCTCGACCGCCCGGTATGCCGGTATGCCGGTCGCCCGCAATATTATTGTGGCCTTTGTGGTCAGTGGCGCGTTGGCCGGGCTGGCCGGTATGAGCGAGGTCGCCGGGATAGCTCACCGTCTGGAACCAAATCTATCGCCCGGCTACGGCTATACCGCCATCATCGTGGCCTGGCTGGCCCGTCTAAACCCCTGGGGCATCGGACTGGTGGCGATCTTGTTTGGCGGCTTACTGAGTAGCGGATTTACTATGCAACGGCTGGGCATTTCCGCCGGGCTGGTTACTCTTTTGCAGGGCGCGATATTATTTTTTGTGTTGGCCGGGGAAGCTCTTTCCCGCCGTTTGCTCTACAACCGGGCACTCCGCCGCAAAGCTTTACAGCCGGAGGAGCGTTAGATGGACCTGGTAAATCTGCTAGCCATCACTATCGCAGCCGGTACGCCGGTTTTATTTGCTACGCTGGGCGAATTGCTGACCGAACGGAGCGGCGTCCTCAATCTCGGCCTGGAAGGTATGATGCTGGTCGGGGCACTGTCCGCCTTTGCCGGGACGACCGCCACCGGAAATCTATGGTTGGGGGTGCTGTGCGGGATGCTAGGGGGGGCTTTGCTGGCCCTGATCCACGCCTTTTTTACCCTGACCATCGGGGTTAATCAGGTGGTGAGCGGGCTGGCGTTGGTTTTGCTCGGTCAGGGGTTAGCCTCTTATTTGGGGCGCGGCTTTATCGGCCAGGTGGTGCCAGATAGTTTTAAAACGGTGGCCGTGCCGGGGTTGGCCGATCTGCCGGTGCTGGGACCGGTATTGTTCAGGCATGACTGGCTGGTATACCTGTCTTTTGGACTGGTTCCAGTGCTGGCTTTTTATATTTACCGGACCCGGCCCGGCCTTAATTTGCGCTCGGTCGGCGATAGCCCGGCTACGGCGGATGCCCTGGGCATAGCCGTTACCGGCACCCGCTACGCCTATGTTTGCGCCGGAGGGGCGTTGTGCGGACTGGGTGGGGCTTATATGTCGCTGGCCTATATTCCAAGCTGGAACGAAAATGTGACCGCCGGGCGCGGCTGGATCGCGGTTGGGCTGGTAATATTTGCGATGTGGAACCCCTGGCGGGCCTTGCTGGGGGCTTATCTGTTCGGTTTTGTCGATGGCCTCAATTTTCAGTTGCAGGTTTCGCAGGGCAATCTCAGTTTGGGGTTTATCCAGTTCAACCAGATCAATACTTTTTTCCTCAAAATGCTGCCTTACCTGGTGGTGATCGCGGCCCTGGTATTCAGCCAATGGCGGCTCAAGCACAACCGCAACCGCGAGGCCTCTGGACCTCCGGCGGCACTCGGTCAGCTTTATTTGCGCCGAGACAAAAACTAATCCAGGACCTTCGCTAAAATCTCACGGGTGAAGTTTTATTTAAGCTAAAAGGGATGTAACAGTTGAGACACCTGTGTATCCCCGCGATAGACCTGTTTTCGCCTTTAAGCGAAGACCTACTTTAAAATATCAGCCAGCAAAGACCGCCTCTTAATGTAGTTCTTAATGTTCATCTGTATAATTAAATCTAACCACTTGAGCGATTTCAAGTTCTATTAACCTATAAAAATTACAGGGATATTCTATGCAATCTTTTAATGAGACGCCCTCGGAGGCCGAGTATAGCGGTAGTATCCGCCAACTTGCCGACCGGATTCGCCGCCTGGGGATCGTGGCTAACGGGGAGGCCAGCTTTGCCCGGATGTGTTTGACTTTTGATTTTACGCTGGTGCCGGACCAAGGCTACACCGCACCGGAGGTGGGCGAAACCGACGAACGGAACAACCGGATCGACCGGTTATTTCAACGGCTGGCGACCCACGATATAGATGCTAAATTCTGGCAACTGTCGATGGTCTGGCTCGACGGTCAGGGTTTTGGCGATATGACTCTCGAACAACTGGGCCAGGCCGTCAAAAAGACCCGCGAGAAGTTTTTATCGGCCTAGCAGCCCCAAATTGGGGCCGTCTTATAACAATCTACAAAACCAAAAAGGCTCAAATATATAACCACAGTCGCGGTGTCAACTTGAGCCTTTTTGTATCTGTATAGGCGCAAGTGGGTTAATCTACCCGGCCAAAGACCAGCGCGGCGTTGATCCCACCAAAGCCGAAAGAATTGCTTAGAATATAATCGACCTTCTGATGCCGCCCTTCGCCCACGATATAGTTCAGGTCGCACTCCGGGTCGCGCTCCTGTAGATTGACGGTCGGTGGCAAATAATTCTCCTCGAAGATTATGTTGCAGATAGCCGCCTCGATGGCACCGGTCGCCCCCAGCGAATGAGCGTGCATACCTTTGGTGCCGCTGATCGGTACCTGGTAAGCTCCTTCGCCAAACACGCTCTTGATGGCGACCGTTTCGGTTTTATCGTTGAGGGGCGTGCTGCTGGCGTGAGCGTTGATGTAACCGATCTGGGCCGGTTCGAGCCGGGCTTCACCGAGGGCCATACACATCGAACGGATCGCCTGCTTGCCGTCCGGTCGGGGGGCCGTCATGTGATAACCGTCGTTGCTGGTCCCATAGCCTTTGATTTCCCCGTAGATATGCGCTCCCCGGTTGACGGCGGTCTCGTATTCTTCCAACACCAGAACGGACGCGCCTTCGGCCATCACGAAACCGTCACGCTGGCGGTCGAAAGGTCGACAAGCCGTTTCCGGCGACTCGTTGTTGGTGGACATGGCTTTGATAATTGAAAAAGCACCGTAGGCCAGGGGGGCGAGCGGTGCTTCTACCCCGCCGGCCAGCATGGCTTTTGCGCCGCCCGCCTTGATCACCCGGAAGGCTTCGCCTATTGCAATCGCGCCACTGGCACAGCTATTACTGTTGGCGATATTGGGGCCGTTGATGCCCATTTCAATGGCGATATTGCAACTGGCCGCTCCGCCAAACACACTCAGGGCCAGCGTGGGACTGACATTGCGCAGCCCTTCCGTCAAATAAACCGTATGCTGTTCTTCGGCGTAACTTACCCCACCCAGGGCCGTCCCGATATAAATGCCCACATCCTCGGATTCGTAAGGGGAGCGACTATCTTTGAGGTCGAGTTTCGCATCCTGCATAGCCATGATGGCCGAGGCCAGCGCGAATAATGAGAAACGATCCATGCGGCGCACCTTTTTGCTGTCCGGTATCCAATCCTGGCCGTCGAAATCGTTGACCTGGGCCGCAATCTGGCTTTTGAAAGGGCTGGGGTCGAACCGGCTGATGCGCTGTACCGCCGATTTGCCGCGCCGCACCCCTTCCCACAGACCCTGACGGCCATTCCCGATTGGAGTAATAGCCCCGATCCCGGTTACGACCACTCGACGCTCGTTATAGTGCTGATCCTCTATCATTGTTACCCCTTTTCCTATTTAATGTCCGGCTTTGGTCAATACTCCGTTAGCCTGCCCTGACAAGGTCAACAAACGCACCCGGTTCAGGGTCTTATCGGCGATATTGCTGACGATCAACTGGCTGATCAATCGAGCGGCCAGCCCCCCAACCAACGGCCAGCCGGGTTTCCAGTTGTGGCTGATCGTCACCCGGTAAGTTTGGTTGCTTTGCGGCTCGAAATGCCAGATTACTTCCATGCCCCTGGTAAGTCCCTTGACGTGGTTATAGAACACGCGGGCCTGAGCCGGGTCATCGGACGGCTGCAACCGCTGGATAGTATGCCAGCTTACCGGCAAAATATCGCGCCAGGCACTCATATAACCCCGTTTTTCCAGACCGTCCGGGCTGGTAGACTCGATAGTGACCTTGCGGTAATGGGGCAGCCAGCGCGGCCAGTTTTCGATCTGGCTGGCAAGTTCCCACAGGCGAGACCATTCGCCGGTCACGACAATCGTGTTCTCAATATACATATCCCTAAATGCCTTCTCTTTTATCTTTTAGTTGCTTACAAAACGGGCCGGTAGCTAAAGTAATAAAACTATTGCTTCGACTTCAGCCGGTGAAGTAAATTAGACGGTAGTATACTCACCGACGATAGCCAGCCGGGAGAAAGGTTGGCGTTTTACCCGCACCACCAGACCAGGCTCGAAATGGGCCTGCCTGACCAACCCTGCTAGCTCGGCTCTGGTGAAAGCCCGTAATACCGAGAGCGGCGCGTCATTGCGGTTAAGCGGGTGCCGGGTGATGGTTCGCGTCAGGAAATGGGCACCCAGCCAGCCGAACCAACTCCGGCGTAAATCGTTGACTACAAAGGCTCTTTTGCTCAACCGGGCCATTAATTCCAACATCCTGACGCACTGCTCCGCCGAAAAGTGATGAAAAGCCAGCGAGCAGGTGACAAAATCGTAGGCGTGATCCTGGGGCCAGGGATAGGCAAAGACATCGGCAGCGATGGCTTGAAAGTCGGCCAACCCGGCCTGGTGAGCCGCTTCCTCGGCTAATTCGACGATAGTCGGGTTAAGATCGACAACGGTCACTCTCAACCCCAGGCCTCTTTTCTGCCAGCGTTGGGCCAGAGCTAGCGGCACATCGGCCACCCCTGCCGCCAGGTCAAGGAGGGTTAGCCGGGTGGTCTGACCGGCTGGGGGAAGGAACGGTCGTAGGTTGCTTTCGACCAGGCTCCAGCCGCCAAACCAGCGGTTGATTACCCGCAGGTCTCGAAAAGTACCGGCCAGAGCTTCTTTAGGCTGATCGGGGGCGTCGAGCAATTCAGCCTCAAAACTCTGACGGGGCGACAGGTAGCGGTCGGTATATTTGGTAAGAGCCGGGGAAGTTAAAAGCCGGTTGGCCTGGTCGAGCAGAGAAGGCATTAATTGGCTCGTTTCTTATTGTTATTCAAAATATATACCGGTTTCTCAATTTGTTATAACAGAATTTATTCTGTGTTTCAACTCAGCAAGAAATGTACCTGTAGCCAGCTTCACCGTGGAGCAGGTAAAGCTTACGCAAGCTGAGTGGCATTGAAGAAGGTTTATTCGTGCTATACTTTCGCGGTGGGTTGGTAATAATGAAAATACCAGAGGAGCTTTATGAGTGTTAATGAGAAGGTCGCATTAGGCCGCCTGGAACGTTTTGAGCGGAGCGGCCAACAAGTATTATTTATATTCGCAGCGGCCCGGTTAGCGGTTACGGTTTTGGAAAATGGCCTACTGCGGGTGAGGTACGCTCCGCAAGGCCAGTTCCGACCGCGCCGGAGTTGGGCGGTCGCCAGGGACGACCAGGAGTTCGCCGGGTCGGATTTTAGCATCGAGGAAAACTCTGAAACGATTAAATTGAAAACGGCCTGCCTGGAAATAGCGGTGCGCCGGGGTGATGGCGGTATAGAATTAAGGGATGCTTCAGGCCGGGTTATGCTCCAGGATGCCCCGGAACAGGGACCGGAGTTTGCCGCTTCGGGCCGGTTGCGCAGCCTGAAAGTGTTACCCACTGGCGAATATTATTACGGCTTTGGCGAACGCACCGGCTTGCTGGACAAACGGGGCTACCGCTACACCTGCTGGAACGTCGACCCGGTGGATAATAATTTGGATCATGGTCCGGGAGCCGACAATATGTACCAGTCGATCCCCTTTTATATGGCTTTGCGTCCGGGCGAGGGTGGGTTTGGCCTTTTTTTAAACAATACTTTCAAGAGCGTGTTTGATGTCGGCAACTCCAAGATCGACCGGCTGGCAATCGAAGCCGAGGGCGGCGAGCTAGATTATTACCTGTTCTACGGTCCCGACCCGGCCACGATCCTCAGCCTTTATACCAGCCTGACCGGACATACTCCGCTCCCGCCGCGCTGGGCACTCGGTTATCATCAGAGCCGCTGGAGCTATTATCCTGAAGAGCGCGTGCGCGAGATCGCCCGTCAGTTCCGTGAGCGTAGCATTCCCGCCGAGGTAATCCACCTGGACATCGATTATATGGACGGCTACCGGGTTTTTACCTGGGATAACCGGCGTTTTCCCGACCCGGCCAGGTTTAGCCGCGACCTGGCCGAACAGGGTTTTAAGTTAGTGACGATTATCGACCCCGGCGTTAAATACGAGCCGGGTGGCGATTTTGCGGTTTTTAACGAGGGACTAGAAAAAGACTACTTTATAGCCGGTAAAGACGGCCAGCCTTTTCAGGGTTACGTCTGGCCGGACGATAGCGTGTTTCCCGATTTCGCGCGGGCCGAGGTACGCCGGTGGTGGGGCGATTTGCATAAAAGCTTGCTGGAAAGTGGCGTGCGCGGCATCTGGAACGATATGAATGAACCCTCGATTTCGAGTGTGCCGTTTGGTCAGGCCGGCCCGCATATCGAAATTCCGGGCGATACGCTCCAGGGCAACCGCGCAGAACCGGCTACTCACGCCGAGATTCACAATATTTACGGCTGGCTGGAAGATATGGCGACCTACCAGGGTTTGCGACGCTTACGCCCTAACGAGCGGCCTTTTGTGCTGACACGGGCCGGGTATGCCGGTATTCAACGCTGGGCCGCCGTCTGGACCGGTGATAATTCCTCGGTCTGGGAACATCTGGAAATGGCAATCGCTCAACTGGCAAATCTGGCTCTATCCGGGGTGAGTTTTGCCGGGACCGACATCGGCGGTTTTTGGGGTTCGTCGGGGCCGGAATTGTGGGCGCGTTGGATTCAGCTTGGAGCTTTCTCGCCGTTCTGCCGGGGTCACGCCGCCGACGGTACGCCCAACAAGGAACCCTGGGAATGGGGTGAAGAGGTTGAGGCCATTGTGCGAAAATACCTGGAATTACGTTACCGTTTGATGCCCTACCTCTACAGCCTGTTTGAGGAAAATTCCCGGACCGGTACGCCGGTGCTGCGCCCACCGCTTTTTCACTTCTGGCAAGATACCACCACTTTGCAGCTTGGTGACGAAGTGATGCTGGGTGAGGCGTTGTTGCTGGCTCCGGTCTACCGGCCCGGCCTGGACCGCCGGTTGGTTTACCTGCCTCAACCGGCCAACTGGTACGATTTCTGGACCGGCCTGCCGGTTTCCGGTCCTTATCTGGTGGCGATGGCCCCGCTCGATACCTTGCCCTTGTTCGTGCGCGGCGGCTCGATTGTACCGTTTGGCCCGGTTATGCAATATTCGGATGAGCGACCGCTCGACCAGTTGACGCTGGAAATCTATCTGGATCAAAACGGCCAGGCTAGCGGTCAGCTTTACGAGGATGACGGCCTTAGTTTTGACTATGAGCAGGGCCAGAGTTGCCGGACCGCTTATCTTGTCAACACCAATTCGGGGGGTCAGGTGAGAATTTCAGCCAATCGGACCGGCAATTTTCAGCCGCCGACCCGCCCGGTCGAAATCCGGTTGCACCCGCTTACCGGTGATATACGGATTGCCCGGCTAGAGCGGGACGAAAACCAGTGGGAGATTGAATTGTAGCCGAAAGCTCACTATATTTTCCAGGCTGTGAATGGTGTTTATTCGCAGCCTTTATCACAAAAAATGCGATGCTTTTCTTAGCATCGCACCAGGCTTATTTTGTAGGAATTACCCGACCCTCAATAATAAATTTTACTGTAACAACTCAAGCCCCAACTCTGACCCCGCCCCAGGGCGTGGAGAAGAACAAAAGAGAAGTTTACAGGGGAGACCCCTGTAAGACCCCCCGCATGGGCTGCGCCCCCACGACTCCTGCCTCGATCTTTTACAGAAGTTTCGTGAGTAATTACAATTTACTTCGAGTTATTGAGATTGCCGGTAGCCAGCGTCTCAGCCTCGGCCACCTGGTTAACCAGGGAGGCGGTCGGCGGCGGCTGGTTTAGTTTGGCTCGTTGCCGCGCCCGTTCTTCAAAGCGTTCGTACCAGACCAGGTCTTCCTCGGCCCGGATTATTTGTAAGAAGTTGATGACAAAGTGGGCTACGATTACCGGTAACAGACTGCTGGTAATTATAAAGAGGGCCGCGAATACCATTCCAACCAATCCGGTCAGTACGATACCCAGAATTCCTTGCGGCGAGTGCATCAGGCCAAACAAAACACTGCTAGCAATTGCCATCACCCAGGGATTCACCACCAGTTGAAAGCCACCGATCAGCAGTCCGCGAAAAAGGAACTCTTCCACCATTACCGCCACCAGTAGGGGAATGATGATTAAAACCCATTCCAACTGGTTGCGCGGCACCATATTTTTCATTATTTCCGGCGAATAAATCTTCCGGCCCCAGATGCGGATCGCCCCCACCGACACAATATTCACCACGAATACCGTGATTATCCCCGCAATCAGGCCGATCACGATCTGGACGAAAACCGGGGCCGGGCCACGCAGACCCACGCACGATTCCATCGTCGGGCAGCTATCTTTGGGAGAAACCGAAAGGGAGTTGGCAAGACCCGCACACAGGCCCAGCAGGACTAGCTTAAAGACCAGTTCGGGGATATTGAGGAGCAGATTACCCTGAATCTCGATAGTATGAGATTTCAGGGCACGCTCACCTTGATAGGCGGCCCAATAGAGGAAAGTTATCAGGGCCAGGGTACCAATTAGAAAGACTGGATTCATCTGTTTTTCGATTCAGGGATGCTGGGCACCCCTCAACTATTACTTGGCTGGAACTTGTTCTTCGATTATTTCTTCGCGGCCATCCGGGTGTTTGATGATCCGGCGGCGAATAGTAGTTTCAGTCGGCTGGACGGTTCCGGTTTCAATTTTGCTAACCGGTGAAGTGCCAGGCACCGAAGGAACGGTACTGGCGGTACCGGCCAGGCCGTTGGTGGTTTCATCTTTGAATTCTTTGATACTCTTGCCCAGTGAACGGCCAATGTCCGGTAATTTTCCGGCTCCGAACACCAACAACACGATCACCAATATGATGATCCAGACCAGTGGTTTATCAAATGCGAAACCCATTGTATTATCTACCTCCGAATTAATTTTCCTTATAAGCTGGACGCCGGGCTTTGCCGGGCATCCCACACTTTTCTTTTGAGTATAGCATAACCGTTATTCAAAGTCTATGACTTAAACATAACTTTCTGTTAGTATAACCCGGTATTGTTACCCAGATATTAAACGAAGGTAAACTATTTTGGGATTAATCGTAAGCTGTTTAGGAGAATAGTCATAGTGAGTGGTACTCTTTATCTGGTTAGTACCCCGATAGGTAATCTGGAGGATATTACCTTACGGGCCTTGCGGATTTTGCGCGAGGTGGCCCTGATTGCGGCTGAAGATACCCGCCATACCCGCAAGCTGTTAAATCACTTCGAGATCACTACCCCGGCTACCGCTTATCACGAACATAATAAGTTGCTGCGGCTGGATTACCTGCTGGAACGCTTGCAGGCGGGTGATAATATCGCGGTAGTCTCGGATGCCGGGACGCCCTGCCTGAGCGATCCGGGCTGGGAACTGGTCCGAGCGGTGGTGGCCGCCGGAGTAAATATCGAAGCGGTCCCCGGCGCGGCAGCCCCGTTGGTGGCCCTGGTTTTGAGCGGTTTCGCGCCGCAGGAATTTACCTATGCCGGGTTCCCACCCCGCAAAAAGACCGAATTGGTCGCCTGGCTCAAATCTTTTTCGCGGGAGGTCGAACGCCGTCCCTTAATTTTTTTTGAGGCCCCTCACCGGGTGGTGGCGACCCTGGCGATTGGGCTGGAAACGCTGGGCGACCGTCCGGTAGCGATCTGCCGTGAGCTAACCAAACTCCACCAGGAAATTCGCCGGGAAAAGTTAAGCGAGGCGTTGGCTCACTTTCGGGAAACCGATCCGCGCGGCGAATTTACCATTGTGCTGGCTCCCGCGCCGGATGCGCCGGTTATGCCGGAAGAAAGCGAAGTCCCGGTGGAAATCGACCCGCGTCAGCGTTTGTTGGAATTGAAAGCAACCGGACTACGGGCCAGAGATGCCGCCGAACAGGTTTCCAAAGAAACGGGTCGGCCTCGCCGTGAGCTTTACGATCTCTGGCATCACCTGGCCGAGTAGAGCTTTCTGGCGGCCAGTCGGCAATTTACAAGGCCTGTGTAGCCGGTTCGGCGGTCTGCTTTGAAAGACCTAGCCGGTCGAAGGCGGCCTGGATGTGCTTGAGGTGGTAGCTGTAATCGAAGGCGTTTTCCAGTTCACTTTCGCTCAACCGGGCCATAATTTCCGGGTCGCTTTTGAGGCCGTCAATAAAGCTGGAACGTTCGCGCCAGGCTTTCATGGCGTGTTTTTGAACCATCTTATAAGCTACCTGCCGGTCTAGCCCTTTGTCGACCAGTTTGAGCAAAATTTGCTGCGAGAAGGTCAGGCCGCCACTCGATTCCAGGTTGTACATCATAGCCTCCGGGAAGACTACCAGCCCTTCGATCAGTGCGCTCATTTCGGCCAGCCCGAAATCCAACGCCAGACAGGCATCCGGGAAGATCACCCGTTCGGTCGAGGAATGGCTGATGTCGCGTTCGTGCCAGAGCGGAACATTTTCCAGGGCGGTCAGGGCGTAGCCGCGCAACAGCCGCGCCAGCCCGGCGATCCGCTCGGAGCGGTGGGGATTGCGTTTGTGGGGCATCGCGCTGGAACCCTGCTGGTGTTCGCCAAACGGCTCCTCAACTTCGCGGACTTCGGTCCGTTGCAAATGGCGAATTTCGGTGGCGAATTTCTCAAGAGAAGCCCCGACTATCGCCAGTGTCGTGATATACTGGGCGTGCCGGTCGCGCTGCAAAGTCTGGGTCGAAACATTGGCGGCCTGTAAACCCAGGCTCCGGCAGACTTCTTCTTCCAGGTCGGGGGGCACATTGGCGTGGGTACCGACCGCCCCGGAGATTTTTCCGACCGCAATCGAGACACGGGCTTGCTGTAACCGCTCCAGATGTCGCCGCACCTCGTCGACCCAGACCGCCAATTTGAAGCCAAAAGTGGTCGGTTCGGCGTGCATACCGTGAGTGCGCCCGATCATAATGGTGTTTTTGTACTTCAAAGCCTGGCTTTCGAGGGCTGTCAGCAGCCGGGAGGTTTCTTTTACAAGCAGGTCGAGGGCCTCGGTGGCCTGTATCGACAGGGCGGTATCGACCACATCGGTGCTGGTCAGACCCAGGTGGACAAAACGTACTTCGGGGCCAATCGTTTCCCCGGCGGCGCGTAAAAAGGCAATTACATCGTGGTCGGTTTCTTTTTCAATTTCCAGCATCCGTTCCAGGCTGACGGTGCCGCCCCGGATAGCCGGTAGAGCCTCGGTCGGAATGACCCCTCTGGTGGCCCAACCTTCGCAAACCGCTTTCTCGACTGCCAGCCAGGTATCGATCCGGTGCTGATCCGACCAGACCTTTGCCATTTCCGCCCGGCTATATCGCTCAATCATCGCTCATTATGCTCCCTTAAAGAAATCAGAAAAGAAATCAGGAATTTCGTTTCAAGCTCATAAAGTGAGTTTGAAGCGAAAATAAAAAGAGTATTAACAGGGGCACTCCGATGGTACCCGCCTGTTATACCCCCGCAGGGCACCCGGTGGGTACCTGACCCCCACTACAGGGTTATTTTACATTATCAAGCGAAAGTCCTAAGTTTGTAACAATACCACAGGCTCAGATTACCCTGGCCGATTGCCTGCCGCTAAATTTAGTTACTTGTTTTTGTTAACGAATTATGTTCTTCGATATAGTTTTCCAGGATGCTCACGACCAGGCCAATAATGTCTTTGTCATAGGTCCAAAAGCCCTCGAAATTGCGGTATACCAGTTTGTTTGGTGCACCGACAGGCCGGTTATTGGGTGGTAATTCACGGCCTACCAGAGCCATCGAGACAAACTGGGGATTATTGAGGATCACGAACCAGTTTTGTGACAGGGACGGCTCGGTATCAACCGGTTTTTCGAGCCGAATAAAATTAAGATTTGGCTCGTTCCAAACCTCGGTATCAATAATTCCAAACAGATTGATCGGTTGTCCCAGCTGGGACAGGCGGCGATAACGTTCTTTTTGAGGTCTCAAGCGGGACATTTTTTGAAAGGCTGTGTAGAACTCGAACTTACCGCCCAGAGTAAGAGCCTGGTCTTCAATTACGTGGCTGACTGCTTCCATCCCCAGCACGGAACAGGTAAAAAACAGATTGGCTTTGTTTAAAACCTGAAATAAATCGTTTGAAGCCTGGTTCTCGTAAGGCTGAAAGCCTTTTGGGGCAAAATCCGGTCGCTTTGCTGACAACTCGATAAGTTTATTTATTTCTTGTGCGTGGTTCATTTAATAACCCTATTATATTTAAGTTTAGCTGATCCACTCCCCCTGAACGATTAATGCCATGTTTTTTTGGTCAACTTTGGCCCGGTAAGGTTTAGCCAGGTCAGACCGCCAGCCCCGGAAAAAAATAACATCGGCAAATAGACTCAGTAGTAGTAAACCACAATTCCTTGAATTGACTTATTACTTAACAATTGCATAATTTTTCACAATCCCGGTTTTGAGGCTAATTTTGTAGAGTTTATCATCAAAAGAGACTCCCACCCTAGAAGGTTTCAGCCCAAAAACTTTGTGAAATTAATGTGCAATTGTTAAGTTATTATAGCACTTTATAGGCCTAAAGCAATAATAGATTACTGATAGATAGGACAGTTACAAGCTGGTAAATTTGGAGCGAAAGGCCGGGTTGACAGGGGTATCCTCACAGCAAATCGCTTCTTGTTCTTTTAGGACGGTTGACTTTGCAACTGACCTGGACCAGCAGTTGATAAGGTTTGAATCGGGCTGGCCGGAATGATATAATGAGCAAATATAAGGAATGACTAACACAACTCAAAATATACTGCATAAAGTTTGAACAGGTATCATCAAGCAAGGACAAACAGTTTACAGCCCCATTTGCCTTTTGGCTAGTAGAAAGATAGAGGAGACCTATGTCAGGACATAGTAAATGGCAATCCATTCGGCGCGGCAAAGCCATCTTGGATAACAAGCGTGGTGCGGTGTTTACCACAATTGCCCGTGAAATAACGGTGGCGGTTCGTGAAGGTGGGGGCGGTGATGCGGATTCAAACTTCCGGTTGCGGGTAGTACTTCAAAAAGCCAAAAGCGAGAATATGCCCGCCGACAATATCGACCGGGCTATCAAGCGGGGTTTGGGCGCGGTCGAAGGAGAGGTTCAGGACGAAGAAATTAACTACGAGGGTTATGGACCGGGCGGCTGTGCGCTCCTGGTGCGTACTTTCACCAATAATCGTAACCGTACCGCCAGCGAAGTACGTAGTGCCTTTACCAAAGGCGGCGGTAACTTTGGCGAAACCGGTTCGGTCGGCTGGATGTTTCAGCACAAAGGGATCATCCGGCTGGCGGTAGGCAAACACGACCCGGAAGAAATGGAACTGGCCGCTATCGATGCCGGAGCCGACGATGTGCAGCAATACGTGGATGAGGAGACTAACCAGGCCATTCTGGAAATCCAGACCACTTTTGAGGACTGGAAGAAAGTCCAGGAAACATTGGATAAAGCTGGTTATCAAACTCTATCCAGCGAGGATACGATGGAAGCCGTCACCCGCATGGATCTCGACCCGGCCAAGACTTTGCAGGCCCTCAAGTTGATCGATAAGCTGGAAGACCTGGACGATGTTCAAAATGTCTATACCAATCTGAATATCTCCGACGAACTTGCCGCGCTCGAATAAGCCACCCACCGGTCCCTCGAAAGATAGTGGATTGGTGGAAGTCCCGGCCACCCGCGAGGTCGATCCCGATTTGATTTTGGGGATCGACCCCGGAACGGCAATAATGGGCTATGGGCTGGTGCGGGCTACCTCTGACCCGGCGGCGGCGGGCGATTTTGAACTGGTCGAGTATGGCGCATTTACTACGCCCGCCGGGGTACCGCTGGCCCGGCGGTTGTTGAGCCTCTACAGTCAGATGCAGGCCGTCCTCGAACGCTACCGGCCCGCCGAGGTGGTGGTGGAAGAACTTTTCTTTAACAAAAACACCACTACCGTGATTGCGGTCGGTCAGGCTCGTGGGGTTGCCCTGCTGGCGGCGGCCAGTCACGGCCTGACCGTCCGGGAGTACACGCCTTTGCAGGTCAAGCAATCCCTGACCGGTTATGGCCGGGCCACCAAAGAGCAAATTCAGCAAATGGTACGTCTCTTGCTCAATATCGATTTTACCCCGCAACCCGACGATGCCGCCGATGCCCTGGCCCTGGCAATCTGTCACCTGCGCAGCCGCCGCTTCCTGGAACGCCTGGAAGAGCAACTTGGCGAAACCCTTAACTAAACGACTCTGAGAGGAACAGGAGTTAGCGTGATGTCAGAATCTCTAAAAATAGTCCGTCCGAGCCGGGCCGATGCTCCGGCGGTTGCTCAAATCATCATTGATTGCGATGTTGCCGAGTCCGGGGCGGTGGATTTTTCGCTGGAAGAATTGGAACAGGAGTGGCAACGCCCTGACTTTGATTTGCAAACCGATACCTGGCTGGCTTACACCGCCGAGGATAAACTGGCCGGGTATGCCGAAGTCCTAAATCTAAAAGGGGTTAATATTCAAGCCTCGGCTTATGTGCCACCCGGCGATTATAGCCGGGCCGTAGCCGAGAAGTTGCTGGACCTGATGGATGAACGGGTCCGCCAACACCTTGTTTTGCACCAGCCCCTGAAAGATGTCACTCTGAACAGTTGGATAAATGCCGCTAACACCACCGTTATACCGCTTTTAGAAACCCGCCAATTCCAACCGGTACGCAGCATTTGGCGGATGAAGATTGAGCTTAAAGAAACTCCCCCGCTCCCGGTCTTTCCGGCTGGCCTTGAATTGAAAAATACCCGCATGGGGGTGGACGACCGGGCGGTATACGAGGCTTACGAAGACGCCTTTGCCGATCACTGGGGTCACGAGCGGCGAGAATATTCGGAGTGGTTAAAAACCCATAGTTTGCGCGAGCCTTCGTTGTGTTTCCTGGCGATGGATGGCGACCAGATCGCCGGATTTGCCCTTTGTAGCGATTTCGCTCAGATGCCGATGGTCGATTTGCTGGGGGTACGTTCGGCCTGGCGCGGCTCCGGTCTGGGATTGGCTTTATTAAACCAGGTTTTTGGCGATTTCTACCGGTTGGGGCGGCGCGAGGTCCGGCTGGGTGTCGATTCGCAAAACGAGTCCGGTGCGACCCGGCTCTATAAGCGGGCCGGGATGTATGTCGAACGCCAGTATGTGTGCTATCAAAAAGACCCGTTAAGCCTGATAAAGACCCCCGAAGGAGCGCAAGGCGATTAAACCCCAGGCTGCCAAAAAAAGGGCCGACCAATGGCTGGTTGAGCGGGGGTTGGCCGAAACCCGCGAGAAGGCCAAAGCCCTGATTATGGCCGGGGCGGTCCTGGCCGGTACCCGCCGGATCGACAAACCCGGTTTGCCGCTGGACGCGACGGTGGCGGCGACCCTGTCCTTGAAGGCCGGGGCGACCCTGAAGTATGTCAGTCGGGGCGGCCTGAAGCTGGAACGGGCTTTGGAGGTGTTCGGCATCGAGGCGGCGGGGAAACTGGTGCTGGACATCGGGGCGAGTACCGGCGGCTTTACCGATTGTGTTTTGCAGCGCGGTGCCCGGCAAGTGGTGGCGGTCGATGTCGGACAGCAACAACTGGCCTGGAGTCTACAGACCGACCGGCGGGTTTTTGTCCTCGATAAAACCAATATTCGCTACCTGGAAGCTCTACCGGCTTTAGCGGCAGACGCGCCAGCCGGTCAACTGGCCGAAATGGTGGTAATCGATGTTAGTTTTATTTCGCTAAAGCTGGTTTTGCCCCCGGCCCGCCGTCTCAGCCAGCCTGCCGCGCCGATTGTAGCCCTGGTAAAACCCCAATTCGAGGCTGGCCGCGAACAGGTCGGCAAGGGTGGCATTATCAAAGACCCGGCGGTACATCGCGCGGTTTTGCGGGATTTGATAGAATGGTGTCATCAGAACGATTTTGAAGTGCGCGGTTTGATCCCTTCCCCGATCCTGGGGACCGAAGGAAACCGGGAATTTCTGGTAAATTTGTTGGCCGCCGCACCTGGCGATACCAACCGTCCGAACCAAATTGCAATTGAAATAGACGCCTTGATTGATCGGGCTATGTTATCCCCGGCTGCTGAACAGCCACAACATGAAAAGGAGTAAACACAGGCGTGTTAAAAAAAGTCGGTCTGGTGTTGCGGCCCAGTCCACCCAAAGAAGCTGATGATCTGGCGACCGCTTTCGGCCAGGAATTTTCCAAAGCCGGCGTGGAGGTATGGCGGGGCATTGCCCCCGATACTGGAGAATTTATGAAGGTCGTGCAGGATTTCGATCTTGTTTTTGCTTTTGGCGGGGACGGTACGATTTTGCACGCCGCCAAAACGGCTGCCGCGCACGGAGTCCCGATTGTAGGGGTGGACTTTGGCCGGTTTGGTTTTCTGGCCGAACTCAACCCCAAAACGGCCTTAGCGCAGGTGCCGCTATTTGTCAAAGGCGATTTCTGGCTGGAAGAACGCGCCATGCTCAAAGCAACTTTGCTGCGCCAGGGTCAGGCGGTCGGCGAATATATCGCCTTGAATGATATTGTGGTGGGCCGGGCCTTTTTGTCGGGTGTAATCGATGTCAAGCTGGAAGTAGACGGCTCGGCGGTGACTACTTACATCGGGGATGGGGTAATTGTCAGCACCGCCACCGGTTCCACCGCCTATTCGTTGGCGACCGGCGGCCCGGTGATTGCCCCGACCATGCGCACGATTGCCATCAGTGCGATTGCGCCTCACCTCAGCTTGCTAGGTCACTTGCTGGTCCCCGAAACGGCCACCGTAACTATGTATGTCGGCACTCGCAAAGGGGCCTCGGTCACTATCGATGGGCAGCCCGATTTCTCGATTGAGGACAAAGACGTTTTGAACGTCAGTAACGCGCCGCACGTCGCTTATTTTGCGCGGGTCCAACCAAAACATTATTTTTACCAGACGTTGGCCGACCGCTTGCGCCGGGCCTGATTTCCGAGCCGCACCACTCAATAAACTGGATCAAAAAAAAGCCTTTGATAACTTTAGGATTTTCGCTTCAAGCTCAAAAATTGAGCTTGAAGCGAAAATAAAAAGAGTATTAACAGGGGAGACCCCTGTTCTACCCCCCGCAGGGGCTGCACCCCCACTACCCCCGCTTCAGTTTGGTTTACGGCATCTAGCGAATGTCTTAATCTTAAAGGCCCTTTTTAATTTGCCGAAAAGCTAAAATTTAACGGTTTAGCGTGGTGGGCCGGTGGGAATGGCGGTAGGCGTAGCGGTTGGATTGGCTTGCACAAAAACAACGGTTTTAGCCCCGGCCTGGAGTAATGTATTGCGTATATCATCCTCAGCGTTTTGCCGGGCGTCTTGCATTAGTTTGCCCTGTTCCAACACCGTTTTTACGATCCGGGATTGGCCTTCGTTTTGTACCTTGTCCAGCAGATTTTTATCCGAACTCACCCCCGATAGAAACTCGGTACTATGCGAAACAACCTGTCCGCCTCGTTCGACCCGTAAAACCTGCGGCTCCGGTAATCTTACTGTCACGGTATCGCCGTTCACCACAATATCGCTGTCTTTGACAGTGGTCATATCGATACCGGCGGTCATAGTTATTACGACCTGATAGACATAATTTTCTTTGGAAAAAGGCAGGGCACTAAAAGTCGAGCCATCGATCAGGGTGGAGGTGGTTACCTCAGCCGTTTCGATCTTGAACTGCTTCCTGATCTGGCCGATATTGATCGGGGCCGGTTGGTAACTCTGGGCGTGAAAGGGACTGGTAGGCGAGGTAAAATATAGTACGCTAATAACCGCTACCGGAATAAGAATTACCAGAAATATCAGCCGGTTCAGGGCACTTACTGAGCGACTGCGTTCTCGTCCTGCCATTTACAATCAAAATCCTTTGCCGCCAGCCCTTTTGTTTAGAGACTGGCCGCACTAAAAGGCCATTGAGGCTTTTGGTTTAGCTTAATTTAAAGCTTACTTTATAACCGTCGTCTGGGTGTTACCCCCGACAATAACCACCACCATAATGATCGCAACTATGATGACCAGCAGCAGTAAAACCCCCATAATACCGCCAAGTCCTATGCCTCTTCTCATATTCAGGCTCCTTTATATAAGCTCATAATATACGTACATTGATTCTAAAAGTTTCCACTGGCTAAAGCATCTTATGCATAGATTATGCCTGAAGCAGAACTAATACCCACCGGCGGCAAACCGAACCAAACTTTAGAAATTTACCACACGCACCTGGGTACAATAAACAATTTAAACTTCACCGGAATTTTAGGCCTAATTCCTACTTACGTCAATAGCCTGTTATAGTGAGAGTTGCTCGCTTTTCGGGCTTTTCGCTGGAGAGTTGTAGGGAGCGACCAATTTAGCCGTCCTAAAGCGGCTGGCAAAACAAACGGATAAAATCTGACTAAAAACTACTCTCTATTGACCGCTATGGGTTTGGATGATACCTTGAGTTAAAGATTAAACCAAATCTTAATCAGAAAAATGCTTTCTTTGAATCGATAGACTTGACAGAGTTGATAAACTTAGTTAATATAAGACAACTGGAAACAGCCAGGAATAATTTTTATTTACTTGGACCGACTGGACTACCGGAGGTTCGCCTGAAAACGGTTATACCGCAACTGGGCGGACTTTTTTTTGCCAGAAATAGCCGTATATGCTTTGACTATCACTCGGTTCCGGGCAAAAGCTGGTAAACTATAGACTGTATAGGTCGAAATTATTCAGGATTTACGGTGAGTAGAAGGAGTTGGTAAATGTTGCAAGTATTGGGGTGGGCCACATACCTGAGAACAAGCATTTTACTTTTCGCCTTGCTGATGCTGAGTGTTGCCGTCGGGGCGTGTGGGGAAAGTACAAATACAGCGGTTAATGCTACCTCAACTTTACAGGCGGGGGTAAGTGGTAATCCTCAATCCGGCACTTCCAACTTAAAAGGGACGCTGCGGCTGGGGTTTTTTCCAAATTTAACCCACGCTCAGGCCCTGGTGGGTATTGGAAACGGTACTTTTGCGACGGTATTGGGGAGCGGCGTTAAGCTGGAAACCAGGCCCTTTAATGCCGGTCCGGCGGCAGTTGAAGCAATGTTGGCGGGCGAACTTGACCTGGCCTATCTGGGGCCGAACCCGGCCATCAACGCCTACGTAAAGACGCAGGGTCAGGGGGTAAGGGTGATTGCCGGGGCGGTTAGTGGGGGAGCCTCGCTGGTAGTACGCGCCGACGTGAACATAACCAATGCCAGAGATTTTGCCGGTAAAAAGATAGCCAGCCCCCAATTTGCCAATACCCAGGATGTAGCTTTGCGAACCTATATCATTCAGGCCGGTCTGAAGACCAAAGATCAGGGTGGCGAAGTAGAAGTCGTGCCGACCGATAACGCCAATATCTTACAGCTTTTCCAGAACAAGCAAATTGACGGAGCCTGGGTCGCCGAGCCATGGGCAACTCGCCTGATTACGGAAGCCCATGGCCGCCGGTTGCTGGATGAAAAAAGTTTGTGGCCGGAAGGTAAATTTGTAACAACCAATTTGCTGGTGAGTACGAAATTCTTAAACGAAAAGCCAGAATTACTAAAAGCTTTTCTGGATGCTCACGTCCAGGCAACCCAATTTATCCAGCAAAACCCGACCGCCGCCAAAAAAATTCTCAATGATCAGCTAAAAGCTTTATCTGGCAAAGGATTGGAAGCCGGCGTACTCGACCAGAGCTTTAGTAATCTGGAAGTGACCATCGACCCGCTAAAAAGCACTTTATTGAAATCGGCGGACAATGCTTTTAATCTGGGGTTTCTGGGTAAACAAAAACCCAATCTGGACAGGCTGTATGATTTGAAGCTGCTCAATAGTGTGCTGACCGAAAAGGGTCTGGCGACCATTAATTAGGAGAAGTTTATGAGCGTGATAGACCTGGCAAAACTGGCAGTTAGCAACGGTCCCCGACCGGTCTGGGTGCAACTCGATGGTGTTTCCAAGAGTTTTCAGAGCGGCTCAACCAATTTGAAGGTGCTGGACAATATTAATCTGGAGATCAAAGCGGGTGAGTTTGTTTGTCTGGTCGGGCCGAGCGGCTGTGGGAAAAGCACGATTCTGAATATGGTGGCCGGACTGGAACAACCGGACAGTGGCCGGGTTATCGTTAACGGTCAACCGGTCGCGGGCCTGGACCCGCAGCGGCTGATGCTGTTTCAGGAACCGGCCTTGTTTCCCTGGTTGGATGTTCAGGCGAATATCGAGTTTGGCCTGAAATCTATTGGTATCCCGCGCGACGAACGCCGTGAGCGTGCCCAGAAATATTTGGCGATGGTTCACCTGCAAAAGTTTGCCAAATTCCGGGTCCATCAGCTATCGGGGGGGATGCGCCAGCGAGTGGCGATTGCCAGGGCGTTAGCAATTAACCCTCAGATTTTGTTGATGGATGAGCCTTTTACGGCGTTGGACGCACAGACCCGCGATATTTTGCACCAGGAATTGCAGCAAATATGGGCTGAAACCGGCAAAACCATCTTATTTGTGACGCACAACGTCCGCGAAGCGGTGACGCTGGGTAGTCGGGTGGTGGCCTTTACCTACCGGCCTGCGCATATCAAGGCCGAATTCTCCACTTCACATCTGGCCCGGCCTCGCTACCTGGAAGACCCCGGCGCGATGAACCTGGTGCGCGAGATTACGGCGGTTTTGCGGGACGAAGTGCAACTGGCGGTTCAAGCCGAGTTTGGCGAAAATCTGATTCAGGCGGACAGGCCGGTTCGTGAGGTGGCCTGATGAGTATAACCCAAACTACTTTTTCGGGGGTAGACCCGGTGAAGGTGGCCGGTAATGCCGGGCGAGTGCTGCGTAAGGTGGCAAAAAGCCTGTTGACCGTCGCTTTGACTATACTGGGTTTTGGCCTGGTCTGGCAGGTGATTTACTGGCTGATGGTTGGAGTCTTTCAGGTCTGGGTGGCCGCTTTATTTCCGGCTCCCCTCGATGTGATTTCTTCGTTAGCCGACCACACGGGTGACGGTTCTTTACCCCGCGCGGTGGGGTCGAGTATGTTCCGGTTAGGGGTGGGCTTTGGAATTTCACTCCCGGTCGGGGTTGCGCTGGGTCTGGGACTGGCTCGCAGCCTGTGGGTCAAGCGGTTATTTGGGCCGCTGGTGCTAGGTTTCCAGGCTTTGCCCAGTGTGTGCTGGATACCACTGGCAATTCTGTGGTTCGGCCTTAACGAGCGCGCGATTATTTTTGTGGTGGTGATGGGTTCGGTTTTCTCAATCACGATTGCCACCTTCGACAGCACCAAGCTGATGTCGCCGCTATTGCTCAAGGCCGCCGGGAATATGGGCGTGAAAGGCTGGCGGTTGTTCTGGCGAGTGGTATTACCGGCCTCGCTACCGGCCATCTTGAGTGGGGCGCGGCAGGGTTGGAGCTTCGCCTGGCGGTCGCTGCTGGGTGGCGAACTGCTTACTGCCGGGATTGGCCTGGGTAATCTGCTAAATCAAGGCCGCGACCTGAGCGATATGGCACTGGTGATGGCCGTAATGCTGGTAATTATCGGGCTGGGATTAGCTTTCGATCAACTGGTACTTTCCCAGTTGGAAAAAGTGATCCGGGACCGCTACGGGCTGGTCCGCAACGGGTAAATACAAGAGGCTTTGTAATTATTCACCCTATCACTAAATCACTAAAAGAGAATTAGCAGGGGTAGTGGGGGTGCAACCCCTGCGGGGGGTATAACAGGGGTCTCCCCTGTTTTAAATTCCTCTTTTCTTTTTCCCCGTCCACTGGTGGCCCTGGGGCGGGGTTAGGGGAGAGGTCTGAACAGATACGAGGCATTTAAGCTTTTAGCCTCGTGTAGAGAGGGACAACGACAGTGACACAACTTATCGAGCGGGCGACCGAAGCCGACATTGAAGGCTGGAATGAGGAATTAGCCGAAGCCGGACCGCAGGGGATTTTGGCCTGGGCCATCCGCCGCTTTGGTCCCCAGGTTACGCTGGCCTGTAGTTTTGGTGGGATTAGCGGCATGGCTTTGTTGGATATGGCCGTCAAAATTGACCCGGCGATCAAAGTATTTTACCTGGATACCGGTTTTCTCTTTCCTGAAACTTATGCCTTGCGTGACGAAGCGATGCGCAAATATAATATTTCGCCAGTCGGGTTTGGGCCGCAATTGTCCACGGCTCAACAAGCCGCTCAGTTCGGCGAAGGATTGTGGCAGCGCGACCCGGATAAATGCTGCGCTATCCGCAAGATTGAACCCAACCGCCAGGCGTTGGTCGGGATGCAAGCCTGGATTGCCGGTCTCCGGCGCGACCAGTCCACCACTCGCCGCCAGGTGCGTCCGGTGGTCTGGGATGCCAAGTTTGAGCTTTTGAAAATTAGCCCGCTATGGGATTGGACTGAAGATATGGTCTGGACTTATATCCGGGCCGAGGAAGTGCCCTATAATAGCTTGCACGCGCAGGGCTATCCCAGTATCGGCTGTACCAATTGTACCCGCCCGGTGGCCGCCGGTGAAGATAGCCGGGCCGGTCGTTGGAGCGGTACCAGCAAAACTGAATGTGGTTTACATAAATAAGATTGTCGGTGTAGCACTTAAATTAAAAGGGAGATTATTTTGGTAGAACAAGGTTTTACGGTCTGGTTTACCGGGTTGAGTGGGGCCGGTAAGACTACCCTCACCGAGCAGCTGGAAAAGATTCTAAAAGAGCGCAACCACAAGGTGGAAGTGCTGGACGGCGATGTGGTGCGGACCAACCTGAGCAAAGGGCTGGGCTTTAGCAAGGAAGACCGCGACACTAACATTTTGCGGATTGCTTTTGTAGCCAATTTGCTGACCCGCAATGGGGTGACGGTGATTACGGCGGCGATCTCGCCTTACCGCGAAATTCGGGATACTGCTCGCCAGCAGATCGGCCATTTCGTCGAAGTCTACGTGCGCTGCTCGATTGAGGAACTTACTCGGCGGGATGTGAAGGGGCTGTATGCCAAAGCCCTGAGCGGCGAGATCAAGAATTTCACCGGCGTATCTGACCCGTATGAAGAACCGCTCAACCCGGAAGTTGTAGTGGATAGCGAGAAAGAAACGGTTGAGGAAAGCCTGGTTAAGATTGTGTCCCGGCTGGAAGAATTGGGTTATTTGACTCCCGCCTTGAGTGGGGTAAAATAAACCGACTCAAGTAGCCGCAAGTTGAGATAGGTACAGGCGGCCTTGAATGTTCCTTTGTTAGAAATACGTCTGAAAGAAAGTAACCATTCCCCAAACTTGTGTAGAGGATCGAAGCAGGGGTCGTGGGGGCGCCGCCCCTGCGGGGGGTGAAAAGGGGTGCACCTGTTAATACTCTTTTCTTCTTCTTTTCCCCGTCCACTGGTGGCCCTGGGGAGGGGTCAGGGTAGGGCCTGAGTAGTTATGAAAGAAATATGAAAGAGATTTGAAGGAGATATAGGGAAGCTAATGTCTGTAACTGAAAATACTTCGACTTTGATCGCGCCACACGGTGGGCAACTGGTCGACCGCCTGGTGGCAACGCCTTCTCAGGCCGAGTTGACCGGCCTTAAAACGGTCGCTCTGAATGCCCGGACGGCTGCCGACCTGGAATTACTGGCAAACGGGGCCTTTAGTCCGCTGACCGGCTTCATGGGTCAGGCCGATTATGATGCGGTCGTAACCGGAATGAGGCTGGCGAATGGTTTGCCCTGGAGTCTGCCGGTAGTGCTACCTGTGACCCCGGCAGAGGCGGAAAAACTGGCTCCGGGCGACCGCTTGCTGCTGGCTTTGAACGGTGCGCCGTTCGCTTTCCTGGAACTGGAAGAAAAGTACAGCTATGATAAACAGCGCGAAGCCCGGCTGGTTTACGGTACCGATGACGAAAAACACCCTGGAGTAGCCAATCTCTACGCTCAACCGGACGTGTTGCTGGGTGGGCCGGTGGAAGTGTTTCAATGCCCGACACCTTCGGAATTGGTGGCTCCGTACTACCGTTCGCCGTTGGAGGTGCGCCAGGCCTTGAGCGAAAAAGGCTGGAGCAAAGTAGTAGCTTTTCAGACCCGCAACCCGGTTCACCGCGCCCACGAGTACATCCAGAAAAGTGCCCTGGAAGTGGTTGATGGTTTGCTGTTGCATCCATTGGTAGGCGAAACCAAAAGCGACGATATTCCGGCGGACGTGCGAATGCGTTGCTACGAGGTTTTACTCAAGAACTATTACCCGGCAAACCGGGCTTTACTGTCGGTATTCCCGGCCTTTATGCGCTACGCCGGGCCGCGCGAGGCGATTTTCCACGCGCTGGTGCGCAAAAACTACGGTTGTAGCCACATCATCATCGGGCGCGACCACGCCGGGGTCGGTAGTTATTACGGCACATACGCTGCCCAGGAAATCTTTAAAGAGTTTGCTCCGGCAGAACTGGGCATTACCCCACTGTTCTTCGAGAATAGTTTCTTCTGCCAGCGTTGCGGCAATATGGCTTCTTACAAGACCTGTCCGCACCCGGATAGCGATCATCTGAACCTGAGCGGCACCAAAGTCCGTAATATGCTGGCGGCGGGGGAAGCTTTGCCGGTCGAATTTAGCCGCCCGGAAGTTGCGGCGGTTCTGATGGAAGCTTACCGGACACCGCAGGAAGCGACCAGCTAAGATATTAAAGGATCGAAGCAGGGGTCGTGGGGTCGGGTCTGAGTAGTTACTTCAGGTTTAGGACAAGCGGGTGGTTGTCTACCACAAAACGAGGCTAGTAGTCCGGTTGAAAGGGAGTAAAAGTGCGATGCGACATAGTATAGGCGTTATCGCCGGGGTGTTTGGTTTTGGTTTACTCTGGCTCACGCCAGTAACCTTTACTTCGGTCGGGCCGGTGGTGGGTCTACTTGTACTGGCGACGGCGCTGGTTTTATTGCTGCTCGGAGCCTGGCTGGTACGGCGTTATCAGCCGAGTCCGACCAGCTTTCAGCCCTCCTCCTCCGGTAGCGATTTCTCGCATATCGAGCGTCACGCCCACCACACTCATCTTTAGAATTTAGCAAAACAAAAAAGGCAGGGTAGCGTTATACTCTGCCTTTTTTGTTACTCATGTTAGACTGAAAATCCTATCAATCAATTAAGGTTTTGGGGTCGAGCCTTGTGGACTGGCGGGAGCAGGGGTGCCAGGGCCGTAGGGCGTGCCAGGGGCGGTGGTCACTCCCCTGTTTGTCGTAGTTTGTGCGGCGGTGGTCGCCGAAGCGGTTGTTGCGCTGGCCGAGGTCGGCGCACTCGCGGCAGTAGTGGTCGAGGTACCAGCAGGGTTAGTGGCGGCGGTAGTAGCGGCGATTCCGCCTCCAATGCGAGGTGGGCCAGGGGTACCGGCAGCCGGGTTGGTCGGAATAAAATTTGTCAGGACAATGATAACCGTCTCAACCGGAGTAATACCCTGAATACCAAATGCGCCTACGGTTTCACCATCGCCCAAAACAATGATCACCTGCTGGCCGTTGCGCTGGTAGGTCAGAAAATAGGCGAACGAACTCAGCAAGGGATTATTTGTGAGAGCTATGTTTTGCCAGCCAATTTTTTTGTATTCGCTATCAAAAAAGCTCTTTACTTTGTCCGCTCTATCGGCTGAATGATAGGCTGCTACCTGTTTAACCGGCAAATTGCTGACCAAACCGCGCAGATTGCTCCGGTTATTGTCGGTCAGGGCAATCTCGGCCCCGGCGTTATAGACCGGGATAATACCGCCATCCGGTACCGGGGAGAGGGGTGGGGTCGGTACTCCAAAGGTAAAAATGGCACCTGGGCTGCTTACTTTGATCGTCGAAACAACCGGGATCACTGTTTGTGACCGCGCTGCCTCAGGTGTAGCACCTGTCGTCCCGAAGATAATAACGGTTGGCGACGGAGTTGGGCCGGGAATACTGGTCGCGGTGGGTGCACCTTGGGTTGGCAGCACCGGGGCTGCTGCGCTCGGCTCGGCACTGATTGGCGTAGTGGTAGCCTGATCGCCACAGGCTGTCAGGCTCAAGATTATCAAAAAAAATGTTATTATTCCACCACCCAGACGGCCAGAAATATTGTGGATCAATTAGCTTTCCTCCTCGCTCTGACTTATCTCGTTTCAGCATTATAAGTATTTTACGCATATGTTATGCCAGTAGTGTTTTTATTAACAGGTCTCAGTTGTAAACTACAACTATTACCAGGCCTTTGCAACCCCTTTTAAATAAATTACGACTTTCGCTTCAAGTTCACTTCCTGAGGTTGAATCGAAAGTCCTATAAATGTGAAATACTCATACAAGTCACCCTTTTATAGTGTAAAATGTAACCTGAACGGGATAATTTGCGTAGATTTTGCTTACAGCTATAATAGCTGTTGCAGGGGCAATGGGAACGGCGTTTAGAAAGATTGATACAGGTATTCAGGGTGATCTCAGCAGTATCAGACAAATTTCGCATAAGCGTAAATAGGTCCTGCTGGAATTTAAAGCACCCTCAGCCATACGCCTTTGGCTGATATTTGATACCTTAATAGGAGGTTTCCGGCATTTTGGACATTGGTAGTATTTTGGGCCTCGGTGCGGTTTTAGCACTGGTGGCCCTGAACGGTTTTTTTGTAGCGGCAGAGTTTGCGATGGTCAGCGTGCGCCGCTCCCGTATCGAGCAATTGATGAGCGAAGGTAGCGGTGCCGCGCGGATTTTACATAAAGCGATCACTCATCTTAACAATTACATAGCAGCTACTCAACTGGGTATCACGCTGGCGAGCCTGGCTCTAGGCTGGATCGGCGAGCCGACTGTGGCAAGCCTGGTGGTGCCACCCCTCGAACTGATTTTGCCTCAAGGTAACGTTACGGATATTTCGCACACGATTGCCATTATTATATCCTTCATTCTGATTACGGCTTTCCATATTGTACTGGGTGAACTGGTCCCCAAAACAGTTGCTTTGCAGCGGACGGAAAAAGTCGCCTTGTTTGTGGCGCGTCCCCTGGAGCTTTTCCGCCAAACCCTGCGACCGTTTATCTGGTTAATTAACGGGGCGGGCCGGTTTGTGATCAAGCTATTTGGCATGGAGCCGATAGGCGAGATCGACAAGGTGCATTCGGTGGAAGAACTGGAAATTCTGGTGACTGAAAGCCGCCAGGCCGGTTTTCTGGATAAAAATGAAGAGGTTTTGCTACACCGGGTATTTGATTTTGGCGATAAAACCGCCCGGCAGGTAATGATCCCGCGCACCGAGGTGGTAGGGGTTTCGCAGGAAGCCAATTTCGATGAGCTGGTCAATCTGGCCGCCGACGAACGCTACACCCGTTACCCGGTTTACCAGGGGTCGCTGGATAAAGTGATTGGAGTGGTCCACGTTAAAGACCTGTTTGGCGTACTGCGAAAAGGTCAGGTACCGGCTGATTTCAGCTTGCAGCAAATAGTTCGCCCGGTGCTGACAGTGCCGGAAACTTTGCACGTAGTCGATTTACTGACCCAGATGCGGTCGCGCCAGGTGCATATCGCCGTTCTGATCGATGAATATGGCGGAACCGCCGGGATTGTGACTCTGGAAGATATTCTGGAAGAAATCGTCGGGGATGTCCGCGATGAGTTCGATACCCAGGAAGGCGGCGTGGCTTACGAAATCGAAGCCAGGGCCGATGGTACCACGCTGGTGAGCGGTTTATTCTCACTCTCTGAACTCTCGGAGCGGTTCGGTTTGGAAATTGACCAAGAACAACTGGACGAATACGACTCGCTGGGCGGTTATATCCAGGGCCAACTGGGACGCATACCAAAACTGGGCGACCAGTTGACGCTGGAGCAGTACCGCTTGAAAGTCGAGCAAATGGACGGTTTGCGGGTGGACCGGGTAAGTTTTTCACCCCTCGAAGAACGCTTACCCGGCTCGGTTTCTTCGCTGGGTAAGCTGAATAGTAACTGAGATTAAAGGATACCCTAAAATGCCGGTAGAGATTTTTGATTTTGATAGTTCGTCGCTGGTGGGAAATCCACTGGGCGATCCGCCGGTGCGCCGCATACCGGTGTATTTGCCGCCATCTTATGCGCTGGAAAGCGAGCGGCGGTATCCGGTAGTATTTATGTTGCACGGCTTTACCGGCAATAGTTCCAGTTGGCTGAATGTAAATACCTTCTATACCCCAACCGTGCCGGAACGCTTTGAGAAGTTAATCAAAGAAGGCCGGTGTGGTGAAATGATCCTGGTTTTCGTGGATGGTTATTGCGCCCTGGGTGGAAGCCAATATCTCAATTCTAGCGCAACCGGTTGCTACGAGGATTATCTGATTGCCGACCTCTTGCCTTTTATCGACCGGCGGTACCGCACGCTAGGCGATGCGGCGCGGGGTTTAGCCGGTAAGTCGAGCGGAGGTTACGGATCGGTCCGGCTGGCTTTGCGCCATCCTGAGCTTTTCAAAGCTTTTGCCTCGCACGCCGGAGATATGTATTTTGAGCTTTGTTATAAGCCAGATTTCCCAAAAACGGTAATGGGCTTACAGCCGTATTTACATACTCCTGACCCGCTAGGAGCTTTTTTAACTTCCTTTGCCGAGGCCGAAAATAAAGGCAGGCTGGTTGAGACCCTTGAAATACTGGCAATGGCGGCCTGTTACTCGCCGGACGGTAGCCGCTACGACCTGCCCTTTGATATGGCTACCGGCGAATTGCGGCCAGCAGTCTGGCAACGCTGGCTAGAATTTGACCCGGTTGAAATGCTGGAAAAGAGCGAGTATCTGGAAGCTTTACGCGGTATGCGTGGGGCTTATCTTGATGCCGGTTTTCGGGACGAGTATAATTTACACCTGGGCGCACGTATTTTTACCTCCCACGCCGCCGCAAAAGGGATCAAGGTTCATTACGAAGAATTCGACGGTGGGCATATGAACATTGACTACCGCTACGACCATTCGCTGCCTTTTCTGTACCAGGCCCTCACGGCTTAGAGCTACTCTGAGAGGCTTTATGCGCTTAGGAGACCGCTCAAATAGGCTGGTTGGCCGGAATTTCACTCTTGAATTGTGGATAATATCAACATAGTAAAAGACCGCTGTCATTTTTGATAACAGCGGTCTTTTTGTAGTCCGGCGGGATCAAAGTTTCGGGTTGGTTGCCTTTACTTTAATCTCACCGGCTAATTTTTACTTCGTGACCGGGAAGTAAATCAGGATGGTAGAGATGGTTTCAGTGGCACTCTGCGTACCGGTCGCTGCGATAGCCATCAGCTTGGTCAGTTTGTCGGTGTAGTTCTTAACCTGGGACTGCATCTCAGCCGGTACCAGAGTTTGAGCCAGTTTGATTGAAGCTTGCAGGTCTATGTAAGCATAACCCTGGTTCTTATCTGGCAGGGCGGCTTTGACTTTATTAAAGGTGTCGGAATTGGCACCCTTGGTAAAGTTTTTGCCACCGGTGGCCGAAGCAATCACCTCGGTGGGGTCCCCACCCAATGTCAGGAAGACATAGTTACCGGCAATACCCAGGTTAATGCTGATGTCGCCGGTGGATGCTTCACCCTTCACTGTATAGGCTTTGTATTTGGTGCTGCCGGAGGTTTTGTCCTCGAACTTGAACGCGCCGCCGCCGGCCGTTTCAGCCGCCGCTACGATTTTGTCGAGCTTGGCCTGGGTAGCCGCTTTGTCGCTTGCATCCGCGATGATACCGCCACTGACGGGGATAGTTTTGTTAGCCGGATTCGCCATCGCAAAAGCGGCAAACTCACCTTCGAACAAACTGACAATATCACCCTTGAGGCTCAATTTGGACTGAGTCTCGAAATCTTTAATACTCTTATCTACCTGAGCAGCCCCGCTACCGGCACTTTTGAGGGTGTTGATTAGGTTATCATAGGCACTGACGGCATCCCGGCTATTGGCAAAGAAGAAAGCCGATTCGGGTAAAGCTGAAAGAATCTTGTTCGGGTTGACACCCTTCTTGAGCATCTCGGCGACCGCCGGAGGAGTTTTCTCAGGAACATAGGTTTGAACGGCATCGATGCGGAAGCCTTCATCAACCGTGCCAAAGGTCACGCCGACACCGCCGGTGTAATCCAGGTTGGTGGATTTGAGGCTGCTCATGGTCGTTTTCAACTGAGGATTGTCGATCAGGGTCTTGACGATAGCCTGATAATCCGCATAAACAAAGGCCAGGTTGCTGGTTTGTAATTTGGCGGTGACACCTTTGTAAGTATCTTTGGTCGACAGGCTGGTAAGAGCGGTCTGATCCAGGGCCGCTTTAACCAAATTAGGACCGCCGCCAATGAACAATTTGTCTTTGCTCAGACCGACTACCGCGTTAAAGAAACTAACATTGATAGTCCACAGTTTGGCCTCTTTGTAGGTTTCCATCTTGGCATCCGGTAAACCGGCCTGTTTGAGTTGACCGGTAATTTTGGTGATAAAAGCTTCGGCTTTAGCCTGATCTTTGACCGAGGCACCGAGCAGAACCGGGATTTCACCGGGTGCCGCGCCGCCGCCGGTGGCAAGGTTTACGACCGCATTGACATCGGTGACACCAATCGCAACTTCGTTACCTAACCAGGGTTGGATGTCGGAGTCATAGGTGCCGAGCTTGGAAAGGGCCAGTACATCGGCGTTCTGGAAAACTGTTTTTGCTTCCGGTATTTGGGAAATGTATTTTACAATATTCTGCCAGCCTTTGATCTGATCGCTGCTGGTGTTGGTATTCAAAGTGATATAAACACTGGTAGAAGCCGGAAAGCTACCAGCCATTGCACTGGTGTAACCCGTAGGAGCCTGTGGTTTATCTTTAGGCTGACTCTGATTAGTATCGCCGGAAGTTGCCGGGGTAGCCGTGCTATCGCCACAGGCGGCCAGCAGTAGGCCGAGCATGAGGGTGGCAACGAGCAACATTCCCCATCGTGAAAAACGGTTCAGCATGGATGTATCTCCTGTCTATATTAAGGAAAGTGACTGAAAAATAGTCTAACCTTAGACTATTCAAAATAAAAATGGTGTTGGCAGGCTTAAAACAGTGCCTGACTGTATTATAAGAGATTGCCCTTATATAATAAGTTAGCTAAATCACACTTGTTGCCCGGATTTGGGAAGCCTGTCAGTCCTTACTCACGCACTATCAGTGTAAACGATTTTTCTTCTCAAATTGTCGAGAATTTGTTACAAATTAGCTCCTAAATTGGAAACATATTTTCCACAAGTCCTGGTACTTTTTTCAGGTGGTTTGGGTTGCCAGCCTCAGTTGACAAAAACCGCTCGAAAAGAGTAGGCTACACCAAAATCCCAAAAAATTTTAGCAGGAGAGAAACAATTATGAGTCTGGCTATCGACAAACTGACCGAGGAACCGGCAATCACTTCCCACCCGATCCCCGATCCGGCCTTGCCGTTAAATCTGTATGACTGCGACCGACATTTGCAACTGGCACTAGCCCGCTATTACCGCCAGACTTCGCAAGATTGGGCCTGGATCAACACTTTGCTGGCTGGATGGGGCCAGGTTTGTTCGCAGCAAATCGAACCGCTGGTAGCCGAGGCCGACCGTCACGGTCCAACCCTCCAGCATTTCGACCGGCGAGGCGAGCGAGTCGATCAACTGGTTTTTCATCCGGCTTACCACGCCATCGGCCAGCTTGTTTACGGGCATGGGTTGGCGGCAATGTCGAATGTGGCCGGTTTTCAGAGTCAGATTGAACCGGTCTCGCAACTGGTCAAGTGTGCTATGTTTTACCAGTATTGCCAGGTCGAGGGCAGCATCAGTTGTCCGGTTTCGATGACCGATATTCTGGCGCGCGTATTAAAACGCTATGCCTCGCCCGAATTGATCGAGCGTTATTTGCCCCGCCTGACTAGCCTGGATTATTCGCAGCTCTACACTGGCGCAATGTTTATGACCGAGAAAACCGGCGGCTCGGATGTTGGGGCTACCACCACCCGCGCTCACCGGGCCGCCGATGGCACCTGGCGGCTGAACGGGGATAAATGGTTTTGCTCCAACGTGGGGGCCGACCTTATTCTGACGCTGGCAAGACCGGAAAACGCCCCGTCAGGTACGCGAGGATTGGGTCTATTTCTGGTGCCGGGCCGCTTGCCGGATAGCGACCTCCCCAATTCATATCTTATCAACCGGCTCAAAGACAAGCTCGGTACACGGGCGATGGCAAGTGGTGAGGTAACTTTTCAGGATACTTTTGCCTATCTGATCGAACCGCTGGAGCGGGGTTTTGTAATGATGATGGAAATGGTCAACGGTACCCGGCTGTTGAGTGGGGTCGGCGGGGCCGGTGCTTTGCGCAGGTCGGTAATCGAGGCGACCCTGCACGCCCGGTCCCGCCAGAGTTTTGGTCAACCTCTGGCTCGGCAACCGTTGCTGGCCGAACAACTGGCCGATCTGGTGGTGGATAGCCAGGCTACCACTTCGCTGGTGCTGGCGGCGGCGGCCCACCTGGACCGGGCCGACCGGAGCGGTAGTGGTGAGCAAAAAGTGCTTTCGCGGCTGCTGATTACTCTCAGCAAACGGTATGGTACTTCGCATGGGGTCAAAGGGGCCCAAACCGCAATGGAAATTCGCGGCGGCAACGGTTACATCGAGGACTGGCCCAACGCCCGGTTGTTGCGAGATGCCTACGTCCAGATTATCTGGGAAGGTGGGATCAATATGGTCTCGTTTGATGTGCTGCGAACCATCGAGCGCGAAAACGCCTGGCCGGTATTTGCCGCCGCTATCGAGCAAGAACTGTCCGAGATGCCCGCGCTGGAAACCGCCACTTTAGCAGCAGCTATTCGAGCCAGTCTGGTCGAGTTAGGCCGTTTAGTTACCCGTTTGATGAGCCGGGAGCGGGCCATTCAGGAGATCGCCGCGCCGCAGTTAGCCGAAACGATGGCGGGAATATACGCCGGAGCGGTGTTGTGTGCCGAGGCGGCTTTTGAATTTAGCCAGCCCCAGCCAGCCGGTCAAAAAGGGATGGGTCTAGCCGCCGCGCAGCGTTATTACAGCCGGTTTGTACAGCCGTTGCTGGCGACGCTGGCCCAGCTAATTGATGAGCATTATGGCGTCGCTGCTATCCACGAGGAGGCCAGCACCCTGATCGATCAGGCGGTCTAAGTTTAAATTGTGGATATGAAAAAAGCGATTCTAACCGGTCGCTTTTTTATATCTGGCAAAAACGGCCAGCTTTACTTTTTGGGGGTCGCTTTGGGCGGAACCGCTACCGTAGTTTTTGGTGGGGCGGGTGGAGGCGGGGCCGCTGTCGGTGGCACGGCAGTCGGGGTTGGCGGGGCCGGAGTCGGCGGTTTGATGCTGCCGGAACGCTCACGGGCAAAGCGGGCCTGGTCGGGCTGGTTATCTTTATCGTAAAGCCCGGCCAGGGCCAACCAGCGTTCGGGGCCATTGGGATCGAGTTCCAGGCTTTTGCTGTAGGCGTCGATGGCCGGTTTGATTTGACCGGCATCCGCCAGAGCTTCCCCAAGCAAGGCATAACCACCCGACCAGTTTGGAGCCTGGGTAGTTACGACGCGGAAGGCCCGGATGGCATCCTCATAGCGTTTGGCATCACCCGGCAGGGCATTATCGGGAGCCAGCAGGTAAGCATTGCCCAGTCCCAGGTTGGCCGGAACACTACGCGGATCGGCCTGGAGTGCGGACTGATAAGAGATGATTGCCGTTTTGTAATCCCCGGCCAACTGGCTGTCGTGAGCGGTACGCAAGTCCCGCGCGATCTGGGCGGTTTGCGAGGCACCCGCCGGTAAAGTTTGACCTGCGGCGGCTGAAGTAGCGGTGGTGGTGGTAGCCGGAGTGGTCGCGGCAGTGGTCGCGGTAACTGTAGCCAAAGCCGCAGTGGTAGCGGTGGCCGCCTCGGTCGTCGAAGTTGCGGCGGGAGAGGTTGCCTGGCTGGCCCCGGTCGTGTCCGGTGAGCTAATGGCGGTCGGCGTGGTCTGGTCGGGGCCGGTTGCTACCGGTTGATTATTCTGGTTACGAGGCTGGATTACCAGTACATAGAGCAGGGCGAATATGAAGATCGCTATCAGCAAGACTGGCAAAAAGATCAAGAGTGGCGACCGGCGACGGGCTGGTTTGCGGCTGATCATAGTTTGATTTTTAGTGACTTCCGGTTTAGCTTTTTTACTGACCTTCTTGGCTGACAGTGCGGCGCGCAGGACATCGCCTTCGACTGGTTCGTAGCGGGGAGAAGTGTTCGTCTCGGCCTCGCCGATCCGTGGAGAAAAGGTCGGGGGAGGCAGATTTGAAAAATCGCCAAACGGTGGGGGCGTTACGGGGGCCGGGCGGCTTTCTTCGGCATCCAGGTTGCGCAAGGCCTCACGGGCGTGCTGGCTTTCCGGGTTGATTTCCAGGGCCTTTTCAAGTGCGCTCCGTTTTTCGGTCCGGTCGTTGCTAGTGACCGAAATCCAAATCCAGCCAAATTCGCTGGTGGGGTTGCGCTTTACGACTTCTTTAAAGGTTTTGTAAGCCTGGTCGGTATTGCCTTCCCGGACCTGCTTGATACCTTCTTGCATTAGTTCGTTTGAGCCTGGAACTGTCACCTGATATTAACTCCTCTCGCCTTTGACCAACTGCACAGTCTTATTGACATAATCATTATAACACTATCACGCAAGAGGTATCAAGCGAAAGTCCTAATTAATGACCATTTAGATCAACCGTATACTTGGAGGAAATCGATGAAAAAGAACCTAAACCAGGCTGCCGATGCGGCTATTAATCAGCGGTGAATGTAACGGGTAATCTGTTCTATTGGATTGACCGCCAGACCGGCATCGGCGGCTATTGGGGTTCCCAGATTTTGCCCTTTCAGAATATGGCTTCTTATCCAGGCTACTTTGATTTTGAGACGGCAACTTACCAGAATCTGCAATAACTGACGGCTGATCTTTCCTATATCCTCCCCTGGGCTTTTAAATCCGGGGGAGGGGATTTTTTATTGGACTTATTTCCAGCGACGGGCCGGATCGCCCACAATATAAATATCTATGCTCTCCAGGCGGCGTAAAAGCTTATCGGTAAAGCTGCCAAAAAGTTTTTCCTGCCAGGTATTTTTGGTACTCTGACCCAGTACCAGAAGGGTGGCCCGTTTTGCCTGGGCTTCCTCGACCAACCGTCCCACCGGGTCGCCCTTCAGCTCGTGGAAAGGCAAATTCAAAGCTCTGGTCAAGCGGCGCAGAGGGGCAATTTTTTCCTCTTCCTCGACCTTGCGCTCATCGTCCCGCGATACGTTAATTACCTCGGCAAGGGCGTTGAGACGAGGCTGGTAAGGTCGGCCCGGCCACATTTCCTGCGCGATACGTTAATTACCTCGGCAGGGGCGTTGAGACGGCGCGCAAACCGCCAGCCCTGGCGATTTACCCGCGCATCCTGGGGTTTGAGGGCTACACAGATCAGGACAAAGGCGTTAGACCTGGGAGCCAATGATTATTTAACCAAACCTTTTAGTACTGCCGAGTTGTTGGCGCGCGTGCGGGTCGCCTTGCGGCCTTTTAAGTTAGCCTCCTCGCCCGGCAATCACCCCGGCAGCCCGCCGGGAATTATTGGTGACAGCCAGTTGACGATTGATCTCGAACAGCGACTGGTTTTCCGAGAGGGTAAAGAAGTAAAGCTTACTCCCAAACAATATGAAAGTTGATCTACCTGGCGGTTAATACCAATAAATTAGTGACTCACAAAATGTTGCTAAATAATGTCTGGGGGAGTGAATATAGCGGGCAAACCCAGTATCTCCACGTGTTCATCGGGCAATTACGCCATAAAATCGAGCCTAACCCGGCCCGGCCCCGCTTTATCCTCACCGAACCGGGGGTGGGCTACCGGTTTCGTCTGGTGAACGATGAAAGCGATGCCGGGTTGTCCTCGCTATAATTAGCTTCGGGATATGGGTTTCGTATTATACTATTCTATCAGCCTGACAAATTGCCGCTTACCGGCTGGCTATTGAAGCACTTGACCGGCCCACCCCATTCAACTCCCGGACAGGGTTATTGGTTTTCGTAGTCGCCCGGCGATTGGGCTGGGTTGCGGGAACTCCGGCCACCCTGCCGACCAATTTCGGACATATGTTTGCGGTCGCGGCTGACTGTTTCGCCCCCTTTACGTCCGGCCTCACGGGCTTCTTCCGGGGTGAACTGGTGGGCGGTTCCTTTGGCATGCGCCGCCCGACCGCCTTTACTGGCGATTTCACGTTGCTTTTCCTGGTCCATGGATGCAAAACCACGCTCGTCTTTTCGATTGTTATCAGTCATGATCATTGTTCCTTTCTGTAGCCAGCTTGCCCTTGAAACTGGTTACTTTATATGTTCTGCCTGGGAGCAGCGAATGATCCCTTTTTACTGACCTGAAACTGGTTTGGCCGGGTTTTACTTTACTCTTTAAGACTAAAGCCGAGTATTCTTTCAATTTACAAACTTCGGTAAGATAAATTCGACATTTTAAGAAGCACAAACTACTTTCTTGTACATTATTAGTGTATAGCAAAGTCTATACCACCTGAGATTGGTCGGCTTTCCGATTAAGCCTCGAACTATTATTTTGAGGCCCGAATTTTGCAGCTTGAGGCCGGAATTTTACAGCTTATGGTATACTCTGGAAGAAATATTTTGCTGTTTATTCGCTTATTTTGTCGAAATGAGTTAAGAAGAAAGTTAATCAGAACGGTAGGTTTAGAGATTGATGGAAGCCCAAAATTCGGAGCCGCGCCGCTTTAGAGCTTATGCCAAGATAAATTTAAGTCTGGAAATTCTGAATAAAAGGCCGGATGGTTTTCATGAACTGGCGAGCGTAATGCAAACGGTCGGCCTGTACGATGTCATTACGATTAAACCCGCCGATGATCTACAGTTCGATTGTAATAAGCCGGAACTGGTGGACGAAAATAACCTGGTCTGGCAGGCCGCTTTGCAAATGTTGGAGGTGTGCGGCCAGGACCGGGCCAGGGGAGCCGATATTTATCTGGAAAAAATGGTGCCGGTGGCGGCTGGGTTGGGCGGCGGCAGTAGCGACGCGGCGACCACGCTGGTTGCGCTCAATGAATTGTGGGATTTAAATCTGCCGGAAGAACAACTCGAAGCGATGGCGGCCCGGTTGGGTTCGGATGTGCCGTTTTTTATCCGGGGTGGGACCGCTCTGGCCGAAGGACGGGGAGAACGCCTGACGGTGTTACCGCCACTCCCGATGGTCTGGCTGGTCTTACTATATCCCGAAATTAGCCTGCCCGAAAACAAGACCGCCGAACTTTACAAGATGATCGACCGGCACGACTATAGCACTGGCGGCGTGTCACGGGCGTTGGTGGCTACGATCCGGCGCGGCGAGGGTCTGGCCCAATCTTTACTCTACAATACCTTTGAGCATAAAATTTACGAACGTTTTCCCCAGTTGGACCAGTTCCGACAAGCGATGGTCGATGCCGGAGCCGACCACGTCCAGGTGTCCGGCAGCGGTCCGACCCTCTATACCATGTTTGAATACCAGGAGGATGCCCAAATCCTGACCGAACGCCTGACCAGGGCCGGTTACACCGCCTTTGCCGTTTCGACGATCCAGCCCTGATCGCTGCAATACTGTAGCTCATAAAATAATCCCGCTAATTTTGTAAAGGTCTTGGATTTAAGTTAAAATACGGGTAACTACACACCAACCACTGTAAAGGATCGAAGCAGGGGTCATACAGGCGGGTACCCACTGGGTGCCCTGCGGGGGGTCATACAGGCGGGTACCCACTGGGTGCCCCTGTAAACTATATTTTCTTCTTCTTTTCCCCGTCCACTGGTGGCCCTGGGGAGGGGTCAGGGTTGGGGCCTGAGTAGTTACAAATTCGGCTTCGGTAGGTTAGTATATGTAGTTTGGTATTCGTGGAAACGGATCAAAAAGAGAGGAACAGGATAGCCGAAGATGAAAAAAGGTGGATTTACTTTTGTCTTGCATAGCCATTTACCCTATTGCCGCCAGGCTGGCCGCTGGCCGCACGGAGAAGAGTGGATCCACGAGGCTGCCGCCGAGACCTATATCCCCCTGCTAAATGCCCTGTATGACTTGCGCGAGGAAAAGGTACCTTTTAAACTGACCATCGGGATTACGCCGATCTTGACCGAGCAATTGGCCGACGCTTTGATCATTCATAACTTTGTGGAATATCTGGATGAACGGATCGCGGCAGCCAATAAGGATATTGCCCGTTTTTCTTCCGAAGAAATGACCCGCGCCCGCGACCAGGCCCGTTTGGCCGCCAAACAAGCACTGACCGAAGCCGAAGAACGGGCCAGCACGGCGGCGGCGACCAAAGCGATGGCTGCCGCCGAGACCCCGGCTCGTGAGGCCCAACCCCCGACCGTGACCGTATCGATCCTCAAGGGCAAACAGGCCCTGGAAGCCGCCTCGGATATAAAACAGGCTGTTGCCCAGGAGTTAGCCGCCCAGCGAATGGGCGAATCCCTCGACTCGGATAGTGCCCCACTGGCCGAGCAAATTGAAATGGTCGATATTCCGGCAGCCGTCACGGCTCTTGACCAGGCCACCGCCGAAGCGACCGGTGAATTGGCTGAAGATAATACGCCGGTACCCGCCGAGCAACGTCACTACCTGGCGATCTTTTATCGGGATTGGTATACCGACATCAAAGAGAGTTTTAACCACCGCTTCCAGCGTAACATCGTCGGCGCGTTCAAGACTCTGCAGGACGAGGGTTTGATCGAGATTATTACCTGCGCAGCTACGCATGGCTATTTGCCGCTGGTCGAGCGCGACTCCACTATTTTTGGTCAGCTAGCAACCGCCGTCAGCAGCTACGAAAACCATTATGGCCGCAAACCGCGTGCGATCTGGTTGCCGGAATGCGCTTACCGTCCGGCCTATTATGCCACCGACGAGCAAGGCAACCAGTACCTAAAACCCGGCATCGAGGATTTTCTGGCCGAACAGGGTATCAGCCTGTTTTTTAGCGAAACTCACACCATCGAAGGGGGCGTACCGGTCGGGAAAGCGGCAGGCGAGGTGGTCATCGGACCCTATAGCTATGTCAATCGACGCTATGTTATCCCGGCCTCTGAAGAATTGCCCAAAACCAACAATACGACTTTTCAACCTTACTGGGTGACTCGCCCGGAAGTGGCGATTATCGGGCGCAACAACCGCACCGGTATGCAGGTTTGGTCGTCAGAGTACGGCTATCCCGGCGATAAAGATTATCGGGAGTTCCATAGTAAAGACAGTGGTAGCGGTTTGCAATACTGGCGCATTACCGGCCCCAAAGTCGACCTGGGCCAGAAGGAATTTTATCACCCGGAGTGGATACCCTACCGGACCAAAGAACAATCGGACCATTTTATCGGACTGGTGGAAAATCAACTGACCGAATATTATGATCAAAACGGTAAAGCTGGTCTAATTTCTTGCAATTACGATACCGAACTTTTTGGTCACTGGTGGTTCGAGGGTGTCGCCTGGCTCAAGGAAGTGTTGCGGCAGCTGGCAAACAGCCCGACCGTCGAGATCACCACCGCCAGCGATTGGATCGAGAAAAACCCGCCGGAAGTGGTAATGGCGGTGCCGGAAAGTAGCTGGGGCCAGCAAGGAACCCACTTTGTGTGGCTCAACGACGAGAATGAATGGATCTGGCCGCCGATCCACGCTGCCGAACGCCGCATGGAGCAGTTGGTGGCGCGCTTTGGCGATAACCAGAATGGCGAGGTGCGGTTTGTAATGCAGCAAGTGGCCCGCGAACTATTACTGCTGGAAAGTAGCGACTGGCCCTTCCTGATTACGACCGGACAGGCTAAAGATTACGCGGTGTTGCGCTTTGAACAACATACTGAGCGGTTCAATACGCTGGCGGAAGGTCTGGAAGCCGGGCAAGGTAGCGGCGTACCGGCTGAAACGCTGGAAGCGGCCCACCGTTTTAACGACTTGGATAACCCATTCCCGCAAATCGATCCAAAAGTATTTGCCAACCGCGAGCAGACCCCCAAATAAACGGGGCGGCTAAAGCTGCTTGCTGACACTACTTTAACCCAATAAAAAATCAATAAAAAAAGCGGAGAAGTTTATAAGCTTCTCCGCTTTTTGATCAGTAGAAATTCAAACTAAGCAGACGTTTCCTTTGTGCAGATAAAGATATTACCTCCATTGGAACCGGAAACCGCAAAAATGCGTTTACCTTTGAGCCAGATGCCTCGGATTGTATCTATTCCACCGAAGTTTATGGTATTGGCACCGCTCGAAACAATCGTTACGTTTGGTCCGCAACCCGCATCAATAGTTACATTAGCCGGAATGTTGAGAACCAAGGTTAAGGTAATGGTCTGACTACCAGTTAATACAGGTACAAAGGTAATAATACTATCAGATGTAGCTCGACTAACCGCGCCCCGAAGCGTGACTGTACAATTACCATTAGATTGATCGTCACCGGTTTCGGCATTGGTGTTAACCTGCAACACATTACAGCCAGTGGGGGGAGTACCGCTAGCAGTGATAGCAGAAGCCCCAGTCGTAGTACCAAGCTGATCAGGTAATACCGCCGAAACCTGGAATGTCCCGGTTCCTGACACGCTCAGATTATTGAAGGTTGCAACACCGCTGCTAGCGGTCACAGTGGTTTTACCATAGAAAACCTGACCGTTAGTTCCGCTTATAACCCGATTTACCGGACCATTGTAGTTAGTAATTATTGCCCCAGTAAAATCTTTCACCTGGGCCACTATTGTAAAAGGTACCGTCGGTTGAACCGTTGTCGGAATACTAGAAAAGACGATATTAGCGGTTATATTAAAGGAACTGCTAACAATCGGTGTAACAGGATCGGAATTAATTACTTTAGCCAATAACCTATAGTTATTACTAAGAGTGTCTATATTGAAGCCACTAAAGGTGGCAACTCCGTTAGAAAAAGGCACCGAAGCGTTGATAAAGTTAGCGGTCTGACCGGTAATAATCGACAACTGGGCACTTCCGCTATAGTTCGTAATTGGACTTAAGTCAGATGGTCGAACTATTGATACCTGGATGTTGAACGGTTGCTTGGAAAGCGCGTTAACAGGCTGGGTAGAGAAGGTCAGTTTGCCAAGAATACTGATCGATGGCGAAGTACCGTTTACACCACCGGAACTAGCAGTCAGCGTATAGCCGCTCCCAATACTGTCAAAACTCAGGTTAGTGAAAACGGCTTTACCGTTGCTATCTACGGTGACAGGGCTATTGCCGCTCAATGTACCCGGCCCGGCCCCCTTAGAAATTGAAATTTGACCACCGGCAGCTCCGTAGTTGGTTATCGGGGCGTAAGTGGCATCGCGGGCTACAACAGTCACCGCAGCAAGTGTTCTGCCCGGTTCACCACTGGTTGCGGTAGGAGATTCAAATGTTAAATAAGCTACCGGCAAAGTAGTGGCTGAAGCGGTATTAGAATAAGGAGAGTTACCGGATGTATTTGTGTAACGAATTTGATAGGTGTAACTCGAATTGTAGAGTAAACCCCCATCACTGTAACTGGTGGTATTGATCGGCAGGGATACCCCTATATCGGCGAAACTACCACCAGGGGCTTTCCTTTCGACGCGAATAGTTATGCCTGAAGCGGTGGTGGTATTGCTCCAATTTAGCTGTATAGTCTGAAAATTAGTGGCCGTCGCAGTCAAATTACCTGGCATAGGTGGGGCCGATAAAACGGTCGCATAGCTGTATTCGGAAGTCCGGTCTGCAAAAAAGTTAACACCGAGATGAAGTCGGCTGTTAACAACACTATAATCAATACCTACTCCCTGGCTTGCAGAAGAACCATGACCTATAGCGGTCTGTTCATTGCCAACGGTCAGACCCTGACCGGTTGAATAGGTTAAAGGAATAACCACCTGGCCTGCTCCGGTCGGAGGATTTGAACCACTAGCTAAATACCAGCCTCCGGCAATGTAAATGTTATTGTCTGGGGTGACGGTTATTGCCGAATCGGTAAAGTTCTGGCCTGGTTCAATATTAGTATTAAGAACCTGCCAGGTACCCTTTGTATGATCGAAGACTGCTACACCAAGTGAGTCCGGGCTATCCCATACTGCATAGGCGTTACCATCCGGCCCACAGGCAATAGAAGTTCCGTTTCTGTAATTGTAGCCCGTTGCGCCAGCGTCAGCTACCACAAACTTGCTTTGCCAGATACCGTTTATTCTGCTAACGGTGTAGACATTGGAAGTAGAGGTAAAGATAATATGTAAATTGTTATCATTATTTGGGTCGACACAAATGTGAGGTCCCGAAGCATTATTTCTGGGGTCAACCAGGCTTGTAAAATCATTTTTAACAGCACTAAAGGAACCGGGTCCGCTGGCTGCGTTATTATATTCCCCAAACCCAAGACCTCTATATTGCCCTATATTGGCAGGCTCAGTCATACCAACTATGAATACCCTACCACTCTTTTGTGAAACTGCTACATCAGGAAAATCTAAATAGTTTTGGGTTGCGTTGAAATAAAGTTGCCCAATATCATCACCCTTAGTGAAAGCGTTATTGGGGTTCGAGGCCGTCGTAAAATTAGGGTCTATCTTGCGTAAATACCCTCGGTAATCGGGATCAGGAAAAATTCGGTAAACTAAATAACCTGTTCCATCCGAACCGAACGCGATATGAGGGTTACTAGCGGACGCACCTGGGCCATTGTTATCACAATTGTAATTATTACTAGGGCACAGGTGAATAGGAGCGTTATTGTCTTTAACGACATCAACTAGCACCCCGTTACCTGCCGCACCAGTACCTGGCCCACTATATGTGCCTGACCTTGAACTACCTGTAATAAATGCTACTCCATCGGTGGGTCTGGCTTTCAAGGAAAGAAAAATCATAGGTTGAACAATGCTGCCATTATAAGTGGCTAATTGATTTGGACTACTCCAGGTAACTGCCGAGGCAATAAGCGACAGGCTGAATATAGCACTAAATGCAAGAAGAAGGCTCAAGGTAAGCAAGCGTTTTTGCTTGCGAGAAGTTAAAGACGCTTTCCGAGGCAAGATTCGACCTACCAGAGATATAATATTATTACGCATAGGGGAAAAAAATCCTCCGTTACCTTAGTGATTGCCTGCCAAACTGAATAAGTTATAAGCAAAGGGCTGGCTTGATTTGAAATTAAAATCAGCTTGCCGTAGGAGACCGGCAAATTCAATAATATTACACAGGAATTTCTACCCTAACTTTGGCAAGAAAGGTTAAACCTGGCAATTATCCTTGTAATGGATATACAACTCTGAAATTTGTTTTTTAAAAATTCTAGGCACTACTTTTTGATTATAACATACTACAGACTTGTTGTTACATCTATTTTTTAAAAGCCGAAAGATTAACTAACAGCTAAATACAAGGTTGGTTTAGGATTGCCAATCCGTTCCTTCCAGAGCATAGGCGGCCCGGAGGACAGTTACCTCATCCCAGGGTTTGCCCGCCAGTTGAAGGCCGAGCGGTAAACCGTCCGGGCTGGTTTTGCCGGTCGGGACGCTGATAGTCGGCCAGCCGAGCAAATTAAAGGGGGAGGTCAGGGCGGTCGAAGGTGGCACACCTAAGCGGGGTGCCCCGCCCGGCATGGTCGGGGTACTCAGTAGATCGATCCGGCTGAACAAGCTATCGAAATGTAGGCGAAGTTGCTGCCGAGCCTGTTGGGCTTTGACCGAGGCTGCCGGACCAAAAGCATAAGAATAGAGAATCCGTTGTCGCATGAACTCACCGTACTCGCTCAGGCGGTCGCGCAGGTTTGCTTCGTGAAAGGCCAGGGCTTCCAAGGCCAAAATAACGTAATTCAAGACTCTGGCATCCTCGAATTGCGGCAAATCAAGTTCGACCAGTTCGGCTCCCTGGGCCGCCAGCCGATTCAGGCCATTGCGCCAGGCCGCGACCGTTTCGGGGGTAGTGATCGAACCGAAATTAGCCGCCGCCGGGACCCCAATCCGCAGTCCCTTGACCCCTTTTTCGAGGTCGGCGGTATAGTCCGGCACCGCAACCGGGCGAGAACGAATATCGCGCGGGTCGTGTCCGGCCAATACTTGCATCATCAGGGCAGCGTCGGTCACGCTGTGGGTCATCGGCCCCAGGTGGTCCAGCGACCAGGAAAGCGTCACGCCGCCATAAAGACTGACCCGGCCAAAGGTCGGTTTCAACCCGACAATACCGCATTGAGAGGAAGGCATACGGATCGAGCCGCCGGTATCGCTGCCGAGCGCACCGAAAACCAGCCCGTCCGCGATGGCTGCGCCGGAGCCGCTACTCGAACCGCCGGTGTCGAATTCGAGATTGTGTGGGTTACGGGTCGGGCCATAATGCCCGTTGTTTGAGCCGGGCGAATAAGCAAATTCGGACATACGGGTTTTGCCAACGATGATCGCACCGGCGGCTTCCAGCCGTTCGACCCCCGCCGCGTCGTAATCGGTCAGGTTCTGAGCCAATATTTTAGAACCGGCGGTCGTAATCGTCCCCTTCATTGCCAGCAAATCTTTTACAGCCAGTGGGACCCCGTGTAACGGTCCCCGATACTGGCCGTTTGCGATTTCTTGCTCGGCCTGTCGGGCTTGCTGCCGAGCGTAATCGGCCAATACCAGTTGAAAAGCGTTGAGGATGGGGTCGCGCTCGGCGATCCGGCTCAACGACTGCTCAGTTAATTCCACTGGCGAGACTTCCCGCCTTTGAAGCCGACCGGCAATTTCAGCAATGGTCGGGTAGCCGGTAACGCTCCGGGAGGCGGGGACCGTCGATGGGGTAGCACCGGTCAAGGGGCTTTGCGGTTCACGGCTGTCCCCCCGGCCCGCCAGGTAATCCGGCAGACCGTTCACGTAGGTTCGGTTATCCAGCTTCTCGAAGTCGGCGACCATATGTACAAAACCCTTATCGACCATTCCTTCAATATCGGCCTCGGTAAAGGCAATGCCGGCGGATTTCAGGTTCTGGCGCAACCGGGAAATTATATTTTCAGGTAAGGCTTGTTCGCTCATTTGGCTTTTCTTCCTGTCTCTTTCAAATCTGTTTCAAATTTTTTATTGGCGAAAGGTTATTTTTGGCGCGGTGGCTGGCCTCGCGGCGTTCGCGGTTGTGCTGGCGAATGTCGTGCGGAATTATGCGGAAGTTTGCCAGGAAATCCAGCCGGAATTGCTCAAAGCGGTCCTCTAAAATGGCTTGCCGGGCCTGGCGCATCAGGTCCAGCAGAAAATAAACATTATGAATACTGGCTAGACGCAGCCCTAGAATCTCCTCGGTTTTGAACAGATGCCGCAAATAAGCCCGGCTGTGAGTGCGGCAGGTGTAGCAGCCGCAGCCCTCCTGGATCGGGCCTGGGTCGCGGGCTAACGTGGCATTACGCAAATTCAAACGACCTTCCGGGACCATACAGGCTCCGTTGCGGGCGATTCGGGTCGGCAGTACACAGTCAAACATATCGATACCGTAATAGATGCCTTCCAGCAAATCTTCCGCCGAGCCGACCCCCATCAAGTAACGCGGTTTATGGGCGGGCAGTTGCGGCGCACTGTAGGCCAGCGTTTCATAAAAAATGTCTTTGGGTTCGCCCACGCTCAGACCGCCCAGCGAATAGCCGGGGAAATCCAGCTCGCCTTTGGTTAGAAAATCCAGGCTTTCCTGGCGCAGTTCGGGGTAAAATCCACCCTGCACGATCCCGAACAAAGCCTGTTTCTCCCACAGTCCGCTCTCACGATGGGCCGTGTAGCAACGCGTTGCCCAACGGTGGGTGCGCTCCATCGCAGCGCGAGTGTAAATTTCGTCGGAAGGATAAGCCGCACACTCGTCAAAGGCCATAATGATGTCGGCCCCCAGGTCTTCTTCGACTTTCATAACACTTTCCGGCGTGAAGCGGTGCTTGCTGCCGTCGATATGTGAGCGGAAAGTTACCCCTTCCTCGTCGATTTTGCGCAACGGTCCCAGGCTAAAGACCTGAAACCCGCCGCTATCGGTCAGGATTGGACGCGGCCAGTTCATAAACTGGTGCAAGCCGCCCATTTCGGCTATCAGTTCGGCTCCCGGTCGCAGATACAGATGGTAGGTATTGGATAAAATGATCTGGGCCTTCATTTCCAGCAGTTCATCGCGGCTGAGGGTCTTGACCGTTGCCAGGGTGCCGACCGGCATAAATACCGGCGTTTCGATTGGACCGTGCGGCGTTTGTAAAACACCGGCGCGGGCCTCACTGCCGCTCGATCTTTTCAGAAGGCTATATTCAAAACTCATTTAACCCCGGCTACCAGCATAATTACACTTGAAAGATCAAAACCGTTGGCGGCCTGGTAAGGAGCCAGATCGCTGGCCGAATCGGTTTCCAGCCGGGTCAGCGTTTCGGGCGGCTGTTTTGCTAGCGCGACTGCCGTTATCCCGGCGGCTCCTAGAAAGCGTTTCCAATAATCTTCAGGGTCTTCGACGGTAATATTAATGATGACCGGTTCGGTTTGCACCTGGCTAAACCCGGCCTCGCCGAGCAGCTTTGCCAGAATTTCCGGCTGACCGAACCGGAATATCGAAGGCCGCTCGACTTTTGGCGGCGGGAATGTCCGGGCCAGCGTCGCTAGGGCCACCTGGATAAAAGGAGCCTGTTCGGCCTGCCCCCAGACGGCGGCCACCAATCGGCCACCCGGTTTGAGAACCCTGATCATCTCGGTCAGGGCCTTTTCCGGCTGGGGAAAGTGCATCAGACCCATCGAGCAGACTATCCGGTCGAAAACCTCGTTCTCAAAACTAAGGTTCTCGGCATCTTCTACCTGAAAGGTCAGACTGTCATAACCGGCCTGGCTGGCCCGGTGGCGAGCCACGTTCAGGGCTTCCTCGGCAATATCAACTCCGACTACCTGGATAGCGGCCCCCTCGCTTCCGGCTATCGCGCGCGCTAGAATACCCGGTCCGGTTGCGACATCCAGCACCCGTTGTCCGGCCTGTAATTGGGCCAGTGCCAGCATCCGGTTTGTCACCGGGGTCATGGCCTCCATTGCGTCCTCGTAACGGTCGGCTACCAGGTTAAAACCAGCCCGTTCCTGTTCTTTGAAACGGGCCGGGTCGAAGGCCGGTTTTTGGGTCTCACTCATGATTTACCTACCCTGAAAAATATTTGTTTAACTCTATCTTAACGGAATTGCCCCGCCTTTAGTGGCGCGGTTTATGCCAGAATAATAGCGTAAGAAATAAAAAAATTGAGCTAGAACAGGAGAAAACGAAATGTCGAATTACGATTTCCTAAACAAATTTAATCCGTTTGTCATAATCGGGTTGATCCTGGCCGTTCTAACGGTCGTCTTTTTTACGATAGGTTTTATTCCCGGTGCGCCTAACCTGGGTGTACCCGGCATCTTAACTATGCTGGGCGGCGGCCTGTTTCTCTTGATCGGTGGCAACGACCAGATTAGCGGCCAGAATTATTAAATTCTTGTAACTACTCAGGCCCTACCCCTGACCCCTCCCCAGGGCTACCAGTGGACGGGGAAAAGAAGAAGAGAGTTTTTACAGGGGAGGCCCCTGTGTGACCCCCCGCCGGGGTCGGGTACCCTATGGGTGCCCTACTTACCCGCCTCGAATGAGGTAGTCTGAGTAGTAACAAATCTTATTCGTAGCGGTCGCGGCGATATTCTTTGAGGTACGGCAGACAGACCTCACACAGCAAAATATCGCCTTTGACCCTGGTATTGCCCCGCCGAGTGTAAGTCACAAAACTAAAATTGTGATGTTGTAAATGTTGGGAGCAATACATTTCCTCGCAGTGACCACAGGCGACATAAAATTCCTGGGGACATTCGGGTTCGGCACATAGGCGCAAAGCGTTGCGCTCGGCTCCGATAGCCAGCCGTTGTTCTTCCCAGTTGCGCCGCTCGGTGATCGCCCGGTCGCGTTTGTACTGGCTCAAACAGGCCGACGACTTGCAACAGGCTTTGTCATAATGGCCGTGAACCATACAGAAATGATGGCCGCAATAGGCGCATTGTTCTACTACCGGCCTCGAACATAATAGGGGCACCAGGGCCTTTTCACACCTTAAAGCCATCCGTCGTCAGTCCTTACTCGAAAGTAACCCGCGCCAACCGCTGGCGCAGCAGGTGATCGGCCAATACCAGGGCCAGCATTGCTTCGGCCACCGGTACCAGTCGGACAATGATTGTAGGGTCGTGGCGGCCTTTTACCTCGATTTTGGCGGCCTCACCCTTAGTATTTATGGTATTCTGTTCGCGGGCAATCGAGGAGGTTGGCTTGACCGCCAGCCGCACCGAAATATCCTCACCGGTACTGATCCCGCCCAGAATACCCCCGGCTTTGTTGGAGTTCGTGCCAATTTTACCATTGACATTTACAAACGGGTCGTTCGATTCCGAGCCGCGCATACGGGCCATCTCAAACCCCGAACCAAACTCGATCCCCTTGACCGCTCCTATCGACAGCATAGCTTTGCCAATGTCGGCATCGAGTTTATCGAATACCGGTTCGCCCAGACCGGGCGGCACACCTATTGCCAGCAATTCGGCGATACCGCCCAGCGAGTCGTTTTCTTCTTTGGCTTTCAGCACCGCCGCCACCATCAACGGAGCTATCGCCGGGTCGGGACAGCGCACGATGTTGCGGTTTATTTCGTCAAAGTCAATTTGCGCGGCCTTGATCCCGGCCAGTTCTGCCGTATAGCCTACTATTCTAACGCCTTCGCGGGCTAAAAGTTTTCGGGCAACCGCCCCCGCCGCCACTCGGCCCACCGTTTCGCGGGCACTCGACCGCCCGCCGCCCCGGTGGTCGCGCACGCCGTATTTTGCCAGATAGCTGTAATCGGCGTGGCCGGGTCGGAAAAGGTCTTTAATATCGTCGTACTTGGAACTATCGGCATCTTTATTCCAGACCAACATCGAAATCGGGGTGCCCATTGTCAAACCGTTAAAGACACCGGAGAGTATCTGGACCTGATCGGTTTCATTGCGCGGCGAGGTAACTTCGCTCTGCCCGACGCGCCGCCGGTCGAGGTCGGCCTGAATATCGGCTTCCGAAAGTTCCAGCCCGGCGGGACAGCCATCCAGCACTACTCCTACGGCGGGACCGTGCGACTCGCCCCAACTGGTTATTGAAAAAACTTTACCAAACGTACTTGCCATAACTGCTCCTAAGATTTATTGATGACCGTAGTAATTTTTGGAAGGGTTTCTTCCGACTTGCCCCAATCGCTGGAATAATACTCATTATAAATGCGCTGGTAAACATCAATCGTTTCGCGGGCAATTCGCCGCCAGTTAAAGACTTTATAGGCCATTGCATACGCATTTTCCACCCGTGACTTCGACCAATCGGGATTTCCCAGCGTATGATTAATGCCCCAGGTCAGCGAACCAGCGTTATTGGGATAGACCACGATGCCGGTCTGGTGATTGGTTACGACTTCGGTCAGGCCGCCGGTATCGGCTACTATAACCGGTACTCTGGCCGCCATCGCCTCCAGGGCCACTATCCCGAACGGTTCGTATAGCGAAGGGAAGACCGCCACATCGGCCACCTTATAAAGTTTATCGCGTTCGTCGTCGGAGATAAAGCCGGTAAAATAAAAGCGGTCGGCCAGCCCTTTACTAGAAGTCAGATTGCGATACTCCTCCAGTTGAGGGCCGGTCCCGGCTACGATGAATTTTGTCTTTGGGTAACTTTCCAGCACCGCAGGCGCACTCTCGATAATTATCCGTATGCCTTTTTCCTCGACCACCCGGCCCACATAAAAGATAATTTTCTCGTCCGGCGCGGCGTAATTGTGCCGGAATTTACTTAGGTCTACCCCTTCCAGCCGGTCAAAACGTTCGGTGCCGACCCCGTTGGGAATAACATCGATTTTATCCAGGGGGGTCTCGAAATACTCGCGCACCTCGCTTGACATATACTGGCTGCAACAAATTACCCGCCAGGCCTCGTAGGTCAGCCACCACTCGATATTATTGATCGCGCGAGGCAACTCGCCCGGCAACTGGCCGCGTCCCCGGCCTCGCTCGGTAGCATGGATCGTCGCCAGCATGGGTAACTTGAAATGCTGTTTGAGTTGTTCCCCGGCAAAAGCGGTCAGCCAATCGTGGACGTGTAGCAGGTCGAAGGGACCGCGTTGTTCGATCACCTCATAGGCTTTGGCGTGCATTTGTAAATTGGTTTGCAATACGGCAGAGTAAAAATCGCCCGGATTGGTCGAATCGACCCGGTAGACGTGAATATAACCTACGCCACCTTGTCCCGGCTCCAGACTGTAGAGATCGCCGCCTTTGAAATGAGGGGTAATCAGATGTACTTCAATTCCTTCGGCAGCCAGAGCCGGTACCAGTTCGCTGGCATGCTTACCAAGACCGCCGATACTATGCGGCGGGTACTCCCAGGAGAGCATTAAAACACGCATTAGATTAAAGATTTCCTAACATTTAAATAATAGGACTTTCGCTTCAACCTCACTTTGTGAAGCTCAAGCGAAAATGAAAAGAGTTCTTTACAGGGGCACCCAGCGGGTACCCGACCCCCACGACCCTTGCTTTAATTCCCTTCAGGGTTTGAGCTGAAAGTCTGAACGGTGCTTTTAAGGGCTAAACTGCCGGGCGGGCCAGCCATTTGCCGATCAAGCTATATTCCAGCGTCTTTACTTTCTGAAACCCAAAACCTTCGTAAAGACGCTGGGATTTATAATTATCGTGTTGGGTGCTGAGTGTCACCCGCCGCGCTCCCCGCTCGGCCATACTTCCCAGCGCAGCGGCCAGCAAATAGGCCCCGATATGCTGACCGTGTAAATCGGGAATGACGGCTAGCCGGTCGAGGTGTGCCCAGCGTTCGTACAAAGTATAGCCGAAATAGCCAACCGGTCGCACCGTTCCACCTGGCACCGACTGGTAAGCCAGTTGAATCGTGACCCCTTCCTGTTTGCGGTAAAATTCCAATTCGGCCCGGCTATTCCACCACAACCAGGGAAAAGAAGCATTATCGACGGCCAGCCAATCGGCCAGAACCGCCTCGGAATGGCTGTAAGGGCGCAGCGTTACCGGCGGATGGTCGAAGTGGTTGGGTACTTTTACATCCGGTTTCTCGTAGTAAACGATCCGCTCCAGTTCGCTAAACCCGGCCTCATCGTAAAACTTTTGGTTTTCGTTTTGCTCGTCGGCACCCACCACGACCGCCTGGTAGCCTTTACGGCGGTATTCCTCCAACAAACCGTTGACCAGTTCCAACTTGTAATGCCGGGAGCGGGTTTCGGTCAGTTGGCCGATGTCGTTGCGTCGCCGCCATTTATCGCCAATGATATAATCGGCTTGACCACGTACCCGCAGCGATAAACCGGGAAACTCCTGCAAATGCTGGCGTAAAGTCGGCGTATTAAAGTGACTGTTCCAGCTTAGATTCAGGGAGGGAATATCCTCCGGCTGTACCAGTTCCACTTCCAGGCTATCTTTTTTTAATTTGCCGGCTTCAGCCGCCAGCCGGTTACGCAACTGCTCAAACATTTTAGTTCAGAAGATAAACATCTTTCAGGGTCCAGATGCCCGAAGCGGTCAAATCCAGCCCTTTTACATAAGGTTTTACCAGCAAGTATTCTACATTATAATAGATTGGCAAAATCGGTGCGTCGGTCAAAGCCAGTTGCTCGGCCTGGGCATAAAAATCCAATCTGCGTCCGGCATCCGGTTGCTGGTCGCCCTGCTTCATCAATTCGTCAAATTGCGGGTTGTTGTAGCCGCTATCGTTGAAGGCACTGCCACTACCCAATAACGACCTCAAAAAATTCTCCGGGTCGGGATAGTCCGCCGTCCAGCCATACAAATACATTTGAAATTGCTTGCCGGTCAGTCCGCTCTTAAAATCCTTGTAATCGTTTTGCTGCACTACCAGATCGATATTAAAAGCTTGCTTATAGACATCCTGCAAGACTTTCGCCAATGGGTCGCCGGTGCTATAAAGCGTTATTCGGGGCAGATTTTCCTGATTATGATAGCTGGATTGGGCGATTAGATCGCGGGCACGGCTGATGTCATAGTTGAGCGGACTGGGCTTGCCACTGTAGCCGGGCAAACCGGGCGGTAAAATCCCGCTGGCTGGCAGCACCTTATTTTCAAACATGGCGCGGGCGATCCGGGGCCGGTCGACCACTATACTAAAGGCCTGGCGCACCTTTGGGTCGTCGAAGGGTTTGGCTCTGGTATTAAAGGCCAGATAGGAAAGTTCAAGCTGGGGTTTAACGCGCAAATCCCGGTTGAGCGCACTGGATTTATCCAGTACCCGGTCGGCTTCGGAACCGGCACTGACCGGGGCCAGGTCCAGGCGACCCTGTTCGTATTGTACCACGTCATTCGAGGCGTTGGACCCCAGCGCAATATAAACCTGCGACAACCGGGGTGGGCCAAAGTAAAAATTATCGTTGCGGGCCAGCTTGATATATTCCTTGTGTTTGTATTCCTGTAACTTAAAAGGGCCACTGCCGTCAAGCTGGTCAAAACCTTTGGCTACCGCCTCGCGGTTTACCACGTAAAACACATTGTAAGTCATCTTTGAAAGAAACTGCGGTCGCGGGGCATCCAGCTTTATTTCCAGGGTGTACTTGTCTTTGACTCTCACGCCCGAAATCTCGGTCGCTTTCCCGGCCAGCTTATCCTTAATACCCTGTATATCGTTCATATAGTTGGCAGCCGGGAGGGTATTGGCATCATCCGGGGCGGCCAGTTTGGGATCGGTCGCTCGTTCAAACGAATATTTAAAGTCGTCGGCGGTGATTTCGCGCCCGCTTTGAAATTTGGCTCCCTGCCGGAGCTTGAAAGTATACAGAGTACCGTTTTCGTTTAAAAGCGGCATTTCCGCCGCCAAATCGGGCACGACCACCAGATTCTTATCCAGCGTTACCAGCCCGGTATAAATCTGGCGCAAGACAAAACTGGTATCGACATCACTACCTAACGCCGGGTCGAACGAGCCAACATCGCCGGAAACCATTTTCAGGGTTTGGTCAGTTCGCAAAGCTCCTGCCGCAATCGGCGAGGGCGGCACACCGGCAGTCGAGGCCGGGTAAGGCGTTCCGGCCAGCACTGCCGGTGTCGGGGTCAACCCCGCCGGACTTGAAGCAACCGTTGCGGCTCTGGCAACCGTCGCGCCACCGGTTAGAGGTGGACCGGCCTGAGTTTGGGAAGGCCCACTGCTCACCTGGGTCGGAGCCGTCGCCGCCGGAGTAGTACTGGTCGGAGCTTGATTGCTTTGAGTGGGGCCGGGCGTATCAGTCTCACCCCCACAGCCATTGAGCAGCAGAGAAATCGACAGCAACAGAACCGGCCAAAAAGTTTTGTTAAAGTATTTGTTGAAAAAAGGCGTTGTTGTTCTCAAAATTCTTAAATTACCAGCCTAAAGAATATACCCAACGTTCATCTAAGCACGATTCTAGCATCAATCCGAGGGCGGGTCAAACGGACCAGACCGGTTATTTCAGTGGGTGAAGCTGAAACACTTTTAACGGTAATCTTTCAAGGGAAAGCTGGCAGTAAAAAAGGGCCGGAAAGACCCTTTTTCTGTTTATTATCTGAGCCGCTCCGGCTTTTCCTGCCGGGAAAGCTTGCCAGATGAATTAGTCGTCTACCAGGCCGAGATCGCTGATCGCCGGACCTTCCAATACCCGGCCATAGGCATCGAATTGTGACCCATGACAGGGGCAGTCCCAGCCGTTTTCGGACGAATTCCAGGCCACGATACAACCCTGGTGAGGGCAAACCGCCGACCGGGTGTGCAACCGGCCATCCGGGTCTCGATAAGCGGCAATCTTACCCAGGCCGCGCCGCACAACCGCTCCGCTCCCGGCGGGAATATCGGTTGTTGCTTCGACATCGCCGCCGTCCAGCCAATCAGAATACTGAGCCGCGATATTCAGGCCGGACTGAATAAATTCGGGCGCAGCCTTGAGGGTCAATCGTCCCGGATCGTAAAGAGCCGCCCAGCGGTTGCGCCGTCCGGTTATCAAATCGGTCAACAACATCCCGGCAATCGTGCCATGCGTCATACCCATGCCGGAGTCGCCGGTCGCCATAAAAACGTTTGGTCCGTTGGTAAGGTCGTTGCCGATAAAAGCCAGCCCATCCAGCGGTTCCATTACCTGACCCGACCAGCGAAAAGCCACTTCCCCAGCCTGTTTAAAGCGGTAATGGGTCCATTCTTCCAGTCTCGAATAACGTTCGTCACCGTTGTCTTCCTGGCCGGTTTTATGGTCCTCACCACCAACTATCAGCAAATCGTAGCCTGCCTGACCGTCTTTGGCGGCAAAGTGTTGGGTGCGCACGTAATGATAGGGGTCGAGGGTATCCCAGAAAAGGGCCTTCTGGACCGCCCCTTCCGGCATTTTCACCCCGATAACATAGGTCCGGTAGGCTTCTTGCTTGAGATGAATACCGAACCGGTCGCTGATCGGGCTGTTAGTGGCCGTAACAACGGCTTTGGCCTTAACTACGTGCTGGTGTCTGGTTAGCACTCTGGCGGTCGCGCCTCCCCGAATTTTTATGACGTGAGTATGGTTGAATATCTGACCGCCCATGCGAGTAATGGCCGCCGTCAGACCGTTGAGATATTTTAGAGGGTGAAACTGGCCCTGATCTGGAAAACGAATGGCCGGACCGGTATCGAAATCGCCCAGGGGAGCGCGTTCAACGTGCTGCGCCCCGGTCAGACCGGCCCGCCGGGCGGCGGCCAGTTCCTGATCGAGCAATTCGGTATCGCCACCGGGCGGCGCAAACAGAAAGCCGTCCACCCGCGCGAAATCGCACTCGATTTTCTCGTCTTGTACGATCCGTTCGATCTGGTCGATGGCCCGCATATGGCTATCGGCTACCAACCGGGCCGCCCGGCTACCGTGTAAGCGTTCGATTTCGCAATAGCTGTCGTCAACTTCGCTTGAAAGGTGGGCCGTTGTCCGGGAAGTCTGACCGCCGCCGATAGTGCCACTTTCCAGCACAATCACCCGCCGACCTTGCCGGGCCAGCAAATAGGCGGTGGTCAGACCGGCGATCCCGGCTCCTACCACACATACGTCCGCCGCCAGGTCGCGTGTCAGGGCCGGATATTCGGTTGTATCGACACTTTCAGCCCAGGATGATACACTTTGCCGGGCATCCTCACTCATAATTTGTTCCTTTCTAAAAACTACCGGTTCCGCTTGGCCGCCTGATTTGCTGCCTATTGAGGTCGGCAAGCTGCAAAAACTATCTGAACATCTGCAAAATGTATGCCCGTATATGCTCCAACAGGAAAGATTAAGGGATTTACCGGTGAAGATTTGCCGTATTATGAATTAAAAAGCTCAAAATATGGCGGTAGCTTACTATAACTTTAGAAAAGTTATATAATATAGAGGGGAAAAGGCCAGCGATCAGGGTCCCGTGATAATAAGCAAAGAATATAAGGCAAATCGCCAGGTTTATCTTAAATTAATTGTTTTCAACCGCCAGGGTTTGATATAATATAAGGAAAATCAGGCTTATTCCTGATTGTGAGTGCCGACGGCTAGCCGGCTTTGAAAGGTTAACTAATATGGTTCTGGATGAAGCAGTAGCGATTGAATATGAAGCAGTTATCGGTCTGGAAACTCATATTCAGCTACAGACCGCCAGCAAAATGTTTTGTGGTTGCAGTACCGACTATACCACTGCCGCCCCAAACAGCCACGTTTGTCCGGTTTGTCTGGGTATGCCGGGTGTGCTGCCGGTAATCAATAGTAAAGCTATCGAGTACATCGTCAAGCTGGGTCTGGCTCTCCATTGTGAGATACCGGAATACAGCAAGTTCGACCGCAAGAATTATTTTTACCCTGATCTGGTCAAAGGTTATCAAATCAGTCAATTTGATCTGCCGATTTGTATCAACGGCTGGCTGGAAATCGAGGTTGAAGGCCGCAAGAAAAAGATCGGCATTACTCGTATCCACCAGGAAGAAGACACCGGCAAACTAATGCACATGACCGGGGCCGATGGCGAGGAATATACCCTGGTCGATTACAACCGCTGCGGGGTGCCGTTGATGGAGTGCGTCAGCGAACCGGATATTTCCAGTCCGGCAGAAGCGGCGGCCTACCTGACCAAAATGCGCCAGTTGGTGCGCTGGCTGGGTATCGGCACCGGTAACATGAACGAAGGCGCGATGCGCTGCGATGCCAATATATCGATTATGCCCAAAGGCACCAAGACTTTTGGTACCAAGATCGAAGTCAAGAACATGAACTCGATCCAATCGGTCCACGATGCGATTGCATTTGAGCTGGTGCGCCAGGCCGCCGAATTAAAAGCCGGTAATACCATGAAACAACAAACGCGCGGCTGGGACGATGTTAAGCAGATCACGGTTTTTCAACGCATCAAAGAAGGTAGCAGCGATTACCGTTATTTTCCGGAACCGGATTTACCGCCGCTGCAACTGACCCAGGCCTACCGCGACGGCATCAAGGCAACCCTGCCCGAATTGCCCGGCGAACGCAAGGAACGCTTTATTCAGGCTTTCGGATTGTCGGAGTACGATGCCGATGTGCTGACCAGCACTCGCGCGACGGCTGATTGGTTTGAGGTCGCGCTGGGCGGCAATCCGGCTCGCGCGAAAGTAGCGGCGAACTGGATTTTGAATGAACTGTTCGCCCGGCTCAAAGAAAGCGATACCGAACTGGCCGACACCAAAATCCAGCCCGCCCAACTGGCCGGGTTGATCGAACTGGTCGAAAAGGGAACGATTACGCCGAAAACTGCCAAAGATGTTTTCGCCGAAATGTTCCTGACCGGTCAGGCTGCCGAGAAGATCGTCAAGGACCAGGGCCTGGGGGCGATCTCGGACGAAGGGGCGATTGGGGCAATTGTCGACACAGTAATTGCCGAAAATCAAAAAGCGGTCACCGATTACAAGAGCGGCAAAGAAGCCAGCTTTAACTTTTTGATCGGTGGCGTGATGAAAGCAGTTCAGGGCAAGGCCAGCAAAGACCTGGTTACTCGCTTGTTAAAAGAACGGCTTTAATCACCTTAAGCTTTTAGTTTAACGGGTGTAAGTGTAAAAGTTAACGTAACTATACACCAAACCTCTGTAAAGGATCGAAGCAGGGGTCGTGGGGGCCGGGTACCCGATGGGTGCCCTGCGGGGGGTCTTACAGGCGGGTACCCGATGGGTGCCCCTGTTAAAACCCTTTTACTTTCGCTTCAACCTCACAAAGTGAGGTTGAAGCGAAAGTCTTTAATTATTACAAATCGGAGAAACCAATCATGACAATGGAAGTCTCAAAGGCAACAATGCCGTTGCCAACCCCTCCCAGTTTGTTTGAAGTAACCAAAGCCCAGTTTAATGTAGCCGCCGACCATCTGGGGTTGGACAACGGTTTACGCAAAGTGCTATCAAGTTGCAAACGCGAACTGACGGTTCATTTTCCGGTCAAAATGGAAGATGGTACCCTGGAAGTCTTTACCGGCTACCGGGTACATCACAACCTGACTAACGGCCCGGCCAAAGGCGGTTTGCGCTACCATCCCGATGTTAATCTGGATGATATGCGGGCACTGGCAATGTTGATGACCTGGAAATGCGCTACGGTAAATCTACCTTACGGCGGGGCAAAAGGCGGCGTGGTGGTCGATCCCAAAAAGCTCAGTCTGGTTGAACTGGAACACCTGACCCGCCGCTATACCACCGAAATTGATATGTTGATCGGACCGGAAATGGATATTCTGGCTCCCGATATTAACACCAACGAACAAACAATGGCCTGGATCATGGACACCTATTCCATGCACCGGGGACACGGCGTAACGGCGGTAGTCACCGGCAAACCGATCTCGATTGGGGGAGTCGAAGGTCGTAATGATGCGACCGCGCGGGGAACCCAGTTTATCATCCGGGAAGCCGCCCGGACTAAAGGCCTCCAACTGGAAGGCGCACGAGTGGCCGTGCAGGGCTTTGGTAAAGTCGGGGCGAGTATTGCCCGTTTCCTGGCCGAAGATGGAGCCACCATCGTGGCGATTAGCGATTCGCAGGGGGGTATCTACAACCCGCAGGGCTTGAACATTCAGACCGCTATCGCTTTCAAACAGGAACACGAAACCCTGGCCGGTTTTCCCAATGCCGAATCGGTTACTAATCAGGAACTTTTGGAACTCGATTGCGATATTCTGGTGCCAGCCGCTTTTGAACGGCAGTTGAACGGCGATAATGCCCGACGAATCAAAGCCCGCATGGTGGTAGAAGCCGCCAACGCACCTTCCAACCTGGAGGCCGACCAAATTCTTAGCGACCGGGGAATTTTTGTGGTACCGGACATCCTGGCAAACGCCGGGGGTGTGACCGTCAGTTATTTTGAGTGGGTGCAGGATTTACAATCGTTCTTCTGGAGTGAATCTGAAACCAACAAACGCCTGAACCAAATCCTTTCAAAAGCTTTTCAGGAGGTCATCCGGGTCGCCGGGGAATATAAGGTTGATATGCGGACTGCCGCTTATATCCTGGCGGTCGGGCGAGTGGCCGAAACTACCCGCTCACGGGGTATTTACCCCTAAGCCGGTCGGCTACACTTTACTACCGGGCGAGGTTTTGAGCCTCGCCTTTTTGAATTAATCAAATTTTTTTAAAGGTTTACCCTGCTGTGCTTTACAGGCTTCCCTTGAAAGTTTACCAACTGACCGGCCTGTTTTTGTTGACAGCTTTTTATAGCGGGCTGGTTTTGATGCGCCATTATGCCTTTGAAAGTCACGGACACGACCTGGCGATCTTCGACCAGGGTCTCTGGCACTATAGCCGCCTGGAACCTCCCTATAGTTCGCTCAAAGGCTACAGCTTGCTCGGCGATCATTTCACTCCGGTACTGGGGCTGCTGGCTCCTTTTTACTGGTTGTGGAACGCTCCCGAAACTCTGCTGATCTTGCAGGTGGTCGTGATCCTATCGGGGGTCTGGCCGGTCTACTGGCTATCTCGAACGCTAATCCAAAGCTCTTTCTTGCAACTTTTCCCGCCGCTATTTTACAGCCTATTCTTTGGGGTCCAGGCTACTTTGGATTTTGATTTTCATACCGACGGTCTGGCGGCGGCCTTTTTTATGTGGGCAATCTGGGCTTGCCAGACCCGACGGACCGGCTTTTACCTGTTAATGCTGCTGCTGGTAGTCTTGTGCAAGGAAACTATGCCGGTCTATCTAAGCTTCTGGGCGGCTTATAACTGGCTGATCGGTCGGCAACGCCGCTTGCATCTGGGGCTGGGGTTGGCCGGGGTTGGGCTGTTTCTGGTCGAATTAAATCTGGTGTTACCCTGGCTGGCCGGACGGCCTTACTATTACACCGATTACGGCGAACTGGGGCAGGGTCTGGGCCAAGCCGTTTTGAACAGTCTGCTCCACCCTGAGAGGCTATTTAAGGCCCTGTTTGGCAACCAGACCAAACTTCAAAGCTGGCTGGTTTTTTTCGTGGCGAGTGGCGGGGCTTTGCTGCTCAGGCCGGGTCTGCTATTAATGGCAGTGCCAAACGTGCTGGAACGCTTTCTAAACCCCCAGCCCGACCGCTGGACCCTTTACTTTCAGTACAGTGTAATTCTAACCCCTTTTTTTACCTACGCCGCGATAGAGGCCCTGGCGTGTTATGAAAAGTGGTCGCTTTCCCGAAAACCGGCTCCTGGCTGGCTGGGGGTGTGGCTGGCGGTAGTTTTGGGCCTGAATTGCCTGGTATTTAGTAATTTCTGGTCGCATGGCCTGGAGAATTTTAGCAGATTGGAAAATCCAGCTACCCGTGCGGCCCTCAAGCTGATCCCGGCTTCGGCCTCGGTAGTCGCCAATAGCCGCCTGGTGCCGCACCTGGCCCACCGCGACCGGATCGATGAGCTTTACTCCCCGGAACCACCGCACGCAGGTTGGCCGGTAGACTTTGTAATAATCTCACTGGAAATCGAACGCCGCCCGGCAGAACGGGCGCAACTTGCCCTGGCGGTCGAAGGCTGGCGACAGCAACCGGCCTATCACCTGATTTTTGAGCAAGCGGAGGTGTTTGTGTTTAAGGCTGATGTGCCGGAGACTTTACCCTGAATAGGAATTTGAATAGGACTTTTGCTGGATGCCCTAAACCAACTTGAAGCGAAAGTCTTACACGAAGTGAAGGGTGATCGAGCGGCCCGGTTGACTCTGGTGAAACTTTGGCATATCATCGAAAAGTAAAAACCGAAGCCAGACCGAGCAATTCAAAACGCGCAATACAAAACGAACAAGACAGACCGAACAAAAAAGGAGAAAACCTTGCCGCCGGAGGCCCCGCAAACCCAACAAACCGCCCCTGAAGCGGATCATCCTCATAGCGAAATGCTGCGCGACGAATACCGGGTTATGTACGAGGTCGAGGATCGCCACTGGTGGTACCGGGGGATGCGGCGCAATCTGCAAACCTTACTCAGACGGCACCACGACTGGCAGGCTATCCCGCAGCCGTTGATCCTGGATGCCGGGTGCGGTACCGGGGCAAATTTGCAGCAAATGGTAAGCGGTTTTGGGATCGGTTTAGCTACCCGGCAAGCGGTCGGTTTTGATCTTTCGGGCGATGCCCTGGACTTTTGCCGCCAACGCGGTTTAGCCAACCGGATTGCCCAGGCCTCGATCACCCGGCTACCTTTTGACCGCGAGACTTTTGACATTGCAATTTCTTTTGATGTAATTAATAATCTGCCGGACGACCGGCTGGCCTTTCGAGAGATCAGCCGGGTTTTGCGGCGAAACGGTCTGTTTATTCTCAACTTACCGGCCTACCAGTTTTTATATAGTGAACACGATCTGGCTATTCGGGGGCAACGACGCTATAATGCAAAGCTCGTAGCCCAACGCATGGCCGAGGCCGGATTGATGGTGGAACGCCAGACCTATTTAAATACTTTGTTATTCGGCCCGGCGGCGGTAGTGCGGCTGGCGAAAGCCCGAAAAATTGCCGCCAACCCGAATTCGATTCCGGCCAGCGACTCTACTGGAGAAGCTCATAGCGATCTGACACCGCCCGCTCCCCTGGTCAACCGGACGCTAGAAAGTCTTATGAGTCTCGAAACGATCCTCCTGGCCCGGACCAACTTCAACCTACCCTTTGGTCTGTCAATAATGACCCTGGCCCGCAAGATGTAATTGGCAAGCAAATGTTCCGCCTAAACACACCCGTTTTCTCAGGGTACAAATGCAAGAAGAACCTGAAGATAAAATAGTAGCCGCCGCGCAAAGTGGCGAACTGGCGGCTTTTAACAGGCTGGTTGCCCTCCACGAGCAACGAGTTTACAACCTGACCTACCGAATGCTAAATGACGCCGAAGCTGCCGCCGATGCAACCCAGGACGCCTTTTTTCAGGCATACCGGGCTTTGAACCAGTACCGGGGCGGCTCGTTTAAGTCATGGCTTTTGCGTATCGCCAGTAATATTTGCTACGACCGGTTGCGCGCCCGTAGCCGTCGCCCGACCACCTCTTTGGAAGCCCTGATCGACGAGGCCGAGCGGGTGGGCGGGGCCGACCTGGCTTTGCTGGAAGACCCCCAGGGCGACCCGGTGGACCATGCTACCCGCCACGAATTGGCCCGCGAACTGGCTCAGGCTTTGCAGAGTCTGCCCGACGAGCAACGCATCGTGGTAATCCTATCCGACGTGCAGGACATGACCTACGAGGAGATAGTATCGATCACCGGGGCTTCGCTCGGCACGGTCAAATCGCGGCTAAGTCGCGGCAGATTGAAAATCCGTGAATATTTGCAGAAAACTAAGGAACTTTTACCCGGCGATTTACGTCAATAAGGGTAGAGGCTTTTAAGAAGGCTGCTTTACCGGCATTTGTTACCGGGCACTGACAGATTCTATTTTCACCGGATAACTTTTAACTGGTACATAAGCTTCTTTTATTTTAAATATAGGTTTAGGGGGAGCCTGGTCGGCCAAACCGCTCAGGTAGACTATCGTGGATAAGTCAAACGTCTCAAAAAATGAAGGCCAGCCGTTCGATGATTTACATCGGGCTAGCTGGCTACCTTTGCTCTCCGATTATATTGATGAAGCTTTAACAGCTTCCGATAAGATACGGCTACGCCAACATCTCGACGAATGTGCGCCCTGTACCGCTGACCTGGCCGGTCTACAATCGGTGGTAGTAAATTTACAACATCTGCCGGAACTGGCGGTGCCGCGTTCTTTTGGGCTTACCCCGGCCCAGGCTCGTCGTTTGCGGCCTTCCCCGGTTTTCCGGTTTGCCCAAGTAGCGGCAGCTATCGCGGCAGTCTTTTTGCTGGTAACTGTGGCTTTTGATGGTTTTGGTACCTTCCAGTCGCCGGTTCTACCTACCTCGCTGGCTATTAACTCGGCTACCCCGACCAGCACGCCCGACCCTAACATCGGTACACTTCCTCCCGCCGCCACCCGGCCCAATGGCGGTAGTAATACCGGACAGGGCGCGGTAATCTCAGATGCTTCGCCGACCGCCACCCCCGCCAATCGCCCGGCGGAACCGGTTGCCATGACGACCGCTCCCGCCCTGCGCTGGACCGAAATTGCCCTGGCGATAGCAACCGTATTACTGATAGTCTTTGCCCTTTCGCTGCGACCTCGCGCCCCCGGACGAATTAAACACCGGCAATAAATAAAAATTGCAATTTTAAAGAAAGGCCAGTCTAATTTGAAATAGACTGGCCTTTTTGATAACGTTTTGTAACAACTCACCAAACCTCTTTGAATGATCGAAGCATGCTAGCGGGGGCCGGGTACCCCCTGGGTGCCCTGCGAGGGGTCATACATAGGTCTCCCCTGTATACTCACTTTTCTTTTTTTCCCCCCGCACTTGGGCCTGAGTAGTTACACAGTTTTTCAGACAGTCATCCCGCTTGCCAAAATCGATAAAACAAGCAAAGTAGACTGCAACAATAGCACTTGATTGTAGTGAGCCATCTGTCAGTTGTTTCACTTTAGATCGCCGCCATTCAAGTGGGCTGAGTCCCTGTTTTTATAATTAGGACTTTCGCTTTAACCAATCAAATGAGCCTTTTATCAGGCGCGGGCCGATTTACTGAGTGCCTGATCGAGGTCCCAGGTGATGTCCTCAATATCTTCCAGACCAATTGAAAGCCGGATCATATCCGGGCGCACACCGCTTTGTTCCTGTTCCTCGGCGGAAAGCTGGGCGTGGGTGGTGCTGGCCGGGTGAATTACCAGTGATTTGGCATCCCCGACGTTCGCCAGGTGACTTAACAACTGGACGTTTTCGATAAAAGTCTTGCCCGCCTCGATGCCACCTTTGATCCCAAAAGTGAAGATCGCCCCGGCCCCTTTGGGTAAATATTTTTGAGCCAGTTCAAAATAAGGGCTGCTGGGCAACGAAGGGTAATTAACCCAGGCTACCTGCGGATGAGCTTGCAGGTATTTGGCTACCTGTAAGGCGTTGGAAACGTGTCGCTCCATCCGCAATCCCAGCGTTTCCAGACCTTGCAGGAACAAAAACGAATTGAACGGGCTGAGTGACGGACCCATATCGCGCAAGCTTTCCACTCTGGCCTTCATAATAAAGCCAAAATCGCCAAAGGTTTCGTAAAAGCGAATGCCGTGATAGCCTTTGCTCGGCTCGGTCATACCGGGGAATTTGCCGTTATCCCAGGGGAATTTACCGCCGTCGACGATTACGCCGCCAATGCTGGTCCCGTGCCCGCCGATAAATTTGGTGGCCGATTGCACCACAATATCGGCTCCCCACTCCAACGGACGGCATAGATAGGGTGAAGCAAAGGTGTTATCCACGACCAGTGGAATTCCGGCCTCCCGTGCTACCGCCGCCAGGGCCTCGATATTCAGGACGTCCATTTTTGGATTACCGATTGTTTCCGCGTAAATTACCCGTGTACGTTCGGTTAAGGCGGCTTTAACCTGTTGAGTATCACCGGCATTTACAAATGTAGTATTAATACCCATTTTACGCAGGCTAATATCGAACTGGGTATAAGTGCCACCGTATAGGGTGCTGCTGGCTACGATTTCATCACCCAGGTTGAGAAGGGTAAACATAGTGATAAACTGAGCGGATTGGCCGCTGGATAAAGCCAACGCCCCAACCCCGCCTTCCAGCGAGGCTACCCGTTCTTCAAAGGCCGCTGTCGTCGGGTTCATAATACGGGTGTAAATATTTCCAAACCGTTGCAGGGCAAACAGATTGGCGGCGTGTTCCGAATCCTCAAAAACAAAGGATGTCGTCTGGTAAATCGGTACAGCGCGGGCACCGGTGGTCGGGTCCGGTCGCTGACCGGCGTGCAAGGAACGGGTATTAAAACCAAACTGGCGATCTTCGCTCATTTAAAAATCCTCTTTCAGCCTCTTTATCGGGATTAAACTCTAACTTCATCGGTGTATTATACCAGTTTGCTTTGTGACCTTGCCAGTCTGACGGACGGTAGTTAGAATAGGTTATTGAAAAAATGAGAAATCGAGAAATCGCCAGGCCCAAAATGGCCTTTAGTATAGAACGGGTGTAAATATGCAGTATTCGTCTGCTCGTTATTGGTTTATACTGGTTATGCTGGGATTAAGTCTGCTACTGGTTGCTTGCGGTGGCACAGACACCAGCCAGACGTTGAGCCTGCAAACTACCTCGACCACTATCTCGACTAACTTTACGCTGGCCTCGACGGCGGCCACTACGACCGGTTCAGCCACTTCGGCGGCAGTCACCACCTCCAGCCCCACCGAAATCGCCACAACCGTCGCTGCCACTACCGCCAACCCGGCCAAAACTACCGCCAGCGCGACAGCTACTCCCCGGCCCACCGCCACCCCACGCCCACCGATAAAACCGCTCACCGGTTTCAGTGGTAAAATTAGCCTGCTAGGGGCCGAAAACGCGGTTTACGTCAGCCGCTTCGATGGCAAAGACCCCCAACTGGTGCTGGGAAAACCCGGCGTGCGGGGCAGCCAGGACCAGGATGGGCCGGTATATGCCTGGCCGACCTGGAGCCGCGACGGTACCAAACTGGCCGTAATGAGTTTTAATTTCAAAGATGGCGCGGTTAACTCTTCCGATGTATATGTAATTGGAGCCGATGGCAAGAATTCGGTAAAAGTCCAGGATGCCAGCCCCGACCGGCCTATTTTTGTAAGCTGGTCGCCCGATGGCAGTTTGCTTTCGGAACTGGTGAGTGCCAGCAGCCAGCTAGAATTGCGCTTGCTGGAGCCGAGCAAAGGGGCCGCCGCCCAGAACCTGCGTAAAGTCGCCTCCGGTTCTTCGATTTATACCGGCTGGTCGCCCGATAGCCAGCAACTTGTAATCCATTCGAGCGCGTCTGGGGCCGAAACGTTAGCCTTGCTGGCGGCCAAAGACCTCAAAGCCCAGGCGGTGCCGGTCAAAGCCAGTCCTGGGTCGTTTCGCAGCCCGGCCTTTTCGCAGGATGGTGCCCGGTTGGCCTATTCCGCCCTGAACGCCAAAACCGGCTTCGAGGATATAACTATTCAGGATAAAAATGAGACTACTTTTGGACAAATCGAAACGGCTGGCCGGGGAGCTACCTTTAGTTGGTCGCCCAACGGCAACCGCCTGGCCCATACCTACCAGATACCGGGTGGGCAAGGTCTTTACAAAGGCATCTTTGTCTCAGAGTTGGATACCAGACCGGGGGCCGACGGTAAATTAGCCCAGACTCAAGCGGTAAACGAACCGATAATTGCTTTCTTCTGGTCGCCCGATGGCAAGAAGCTGGCTTACGCCGGTTTTAACGATGCCCAAGATTTACTGACCTGGAAGATTTACGATTTTGATGCCAAAAAGGCAAGCCAGTTAACCGAGTGGTTCCCCAGTCAGGAAACCATTCAGATGTTGCAATACTATGACCAATACGCCCAGGCCAACTCGCTGTGGTCGCCCGATAGCAAAGCTCTGGTGTTTGCCGGGTACTCCAAAGAGGAGGTTGCCGCCATTAACAAAAGCGGAGACCAGGGCACTCCGGCTACCATCTATGTCTTGCCGGTCAGTGGGGCGCAAAGCGGCCAGTTATTGCCGGTTGCCGCCGGAGGATTGGCCTATTGGTCCAAGTAAAACATTTTTGGTTTGCGCGATATTTGGGCAATAAAAAAAGGGGCCAAACGGCCCCTAATTGCTACAAATCTATTTAACTATTCAGGCTACCTCCTTCGAGGCGGGGTTCGTAGGGCACCCATAGGGTACCCGACCCCTGCGCGGGGTTGTACAGTGGTCTCCCCTGTTTAACCTTCTTCTTTCTTCCCCTCCTTGAGGGAGGAGTCAGGGGTGGGTCTCAATAGTTACAAATCTATTTAACTACTTCTACCTTCATGCTATCAAAGGTATCCTTACTGATGAACTTGGTCAGGTTGACCTTAGAACCCTTGTGTTCAACTGTGGCAACTGCCGCATAGCGGGTCCGGCTGCTCTCACCGTCTTTGCCACCACTGTTAAACATTTTCTTTTTCACGTCTTTATCAGGAACGTCGATTTTCTCGCGGTGCTTGACACTGTAGAACTCCATCGGTCCAAACCTCCTATCGGAATTAATAAAAAATCTTCCCAAAGAATAGCCGTTAGCCTCAAAACCCGACTTTTCTTACTATGAGGTTTTAATAGTAGCAAAGGAATTTGAGGCTGTCAAGCGTAAAACAGGCCATCGTTACTAGATTTTTCAACCGGATGGCTCGATTGTAAGCATAGTTGAGGCGATCTACCGGAAAGGGCCGCTATTCGACCACTTCCGGTGGATCGTTCAGGTCAGGACTGGCGTAGTTTGTAGGCCTTCTCCAGATACTCGAAAGCCCCCTCGATTTCGCCCCACTCGCGTAATTGCTGACCGTAGCTGTAATAAAGATCGGCTATTTGTAAGTTGCTGGGGCCGGAAGACGAACTGGTGGTTGATAATGCGGCCAGAGCTTTCTGATAGAAAGTCTTCGCCACCTCTTTTTTGCCCAGGGCCGATTGAACCTCGGCTGCCGTCTGGTATAGCAGCCAATCAACCGTACTATAATCGTGAGTCTGGCCGATCACCCGCTCAATAATCGTGGCCGCCTCATCCAACCGGTTCTGCTTGAAGCGCAATTGAACCTGTGTGACCTGCGCCCGTAGCCAGATATTGGAATACTGGTTGTTGGAAGGCTGGCTACCCAGCAGGGCCAGCAGTTGATTGAGGGCCTTTTCCGCCGCTTCGTATTGACCGGCGTTTAACTCCAGATAGCTTAAATCACTCAGCGTCTCCAGCAGATTTAACCCATCTTCGGATTGTTTACACAATTGCAGAGCGTGTCCGATTTGCAAACCGGCCAGTTGAAAATCACCCTGTTCGCCGTATAAACGCGCCTGGCGGTAATAATTGGCGGTCAGGCGGTCTAGCTGGGTCAGACCGGGTGAAAAAGTCAAACCCTCGTTGTAATCCAGGGCGATCTTGATGGCCTCCCGGTTGGCTAAGAGTGATTGATCACGGTCATTGAGACGCAAATAGCAGCGCGCCACGTTGGCGAGTAGTCGCCAGCTTAGTCGGTCGAAGGTTTGCGACTCGGAGGTGTCGATGCCGGGTTCGGTTTCGTTGGGTAGCTCCAGCGTGTCGGCTGGGCTGGAGTCCGAATTGATGGGCCGGGCTGATAGGGATTGCTTGAGGATTGTCAGACCTTGTTCAAACTGAGCCAGTGCCTGCATTACCCGATCTTCTTTGCTCAGATAAACTTCACCGAGGGCCAGATTGGTTAAGGCAGTTAGCTTGAGCCACTGCAATTTCTGTAAACGGTTGCTATCGCCGCTACGTTCGCCGGAGCGCACCTGTTCCAGTTGCTGCCGAGCCTGTTCGAGCGTGGTGGTCGCCTCGCTGGAACCGGCACTGTGCAAACGACGACCCAGCAGATAATAATATTCAGCCCGCTCCAGTTCACTCAACCGCACGCTCTGGCGATTGACTTGATCCAGCGCGTTATCGGCTTCGGCCTGATTGTCGAGTACGGTGGTGCGGGCTACCGCCAGTTCGGCCAGCATCAAAGCCTGGCGAGCCTGGAGTATTTTTAGATAATCGTTGTCGACCATCCGGCTGCTATCGAGTAAGCCACCCACTGGCCGTAAGAAATAGTCCAGGGATTTCTCTAGCCGGTTACTCAATTCTACCAGAGTATGGTAAGTCGGACGGGTTTTACCTAGTTCGAGGCTGGATAAGTAAGCCGAGGTGAACAAACCAGCCGTTAAATCCCGTTGACTAACTTTGCGGTCGATCCGGGCGCGCCGGATGCGTTCACCCAGCACTTCCAGTTCGATATTGTATAGCGCACGTAAATTTTCCGCCGGTGGGAGAGCAGCTCCCTCTCCTGCCAGGGCAGGATTGAGTCTTCTAATACGCATATTTTAAGGTTCCTTCCCCTTATAACTGTATAACAGTACTACCTCATTTAACCACTTAACCTAACAGAAACTTTTAACAAACAAGAGCAGGAATTGCGAAAGTTTATTAATTTATTCTAATAAATAAATTATATCATAATGATATATTATAATCAATTTTGGGCTGCACCACTATCGAGTTTGTCAAGCATAATAATACTTTATGAAAGTATAGAAATAAGGTGAATTCATCAATTACTCTTATAAAAATTCAAAACTTAAAGCCGGTAGATTATTTTAAACAGGAGAAAGTTCTCAAAATTTACTGCAAGTCAAAAACATCTTTTTAACCGGTTGAAGTCGGTATCCCCCTTCATCCGAGGGTACCAGTCGGTATAGAATTTTAGAAAACTTGTGTAAAAGACCAGTTAACCAGGTTTATCTATTAAAAGGGGAGCACTTCCAAAATGATATTTTTAGAAAATAATATGACCTACTGCACTAACTATCTACTAAGTGTCTACTAAGTATCTTGTATTTTGCTTGCAAATTTTTCTTTACAATTCTGACTAAAGAAAAAAGGTTGATTTATATGCCGACTGTTTGCTATAAATAAAGGGGAAGGGTGTTGTCTTATTTCCACTATATTAAAATCTTGTTGGGTTCATTCTTTGAGCTGAGTGTGGCTTGCTGGCAGAATTACCCAACTTCAAGTAGCCTATACTATGTGTATAGCAGCGAAAAGTATGTTAAGCTTTACATCAATCGGATTTTCGCTTCAACCGCGCTTCCTGTGCTTAAGGAACCATCAAAAGAGCTTTCGGAGGGGTAAACGCGTGTACATCCCGCTTTAAGGCAGTTTAGGCTTTTAAGCGAAAGTCCTAATCAGTAAAGGCCGGGCCGGTCGTCTGGCCTATGAACCTGAGAATTGAGGTAGGCCGCTATTGAACTGGTATGAAATTGGAATTTTATTGGGCTATGAAGTCCTGGCGGTCGCCCTGGCCCGCCGGTTGGTGCGGTTTGCCCGACCCGATAAAGACCTGGAACGATATTTTGATGGGGTTTATTTTTTGTGGCAATGGTCGATCCGGTTTGGCTTGCTGGCCCAATTCAGTTTGCTGGTGCTGGTGTGCGGAATGTTCTGGACCCGCCAGAGCCTGGCCGTCGGGACGACCACTTTGCTGGTAATTCCAGGCACTGTGATCATCGGGTCGGTAATGCAAAATGGTTTTTATCGTCGCTATAACCGGTTGGTTAGCCTGATCCGGCGGCTGGAAGCCCTCGGTCCTGCCGAACGGGCCGCCCTGCTCGAAACGCTGCCGCCCGAAGTCTTTCTTCAGTTGCCGGGTGATTATCGGATTGTAAGCTGGCAGGAAGACCGGCGACCTCACAACTGATACGGGCCTACCAATAGCGGCCCACCTGACAGCTTAGGCGACCGCTTTTGACTGTGACTCCAGGGTGGTTTTAAGTTTCCAGAGGGCTTTATCGAGCATGAGACTTACGCTGGCTTCTGCTGCCTGAATGATCGGCACACTCAACCACCCGGCAAACATATTCATACCATTCAGACGCGGCTTGATTTCCAGCCGAAAGCTGACCAATGTAACATCAGGTTCTTTCTCGGCAAATCGCCAGAGGGCTTCACTATCCACCGGTATCCCGTTGAGGGTTTGGGGTGGGGCCACCAACCGAAGTAGCCGATTGATCTGGAATTCGGTCATATTGTAGTTTAGCCGGATCGGAATTCCCATATATGTGCCGACGGCTACCGCTTTGGTCCCAATGCCATAGGGTGGGGGTGTCACGGCTTCAAAGTAAAAAGCCTTGCCGAGATAGCCTTTGCTGTTGCGGCAGTCGGCCACATATTCAAAGACTTCGCTAATCGGTCGTTTGATTAAGACTCTTTTTTCCATCACCAGAACTCTTTTCCAAGTTGGCCGCCGAAGCTCTTTTGCCCGGCTGGCTCCTATTTTTGCCACCAATCCTTAGTACAACACATCTTATGCCAATAACCAGCGGTTTCCCGGTTTCTTCACAAAAACTTTCTTTTTAGCGAATATTTAGCCCACACGAATCGACCAGATAACTCTAGTATAAACATTAATTGCACCGGATATGTTAAGAAGAATGGCAAGTTCAGGAAGGATTGCGAGAATTTCAGCCGTCACCGGCGAGTTTTTATTCTCCGGTGACGGCAAGATAAGTCGGTTATACGCCGGTAATGGCCCGGCCTTGCTGGAGGATAGGCTGTACTTTGTCGGCGGCGGTTGTTTCGGTATAAACTCGCATAATTGGTTCGGTGCCGCTAAAGCGGATCAACAGCCAGGTGCCATCCTCGCTATAGTATTTGAAACCGTCGTCATCCCGGATTTTGACTACTTTCAGACCGGCCAGGTCTTTGGGAGGGTTGTTCTTGATCCGGTCGATAATTTCGGCCCGTTTAGACTGTTCAAACTTGAAGTCGATCCGGTCGTAATAATGCGGCCCAACTTTCTCGAACAGGTATTCCAGCAGACCACTTGCACTCTTTTTCAGTTTGACCATCATTTCGGCGATCATCAGGCCGGACAAAATACCGTCACGCTCTGGAATATGCCCCCGGAAACCAAAGCCGCCGCTTTCTTCGCCGCCGATAATGGCGTTAGCTTCCATCATTTTTGGCCCGATATGCTTGAACCCGACCGGCGTTTCAAAAACCTCGACACCGTAGATTTTAGCCAGCTTATCGACCATGCTGGTCGTCGAAAGCGATTTTACGATCAGGCCACGTTCGCCCCGCACTTCCAGCATATAAAGTGTCAGTAAGGCAAAAACTTCAAGCTGGTTTATAAACCGACCGTTTTCATCCACGATGCCCACCCGGTCAGCGTCCCCATCGTTGGCAATTCCCAGGTCGGAGTGACTGTCGGCCATCATTTGCATCAATTGATCAAGGTTGCGCGCAATCGGTTCCGGGTTGTGCATACCGGGAAAGGACGGATTGCGTTCACCGTGTATCTGGGCGACCGTGACGCTGCCGGCACCCAAAATTTTAGGAAAATAACCCTGACCGGCCCCATACATCGGGTCGATAATCAGGTGTAAATCGCTATTACAGATCGCGGGAATATCGACCATTTTGCCAAGTTGCTCAATGTAAGTCTCAGCCGGGTCAAAAGTTTCAATCAGGTTTTGGTCGACCGCCTGGCTATAGTTGAGCCGTTTTACGTCGGCCTCCAGATACTTTTCAATCTGGGTGATAATTTCGGGTGAAGCGGCCCCGCCATAATAAGGTTTTACTTTAAAGCCGTTGTCGGTCGGTGGGTTGTGGCTGGCTGTAATCATAACGCCTGCACCGACCTGCTTTTCGATAACGGCAAAACTCAGAGCCGGGGTAGGGCAGAATTTTGAGGTTAAATAGCTTTTGATACCATTACCGGCCATAATTTCGGCAGTGGCTGCCGCAAAATCCTCGGAAGCGAACCGGGTATCATAGCCGATAGCCACCCCATCTTTGGCCCGGCCTTCGCTTTTCAAATATTCTGCTACCGCTTGAGAGACTTTTCGCACGTTTTCAAAAGTATAATCTTCCGCAATTACCGCCCGCCATCCATCGGTACCAAATTTGATTTGTGCCATCAGGCTTGAAACCTCCTTGATAAACTCTTTATTATTATCGGTATAGTACCATTTTACCGCAAACTTTTAACTCAAAATGTACCGAACTAGCTAGATTATCCGCTATTTTACGGGCCGATGTCAATCTGCCAGGGCTGTTGCAAAGTCAACACCCTGCTTTTCGTTCCAACTTCACCACCTTGTAACCTCCCGTTTTGTGGGTCGGCCAGATTGCCAATATTCAATTTAACAGGGTATAATAAATAAGCAAGGATGCAGCTTCGTATTGTGTGAAATTTGTGGGAAATGCCTGAGCATATGAGGAGGAGATATTGCCGTTCTCTGGCTACTGGTTAGCCACACACTGGCTTTTGTCAAAGGTGGTTTGAAAGAGGACAGCAAAGCAGTATGACAAAAATATTAGTTGTTGACGATGAAGAAAATATTGCCCAGACCCTCAAGTATAACCTCGTTCGTGAAGGTTACGAAGTGAGTCTGGCCGGAGATGGTCGCCAGGCCCTCGAAGTGTTCCGCCGTGATAAAGCCGATCTGGTCATTTTGGACCTGATGCTGCCCGGCATGAATGGCCTGGATGTCTGCCGGGCGTTGCGCCAGACTTCGACCGTACCGATTTTGATGCTGACCGCTAAGGAAGAGGAAGTCGACAAGATTCTTGGGCTGGAACTGGGAGCCGATGATTATATGACCAAGCCTTTTAATCTGCGCGAACTGATTGCGCGGGTGCGGGCGATGCTGCGGCGGATGGAAATGCTTCAAGGGCAACCTGGCACCGAGAACGGTTCAACCGGCAAAGCTGATAACCGGAATTTGCAGGAGCCGCCCACTCAGAAAGTGATTATCGTCGGCGAGTTACAGATAAACACCGGCCAACACACCGTTTTGCTGGGCGAACGCCTGGTGATGCTAAAGCCTAAAGAGTTCGATTTGCTGGCCTTTCTGGCCTTGCATCGCGGCCAGGTGCTGACCCGCGAGATGCTTTTGGAGCGCGTTTGGGATTACGATTATTCGGGTGGCACCCGCACGGTAGATGTGCATATTCGCTGGTTGCGTGAGAAAATCGAGAGCGACCCATCGCACCCTCATTACATACATACTGTTTTCGGAGTCGGCTATAAACTCGAACTGGATACCATACCCGCCACCCCCGAAGCAGTCTAGGTTTTTTAGTCAGGCCAAGATAATTAAATGGATGTGCTTATAAATATAGGGGTAGCCGTTATTGCCGGTGGTCTGGCAGCAGTGGCTACCGCTTTTTATTACCGCCGGCGGGCAAACCGTCGCATCCGGGCCTTGAGTTCCATGATCCGCCGCTTAATGGTAGGCGACCTGGACACCGAACTAAATCTGGAGGAGGTTGACTCGAACGACCTGGCCGATCTGACCGAGTCGATTAACAAACTGGCGGTCGAACTACGTAACGTAATTCAGCGCATTTCGGGCGAGCGCAACACGATGGCCGCTTTACTCCACAATATGAGCGACGGCATCATCAGTACCGATATTGAAGGCCGTGTGACCAATATCAACGAGGCCGCCCGCAATATTCTGGCCTTGCCGGTCAATACTCGCCTGGAAGGCCGTTCATTTATGCAGGTGGTGCGCGACCACGAGGTAAATAATCTCCTCCAACAAACCCTGCGGGATGGGCAAGAGCGTATTCAGATGCTGGAGGTCGGCCCACGACGGCCACAGCTTCAGGTAAAAATTACTTTGATCGAGCCAAAGCCCGGTCAGGTCGATAGCTTACCCCAACCGCCCTCCCGCAATGCGCTGGTGGTTCTGCAAGACCTTAGCGAGTTGATGCGCCTGGAACGGGTGCGCCGAGATTTTGTCGCCAACATCTCCCACGAACTACGTACCCCGCTGGCTTCGATCAAACTCATGACCGAAACCCTCCAGAACATTATGGAAGATGACCCGGCGGAAGCGGCCCAATTTTTGACCCGCATCGATACCGAAATTGATGGCCTTACCCAACTGGTCCGCGAACTGTTGGAATTAAGCCGGATCGAGTCAGGTCAGGTGAAACTCAATCTGCGGGGTACCGACCTCCGCCAGTTGGTCGAACAGGCCGCCGAACGCTTACGCCCTCAGGCTGCTCGGAGTGGCCTGAAAGTCGTCGTGGTGCGCGGTAGTGATGAGTCGTTTCCGCTGGCCCTGGCCGACCCTGACCGGCTGATGCAGGTTTTGATCAATCTTATTCACAACGCGATCAAATTCACGCCGGTCGGCGGTACGATTACCCTCGGCATCGCACACGAAAGAGCCAGCGACCGGATTGTAATCCGGGTGAGCGATACCGGCGTTGGTATCCCACCGGACGACCTGGACCGCATCTTTGAGCGTTTTTACAAGGTCGATAAAGCGCGGGCGGGCAACGAAACCGGCACCGGTCTGGGACTGGCGATTACCAAGCATATCATTCAGGCCCATAACGGCGAGGTCTGGGCCACCAGCGAGTTTGGTTCCGGCTCCACCTTTAGTTTTGCGGTACCGATTTTCCAGTTTCTCTAATTTTATTTCTCACAATTATATTAGTCCTCGGATAATAGCCTTTCCAGACTGGTTACGCTAGGCGATTTGTGCTAAAATCAGCCGGTAATTATTAATATTGCGCCTGGTAGGATGACATGGCCGGGGAACTTTTATGAAACTAGATGCCAGTGCCTGGTCGAATCCGGGCGAACGCTCCACCCGCCTATATTGTCCCGGTTGCGGGGCCGGTTTGCCTTTTGAAGCGATGGCCGCCGGGCAACGCCTGGCTCGTTGTCGCCAGTGCGGTAAGTTGGTGCGGAAAATAGACCGGCGGGCCTGGCCCGCGACCATCTACGACAAACTAACCGGCGACCAGAATTATTCCGGCCAGCCTGACGATGAAGAAATCCGGCTGGAAATTGCCCCTAATTATCCCTATCCGGCCCTTCCCTGCGCCTATTGTGAACATATCAACCATGATCACCCGCCGGTCCGCTCGAACGGGCAGCAATTCTGTGCCAATTGCGGAGCCGACCTCAAAAAGTTCTGTCTGAATTGCGATGCCCCGATTTTTGTACTGGATTACTATTGTACTCACTGTCGCAGCGACCAGGAAAAGGTTAAATATGCGGTCGAGGCCATGTATTGGCAGCATTACAACGAGGGTAAGCGGCTGGCCGGGTTGGGCCGCTGGGAGGATGCCGAACGCGAACTGAGTGTATTTTTCAACCCCTCACCCGACCTCGACCGCGAACACATCCGCCGGGCGCGCCAGATTTATATTAGCAGCATCGCGCCCTATGATGCCGGGCAGGGTCTGCAACTTTATAACGAATCGATTGAACGCTTGCGACTGGCCGAAGAAGCGCGGGAACGGCAACTTCAACGCCGCCAAATGCAACGCTGGGCCTGGCGGGGTGGGGCGGTCGTTGGGCTGGCGGTTATATCCTGGCTAGTTTTCGGCTCGTGGTGGACGATCTTTGTGATCGTTCCGGGGCTGTTGTTGTTAATAGCGGTGTTGGTTTTCCTGTTGCTATCGCATCTTGGTCTGAGCTAAACCGATCCAGATATTCACCTATAAGCAAAATTCACCTTTCTGAATAATGATTAGCTTCTTTGAAAGTCTAAATTCAATGCTCTAAAAAATTAGCGGGGTCTGAAGGGGTGCAACCCCTGCGCGGGGTCGTACAGGCGGGTACCCTATGGGTGCCCCTGTATCTCTCTTTTGTTCCCCGTCCACTGGTGGCCCTGGGGAGGGGTCAGGGGTGGGGTCTGAACAGCTATAATTCAATTTGCTTTTCAGGCCCAAAAAAGTTATAATAGCGGTTCAGGATTAAAATCCGAGCAGAGCAACCGGGCCGGTTAGTTCTGGAAGAAGAAATAATTAGACTTTAGTTTGAAGGGGGAAAACAATGGGTGCCTTACCCAAGCAAAAAGTAAGCCGGGCTGCTCAGGGCCGCCGACGGTCACACCAGGCATTGGTTGTGCCGAAATTAGTTACCTGTTCCAATTGTGGCGGGCAGCGCGTACCGCATACCGTTTGCAACCTTTGCGGTCACTACAAAGATGAGCAAGTGATCGAAATTCGCCAGAAGAAAGAAGCCGAGTAGTTTTTACACCTGGCCGGGCCGGTTAGTGTAACGCCTGGCGGTTAGAGATCAATTTATGAGTTTTGGGTTTTGAGTGAATTATTCGTTCAAGATTCAAGACTCATAGTTTTGAAACCGCAAACTTAAAACTGCGTGACATCTGAGAAGACAACTTTACATACTGGCTTTTAACGAAGGAGTTAAAATTTGACCGCGACGGCCTGGGTTTTTCCGGGACAGGGTTCTCAAGTAGTTGGAATGGGCCAGGAACTGGCTAACAAGCACGCACAAATAGCCGAACTGTACGCCCACGCCGATCAGGTGCTGGGTTTTTCTATTTCTAAATTGTGTTTTGAAGGCCCGGAAGATTTGCTTACTCGCACCGACCACGCTCAACCGGCTTTGCTACTCACCAGTCTGGCCCATTTACAGGCTCTACAGCTTACCCAGCCGGACGCGCTGGGCGAACCGCCGCTATTTGTGGCCGGGCACAGTCTGGGTGAATATACCGCGCTGGTGGCCTGTGGTGCCCTGGCTTTCGAGGACGCTTTGCGGCTGGTGCGCGAACGGGGCCGCCTGATGAACGAGGCCGGGCAGGGCGATAGCGGCGGCGGGAGCGGTATGGTAGCTGTGATCGGGGCGGATGATGGGCTGCTGGAAGAACTGGCTCGCCAGACCGGGGCTGAGGTCGCCAACTATAATTCCCCCGGCCAGACCGCGATCAGCGGCACCGCCCAGGTGCTGGCCCGTTTTACCGAGGCGGCCCGCGCGGCAGGAGTCAAACGGGTGATACCTCTGCCGGTCAGCGCAGCTTTCCATAGTAGCCTGATGCGCCCGATGGCCGCAGAACTGGGCCGGGCGATTGCCGCCACCTCTTTCCGGGCTGCTCGTTTCCCGGTAGTCTCCAATGTTACCGCCCAACCGCTCCCGCTGCAAGATAACGCCGCTTTGAAACTGGAATTGACCAGCCAGACCTATAGCCCGGTGCGCTGGGTCGAGTCGGTCCAGACTATGTTCGCCGGGGGGGCGACGACCTTTATAGAAATCGGGCCGGGCAAAGTCCTGACTGGGTTGATCAAACGCATCGAAAAGGCGGCCCAGGCCGTTACCTCTGAGGAATTGTTGAAGGCGTAGGTCACAAGCCATTTACGGGGAGAAGGCTATGAGTTTTGAAGGAAAAGTCGCAATTGTAACCGGTGGGTCGCGGGGGATTGGACGGGCGGCGGTCTTGCTGCTGGCCGAACGAGGGGCGAAAGTAGTGATCAACTACAACAAGAATGCCGAGGAAGCCCAGCAAGTGGTGGCCCAGGTCGAAAAGCAAGGCGGTTCAGCCCTGGCGGTACAGGCCGACATCGGACTGGCAGCGGATGCCCAACGCCTGATCGAGCAAACCGTTAAAACTTTTGGCCGGTTGGATATTCTGGTAAATAATGCTGGTATCACCCGCGATAATTTGCTGATGCGGATGAGCGAAGCCGATGTTCACGCTGTAATCGATACCAATTTGAAGGGGGCCATGTTTTGCGCCAAAGCCGCCCTGCGTCCGATGCTCAAGGCCAAAGGCGGTCGGATCATCAATATCAGTTCGGTTTCCGGTCAGGCCGGTAGTGGGGGTCAGGCTAACTATAGCGCGGCCAAAGCCGGTTTAATCGGGTTTACAAAAGCCCTGGCCCGTGAAGTCGGTAGCCGGGCGATCACGGTCAATGCCGTCGCGCCGGGCTTTATCGATACCGATATGACCAATGTGTTGGCCCAAGATTTCAAAAATAAAGCTTTGGCCCAGATACCTCTTGAAAGATTTGGCAAGCCGGAAGACGTGGCCGAGGCGATTGTCTTTCTGGCTAGCGAGGCCGCCGCCTATATCACCGGGCAGGTGCTGGCGGTTGATGGTGGCATGGTGATGATGTAAGTTTAGTTTCAGGCCGGGATTTAACGTGTCACTGCCGTATACAATCTGCTTTTGCCGCAAAGACGACCGCATATTGATGCTTTACCGGTTGCGCTCGCCCAACGAAGGCCGCTGGAACGGTTTGGGTGGCAAATTGGAAGAAGCCAAGGCCCCCCTGGCCGGGGTAATCCGTGAGATTTACGAGGAGGCCGGGCTGGATTTGCACGCTGCGAACGAAGTCCGTTTTGCCGGTCTCGTTACATGGGAGATTGACAGTGGGGCCGACCCAACCCGGCCCAGTCGCGGAATGTACGCTTTTGTAGCCGAATTATCGCCCGATCAGGCGATCTGGCCGGACGAGAGACATATCCCTGAAGGCCGCCTATGCTGGCAACCTGTTGAATGGGTGTGTGACCCGCAAAACCCGGCAGTCGTGGCAAACATCCCGTATTTTCTGCCGAGGATGCTTTCACAATCGGGGCCGGTAGAGTATTATTGTGAATATCAGGCTGGAAAGTTCTCACAGGTAATAGTTCGACCTTTACCGGAAGATATTTTGGAAACGATGAAATAACTCCATAAAAATGCAATTATTCATAGATACAATTACAAAATTAAAACATACAATTCAAACTCATAGGGTTGACCTAGCCAATAATGAAGCATTAACCCGTTATGCGTTAGTAGACGTTCTTCTTAATTCATTAGGTTGGGATGTTCATAACCCTGTCCTTGTTATTCCTGAATACTCCAAAGGAATGAATGGGGGTCGCGCTGATTATGCTTTATTAAATGCAAATAATAAGCCTGTAGCTATAATCGAAGCTAAAAAATTTGGACAAGTTAACTCACAAGACCTAATACAGGTTACGAATTATGCTTTTCATAGTGGAATAAAATATTCGCTTGCTACAGATGGTAATACCTGGATTGTCGCAGACGCCTTTAAACAAGTATCTTATTCTGAAAAAGAAATTATGCGTTTTGTGATTGATACTGATGCAATAAATGTTTTACTCATTAAGTTTGCTTGCTTGCTTCCAGAAAATTTATTTGCAGGAGAACAAGCTGTTTTTCCTGATTTTCATTCTGTACATATATCTCAATACCTAGATTTAAAACAACCCACTTCTGTTGTAAATTCACAAACCAGTATTGTACTTAAACCCAGGAAAACCCCAAAACTGTTGGACCAAAATTTAACTGAGCAAAAGAAATGGGTCTCTTTTAATAGTATGAGTGGCAATGTGACAATACCACTTACCTTAAAGTTTCCTGATGGTACATCGATAAGTGTTAAGACTTATAGTGCTATTCTCAAGCAAGTGACAGAATGGTTAGTAAAAACTCAAAAACTACCTAATCTCCCACTAAAGGATGCTTCTAGCGGAGTTAGGTATTTATTAAGTAATACCCCATACCATAAAGATGGCAGAGCTTTTGCAGCTAAATCAGCTTTACCAAATGGTACTTGGTTAGAAACTAACTACAGTGCCAGTGATTGTATTAAAAATACTTTATGGCTGTTGAAACAAGCCGGTGAGAAGCTTGATAATTTTTACTTTCAGCAAGAAGCTTAGAATAGCAAAGCTTAAAATGAAGAAAGCTTAGAATGTTTAAAAAGGTCTTAATAGCGAATAGAGGCGAAATTGCGCTGCGGGTAGTGCGAGCTTGCCGCGACCTGGGGATTGCCACAGTGGTGGCCTATAGTGAAGCCGACCGCGACTCGCTGGCGGTGCGCTTTGCCGATGAAGCGGTGTGTGTCGGTCCGGCTCCCAGTGGTAAAAGTTATCTCAATACCCCGGCCATAATGAGTGCCGCCCTCATCACCGGGGCCGATGCGCTGCATCCCGGTTACGGCTTTTTAAGCGAAAATCCTTATGTAGCCGAGATTTGCGAAAAAGTCGGCCTGACCTGGATTGGACCCCGGCCCAGCGTGATCGAGAAAATGGGCGATAAAGCGGTGGCTCGTCAGACGATGGCCGACGCCGGTTTGCCGATTGTGCCGGGTGTCGAAGGCGTATTGACCAACCTGGACCACGCCAAAAAAGAAGCTGGCCGGATCGGTTATCCTGTGATGCTCAAGGCCCTGGCCGGTGGTGGTGGGCGCGGTATCCGGGTGGTCGAGAGTGACGCCAGCCTGGAGAAGATTTACCCACTGGCGCGGGCTGAGGCTGAAAAGGCCTTTGCCAGCCCCGATCTATACCTGGAAAAGTTCGTACCCAACCCGCGCCATATCGAAATTCAATTGCTGGCCGACAATTTTGGCAATATCATTCACCTGGGCGAACGCGACTGTTCGATCCAGCGTCGCTATCAGAAAATCATGGAAGAAGCCCCCGCCCCTAATCTGCCGGACGATTTACGCAAAAAGATCGGCGATGCCGCCGTAAAGGGAGCCAAAGCCATCGGTTATACCAGTGCCGGAACCATCGAGTTTTTGCTTGACCCGAACGGTAATTTCTATTTTATGGAAATGAATACCCGGATTCAGGTAGAACATCCGGTGACTGAAATGGTGACAGGATTGGACCTGGTTAAATGGCAAATCGTGTTGGCGGCAGGGGAACGCTTGACGCTCTCTCAAAAAGACGTTAAAATACGGGGGCACGCGATTGAATGCCGGGTGAACGCCGAAGACCCGGCCAACAATTTCCGGCCCGATGCTGGCACGATAGATTTATTTGTGCCGCCAGGCGGGATCGGCGTGCGGGTAGATACCCATCTTTACAGTGGTTACGTGATGCCGCCCTATTATGATAGTTTGCTCGCTAAAATTATCACTTATGGTGATACTCGAGTAGAAGCGGTAGCCCGCATGGAACGGGCTTTGCATGAAACAGTGGTAAGCGGCGTAAAGACTACTATTCCTTTTCAGCAATTTTTGCTCACTGATCAGGAATACCGCGATGGACTGGCCTCCCTGAATTTTGTAGAGAGAAAAATGCCTACCTGGCACTTATAGAGTCCGCTTTGCCGCAGAATTTAGGAATGATGACAGCAAGTATCAACAACCCTGGCGAACAGAAAATCAAGAAGTTGGGTACGGTGCGGATCGCTCGTGGCGTGCTGGAAACTATTGTCGAGCGAACTACCCTGGAGGTGTCCGGTGTAGTCCGTATGGATAATCCGGTCGGGTCGCGCAGCCGGTTTTTTAACCGTGAGCAAAACGAAGGCGTAGAAATCGAAGTACGCGAGGAAAAGGTTTACGCCAATCTCCACATTGTCGTAGACCGCAATATGAATATGGCTGATGTGGGCAAGCAAGTTCAAAACGAGGTTTCCAAAGCGATCCGCAATATCGTAGGTATGGCGGTCGAGGAAATCAACGTATACATTCAGAACGTTGAGTAAATTAACAGGTAACAACAAGGGCGACGAAAATACGACCCCTTTGCCGGTCGACGAATTTATCGAACCGGATGAATGGTTTGAACTCGAAAACCTGAAGGGTGATGCCAAAAACAAACTTGGCCTCTATCGCCGACAGGCCCGGAGTATCGCCCTCCAAACCCTTTTCGAGACTGATGCCGTCAATCACGCGCCCTTAAAGGTGCTGGAGCGTCATCTTGAAATCAACCCGGTTCCGGCAGAAGCCGGCGAGTTTGCGCTGTTACTGGTCAGTGGCGTGGTCGATAATCGTGATAAACTGGATGAGCTTATTTCGAGTTCGGCCCCCAACTGGCCGATGGACCAGATGGCGAAGGTCGATAAAAACATCCTGCGGCTTGCAATTTTCGAGATTCTATTTAATAATGACGTACCAACCAGGGCCGCCATTAACGAGGCCATTGAACTGGCAAAGAACTTTGGCAGCGATAGCAGTAGTCGCTTTGTAAATGGGGTGCTGGGTGCCATTGTTACCCAGCATCCTAAAGAACCGGAAGCGTAAGCTTCCAAAATCGCGCTGCTCCATGTCGCCGCTTTCCAACTATTCCGGTGTGCCGTCAGTTAGCAGACCGAACGAAGGTAGGGAGAGAGCAAGGGAGGCAGACTATTCAGCAAAAAAATTTGAATCGCCGCCAGGCGAGGGAGGAGGTGAAATAATGGCAGCAACTAACAATGATACAGTTTTTGACGAGCTGAAGGTGATTATTGTCGAGCAACTTGCAGTAGACCCCGAAGACGTTACACTGGAGGCTTCCTTCGTAGAAGATCTGAACGCAGACTCTCTCGACCTTGTGGAATTAATTATGGAAATTGAGGAGAAGTTTGGTATCCAGGTGCCGGACGAAGTGGCCGAAAAGATTGTAACGGTCAACGACGCGGTCGAGTATATCCACGAACAGCGCAGCTAGATCAGAATTTTCGATCCCCCATAATAGTCAGTTCTTAGCCTCTGGCGGACTGGCTATTATTTTTTTGCTTTTCTAGTTAGTGGATAGCGGGTTTGGTGTTTACCGGGGTTTGTAGTAAAATAATCTCAACCGGTCTCACCGGCTTAACGGCAACTATTAGCGTACCGGGGTGATCACACCCAAAGGAAGCCAGTCTATATGTCGCAGCAACCGCCTGAATGGTGGTCACGTCAACGCGGCCCACGCCTGGGCTGTGCGGATGTTACTATTGTCTCGATTGCCTCTATAACCGCCTTTGTAATTTTAATTTTTGTGCTTTTCCGGCCCGATTTTGCCAGAGTGCTTGATGTTACCAACCGCAACGGGGAAATTACTGTGAGTGCTGTCCGGCCCACCGAAACCCCGGCCCCATCGCGCGTGGCTGGTGTTGGGGCGGCAGCCGGTGTCACCGATACTACCAAAGCCCCGGTCCCGCCGACCCCCTTCCCGGCGACCGCTACGCCGGTGCCCGAACCAACCCCGACATTTCGCCAGGCGGTCACTCGTGACGATTGCCGTTTGCGGGAGGATACCAGCTACGAGGCCGTCATTATCAAGACCTTCAAATCCGGCTCGCCTTTTAAAGTATATAACGAACAACGTTATGACGAGAAGGACAAAGTAACTTTTCTGCGGGTAGAGCCGGATGACAACTCCAAAGTCATGGGTTGGATGGTTTCAACCTGTTTTTAGAAAATTTTTATCTTATGGCTAATAAAAAGCGGGCTAATAACTCAATACTGGTTTTCCCACTGCATATGGGTGGTAGTAACGGCAGCAAAATCGAGCTAAACGCGATCTTTGTGCCTCCCTACAATGCTGCTGGCTATGGAATTGCCCTGACAACCAGCCCACGCCAGGCGGACGTGGTGTTATTGCTAGGTCAGGCCACTGCCAAGCTGATTGATGCCACGCTGGACCTGCTGGCCGGACTGCCAGACCACATAAAACTAATCCAGCTTGGCGCGGATGCCACCAGTGCTGTACCCTTCGACCGGGCTTATGCTACCCTCGGCCCACTCTCGGCAGCTACTACCGAAGCCGATTCAACTGAAAAACTCCCTTTTCCCGGCACCGCGCTACCACCCGGCAAAAAAATCGCTGCCTTCGTGGCCGGTGCCCCACCCAATCCCCAGGTAATCATCGAAGCTATCCTGTCAGTCTTTAAATAACCGCCGACCCATTCCTAAACTATTAGTAACTACTCAGACCCCACCCCTGACCCTCCCCAGGGCCACCAGTGGACGGCGAAAGTAGAAAAAAAGAGTATTTTACAAGGGAGACCCCTGGTGTACCACCCGCAGGGGCACCCAGTGGGTACCCGGCCCCACGACCCCTGCTTCGTTCCTTTACACAGGTTTGGTGTGTAGTTACAACTATTACTTATAGGGCAGAAAAGGGGCCGGATCGCATAACCGGCTACCATAGCGCACCTCATAATGTACGTGCGGCCCGGTCGAATAGCCGGTGCTACCCGCCAGCGCAATCGTTTGACCAGCCGTGACGGTTTGCCCGGCCTTCACCAGCAGGCGCGAATTATGCCCGTAGATTGTGATAAACCCGCCCGGATGATTGATATATACCACGTTGCCATAGCCGCCGCGCCCGTCTCCGGCGTATTCCACCACCCCTCCGGCTGTCGCGTGAACTTCGGTGCCTTCCGGGACGGCAATATCGATCCCTGAATGAAATTCCATCCCTGCCGGAATTAATAGACCGGTGCTATCGTAGCCGGGACCGGGCGGGTTAACCGTCGCGGTTGGCGTAGGGGTAGCCGGGACTGAGGGAGCCGGGCAATCGGCACTGTCGCGCACCTGAAGCCGGTTGCTGCCTGGGGTCAGCGGGGCCGGGGTTGAAGCCACACAAGCGGTACGGGTTGGCGTGCCGGTCGGGCTGGCTGGCGAGGTAGCCGGCGTAGGGGTTATAGCCTGGCCGGTTGGGCTAATAACCGGTGAAGTTGGCCTCATAATTGGCGTAATTTGGGGCATGGTATTGGTCGGTACCGGACTGGTTTGAGGGGCGATAGTCCCGCTAACCGCTATAGTCGCGGATAAGGGGGAGGTCGCAGACGGTGCGGGCGTGAGCGGATTACCGCCTTTGCTTTCAATTACATTTACCGAGTGTTGTATTGTCGCACCGGGTATAAATAAAGCTGTGCGTAATCCAAACGGTGAACTGACCGGACCCTGCACCGGCCAGCCGTGCGGAGCATCCGTTTGCGCGGCCAGTTGTTGGGCGGCTTCCCCCTCGATGACTGAGCTATAACCGGGAGCCAGGTCACTCTGGCTGGCTATGTCTAATTGAGAAAGCTTTTGTTCAAGCTGGTCAACTTCCTTGCGAAGCCGGTCCGCTGCCGCAATCATTTCGTTTGGGTCGGTAATCAGGCTCAAACCGGCTGTACTACCGGGGTCCAAAACCTTAAAATCACCGGCTATCTGACCGCCGGTCAGGACCGATCTGGTGGCAGGTCTGGCCGGGACGGTATCCGAGGTTACAGGGTTGAGCGTGGCTGGTAAACCGGTTTGATCCAGGTGGTTAAGGTCGACTTCAATCCGGCCAATTTCCGACGCAATCTGGTTCAGGCTGGCAGACTCTGCCGCCAGGGTTGGGGTAGGGGTGCCGGTTTGTTCGAGAGGTGGATTAGTTGGAATGGCCGGAATCGCACTCGTCACCTGATCAATCCTAACTCGCTGGTTTTGCAGCCGGGTTTTTAACTCCAGGATTTTTGAGTGCTGCGTTCCCGCCTCGCTCGTCTGACTCGTCTGAACAGTTTGAAGCCGCTCAGACAGACTGCTCACTCTTACCACCGCAACATTAGTGGCTGAAGATTGAATTAATATTAGACTGCCACACAACAGGGCAACCGCCCACCAGCTTTTCCACGTTCGCAAGATATTTTCCCCTGAGCAAAAATTCAAAATAATAATTATTGAAAGCCCCTATATTTTAACAACCCCTGACTTTGAAAAATCCGGTTCTTACTAAGATATTGCAAAGACATTGCAAACCTATCTCGATTTAAGCTGCAATTTTTTGAATTTCTTAAAAAAGCTTGACAGTTATAAAAAAAGATGTTACTATCAGTGTAGAAAATACACTATAGAAAGAATATCGATGACTACTTTCAAAGTCAGAGCCGGGAGCGTAATCGGTCAAGCGCATCATCAAAGCTGGCGTAATTGCCAGGACAAATACCGGCTGGCAACCTACCACTACGAAGGTCGCGCTTACCTGAGCGGGTTGGTTTGCGATGGTTGTAGTGAAGCCGACCACAGTGAGGTTGGGGCGGCCTTGCTGGCCGAATACGGCGTTATGGAGTTGGGCCGCTTATTACAAGCCGGTCACGGTGTGAAAGAATTACCGGTCCAGCTTTATGGGCGTTGTCTTACTTTTATCAGTATTCTCTGCGACCAGTTAGTAGGGACCGGGGCCGAAAGTCTGGCTCGAAAAGAGCAGATAGCAAATTACTGGTTAACAACCGTCGTCGGGTTTGTAATCGGCGAAGTGGAAAGCGTGATTTTTGTGGCGGGGGACGGCTTTACTTTAGTTAACGACACTCTACAGGATCACCAGGCCGGTCCGGCTCCTCGCTACATGGCTTACGATTTGCTGGATGAACCCGGCCAGCATAGAACGGCTGGCTTTGAGGTGCTGGAACTGGCGACCGCCAGCATAGAACGGCTGGCAGTCTGGACGGACGGTTTTCAACCGGATTTGCTACCGGAATTGGCCCGGCTGGGCCGGGGGTCGCGGGCACTTCAACGCCAGCTAAATATCTGGGCCAATCAGAAAAAGTTGAGCGACGACACGACCGGCATATTGGTGGAGCGGGAGGTGGTGGGCCATGAAGATCAGGCTTAACGGGCAAACGGTAAATCTGGCAAAAGAGGCTGTGCTTGGAACCGGCGGCGAAGCGGTCGTGATCAAATATAGCGAGCGGTTGGCGGTTAAGTTGTATCACCAGCCCAGCCCGGCCCGCGCCGCTAAACTGACCGCCATGCTAAACCAAACTTTGAATTTGCCGGAGGCTGTTATCTACCCGTTGGCTGGGGTACAGGCCGAGCATGGCAGCGAATTAATCGGCTTTGCGATGCCGGTGGTGCCCGCCCGGATGCAGCCGCTTGTTAGCCTTTTTAACAAATCTTTCCGGGCACAGGCTGGCATTAACGCCGGTCAGGTCACGGCTCTTTTTCTAAAAATTCACCCGATAGTAGAAGCATTGCACCAGGCCGGGCTGGTAATCGGCGACTTTAACGATCTGAATATTTTGTTTGAAGGTAGCCAGCCGGTCTTTATCGATGTGGACAGCTACCAGTTCACGACATATCCCTGCCCGGTCGCCACTGAGGACTATCTTGCTCCCGAACTGTATGACGCTGACCTGACGGTTGGGCCGGGTTTTCGGCCCCAGCACGATTGGTACAGCTATGCCGTGTTGTTATTTCGGGCCTTGCTGCTGGTTCATCCTTACGGCGGCACCCATCGCCAGATCCACCAGCTAACCGGGCGCGCCCTGCACCGCTTGTCGGTATTGGACCCGTCGGTAATCTATCCCAAAGTAGCTCTTAACCCGGCTTTGCTGGACGATGACCTGGCCCAGCTTTTCTGGCAGATTTTCTCGGAAGGTAAACGCGGCGTTTTTCCGGTCCAAACTCTACAGGATTATGCCGGTGGGCTGACCGAATGCCCGACCTGCCACAACTGGTTTCCGGTCCGGCGAAAAGTTTGTCCGGTTTGCCAGGGATTTAAATTGGCGGTTAGTTTGCCGCTGCCAAAGCAGGGTTTGCGTATCCAGCGACTTCTGGCGACCGACGGGCCTTTGCTGGCTTGCCGGGTGAACGGTACTGGCTGGCTGGCCCTGGCCCACGAAGGTGATCTGGTGGTTCTCTACCGCCAGTCCAAGGACCGGCCCTTCGTCCGGCAGGAGCTTTTCCGGTGGCAGGCCGGCAGTCGTTACCGGTTTATGGACGATTACCTGGTGGTAAACCCGGCGGATAGTCCGAATTTGCTAATTCTCAAACTGGATAAGGACGGTGTAACCCCTTTTACCAGAGCTACTTCCGGCCAGTTTGAGGGTCAGGCCGTCTTTGCGACCACCGGGCGGCATCTTTACCGAACGGCAGGCGGTTCACTGCTGCGGGGCGAAATTCTTTATGGACAACTGGTGGAACGCCCGCTTATGAGTGTGCTGGACCAACAGACCTGGTTCCAGGCTTCTGATAGCGGTCAGACCGAGCAATTGTGCGGGTTTGAACGAGTTTTCCACCAATACCGTTGGTTTGGTTACGACCGGCAGGGTCGCTCCGAACTGGCAATCCCGCCGGTTGCCCTCGATGAGGCTCTGGTAAATTATAGCAGTTTGCCGGGTCTGGTTATTCGTCACACCCGGCAGACCGGGGCCGCCCAGGTCCGGCTTGAACTGCTGGGACCCGCGCCGCTAGCTATCCGGCGACCAGACACAACCGAGATAGGCTATGGCGGCGGGTTATTCGCCCAGGGTATCGCGCTCTGGCCGACCAATAACGGTTTACTAAAGGAACATCTCGAAGCCAATGGACAGGTTTATCTGCCGGAAACCGCCAGTTTTGTTACCGCCGCCACCCGTCTTCATAATTTTGGGACCGGTTTACTGGCCGAGAACGAAACCGAACTCTGGCAGATCGGCCTCAACACCTGAAGTTATAGAAAATCAAATATTCTTTACCGTTATTTACTTGAAAGATTTGTAAATGAAAGAGGTACTTTATGACCAACTTACTAAACAGTTTTCCAACTTTCTACGATCCGGCCAGGGTTGAAAAGTTGTATATGCCCGACATGGCCCAGGCCACCGCGCAGGGTCAACAGGCCGGATTGCCTCCGGCCAGCCAGGATAAACAACGGATTATGTTATTGCTGGTCGACCCGCAAATAGATTTTATTTTTCCGCAGGGCACGTTGGCCGTACCGGGGGCAATCGGAGACACTCGCCGCACTATCGAGTGGATTTTGCGCAATGCCGGGCAAATCACCAGTATTAGTGCGTCGCTCGATAGTCACACCACCTTCCAGATTTTCTACCCGACCTGGTGGGCTAACGAGCAGGGTGAACATCCCGCCCCTTTTACCGTAATAACCTCCGACGATATTCGCAAGGGTCTCTGGCGGCCTCTGGTTGACCCGGCCTGGTCGCTGCAATACGTCGAGAAACTCAACAAAGGCGGCAAATATTCGCTTATGATCTGGCCGTATCACACCATGATCGCTACTCCCGGTCAGTCGCTGGTACCGGCCCTATCCGAAGCGATTATGTATCACGCGGCGGCCCGGCACGCCCAACCGACCTGGCTGATCAAAGGCACTATCCCGCAGACCGAGAACTATTCGATCCTGGAGCCGGAGGTAAAGGTGCCTTCCCACCCTGCCGGTGGCCTCAATACCGGTTTTCTGGATATGCTGGCGAAATATGATCTGGTGTATGTGGCGGGACAGGCTAAAAGCCATTGTGTACTTTCTACTATGCGCTCGATTATGGCTTATTTCAGTAGCCAGCCCGAAGTAATCGGCAAATTGCGCTTCTTGATGGATTGTACTTCCTCGGTGCAACACCCGGCCATCGATTTCGATAAGCTGGCAAACGATGAGTTGACCCAGATGGCCCGCCAGGGTATGCGATTGGTAAATTCCAGCCAGCCGATAGGCTAGTCAAATTTCTATCAGGTTTCCTATCAGGCTTTTTACCAGCTAAACCTGTAACACTTTAAAAGGCAGACCATCCCTGCAAACTCCCGGCGGGGGTGGTGTCCTTTGAATACCCCAAATTTAGAAAGGCAGTAAGAAAATGAGCAGCAATCCAAAAGATATTCAAGATTTATTTGGCGACGCGCGGGTCGAAGGACTTGATAATAATGCCGCTATGATCCTGGTCGATAACCTGGACGCGGTTGCCCTGGCCGGGGCTAACGGAACCAGCCTCGATAATCTACAGAGCGAAGATGTGACGCTGGTGGCGGCGGTGTTGGATGCCAGTAGTTCGATGGCTCCGGTGCGCCAGGCGGTCATCGATGGCTTTAATACGATGCTGGAAACTTTTCGGGGTGCTCGCCAGGCCGACTCGATTCTGGTGAGCGCTTGGGGTTTCGACACGACCGCCCGTTTACACTACAGTTACAGTCCGGTAAACCTGCTGGCCGATCTGACCAGTCAGGACTATGCGCCCTCCGGCGGGACCGCTTTGTACGATACCTTGCTTTACGTTATGACCGGGATCGTTGCCTACGGCCAGCTTCTCCGCAACAACGGGGTACGGACGCGCTGTATTATCGTGGTCTTTTCGGATGGCGAGGACAATTCGTCAAAGGCTACTGCCCAGCAGGTTCGTACTGTCAGCCAGAGTTTGCTGGCCCAGGAGATTTACACGCTGGCCTACGCCGGTTTTGGCTCCGCCGATCTACAGCGTATCGCTAACGAGATCGCTTTTCCGGCTATTATTACGGCCAGCAGTACCCCCGCCGAAATCCGCCGTATATTCCAGCAGGTGAGTACCTCGGTGATCCGTTCGAGCCGGACCACCGCCGGAACAGCCAATTCTTTCTTTTCGATTTAAACTGATAGGGACTTTATACTTTCTAGCGAAAGTCCAGATAATAAAAAAGCGGCTAACCAAACACTGGTTAGCCGCTTTTTCTTAGCTGAATTACCGGATGTAACCCTGGTTTTGAGGTACATTGGTGTTGTTATCGTTCCGGTATTGCGGGTTTTCGTGGGCACGCGCCCCGATTAAGCCTCCCAGGGCCGAGGCCAATAAACCAAGTACCAGTGCCCCCAGGGTGCCCCAGGCTCCGTTGCGGGCTGCTTCAGTCGAGGCTTGTACTGTACCAGGGTTGGCGGTGTTATTGGTAACGCTGTTGACTGCGCCGTTGACGTTGTTAACAAAGCCGTTCAGGTTAAAGCCGATGGCATTCAGGAAACCGGATGCGCCACTGCTGGCTAACCAGAGCAAAAGCGGCAAAGCGATGGCCCAAACCAGCGCACCGTTGATCCAACCATTGGTTTTACCTCGCACTCCTGCCGTTCGGGCGGCTACAAAACCCCCGATAAAGAAAGCGATCAGGGCGGAAAGGGCAGCCCAGATCGAGGCACCTGTGCTGTAATTGTTGGCTTTGGCCGCCGCCGCGTTAGCTCCACCGTTTGGATCACCAGCCGCCGCTGTCAGCCCGACCGCTACTCCCAACAAACTTAACACCAGCAAAGTCGCCAGGGCCGAAACCAGCCCGGCCATGATGGGTCCCCAGCGCACCCGGTCGCGGGGAGCCGACATTACCGGTGTGTTCACCTGAACCGGTGTATTAGTGATCGTCCGGTTGATTTCGGTGACTGGTTGGCTGTACATGGGCGCAGCCGGTTGGGGTGCGTTATAGATACGGGGCTGCCCGGCTAGTTGCTGCAAATATTGTTGGTCAATATCATTCTGGTTTGGCCGCCCACCGGCATTATAGGGGTCATAGGAAGGGTTGATACTCATGGCTTACTCCTTTATTTATCGTTCATTTACCACACATCTGGAAAGCCAAAGATTTAACCACTTTGGTTTCCATTCTTATTCCTTCTTAATACTAAAGCATATTTAGTGCCATACTAATCAATAAATCGGCAAAAAAAGGCTACCCCGGTCGGGTAGCCTGAATTTTTTACTAAACTGAGAACAGCTTTAATGCGAGATTAGCTGCGGTTGTAGAGCATGGCCCGTTTGATTTGCTCGATGGCTTTGGTCACTGGAATACCGCGTGGGCAGGCATCGGTGCAGTTGTAAACGGTGCGGCAGCGGAAAACCCCTTCGCCCTGGCTAAGAATCGCCAGCCGTTCGTCGGCTCCCTGGTCGCGGCTATCGAAGATAAAGCGGTGAGCCTGAACGATGGCCGCCGGGCCAATAAACTCGCTGCTCGACCAGTAGGGCGGACACGAACCGCTACAGGCTCCGCACAGAATACATTTGGTACTTTCGTCAAAGACTTCCCGCTCCTCGGAACTCTGGTAGCGTTCGCTGCTGGCGGCGGCCACCTCGTTATTGATCAGATAAGGCTTGATCGAACGATATTTATCAAAGAACGGCTCCATATCCACTACCAGGTCTTTGATAATTTTGAACCCCAGCATCGGCTCGATCTGGATTTTCTTGCCCGTATCGCCGCCGACATCCCGCACCAGCAGCTTGCAGGCCAGACGGTTGCGCCCGTTGATCCGCATCGCGTCCGAACCGCATACACCGTGTGCGCAACTGCGCCGGTAGGTGAGCGAACCATCTTTGTACCATTTGACCGTGTTTAGCACATCCAGAATGCGGTCGAGCGGGTCGGCCTGAACCTCATAAGTTTCGTAGTGGGCTTTTTTATCCTTTTCAGGGTCAAAGCGCAAAATCTTTACTGTTACCTGTGACATTTCAAACTCCTGTAACCGAGATCAGGGACGGTGGACCGCGAGAAGGCTTGCTTCAATGCGTCCGGCCACTGATCTCTGATCGCTTTAGTATTTCCGCTCTTTGGGCTGGAACCTGGTAATTACGACCGGCTTGTAGCGCAACTCCTTTACCCCGCCATCTTCGCTCCGGTAGGCCAGCGTGTGGGCCAAAAATTTAACATCGTCACGGGTTTCGTAATCCGACCGGTACTGCGCCCCCCGGCTTTCGCGGCGTTCCAGTGCCCCTTTGGTGGTAGCTTCGGAACTTTCCAAAAGACAACCCAGTTCCAGGGCTTCCAGCCGCTCGGTGTTAAATTTGGTAGTATTGTCGCTCACCCGGACCCGGTTATAGCGTTCGCGCAGCTCGGCCAGCTTTTTCATCATGTTCGTGAGGCCTTCCTCGTTGCGAACCACGCTGACCCAGGCTTGCATCCGGTCCTGTAATTCCTTACGTATGTCGGCGGCGTTTTCGGTGCGGTCGTTGCCGCTGCCACTGACCACGAAACTCAACAGGCTGCGGCTGCGCTCCTCCGTGTTAGCTGGCAGACTTTCCAGATCGTTTTTCTGGACATACTCCAGAGCCTTAAGACCGGCTCGCCGTCCGAATACCACCAGATCGACCAGCGAATTGGTCCCCAACCGGTTTGCGCCGTGAACCGATACGCAAGCTACCTCACCGGCAGCGTAGAAGCCCGGCAGAACGGTGCCTTTTTCGTCCAGAATAACTTCGCCATCGATGTTGGTCGGAATGCCACCCATCGCATAGTGAGCGGTCGGTTGGATTGGTACCCCTTCAGTGTAAGGCTCAACGTGCAGATACGTCCGGGCGAAGTCGGTAATATCGGGTAGCTTGGCATCGATAACTTCTTTGCCGAGGTGATCGACGTGCAGATAAACATAGTCTTTGTCCGGCCCGGCCCCGCGCCCTTCGGCGATTTCCTGGGTGATAAACCGGCTGACCATATCGCGGGGTGCCAGGTCTTTGAGGGTCGGCGCGTAGCGTTCGCAGAAGCGTTCGCCGTTTACGTTTCGCAAAATTCCACCTTCCCCACGGGCCGCCTCGCTCAACAAAATGCCGATTCGATATAGGCCGGTCGGGTGGAACTGGTACATTTCCATATCCATCAAAGGTACACCCGCCCGGTAGGCAGCGACCATCCCATCGCCGGTACAGGCGTGGGCGTTAGAGGTCACTTTCCAGGCCCGGCCATAACCGCCGGTGGCGAATATAACCGCCTTGGCGTGGAAAGTATGCAGTTCACCGGTCTTGATTTCCAGGGCGGTCACACCGACGCAGCGACCGTTGTTGATCAACAGGTCCATCAGGTGAAATTCGTTGTAAAAGGTTACATTTTCTTTGATGCCCTGCTGGTAGAGGGTCTGCAAAATCATGTGGCCGGTGCGGTCGGCGGAATAGCACGAACGGCGTACCGGGCCTTCGCCATAATTGCGGGTGTGCCCCCCAAAGCGTCGTTGGTCGATCTTGCCTTCCGGGGTGCGGTTAAACGGCAACCCCATGTGTTCCATCTCGATAATCCGCTCGACCGCATCGCGGGCCAGCACTTCGGCGGCGTCCTGGTCGGTCAGATAGTCGCCCCCCTTGACGGTATCGAACATATGCCATTCCCAGTGATCTTCCTCGGTATTGCCAAGCGCGGCGCAAATGCCACCCTGGGCCGCCCCGGTGTGCGACCGGCTGGGATAAAGTTTGGTAATGCAAGCTACGTTGGCTTTGCCTACCAGTTGCAGGGCTGCCATCAGGCCGGCCCCGCCCGCCCCTACCACGACGGCATCGTATTTGTGGTACATTCGCTCATTCCTCCGGCGACCGGGATTCAGCTTTACGAAGCGGCTGCTTGCTCAAAACAACTGGCAGCCTGGCTAATCGTAAATCGAAAATCCCTTAATCCTAAATTACTTTGCTCCAATGTTTGGAATTTGCGGCTGAAAAGTCAGAATTACCTGCGCTCCCAGCAGCAAAAACAGTACGCCTACCACGTACAACGTTGTGACCGCGAAAGTTCGCCAGCTGCGCGACTGAATGTAATCGTAAACCAGCACCCGCGCCCCGTTCAACCCGTGCGTCAGCGACAAAAACAACAAACTCAGATCGAAAGTCCGCCACAGGGGTGAGGCCCAGCGTTCCGAGATGAACTTGTAATCGATCACGTCGACATTGTTGATCAGGTGCATTATTGCCAGGTGAACCAGGGCGAAAACCAGCAGCAAGATACCGCTAATGCGAAAAAAATACCAGCTATAAAGCTCAAAATTGTTCTGTGGACGAGGCCGGGCACCACTGCGGGTCCAACGGCGGCGGGGTTGGCTTTCTTTGGGACTGGGTGGTTGGCCGGGTTTGGCCGGGTTCTTTATCTCGGTCGTCATTTTAATTTATCCCTTCCAGATTAACCAAAAAATACCGGTTTGAGCATAAAGAAACCGGCGGGCAACCACAACACAAAAAAGGCTATTAGCGAAATTCTTAAAAGCAAAGCGTGATGCTCGATCCCTTTTTCCCAGAAATCCATCACGATAACCCGCAGCCCGTTCATGGCATGGTACAACACCGCCCCGACCAGCAACCACTCCAGAATCCGAAAGGGAGGATTTTTATACAAAAATAAAAGGTCGTTGTAATACTTCGGGCCGAACCCGACCAGATAGGTATCCACAATGTGCAAAAATAAAAAGGCCAGAATACCTACCCCGGTAAGCCGGTGCAGTACCCATAGCCACATACCCGATTGACCTCGATACATAAGTGATGTCCTCCTCCTTGAGTCATTGTGTGGAGCGGTCGCTCCTATTCAATTCAAGGTTCTATAAAACACGACTTTCGCTCTTGAACCTGATAATTCAAAGGTTTACCCAGGTCTGAAATTGAGAAATTGTTTCGAGCGAAAGTCCTAAAAAGTAAGCAGAAGAAAGTGTAAAAAGCGTAATAGTAATACGGATTTGGCCTTGCCGGTGGTCCACAAGCGATGTTTTAGGTGGTCGTGTCTAAATCTTTCCAGGTTTCAAAGAAACACTAAATTACTATGTGAGAATTATAACACTCGGTATAGCCCATTGCAATATAAACCGCTTTTGGGGGCGGGCTTGATGGATTACCCTTGCATATAAGAGCTATAAGCGGACATTATATATCAAGATTTTCGCTTGCTAGAAAGCTAAAATATAGCTCATTGCAAATTGTAAATATATTCTATTCCATCTCCGGCCAGCGGTATAATTTCTGGCTCTTGCCCTAAAGGTTCTTTTTTCTGAGGGCTGACCGGACAGGCTATGTCGGGTTGGTCGGCCTGACCGGTGTTAAAGAAACGCGCGGAAATGGCCCGGTTTTCTTCGCTGGCATCCATCGACATCAACAAAAACGCGATCTGCTGGCTAAAGTAATCGATATGAGCCTGTCGTAGCCAGTGCCGTAACTCGACCGTATGACTGCTATTAGCCAGGCTGCGGACAATTTTTAGAGCCTGTTGTTTGAGATTATTGTCCAGTGGGCTTTTTGGTTCCAGGGTCCGCATGGGTACATCCAGGAGCGGCAGCAGGTTCGGGACCACCGCCATCCCCCCTCGCCAGCCGGCAATTTCGACGATCCGGGCCTGAAGCTGGGCTGAGTAGCGTTCGGGATGGTGGTATAGCTGATCGAGCAGCTTGAGCAAACTGTCCATACCACCGCGATTGATTATGACATCGAGTGCGCGGTGCTGGAGGGTTGGGTCTGAATTAGACTTGACGGTCAGGATTGGTAAAGCCAGTTTCAGGAATTCAGCCGGAGCTACCAACCGGCCAAGCGCGTTCAATAACCGGTGTTTAAGCTTGCGACCGAGTTGCCGGTTTCGCAACAAAACCACCGCCGGAGCCAACAGCGTCAAATCGCCCTGTTGTAGCAACACCAGCAAGGCTTTGGCCCGCACCGGTCCGCTCAGTGTCGGGAGCAGCAAACGTAACTCCGCGATAGAACCAGAGTTTCCGCCGACGATTACGACTGCTTCGATTAATTTTAACTTGTTATCAACACTAATATCCGGCTGCTGGAGCAATTGAAAAACTACCGGGAAACTTTCGGGAATACCCATTTGCACCAGATTTAATATTACCAGGGCATATAAATCGCCATGCAGGAACTGTTGAATATCTCTCATCTGGAAAAGCTGCGAGAAATAGTTCACCATTGCCAGGTCTTTGATCTGGCTTAGAGCTTCAACCACCGGGGCTTTTTCCTGGGCCGGCTTGCCTACATCCAGGACCATTTGCATCGCCTCGACCAGGATCGCAAAAGCCGGGTCGGGATTGTCCAACCGGGGTTGGTTCGCCAGGCACCGGCAGGCCAGGCTCAATAACTGGGGTTGTTCGAGGCTGGCGGTCTGGAGAATTTGAAATAGCCGCTCTGCTCCACTCATCCCGGCCATCAAAATTATCACTTCCTGCCACCATGCCTCGCCCAGCACCCCTTCGATCAGGTTATATTGCTGGTTTTCGGCGATGGCCTCGGCGGTAAAGTACTCTTGAAAGCTGAAATGTGCAAAACTGTAGATGCCGGGGCTTTGTTCGCGCAATAAACCGTATTCGCTGACAAGTTCGGCCAGCAAAGCTTTGGTAGCCCCAGTATTTACTTTTAATTCGTGCAAGAAAGGCTGGATTACCTGGACCAGTTGTTCGCGCGGGAAGTCGTGCTGGCCGCGCTGGTGGAAGTACAGGGCAATTTTGCGCAACAAAGCTTGTTTATAAAGCGCGTTTAGAACCTGAGGGATGCCGGTTTCTTCGGCTTTTTCAAGCATTACCTCCACACACCATTCGTAGAGTTCCGAGCGGCTGTGGGGCAGGCTGCCTCGTTGCTCGTATACCAGGCAGATCAAGGCCAGCAAGAGGGGGGTTCCGGCCAGTGAACGGAGGCCAACGCTGCGCAAAAGGGCCAAAGTTAAGGGCTGAAACAGCTCCGGCTGGCGAAGGTTAGACCACCGTCCGATGTAATCCTGAATATCTTCCCACTCCGACTCAACCAGTTGAAGCGGTACATAGCCGGGCAAATTATCCAGCCAACCGGTCCGGCGGCAGGTTATGGCAATCAAGGCTCGTGGGTAATGCCGAGCCAAACGGATCAACTGATCGGCTACCAGCCGGTAAATCATCACTCTTTCGCCATCCCGGTTCGATTGGATCGCATCCAGTCCGTCGAATAAAAGCAAAACCTGACCCGCCAATAATTTTTCGATCAGAGCAAGCCGGGGACTTCCGGTGGTTTCTTCCAGCCGTTCGAGGATATAATCAAACAGGCGGGGCGACTTTTTGCCTACAAATTCTGGCAATGAAATAATCACCGGCAAAGTCGCAGTTTCCTCAAATTGACCCCGCAGTGCCGCGACCGCTAGCCATTTCAAAAGGGTGCTTTTTCCTGTGCCAGCTTCGCCCAGCACCACAATTCTTTTATGCTCTTTTAACGCTTTGAGCGGATCGAGATTTGAGATTGGCGTGGTTTGGTTATCCGGCGACTTTAGAATTTTAAGAAAAAAAGAAGTTTCTTCGACCTTTACCACGCCTTTGAGGTTGAGGACCGGCAAGTTCGTGGCAATCAACTGCTTTAGCAATGGTTGGAAATTTTGACTGGAGTTGGCTTCGGCCATAACTGTCCTGAACTATGGAAGTGTCTATAACTTGATCGATAATAATTAGGACTTTAGCCTCAACCTCACAATGTAAGGTTGAGGCTAAAGTAAAAAGGGTATTTACAGGGGAGACCCCTTATACCCCCCGCAGGGTACCCGCCTTACTAACCCCGCTTCAGGGTAATTTTCGCCTTTAGGCGAAAGTCCTCATAACAATTCTTTAGGGGGCGGCGAAAAGGTATCAGGGCCACTTATACCAGTCCATAGCCCGGCCCCGCTGCCGGTTCAATAAGTTTATTATAGCATAATCTCCCACTTTTCCACCGGTTTTAGGCCACCGGCAATCCTTAGGATTGACTCTGACCAACTTCCTTTCTATTATATATGTAACTATTCAGTCTACCTGTTTCGAGGTGGGGTAAGTAGGGCACCCATAGGGTACCCGACCCCTGCGGGGGGTATAACAGGGGTCTCCCCTGTAATTCCTCTTTTTTTTTCTTCTTTTCCCCGTCCACTGGTGGCCCTGGGGAGGGGTTAGGGATAGGGTCTGAATAGTTACTTATATATATCATATATACCTCAGTATATATTTATGTTTCAATTCTAAAGCCGAGCAGTTATTTTCAAAATTTAACCCTTATAAATCAAGGAAAAAAATCATCGAAACCCCCAAAAGCTTTTTAAAGGGCGATAAGAGTACAAAAATTGTATTGCCGTCTCAGTTAGTGACCTGGTTGCCGTATGGACTGGTCGGGCTGGGTCTATTGATGCGCCTGGTCGGGCTAGGGGCGCGACCGCTCTGGTTCGATGAGGTAATCAGTGCGGTCTATGCCCGGCAGGATTTCCCAACCCTACTCCAACTTAACGCCGGGGATAACCATCCGCCGGGCTATTACCTGGCCCTGAAAATCTGGCTGGGCTTGTTTGGAACGGATGATACGGTGGTCAGGTTGCTCTCGGTGGGGCCGGGGGTTGTATCGATCTGGCTGGTCTGGCTGATCGGACGGCGGTTATTGCCGAATATGCCGGGGGCGGCTCTGGTAGCTACCGCCCTCACCGCCCTATCACCCTTTCAGATATACTTTTCGCAGGAGGCCCGTAATTATTCCATTCTGGAAATGGCGGTTCTGCTGGCGACCTTCTTCTGGTTACGCGCCCTGGAAACCAATCGCTGGCTCGACTGGCTGGGTCTGGGCCTGGCCGGGGTGCTGGGTCTGGTTTGCAACTTCACGACCGCTTTTTATCTGGCCGGGCTGGGCTTGTTCTGCCTGTTCCGGGTCGATTTATACTGGAAGCGCGGGGTTTTTCAGCGTCTTTTACTCGCTGGGGCCGGTACCGCTCTGGTCAGTGGGTTGCTGCTATTACCCAAACTCACCAGCCGCCTCGATACAATTAAAGGCAATTTCTGGATTCCTACGCCCACTTTTCCAATTGTGCTTCGGACCTTCTATAGCTTTATCTTTGGGGCGACTGCGCCTGATCGTCTGTTGATCGCCTTTGGGTTAGCAGTGGTCGTGCTGGCTATCGTCGGGGCGCAGGTAGCGGGGGCGTTGCTGACCCGGCTGGAAACTACCCTCGGCTTGACCGTCTGGCTGGTGTTTGGTCCGATCAGTTTAATTATAATTATCTCTTATTTTTTCCAGCCGCTCTACCTGGATAAAGCTTTGATCGGCTGCGCCCCCTTTTACTATTTGCTGATCGGCTGGGCTATTTTCCGGCCTCGCCGCCGCCGGGCTGGTTGGATACTGGCCGCGATCCCGGCGGGTCTGGCCCTGCTGCTCGCCCTGGTCGATCTTCCGGCGATCTATAGCGGCCAGATTAACCCGGCTTACATTGCCCGTTATGATGCAGCGGGGGTAAGCCAGTATTTGCGCCAGCATAGTCAGCCGGACGACCTGATAATCTCGGCTACCGATATAAGCTGGCTACCCCTGGTATACTACAATCCTGGATTGTTACCGCCGGAATTCCCGATCAAAGAATATCCCTACCCCAATATTTTCCCGGCTCTCTTAGACCGCCTGGGGACCCGCTACGCCAGTCTGGCAGAGTTGGACCAACACCATAGCGGTCGTATATGGCTGGTTTTGGAGTTAAATGACCCGGCAAACCGCGAATTATCGATCACGCCACTTGATCCGGCCAGGTTGGATTGGTTCCACAGTCCCGAATGGCAACGCGAGACTTTGCTACGCTTCAACCGCCAGCACAAGTATCAATCCTCGCTAATAATTGATCATTTGCTGCTGGTACTTTTCGACGGTTAATAAGTTAGGAGTTTCGCTTGGTCAGCTTGTTAAAGGCTGAATTGCGAAATCCTGGTATTCCTGCCCTACAGCTAGCTTATTAAGCGAAAGTCCTAAAAATGAGATAATTCTAGCTGCTAGCTACTGGCGTTACGGGCTGGCACCTATCTGGCCCTAGCGAACAGTGGGCTGGCGGACCTGGCCGAATTCGTCAAGCCACAGCTGACAGACGGCTAGCCTGAACCTTCATAAGGGTCCTAAACCGTCAGTTGTACTCAAATCAATCGAAGGGATGCAAGGGTTTCTTAACCCATGGGATCGAAGGTATATGCTAATACCACTATGAGAAAAGCCGCGAGAGCTGGGTGATCAAAAACTTGTTGGGGAGTGAATTCAAGGGTCATCTGAGGAGTGATTTTTTTGCGGGTTATGATATATACCCTGGCAAGCATCAACGCTGTTGAGTTCATTTGTAGCGGGATTTACAGAGGCTCAAAGAAATGTATCTAGCAGATAAAGCGGTGTACCAATGGGCGACCTCCTTGCGTCAACTTTACGATGAAGGCCAAAACCTGCTAATCACTGAGAGTTAAGCAGGCCTAATTCTACAACCATTATCAACCCTAAAACCTAAGCTTTTCCGGTGAAAAAGCTCAGACCGGGAGCCTAATTTTTGCTAAACCGCGAGGAAATATCGTAATTGGCGGTGGTTTGGCTCAACGGATTTTCGGCCTCGTCGGCTTCGGCGTAACCTTCCTGGTCAGCTTTTTCTTTTATGCGCTCCAGGAAGTCGGTTTCGACCAGCAATAATTTCCGTTCGGCTTGCAACCGTTCCAGCGGACCGGCGGCTTCCAAAAGACGCTGTTTATCACTCATTCCGACGTGCAGCCAGTTGGGTACCAGGTAAGAGAGGTCCTCGGCGGTGGTCGGAATTTCCAGTTCGACCTGCTTTCCGGCCAGAGCCATCAACACATTAAGATAGCTTTGAAAAGCGGTTCGGACTTTGGCCGTTTCGACGTTTAGCTCGACCCCCGGTACTATCTCATCCGGCCAGATTTCAATATCCCCGGTCATATACGGTTTATCGTTGCGATACTCGATCAGCCGGAAACGTTCGCTGCCTACCGTGAAAAGTTCAAAGGTTCCATCGGGTGACTTGGCAACCTCGGTAATTCGGGCCAGCGTACCGACCGGATGTGGCCGGGCCGGGGCGGTACCGAATGGAGCTTCCTGTACCTCGTCACCCTCTTGAAGCAGGATCACCCCAAAGGGCGTGCTATTTTTCAGACACTCAGTGATCATCAGCCGGTAGCGTTGTTCAAAAATACGTAGCGGCAGGATCATCTGAGGAAAGAGTACCGTTCCCAGTGGAAATAGAGGCACATCAGTCATTCGCATAAAAAAACCCTTCTAACCTGAGTGACATAAAAAGAACAGGTCTAAGTATGAGTATAGGCTTTAGCCAGGGTTTGCGCAACCCTCAGCTATGTAAAGAAAGCGTTAATAAAGGCGTTAGTCGGGCCGGACAAATGGGCGGATCAGGCTTGAAATAGGCTAACCTTGCCCCCGGCCACCTGGTACAAACGGGCCACCTCTTGCAGGTGAGTTTGGTCGCCAAACAAACTGAGGTCGGTGGTAGTGATGAGGACTTGCTGGGCGTGGGTCTGGACGGTTTCCAGTACGTACTGGCGGCGGTTGATGTCCAGTTCGGATAGAATATCATCGAGTAGCAAAATCGGTTGGTCGTGGGTCTGTGTTTCCATCCAGCCGACCTCGGCCAGTTTGAGGGCCAGTACCGCCGTTCTTTGCTGGCCGCGTGAGCCGTAGGTGCCGATGTTGGACCCTTCGACCATAAATAAGAAGTCATCGCGGTGCGGCCCGGCCAGCGAAACCCCGCGCTGCAACTCCTGGGTGCGGACCGCCGCCAGTTGTTCGACAAACCGGCGGGCAATCGCGCTCTCGGCCAGGTCTTCTCCCAGCTCGAAACTCGGTAAATATTGCAATTCAAAGCCGGTGAGCGGCTTTGCCAGCAGCGAACCGGCCAGCCCGGTCAGGTGAGCGTGTAAGGCGGTTGCCCGTTGGTTCAGGCTGTGCAAGGCTTCCTGGCGGCGTTTGATGATGTAGGTGCCACTTTTTACCAGTTCCTCGTTCCAGATATTTAATTCATCTCGACCGGCTTCGCCCCGGTGCCGACCATCCCGGCGGCGTTCGCGCAGATTACGCAAGAAGCCGTTACGCTGGGCGACTACTTTGGCATATTCCTGCCACTGGCGCAAGTAGCGGTGGTCGATCTGGGAAAGGGTGACATCCAGGTAGCGGCGACGCAGCGAGGGTGCCCCGATTACCAGGTCCAGGTCTTCCGGTGAGAAAAGCACCACATTGATTTTGCCAATAAGATCGATGGCTCGGCGGGCCACCCCGTTAACCTTAATCCGCTTGCGACTGGCTCCGCTAACGCTGCCGCCTTCCAGCCCGTCGCCATCGCGCATCACAATGATCTCAGCGTCCAGTTCGCCATCCTGCCGCGCGACGTGGGCGGTCAGGCGGGCAAAAGGCGGCACACTAAAAGCGGCCTCGGCTTCGAGGTTTACCAGTTCTTGATCGGAGCCGGTGCGGGGGGATTTGGTTGTCGCTAACAGATAGAGGGCTTCCAGGATAGTAGTTTTGCCCGCCGCATTTTCGCCCTGAAAAACGGTCAGGCCGGGTGACAGGCTCAGGTCCAGCCGGGTGTAGTTGCGGAAATCCTTTAAGCTCAGTCTCTCACAATACATAGGGGTTTATTATAGCATATACCCGTCTTATTCGTCGAAAACAAGCAGCCTGTATCTACGTTTATACTACAGGCTAGGTCCCGCCAGATAATAGCTTTTTCCTTGACAAAGCTTGCGATAAACTTATAATGAGGTTATGTCAGGCCAGCTATTTGATAGATAGAGCTGAATTACTTAGATAGGACTATATTATGATGATAGAAGCTCCCGACCAGACCCCCAATCAAAGCCCGGAGGAGCCAGAGCAGGTAATCACTAATCTGGCGGCGTGTGCCAATTGTGGCCGTAAAAGTATTCTTTTTTCCCGCACGATCCAGACTTTTTGCTTTAATTGCGGGCTGCCGGTGACTGAACTGGAGGAAGCCGGGTTGTATTACGCCGTGATTGCCGCCAACCCCGACCCGGCTTAATATTCTTAATTTTAGGACTTTCGCTTATAGGTACAAACCAGGTTTAAGCGGGGGTATACAGGGGTCTCCCCTGGAAAATCCCTTTTTATTTTCGCTTCAAGCTCACAACGTGAGGTTGAAGCGAAGGTCCTAAATTTATTTCGGTCCTCAATCGGTTTCGCTTTTCACCAGACTGGGCTGGCCGGTGGTCGGGTTCAACTTTCCGGCAAAAGGCAAAGTCACCGTAAAAACGATGTAACCTTCTTCTGGCTGGCCGGTCGGGGCACTGCTGGCCGTAATTGTACCCTGGTGAGCCTCGATCAGCTCACGGGCAATCGCCAGTCCCAGACCACTACTTTCTCCTTGCCGTTTGCGCGAACGATCCATCATAAAGAACCGCTCAAAAATACGCGGCAACTGGTCGGCTGGAATTAACGGCCCCAGATTGGCGATCCTCACTGTAACAACTTCCTGACGGCTGGCTTTCGAGTTACGATTTGTATCGGCTGTCCCACCGGCCTCGCCGGTTTTAAAGGCTTCTAGCCAGACTATTCCCGCCGGTGGGCTGTATTTCAAAGCATTATCCACCAGATTGGTAAAAACCTGCACCAGCCGGTCAGCGTCGCCCAGGACGCTTAATTCCGGCTCAAGGCGGGTCTGGATTTGCTGATTTCGGGCGGTCGCCAGCGGGGTTAAGCGCATCACGATATGTTGAAGTAGCCGGTTGAGTTCGAGCGGGCGGCGGATAAGCTCGATCTGGCCCGACTCGATCCGGCTCAGATCGAGCAGATCATCGACCAGGCGGCGCATCCGGGCCGCTTCATCATAGATCACGGTGGCCGAATGGTTGAGCGCGACCGGCTCATCGGCTACCCCTTCCACAATGGCCTGAGAATAACCCTGAATGCTGGTCAGGGGCGTTTTTAGTTCGTGCGAGACGTTTGCTACAAAATCCCGCATGGTTTGTTGGGTCTGGGCGACTTCCTGCGACATCTGGTTAAAACTCTGGGCCAGCCGGGCCATTTCATCTCGCCCGTGAACCGGTAACTGCTGGTTGAACTGACCCTGGGCGATAGCGGTACTGGCCCTGGTCATCTGCAAAAGAGGCCGCGAAATGCTGCGGGCGATCAGTAAAGCGATGCCAATCGAGACCGCCAGAGCCAGCAACCCGGCCCCGATCAGCCCCTTGAGGGCGTCGTTCCAGCCCTGGCTGAGGTTGGCTTCCGGGACAGCCAGCCACAGTTCGGTTTCCAGCATCGCCTGAGTGGTGGGAGCCTCCAGCCGGAAGGCCACCTGACGCGGGGCCGCCTGGGCCGGAGGTAACACATCAAAGGCCAGCGGCAAACCAGGCCGGGCGTAATAAAAATAATTGACCTCTTTTAGCTTGATCGATTGCTGGACCGAGCGATTGTCACGCGGGATCGGCTTGAAATCTTTGATCGGCTGGCCGAGCATGGTCGCGCTGGGGTTGGTCTCGGTATCGGCCTCGACTTTGCCCCGAATATCGACCAGCAAAATGCGGACATCGAGCAGCCGGGAGTCTTCTTGCAAAATCAACTGGTAGTTATTAAGGTGTAAAAAGCGGCCCTGGGCCGCGATCTGATCGCTCACCTGGTTGGTAACATTTTGGAGCCGGTCGAGGGCTTTGCTGGTAACATCTCGCTGGATTTGCAAAATGATAAAGGCAAACAAAGCCATCGCCAGCAACAGGGTGACTACAATTATCGCGGCGTAGGATGTGATTAGCTTGGCCCGAAATCCCATAAAATCAACTCGCCAGAATATAATTCAGGTAGAAAATTGTTACCGAATGAGGTACAATTCAGGCCTATGATAGCATCAAGCACAAGAGGTGACAACCCGCAACTCAAAGCCATTATAAGTGGTGCGATTGCTGCGACCCCTGACCGGCGCATAACTTTTGAGAAGTTTATGGAACTGGCCCTTTACTGGCCGGGTGAAGGTTACTATACGCACCGGGGCGGCTTGATCGGGGTGCGCGGCGATTTCTATACCGCCCCCCACCTGACCTCGGTCTTTGGCGAATTGCTGGCGCGTCAGATTGCCGAGTTCTGGCAGCGCATGGGTCAGCCGCCGGACTTTGAAATCGTCGAGGTAGGAGCCGGTCAAGGTTTGCTGGCGGGTGATATTCTCAACCGGCTACGCCAGACCGAACCCGCGCTGTGGCCGGGACTGCGCTATACTATCATCGAAATCAGCGAACAGTTGCGGCTGAACCAGCGTCGTCGCCTGGAGGCGGTTCCCAACGGAGCCGAATTGATCGACCACCTGAGCTGGCGGCTGATGGACCAACTGGGGCCGGAAAGTGTGACCGGTTGCTTTATCTCTAACGAACTGCTGGACGCTTTCCCGGTCCATCAGGTGATCGTCGAAGAAGGCCAACTCCGGGAGATTTATGTAACTCTCGACCCGGACGGCGAGTTTAGCGAAGATAGCGGGCCGCTTTCTACCCCGGCTTTGGCGACTTATTTTGAGCAACTGGCGATCCCGGTCAACACTTACGTCGAGGGTTATCGCACCGAAGTAAACCTGGGTATGCTGGATTGGCTGGCCGGGGTCGCTCGCAGCCTCAAACGCGGCTATGTCCTGACGGTGGACTATGGTTATCCGGCCAATCAACGCTATCACCCGCTCCGGCGTGACGGCTCTTTGCAGTGCTACAGTGCCCACCAGGTCCACGATAATCCGTATATAAACCTGGGTCGGCAGGATATAACCTCGCACGTGGATTTTACGAGCCTGATCCGGCGGGGAACTGAATTAGGTTTGCGTGAAGTAGGCTTTACCCGGCAGGCTAACTTTTTAGGTGGGCTGGGTATCGGCGACATTCTGGCTTCGCTGTCCGACCCGGTTTACCGCTTGAACGCCGGGTTGACTACCAAGCAACAGTTGGCCGAACGCGAAGCCTTGCAACGTTTGATCAATCCGACCGCGCTGGGCAATTTCGGGGTATTGATCCAGTCCAAAGAAGTACCTGACACCGGCCTACCGTTGACCGGTCTTTCACTGAAGTTTTAGGGTTTGGCAATGTTACTGCGTAAGAAAAAAGAAATTACTTGCGAGAGTATGGGCCTGGAAGCGGTAAATCTGCCCGGTTCGTTTCTGCGGTCGCTGCATTTTTATGAACACTGGCGAACGGTCGGCCAGATGTTCCGTAATTACCCTGGCGTGGATACTACGTTTGATCAACTCACCCGCAACCCGGTGCGCGGCCTGTTTTTGCACTGGATCGGCTGGCCGCTATATTTCGGTCTGAGTAACCAGGGCTTTGGCCTATGGCTGACAGACGGGAATAACCGGCCTCAACTGGCCGGCCAGATTTACCTGCAACACCGCAAGATGATTACCCATATCAACGACATCGAGGTTAACAAGCCTTTTCAGGGGCGCGGCTACAGTCATACTTTGCTTGCGCTGGCCGAACAACAGGCTCGCCTGAACAATAAACAATTTCTAACGCTGGCCGTGACACTATCGAATAGCCGGGCGGTCAATCTTTACCGCAAAAGTGGCTTTGTGGAACAGCATCACCGCTATTTCTATCTGGCCCGGCCCTGGTGGAGCCACGCGACCAGTCCATATTCGCCGCTGAGTAGCCCGGTGCGCCTGGTGCCGCTAAAATTTGCCGCCGCACGCCGGAATCTGCGCCGCTTTTTCACGCTAGAAATCCAGACCGGCGAACCGCAGGTGGCCGCCGTCTGGGAAAGCTTTTACCGGCCTAGCCTGCCCCGACCGGGGGCCGGTTTCAGCTTTGCTCTCTACGATGGCGAACGTCCTTTGCCGCGCGGTCACGCCGACTTTTTCGACTGGCAGGGGCAGGGTCGCTGGCAAATTTATCTGGAACCGGCCCTGTGGGGTACCGCGACCGAGCAACTTTTTTTCGAGGCCCTCTTGCACCAATCGCGCAGTTACAACCAGCTTGGCCTGAGTGTCGGTACCGCCGCTCATCACCAGGCGGCACTGGCCTTTACCCGCACGCTAGGTCTGGTCGAGCGCGACACCGAGCGAATGTTGATGGTCCGGCAGTTATAGTTGCTACCTCTGCCCCCCTCAAGGTTCAAATAAAGAGGGCTTTCGCATACTTTTGACCGGTAACGAGGCCAACCACCTGGAATATGCGGAATACCACAAAACCGGGCTGACCCGCGCCCGCCGCCTGACCGAGCAGGATTGGCAGGACCGGCAGGGGGTTATTGCTACCCTGGAAAATCCGGCGGTTGGCTTTATCCCTGGGGATTACCTATGTTTGGGTGTTCAGGAGGAAGAATGGCCGACCAGTGCGGCCAGTTTCGAGGCGACCAAACGTACGGTTAGTGGACCGGACGAGGCCGGGTTTTGCCTGTATGCCACGACTACGACGGTGCTGGCGGTAGCGATGCCGCATGAGTTCGAGGTCAGGCTGGTGCGGGGTGCGGTATTACAAGGCAAGGCCGGGGATTACCTTGTGAAAAGAGAGGGCCGGTTGTGGGTGGTCGACCGGGCAGTCTTCCAGCAAAGCTATGTCCGCACTGCCCCTGTGGATTGACAAGGCCGGTTCACTCTGTTAAACTCTCGGTCAGTTAAGATTAAGTGTACGAAACGTTAACAAGTAAAAATTCTTAATTAAGGAGTGCCTTTTCCACCTTGTATAGGGTGCGGTGCAATTCCGTCAAGTGAAAGGGTTTACGCAGGGGAAGTCCGGTCCGAGTCCGGCGCAGTCCCGCTACTGTAATCGGCCCAGTTAGGTCGAAAGCCAGAACGCCTGCCCTTAGTTTTGCCGTTGCGGTAGCCTTCGAGAGAAAGGACGCCCGCCGTCCGGTTAGCCTTTAGCTCAGGGCTGGCTGGTCAGCCTAGCACTTAAAACTCCAGCCTGGCGCAACCGATCCCTTCAGATCAGGTCGTCAGGCTTTTTGTTTACCAAAAAGGCGACCACCGAGGATTAAAATATGACACCTGCGCTTGTGATCGCCGGGGCCGCCAGTGGGGTCGGCAAAACCACTTTTACGGTCGGGCTGATCGCTGCTTTACGGAGGCGGGGTTTAAGGGTCCAGCCTTTCAAGGCCGGGCCGGATTATCTGGACCCGACCTACCACAACCGGGCGGCTGGGCCGGAATTTCCCACCCGCAACCTCGATACCTGGCTACTGCCCCCGGCCCATTTGATCGAGCTTTACCGCTGGGCGGTCCAGTCCGCCGATATTGCCTTGATCGAAGGGGTGATGGGCCTGTACGACGGCAAAAACGGCCAAACGGAGGAAGGTAGCACGGCGGCCCTGGCGAAAATGCTGGGTGCGCCGGTGGTAGTAGTGATTAATATCGGCAAAATGTCACGCACGGCGGGGGCGATTGCCCTGGGTTTACAAAAGTTCGACCCGGCGGTGCAGTTGGCCGGTTTTCTGCTCAATGGGTCTGGTAGTCCGGCGCACTACGAATGGTCCGCCCAGTCGGTTGAGGCGGCTACCGGTCTGCCGGTCCTCGGTTGGCTACCCAAAAACGCCGAGTGGGCCTTACCGGAACGTCATCTAGGTCTGGTGCCCGCCGGAGAAGGCAACGAGGCCGCCAGGCTGGACGAGAGCCTGTTAAAATTAACCGAACAGATCGAGCAATCGGTCAGGGTAGATGAGCTTATCCGTTTGAGCCGGACGGCTGCCACGCCCGAAACCTGGCCCGGCCTGGCTGGATCGGGGTTATTCCCCAATATAGCGCGACCGCCGGTGGTGCGGATTGGCCTGGCCCAGGACGCCGCCTTTGGGTTTTATTACCAGGATAATCTGGCTTTACTCCGCGCCTGGGGAGCCGAGATTGTGCCGTTTAGCCCGCTGGAGGATGCGCAGTTGCCGCCGGACCTGGCCGGCCTTTACATCGGGGGCGGCTTCCCGGAGGTTTTCGCGGCCCGGCTGACCGCTAACCGCTCGATGCGCGATTCGATCAAAGAGGCGGCCCGGCAGGGTCTCAGGATTTACGCCGAATGCGGCGGCCTGATGTACCTGGGGCGCGAACTGGTGGATTTCGACCGGCAGACTTTCCCGATGACCGGCCTACTGCCTTACCGGACGCTGATGCAGAACAAAAGGGTTAAACTGGGCTATGCCGAAGCTCGGAGTGTCAGCCTAGCGCACCCCTTGCTCGCGCCGGGCGAGACGGTGCGCGGCCACGAATTTCACTGGTCGTTGTTGGAAGGCGAACCGGACCCGGCTCAGGCGGCTTATATAATACCGGCCCAGGGCGACCGGGCCGAGGGTTTTTTGCAGGAAAATTTGCTGGCTTCTTATTTACATTTGCATTTCGGCAGTCACCCGGCCCTGGCCCCGCGCTTGATCGAGTGGTTCCGTACCGGCCAGCCAGGGACGCTTTAATTGGAAAGGCGCAATTTGTCTTTGAATACGGTAGAAGGCCCGACCCGGCGCGAAGTAGTGCTGGTGGTTGGACACGGCTCACGCGATCCAGAAGGGGCCGCCGAGTTCCAGAGTTTTGTCGAGAACTTTAGCCGGGCCGCTGATGATCGCCCGGTGCGGTCATGCTTCCTGGAACTGACCGAACCGCCGATCCTGGAGGAAATCGAACGCTGTGTGGCCGAGGGGGCCGAGCGGATCAGTCTGGTGCCGTTCTTCTTGCTGGGAGCCGGTCACGTCAAGACCGATGTCGCCAGCGCGATCAATCTGGCCCGGACCCGCTTTCCCCAGGTGGATTTTCGCTATGGTGCCCCGGTCGGTCTGCATTCAACTTTGCTGGAAATCCTGGCCGAGCGATTGGCCCAGGCCGAAGCCGCAAGTCCCTCCCCGACCGGAATTTCGCACGCCGACACGGCAGTTTTGCTAGTCGAGCGGGGTAGCAGCGACCCGGACGCCAACAGCACTGTCTACAAAGCGGCCCGGTTGCTGTGGGAAGGCCGCGATTACGGCTGGGTCGAAACAGCCTTTATCGGGATCACCACGCCCAAAGTGCCGGAGGCAATCGACCGCTGTATCCGTCTCGGCGCCAGACGGGTGGTAGTTTTGCCGTATTTTCTGTTTACCGGTGTGCTGGTAAAGCGGATTTCTACGATTGCTGAAGAAAAACGCCAGCAATACCCCGATATTGAATTTGCGGTCGGCGAACATATCGGGGTGCATCCCCGGTTGGCCGAAATCGGGCTGGCTCAACTGGACCAGATCGACCGGGGAACGGTGGCGATGAGTTGCGACCTGTGCAAGTACCGGATCAAGCTGACCGGTTTTGAGGACGACTACCAGGCCCCCCAGTTTTCGGACCATTCGCACGGGTTGCGGGGCGAGCATATCTACCAGGGGCGAGGGGCCAAAAATGGCGGCTAACTTTAGCTATATTCGCCAGCCGGAAGCGATTACCGCCCGCAGTTTTGAAATTATTGCGGCGGAACTGGCCGAGGCCGGTTATAGCTGGCCCGATCCGGCGGTCGCAGCGGTGGTCCAGCGGGTGATTCATTCGACGGCGGACTTTGATTTCGCGGCCAATTTGCGGTTTCATCCCGGTCTGCTCGAAGCGGTCGAAACCGCTTGCCGGGAAGGTAGACCGGTCGTAACCGATGTCAAAATGGTCCAGGCCGGTCTGAACAAAGGGACCCTGGCTGTATTGAAAATGGAAACCTTCTGCTATATCGACCAACCGGAAGCCCGTCAGCTTGCAGCGACCGAAGGTATCACCGTTTCGATGGCGGCGATCCGGCTGGCCGCCCGGCAGCATTCCGGCCAACGCCCGATCTTTGCGATAGGCAACGCCCCGACTGCTCTTTTTGAATTGCTTGAGCTGGTCGAAAAAGGCCAGGTGCAACCAGCGGCGATTATCGGGATGCCGGTCGGTTTTGTGTCGGTGGTTGAATCAAAAGAAGCTCTCCGGCAGGTGACAGGTACGCCCTGGCTGACGGCCCTCGGTCGCAAGGGGGGTACGGCGGCCACCGCCGGGGCGTTGAACGCCCTGTTGTTGCGAGCGGTTGCCCAAAAGGAAAATGGTGGCCCGGATGGCCTCTAACAAAGTTGATGATACCATAGGTGAGGTTTCCAGCCGCGACCGGCAGGGAATGCGAACCGGCTATACCACCGGGTCGACTGCCGCCGCCGCCGCCAAAGCTGCCACGCTGGCCTTGCTGAGTGGCAAACCGGTTGAGGATGTAACGGTCTGGCTGCCGGTCAAACAAACCGCCGAATTCAAACCGCTAAACTGGCAAATCGGCCCCGACCGGGTTAGCTGCGCGGTGGTCAAGGATGGCGGCGACGACCCGGACGCCACTCACGGTGCCCTGATTTATGCGACTGTCGAATGGGACAGCCACACGCCCGGTCTGACAATCGGTGGCGGCGAAGGGGTCGGAACTGTCACTCGCCTGGGTTTGGGGCCGGGTCTCGAACCGGGTGGTCCAGCAATCAACCCGGTGCCCCGCAAAATGTTGAATTATTCGGTGCGCGAGGCCCTTGAAACCGGCAAGCTGGCTCCTGACCTTGACCAATGGCTGGCAAAACAAGGTTTGAAGGTCAGTATCAGTGTGCCGGGTGGGGCCGAGATCGCCCGCAAGACCTTGAATCCCCGGCTTGGTATCCTGGAGGGGATTTCGATCCTGGGTACGACCGGGATCGTCCGGCCTTATTCGACCTCGGCCTGGCGAGCTTCGGTCATTCAGGCGATTGGGGTCGCCGCCGCTAACGGCTGCCGGGAAGTAATATTGGCGACCGGCGGACGCAGCGAGAAATATGCCATGAAGCTCAGACCGGATTTGCCGGAGGTAGCGTTTGTCGAGATGGGCATTTTCACCGGAGCGGCTCTCAAGCAAAGTTTAAGACACGGTATGAGCCGGGCCGGGCTATGCGGCATGATCGGCAAATTTTCAAAGCTAGCACAGGGTCATTTTCAAACACACGTGGCCGGGAACCAGGTCGATCTGGTTTTTCTGGCCGAGATCGCCGGTCGGTGTGGGGCCAGCCGCGAAGTCCAGGAAGCGATCCAGGGAGCCAATACCGCCCGTCATTTTGCCGATATTGCCGAGGCGCACAATTTGCAGCCGGTCTTTCAGCTAATCAGTGAACTGGTAGCCGAGCAAAGTTACCGGTATGTCGAAGGGGCGATGGAGATCGAAGCGATTATGGTCGATTTCGATGGTCGAGTGCTGGGCCGGGCGACCAGTCATGGCCGGTAACGAGGCCGAGTTGTCGCCGGATGGGCCGCTATTTGGCCTGGACGACCAGCTTTTCGAGCAACGCCACCCGCGCGGCGAAACCGGCGGCCTGATTACCAAGCGCGAGGTGCGGGCGGTTAGCCTGGCCCGGCTGGCTTTGCAAAGCAATAGTATTGTGTGGGACATCGGGGCCGGTAGCGGGGCGGTCGCCATAGAAGCGGCTCGGTTGTGCCGGGAGGGGCAAGTCTGGGCGGTTGAGAAAAACCCGGCGGATGTAGCCTTATGCCGTCGCAACATCGAACGCTCCGGCTGTGCCAATATCAGACTGATCGAGGGTCTCGCCCCCGAAGCTTGCCGGGAATGGCCCGCCCCCCAGGCCGTTTTTATCGGCGGGAGCGGGGGTCATCTGACCGAGCTTATAGCGTTGAGTGCGTCCAGACTGGTGTCCGGCGGTTGGCTGGTGGTTAACCTGGCGACCTTTGAGAATTTACAGGAGTGCTTACAGGCTTTAGCCACTCACGGCTTTGAGGCGGATGTAACGCTGGTCCAGGTTTCGCGCAGCCAGCCTTTACTTGGCCTGACCCGCCTGGAGGCTCTCAACCCGGTTTTTGTGGTCGCGGCCACCCGGAATACTATTAAACAAATTGTTAAATGAGTGTAACTACTCAGCAAACCTGTGTAAAGGATCGAAGCAGGGGTCGTGGGGGCCGGGTACCCCCTGGGTGCCCTGCGGGGGTCATACATGGGTCTCCCCTGTTTAATCTTCTTCTTCTTTTCGCCGTCCATTGGTGGCCCTTGGGAGGGGTCAGGGGTGGGGCCTGAGTAGTTACAAGTGAGTAAGCAATAATTGGAATTCAAACCAGAAAAAACCGGGGAACTTATTCCCAATCCGACCGCCCAAAGCGGCTACGGAACGCTTTATTGTGTGGGCACCGGGCCGGGCGACCCCGAACTACTAACTCTCAAAGCGGCCCGGCTGCTACAAACCACGCCGGTGGTCTTTGTGCCGCAACAGGGCGAGTCGGGCCGGACTCAGGCTCTTGATATTGTTAATTCTTTGGTGGACGACACCCGCCAGCGTCTGATCCGGTTGCAGTTCCCAATGACCCGCCAGGCGGTGGAACTGGAAGCCGCCTGGGATATTGCGACCGCCCGGATCGTGGCCGAACTTGCTCACGGTCAGGACGCGGTTTTGCCAGTGCTGGGCGACCCGTTGTTGTACGGCACTTTTAATTATATTCTGGAACGGCTGCAACGGGATTACCGGTCAGTGCCGGTGATAGTCGTGCCGGGTATCACCTCGATCCAGGCCGCCAGTGCCGCCGCTCAACAGCCGTTGGCCGAAGCTCACCAGCGCATCGCGATCCTACCGGCCCTTTACGAAGTCGAACCGGCCCGGTTTGAACAGACTTTGCAGGAGTATGACACGGTAGTTTTGATGAAATTAGGCAGCAAATTGGCCGAATTGCTGCCGAGCCTGATTGCTCACGACCGGCTGAACGGCGCGATTTACGCCGAGCGTCTGGGGATGACCGGCCAGAGGATTGTCCAGGGTCCACAGATTGCCGGGCTGGCCGGTGAGACCTTACCTTATTTTTCACTTTTGATAATTAGAAAGTAGCGCAGTTGGAACAAGCTAATTTAACCGCCCGGACCGATACCGGTCAAGATAATGACAAAGATTATGGGAAAGTTTTTATAGTAGGGGCCGGACCGGGTGCGCCCGACCTGGTGACGGTGCGCGGCCAGCGAGTTATCGAAGAAGCCGACCTGGTAATATACGCCGATTCACTGGTACAGGAGTCGGTAGCCGGACTGGCCCGCGAGGGAGCGGAAATCATTGCCAGCGCGGCCCTGACCCTGGAACAGGTCGTCGAGAAGATGCTGGCGGCTACCCGGACCGGACAGACCGTAGTGCGGGTCCATAGCGGCGACCCTAGCCTGTACGGTGCACTTTATGAACAACTGGCCCGGCTGGACGAGGCCGGGATCGAATATGAGATCGTGCCGGGGGTGAGCGCAGTTTTTGCCGCCGCCGCCCGTCTGGGGGTCGAATTGACTGTCCCGCAACTGGCCCAGAGCCTGATCCTGACCCGCATGAGTGGCCGGGCCAGTGCGGTACCCGAAACCGAGAACCTGACCAGCCTGGCGGCCCACCATACCAGCCTGGCGATTTACCTCAGTATTACCCGCTGCCGCGAGATGGTCAGCGAACTGCTGGCCGGGGGTTATGGGCCGGAAACCCCGACGGCGGTCCTGTATCAAATAAGCTGGCCGGACGAGCAAATCATTGTTTGCCGCCTGGACGAACTGGCCGATCAGGTAGCCCGGGCCGGGTTTAGCCGCCAGACGCTGGTGTTGGTCGGTTCAGCCCTGTCCCCCGCTCTCGACCGCAAACGCAGCGGGGGTGTTCGGTCGCAGTTGTATCACCCGGCTCACAGCCACGTTTTCCGCAAAGGTGAAGGCCGTCCAACTGTGGACGATACTCTCGAAACGCCCAAAGCCCGCTCGACCGAGCCAAAAGCCGCCAAAGCCGCGACCGTTGCGATCCTCAGCCTGACCAAGAACGGCACGGCCCTGGCCGCAAAGTTGCAAAGCGGCCTATCCGGCAGCCTGGTTTATGCACCGGTGCGTTTCGCCGCCGAAAATATGCAAGCCTACCGGGGCAAACCTTTGGAACTGGTGCGCGAACTTTTTGACAGCCAATCCCAACTGGTGTTGATTATGCCGCTGGGAGTAGCCGTCCGGGCAGTCGGCCAGTTAGCCGAGTCCAAGCAAACCGACCCCGGTGTGGTGGTGCTGGACGAGGCCGGTCGTTTTGCGATCAGTATGTTGAGCGGACACCTGGGCGGAGCTAATCGAATGGCCGAGCAGGTGGCGGCGATCACGGGCGGTCAGGCAGTCATCACGACCGCTTCGGATGTGCAGGGTTTGCCGTCGCTCGATTTACTAGGCAAAGAAGAAGGCTGGCAGATCGCCGGGAGCGAAAACCTGACGGCGGCCAGCGCGGCCTGGGTAAACGGCGAGACGGTCGGTTTGTGGCAGGAGGTCGAAACCCTGACGGTAGCCGGGCTAGACCGGCCCAATTTACTGCGCCAGGATGCCCCGGAACAACTGATTGATGAAAAATTTAAGGCCGCCCTGGTCGTAACGTATCACCGGCCTGGCGTTTTCCAGCAAGCCTTGCGCGATAAGGCAGTTTTCTACCATCCACCGGCCCTGGTGGTCGGGATCGGTTGCCGCCGGGGCGTAAGTGCCGACCAGATCGAACAGGCTTTACGGGCGGTCCTCACCGAACGCGGGCTGGCTTTCGAGGCGATCAGCGAGTTTGCCAGTGCCGACCTCAAGCAGGACGAAGCCGGGTTGCTCGAACTGGCCGGGCGGTACAATCTGCCGGTAAAGTTTTATACTGCCGAGGCTCTAAACGGGGTTGCTGCCGAGCAACTGGTGAGCAGCAGTCAGGCCCAACGGCTATTGGGCGTACAGGGTGTAGCCGAACCGTCGGCTTTGCTGGCATCGGGGGCGACCAGTTTGCTGGTAGCGAAGGTCGGTCAGGAAAATGTGACGATTGCGATTGCGGTTAAGAGCCGGAAGGCTGCCGAATGAGCGAAGGTCAATTGCTGGTAGTGGGTCTGGGGCCGGGCGACCGGGCTAATCTGACCTACGGTGCGCAGGCTGCCCTGGCCGAGTCGGAAATTGTGCTAGGCTTCCGGGCTTACCTGGAATTGGCTCGTGACTGGATTCCGGCCACCGCCGAGCAGGAACCCAGCGAGATTACCCACGAGGTCCAACGGGCCACGCGCAGTATCGAACTGGCCCGGCAGGGCCGCCGGGTAGCCCTGGTTTGCAGTGGCGATAGCGGGGTTTACGCCCTGGCCGGTCTGGTATACGAAATTCTGACCGGACAGGGCTGGCGACCGGGCCACTCGCCGGCGGTGCGGGTCGTGCCGGGGGTGTCGGCGGTGAATAGCTGCGCCGCGATCCTGGGGGCACCGCTCATGCACGACTTTTGCACGATCAGCCTGAGCGATTTGCTCACGCCCTGGCCGGTGATCCGCGCCCGGATCGAGGCGGCGGCCCAGGCCGATTTCGTGATCTGTTTCTATAATCCGCGCAGTGCCCGCCGCCAGACCCAGTTAAGCGAGGCTCGCCGGATTTTATTGCAGCATCGCCCGGCTTCCACGCCGGTTGGTCTGGTGCGTCAGGCCTACCGGGAAGGCCAGTTCAGCCAGGTTACGACGCTGGGCGAGTTGTCCGAGTGGGAGGCCAGCGTGGAAATGAATACCGTCGTTATGGTCGGCAACCGCAGTTCGTTTGCCCTGGACGGTCTGATTATTACCCCGCGCGGCTATCCAGTCGGCGAACCGGACCCGGCTAAAGATATAGATAAAGAAGAAGAAGGCCAGTAATGACAGAGACCGTAAAAGTGATTGGGGTCGGGCCGGGAGCCTCGGATTTGTTGCCGGTACGCTCCCAAAAATTTCTGGCCGAAGCGGAAGTGGTGGTTGGGTTTACGACCGTCCTGAAACCGGTCCAGCCCTGGCTCAACCCGGCGGCCCGGCAGATTAAATTGAGCTACAAAGACCAGGAGGCCGGTCTGGCCGAGGCGGCGGCCCTGGCGGCGGAAGGTCGCAAGACGGTGGCCTGTGCCTGGGGCGATTTCAACTTTTCGGGTAAAGAACTGGTCGACCGGGTACGTTCGGCTTGCCAGCCCTACGATTTGAAGTTGGAACTGGTGCCTGGTATCAGTTCGCTTCAGATTGCACTGGCTCAGACCGGCCTGGCGATGGAGGACAGCCTGTTTATCACTCTGCACCGGCGCGGAGGTTTACCGGCTGCTCAGGCCGAGGTTCTCAAGATGGCTAACCGGAACGAACGCCACTTGCTGGTTTTGCCGCATACTTTCGACCTGATGCCACCGGCCCTGGCCGCTTTTCTGGTGTCGAACGGCCAACCCGGCGAGCGACCGGTAACGGTCTTTGAACGGCTGACCCACCCTGACGAACGCCGTCACGAGTTGTCGCTGGCCGAATTGGCCGCCAGCCCTCATGAATTTAGCGACCTGAGTATTGTAGTTTTGCGGCGTTGGCCGGCTGAGGAAGTTGACCATGCAGCTCGGTAAGGTTTATCTGGTGGGGGCCGGGCCGGGCGACCCTGACCTGATCACCGTCAAAGGCCGCGACGTGCTGCAACTGGCCGATGTGATTGTTTATGATTACCTGGCTAACCCGGCTTTGCTGGCCTATAAAAAGGAAACCGCCGAGGTGATCTATGCCGGGAAGACCCGCGACCGCCACACTTTGCGCCAGGAAGAAATCAATGATTTGCTGGTCGAGAATGCTTTGGCCGGTAAAGTAGTGGTCCGGCTCAAAGGAGGCGACCCGTTTGTATTCGGGCGCGGCGGCGAAGAAGCCCAGGCGTTGCAAAAAGCCGGTGTCCCTTTCCAGATCGTGCCGGGGGTCAGCAGCGCGATAGCCGTCCCGGCCTACGCCGGAATCCCGGTCACACACCGCGATTTCGTCAGCAGTTTTACCGTGATCGCCGGACACGAAGCCGGGGAAACCGGTAGCTCACCCCGCCTGGACTGGCACGCCCTGGCGACCAGTGGCGGCACCCTGATTTTCCTCATGGGCATGAGCCAGCTAGCCTCGATTGCCGCTCGGTTGGTGGAAGCGGGGCGACCGGCCTCGACCCCGGTGGCCTGTGTGCGCTGGGGTACCCTGCCCGAACAGCAGACAGTGGTCGGCACACTGAGCGATATTGCCGGACGAGTGCGCGAAGCCGGACTAACCGCCCCGGCCACCATTATTATTGGCGAGGTGGTCCGGCTACGTGAAAGCCTGGCCTGGTTTGAGCCGGTCATACGGCCCCAGTAAAAGGTTAAACTTCAAGGAGCTTCATTTTCAATGACAGGCTTTAGAATCCCCATAGCTCCCGGCTCAAACTCGGTCAAGTACCGGCTGATCGCCCTGTACACCGTCCTGATCGGCTTCAATCTGGCTATCTGGGCGGTCATCTGGCTGGTGGCTCAACAATATACTATCGTGCTGGAGATTGGTTTTCTGGCTTACTCGCTGGGCTTGCGGCACGCCCTGGATGCCGACCACATCGCCGCGATTGACAACGTGACGCGCAAACTGATGCAGGAAGGCCAGCGACCGGTCGGGGTCGGCTTCTTCTTCGCGCTCGGTCATTCCACCATTGTAATCATCCTGAGTGCTTTTATTGCCCTGACCGCTTCCTTTATCAAAGAAGGCGATGTGCTGGTAAAGCAGATCGGCGGGTTGGTCAGCACCGGTGTCGCGGCCATCTTTCTGTTTCTGGTTGGCACCCTCAATCTGCTGGTGCTTTTCGAGCTTTTTAAAGCCTTCCGGCGTTACACCGCTCACCAGAACCCCACTTACAATCAGGAAAGCCTGGACGAGTTATTGGCCCAGCGTGGTCTGCTCAACCGGATACTCCGCCCGTTTGTAAAGCTGGTTAACCGGAGTTGGAAAATGTTCCCCTTGGGCTTTCTTTTCGGACTGGGTTTCGATACTGCCAGCGAGGTCGCCTTGATCGGCCTGTCGGCCACGATGGCCGGTGATGGAGTGCCGCCCCTGGTGATATTATTGTTTCCGTTGCTATTCGCGGCAGGGATGACCCTGATCGACGCGACTGACGGGGTGTTGATGCTGGGAGCCTACGGCTGGGCTTTTATAAAACCGGTCCGCAAGCTTTACTATAATCTGACGCTCACGCTGATCTCGGTCGTGATCGCCTTCGGGATGGGTACTTTGGAAGTCCTGAATATCCTGACCAAAAACTTCGAATTGGAAGGCTCTTTCTGGAATTGGGTCCGGGGGATCGATTTTGGGACGCTGGGTTATTACATTGTCGGGTTGTTTGTTCTAAGCTGGCTGGTCTCGACCGTGATCTACAAATTTAAGAAATACGACCAGATCGAACTGGCTCCCGCCGAAATTAGTGGTGAACGAGCCGGTTAGCCTGAGTTCCGTAAAGTACACCCATTCGTAGGCTTTAAGCAGGGTACGTAGGGCACCCAAAGGGTACCCGACCCCTGCGTGGGGTCGTACAGGCGGGTAAACTTTGGGTGCCCCTGTAAAGAATATCTTGATTTTGCTTTAACCTCAGTAAATGAGGTTGAAGCAAAATCCTATAAAACTATTCTGGTATTTAGATTGGAAGTATGGCAGATATAACCCAAACTGAACAAAACGAAGTTCCGGTAATCTACCAGGGGGTAGCCTGTCCGGTTTTTCCGCAGCTTGCCAGCAAACCCTGGGAAAGCTTCTGAGAACTGGCGATTGACACACCGGGTCTGAACGACAGACCGGAACTGATGTCGACCTCCGTGCGAGGTAATTTACTCGATCTCGAACACATCTGGCAGGATGCGATCAGCCCGGCCTCAGAGTGGCAGCCTCGTCCGGCTCATTTGCAACTGGTCTGGCGGGCCGGGTTGCCTTACTGGCACGGCCTGACCGCCGAAGACCTGGCGGCAATGGCCGAGGTTCACCGGCAGGCCCAGGATTTGTTGCAGCGGCAGGGAGTGCGGTTGCAGTGGTTGGCACCCCAGGCGGGCTGGTACCCGCTTTTTTATCTTAAAACTGAAACCGATTACCGGGCCGAATTGCCCCAACCAGTCGGTCTGACCCGGCTATATCCGGCCTACGCGCTGGTAGGCATTCCGCGCGGTTTGCGCCCACTGTTCCCCCGCTACGACCACCGGCATACGATGGCCGATGCGGCGGCGCATCCGCCGGTGAAGGAACGCTGGCCGGGGCCGGGCCGGTTGGCTCTGCGGGATTTTCTGGTCGAGGGCATCCTGGCCGAACAAATCGCGGCCTGGCCCTGGCCTGAAACGGCTGAAACCACCTTACAACCGGCTGATTTTGGTTATCTGGCCGGGCTGGCGGTTGCCAACGCGCCCTGGTTTTCGCTTAATACCAATCCACCGGCCAAAGTGCCGCCACCGGTCAAACACCTGGCTACCGCCCTCGCCAAGCTCGATTTTTATTTATTTGCGGCCAGTTAGAAAGATTTTTATAAATGGTAAAACCTTACAGGTATCACGTGCTGGTGTGTACGGCCAGTGGCGCGGGCGATGAGATGTTTACGCCGCCCGACCCGGCGCGCAACCGGTTTTGCGGCGACAAGGGCGGCGAGGCAGTGCGCGAAAGATTCTGGCTGGAACTAGAACGGGCCGGGCTGGATTATGTAAAAGTTACCCGGTTGGGGTGTATGGTTCAGCACAAAAATGGGCCGGTAGTGGTAGTTTACCCGGAGGGCATCTGGTACAGCGGCGTAACGGTCGAGGACGTGGCCGAAATTGTCGATACTCACCTGAGCGGCGGCCCTCCGGTCGAGCGATTGGTCTATCATCGAATGGAGCAGGTTTAACATGGCACGAAACGTAGTCTTGCGGTCGGATGGCAAACTGGTAAACGTGGTTCCTAAACGCGGCCAGCTTTTCGTATGTTCGACCGGCTGTTGTTGTGGGCATACCGACCGCAATTTCGCGCCGGTCTTTAACGACCTTTTTCACGAAGAATGGGAACGGCGCAAGCTGCGTAACAAAGTTCATCTGAACCAGGCCGGGTGTCTGGGGCCGTGTCCCCTGGCAAACGTAGTGCTGTTGATGTTCGATGGCCGCCCGCTGTGGTTTCATTCGATCAATACCGAAGGTCACGTGCTGGCCCTTTACGACTATATCGAAGCCCTGATCGCCGCGCCGGAAATGGTGCCGCCCCCGGCTCTATTGGCCGAGCTACTTTTTAACGGCTTTGCCTGGAACGGTGAAGCGGTGGCCGACCTGCACCCCGACCGCTACCAAGCTCCGCTCCCGGCCAAAGCCCTCGCCCCGACCGGCAATGGGCGTGGGATACTATTTCTGACCCACGCCGATACCGACCTTTTGATCCTGCACCGCATTCTCAACCAGACCGATCTGCCGCAGGATTTTCCGGCAGTCCAGGCGGCTAACCCGTCTCTACTTCAGGAAGAAGCCGAGATCGACCGCTTCCTGGCCTCGGCCTTGCCGGAAGCCGAGATCGTCATCGTGCGGCTGCTGGGAGGTCGGGCCAGTTGGTTTTACGGCGTGGAACGGCTGGTGGAATGGGCTAAACAAACCGAAGGCTGGCTGATCTGTCTGCCCGGCACCTACGATCTGGACCCCGAACTGATGGCCCTTTCGACGGTCGGCGTACCTTTGGCCCACGAAACGCTGGCCTATTTGCAACTCGGCGGGCAAAGCAATTACGAACAAGCTCTGCGCTTTCTGGCCGACCATTTGCTGACGACCGGCCTGGGCTACGAGCCACCTCAACCGCAACCGGATTTTGGTCTTTATATACCGGCTAAAGGGCTGCCGGTCCTGCCGCCCGACCCGGCCCGTCCGGTGGCCGGTTTGCTGTTCTACCGGTCGCATTATCTGGCCGGAAATACCGATTTTGTCGATGCAATTGTGGAAGAAGGAGCCGCTCAAGGAGTTGAAATTCGACCGGTTTTTGCCCGTTCGCTCAAAGAGACGACCCGTCGGGCCGACGGCACCGAAATACCGACCGCCCTGGAAGCTTTTGTCGACGCGCAGGGCAAGCCCACCGTCGATGTGATTATCAGTACCTTGAGTCTGGCAATCGGCGGGGTCAACCCGGATGGACCGACTCTCAGTGGCTGGTCGGTCAAGGCGTTGGACCGGTTGGATGTTCCGGTTTTTCAGGCGATTACCGCCAGTGGCAGCCGCTTGCAGTGGGAAGCTTCCCTGCGCGGCCTTAATCCGCTCGATACGGCCATGAATGTGGCGTTGCCAGAATTTGATGGCCGGATTATTACGGTGCCGATTTCGTTTAAGGAAACCCTTAACTCAGCCGGAGCGCATCTCCCGGTACCGCTAGTCCAGTACGTACCGGATCACGAACGTATCAGGCGGCTAATCGGGCTGGCCCGTCGTCAGGCGGTTCTACGGCGCAAACCGCGTGCCAAGAAGAAGATCGCCTTTGTCCTGACCAATTCACCCGCCAAAGCGGCCCGGATCGGCAATGCGGTCGGCCTCGACTCCCCCGCCTCGCTGCTGATAGCCTTGCAGGCTTTGCAGGAAGCCGGGTACGCGGTGGAAAATTTGCCCGAAAGCGGCGACCAACTGATCCACGATCTTATAGAACGCTGCTCGTATGACACCGAGGTTTTGAGCGAACAACAACTGGCCCAGGCCGTCGCCCGTATCCCCGCCGAGCGTTACGCCGGGTGGCTGGCCGATTTGCCGCTCCGCCAGCAGGAACAGATGCAAGCGCGGTGGGGGTTGCCGCCCGGTGAAGCCTATGTTCACGACGGTCAAATTGCCCTGGCCGGGCTAGAGTACGGTCATACTTTTGTAGCGTTGCAGCCGCCGCGCGGCTATGGCATGGACCCCAACGCGATCTACCACGTGCCGGACCTGGCCCCCACCCATAATTATTACGCCCTGTATCGTTGGCTGGCCGAACCGGTCGAGCGCGGCGGCTGGGGCGCGGACGCGATTGTGCATATGGGTAAACACGGTACGCTGGAATGGTTGCCCGGTAAAGGGGTTGGGCCATCCGAGACTTGCTACCCCGACCAGTTTCTGGCCGATTTACCCTTGATCTATCCGTTTATCCTCAACGACCCTGGCGAGGGTACCCAGGCCAAACGCCGCGCTCACGCCGTGATAATCGACCACCTGATGCCAGCCATGATGCAGGCTGAAACCTACGGCGAATTGACCGAAATGGCTCAACTGGTCGACGAATATTACCAGGTTGAGCAACTCGACCCGGCCAAGTTGCCCCTGCTGCAACAGCAAATCTGGGAATTGATGCAGCGTACCCGGCTCGATAGCGACTTGCAGGCTCAAATGCCGACCCTGGCTAGCCCAAACGGCCAACCGCTTCACCTGAGCGATACCCTCAGCGTGATCGTCAGCCAGAGTCACGGCGGGCATACCCACGAGTGGGACGCCCAGTTGACCGAAGACGGTACGCCGGTCAGTCTGGTCGAGATGAGCGGCAAGGACTTTGCCCATTTGCTGGAAACGATTGACGGCTATCTGTGCGAACTTGCCGGAGCGCAGATCAGGGATGGTCTCCACATTTTGGGTCAACTGGTCGGCGGCGAGTCGTTGGAGGGTTTGCTGTTTAACCTGACCCGTCTGCCCAACCTGAATGTCCCCAGCCTGCGGGCCGGGGTCGCTCGTTGCTACGGCCTCGACCTGGACGAGATGTTGAACCAGCCCGGTCAACGCCGGACCGCTCCGGCTGAAATGGCGGCCCTTTTCCCGGCTAAAGCTTTTTACTCCAACGCCGATTTGTTGGAAGCGGTCGACCTGAGTGCCCGGCAATTGCTGGCCAGGATCGCTGCCACCGGCTTTGACCCTGAGCGGATTTCCGAGGTTATGCGTCAGGTGCCGGGGATAGATGAGGGGGCGGGTAGGCCGGAGATCGAACAGACGCTGGAGTTCCTCTGTCGCCGCCTGATGCCTGATTTACAGCAAACCGGGGCTGAGATTACCAATCTGGTCCACGCGTTGGACGGCGGTTACATCGAGGCCGGACCGAGCGGCGCACCGACGCGGGGTATGGCGCACGTGCTGCCGACCGGTCGCAATTTCTACGCGGTCGACCCGCGCACCCTGCCCAGTCAGGCGGCCTGGCAGGTCGGCGAACAACTGGCCTTGCAACTAATCCAGCGTCATCTGGCCGACGAAGGCCGCTACCCCGAAAGCGTCGGCCTGACGATCTGGGGCACCAGTGCCATGCGAACTCACGGCGACGACCTGGCCGAAGTGTTTGCCTTGCTGGGAGTGCGACCGCGCTGGCAAAAAGAAAACCGGCGGTTGCTCGGTGTCGATGTGATCCCGCTTGCCACGCTGGACCGGCCCCGGATCGATGTGATCAGCCGGATCAGCGGCTTTTTCCGCGACGCTTTCCCACACCTGATCAATTTGCTGGACGAAGCTTACCAGACCGTCGCCGCCCTCGACGAACCCATTGAGCAGAATTTCGTCCGCAAACACTATTTACACGATCTTTCCCGGCTAAAAGAGCAGGGGGTCGAACCTGATCAGGCCGCTCGTCAGGCTCTTTACCGGGTCTTTGGCTCCAAACCCGGCTCGTATGGGGCCGGTATTTTACCCCTGATCGACGCGCAAAACTGGGAAGACATCAACGACCTGGCCGAAGCTTACGTCAACTGGGGTGGTTATGCCTACACTGCCGCCGAGTATGGCAGCGAGGCCCACGAAGCCTACCGCCACGTGTTGAGTGGGGTGGACGTGGCGGTTAAGAACCAGGACAACCGCGAACACGATATTTTCGACTCGGACGATTATATGCAATATCACGGCGGGATGATTGCGGCGATCCGGGCCTTATCCGGTCGCCAGCCGCGCCGTTACTTTGGCGATAACGCCGACCCGGCCAGGGTCAAAGTACGCGATTTACAGGAAGAAACCCTGCGGGTCTTCCGTAGCCGGGTGGTCAATCCCAAATGGCTGAACTCGATCCAGCGTCACGGCTACAAAGGCGGCCTGGAACTGTCCGCCACCGTCGATTACCTGTTCGGCTACGATGCGACCAGCGAAGTGCTGGAGGACTGGATGTACGAACAGCTTACCAAAAGCTATCTGCTGGATGAAGGAGTACGCCAGTTTTTGGAGAAAAGCAATCCCTGGGCTTTAAAAGATATGAGTGGCCGGTTGATCGAGGCGACCAAACGCGGTATGTGGGAAAATCCTTCCGCCGAAATGCTCGAAGCCCTTTACCACTTGTACCAGGATGCCGAGGATAACCTGGAATTGGGAACGCGCCCAAAATAATCTCTGCCATACGTCTCAACATACTCCTATAAAATTATAAAAGCGGGGTCGTGGGGGCCGGGTACCCGATGGGTGCCCTGCGGGGGGGGTCGTACAGGGGTCTCTCCTGTTTCTCTTTTTCTTTTCCCTTTCCCCTCCCTGGGGAGGGGTCAGGGGTGGGGTCTGAAAACCTCCCAATAGAGCCAACGAAAGGAACATCATGTCAGAGGAAGATAGCACCGCTTCGGACGATAATAACGCCATCACCGACCCGGAGGAGATCGCTAATCTGCCGGAGGCCGAGCGGTTGGCTCGCCAGAAAGCCGATCATCAACTTCGTCGCCAGAAGGCCAAAACTTCGGTTAAGAAAAGCCTGGTGATGGTTAATACCGGTAAGGGCAAAGGCAAAACGACTGCCGCATTGGGTCTACTGGTGCGGGCCTGGGGTCAGGGTATGCGGGTCTGTATGCTCCAGTTTATCAAGGCTAAAACGGCTAACTGGGGCGAAGAAAAAGCCGCCCGCAAGATCGGGCTGGACATCGTGCCGCTGGGCGATGGCTTTACCTGGCTCTCCGACAATATCGAGAACGATAAACGGCTGGCGCGGGAAGGCTGGGAAATCTGCAAGCAGCGCATACTTTCGGGGGAATACGATCTGATCGTACTGGACGAATTTACTTATACTCTCAAATACGGCTGGCTGGATTGGGAAGAGGTCAAGGCGACGCTGGACGAGCGTTCGGCCTATACCCATATCGTGATTACCGGGCGGTACGCCTCGCCGGAGTTAATCGCGTATGCCGATACGGTCAGCGAGATTAACGAGGTCAAACACCACTACAAAGCGGGGGTAAAAGCTCAAAAAGGGGTGGAATTCTAGCCGGCCCTTTTTACAGGTCGAGGCCGAGTCCATCGCTGGCCGCCACGATTTTTAGTTCGTGGCCTTTGAACTGGGCGGCTCTTTGTCGGGCGACTTCCAACAACCGGTCGATTTGTTCGTCATTGTGGTTGGGGTCGTGGTGGAATAACACCAGTTGTTTGACCCCGGCCTTGATGGCCGTGTCCACCGCGACTACCCCCGAATTATGACCCCAGCCCACTTTCTCTTTTAACTCGGCTACCGAGTATTGGGCATCGTGAATCAGTATATCGGCTTTGTGGGCCATATCAACCAGGTTCGGGTCGATTACATCCTCGCCCAGCAAAACCCCTTCCTGCACTACCGGGATATTTTGCGGCTCGTGGTCGGTGGCATAAACCAGTATTTTGCCGCCCAATGCCAGGCGGTAGGCGGTGCTGGGTAGCGGATGTTTGAGCAAGTGGCCTTCGAGCGTGGCTCCATCCAGTTCGACTTCGCCAAATTGCAGCGAATAAAAAGCCAGTTCGGAAGGCAGTTCATGAAGACTGACCGGAAAGTAAATTTGTTCCATCTGCCCGGCCAGAATACCGGATAAGGTTTGCGAACAGTTGCTCCAGCCGATAACGTGGAACCGGTTGCCCGGCTGAAAGACCGGCGCGAAAAACGGAAACCCCTGGATGTGATCCCAGTGAGTATGGCTGAGGAAAATGTAGCCGTTAATACTTTTGTTGCCGCTTTCCCCGGTTTCGGCGGTCGGGTCGCCCGACCATTCGGGAGACATTAGCAGGTTGCCCAGTTCCCGGATACCTGAACCGCAATCAAAAATAAAAAGGTGCCCGGCATCGCTGGTGAGACTGACGCAACTGGTATTGCCGCCGTAACGGAGGTAGGAACCGCCGGAAACCGGGATCGAGCCACGCGTTCCCCAGAAACGTAACTGTAATTTGGTCGGCGGTAACAGCGGTTGATTTCGAGGGATTTGCATAACTTTAGGCCGGTCCAAAAGCCAGCTTTCCAGGCTATCGCTGTAACCGCTCCACTGGCGAGCCAGTTGCAAGGCTTTTTCGATCTCGGTCATCGAGCGGGGCCGGTCGCGGTGTTCTTCGACGCGCACCCAGCCTACCCGGCCATTGCTGTCGATCAGGACTGCCGCCCGTTTTGGCAGCCCCTCGCGGTCTACTACCCGGTAAAGCCGGGCAATCTTATTCTGATCGTCGGTAACGAGGGTAATCTTATCCAGCCCGATCTGGTGGGCAAAGGCGGAATGACAGGCCGGGCTATCGGGACTGACTCCAAAGGCTTTTAGATCAATACCACCGGCCAGATTTAGTAATTCTTCGATCATTGGCAGTTCGGCACTACAGATAGAACTCCAGTCCGCCATATAAAAAAGTAGCAAAATGGGGGTTTCCCCCAGGTAGTCGGCAATATCGATGCGACCGGCGTTGCTTTCAGCAGACCAGAGCGGGGCGGGTTCTCCCGGCTGGATTACGGTGTTTCTTGTACTTTGCTGTGTCATTATAGACCCTTGATTATTTAAAATTCGCTCTGCGGAAATAATATCGGCTCAATCCGGCAATACTTTTGGCATCCTCAATTTCGCCTCGCTCGATCATTGCCAGGGCTTCCGGCAATTCAACCTTCAAAACCTCGATCTTCTCGTGCGCGTCGGGGTCCAACCGGCTTTCGGTCAGGTCTTCTGCCAGGAAAAGATAGAGATATTCGGTCAGGATACCCGGCGCACTAAAGAACCCACCCAGGCTGGTCAATTTACCGGCTTTGTAGCCGATTTCCTCCTGCAATTCCCGGTTGGCCGTTTCGATGGGTGGCTCATCTTTTTCGAGCGTTCCGGCAGGCAGCTCGATCAAAACTTTGCCGCTGGCTCGCCGCCATTGTTTGACCAGAATAATCTGGCCTTCGGCAGTTATCGGCACCATTACGACCGCGCCGGGATGCACAATTATTTCGCGTTTGTATGTATGGCCGGGACTATCGGTAATCTGATCCACCCGCACCGCGAATTTTTTGCCTTCATACATCATCCGGCTATCGATCTGGGCCTGTTGTTCGTGCCTGGCCTGTTCTTCGGCCACATCCGGGGTTTTTTCAATCATATTGTCCCATTATTATATTGCATATATTACCGTTTATTGCCAGTATTGTAGCAGTAAGCCTCGGTTTTTACAAGAATCAGGTAAAAGAATCGCTGCCTCTAATTGTTGGCTAATACTACTTTAGCGATAGCAAAAATCTTGTCTATAAAAACCACCGCAAATCAATAGGTTTGCATTGGTTAAAGCCCGCCATTTCATAATCTGAAACTGGCGGGCTTCGGAGACTTTACTACTTTTTAGGAGCGGTTATATCGGTAAACTTGGCGGTGGCCTGGCTGATTACCTCGTCCGGTATTTTAACACCCATCTGCTCGGCGGCTTTCAAATTGATCGCCAGTGGGCCTTTGGGCTGAATTTCTATTTTGATGTCGTTGGATTTCTTGCCGTCCAGGACGGCGGACACCATTCGGGCCGAGGTGACACCGTTATCGTAGTAATCGAAGCCAACCGAGGCGACTACACCACGCGGGGCCGAGGTTGGGTCCAGGCCGTACAAGGGCTTTTTGGTGTCGGTGGCGACTTTCACCACAGATTCAAGGGCGTTTACTACCGTTACATCGGTTACGGCCAGAAAAACATCGACTTTATCGGAAAGCTGGTTAGCGGCGGTCAAAACCTCACCGCTGTTCTGGATGGTCTGGGTAACGATAGTCAGACCCAATTTGGCGGCCACGTTCTGGGCTTCTTTCACCTGCACCACAGCGTTAGCCTCGGTTGGGTTATAGATGATGCCGATATTTTTGGCTTTGGGCGAGATTTGAAGGATCAATTTCAGGCCATCCTCGACCGGTGGGAAGGTCTGCACGCCGGTCACAAACGAATGCTCGGTCTGCGATTTGATCAGATCGGGTAGCACTGTCATCGGGCTGGTTACGCTGTTAAAGATGATCGGAATATTGTTGTCCTTGTTGGTCGTGTACATATTGCTCAGAGCTTGCGAACCGACTGCCACGATCACATCGACTTTTTCATCGCCAAACTTGCGACCTATAGTTGCCAGGGCCGGAATATCGCCCAGGGCGTTCCCGATGTCATATTTGACGTTTTTCCCCTCGATAAATCCACATTGTTCAAGGCCTTTTTTGGTCCCGTCGATGGCGTTTTGCAAGGCCGGGATCGTATTCTGGACCGCAATCCCGATGGTGTAAGTTTTGCCACTGCTGGCCGAGGTGGCGGCTTTGTCACAGGCCGGAACTTTAGCGGCCCCACTCGCGGTCGTGGCGGCAGTGGTAGCATTTGCGGCGGTGGTGGCGGAAGTTGCAGCCGTAGTGGTGTTGGCAATCGCGGCAGTAGTAGCCGTAGTAACGGTCGTGGCGGCTGGTGCGGCAGTGGTGGCAACTGGAGCCGTCGTTGTGGCAACTGCGGCAGTCGTAGCCGGAGCCGCCGCCGTAGTGCCAGTCGCTGCGCCGCTGGTGGCGGTACTATCGCCACAGGCGACCAGTGCCAGTGCGACCAATACCATCACCATAAACAGACCAATAGCTTTGCGGGGTGCTTTAAACATTAAATCCTCCTTTTATTGTCACGCTCTTAGAATGACGAATTTGTTTATCAAAGCGTTCGATGATGCTACTTTGAGTTTCTTGCTGGCAGGGTGACTTTACATCAGCTTCTCCCCGCGATTCTCCAGGTTTGATTTCCAGCTTACTTTTAACTTTGCCTGGCAAGCCGATAACGTTAAAAGTTGCCGGGCTAACTGAGTAATAGTTTGTCGTCCAGCGCGGCATCCTTGCGGATTTCGCTGAACTTGCGAACCAGATCGCTGACGGTCAGGCGGGCGCGTTCTTCGCCGCGTATATCCAGAATGACTTCGCCCTGGTGCATCATAAAGGTGCGATTACCCATATTCAAGGCCTGAGTCATATTATGCGTGACCATCAGGGTGGTTAGCTTGTGTTCTCGCACGATCCGGGCGGTGATCTGGGATACCTGTTCGGCCATGCCGGGGTCGAGGGCGGCGGTATGCTCATCCAGCAGCAATACGCGCGGCTTGACCAGGGTTGCCATCAGCAAAGTCAAAGCCTGGCGTTGCCCTCCAGAAAGTAAACTTACTCTGGCACCCAACCGGTTTTCCAGACCCAGGCCAAGTTGGGCCAGTTCTGTTTTAAATTGCTGGCGATGCTTGCCGGTTACACCCATTCCCAGGCCGCGCCGCTGCCCGCGCAAAAGAGCCATCGCCATATTCTGTTCGATGCTCATGGTTCCGGCGGTGCCTTTCAGTGGGTCCTGAAAAACCCGCCCGATCAATTTGGCGCGTTGGTATTCCGGCCAGCGTGTCACATTCCGGTCGGCAATCCAGACCTCGCCATAATCGGGGATAAAAGCCCCCGCCAGTAAGTTTAGCATGGTCGATTTACCGGCCCCGTTTGAGCCGATTACGGTCACAAACTCGCCCGGTTCGATTTTCAGATTCAGGGCGCGCAAGGCCCGTATTTCGTTTACGCCCCCCCGGTTAAAGGTTTTTTGGGCATTTTTGATAGTTATCATTGATTTTAGATTACCTGTTGAAGGCGGCTTTCAAAACCCGCGTGCCGATCCGGGACCGCAAAGCCGGGACACCCATCGCTATCACGATCAGTACGGCCAGCACCAGCCGTATATCATATTGCTCGGCTTTGAAGATCAAAGCACTATCCAGCGAACCGCCAGTCCCAGTTTGCACAAGACTATTAAACCAGGTCGACAGTACGGCTACAATCGCCGCACCCAGTACCACGCACAGCAAACTGACAAAAGCCGGGGTTTGCGAATTGAGCGTAAAAAAAACCAGGTAAGCGATTCCGCCGACCAGACCGAGGGTAATCAGGAGGTGAGCCAGTAAACCCCAGCTAATCTCCAGGCCAAACACGCCGGTAAACAAAAGCCGGTAAAGAATAGCTCCGACCAGTGCCCCGGCCAGGGCGGTAAAGGTTGTCACCGGCGCAATAAAACTCTCGCCGAGGATCACCGCCGCCAGGCCGATTACGATCATCCCTACCCCAAACTGGCCGTCCACAAAGCTCAGGTATTGAGCCAGCATCGCCCCGGCCAAACCAAACAGGGCGTTCGACAGCACCAGGATCGTCACCTTCGAGCGGTCGGTATTGACCCCCAACGCCCGGATCATATTTTCGTTATCGCCGGTCGCCCGCAAGGCCAGACCCCACTGGGTGTTGAGAAACCAGTTAAAAAACAAAATCAATAGCACCGCGACCAGGGCAAAAAATCCCAGGTGCAGCCATTCTCTGGTGACACTATCAAAATGTTTGGGGTCGGGCTGGAAGATCGCTTTATAAGGATCGACAAAAGTATCGGCCAGATTAGGTTTATCGCCCAGGCTGATGATCGCGCTGGGAGCCAGGATATGCAGATTGATACTATATAGCCCGGTTGTTACCAGAATACTAGCCAGCAGACCGTTTATTTTGAGCCGGGTGTGTAGTAGCCCGGTGGTAAGCCCGGCCAGTCCACCGCAAAAGGTTGCAATAGCGGTAGCGACCCAGGGATTACCCAGTAATGGTATCCCTTCGGTGGCGGTATTATGGACGATCAAATTCAGGGCGACCGCCGCGCCCAGGGTATAGCTGCCTTCGATAGTCAGGTCGGGGAAATTGAGGACTCGGAAGGTCAGGTAGACGCCGATGCCGACGGCGGCAAATCCACAGCCAAACACAAACGCGCTGATCCACTTGGTACCGGGTTGGGTGAGCAAGTACAGCGACAGCACAACCACAAAGACCCTAAAACCCCAGTTTGCCAGAATCGTCAGTTCTTTGCGTGAGAGCGAACGCAGAGCAAAATTCGGGCGTTTTTGTATCGTAGTTTCGATGACAGGTGAAACTGGTGCTTCAGTGTTAGATTTAACTTCCAAGTCTGCTCCTCTCGGACTGCCCTGTACCTTACTAGAGCTTTACCGGCTTAAACCTCAACCGAGATTGTTTTTTCATGGTTTTTTTGGAAAGAAATAAAAATCAGGCTTTATTCTTTGGATAGTGCGTCTGGTTCATTATAGCCAAACCGGGCCTTAATTACAATATTAAGTTTACAGATTTAAGGGCTGTTGCAAAGGCAACAGCCCTTAAAAAGAGAAGAAAAGGTTTGAAGTGGGTACACCCAGTGGGTACCAACCCCCCAGCCCCCGCAGGGCACCCAGGGGGTACCCGGTGCCCATGTCAACCCTGCTTTATGCGGAAATTCACTTTAGTTACGTATCCGGTCGAGGATCGAACTGGCCCGGTTGGCATAGGTATGACGGGCGACCTGCAAGAGAGCGGCCTCGGCTTTCCGGCTGGCAGCCTCCGGGTGGGTGTAAACCCATTCTAGGGCGGCTTGCATTCCGCTTACCTGACCCCGCTCGAAGTAAATGCCCTGTTCTTCACTCAGGATTTCCTTGAGAGCCGGTAAGTCGGGCAGCATTACCGGACGACCGGCGGCGGCATACTCGAAAAGTTTGAGGGGTGAGGCGGTCAGGTCAGTGACGGTATCTGGGATTGCCAGCAGCGAGGCGGCGTTCAGATATTGATTTACCGTAACCGGTTCTTGCGGTTCGATACACTTTATCCGGTCTGCCAGCCCTAACCGGTGGGCCTGTTCCTGTAAAGCCGCTCGCTCGAAGGGTCGGCCACCGGCGAAAATCAAACAGGAAGGTGTCTCAGGGTGAGCACCTACGAATTTGGCGTAAGCCTCGACCAGTTTATCAAGCTGGCGATAGGCAAAAGTTAAACCGCTATAAACGATCACAAAGTCGCTCGGACCGAGACCCAGCTTCTGACGGGCGATCAGCCTTTCGGTCTCCGGCAAGGCCCGGTAAACCGCGTCGTCGTAGGCATCGGGAATAACTGCTGTCCCGCCGCCTGAACCCAGGCGACGTATCCCCTGCTGCTCGACGTATTCGAGAAACACGCCGGTCAGTGAAACCAGTTGGTCGCTCTGACCGATCACGGTTTTATCGACCGACTCCAACCAGCGACGCAACAGGCGGTTTTTGGCCCGGCTGGGATTGCGGGCTTCCAGGTCGTGAGCCTCGTAAATGACCGGCGCATTGAGCAGACCCCGCCATAACTTGATCAACCAGTAAGCGCAGATGACATCGCGCACATAAATTGCCTGGGGACCCTGACCGCGCCATCGCTGAACCAGCAAATACAAGCCTACTTCGACGGTAAAAAAACTGCGCTCCAGGTAACTCCAGGGGATCGCCTTGAGCGGTCCGATATTATTGAAAACGTTGAAAGGCCAGCGCAGCAGGTGACGCGCCCCGATTTCCTCAAACCGGCTGGGACGGCCCGACAGGCGCGGCAGCAAAATAAGGGTATTGGGAGCCTGTTTCTTTAGCTCCCGGCAGGTCGAAAAGGTCTGGATCGCGTTGGCCGATTTCAAAACCAGGCTGCTGGGGTAGGCGATATAGGCCAGCCTGGCGGGTCGGCTGGCGGCTAATCGCTCGCGGTAGAAATCCAGCAGCAAAGCGGCGATATGTGCGCTGCTAAAGCTTTTGGCCCACTCTGGCCCCCGGTTGCTCATTTGCTGGCGTTGAGCCTGATCTTCCAAAAGGGTAACTAACCCGGCGGTCAGCCCAGGCGCATCCAACGGCGGCACACTCAAGCCTACTCCGTCCCGGCTGGCCGCCACCGAAATGCCGGTCGTAGTAGTCATCAGGGAAGGCGTACCAACCGCCGCCGCCTCGATTACGACTTTGTTGAGGGCATCGATTATCGAGGGCACCACCAGCAGATCGGCTCCGGCCAGGTAAGCCGCCGACTGCGAAAAATCGACCTTGCCGGTAAAGCTGATATTGCCGCTTACACCGTTCTTCCGGGCGATTTTCTCCAGATATTCCCGATAATCGCCAAATTGGGGGGTGCGGCGGCTCGGCCCGCAGATCAACAGATTCAAATCGGGCCAGCGTTCGAGCAGGACCGGCAGGGCCTCGATCAGAAAATCGATCCCCTTAAAGGGGTGCAACCGGCTGTAAGATAACAGGACCGGACCGGGCCGCAAGCCGTAGCGGTCGCGTAACATCGCCTGTTGAGCCTGTTTGTAGCCCTTTAGTTCGCCGGTTGCGTTGGCAAAAATCTGGTCGCTGATATTCCGGTAGATTACTTTTAATTTAGCCGGGTCGGTTCCCAGTTCGAGGGCCAGTGCGGCGGTTTGCTCGGAGTTAGCCCGAACCCCCTGACACTTTCGGAAGGCCAGCCGCAACAGCCGACGGGCTAATTTGTAGCGGCCATAGCCGTAATCGTAGCGCGGCAGACTCATCACATCCGCCCCCTGTAGATTAAGGATAAACGGCAGTTTTACGCCACTGATAAGCTCGGCCAGAGTCCAGGCAGCTCCCAGCGGATAGGCCGATTCCACGTGAACCATGTCAAAATCGGCCCGGCGCGCCCGTAGAAATTTCACCAGACCCAGCACCAATTCGAGAAAGAAAGGGTAGTGAAACAACCGCCCGGTGATCTTGCGCCCGAACCGACGTAACTTACCGGGTCGAAAATCGACTTTGTAAAGGTTTACCTGACCGGGTTCATCGGGGAAAAGAGTTGCCCCGGCCTCGCCATTGCCGTGATCTTCCAGGCTCAACACCGAGAATTGATGACCGGCGGCTCGGAATTCCCGGCCTAGTTCGTTATGTACCTCGCTGGCGATAATCTGCGGCCCGTAGGCCATAATAGTGTAAAGTATCCGCATCCTGTCCAAATCTTTTGTAATTAGGACTTTCGCTTCAAGCTCACAAAGTGAGCTTGAAGCGAAAATAACCTTTAAGCGGGGTAGTGGGGTCGGGTACCCCCTGGGTGCCCTGCGGGGGGTGCAAAGGGGCCTCCCCTGGAAAAACCATTTTACTTTCGCTTCGACCTCACCATGTGAGGTCGAAGCGAAAGTCCTACTATATTCTCTTGTGCAGTGCTGCACATTATAGCATGACGTATTATAATAAGGCAGGTTATGAAAAGTTCAGGAGAAGCGACCGGTTTGACACAACCATCCAGATTGCGTGTGCGTTGTATTCCCGAAGTCTATGAAGCTTACCGTTATCTGCTGGAAGTTGATTTACAGCCAGCCGGATCACGCCTGGCGGTGATCCTCAAGAACCCTTCTACGGCTTCCGCCACTCGTAGCGACCCGACCATCGGCAAGGTAGAGGCCTGGGCGCGTCGTCAGGGGTTTGCTTCGCTGGCTTACGTGAACCTGTTTGCCCTGCGGTCCACCAAACCGGCCCCGCTCAACGATTACGAGTACGCTCATATTGTCGGGCCTCACAACGACCGCTATATTCTGGAAGCAGTCCAGACCGCCGATACGGTAGTGGCCGCCTGGGGTAATAGTAACGGTATTGAGGCGGCCCGCTACGAACGGCGGATCGCGGAAGTGTTGCTTCTGCTCGACCGGGTGCCTCTAAAGGTGGTCGGGCCGCGTACCCGCCAGGGTCAGCCGCGTCATGGGCTTCTCTGGAATTACGAACCGCAACTGATGGATTTTTATAAGGTTTAATTTCACAACTGATCCAGGAGTATGTTTTGAGTTTGATTGAGCGCGCAAGTGACCAGACCGATTTAAGTAATGAGGCGGCCAGGCCAGACGAATTTTCGGATAAGCTTTCAATTAGGGAGGGGAAGCAAGGCTGGTTCAAAAAGGTGGACCGGGGCGTGCTGGCTTTGCTGGTCGTATTTGTCCTGACGCTGCCGCTGTTTACACCCCGCATTTATGCCAGCGACGAAATAAAATATTATTCCTATTTACATTCGATCTTTTTTGACCGCGATGTGGATTTTACCAATGAATATACCCATTTCTACGAGCTAAATCCCAAAAAGAACGCTAATATCAAAAAAGATATGATCGACAAGCTCAACGAAAAAGGGATTCCGATCAACGAAGGGCCGGTCGGCTCGGCCTTGCTGTGGACCCCTTTTTATGGGGTAGCTCACGTTGTAGCCCTGAGCGGTCAGGCTATCGGCCTAAAATCATTCCAACCGGACGGCTATTCCACCCCCTATATCTGGGCGGTAACGTTGGCCTCGTTGCTGTACGGTTTCGCCGGGCTGCTTTTTTGTTACTTTTTTTGCCGCAACTTCTTGCCGCGCTTCTGGGCGGCGTTCGCCACCATCGTGGTCTGGCTGGCGACGCCGGTAATCTTTTATCTTTCGCTAACGCCGCCGATGTCGCACGCCAATTCGTTGTTTATGATTTCGCTGTGGTTGTGGTTGTGGTACAAAACGCGCGGCTGGCGATTCGACGAGCAGGGCAACTTTATTGCGGGACAACGGCGCGGCTCGGTCTGGTTGTTGTTGGGCGTGCTGGGTGGTCTGGCTACGATGGTGCGAGAACAGGATGGGACGGTCCTGGTTATTGCTGCCATCGAGTCGCTTTACCTCTACTGGCAGTTCCGAAAAAATAGCCCCGGCTGGCAATTTATTAAAATGCCGCCGGTAATCAGGCTTTTTGGCCGGAATTTGCTGTTTTTGCTGGGATTTGGGTTGAGCCTCATCCCGCAATTCTTGATTTATCAGGCCCTCAACGGGCACCTGGGGCCGAGCAAAACGGTCGGCGACAAATTGCAATTCTTCAATCCGGTAGTGATTGGCCGCTTTTTCCTGCTGCTGATCGATCCTGATCACGGTCTGTGGTGGTGGGCACCGGTTCTGCTACCGGCCCTCGCCGGATTGCTGCTGATGTTGCGGCAACGGCAATTGCGGTTTGTGGCAATCGTGTTGATAGCCGCCTTTGTAGCGGAACTGTATGTGTCGGCCTCCTTCCAGACCTGGACCATGAAAGGTTCGTTCGGGCCGCGTCGCCTGATCGGGATTAGCCCGGCCTACATTGCCGGATTAGGCTATCTGGGCTGGTGGCTGGTCGAGCAAAAACGCGGCTGGAAGCTCTCGCGCCGATGGCTGGTGGGGTTGGCTGCCGTATTTATTTTCTGGAATTTCAGTGTGATTTTTCAATATAGTGCCCTGCGTACTCCCGATGAACGCCAGAATCTCGACCCGGCTCGGTTGGTCAGGGACGAATTTACCCGCGTCCCCGGTAAGCTGGTCGATACCGCCCAGAATTTCCTGTTTCACCGGGAGAAATTTTACAAAGAGTAAGCGATAATGATGCAATTAAAAGGCAAAACAAAGATGTTTCTAAGCGCAAAAATAGACCGGTTACTCGGCTGGTTGGCGGGCCTGGCCTTGCTGCTGGCGACCGGGGCCGGGCCGGTGGCTGCTTCCGACGAAGGCTATCTGATTTACGATGGGCAGGACATAAACGGCTTTCATCTGACCGTGCTGGCAAATCCAAACCCGGTTTCGGTGGGCAAAATCCATCTGTTGATCCGGGTTGGTCAAATCGTAAGAGTCACTCAGGAAGCCCCAGTAAGGGGGGCGCGGCTGCTGGTAGAGTTTGTCCACCTGAAAGGACCCGGCTCGGATAGCTCGCTCTCGTATTTGCAACGTCGTAATCTGGTGGCTGAGGAGAGCGAAGCCGGTAACTACGAATTGAGCGACTCGATCCAGAACGAAGGCACCTACCAGATCGGTTTGCAACTCGAATACAAAGGGCAAAAGGTCAGCACCAGTTTTCAGGTGGAGGCTAAACCTCAACCGGACGACCGGCTAATGAGTATATTGTTATTATCGCTGTTCCCTTTATTTCTGGGCTGGCTGGTCTGGATGTATCTTAAAAGTCCAAGTTCGCCCCAAACTGACATTGCGTCCACCTCCCCCGAACCGGCTCCCACCGAAGTGCATTCATAAAATGGCGGTTTTCAGCCTGTGCCGGGTCTAAATAAACTGTTCAGGCTGGAGCGTTTTAGTGAAACAATATTCATACATATATTGTCATATTGCTCGTAACGTTACCTGTAATGTTCAGATGCTAAACTTTGAACAGTGCTTGAAACAGGGTTGCTTGATTTCTTCGTTACTATATTCTATAAAATTTAATTCTAATAGGGTTGGCCTGAGTTTTAATAATACACCGGGACCAGGAAGGGAGTAAAAGTGGAAAAGCGTGTTTTGCTGATTGAAGATAGTCCAAGCCAGGCGGCCATTACCAGGTTAGACCTGGAGAAAAACGGTTTTACGGTAGAAATTGCCTATGATGGCTCAAAGGGGCTGGTAGCAGCCGATACTTTTTTACCAAATATTATTATTCTGGATTGTAATCTACCCGGCCTGAGCGGGGTTGAGGTGTGTCGCCAGTTTAAGACCAAACCGGATACTCGCTCAATCCCGATTATAATGTTTAGTGCCGAAAACAAACTGGCTCAGATGAGTAGTGCGTACAATGCTGGTGCCGATCACTATGTAACCAAAGACCGTGAGGGCACCAGCAGCCTGGTGACGCTGGTAGATGCCGTCTACAAACGCCGGATGCGCCAGATGGCTAAATCCTAGCCACCGCCTAAGCCTCCCGGAAGTTTACGTTCTTAATCTCACGATCCATTTCTCGGTTTGCTTCGCGCTCGGCCAGTGCATCACGCTTGTCATAAAGTTTCTTGCCGCGCGCGATACCTACTTCAACTTTTGCTTTACCCCTCTTTAAATATACCCGCAGCGGCACCAGGGTTAACCCTTTGGTCTGAACTTTGATCTGTAAGCGGCGAATTTCTTTTTTGTGCAATAGCAATTTGCGGTTGCGGGTCGGCGAGTGGTTAAAATATTTCCCGGCGTGGTCGTAGGCCGAAATGTGGGCGTTCCACAACCAGGCCTCGCCGTTTTCGATCCGGGCGTAACTATCGCGCAGGTTTATCCGGCCATCCCGGATCGATTTTATCTCGGTGCCACTCAAAACCAGCCCGGCTTCCAGCGTTTCATCGATAAAGTAATCGTGATAGGCTTTGCGATTGGAAGCAACGTCTTTTATTTTTTCAGAACCACTATCGCCTGCGTCGTCTTTATCTTTTTCGGTGTTCTTAGCCATCTCAGCCTCTCCTACGATCCCCTCATCCCTGTTATCTTATGAACTGTTCTATTATAGTATAGCCAGCTAACTAAATCAATCTGATTGGGGCTAAACTCCAGGGTCTATGAGCTTGAAGGTGCGCCCTTCTGACTGGCAGCTTACACTATCACCCCCCACCCCCTCAAGGGGGCGGTAATAAAAGAGAGAAACTTTTGGGCATAGCCCAAAAGTTTCTCTCTTAATTTCGGTTCGCCATACTCTGGAGGCAAATTATTCAAAGACAGGACTTTCGCTTGATGACGTAAACCAACTTGTTACTAATCAGGCCCCACCCCTGACCCCTCCCAGGGCCACCAGTGGACGGGGAAAAGAAGAAAAAAAGGGATTTAGAGGGGAGACCCCTTATACCCCCCGAAGGGCACCCAGGGGGTACCCGGCCCCCACGACTCCTGCTTCGATCCTTTGCAGAGTTTGGTGAGTAGTTACACCAACTTAATATTTTCGCTTGAGCTTCACTTGTGAGCTTGAAGCAGAAGCCAGCCTCTGAATTGCCGACCGCCCGTAAAGGGTCTATAATCGGCTGTATGATTACTTACCCTGTTATAAAGATAAAAACCGGTCGGGAGTGGCAATTGAAGCGCGGCCATCCCTGGTTGTTTTCCGGTGCGATCCAGCAGGCCGCCCCCGGTCTGACCCCTGGTAGCCTGGTCGACCTGCACGACGGCACCGGCCAGTTTGTCGCTCGCGGCTATTATAATCCCCGCACCGATATTGCGGTCAGAGTGCTGGCTTATTCTGAAAATGAGCCGATGGACCAGGCCTTCTTTGAGCGGCGCGTGACCCAGGCTGCCGGTTTGCGTCGCCAATTGCTCGACGCTGACCGGACCGATATTTACCGGTTGATCAATGCCGAAGGTGATTTATTGCCGGGGGTGATCGTCGATAATTACGCCGGGGTGCTGGTGTTGCAAAGTCATACTGCCGGGATTGATCGGTTGCTGGAACCGCTGGCTGGTGCGCTTGAGACGGTAATGAAACCGCAGGCAATTTTGTTGCGAAACGATGTTGCGGTACGCGCCCGTGAAGGTCTGGCGAAGGAAGAACCCCGGTTGCTGATGGGGGAAATACCGCCCGGCCTGACGGTTCAGGAAAATGGTTTGCGGTTTGGGATCGACCCCCTAAAAGGCCAGAAAACCGGCTTTTTTACCGACCAGCGCGATAAACGCCAGGCTTTGCAGAAGTATGTAGGTAGGTTGCCAGCAGGGGCCAGTTTGTTGAATTGTTTTAGCTATACGGCTGGTTTTTCAGTCTACGCTAGCCAGGCTTGTCCCACTATCAGGACGGTCAATATCGATCAATCCGCCGGGGCGTTGGAAATGGCCCGGCGCAATTTTGAGCTAAACGGCTTCGACCCGGCCCGGCACGTCTTTGAGGCCACCGACGCATTCAAATGGCTGGAGGCGGCCCGTGTTACTGCTCAGTCTTATGATATGGTGATCCTGGACCCGCCGGCCTTCGCCAAAAGTCACCGGGAAAAAGACAAAGCTTTGCAGGGTTATGTCCGGCTCAACCGGTTGGGGTTGCCACTGGTCAAGCCGGGCGGTTTCTTGTTGACCTGTTCGTGTACCGGGGCGGTCAGTCTGGACGAATTCGAGAACGGTCTGCGCGAAGCAGCCTCCGCCACCGGGCGGTCGCTCCAAATTCTGGAAGTCTTTGAGAACGGCATCGACCACCCGGTGAGCTTGACTGCCCCCGAAGGTCGCTATCTCAAAGTGTTGTTTTGCCGGGTTTTATAGCCATTCCTGGTCAACCCAAAATTTAGGAACCCGCAAAAGGTTTTTCGCAAAAGGTTTTTAATGAGGGGATTTTAAATATTTAAAAAATCCTGAAAAGCTGGTAAACCCTATTTATTAAAATCGAAATGCAAATAAAGACTATAAAATAAGGCTACTACCTCTATTACGAGAGGTAGTAGCTTTGGCTTAGTAAACATTGAGATGTAGATAGGGTGTGAGTGGTAAAATATTCTAAATGCGCTGGCCGGTTAACGCCGGCTAGGGGCGAATTCTTTGATTCGCTGTCGCGCAATAAACTTTTGATGAAACGATTAGCTCAAGTTTGTCCTGAAAACCAATCTCTACTGGTTATAACATCCCGGTTTTATTTTCGTTTGACTATTATGCAACGAGTTTTATAAATTGGTGTTAGCTATTTGTAGGGTTGAATCTTGGGTTATAATATGGCGGTTAAACTGATAAAAAAAGGAACTGCTGTGAGTAATACGCCTGAGTGGCCGCCCGAATTAAATATCTCCAGTTTTTTTCCGCCACCTCGCAACGCCTGGAAACCGGAGGTGGTCGATGCGCTGCAAAAACTGGGCGCGGCCTGTCGGCTGTTCCGTAATGGTCTGACTCCGGCGGCGGCTCTCAATTTGGCAAGAGCGATTTATGCTTCGGCCAATGTAGCCGGAGTAGCGGTCTCCAACTGGCAAACGACTCTGGCTTTTGTCGGACCCTCGCATAATGGCGAACCGCCTCACACCGACCGCATCTGCCCGGCCACCCAGCTTTGCCTGGATAGCGGGAAGTTACAGACCTGCCGCCGCGAGAGCGAACAAAAAATGCTCAGTAATTGCTGGACATCCCAGGACGACGATGAAACCAACCTGAACTGGCTTATGGCAGTGCCGTTGGAGAACGAAGAAGAAGTGGTCGGGGTATTGTTGGTCTATGCTTCGAGGCTGTACCCTTTGTCGGGGGTGGATATGGACCTGGTGCGGTGGATCGGCACCGAGGTCAGTTCACAGCTTGAAATCGGGCGGTTGCGCGGCTCGGCGGGCCAGCTGGCCGAGGCGGAGTTGAAAGCCCTACGCGCCCAGATTTCACCCCACTTTCTATTTAATACGCTCAACAGCATCGCCGCCCTGGTGCGGATCGATGCCGACCAGGCCCGCGAGTTGATCGTGGATTTCGCTTCTTTCTTTCGACGGACTCTCAAACATCACGGCGAGTTTGTAACACTGGCCGAAGAACTGGATTACGTCGAGCATTACGTCCGGTTTGAACAGGTGCGATTTGGCCGTCAACTGGCGGTAGAATATGCCATTGCGCCGGGTACCGAAGGGGTAGTGTTGCCGGTGCTGACGGTTCAACCACTGGTAGAAAACGCGATTAATCACGGGCTGGCTCCCAAAATCGGCGGCGGCACCGTCCGCATTACCACCGAGACCGTCGATTTTGGCGATGTGTTGATCACAGTCAGCGACGATGGGGTAGGCATTGAGGCCCAGACGCTGGCTATGTTGTTTACGGTGGAGGCCAACAAAACGCGGGGTCTGGGCATGGCCCTGCGCAATGTGCAAGAACGCTTGCAAAAACTATTTGGGGAGGCCTACGGCCTTCAGATCGCCAGCGAACCGGGGGCCGGTACCCTGATCAGTTTTTTGATTCCGCGCCTCCGCCGGAGCTAACCACCGCTCATAATATTTGACAAAAGACCCGCCTAACCAGCAAAATAAGCCGAAATCTTTTATTTTTTTTCCCAATTCAAAGCGGCTCATTTAGCAATTTTTAGATAGCAGGCCAAATAATTAATACCCACGAGAACTTGTCTTCGCTAGATACTGGCAATACTGCTCCCGACCCCGACCCGGCGAACGCCACCGGTCAGGTTGCTAGCCCGACCCGGCGTAACTGGCTGAACAGTGCGGTAATTATCATAGTGGCGACTATCGGGAGCCGGGGCCTGGGTTTGTTGCGCGATATTGTGCTGGCTAACCAGTTCGGCACTGGGCCGACCCTGGCCGCCTATAAAGCCGCCTTCAGGGTGCCGGACCTCTTGTATACCCTGATCGTGGGTGGGGCGTTGGGTTCATCGCTGATACCGGTGTTCAGCCGTTTTTTAGGTCGTAACGAAGGCGAGAAAGCCTGGAAGCTGGCAAATGCGGTCGTGAATTATGCTTTGCTGGGTCTGGTAGTGGCGGCGGGAGTGGCCTGGGTACTAATGCCGACCCTGGTCGAAGTCGTGTTAGCTCCCAGCTACCCGCGCGAGGTCCAACTTCTGACAATTGACCTGGCTCGTTTGCTACTGATCCAGCCCTTCTTTATGGGGCTAGGCGGGATCGCGCTGTCGCTGCTCAACGGTCATGAGAATTTTCTGTGGCCGGCCCTGGCTCCCCTGATTTACAATATTTCGATCATTTTGGGGGCGGTATTTTTGGTCGGGCCGCTCGGTATATACGGGGTAATAACCGGCGTTATCGTGGGCGCGGTACTCTATTTGCTGGTACAGCTTCCGGCCCTCTGGCGATTAGGCTTTTACTGGCGACCATCGCTACAATTGCGGCGGACCGAGGGAGCCGCACCGGTCTTGAAAGCGTTGGGTCCCCGGTTGATCGGCCAGGCTGTTTTCCAGTTTAATTTTATTGTGGCGACCAACCTGGGTTCGCGGCTGGACAACGGCCCGGCCAGGGTCGTAGCTTTCGAGAACGGCTATACGATCTTTATGCTGCCGCACGGTATTTTCGCCATGAGCCTGGCGACAGTGGCTTTCCCGGCGATGGCCCGCTTGCTGGGAGCCAACGACCTGCCCGGTATGAAAAGAACCCTGGCCGGTTCGCTTCGGCAGGTCTATTTCTTTGCCCTCCCGGCGGCGGTCGGGTTGGCGGTGCTGGCTCGGCCAATCGTTTCCACGATTTACCAGTCGGGCCGCTTCGACCAGCAGAGTACCGATCTGGTCAGTGCGACGGTAATGTACTTTAGTTTCGGCCTGATCAGCTATGGCCTGGTCGAAATTCTAACACGGGCTTTTTACGCCATGCAGGATACCCGCACCCCGGTAATAATCGCGGTCGTCACGGTCGGCCTGAACTTTATCTTTAGCCTGGCCCTGGTGGGCTGGTTGGCGCAGGGCGGTCTGGCTCTGGCGTTGGCCCTGAGTACCACCGTTGAAATGATCGGGCTGGCGATAATGCTGCTCCGGCGAATTGGCCGGGTGCCGGGTCTCGTCGGGCCGGGCCTGAAGATCACTGGGGCTGCCGCTCTGATGGGCCTGGTAATCTGGCTGGGCCAATGGTGGTTATCAGCCCCGCTTGCAGAAGGTAACAAACTGGTGGTGGTGGCTCTGACCGGCTTGCTGGTCGGATTGGGCGGCGGCATTTATGTGGTAACTGCCTACCTCTTGCGAATAGAAGAATTGCAAGGTCTGGTCGCCCGCTTCCGGCGGCGTTAGCCTACCGGCATTTACAAGATACTTTTCTATTTTTTTAATCATAAAGTTTTTAGCGGCGGGTCTCGAAAGCTCGCCTTTCATGTAAAGAGGAAGAATAATGGGAGAAGATACACGCCGGGGACTGCGCCCGGAAGATTTAAACAACATCCGCTTTCTGGGCGAAGTACAGCTCTCGCCGGACGGCACACAGCTTTATTATGATGTGTCCTATATCGACCAGGCTAAAAACACCTACCGGGGCGAAATCTGGCGGACCAACCTGGGTGAAAACTCGACTACCGACAAGCGGATAAGTGGCCGGAATTGGATTACCAGCAGCCAACCGCTGACCAGTGGACCGCGCCGGGATAGTAGTCCCCGCCTTTCGCCGGATGGCCGTAAGCTGGCCTTTCTATCCGACCGGGGTGAGGGTAGCAAGAAGCAAATTTATGTGTTGAATGTGGCCGGGCCGGGTGAGGCTCGTCCGGTCAGCGATTTTCAGAGTAATGTGAGTAGTTTCAACTGGTCGCCCGATAGCCGCTCGGTGGTGGCCCTGGTCGAAACGCCCGACGACACCCAGAAAGCCCTGACTTTCGCCGCCGCCGAAACGCCCCAGGCCAAACGTGAGCGGGAAGCCCGTGAGCAGGAAGCTAATCGGGTCGGTGGCGACCCGGTGACTTTTAGCCAGAGCAAACTGCGCTCCAATGGTCGTCGCACCCTGATTCCCGCCGATGCCCACACTCAGGCCTGGCTGCTCGACGCGACCGGGCAGAACGCCCCGCGCCAGCTAACTAGCGGCGTATTTAACGTGGCTTTTCCGACTTTCTCACCGGACGGTCGGTTTCTTGTCTTTAACTCGACCCGCGACCGCCAGCAGGGGGATTTTACGGGCATCAGCGATTTGTGGCTGATCGAACCCAACGGCGACCTGACTCCCCGCAAGCTGACCGCCAGTGCCGGACCGGCCAACAACCCTCGCTGGTCGCCCAACGGCCAACAACTGGCTTTTGTGGGCCATACCAACCCCAAAGATGGTTCGTTTTTAGAACTGGCGCGGGTGTGGCTGATGGATATAGACGAAACCGGCCAGGCCGGTGCGCCCCGTTGCCTGACCACAAACTTTGACTTTCACGTAGCAAATTTGCTCAATACCGATTTGCGGGTCTTTGGCGAAACTCCGCTCGGCTGGAGCCAGGATGGCCGTCAGATTTATTTTTCGGCCAGCCAGAGAGCCAGTACCCGCTTATTCCAGGTAGCAGCCGACGGCCAGAGCGAACCGCAAGCCCTGACTGCCGACAAACAACACCTGTACGCTTATAGCTTTGCGCCGGGTCAGAATCTGGTGGCGTTCGCGGCGGCTTCGCCGCTCAATCCGGGTGATATTTTCGTCCAATCGATTGAGCCGGGTAGCTCGGCTTATCAGGTCAGTTTTCTAAATCAGGAGTGGCTGGCCGGGGTCCAATTGGGCGAACCGGAAGTTATCAGCGTGCCTTGCCCGGATGGCTCAGGCCAGATCGAAGGCTGGTTGCTCAAACCTGCCGGTTTCGACCCGGCCCGCCAATATCCTCTGCTGCTCCAGATACACGGTGGGCCGCACACTGCCTACGGCTACAGCTTTAATTACGAATTCCAGATGCAGGCCGGACAGGATATGGTGGTTTTGTACACCAATCCGCGTGGCAGTATCGGCTACGGCTACCAGTGGGCCGCCGCTATCCACAACGATTGGGGTGGGCCGGACTACGACGATATTATGGCGGCGGTGGACTATGTGACCGGTCTGGGCTATATCGACCCGGCCCGGCTGGGTGTGACCGGCGGTAGCTATGGTGGCTATATGACCAACTGGATCGTGACTCATACCGACCGCTTTAAGGCGGCCCTGACTCAGCGTTGTGTGAGCAATCTAACCACCATGTACACCCTTTCGGACATTCACTGGAATTTTATCGAGTCGGAGTTTGAGGGCGATATGTGGACCAATCCGCGTATCTGGGATCGCTCGCCGATAGCCCACGCCAACAAGGCTAAAACGCCCCTGCTGATGCTGCACAGTGATGCCGATTATCGTTGTCCGGTCGAACAGGCCGAGGAATTTTATTTCGCGCTCAAGCGGGTGGGTTGTCCGGTCGAACTGGTCAAAACCCCCAACGAGGATCACGACCTGTCTCGCAACGGCAGTCCCGACCACCGGATTGGCCGGTTGCGCCGGATTTCCAACTGGTTTGAGCAGCACCTGAAAGAAGCTTAAACCGGCTCTACTAAAAACTTTATTACATTGGACTTTCGCTTAATTACGCAAACCAAATTAAAGCGGGGGTCGTGGGGGTCGGGTACCCTTTGGGTGCCCTGCGGGGAGTAAACAGGGGTCTCCCCTGGCAAATACTTTTTACTTTTGCTTCAACCTCACTAAATGAGGTTGAAGCAAAAGTCCTAACCTAATTACAAATCGGCCAGTTGCCAGTTAATCGGTGACTGGCCGTTTGCTTGTAGAGCGGCATTGATGGCCGAAAATGGCTTGCTGCCAAAAAAGCCGTTACGGGCCGAAAGCGGCGACGGGTGGACCGACTGGATCACCGGGTGACGGCTCTGGTCGATCAGGCCAATTTTTTTCTGGGCGTACCCACCCCACAATACAAATACCACCGGCTTTTCCCGCCGGTTTACCAGGCTAATAATAGCGTCGGTAAAGGTTTCCCAGCCTTTATTTTTGTGCGAGTTGGCTGCGTGGGCCTGGACGGTCAAAACCGCATTCAGCATCAAAATGCCCTGTTCGGCCCAGGGTACCAGGTAGCCATTATTGGGGATGCGAAAACCCACATCGCTATGGAGTTCTTTGTACATATTTACCAGCGAGGGCGGCGGCTTGATACCTGGCCGGACCGAGAAACACAGCCCGTGAGCCTGGTTGTCGTCGTGGTAAGGGTCCTGGCCCAGCAGCAAAACTTTGATTTCTTCATAGGGAGTCAGCCGCAGGGCCGAAAACACGTCCGGCTCCGGCGGGAATACGCTATGACGTTGGCGTTCCGCATCGACAAACTGCTCCAATTTCTGAAAATAAGGTTTCTCAAACTCGTTTGCCAGTTGAGTTTGCCAATCGGCAGGTAAATCCTTTTGCATAGACCGGTCCTTTTTATACTTTAGTATCCAATCACCAGGGGCCAATTAGCATAGCAGCCCCTGATTAATAATGCAAAAACCAGGCTGACAGTGCCACAGATTTTGTCTTATTTTTACTGGCAGGAACGGGTATGTTATAATGCGACATCTGCTAACCAAAAAGCCTATCTCAGAAAGAAATTATCAGGTAATAGGCTCCTGCGGGGCAGGCCATAGCCTGTATTGAGGTTTATTGGGTCGGTTTTAGTCAGGTCAGGCAGTTTGTAAGTTGCCCGGCCAGTGTAAGGAGAACTTTTCGTAGTGGCAGTATTTCTTAAAAAGAATTGGAAATGGTTTGCGATTGGGACCGCCGCCGTTTTTGTAATGATCCTGGGTTTGTTGGCTTTTCGGGTGGTAAATTTTGTGGGAGGGGTGACTGCCGAGCGCAAAAGTGATGTAATACCGACCGCCGATGTATCGGTGATGGCTCAGGCTACCGCGACTGCTCAGGCTCGACTGTGTGCCGCCAGTATCGATTGCACCACGCCAAACCGTAATTCTAATTCTACTCCCAATCCAATTATCAAACCCACCGTCGTAGCCGCCTTACCTACCGCTACGCCCAATATCACCAACAGCAAAATTGTTCAGCGGATCAAGGCCGGCGAACAAATCAGTGTGGTTTATATGGGCTATGGTGGTCAGGGTCACGAGGGCGAATATCTGACCGATACAATACTGGTTTTAAGTTTTGACCCTAAAACCCAGACGGTCGCCGAATATAATATTCCCCGCGACCTTTATCTGTCGGTGCCGGGCGGTCCCAATGGAAAAACCTGGGAAGGTAAAGCCAACGGCATTTTTTCAACCCTGATGAAGTGGGAAAAACCTACCCAGGACGACCTTGACCCGCGTTATCGCTGGACCAACCCCCAGCAGCAGCACGAAGCCGCCGCTAATCTGGTGGCGAATACCGTTCAGGGCATCGTCGGCTTTAAGATCGATTACTGGGTGACAATGAACTTTGATGCCTTCCGCAAGCTGATCGATCAGATGGGTGGCGTGACGATTTGCGTGGAGCGGCCCTTCACCGATACCGAGTATCCCCGCAATGACAATGACAAGCTGGATGCCGGATTGATGACGGTTAGCTTTAAGGTCGGCTGTCAGGTAATGAATGGCGAGCGGGCTATCCAGTTCGCCCGCAGCCGTAAGAGCAAAGATAACCTCGAAGGTGGCGATTTCGCCCGTTCGGCCCGCCAGATGAAGGTGATCCAATCGATAAAAGAGGAAATCTTACGCCGCAATTTGATCACCAACGCCCTGAGCTATATGGATGCCTTGCAGGGCAATTTTCGGGTAAGTATGCCCGCCGACGAGCTTTTTAGCCTGGCGAGCTATTTTAACTCTGCCGAGGGCAAAAGTACAATAAGCGGGATTAAGTTCGACCCGGAAATTATGACCGGTAACAATTTCCTAAAAGATATAGATAAAGGTGGCGAAATTGGCTACGCGGTGATCCCTATGGCCGGGCAGGATAAATATAGTGAAATTCAGACCTGGATCAAGAAAAACTTTACTTTTTATGCTATCCGCCGCGAGAATGTCCGGCTACAGGTCCTGAACTCCACCGGCGTTAGTGGTAAGGCGGGCAGCCTGGCTGATTATTTAGCCGATCAGGGTTTCCGGCAAGCTGACTCGGAAGCTTCAGCTCTGGAGGATACGACCTTCCTGATCGATTATACCAATGGGGCGGCGACGGCCAACCTGGCTCAACTCAAACAGTTTTTGCCCAATATTCCGGTTTATACCAAAACCGCCGATAAAAAACCCTATGATAACGCGCCGGATTTGATGTTGTACCTGGGTAAAGATTATAAGGGTATCAGCACCGGGAACGCTGCGCCGGTACAATCTACCCAAAAATAGGCGTGGCAAGAATTAAACTGGAATAAAAAACCTGGAATAAAAAACCTGGAAGGATCGATGGCGGATAACACCCTGAGCGAAAGTCTGGGAACCGTACCTCAGCTAGCGGTTTCCGGCCAGACCCAGACCCACCGGTTGCAGCGGTTAGCCTGGCCGGTGATCTTATTCCTGGTCTGGCGGCTCTCGTTTGAATTAATTTCGCTCTGGGCGGCCAGTCTGCCGCACACTTTGCACATCCCTACCACTCCCTACCAGCCGCCGGACCTGGATTTCTGGGCCGACCGTTTGCAGGGTGTCTGGAGCCACTGGGATGGCGAATGGTTTTTATATATTTCTCAGACCGGTTACTTGCCGGGCGATTTTAGCACTCCTTACTTTCCGCTTTATCCGATCCTGTTGCGAGTTACCTCGGTTCTCACGCTCGGCAATTATTTGCTGGCCGCCGCTCTTCTGAATAACTTGTTTGCGCTGCTGGTCTTTGGTCTCCTCTACGAATTGATCCGCCATACTTATCGCCACCGGGTAGCGGTGCGTAGCCTGGTTATGCTGGCCGTGTTCCCTGCCTCTTTTTTCCTGATCGCCACTTATAGCGAAAGCCTGTTTCTGGCCCTGGCCCTGGGAGCCTTTCTGGCCGCCCGCAAATATTCAAACTGGGCGGTGGTCGGGTTGCTGGTCGGTCTGGCTGCCGTCACTCGCAATATCGGGATTTTGCTGCTGGTGCCGCTGGGCTGGGAATGGTTAAGCCAGAATCATCAAAACCTGTTGGAAAAAACCGGACAGAGCTGGCGTTTAAGGCTGCGCTGGACCGCTTTGCCGTTACTGCCTACCGCTTTTTTAGTGATAATCCCGGTCGTGACCTATACTAGCTGGCTGGTCTTTCAGTGGATCAACTTTGCCAATCCTTTCAGCTTTGTCAGTGCTGTATCCCAACCGGCCTGGCAGCGTCATAGTGCCTGGCCCTGGCAAACCCTGGCAACGGTGGTGGCAATCTTTCGAGGCGAACCTTATCCCCGCTTGCCCGATAGTTTTAATTTCGAGTGTGGCGTGGTAGCAGTGGTTCTGCCGGTGTTCGTGCTGGCCTGTTACCAGACTCGCCGCAAGCAAATGCCGGTCAGCTTTTTACTCTTTTTCGGGATAGCTTTGCTGGTACCCCTTTCGGCCCCCAACCTGGATGATCCGCTGCTGAGTTTCCCACGGTACATAATGGTAGCCTTCCCGATGTATCTCAGCTTGGCCCTCTGCCGCCCCATCGTGCGGTTGGGCTATGGCTTGCTGGCTGGCGGCGTTTTATGTTACCAGGTGGCCCTGTTTGTAAACTGGTATTGGGTAGGTTGAGGCTCAATTATGCTTGAAAACTTACCGGCCAACTCCACCCAGGCTGCGCCAGCGGTCTTACCGGCCTCTCGGTCCTGGTGGTCGGGCTGGGTCGAGCCACTCGGTTTGTTTGCCGGATGGCGATTGGCTTTGCTCCTCCTGAGTTTCGCGGCCCTTTACCTGATGCCGGGGTTCGATCATGCCGGAACCGCCCCCCGAATTGCCCTGACGACCGGTACTTTTTACGAGCGGGTGTTTGGTATCTGGAGCCACTGGGATGGCGAATGGTTTTTGCATATCGCCCAGGCCGGTTATGTGCCGGGCGAGGCAACCAGCCCCTTTTTCCCGCTGTATCCGATGCTGGTAAAGCTGGTTGCCGTGTTTACTTTTGGCAATTATCTGGTGGCGGGTGGGCTGGTCAGTTTGTTGGCCGGGCTAGTGGTTTTTATTTTCCTGTACCAGTTATCCTGTTTCGATAGCGGTTCGCAGGTAGCCTCACGCACGGTTTTTTACCTGGCCGCCTTCCCGACCTCTTTTTTTCTGGCCGCCTGCTACAGCGAAAGTGTCTTTCTGGCCGCCACGCTGGGAGCCTTTCTGGCCGCCCGTAAATATTCTAACTGGTCGCTGGCCGGCGTGGCCCTGGCTCTGGCCGTTCTTTCGCGCAATATGGGTATTTTGTTATTTTTGCCGCTTGGTTGGGAATGGTTGAGCCAGCACCGGACCAACTTTCTTTCGCTTCAGACCGGGCGTTTACGGCTGCAATTTCAATGGCGACCCCTGTTCCAGTGGGGGACTGTGGTATTTGTATTGTTACCACTGGCCGCTTATGGTGGCTGGTTGATATTTAATGCCCTGACCCTGGGCGACCCACTCAACTTTGTCTCGGTCCAATCGTTGCCGCTGTGGAACCGTCATCCGGCCTGGCCCTGGGATAGCATCGGTCGGGCTTTCCAGGCCGTCACCCGCCCCAGAACCGGTCCGGCTTTTCGTGAGGACCCCAATATCATCGACCTGGCTTTCTGGCTGTTAATGCTGCCGCTGGGCTTTCTGGCAGTTTACCAGACCTGGCGCAAGGCCCTGCCGGGGTCTTATTTACTTTATTTGCTGGTGTCACTTATATTGCCGCTGGCCTCGCCCGCCGCCAAAGAACCTCTGTTGAGCTATCCCCGCTTTGCTTTGCTCGGCTGGCCGGTTTTGCTGGCTCTCGCTCAGTTCACTCACCGGCGATCCTGGCTCCATTATACCTATTTGCTGGGGGCGATTATGGTGGGTGGCTTGCTATTTGTCCGGTTCGCCAACTGGTTCTGGGTCGCTTGATCTTTTTAGGATTTTCGCTTCAACCTCACAAAGTGAAGCTCAAGCGAAAATAAAAAAGGTTTTAACAGGGGCACCCAGCGGGTACCCGGCCCCCACGACCCCCGCTTCAGTTTGGTTTCGGCATATAGCGAAAGTACCACTTTTATAACTTGTACTAATGATAAAATATAAGACAATATATAAGAGAATATATAACGATAGTCTGGTTAGTTAATATACATATAAAGAAAAGGAGATTAGAGCTATGAGTGAGAAAAGTTTATTGCACCAGATCGACGGTTACATCGAAGGATTATTTCAGGTAAAGGACCCGGTGCTGGAAGCCGCCCTGGCCGATATGGCTCAGAACGGGTTGCCCTCGATCAATGTATCGCCCAACGAGGCAAGGTTGCTTTATTTGTTAGCGAAAATGAGCGGGGCACGCAAAGTGCTTGAAATAGGAACACTGGGTGGTTACAGCACAATCTGGCTGGCGCGGGCTTTGCCGGCGGATGGCCGGGTGTTAACGCTGGAGTACGAGGCTAAACACGCTGAGGTCGCCCGGCGCAATATCGACCGGGCCGGTTTATCCGACCGAGTCGAGGTGCGCTTAGGGGCCGGGTTGGATTTGTTACCTCAGATCGCGGCTAATGGGGAAGGCCCGTTTGACCTCTTTTTTATCGATGCCGATAAAGATAATTATCCCGGTTATCTGGAATGGGCACTCAAACTGGCCCGGCCCGGTAGCCTGATCCTGAGCGACAATTTGATCCGTAACGGCACCGTATTGGACCCTCAGGCTAGCGGGGCGACCGCCATTATTGCCCGCTATAACCAGGAACTGGCCCACAATCCGCGTCTGGAGTCTCTGATTGTGCCACTGAGCCGCGAAAATACCGACGGATTGGGTATTTCAATCGTAAAATAAAAGTAATTATTCACCAAACCGATGTAAAGGATCGAAGCAGGGGTAGTGGGGGTTGGGTACCCTATGGGTGCCCTGCGGGGGGTAAACAGGGGTCTCCTCTGGAAAAACCTTCTTACTTTTGCTTCCACCTCACCCAATGAGTGGAAGCAAAAGTCTTAACAGAGTTAAGCTGAGTAACCGCAAGCAAAAAACTAAGTCTTGTAAAGACGTGGAAGGAAAACAATAAATAATGTACGCCATTGTACTGGCCGGTGGGGTTGGTTCCCGGCTCTGGCCGCGCAGTCGCAACAATAATCCAAAACAATTGCTCGATCTGATCTCCGACCGGACTATGATCCAGGAAACTCTGGACCGCTTGCGTCTGATGATGCCGGTCGAAAATATTACGATTGTAGTAGGCGAAAATCACGCCGTTATGGTCCGGCAACAATTGGCCGATTTACCCGCCGAGAATGTCCTGATCGAGCCGAGTGGTCGCGGTACGGCTCCGGCGATTGGGCTGGCTTTGTTGCATATTCAACGCATGGCAGCCTTAGCCGGTGATACCGACCCGCTGATCGGTTCTTTCCACGCCGACCACGTTATAACCGACCGGATAAGCTTTGCTCGCGCGGTAAAGACTGCCGCTGAGGTCGCCGAGCAAGGTTATATCGTGACGCTGGGTATCAAGCCCGACTCGGCCCATACCGGTTATGGTTATATCGAGCGGTCCGAGCAACTGGCCGAAGTAGACGGCGTACCGGTTTTCCGGGTAGCCCGTTTTGTCGAAAAGCCGCCCCGCGCTACCGCCGAAGAATACCTGGCGACCGGACGCTATAGCTGGAATAGCGGTATGTTTATCTGGAAACTTTCGACCATCCTGAGCGAGTACGACCGGTATTTGCCGGAACTCTCGGCCCAGCTAAAAGAGATCGATGCGGCTTATTCTCAAGCGGATTACCCCGGCAACCTGGCAAAAATCTGGAATACGGTCCGCAGTGAGACCATCGACGTGGGTATCGCCGAGAAATCGCAGCAAATGGCGGTCTTACCGGTGGATATTGGGTGGAGTGACGTGGGCGATTGGTCGGTGGTCGCCGACCTGATTGCGGCCCAGCAGCCCTCCGCCGATGGTAACGCCGTAGTCGGCTATCATATGGGCTTTAATACCACTCGTTCGCTTATTTACAGCGGCAACGAAGGTAAGTTGATCGCCACCATCGGGATCGAAGAATTGCTGATCGTCGATTTGCCGGATGTCTTGCTGGTTGCTCCTCGCAGCCAGAACCAGGAAGTAAAAAAGATCGTGGAACGCCTCAAGCAAGAAGGACTCGATAAATTCTTGTAAACAGGTTATAATAAATTGCATTTCTTGACGCACTTTTGCACTTTTTTTTCACTTCCCGGAGATATTTTAGCTTGGTTAACCGGTTACGTACTATGGATGGGCGTTTGTTCTGGGTGTTGGCGGCTTCCGGCGTTTTGCTGGCTCTGGCCCTGATACTCGGCGCAAACATCCAAAAAACAAACGCAGAAACTTCCTCGTCTACTTTGCGCACCGGGCAGGTAGTGCGGGGTGACATCGAAGAAATGGTCAAAGCGTCGGGGCAGGTAACGGCGCGGGGTCTGGATTTACCGTTTAGTGCCAGTGGGGTTATCAGCGATGTACTGGTAAAGCCCGGCAGCGTGGTCCAGGCCGGTCAGGTGATCGCCAAGCTCGATAGCCGCGACGCCGAAAGCAGCCTGGCCCAGGCTATCGCCTCGCAGAAAACCGCTCAGGCTCGCCTCGATAGTATCCAGAACGGCCCGACCCGCGAACTTGCCACCGCCCAACAAAACCTCAAAATTGCTCAGGCCCGTCTCGACCAGATCAAGGCCGGCAACACCACCGACGAAGACAAAGCGGCGGTTCAGGCGGCTATAGATGCGGCCGTTTACCGCTACAATGCCCTGGTCTCCAAACCCAATCAGCGTGAGGTAGCCTCGGCTGAAGCCTCTTTGCGCAAGGCCAAAGCCGATTATAATAATATTAAAGCTGGACCACTCCAGTCCCAACTGGATCAGGTAAACGCGAAGATCGCCCAGGCCCAGCAAAATCTGGACAAAGTTAAAAGTCAGACCGCCGGGGCGGTATCCCAGGCCGATCTGGCTCTTCAGAAAGCCACCAAAAACCGCGATTCGACCAAAGATACTTACGACCAGCTTCATAAACAAAACTATAACGATGATGGCACGGTCAAGAAAACCACCACTCAGGCCGATCTTGACCGCGAAAAACAGGCTAAAGTCGCGGCAGAACAGGCCGACCTGGATGTTCAGGCCGCTCAGAAAGCCCTCGATACCGCCAAAAGCCAGCAGATCAGCGCGGTAAAAGAGGCCGAGGCGGTGATGATCGAGGCTCAAGCCGTTCTGGAGAAATTACAGGCCGGGGCTTCCGAGCAAAGCCTTCTCAGTGCCCAGGCGGCGGTCGACAAAGCCCAGGCTGATTACGAACGAGCGGTCCAGGCTCCCAGCCAGGATGAGATCAACGCGGCTCAAGCCGATATTAACAAAGCTCGCTCTACCCTCAGCCGGTTGGAAAAAGGCGGCAGCGACAAAGATATTGCGGTCGCTCAGGCTGAACTGGATAAATACCAGCAACAGGTTCAGGACCTGAGTAAAGGAGCCAACAGCAGCGATGTCGGACAGGCGCAGGGGGAGTTGGAACGGGCCGCCGCCCAGGTCACTCAGGCCCAGCTAAAGATCGAGGCCTCCAAGCTGCTGGCCCCCTTTAACAGCGTGGTTGAGAGTGTGTATGTCACACCGGGCCAGACCATTTCGCCCGGTCCAGCCGCCTTTACCCTGGTCGATTTATCGGGCCTGACGGTCGAAGCGCGGGTAAACCAGTCCAGCATCGAAAGCATCAAAACCGGCTTGCCGATGCGGATTTACTTCCAGGGTATCAGTGGCGTGCGCGAGGAGCCTTTTGGTGGGAAAGTAACCTTTGTTTCTTTCCAGGCTAAAGGCAATCCGGCCCAACCGGCCACCAATCCGGCCCGCCTGTCTCCGGCAGCCTCAACCGATGCCGCGATGCCCGGCCTGGAAGCCGGTTATCCGGTCAGTATCGTGCTGGACCGCGATGGTCAAATTCGCACGCTCAAGCCCGGTATGATCGGGCAGGTGGTGTTTGTGCTGGCCCGCAAAACCGATGTGCTGCTGGTGCCAAAGATCGCGGTAAGAGAAATCGCTACCGGCAACGTGGTCGATGTGATGTTACCGGGCGGCCAATTGGTGGCGACCCCGGTCAAGGCCGGTCTGGTTAACGATACTTACGTGGAATTGAGCAGCAATACTCTCTTGCGCGAAGGTGATAAAATAGTCTTGTACGGTAATACCGAGGTGCCAGCCTTACCCACGCCCACTACTGGGCCGTCCAGTACGCCTAACGGAAGTTTATCGCCGGTGGTATCGTTGTCGCCCGAAACCAGTCCCGGCCCGGTCAACCGAACGCTCGATACAGGTGGGGCGGGTAGCCCTACGGCCCCGGTCAGCCTACCCGTTTCGCCCACTCCGGCCAGTCTGCCGGTTACGACTCCGTCCGGTATCGATCTGCCTGTTAGCCAGGCCCCGGTTATTGTAATTACAGCCAGCCCGCCGACGCCCGCCATAACTCCGACCTCTACCCGGTGAGTTGCTGAAGGATTTTTGAGGTAATGAATAAATTCGACGACAATCCAGCTAATCCGGCTGGTAAAACAAGTGGCTCGATGCGCCGGCTTTTGTCGGACGGTACGCCCTCCCTCACCGCACCGGCCCCGGCCATCACGACGGCCCCGCTGGTCGAGCCTGTTCGCGCTCCCTTTAATCTGAGTCAGTACATTATTCCGGCGGTGCTGGTGCTGGTCTTGCTGGTTGGCGTCGGAATTATGGCCTACAGCTTTGGGGTTAGCCGGGGTGAAACCAACGCCAACGCTAAACGCGATGCTTTTATCGAGAGCCGCCAGCGTTCCTGGGATGCCACCGCCACCGCGCTGGCCGCCAACCCCCTACCCACCGCCGCGCCCGGTGCCACCGATCCGGCCAGTGCCAAAGTTAATGGCTACACGCTGGGACCGTCCACGCTGGGGCGGGTCGATAAAATTGAAGGCGACAAAATTACCGTTTTACTGCTGGACGATAGCGGCAAGCCGAGCGGCAGCAGCCTGATTATCAACCGCACCCGGACTACCCAGGTCTGGAAGACCGTCCCCACTCAGGCGGCGGAACTCCGCATCGGTGACAGCGTTTTGTTTGTCGGCGAACGCAACAACGACGGCTTTGACGCTCGCACGATCCAGATTTTACCTTCTAATTCCTGATTTTCAAGCTTGCCCGCTCCATTTTGCGCCCGGTCGAAGTTCTTACAGCTTACTTCTTTTCCCTCGTAATTATTCACCCAGCCTCGGCCAAAAGATTAGTATGGGTCGTGGGGGCCGGGTACCCCCTGGGTGCCCTGCGGGGGGTCAAAGGGGTCTCCCCTTTAACCCTCTCTTCTTTTTCTCCGCCCTGGGGCGGGGTCTGAACAGTTACTTTCCCTCTTTGATTTTTAAGGGGTATCCCTAATATACTCGCCAATCCTGCTTTGCTCATTAAGCGAAAGCCCTAAAACAGTTACTTTTCCGGGTGGGTAGCCTTAACTACAGATTGCCGGATCGGGCCGGGCTATAATCCACCTACAGGAGAGCCTGACCGGTCTTACGTCATGTCCCTAAAACGACCAACCAAAGTTAAGACACTCTCAGGCGTTAACCAGAAAAATCACTCATCCTCTTGCACGTGGAGGCAAAAAAAATGCGCATCATACTTTATGTTGGTAAAGGCGGCGTGGGTAAGACCACTATTTCGGCTGCGACCGCCGTTAAAGCGGCGGCTGAGGGGCAAAGAACGCTGGTAGTCAGTACCGATACAGCCCACTCGCTGGCCGATTCGCTCGGTGTGCCTCTGCAATCGACCCCGACAAAGGTCGCCGATAACCTGTGGGCGCAAGAAATAAATGTGCTTGACGAAGTGCGCGGCTCCTGGAACCAGCTTGAAGGCTATTTTGCAGCCCTGCTCAAAAAGAAGGGTGCCACCGACGTTGTTGCCGAGGAACTGGCCCTGCTGCCCGGTATGGATGAGATTATTAGCCTGTTGCAAATCTGGAAACACGCCAAAAGCGGCAGCTACGACGCGGTAATCATCGATGCTGCCCCGACCGGCGAAACCGTCCGGTTGCTGAGTATGCCCGAAATGTTCAACTGGTACGCTACCCGGATCAACGCCTGGCACTCCCGTACTCTGTCGATTGCCGGGCCGCTCCTCAAACCCTTGATGCCAAAAAACAACGTGTTCGAGGCGATCCCGCAGCTAACCAGCCAGGTCGAAGCCCTGCGCAAAGTCTTTACCGACCCCCGGATCAGCAGTTACCGGGTGGTTCTAAACCCGGAGAAAATGGTTATCAAAGAAGCTCAACGGGCCACGACCTACCTGAGCCTGTTTAATTATCCGGTGGACGGCATCATTGCCAACCGCATCCTGCCTGCCAGCAGTGACGATCCGTTCTTTGACCGGATTTGCCGCCAGCAGCAGGATTATCACGACCTGATTTACCGGTCGTTTGCGCCCCTGCCGATCCTGGAAGTGCCGATGCAACCCGGCGAAGTGGTCGGTGTGGAGAGTCTGTCACACTTGGCCGAACTGACTTTCAAGTATCAAAACCCACTGGATATTTTGTATAAAGGCTTGGTGCAGGAAATTGTAAAAATTGATGGTGATTATGTGCTGCGGTTGCCTCTGCCGCACGTCGAGCTAAACAAGGTCGTGATGACCAAAAAAGGCGACGATTTGATTTTAGAAATCGGCAATTTCAAGCGCGACATGGTTTTGCCCCAGAGCCTTGCCAATCGAAGTGCTAAAAGTGCGGTTTTCAAAGATGGTGTTTTGCAGGTCCGGTTTAACTAAAAATCATCTACCCAGGCCGTCAGCTTATCCATTGCTGATGGGCAAGTTACCAGGGTAACAGAATTCGTTCTCTGACCCAGTATACTGTTCCGAAAGGTTTAAGAAATGTCGACAAGAATTATAATCTACAGCGGCAAAGGCGGTACCGGCAAAACCACTATTTCGGCGGCGACGGCGGCCCTGATCGCTTCGCGCGGCCAGCGGGTGCTAATCATGAGCAGCGATCCGGCTCATTCGCTCTCAGACGTGTTAGGCCAGCCCATCAGCCGTGACAGCCTGACGCTCCTGGCTCCCAATCTGTACGGTCTGGAAATCGACACTATTCATGAAATGCGCAAACGGGTTAGCGGCTACCAGCAGTTTATCGCCAACAGTTATGAAACCCAGGGGATCGGGACTAGCGTGGCGGCGGAACTGGCTAACCAGCCCGGTATGGACGAAATTCTGGCTCTGAACCGGTTACGCGAGGAATACGAAAGCCAAAAGTGGGATTGTATCGTGGTCGATACTGCCCCGACCGGCAACACTTTGCGGCTGCTGGCTTACCCCGATATGATCATCGGCGGCTCGTCCGGCAAGAATTTCTTCAAGGTCTACCGGGGTTTCAGCAACGTAGTCCGGCCTTTTCGCCAGCAAACCCCCGGCGACGATTTCTTCAAAGAAGTCAATAATCTGCTGGACGTTATGAAGGCTTTGAGTAGCTTTATCATCTCGGACGATGTTTCTGTCCGGCTGGTACTAAACCCTGAAAAATTGCCTTTAATGGAAACCAAACGGGCTTACACCTTCCTGAGCCTGTACGGTATCCGGCTGGATGCGATTGTAATCAACAAGATTTTGCCCCGTAAAAAGCAACTCGGCCAGTATTTCGATTACTGGGTCAAGCTGCAAGAACGCTATTTACAACAGATCGAGGAAAGCTTTGCCCCTATGCCGATTTTCCGGTCACAACTGGAGGACGAGGAACCGATCGGGGTCGAACGCTTGAGGCCGGTTGCCGAGCGTCTGTTTGGGGAGGCCGATCCGATGGGCCAGCTTTACGACCGGAAACTGTTGTGGGTCGAGAATTTGCCTTCTACCCCAACTTACAAGAATGGTCCGGCTCCGTTGGCTCGCCGCGAATTCTGTGTTTATCTGCCGTTTGTCGATGTTCAGGATGAGATTGACATAACCCGGAATGGCTCCGATATAACTGTTTCCGCCGGGCGAGTGCAACGGGTGGTAAGCTTACCGCGCATTCTGGTCGATAGCGAACTGGGTAAATTTTACTACGATAAAGACGTGCTACGGATGGAGTTCGCCGAACAACCCAAAGAAGAAATCGTCTGGGAGGACGACCCGTTCTTTGTAGCAAGCAACGTAAACTAGCACCGGTCGTCGCTATATGCGCCAACGAAGGCTGATTATCCTGTGAGGGCTGATCAGCCTTTTGATTTTATCCGCCGGTAAATTTGGTTACAAACTTGAGGATTAAAATGAGCGAATATTTACGGCCTGACCCCGCGCCCGAACAACCGCCGGTCGAAGATGAGCAGAAGTACATCTGGCAGGTTTTGAAACGCGAAACGGTGCATACCAGCAAGTGGCTGAATTTATACCGGGATTGGGTTCGTCTGCCGGACGGCTCGGTGATCGAGGGTCATCACGTGATCGAGTTTCCGCGCCCGGCGGTGGGCGTAGTGGCGGTCAACCTGGCGGGAGACGTAATGCTGATCGACCATTATCGTTTTATCACTAAAATCCGCAACTGGGAAGTTCCGGCGGGCGGCATCGATGAAGGCGAAACGCCGGAGGAAGCGGCCCGCCGTGAGCTAAAGGAAGAAAGCGGTTGTACCGGCGGGGAACTGGTTTACCTGTCGGGCAGTTATCCCAGTCACGGCAGTTCCAACCAGTTTTTCCACTATTATCTGGTGCAGGGAGCCGAGCAGACCCAGCCGATTGAAGATACAAACGAGATTATCGGAGCGCGTTTCTTCAGCCCGGCAGAGCTTCGCCGGATGCTGGACCAGAATATAATAACCGACGGTTTTACTCAAACTGCCTTGCTGCTGGCCTTCTTCAAAGGCTATCTGGCCTGATTCTTGCCAATTTGCTTCCTGACAGGGATGTGTTATTATAGTGCCTCTGCTACTATCAGGTAGTCAGTCAGAAGTACCTGCTCAAGTTCATTTACAATTCATTTTAATCTGGTAAAAGAATATCATCTAGTTGTTCTGGTGGCCCTCGGAAGCTTCCAGGTTACAACACGGTCTATTTTCAGGGCTAAAAACGGTACGGAAAGCTAATTTCAGGAGTATTTGAGGATGAGTTTAAAAGTCCGGTTGGGACTGGGCGGTCTGCTTTTGGTTGGGCTGATTGCCATGTTGGTGAGTGTGGCCTTTAGCCCGGCTAAGGCTGCCAACTATAGCCAGGCCAGGATAATTGAGCTTAGTGAGAGTGAAGAAATCAATCTCAATAACCTCGCTGCCGCCCGCTCAATTCAATTGCGGGGCGGTTGGGAATGGAATACTGCCATCGACCAGCTTCGCTGGGGTCAGAGCCGCTTCAACGATGCCGTGATCGAAGGCACCTTTCAGGGTAGCTGGCTGGAGCTTTATACCCATCTCAAAGGGCAAATTTTTGAAATCGAACTGGATGGCGCGGCTCCGGTTAGCCTGACCGCTCCTCACACCGATAGCGATGGCTATTTTCGAGTTCTCGACAACCTCACTTCCGGTAAGCATCATTTTCTGTTACGCCTGGTAGACCGAGCCGGGGGCCAACTGCTGGTCCGGTCGCTCCGCATAGATGGGAACTGGTTGCATACCAACTTTACCCGCCGGCCCCGGATTGAGGGCTTTGGCTCCTCCACCATGGATTTTGTCGGTATCACCTGGCAAATCAGTCGCAAGCTGGATTGGGAAGCCGTCAACCGGGGTATCGGTGGTACAACTGTCCTTAAAGAAGGCCAGTACCGGGTCACCCGCGATGTAATCTCGCAACACCCAGAGGTTCTGCTTATAAATTACGGCTCTAACGACTGGTATGCCAATCTTTCTTTGAAAGATTTTAAGCTGGCTTACCTGAATATGCTAAACCAGGTAGGCCGGGGGCTGCCCAATACTGATATAGTGGTGCTTGGTATATTTCCGCGCCAGGGTGGCGACGAACTTAGCCGCCCGCTTTACAATCAGGCCATCCAGGAAGCTATCGCGGCCTCGGTAGTCTCGACGCGGGTGAAGTATACCGAAGTGACCAACTATAATTATGCCAGCTACAGCAGCGATGGCACTCACCCGAACCTGGCGGCGGTTAACAAAATCTTTGTGCCGCAACTGTTGCCAGTATTCAACAAACTTAACCCCCAGCTTTACCCCGACCAGGATAATTTTTAAATTCTCTACCGCCTGAGCCTCCTTTTCCAGACCGGCAAGGAGGCTTTTTTATTGCTAATTCTACAATGACTAATCACCGAACCTGCGTAGAGGATCGAAGCAGGGATCGTAAGGGCGCAGCCTCTGCGGGGGGGTCATACAGGCGGGTACCCACTGGGTGCCCCTGTAAAAAACTCTTTTTTTCTTCTTTCCCCGTCCACTGGTGGCCCTGGGGAGGGGTCAGGGGTGGGGCTTGAGTAGTCACAATTCTACAACGCATATTTCAGCCTGTCAGCCAGTTTTGTTGTATAAATAACACTTAGAAATACAGCAAAAAGGAGACAACTACATGAGCGATACCCGCAAGGATCTGGTGCCGGAGAGCGGTTTTGACTACAACAATAACCCTTCCTGGAAAATCTTTCGCATAATGAGCGAATTTGTGGAAGGTTTTTCATTCCTGTCGAACATTCAAAATAGCGTGACTTTCTTTGGTTCGGCCCGGCTAAAAGAAGATCACCCCTATTATCAACTAGCCCGGCAGCTTGGCAAACGGCTGGCTGAAGAAGGTTTTACGGTAGTAACCGGCGGCGGACCGGGCATTATGCAGGCCGGGAACCAGGGCGCGACCGAGGGCGGCGGCAACTCCATCGGGCTGAATATTCAGCTACCGATGGAGCAGCGCAGCAATCCTTACGTCAAGCAGGGTATCAGCTTTAACTATTTCTTTAGCCGCAAGACCATGCTGGATTTCTCGGCGGAAGCCTATGTCTTTTTTCCAGGCGGCTTTGGCACCCTCGACGAATTTTTTGACCTCATAACCCTGGTCCAGACCGGCAAAATGGAACAACACGTCCCGATTATTACGATGGGTCGTGAGTTCTGGGAGCCACTGGGTAAGTGGATGGAGGAAAGTCTGCTCAATAAGCTACAGGCCATTGCCGAGACTGATCTGAAATTGTGGACGGTTAGCGATGACGTGGAAGAAGTTGTCCGGCTTATCAAACAAAGTGCGACCCAACAGGCCCAAACTAACAAACGTCCAAAAGATAAATTGCGCCAGGCTACCCGACGCATGAGTGAAACGGAGCAATAATGTCCCAAAGTGTAAAAGCTTTCGTATTTGATGCCTATGGTACTCTATTCGATGTGCGGGCGGTGCTGGCCGGGTGCGAAACCCTTTTCCCCGGCTACGGCGACAAACTTACCACCCTCTGGCGCACCAAGCAGCTTGAATATAGCTGGCTGCGCTCCCTGATGGGCCGTTACCAGGATTTCTGGCAGCTTACCGAGGATAGTTTGCGCTATTGTTGCCAGTTCTACGGCCTGGATGCCCAGCCTCACCAGGTTCAACAGTTGCTCGATATTTACATGACGCTGGCCGCTTTCCCTGGTATCACCGAGATGCTCCAGGCTTTGCAGGGTCGTCCGGTAGCGATTCTATCGAACGGCACCCCGGCTATGCTGGAAGCCGCCGTTCAGAACGCCGGAATTGCCGATTTACTGACTGCCGTCCTGAGTGTGGAAGAAGTCCAGGTCTACAAACCCCATCCCTTGGTGTATGCGCTAGCTACTAGCCGTCTGGGTCTGGCTAAAGAAGAAATCGTTTTTGTATCCTCGAATGCCTGGGATGTAGCCGGAGCCAAAGCCTTTGGTTTCCAGGTTTACTGGCTCAACCGGGGTGGTTATCCGGTCGAAGTGCTGGGGGTTCAGCCGGACGGGATTATCAGCAGCCCGGCTCAAATCCTGGAACTGGGACTGTAACCGGTGGCTATCGCAGAGGTCAGCCCGCCAGATTCCAGGTTAGTCGAAGTCTTCCGGTTTTCAAGCTGGCTATATTTTAGCTACTACACGTTATCACAGTTAAACGACTTTTTATGGCTTAAACCGGTGGTGGTGGCGATTGGCCCATTATCTGTTTGGTGGGGCCGGATTGTTGGGCCTCCATGTAAGCTTGTCCGGCCTGATTTTACCCGGTTCCGGCCTTTAAGATTAGGCTAACCTTATTTGATACTGGCTTATTTGACACCGGGCGAACCGCTTCGTACAATCTTTCCTGCAATCCAGGGAAGGTTGACCTACTTTAATACTAAACACACCACGCTAAACACAGCGTGTCTAGCGAAAGGAAAAGGAAATGGATCTCAGCAACAAAGGTGTTCTGGTAACGGGGGGAGCCAGTGGCCTGGGGGCCGCCTGTGCCCATCTACTGAGCGAGGCGGGTGCAAAGGTTATCGTGGCCGATTTAAATGCCGAAGTCGGTCAGAAACTGGTGGCCGAACTGGGTGACTCGACCCGGTTTGTCTCGACCAACGTGACCGACGAAAATGCCGTTCAGGCGGCGGTCAAGGCTGCTGTCGATAGCTTTGGTGGGCTTCATATCGTAATAAATTGCGCCGGGATCGGCTCCGCCGAAAAAGTGTTGGGAAAAGGTGGTCCAGTCAGCCTGGCGGCCTTCAACCGCGTGATCCAGGTCAATCTGATCGGTACTTTTAATGTCATACGCCTGGCCTCGGTGGTGATGGCCGAAAACTCGCCTAGCGAAGGTGGCGAACGGGGTGTAATCATCAATACCGCCTCGGTGGCGGCCTTTGACGGTCAGATTGGGCAGGCCGCTTACTCGGCTTCCAAAGGCGGCATTGTCGGCATGACCCTCCCGATTGCCCGTGAACTGGCCCGTTACGGTATCCGGGTGATGACCATCGCCCCCGGCATCTTTGATACGCCGTTGCTGGCCGGTCTGCCCGAACCGGCCCGTCAGTCGCTCGGCCAGCAAGTACCCTTTCCACCTCGCCTGGGGCAGCCGCGCGAATACGCCGCGCTGGCGAAACATATCATCGAAAATGAAATGCTAAACGGCGAGGTTATCCGGCTGGATGGCGCGATTCGGATGGCCCCCAAATAAGCCGCTCGCCATATCACCCAATAAAAAAAGATTGTAACTACTCAGACCCCACCCCTGACCCCTCCCCTGGGCCACCAGTGGACGGGGAAAAGAAGAAGAAAGAGTTTTTTACAGGGGCACCCAGTGGGTACCCGCCTGTATGACCCCCCGCAGAGCACCCAGGGGGTACCCGGCCCCCACGACCCCTGCTTCGATCCTTTACATCGGTTTGGTGGGTAGTTACAAAAGATTTAGCAAAAAAAGACCCACCCGGCAAAGCACAGAGGGTCTTTTTTTAGTTTTTGTGAAGTAGGCTTTAATAGCCGTAGCGAGAACGGGTGGGATTGGCTCCGCTCAGGACCGAGCCTAGCAAATTAGCGTGAACTTTATTAAGTTGCTCTTTGGCCTCGCGGGCATCGTCGCGGCTGGTCCGGTGGACCTTCAAAACCAGTAGCGTACCATCCAGGCGGGTCGCCAGGACCGCCGCATCACTGACGGCCAACACCGGCGGGGCATCGAACAATACGTAATCGGCTTCGTTGCAGAGCCGGTCGATCAGGGCCAGCATGGGGGTAGAACTCAATAGTTCCGCCGGATTGGGCGGCAAAGGGCCGCTGGTAAAAATACGCAGGTTCGGAACGGCGGCAAATTCCAGCGGGGTTGCGGTACTTACCGGACCGGTCTGATTCGCTATATTTAATAAGGCACTGGTCAGGCCTTGCTCGTTGGGCAGACCAAACAGCGTGTGCTGGCAAGGACGGTGCAAATCGGCATCCACCAGCACCACCCGGCTGCCCATCTGGGCAAAAGTAATCGCCAGGTTAGCCACCGCAATCGATTTTTCTTCGCCAGGCCGGGGGCTGGTCAGCAACAAGGTCCGTACCGGTTTCTCCAGGCTGCTAAACTGGATATTTGTCCGCAGCGTGCGGTAAGCTTCGGCGGCAGTCGAGCGCGGGTCGTTCAGGGACACCAGGCTTTCCGGGCCTAGCCCCTGGCTTTGTCGCCGGGTCATATTTCTTAACTGTAGGCTCACGCCGCTAATCTCCTTGAATAGACTGATTTTTTTTAAGATCGTTGGCATTTTTAAGATCGTTGGCTGGTTTCGGTTCAGTGGGCCGCAAACTATCGGTTGAGGCATCCGCCGAATGACCAAAACCGGCAGTACCGGATAACCCTTTTGAATTGGGGAGTGTGGTGGAGCGGCGACCCGGTTGCCAGCTCGGCAAACTGCCCAATACATTCAGGCCGGTAAATAGCGCGACATCTTCCTCGGTATGGATGCTATTATCGAAATATTCGACCACAAAGATTAGAATCAAACCCAGCACCAGACCCAGCAGGGCCGCCGCGCCGGTATTTAATAGGGTACGCGGCTGCGAAGGCCGGTCCGGTACTGCTGCCGGGGCGATCTTGCTAAAGAAGATTTTCGAGTCGTCCGGGGTAGTGCTTTCCTGCTCGATATACTGGTCCTGGATCAGATCGGCCAGCGTATTGGCAATTTTTGCCGCATTTTTAGGGTCGGTGTCATCAACCGTAATTTTCAAAATATACTCGTCCGGTTTGGTTTGAACCTTGAGTTTGCCTAGAATCTGGTCGGGGCTGAGGTCAAATGCGCCGCGCTGGTTGAGCCTGGCGGCGGTATTAGAGGTCGGGATGGTCGATTGTAACCGGTGCAATTCCGACTTGACCGAATTATCCAGTCCGGTATCGGGTTTAGCGGTAGTGCCAACCACTGTCACTTCGGTTTCGTAAATCTTGGGTTGGACTGCGCTATAAAGGAATGCGATGCTCGCCGCCGCTAGCGACACCAGCACCGCCAGCCACCAGCGTTTGCGTATTACTTTTAGATATTGTTTTAGCTGCAAAACCGGGTTCCTTTGACCTTAACCAATCCAATTATAAGTATAGGACTTTCGCTTCTAGCTCACCTGGTGAGCTAGAAGCGAAAGTAAAAAGGGATTTAGAGGGGAGACCCCTTTGACCCCCGCAGGGCACCCAGTGGGTACCCGACCCCTACTAACCCGCTTCAGGTTAATTTTCGCCTCTAAGTGAAAGTCCTAGTTATAGAATGCTTGCCGGGCCGGGAAGTTGCCGCCGCTCTGCGCCTTATTTTCGCCCACTAACGGTTTCTTCCGTGGCTACCGGTTGCTCGTTGGTCATCTGCGGCGCGAGCGAAACCCCATTCAGGCTGCCCGGTGTGCCAATCGACCGCTCCGGCCTGACTAACATACCCAGCACCGGCAGGCCCAAAATTTCTTCGGCCTCGGCTTTGCTCCGCACCGAATTGTCCAGGTACGATAACAAGAAGGCCAGTCCCAGCCCGCTCAACAACCCGGCCAGCAAGCGAATACCGGCCTGGAGTACCGAACGGCCACCGGTCAAGCTGGCTTCTGCCGGGCTATCCAGCACGGTTGCTACCACCGGACGACCCTTGATATAGCTGGGCGCATCGTTTTTGAGAACTGCCGAAACCGACCGGGCGACCCGCAGCGCGGTAGTACTGTCATTATTGGTGGTGGTAATAGTCAGCTCGCGGTGTTTGCGTTCGACCGTCACCATGCCTTTTAGCTCATCGGGGCTTAAATTGACCTGGATTTCTTTGAGCTGGTCGGCGACTGCCTTCATGAAAGTGTTGCCCTGGATAATTTTTATAAAGTCGTCAGCGGCATATTCGCTAGCCTGATCGGCATAGATACCGGAATAAGTATCGTTCGGGCTGGCTTCCTGGTAAATATTAATCACCGCACTCGCCTGGTAGGTAGGTGGGTTGGATTTGTAATACTGGTAAGCGGCCAGGGCACCCACCAGGGTTAGCACCACTACCACCGGCCAGTAGCGTAAAATTATTTGCCAGTATCGCCTTAGTTCCATTGATAACATTCCTTTTCAGGGTTAAATCTTGACGCTTTGCACTTTTTCAGAGGTAAAATCTTCCCAGAGTTGGGCGACATATTCACCAAACCGGCGGCAAAAGAGTTCCCGGTCGAAATTGTGGGAATAGTGCCGGATGGCATTGCTATCAAAGCGGGGCCATTGCTGTTCAAACCGGCGGACCGCCTCGACCAGCGACGCGGGAGTTTGTTCCTCGAAGAACAGGCCGGTCACACCGTCTACTACCACTTCCGCTGGACCGTTGGCGTTGATTGCGATTACCGGTGCGCCCCCGGCCATGGCCTCGACCGGTGTAATTCCAAAATCATCGGCTCCAACCTGGATAAAGGCCCGACACTGGTTCATCAACCGGCGAACCTCGGCATCGGACACGTGGCCTAAAAACTCGGTTTTAGGACCGGCCATCCGTTTGATGGAAGCCATATCGCGGCCTGTGCCCACTACTTTGAGCGGTAAATCAAGCTCTTTAAAAGCCTGCACCGCGACATCCACCCTTTTGTACGGAATCAACCGACCAACCCACAGATAGAAATCCTGGCGCGGACCGGGCACATATTCAAATTCCCCTACCTCGACCGGTGGATTGATCACTACGGCTTCCCGCCGCCAGAAATCCTCGATCCGCCGGGCAACCGTCTGTGAATTGGCGACATAGAAATCAGGCCTCTGGGCTGAAATAACGTCCCAGAGTCTAACATGGTTCAAAAAAAATGGCAACAGCCGCCTGGCTCCCCGGCTAAGTCGCTCACGCTTGGCGTAATCTTCGTACAGCCACAGAAAGCGGGCAGGAGTATGGCAGTAGCAAACGTGCAGAGTGTTGGGGCCGGTGATCACGCCTTTGGCAAAAGCCGAAGAACTGCTTACTACCAGGTCATATTCCGAGAGGTCAAAGCTTTCAAAAGCGTAGGGATAAAACATGAGATAAAGTTGGTGGTGGGTCATTACGCTCGGCAAATTTTGCATAAATGAGGTATGGACTACCCGGTGGTCAAAACGATGGTGAACCAGCGACGGTTCGTAGATCGAGGTATAAATCGGCGCGTCTGGATAAAGTTCGCACAAAGCCTCCAGCACTCTTTCTGCTCCGCCGTACTGGTTTAGATAGTCGTGGATAATTGCAACCTTCATGACTTTTGACACCCTTTTCGACCTTGAGAGGGGTATTTAGTATGCTCCTTCTTTTTTCAAAACCGCCGGAACCGTGCGCAGGAGTATTTTGAGATCGAGCCACAACGACCAGTTCTCGACATAATAAATATCCAGCCGAGCCGTGTCGTCAAATTTAAGCTTGCTGCGCCCGCTAACCTGGGATAGACCGGTCAGGCCGGGGGTAACTTCCAGCCGCCGATAATGCCAGTCGCGGTACTGTTCCATTTCCCGTTCCAGTCCCGGTCGCGGCCCGACAAAACTCATCTGGCCGAGCAGAATATTAAAAATCTGGGGTAACTCATCCAGGCTGGTGCGCCGGATGACCTTGCCGACCCGCGTGCGCCGGGGGTCGTCGGCCATTTTAAAGGTCACTCCGCCGGTTTCGTTGTATTTTTTAAGCTCTTCCAGGCGTTGCTCGGCATCGTTGTACATCGAGCGAAATTTAAAGAACATAAAAGGCTTGCCGTTTTTGCCGACTCTGGTTTGGCGTAAAATAATCGGACCGGGCGAATCTAGCTTGACCGCCAGGGCAATCAGACTCATCGGGATAATCGCTACCGCCAACACCATCATACACATCACAATATCGACCAGTCGTTTAACGGCATAGTTAAAGCCGGTCAGCCGGTTGTCTTTCAAGCCGATCAGCGGCACGCCGTTGATTTCCTGAAAATCCAGCGCGTTTACTTGTAGCTCAAAAACGTCCGGCACCAGGTTAAAATTAATATTTAATTCGTAACAGTTCCCGATGACCGTATTGATCATTTCGTGCATATTGGCCGGGAGGGCCACGATCACTTCATCGATCCGGTCTTCTTCCAGCAGAATACCAAGCTGGTTGAGTTGCGGTAGATAAGGCACCGGTTCGCCGTTGCGGTAGTAGAGCGGCAAGGTCCATTCGGAGAACCGAAGCTGGTCATCGACATAGCCGACCAGGTGCATTCCCAGCGAAGGCGTTTCGTTGATCGCCTTCATGATGCGGGTCGCGGCATCGGTGGCTCCTACTACCAGTACCCGCCGTACCCCAACCCCGCGCAAAAGCTGCGCCCGACGGTACCAGCGCATAATGATACGTTCGATAGTCAGCAATAGCCAGGAAATCGGGAACAAATAAAGATACATCAGGCGGGAAGTTGAGGGAGGTCGCAAAATAAAAACCAAAGCCAGCATTGTCAGGACGGCATAGGCGGCGGCACTGGCTACCAGACCGACCTCATCGAGCAAGTTGGTCGTGCGTGACAGCCGGTAAAAGCCTTTGAATTGAAGTACGATAAAGAAAATGAGGGTGAAACCGAGCAGACTCCAGCCGTAGTTAGCCAATGGAACCTGATTTTCTTCCGAAACCTCGGTACCCAGTTGTAAAGCGTATCGTACCAGATAGGCCAGTATAAAAGCCAGGCTGATCAGCCCTAAATCAAGTATAAAGCGTAATATCAGGCCGACCGATTGTTGGGGTTTGCGGGGTTGCCAGACCGGGCCGCCGCTGTTTGCATCCATTAGCATTTCTGGGTTCGTATGTTGCAAATTTAATATGCCTCCAGGACCTGAAACATCCAGAGTCGAGTGTTTCCCAACCAGAACTTGATGCCTCCTCTACTAGCTCTTCGTACCCTAAGATGTCAAAAACCAGCCATTTTTGGCTAGTTTGGAGCAGCAAAATATAAGCAGGCGGTACAATTTATGATATTATAACATAGGATTGTTTCAAGGCGAAATTGGCCTGCTCCGGTGGTTAAGCCGTTTAGGGCCGCTGCCGTGCGGCTAAATCTTTAACGCTTTAGGGTGGCCGGTTGAAGTGGGGCGGCCCAATAACAAGAAATCTTCTTTATCTCTTTTGGTCTTTTCGTGGTTTTATACTGGTTGTGAGCAAAATTATTATGCTAACTATCGACTCTAGCCCGGCCTATCTGGGGAGTCTGGTCGCTTCAAAAGTAGCTTCGTCTCCCGTGCAGGTCTGTATACACGGGCATTTTTATCAGCCTCCCCGCGAGAACCCTTTTACGGGCCAGATTCCGCGCGAAATCGGGGCTGAACCGTATGCCAACTTTAATGAAAAGATCAACGCCGAATGCTACCGGCCCAACGCGCTGGCCGGAAATTTCGAGCGGATGAGCTTTAACCTGGGACCAACCCTGGCCGCCTGGGTCGAACAGCACGACCCGGAGACCTACCGGCTCATTATCGAAAGCGACCGGCGCAATTATGAACGCTTTGGCTACGGCACTGCGCTGGCCCAGAACTATAATCATGTCATTTTACCGCTGGCAAAACCGGCGGACGCGCGACTTCAGATCGAATGGGGCGTTCAGGATTTCGAGCGGCGTTTTGGGCATAAGCCGGAGGGTATGTGGCTGGCCGAAACCGGAGCCAGTACCTGGGTGCTGGATATGCTGGCCCAGGCCGGTTTGAAATTTGTAATTCTGGCCCCCTGGCAAGCCGATGTTTCCAGTGTCGAAACAATCGACCCCGCCCGGCGGGCCTTGCTGCAAAGCCGGTTGCGCCAACATATCATCGACCAATGGCACGCCGAGGCGGACCGCACGCACGCCGAGAAAGGTTTGGCTGACTCATCCCTGCCGGAAAGCGACCTGATGAACCTGGTCGCCGCGCGATTACCGTTGCTGCCGCCCCGTTTACCGGAGCCTTACGATGTCAGCGAAGCCTATCTGGTCGAACTGGCCGAGGGTCGCAGTATTGTGGCTTTCTTTTATAATGGCAAACTGAGTGGCGATATTTCGTTCAGCCAGGAAGCTACCGCCGATGCCGACCGGTATGCTCAGGAATGGCTCTTGCCGGAGGTGAACCCGGCCAAGCTAGAAGCTCACCAACCTCAGCTGTTATTAATCGCCACCGATGGCGAGCTTTACGGCCACCACCAGCCCTACCGCGATCATTTCTTGCAATATCTGACGACCTTTGCCATCAAAGATAATGGCATGACGCTGACTTTCCCTTCTCGTTATCTGCGTGAAAATCCGCCTGGTCGCCGCATCCAGATTCACGACAATTCGAGCTGGAGTTGTCATCACGGAGTGGAACGCTGGAGCCGGGGTTGCTATTGTACGCCCGGTGATAGTAGCTGGAAGGGGATTTTGCGGCAAGCCTGTGATTTGCTGTCGGTCGAGGTGGACCGGTTATATGCCGAGTTTGCCCCGCTACTGCTGCGCGATCCTGACAAGGCTCTTCGCGAGTTTTTGCCGGTCTGGCAGCAAGTCCAACCGGTCGAGACTTTTATGCAAACTCATCTTCAGGAGGGTCAGGCCAGCCAGCGTGATCTGGCGGTACGGTTGCTACGTTCGCAGTTCTACAAACACCAGATGTATACCAGTTGCGCCTGGTTCTTTGAAGATATTGACCGGATCGAGCCAAAAAACGCCCTGGCGGCGGCGGCGATCATTTTCCGGTTGTTGCACCGGCGGCTACCGGCGGATTTGCGGCAACGCTTTGAGCAGACCCTGACCCAGGCCAGGAGCCAGCAAACCGGTCTGGATGGCTCTCAGCTTTACCGGCGTGGGTTGCAGTGGGCCGCTAAAAACGGTCTGCTGGCTCGGACGGACCCAACAACTGATCCGGCTCCTTTGCTCAAACCGACAGAGTTGCCCTCGCCCTCCGACCCGTCCGAGGAAGCGGTCGCCTGAGCTATTGGTAGTTTGAAAAAATTGTAACTACTCAGACCATATCCCCACAAAAGAAGTTTAGCGGGGGTCGTGAAGGTCGGGTACCCCCTGGGTGCCCGGCGCGGGGTACAACAGGCGGGTACCCTTTGGGTGCCCCTGTTAATATACTCTTTTTTCTTTTTTCCCCGTCCACTGGTGGCCCTGGGGAGGGGTCAGGGGTGGGGCTGAGTAGTTACAAATAATTTACCCTTTCACAAAAATTTAGATTGCAGGCCGGGGGCCGAGGAGAAAGAAAAATGGAACGTTATGGCATTGGTGTCGACCTGGGCGGCACCAAAATTCTGGCCGGAATTGTCGAACTGGAAAGCGGTAAAGTGGTAGCCTCTGCTAAAAAGAAGACCGTCGGTAGCGGCAAAGAAGGTAAAGAAAGCAAAGAAGCCAAAGATAATTCCAAAGAAAACGACCTGGCCCGCCGGATTGGTGATACAGTGGATGACGCGCTGACGGCTGCCAATCTACCGCCCAACACGAAATTTAGCGGGATCGGGGTGGGGGCCGCCGGACAGGTCGACCGCAGCGAGAATAGGCTGGTTTTTGCCCCAAACCTGGGTGTAAAACCCAATTACCCGCTCGGTCAGCTATTGCAAGATCGTTTCAAGCTGCCGGTGGCACTGGGTAACGATGTAGAAGCCGCGACACTGGGCGAGTTGAAGTTTGGAGCTGGTCAAGGCTGCGGCGACTTTGTATGTGTCTTTATCGGCACCGGGATCGGAAGCGGGATCGTCCAGAACGGCCAGCTACGACGCGGTGTAACCGGCACCGCCGGGGAAATCGGCCATACTGTGGTGGCCGCCGAAGGTCGCCTGTGTGGCTGCGGGGGTCGGGGCCATCTGGAAGCCTACGCCTCGCGTACCGCCATTACACGAACGCTTTTGGGCGAATTGCGCCGGGGTCGCCAGTCGATTCTGACCGAGTTGCTGACCGATGTGATGCCCGACGCCAGCACTGCCAGCAGTGTGGCGATCCGCTCCAAAGTGATCGCGCGGGCCGTCGAAGCCGATGACGACCTGGTTAAATACGTTTTGCGGGATGCCGGTAAATTTCTGGCTCTCGGTTTAGCCTCAGTGATCAATTTTCTCAACCCGGAACGGATCATTTTGGGCGGCGGTCTGATCGAGGCCGTCGATTATTTATATGAACTGGTGGTGAGCGAGGCCAAATACGAGGCTCTCAAGTTGCCCGCCAGTCATATCGAAATCAGCCGCACCGGTTTGGGCGATTTTTCTGGCCTGATCGGAGCCTCCCAGTTTACAATCACTCCGGCGAAATAAAAAGGTGTCTGATTTCAAAGATACATATCCCCTCACCACAGTATCTACTCTTTAAGGTGAAAATTATCTGAAGCAGGGGTCGTGGTGGCCGGGTACCCCCTGGGTGCCCTGCGGGGGGTATAAAATGGGTCTCCCCTGTAATACTCTTTTTACTTTCGCTTCAACCTCACTTGTGAGGTTGAAGCGAAAGTCCTAAAACATACACTACTTTTTTACAGATGAGTAGTGTAAAACACGTTTGATAAACTGAACTGAATAGAAAGTGTCAAAATGGATACCAAAGTAATCAGTACCGTCGATCTACATATGCACAGCACCGCCTCGGACGGTACGCTACCAGTCGACGAACTTATGTCGCTGGCGGCCTCGGTTGGTCTCAAGAGGCTAGCCCTGACCGACCACGATACGACCGCCGCTCTCGACCGGGCGCAGGTAGTCAGCCGCGAATTGGGTATGGAGTGTATAGCCGGAATTGAGTTGAGCGCGGAGTATGGCGGCAAAGAAGTCCATGTCCTCGGCTATTTTCTGGAATATCACGACCAAACTTTCCAGACGCAGCTAGAGAAATTTCGCTTTATTCGTTATGGCCGCGCCCAGGCCATACTGGAGAAATTAAAAGACCTGGGTATGCCGCTTGAATGGTCGCGGGTACTGGAAATCGCCGGAGATGCCGCCCCCCAGCGACCTCATATCGCCCAGGCTCTCAAGGAGCGCGGTTATGTCGAGACCATTAAACAGGCTTTTGACCTCTATATCAACAACGAGGGTCCGGCTTACGTTCACAGCGAAAAAGTAACTACCGAACAGGCCATCGATTTGATCCGTTCGGTCGGTGGGCTGGCCGTCCTGGCTCATCCGACCTACACCTCAAACATGGAAGAAGTGGTTGGACTGGCAGCCAGAGCCGGTTTGACCGGCCTCGAAACCCACTACGGCTTTTATGACGAAGAAACGGTTGCCCGGCTGTTGCATCTGGCCGCCAAATATGACCTGGTTCCCACTGGCGGCAGCGACTTTCATGGCCGGAGCGATGGCGGACAGCTTCCCGCGCCGGGTGCCCGTTTTGTCCCACCCGCCGTGATCGACCAGCTAAAACAACGGCTTGTACGTTAAATTTAATCGTTGAGGCATTTACCTCTTTAAGAATGCTTTAAATCGAGTGCTCTTTTGCTATTAAATTACCAACTGGCCGGATTAGCGCATGCTTACCGGCTCGGCGGCCTGTTCGGTTTTGGCCGGGGCCGCTTTGCTCGGAGCTTGTTCTTTCCATTCCTGGGTCCAGGCCAATTCCTGAGCATAGGCGGCCTCTTCTTGCTGGCGGCGCGCCTCGTCCCAGCCCAGTAGCTCGGCCAGTTTCTGGCTCACCAGCGGGGCCGCCTGGCGACCCTGATCCGGCATGAAGTAGAGTGCCGTCCGGCGCATCATAAAGTCGCGCAAGGTCATAGTTTGCTCTTGCTCGACGGAGTATTTTAGCTGGGCTTGCAGCACCGGATAGGCCGGGTGAATGACTTCGCCCAGCGCGGCATCCTGCGCCACCAGAGCTAATATCTCACCGGAGCGGCTCCCGTAAAGGCTGACCAGTTGAGTCGCCTGTTCGCTGGTGATATTCAACTGGGCCGCTTCCGCTTCCAACTTGCAGGTAAATTCCTCAATCGGGCCGGTCGCGCCACCCGGTAACAATTCCAGGCCGGTCCGGCTATCCGGTTTGCCCAGACCGAGCTTATGGCTGACCAGGTTTACCGCTTCCTCGGCGATCCCCCGGTAGGCCGTAATTTTGCCACCGACCACCGAGACCAGACCGGGCGCGTCGCCTTCTTTTTCGTGGTCGACCAGGGCGTGTTTGCGTGATACCGCCGACTCGTCTTTGGAACCGGCCCGACCAGTCCGCACCAGTGCCCTTACGCCGGCATTGGTGTAATAAATGGTGTCCCAATCCGAGTTAGGGAAAGTATTGCGAACCGAGGTCAGCAAATATTCCACGTCGTCGCGGTCGGCTCGCACGCTTTCCAGTTCGCTCTCGAAATCGGTGTCGGTAGTGCCAACCCAGGCGTAACCCAGCCAGGGGATCACAAAAAACAACCGGTCGTCTTCCTCGGCGAACAGGACCAGCGCATTATTGACGGTCGAGGGCGCGGTAAAGTGAATCCCTTTGGTCCGGCGCACCTTGCGGCTATCTTGCCCGGTCAACTTCTGGTCCAGGCCGTCCAGCCAGGCTCCCGACGCATTGATTACCATCCGTCCGGTGACTTCGACCGGCCCGGCCTCTGCTCCGGTCATAACATCGCGCACTTTCACACCGTTTACCCGCCCATTCTTGCGGGTCAGCCCTTCGACCCTGGCGTAGTTAAAACACTGTGCCCCCTGTCTTCGCGCGTCGGCGATATTTTCCAGGGCCAGTCGCTCGGCCAACGCTACCTGACCATCGTAATAAACTGCCGCACCTTGTAAACCCTCGCTTTTGAGGGCCGGTTCCTGTTTGAGGGTTTCCTGTTTAGAGTAAAATTTATGGTTGGGTAAACTCTTGTCATAACTCAGCCAGTCGTAGAGCCACATCCCGATCCGCAGTTTCGTCCGGTAGAACAAACTGCGTCGGTACATCGGCACCACAAAGGCCAGGGGCCGGACCAGATGCGGGGCAATCCGTAGCAAAATCTCGCGCTCTTTCAAATCCATGCGTACCAGTCCAAAGTCAAACATCTCCAGATAGCGCAGTCCGCCGTGAATCAGGCGGGTCGAACGGCTACTGGTGCCACTGGCGTAGTCATATTGCTCGAACAAAGCCACCCTCAGACCGCGCATCGCGGCATCACGCGCAATACCAGCCCCAATAATCCCGCCCCCGATTACCATTAAATCGAATTGTTTGCCTTCAACCCCCGCCAGCCGGTGGGCGGCTTCCGTTCGTTCGCTCACTTTTAACTCCTGTCATCCTTATCTTTAAAGACAAAAAAGGCTCTTTTCAGCGGGGAAGGGAATGCAAACAGCACCCAGGCTTCCCGGCTAAAAAGAACCTTTCTCCATATCTCCAGTTCTCTCGCACCGTTTTCAGGTTTTAATTCACTTTTATTGTAAACCCTGGATTGCCTCAAGTCAAGAGTTGCCTTTTGGGTCGGGGTTTGTTATAATAGTAATCCGTGATAAAAGGAAAACTTTGTTAAGTATCTTTAGGAGGTAATTCCGGTTGGCTAATGTTAAGTCTGCCATTAAGTCCATTCGACAGGACATCAAGAAAACTGCCCGCAACAAACCGGTCCGCAGTTCGCTGAAAACCCATATCAAAACCGCCGTAGCTCAGATTGGTACCGGTAATCAGGAAGCTTCAACCGAGTTGGTGCGTATTGCAATCAGCAAGCTGGATAAAGCCGCTCAGAAGGGCATCATCCACAAAAATCAGGCTTCCCGCCGCAAATCGCGCCTGATGAAGAAGTTAAAACATCGCTTCGCCGAGACTTCCTCTGCCGATGCGACTCCGACCCCGGCTAAAATCAAGGCCTAGCCTGTAAAAAGTTTTTCTAAAGAGCGTCAGCTCGCCTGACGCTTTTTTCGTGCCCTTTTTTCGTCCTCTAAAACTCTCCGACAAGGCTTATCCCTCAACTATGTAATATTTTGCTCCCGCTTCTTGAGCTTTTAAGCCAAAGTTTTACTTATTAGGACTTTCGCTTCAACCTCACTTTGTGAGCTTGAAGCAAAAAAAGAGAGTATTAACAGGGGAGACCCCTTTATGACCCCCGCGCGTGGGTTGCACCCCCACGACCCCCACTTCGAGGTGGTTTAAGCCAGCAAGCCAAAGTCTTACTTATAAAACAAAATCAGCTACCGTCGCATTTGGCGGTAGCTGATCCCTAATCTAACTTACCAGTTTTGGGCGGTTAGAATTTCGCCCGGCTCGCCCACCAGGGCTTCCAGGTACTTTTCAGCGTCCAGCGCGGCCTTACAACCACTGCCCGCCGCCGTGATAGCCTGGCGGTAGCGATAGTCGTAAACGTCACCGGCGACAAACACGCCGGAGATATTGGTGCTAGTGTCGTCGTGGGTAGTCAGATAACCCTTATCGTTCATGTCCAGCCAACCGGTAAAGATTTCAGTATTGGGCTTGTGACCAATAGCCACAAACAGACCTTCAACCGGGAGATCAAAAGTGCGGTTCTCCTTGAAGTTGTGCAGCTTCAGACCGCTTACTTTATCGGTACCCTGCACTTCCTCAACGGCGGTATCGACCATAATCTCGATCTTGGGATGCTTCTGGGCACGTTCCTGCATAATCTTGGAAGCGCGGAACTTGTCGCGGCGGTGGATCAATGTGACCTTCGAGGCAAATTTGGTTAAAAACAAGGCTTCTTCCAGGGCACTATCGCCCCCACCGACGACGGCAATTTCCTTGCCCCGGAAGAAGAAACCGTCACAGGTCGCACAGCTCGACACGCCCCGACCGCGCAGCTTTTCCTCGCTTGGCAAATTCAGCCACATTGCGCTGGCCCCGGTCGCCACAATTACCGCCGCCGCTTCGTAAACCCCTTCGTCGGTGTGAACTTTGTGAAACCGAGCTGAAAAATCTACTTTGGTGGCATCCACATCGATAAATTTCGCTCCAAAGCGTTCGGCCTGTTTGCGCATCGAGTCCATTAGTTCCGGTCCCAGGATACCTTCGGCAAAGCCGGGATAATTCTCGACCTCGCTGGTTAGCATCAACTGGCCGCCACCCTGATACCCGGCGATTACGGTAGTATCGAGGTTGGCCCGGCTGGTGTAAATCGCCGCCGCCAAACCGGCAGGTCCGCTACCTATAATAATTACACTTTCGTGATTCTGGCTCATTTTTCTATATTACCTCTCTATAGTTATAATAAATGATTTTAATATATTATTTGCCGGTTTATGAGGCCGGTGGTTCTTCCCAATCAAGGGTCCGGGAAACGGCTTTTTTCCATAAATCGTACTGCCGGTCACGCAACCCCTGTTCCATCTGAGGGGTAAAAGTGCGGTCAGCTTGCCACAGGGCCAGGATTTCCTTTTGCGAACTCCAGTAATTGACCGCCAACCCAGCCAGGTAGGCGGCACCCAGGGCGGTAGTTTCAATTATTTTTGGCCGCACAACGCTTTTTCCCATCATGTCGGCCTGGAACTGCATCAAAAAGTTGTTGGCGGCGGCTCCGCCATCGACTTTGATCTCATCAAAATCCAGGCCGCTATCTTCTTTCAAAGCTTCCAGCACATCGCGCACCTGATAAGCAATGCTTTCGAGGGCGGCCCGCGCCAGGTGATTGCGATTGCTGCCTCTGGTCAGGCCAAACACCGCCCCCCGTGCGTTACTATCCCAGTATGGCGCACCCAGACCGACAAAAGCCGGGACAATGTACACGCCGCCGTTATCGGGCACGCTCAGGGCCATCTGCTCGGTTTCACTGGCTTGCTGGATCAGCTTCATTTCGTCGCGCAACCACTGGATCGCCGCCCCGGCAATAAAAGTGCTGCCTTCCAGGGCGTATTCGACCTTGTTGTTGTAACTCCAGGCTATCGTAGTCAGCAAATTATTTTGCGACTCTACTGGCTTGGTGCCGGTGTTAATCAGTAGAAAAGCCCCGGTGCCATAGGTCGCCTTGATGCTCCCCTTGTTAAAACAAGCCTGACCGAACAGAGCCGCCTGTTGATCGCCCGCCACGCCGGTAATCGGAATGGCCGGGCTATCGTCGGCCAGCAAACCGGCGGGAACTTCCCCAAACCGGAATGAACTCGGATGCACGTCCGGCAGCATTTCCATTGGGATGTTAAAATAGTTTAGAATATCCTCGTCCCAGCGGGTCTTATGTATATCAAACAGCAATGTGCGGCTGGCGTTCGACATATCGGTGCTGTGAATGCGGCCACCGCTCAGGTTCCACATCAGCCAGCTATCAATCGTGCCAAACAAAATCTCGCCGCGCTCGGCTCGTTCGCGTAGGCCTTCCACATTGTTCAAGAGCCAGGCGATTTTGGTGCCGCTAAAATATGGATCGAGGATCAGGCCGGTTTTGGAGCGAATCTCGCCCTCAATACCTTCATCCTTTAGCTTCTCGCACATTTCGGTGGTGCGGCGACACTGCCAGACAATCGCGTTGTAAACCGGTTGACCGGTCTTACGCTCCCACAGTACTACTGTTTCGCGCTGGTTGGTGATGCCAATCGAGGCAATTTGATGAAAGGTTATCTTAGAGCGTTCGATTGCTTCCCGAATGCTGGAAACCACCCCATCCCAGATGTCCACCGGATCGTGTTCGACCCAACCGGGTTTCGGATAAATCTGGCGAACCGGCGCATAACCCCGGCCAATAATATTGGTTTGACGGTCAAAAACTATGCTTGTGGTGCCGGTAGTACCCTGGTCTATCGCAAGAATGTAACTATCGGTAGTCTCAGCCATTAAGCAATATCCTTTCCCTGTAGTCGTGCCCGGCAAAATCGTCTAACGGTTTCAAAGCTTTCTGGCTCACCGGCTACAACTTGCTTATGTATTATAACAAATTTGGTCAACAATATCCTTAATCTTTAATAAGAATAATTCTTAATTAGGATTGATTTTATCTATGCTTCCACTCTGCTCGCAAGATCGAATACACTTTCAAATGTCGAAGCTGGCCTTTGAGCAGCATATAGTCCCGCAGGGTCCCTTCGTAAGTCAGGCCAGCCTTTTCCATGACACGGGCCGAGCCGGTATTTTCTACCACACACTTGGCCTCGACCCGGTTCAGGTTCATAGTCTCGAAGCCCAGTCGGATGACCGCCGCAACCGCTTCGGCGGTATAGCCCTGACCCCAATAAGGTCGCGCCAGCACAAAGGCCAGTTCGGCTCGCTGGTGCCGAATTTGCCAGTCGAACAGCCCACAACTGCCGATCAGCTTATTTTCTGCCTTATGGATGATGGCCCAGTAAGCCACTTCCTGAGCCTCGTACCAATCCAGGACCCCCCGAATAAATTCGGTCGATTGGCCCAGGCTGCGGTGAGTCGGCCAGGTGATGTAGTGGGTAACTTGCTCATCCGAGGCATAAGTGAAAAAGGCTGGCGCGTCTTCCAGGCTAAACATCCGAAGACGGAGCCGGTCGGTTTCCAGGACCGGTAGTTTGGTGAATGAGATAGTCATTATGGATTTACATTTCAAACCCAGGGCTGAATAGCATTTCGCCGGGGTCAGGTTAAAGCTAGCCTGAACCGAAATAGTAGCTAGGCCGCCGAGCGTTCTAGCAAGCCGTTTTGCTCGATAAGTTCCACCAGATCAGCGTAAGTGCTGACCGTCTTAACCTGTTCTCGCAGGGCCGCCGCCCCGTTGAAGCCGCTAAAATACCAGGTAAGGTGTTTGCGCAATTCGATCATGCCATGTGAGCCTTTGTAATGGACAATCAGCCGGGCGTGTTCGAGGGCGGTCTCGATCACCTCGGCCAGTGAGGGTCGTTCGGTGCGGTCGCGTTCAAAAATCCAGGGATTGCCCATCGAACCCCGCGCTACCCAGATACCCTGTACGCCGGTTTCCTGGCGCAAGCGGGCTATCGCCGCCCGGTCGGTGACATCGCCGCTCCCGCCGACCGGAATATGGACGTTCTCGACAATCTGGCGGGTGATCGACCAATCGGCCTGGCCGTGATAGCCCTGTTCTTTGGTGCGCGGGTGAATTGCCAGGGCCTGCGCCCCGGCGTTTTCCATCCGAATTGCAAACTGCGGCTGGACGATTTGTGCGTCCAGAAAGCCGGAGCGCATTTTAACCGACACCGGAATATTAACCGCCTTAGCCATTGCGTCCACGATCCGGGCGGCTTTTTCGCTATCGCGCAGCAGCGAGGAGCCACAGGCATTGCCCACGATTTTCTTCTCCGGGCAGCCCATATTAATATCCACACCGTCAAAGCCCATTGACTCAATGACCCGTGCGGCTTCGGCCATCATTTTCTCTTCGCCCCCCATTACCTGGGCAATAATTGGTCGTTCAAATTCTTCGTAGTGCAAAAAGGCTGCATTGCGGGCGGGCGCATTGAGCATCATATTGGCACTCGCCATCTCGGTAAACACCACGTCGGCTCCGTGCCGCTTGCAAATCTGGCGAAAAGCCGTATCTGTCACACCGGCCATCGGCGACAAACACTCGTAACCGGGCGTTAGCGACTGCCAGGAAAATTTGGGATTGGTGGTTTGCGGTACGGTCTGGTCGTTCATTCCTGTTCCTTTTTTGCTTAAAGCCTTTTAAAAGCCTTTTTCAGCGTAACTACTCAGACCCCTCCCCTGGGAGGGGAAAAGAAGAAGAAGCGAGATTAACAGGGGAGACCCCTTTTATACCCCCCGCAGGGCACCCAGCCCCTACTAACCCCGCCTCGAAAGAGGTAGCCTGAATAGTTACCTTTCAGCTTCCTATTTTACCATATCCTGTTAAGACCGGGTGATTAAATGTGAGCAATTAGCAGGACATTTGAATAGGTAACAGCTTTGACCGGGTAGCGGTGAAAGATGGAAAAAAAGCCGGGATAATGGTAAAATAGCTTTAGTCCGGCTGCACCAAAAACTCATAGTACCAGAACCGGCCACTAATTTTTATGCGTAAATCTATCTGAAGTAAAACTTTTGCTCAGGCAGTAGTAAGACTGGAAAGATCAGGGGTAGTAAATATGGCGAATCACGGTGTCGATCACCATAACCATGATCATGAGGAAACTGAAGCTAAGGTTTCACCTTTAGTCGAAGAATATCTGGAATCGATCCTTAACATGACCATCGAGGGCAAACCGGCGATTGGGGCGCGGTTGGCCGAGCGAATGAATGTAAAACCGGCGACGGTCGTTGGCGCGGTCGACCGGCTACTTAAAGATGGCTATGTCACGGTCGATCAAAAAACCAAAGCGATCAATCTGACCGGTAGCGGACGCGATATTGCCATCGCTTTAACCCGCCGTCACCGGTTGGCCGAGCGGCTGCTGGTGGATGTGCTGGGCCTGAGTTGGGCCGATGCCCACGATGAAGCCTGCGAACTGGAACACGCTATTTCACCGCGCGTCGAAAAAGCCCTGGTGGATTTTCTACAAAATCCCCAGACCTGTCCGCACGGCAACCCGATCCCCGGTAGCGGCGCGATGGTCGACCCGGCCTGTCTACCTCTCAAGGAAGCTTTGATGGGCAGCAAAGTGGTTATTTCTTACATCAGCGAGGAAGCCGAACACGAACCAGGTCTCTTAAAATATTTGCAAGAAATTAACTTGATGCCTGGCTGCTTATTGCAGGTAAAAGGCATTGCGCCGTTTGCCGAAACCCTGATTCTGGTCGACCCGACCGGGCGGGAAGTCACTGTCGGTCTGAAAACTGCTCAACGTATCTACGTTTTACCGGCCTGATATTTCAGCCTAGCGGCGGTAAAAGCTGCCCTACCATTTAAATAAATCAAGACTTTTGCTCAATGATGAAAACCAACTTGAAGTGTGGGACGTGGGGGCCGGGTACCCTCTGGGTGCCACGCCGGGGTATAAGGGGTCTCCCTAGAATAACTCTTTTTATTTTCGCTTCAACCTCACTCGTGAGGTTGAAGCGAAAGTCCTACAAATAAGCCAGTAAAAAAAACCAGAACTTTATTTGCCTGACCTTACGATCTGACTTTAAAGATGGAGAATAGACTTGATAAACGAAACCCGTTTGCGCGATTTTTTGGTGGGGTTGTGCAGTACCGATAGCGAGTCACGCCAGGAAGGCGCGGTGGCCCAGCTTCTTAAGGCCGCCATGGAAGCGGTAGGGGCTAGCGTAGAAATTGATGGGGCCGGGGAAGCCGTCGGCGGTAACACTGGCAACGTGATCTGCCGCATCGCCGCTAACAGCCCAGCGGCCCCCCCGATCTTTTTGGCGGCTCACATGGATACAGTCGTGCCGGGGGTCGGGGTTAAACCGGTACTGGACGGTAATATCATCCGTAGCAATGGTAAAACCGTGCTGGGTGGCGACGACAAAAGCGGTTGCGCGATTATCGTAGAGACCTGCCGGGTCATCACCGAGCAAAATCTGCCGCACGGCGAGATCGAAGCGGTCTTTACGATTTGTGAGGAGGTCGGCTTGCTGGGCGCAAAATACCTGGATGTCAGCCGCCTGAAATCCAAATATGGGGTAGTGCTGGATAGCGATGATATTGGCTTTTTGTTTACCCAGGCTCCGGCCTCCGACAAAATGGAATGGACCATTAACGGCCTGGAAGCGCACGCCGCGATGGCCCCGGAACAGGGCATCAGCGCGATCCAGATTGCCGGGGAAGCCATCAGTGCCATGAGGCTGGGCAAGATCGACCACGAAACGGTCGCCAATATCGGCTCGATCCAGGGTGGCGGCCCGACCAATGTGGTGCCAAACAAAGTAGTTTTGAAAGCGGAAGCCCGCAGCCTGAAGATCGAAAAACTGGAGGCCCAGGTCCAACACATGGACCAGTGTTTGCGCGAGGCCGCTGCCCGGCATAGCGCAACGATTGGCGATAAGACTATTACGGCCTCGGTCGAGAGTGACTTTAAGCGCGAATACGACCAGATGGACGTGGATGCCAATAGCCCCATCGTCAAGCTGGTGATCGCCGCCGCCAACAATCTGCATCATAAGGTCGAAGCAATGGCGATGATGGGTGGTTGCGATGCCAACGTTTTGAACCAGAAAGGCCTGACCTGCGCCAACCTGGGCACCGGTATGAGGGCCATTCACACTGTCAACGAGTGGATCGACGTGCGCGACCTGTACCAATCGGCCAGAGTGGTGCTGGAAATTGTCCGGCTGAACGGCCAACACGAGGGTGTGCTGGTTTAACCGGCCATTTAAAAAACAGAAAACTAAACCAATGATAACTCTCGATGATTTGAGACTGGCCCAGCGTCGCTTGCAGGGTGTGGCCGTGCGTACTCCCCTCATTTTGTGTCCCCGTCACAGTGCCGAGCGGTTGCTCTATTTCAAGCCGGAAAGCTTTCAGCCGATGGGGGCTTTCAAGTTGCGCGGAGCCTACAACAAAATCGCCGCCATGAGTGACGAGGAAAAAAAGCGCGGCGTGATCGCTTATTCCAGTGGTAATCACGCTCAGGGGGTAGCCTACGCCGCCCGTGAGATGGGTGTAAAAGCTCTTATCGTAATGCCGGGCAACGCGCCAAAAGTAAAGCTTGAAAATACGGCGGCCCTCGGTGCCCGAATTGTGCAGGTCGGCAACGGCGGCGAAGAACGCCGGATCAAGGCCGAAGAACTGGCCGCCGAAAACGGTTATGTGATCGTGCCACCTTACAACGACGAAACTCTGATCGCCGGGCAGGGTACGATTGGACTGGAAATTCTGGAAGATTTGCCGGAGGTCGAAACCGTGCTGGTGCCTGTCGGTGGGGGCGGCCTGATCAGTGGGACGGCGGCGGCTCTCAAGTTGAGTCGGCCTTCGATCAAGGTGATCGGGGTAGAGCCAACCCTGGCCGGGGATGCTCAGGCCAGTTTCCGTAGCGGTCAGATCGTCGAATTCAGCCCGGAAGATACCGCCCGCACTCTGGCCGATGGACTGCGTTCGCAACACCTGGGCGATATTACTTTTGCTCATATTCAGGCCTTTGTGGACGATATAATTACGGTCAGTGAGGAAGAAATCCGGGAAGCCATGCGCCGGTTGGCCTTTGGGGCGCGGTTGGTGGCCGAACCAAGCGGGGCAGTCACGATGGCAGCTTACCTGTTTCACGCCCAGGAACTTCCGGCCACTCGCCTGAACGTCGCCGTGATTAGCGGGGGTAACGTCGAGCCGAAATTATTGGCCGAAATCCTGGCCGAGCCGTCCCGCTCGTTCCATAATTAAAGATCAGGACTTTCGTTTTTAATTATGGAGTCATCTAAAGCGGGGGTCGTGGGGGCGGGTACCCTCTGGGTGCCCCTGCGGGGGGTATAAGGGGTCTCCCCTGGAAAATCCTTTTTAACTTTCGCTTCAACCTGACTTGCTGAGGTTGAAGCGAAAATACGAATTAATAAAAATCGATTTCTTCTCTCAATAAACGGTTAAACTAGACAGGTAAAATCAAAATGCAAGATGGGCCAAACAGCTTTACTTTCAAAGAGAATGTGTTAATCCGGGGGTTTATCTGCCTGTTCTTTGGCCTGGCCGCCCTGATCATCACAGTCGCGGCACTGATAAAAATCAAAGATAATCTCCTCTGGGTCTTTCCGGCTCTAGGGGCCGGTCTATTTGCCTTTTCTTTATTTTATTTTCTGGTGAATTCGGTACGCCAGCGTCAGATCGTCACGGTTACGCCGACCGAGATCGTGAGCCGCAGCCGAAGTGCCGGGATCAAACGGATCGCCTGGCAAAATATCACCGACATCCGCGAAGTACAGACCCGCATCGAGCGCGTCCGGTCGGCGGCCCCCTTGATCGAGGTAATGCTGTCGATGTATATAAATTTACCTTTTCTGGCGGCGGGCGAACGCCGGGCGTTGTTGGTCTTTGAGGCCGGGCCGGACAACCGAATTGCCCTACGCCAGCATCTAATTTACCAGCACCGCCTGGACGAATTGCGCCGGGCCGGGTTGCGTTATGCTCCACCGCGCAACCCAACCGAAAATTTGCTAAAGGTAAACTCGAACAACTAACGGACAATGATATTTATTATCGGGCTAAAAACGGTTATAAAGCAATTGTGGCGGGGATTTATTACCTGTCCACGCTGTTTGCAAAGCCGCCAGCACCTCTTGATCGAACGCACCGAGTGGGGAACAATGTTTTTTATTCAGATAATTCCCCTTCGCCGAGAACGGATTTTAAACTGTAATTATTGCAATACCGTCCGCAAACTCACCAAAGCCGAGGCCGCCGACCTGATGGCTTCCGTACCGGGCGCGATGTCACCCGGTCGTTAGGCGAACAACCTAAAACCCTCAACTTTTGTTTGTAAAGCAAGTTTTCTACCTGTTCGGGCTTCAAAACTCCCTAAACTACCGCAGAATAAAAACAACAGACTAACCTGGCTGAGGATTAGCTTTCAGGCCGGGGTTAGAGGTGGGCGAAATCGTTAACAGGTTAAAAATGCAGGTTAGCCCCAAATAGAAATGGAATAAACATGGTTAGTAATAATAACGATAGTAATAATAACGGTAGTAATAATAACGAGCTAACCCACTTTAACGAGGCCGGGCGGGCCAGGATGGTTGATGTATCCGAAAAAGCTGTAACCGGACGGCGGGCTATCGCGCGGGGCGAAATCAGTATGCAACCGGAAACGCTGGCCCTGATCCGCGAGGGCCGGGCCAAAAAGGGTGATGTACTGGCGGTGGCCCAGGTAGCTGGAATTATGGCGGCCAAAAAGACCCACGAAATTATCCCGATGTGCCATCCGCTTTTGCTGACCGGCATCGACCTGAGATTTGAGTACGCCGAGGACCGCTCTGCGGTATTAATCGAGGCCGAGGTAAAAACCAGTGGTCAGACCGGGGTCGAAATGGAAGCCCTGACTGCCGTCAGCGCGGCAGCCCTGACGATCTATGATATGGTCAAAGCGGCGGATAAGCTGATGCAAATCGAGGCTATCCGGCTGGTCCACAAAAGCGGCGGCAAAAGCGGGACCTTCGAAGTCGAATAAGAATCTAACCGGCAACTCGACGTCCCAATGGAAAAAAGCCCCAACCGGGGCGGCTCTTTCATATCGGGTTAATCGTTGAAAAGTTTGGCCGACGGGGCATACAGACTGTTAAAGAAATTGGCAACCGCTCCATCCAGGGTAGGACTGGTATTGTGGGAAGCAATCTGGAAGGCCAGGTAATAGGCACTTTGCTGGTCGTTGCTGGCCGCCTTCAAAAGAGCAATCCAGAGTAAGTAACACAAGCTCCTGGAAGGGTCGTCCCACTCCAGCAGACTCGCCTCCATCTGGTTCATAATACCAAAGGCTTCCTGTCGCCGTCCTAACCGCAGCAAATCGGCGGCCAGTCTAAGCTGTATCAAATCCAGGTTGTAAATCGGCTCACCTGTGACCGATCTAGTAACCTTACGGCGCATTTCAGCCAGTTCGTTGTAATGCACTACCGAAGGTGTAACCAAAAAGGTCTTCAACTGGTAGTAATAATAACTCAAATTGCCGGTCAGGTCTTCGTAACTCATCAGTCTGAAACTTGGCCGGGTTTCCTTTGACTCGGTGATCATTCCACCTACAGTATTTTCTAAAGCTGTGTGTTGCTGTACCGTTCTCACAAATTTTCTCCTGCCCTTTTGTTAAGGTTAGCCTTCTTGCTAGCTGTTAAGGCTATTACCCGCTTTCAAACCCATTTTTTGGCGATCCAATACTTCTTAAAGGTTGCTCTGTTTCTCTTTCTGTTTATATTAAACGGTAAAACCGGCCTTTTTGCTGTGTGTTTTGGCATTATTTTCAGGTGATCTCGATCACCGGATACGGCGGCAATACCTTGCTGTAATTCGGCATAAAGAAGCCGAACCGAACCCCGGTGGAAAACCTGAAATTCAGGCGAACCGGCCAAATATGGTAAAATTATAGGGTTGGGATAACCTATGGGGAGGTAAACTGGCAAGCGTGAAATCAGCAGGGACCGTAGAATTAATGGAAAAAATTGCCCGGACGGATTCGACCTTTGTGGAAACCGGCCAACAATGGGTCGGTAAATGTTTGATCTGTAATGGGCGGTTGAGTTTTCGGCGGCGGGACGGCTTTGGGGCCAATATCGAGCATATCTTCCCGAAAGTGTTGGGTGGGCAGGATGAACTGGCTAACCTGGGCCTGACTCATCCCGGTTGTAATGGCGAAAAAGGCCGTCACTGGGATGCCCCACGCCGCCATCAGTCGCCCGACCGGGAGGAAGCCTACCGAGAACTGGTTGAAAGATTGCAAATTCGTCGCCGGGAACGCTGGCGTGAACTGGAAGTATAAATCACGTTTTTACACGATGAGCCAGGTCAATAACTGATCTACCGTTTGCCCAGTCGCAAATACCTGATTTGAAAAAATTCTCCGGCAATCAGTCTAAATCGGGTGCAAGCCGGTAAATTCAAGGGCGAGCGTCTCTTCCCAGCCATACATCACGTTCATGGCCTGAATAGCGTTGCCGCTGGTACCTTTTACCAGATTGTCGATGGCCGACATTACCACCAGGCGGTTGCTGCGCTTGTCGCGCTCGAAACCGATGTCGCAAAAGTTACTGCCGGAAAGCACTTTCGGTTCCGGGTAACGGTAGATACCATCTTTAGTCTTAACAATTCGGATAAACGGCTCAGAATTGTACTCCTGCCGATAGACCTTCCAGATGTCCTTTTCCTGCAAATCCTCTTTAAGAAATACGTGACAGGTCGTGAGAATCCCGCGCACTGCCTCGATGGAGGTCGCCGAGAAATGGACAGTTGGCTTAGGGCCAAAGTTAAGCTCTTGCTCAACCTCGGCGGTATGGCGGTGCATGGTCGGCTGAAAACTGCGCATGGCCCCGCTGCGTTCGGGATGATGGCTGCCGGGATTGGATTTGTTTCCGGCGGCACTACTACCGATCTTGCCTTCGACTACCACTGTTCCCGGCTCGACTAGCCCGTGTTTGAATAGCGGCATGAGGCCCAGAATGGTGGCGGTCGCCAGACACCCGGCCCCGCTGACGTAAGTGGCCTCTGGCAGCAAATCGCGGTGCAATTCCGGGATGCCATACACAAACTTTGGCAACCAGTCTTTGGCCTCGTGTTCGTGACCGTACCAGCGCGGGTAATCCGCCGGATCGTGCAACCGGAAATCGGATGACAAATCGATGATCCGCGAGGCCAGTTCGGCGTATTTCTCAATTTTGCCCATCGTCAGGCCGTGCGGAGTGGCTATAAACAGCAAATCGACCGGCTCCAGGTTGTTGACCGGCACAAACTTTAGTTCGGTGCGTTTTCGCAAGTTCGGGTGAACACTGCTGACAAACTTTCCGGCGTTACTTTCGCTAGTCACTTGAAAAATTTCAACGTGCGGGTGATTGAGCAGCAAACGTACCAGTTCACCCCCACCGTACCCGCTTCCACCGACTATACTTGCCCTGATCTTTTCGGTTGCCACTGCTGTTTCTTTCTTTTATGTACTTAGGACTTTCGCTTCAACCTCACTTTGTGAGGCTGAAGCGAAAATAAAAAGAGTATTAACAGGGAGACCCCTTTGACCCCCCGCGTGGGTTGCACCCCCACGACCCCCGCTTCAGATTGGTTTACCTCATCTAGCGCAAGTCCCAGTATTAGTATGTTCTAAAAAATCTATATAAAAAGGAGATTATACCGGGTTGCCCGTGTATAACCCCGATTTCTTAATTACCGTTTAGCGACCTGCAAGCAGTAATCGATTACTTTGCCGGGAATGTTTACCCCGGTCGTATCGATGCTGTTGCGGAATTCCATTGTGTAGTTGACCTCGTTGACCAGTAAGCCGCGATGTTCGTCCTCGAATACGTCAATCGCAACCACACCGCCGCCGACCGCACGGGCCGCCCGGATACAAATATCATTTAGTTCGGGTGTCACCGGACAATTGGTAGCTTCGCCGCCACGTGCGGTATTGGTAATCCAGTGGGTACTGCCTCGGTAAATCGCGCAGATCGTTTCGTCACCTACCACGAACGCCCGGATGTCGCGCTGCGGTTTGGTAATATATTCCTGGATATAGAAAATACTGTGTTCGTAGTTGCCCAGGGTTTCTTTGTGTTCCAGCACCGCTTCGGCGGCCTCGCGGTCGTTGAGTTTAGCCAGCAAGCGACCCCAGCTACCGACAGACGGCTTGATCACCACCGGGTAGCCCATTTCCTCAATTGCTTGCAGGGCCGATTCGGGCGTAAAGGCTAGCTTTGTGTTGGGAGTTGGTACCCCGTGATGGATAATCGCCTGGGTAGTCAGAAACTTGCTGCCGCAGGTGTTTGCAACGTTGAAAGTGTTGACGGTCCTGATCCCCCAATCGTTCAGCACTTTCAGGGTATACAAGGCCCGTCCGTGATGCAGCGAACGCTCCAGGATCACGTCGTAATCGAAAGGTTTTTCTTCCAGCTTAAAGATCAGCTCGTTGTCGTATAGCCGGTCAAAATCGATCCCGCGCTTTTCCAGTTCGGCGAACAGCAATTTTTCTTCTACCCTGATCCGGGAGACCAATACCCCAAACTTCATTCTAATTACTCTCCCCAGTCTTCTTCTTCTTCGGGAGCCAGGGCCAGTTCGACCGGAGCGACCTTGACTACTTCAAGCTCGGCCCCGCAATCGCCGCACTGTATGATCTCACCTTTTTCTACCTTTTCGCTAACTTCTACTGCGTTCCCGCATTCCGGGCATTCCGCCGTTTTCGTTTCGGTCGCCATTTATAAACTCCTTTATATTATAGGCCTTTCGCTTCAACCTTACTTCGTGAGCTTGAAGCGAAAATAAAAGGGATTTACAGGGGAGACCCCTTATACCCCCGCATGGCACCCAGGGGGTACCCGGCCCCTACGTACCCCGCTTCAAGTAGTTTCCACCTTTGAGCGAAAGTCCTAATTTTTTAACAATTCAACACTATATAATTTACGAACCTGATACTGCCAGAATTACAAAGATCGCAATCGCGGTCAGTATTTGCAACAATATCGCTGCCCCATAGAGCAGATAAGCCGGTATCCGGTCTTTTGGCTGGATAAAGGCTCCCAACAAACTGTTGCCTACCACCGTCAGCAGACCTACAAACGGCAAATACATTAACTCGGTTTTATCGCCAATCTGGTCGACGTTCCCAAATTTGTTAAAGTGCATTCGCAAAGTGGGTTTTAGCTCGTCGAAGCGGGCAATCAGGTATACATACAACAAAAGATTTAAGATTACCCCGGCCAAAATCAGACCCCGACCAAGTTTATCGTGCCAGAGCGGATGACTGAGAAAGGAACCGGGTATAACGCCTTCCGAGACCGGTTCAATCGCTCCCAGCCGCCGCCGCAAGTTAAACTCGGTGACAAACTGACTGGCATCCACCGGCGAGATTGCATAAGTCTGGCGGTCGGTCCGCACCAGCAGCGTTTCGGCCAGCGGGCGGGTGGCGTAGAATTGCACCGCTCCCAACGAGGCGACGCTCGCCCGGTTCAGATAAAAGCCCGGCCAGCTACTCAGCCAGGGAGCTTTGACTTGAAAATTTACTGAACCACCGCTGGCGAAATCCTCCGTTGAGTCGGGATTAGCGTTCGTAGCCGGGCCGGATTGGGACCCCGGTTCGTCCCCGAATTCCACCGCCAGGGCTTTAAAGTCGGTCGGTGTCAAGGCTCTGATCTGGCCTTCCTCAAAGTGAAGCGGCGTAATATCTTCGATTTCGGTGAAGTCAGCCGCCTCGATCTCGCTAGCCTCCAGGCTGCTATCGGCGGCAGCCGATTGGGACATCTGGTAAGCTTCGGTTTCGCCGTCAGCTTCCTGAGCTTCTACCTGAACCTGAGTTTCGATTTCTTTGATCTCGGCTTCACTTACCGTCTGGGCCGCTTCGCTGGCTACCGCCGGTTTCTGGCGCGGATAAGCTTTGGCGACCGGGCCGGTTTTGGGAGCCTCTTTGGCATCTTCCGAGCCATAAACCCGCTGCCGCATCTGGTTCAGGACGGTCGTGGCCGGTACGACATGCCGAATATTAGCTAGCGGGATCACTTGCTGCCGGTCGCCCAATTTGATAGTGATAGCGTTGCGGTCAAGGGTATAGCGCAGGGCAAAAAAGCGGCGGGTCTGGTAGGCCAGGTAGATCAGCAATAAAAACAGCCCGAAGCTCAACAGGCCCAGGCCAAACGTTCCTAAATTTGTACCGTTCGCCACCAGCACCTGATCGGGCGTCGCCGGGTCGGGGGTAGCGTCGGGGGATTGAATGGCTTGCTGCAATTCGGTGCCGGTAGCGGCTTGCCAGGTGAACCAGAGGGCTACACCCAGCAAGACCAGCCCAACCAGCGTTAAGGCTATTCCAATTAGGCCCCCTTTCGAGGGCAGCGCACGTGAATCTTTCATGGCCCTAATAAACGGGAGTACACCATTCCTTGTATTTGCCGAGTTTACCCCGCACCGTGTCAAAATAGCTTTGCTGAATTTTGGCCGTAAAGGTACCAACTTTACCGGTTCCTACCGGGCGATGATCGACCGAAGCGACCGGGGCTACCTGGGCACCGGTGCCGCACAAAAATATCTCGTCACAGACATAAAGCTCGGTGCGGTCGATTTCGCGCTCGATGACTTCCATGCCAAATTCCTCGCGGGCCAGCGTAATTATGGTGTGGCGAGTGACACCGACCAACAAGTTTTCGGCTACCGGCGGGGTAATCAGTTTGCCACCGTGTAGCATAAAGAGGTTCTCGGCACTGCCTTCGGATACGTGACCTTCGGAGGTCAGCATAATCGCTTCGTCAAAGCCGTTTAGCATCGCTTCACTTTTGGCAAACGCGCTGTTGACATACGCCCCGGCGACTTTGGCGCGGGCCGGTATCATATTATCGTCAATCCGCTTCCAGCTAGAAACACCGACCTTCAGGCCACTTTCTATATCGATATAAGCTCCAAACGGTTTGACATAAATGCAAAAACCGGTATTCAGACCGTGCAGTTTTACGCCGATCACCTCATCCGAAAGGTAAGTGGTTGGGCGCATATAGACATCTTCCTGAAACTGGTTTTTCCGCACCAGATCGCGCGCGATGGTACACAGTTCATCGACCGTGCCGGGCGATTTAATGCCTAGAATACGCACACTGCCTGCCATCCGTTCAAAGTGTTCGCGCAACCGGAAAAGGTAAAGCTGTTTTTCTTCAGCATTCCAGTAACCGCGAATTCCTTCAAAACAAGCTGTGCCATAGTTAAAAGCGTGGGTTAGAATACTGATTTTGGCGTCAGCTAAGGGGAGAACTTCTCCGTTCAGGTAGGCGTATATGGTATCTGACATCGTTCGCTCCAATCTCCAACTTAGTAAATTTCGATAACATCGAGAATTATAACATAAAATTCTCAGGCTGTTTTCCGCCGATTGGCCTATAAAGTCAGGGCTGCTGAACGGTTAAATCTCTGGCCGGTCCAGCAGCAAGGCCGGTACGAAATCCCCTTCGGCCAGATTGGTTTCGCCGGGCACCAATTTCAGCAGGGCATTTGCGCCCAGCATCGACAAAAGTCGGCTGCTATTCTGGACTCCGGTGGTGCGGGCAGTATAGCGATATGATTGGGTCTGGGGGTCGTATTTTTCGCTGACAATCGCCCGCGTAAATTCGTTGCGGTCTTTGGAATGGTTGACCGGATGTTCCAGTTGGACTTGCACCACTTGGCGTTGTAAGCGGCGGCGACCGCCCATTTTGAGAATTGCCGGTCGGACAAACAGTTCAAATGAAACCAGGCTGGACACCGGAAAACCGGGCAGTCCAAACACTGGTTTGGTTTCATCGCCCATCTGGACCGTGACAAAAGTCAGTGGTTTGCCCGGTTTCAAATTGACCCGGCCAAAATGGATCGTGCCGATTTCTTCCAGCAAATCTTTTACCAGATCGAGCTTGCCGACACTGACTCCCCCACTGGTGATCAGCCCATCATAATCGCGCAAGGCCTGGTGGATCAGGGTCCGCAGAACCTCTTTGGTGTCCGGCGCGATCCCCAACGAAACCGGTTCAGCGTGGGCCTGACGCAGGGCCGACATCAGGCTAAAGCGGTTGCTATCATAAATCTGGCCGGGCTGGGTCTGGCTACCGGGTTCGACAATCTCATCACCGGTCGAAACCACCGCGATCCGGGGTCGGCGGACCACCTTAAAGGTCGCCCGGTTGACGGTGGCGATCAGGCCCAGTTCGGACGGACCGAGCAGGGCACCGGCCTGGAGGACCAGTTGTCCGGCCTGCAAATCCTGACCCTGGGGCCGGACGTTATCGCCGGTCTGCGGCTGGCTGCGTACTTCCAGGCGGTTATCGGCCTCGCTGGTGTCTTCGACCATTACCACGCTATCGGCCCCCGGTGGCAGAGGTGCCCCGGTCATAATTCGGATGGCCGTGCCACTTTCCACCCGGTTGCCACTGATCCGGCCCGCCGTCTGGTCGCCGGTTATCAGGCGGGATTGCGCACCGTCGGCGGTCAGGATCGCGTAACCATCAACCGCCGTCGTATTAAAGGGCGGCATATCTTCGCTGGCATAAATATCTTCAGCCAGGATGCGCCCATTACCTTCGCTAAGATTAACGATTTCGGCGTCCTTTTCCGCTGGGCTGGCTACTTTTTCAAAGATTATGCGGGTGGCCTCATCCGGTTCGATCATGGGAAATTTCGAGGGCCGCATAGTTCGTTCAACTTCACTCAATTTTGGTCTCCAGACTATTATTCCTGCAATTTACAAAGGTTTAGTTGACCGGGTTTAGCGTTCCGACCAGACCGCGCAACACGGCCAGATTTTCAATATCCTCTTTACCGTCAGGGCCTTTGGGGGTTTCCAATACCATCGGCGTATTGGCAAAGCGTGGGTCGTTCATCAGAAAGCGGAACGGTTCGAGGCCCATTGCCCCTTTGCCGATGGCTTCGTGACGGTCGACCCGGCTGCCCAGCCCTTTTTGCGAATCGTTCATATGAAAGGCTTTAATTTTCTCGGTCCCGATAAAATGCTCGAATTCGGTCATCGCGGCCTCATAGCCTTCCGGGGTAGCCAGGTCGTAGCCACTGGCGAAAACATGGCAGGTATCAAAACAAATACCGGTCCATTCGGGGTGGTCGAGTTGATCCAGCAATCGCGCCCAGTGTTCAAATTTATAGCCGAGGGCGGTTCCCTGTCCGGCAGTTGTTTCAAACAAAATCATACTGCCGGGAGCCTCGCCTTGATCGGTGATCTCGCGGTGAATCCGGTTGACGGCCTGGGCAATCCGGGTCAGGCCTGCTTCTTCGCCGCTCGACATATGCGCCCCGGCGTGCGTCACCAGATAAGGTATACCAAGCTGGGTGTTACGCTGAATCTCGTCCTTAAAAGCATCGACCGACTTATCCCACGACTCATCGACGGGACTTGCCAAATTGATCAGGTAGCTATCGTGGGTCAGCACCGGGGTAATTTCGTGTAGTCCCCGGATTTTATGCCAGGTTTCCAGGTCGGCTTCGGCCAACGGTTTGGATTTCCACTGCCGCTCACTTTTGGTAAATATCTGCATCGTCTGGCAACCGACTGCTTTGCCACGTTCAAAGGCCAGGTGCATTCCACCGGCTATCGACATATGGGCACCCAGTAACATAGCATCCTGCTTTCAAGTTTCGTTTTCAAGTTTGTATAGTGTAGCCGTTAAATCTTCAATTGATAAAACCGAGCTGCCGGTTTCTTAGAATTTTACCAGGACTAACGCACCGACCAGCACCACAAACACCAGCAAAATCACAGCTATTCCCAGCACAGTCGCCAGGTTCAAAGCCCGTTTGTGGCTTTCCTGTAACCGGCTGACTTCTTTGCGTAGATAGGTAATGATTTCTTCCATTTCACTGAGCAGCGTCAGTTTTTCATCGAGTTGGCCGAGCAAATAAGCGTCTTTGGCAGCTTTCATCTGTAAATCGTTGACCTGCTTGAGCAATTGCTGGCGTTCGGCCTGCACCCCTGCCAGGGCCACAAAGACGGCACTCGTAACCTCGCTCTTGCGCTGCACGCTACCCTGACCCGAACTGCGGCGGGGTTGTAATTCCGAAACAACTTCGCTGACTACCCGCTGGGTACTTTTGCGCAGTTGGAGAGTTTCCAGGCTGGCCCGGCTGACCCGCACACTGCGTTTATCCCTGGAGGATTCAAGCGTACCCTGACCCACCCAGCTATAGATCGAACGGATATTTACGCCAAGAAAAGCCGCCGCTTCCTTTGGCGTTAGCCAGTTGGAGTCGTCTTCAGCCACAAATTCCCGGTACGAGTTTGCGTTTGTATCGTCGTTCACAGTCTCACAGTTAGCATTTCTCACCTCAAAGAGGCCGGGAAAACTGCCGGTTTCTCAAGGTGTACAGGGCCTTTGGAAAAGCCTATTTCGCTCCAATTTTAATCCAATGTCGGGATAATGTCTATCTACAGGCCGGTTAAGGCTAAAACCGGTGTGCTATAATCAAAACAGGTGGTAAAAGCCACACAGCGAACTGTATCAAATGCAATACACCTTTTTAAATAAAGTAGTTTAAGACCCTAAAGGAGAAAACTATGTCACAACCCCCTTATCAAGGTGGCCCCGGTGGACCGGGTGGTTATGGTGGTGGTCCCGGTTATCCCCCGCCCGGCGGTCCCGGCTATCAGCCTGGTCCCCCAATGATTGACCGGGGACTGATCACTACCGGTATCGAGTTCAGTGGAATGCGAATTGTGCGCTATCTGGGCCTGGTGCGAGGCCTGACCGTGCGTAGCCGCAGTGTATTAGGCAACATCGGGGCGGGTTTTCAAAGTCTGGTGGGCGGCAAGATCACGATCTATGTCGAGCTTTGCGAAAAGGCCCGCGAAGAAGCTTTCGACCTGATGATGCAGCACGCCGCCCAGATGGGCGCAAACGCCGTCATCGGGATGCGCTACGATGCTAACGAAGTGGCCGACGGTATTACCGAAGTGCTGGCCTATGGCACCGCCGTGATCGTGCAACCCCAAGACCGCTAACAATTGACGACTCCGGTTTTAAAGTTTTATGATTGAGCCTGTGGGGTACGGTTGCAAAACCGTTCCCCGGCTTTCTTTACTTCACAATATCGGATTGGCAATACTGTTACATACCCGGATAGTTGACTTGAGTAATTCAGGAGGATGGAGATGGTAAAAGTTCACCCGGCCTTGCCGGAGTTACCTTTAACCCAGCGGGCCTGGCAATGGCTACAAGGGTACGGGGTCAAGGTAGTCGTCAAGCATCCGCAGAGTACCAGCGGGGGTGGCCTGTGGTGGCCGGACAAAAAACTGGTCGAGCTGGAAACCGCCCAGGAAGAAGCCGCGAGCCACGAACTGGCTCACGCCTGGTGGGAGGAACGCCGCAAGGATCAGGAGGTTCGGACCGTCTTTAGCGCGATGGTCAAACGGCTCTCCGAAGAAAAAGACCCGACCTTCCACCGCGCCGCCGAACTGGCCTACGTTTACGAACACGGCGACCCCAACACCGGATTTAAAGGGATGTTTCTCGAAGATGGCACGATTATCGACTGGGAACAATATGCCGGATTAGCGAGCGGCGTGATGGGCGATCCCCAGAAATTGCCGCTCTATATTCGCGGTTATTACAACGAACTTTTTGAGGAAAAATAAGGTCAGGACCGGGAAAATTTTATGTTTGGGAACATTGATGCCGATATACAGGCGGTAGAAGAAAACGAAGATTGGTCTGCCTCCCGTACCGCTTACCGGGCCGGATTGCTGGTAGCTCGCCAGTGGCAGCCTGATGCCCGCTCGGCCCTGGTCGAGGTAAATGAATATCCGCCGTCTCACATCAACGCTGAGGGTAACTGGGAAAGTCAGTACTGGTCGCCTGCCGGTCGGGTTGGCCTGACTGTCTGGCTCGATCAGGCTTTACAAACGGTAGGCCAACACCAATGGGGGGCTTTTTATCAGGTGGTAGCGGCCCAGGTTGGGTCTGAGGTACTCGGTTCGCAGGGTTTTCTATACGTGCCAGAAATCGGCACGCCCGGCCCGGACGGTTTGTCCTTTATCTTCAAAAGACCCTCACCGACCTATGCCGGTCAGACCGATTTTGTAGATGTTCAAATCTCAACCTCGGTGATGCTGACCCCGCCGCCGCGCCGTTTTACGATTAATCTTATCCGCAGTAACGGCGACCGCCCACAATTTGGTCAGGCAGGTGGTTTTGAAACACGACTGGGTAGCCTCTTGCCGGAGTCAAAACCGGATTTGTGGTGGAGTTTTAAGTCGGAAGCCGAATACGAAGCAGAGTTACGCGAAACGCTGGGCCTGGTAGTTCAATTTGGCCTGGCCGCGCTGATGTAGTTACAATTGTTCAGAACTACTCATCAAACCGCTTTAGAGGATCGAAGCAGGGGTCGTGGGGGCGGGTACCCTCTGGGTGCCCCTGCGGGGGGTATAACAGGCGGGTACCCACTGGGTGCCCCTGTATAAACTCTCTTTTTTTCTTCTTTTCCCCACCCTGGGGTAGGGGGTGGGGACTGAGTAGTTAAAATTTCCAGGAGAACCGTTTTGCAAGGAACTTTGATCATAACTGGCAGCAGTCGAGGCATTGGGGCCGCCACCGCTTTGCTGGCCGGACAACGGGGTTATGCCGTCTGCGTCAATTACGCCTCCCAACCCGACCGGGCCGAACAGGTGGTGGCCGCGATCCGGCAGTCCGGTGGCCGGGCCATCGCGGTCCAAGCCGATGTCAGCCAGGAAACCGCCGTAGCCGCACTATTCGATCAGGCTACTCAGGAGCTAGGGACGGTTATTGGTCTGGTCAACAACGCCGGAATCACCGGCAGGCTAGGTCGACTGGTTGACCTGGAAATCGACACTCTCCGGCGGGTCATCGACATCAATCTGATCGGGACCATTCTATGTGCCCGCGAGGCGGTCCGCCGTATGTCCAGTGCCAGGGGTGGGGTAGGCGGTGCCATCGTCAATATGTCATCCCGCGCCGCCCAGCACGCCAGCCCCAACGATTACATTCATTACGCCGCTACCAAAGCCGCCGTCGAGACTTTCAGCTATGGTCTGGCCTGTGAAGTTGCCCAGGAAGGCATCCGGGTAAACTGTGTAAGTGCCGGTATCATCGAAACCGAAATTCACGCTCACTCCGGCGATGCTACCCGCCCCCAACGTTTGGCGAGTCGCATTCCCGCCGGGCGAGCAGGCCAACCGGAAGAAGTTGCCCCGGCGATTCTGTGGTTACTTTCCGAGGAAGCCTCTTATTGTAATGGTTCAATTCTGGCGGTCAGCGGCGGAAGATGATCCTTTACCCGTCGAAGGCCGAGAAATAGCCGATTTTCTATAAGATTTCTATAGAACGGATTACTCGCGTCCTAGCGCGGTTTTTCCCACTGGCTGATGACGGTAGGCGCAATGCCTCCTCGCGCATTAAATACTCCGGTGACTTTTATCCACTTCGGCTCCAGCGTTTTTACCAGGTCGCGTAGGATCGAGTTGGTGACCGCTTCGTGAAAGGCCCCTTCGTTGCGAAAGCTCCACATATAAAGTTTCAGGCTTTTAGTTTCCACGCATTTCAGGTCAGGCCGGTACTCTATCTTGAATTGGGCGAAATCCGGTTGGCCGGTAATCGGGCAAAGACAGGTAAATTCGGGTATTTCCAGGACAATGGTATAATCCAGGTCGGTCGCCGGGTTATCAAAGCTATCGAGTTCTTTAGAGGGAAAAGTCCGGCCCTCGCCCAGCTTGCTAAATGGGGAACTAACCTGTCCCTCCGGCGCGAGGCCCAACACAGTCGTTTGTAATTTCGGTTCAGTACCGTTGGTCATAATATTTCTCGCTTACAATAAAACAACCGACTAAATTTTAGCCGGCCTTCTGCAAGTTGCTATAAAGATACAGCCGGGGCTGCAAATCTTTTGTAATTTGTAAATGGTACGCCTGAACGGACTCGAACCGCTGACCTTTTGGTCCGCAACCAAACGCTCTATCCAACTGAGCTACAGGCGCATCTGTGACTTACAAGGTGGTAGTATATCACGCCCACCGAGCCATGTCAAGAAAAAACCGACGGCTGCGCTCGGCAAAAATAGCTGCTCACGATGCTATTTCCCTCGCTTTCTCGCAAAGTATCTCTCACCGCTTAACATAATGATCCAACCCTATCTATCAAGACTTATGCCCATTAAATTAGCAAAGAAGATAGGAAAATGAGGTCATTGCTTTATTACTTTTGTCAATCTATTATAGAAACATAGCTTAGAGAATCAATTTGTATAAATATAGACTTTCTGAATATTAAGTCTTATTCAAAAACTGAGCTATTTTAGCTTAAAACTTGTTAATTGCATAAAAAAATCACAAAGTACTAAGAAGGGTTCGTAGGGGTGCAACCCCTGCAAGAGGGACTTGGGGGACACCCCCGCTATGCCCCCGTCCTGGGGGCCGGGTACCCCCTGGGTGCCCCTTGAAACCCCCATCGAAACATTGTGAAATAATTATGCAATTGTTAAGTTAAAAGAATAAATATCACTGTAAACTATTTTTGAGGATCGCTGAAGGAATGGATTTGAAGGGACGAATTTGAAAGAACGGATTTCTGGATTAGATAGCATCCGGTTTGTGTGTGCTTTTCTGGTTAGTACAAGCCATTTCGCTCAATTTAACTGGATACCGGAGGCAAACAGCAAAAATGTTGGAGCTGCATTCACCAATACAATCTATAATATTTACAACAATCTGGTGTTCCATAATGGACCGCAATCGGTCATTATATTCTTTGTCATTTCCGGTTTCTGTATTCACTTCCCTTACGTCAATTTGCAAAAACCAAATTACCCGCAGTACTATATCAGACGCTATACCCGAATAGGCATTCCTTTTCTTATGGTGGGCGCAATTTTTTTATTCCTGGGATTAGGAGAATCCGTTCTCTGGAGTGTCGAAGCGGAAATTATCTATTACACACTTTATCCAGTCTTGATGAAGTTAAAAGAGCGATTTGGTTGGAAAATATTACTGACAACCACCTTTTGTTTATCCTATTTGATCATTCTTTTCGGCTATATTAAAGATAACACCGACACAAGGTATCAAGGGCAAGGCATTTTATTTACCTGGTTAATCGGGTTGCCTTGCTGGTTGTTGGGTTGCTATCTAGCAGAGACAAGCCGTAATTCTAATCTCAAAGTCAGGTATATTTGGTTCTGGCGAGCAACTGCTGTGGGAGGCTGTCTTGTCGTTAGCACCCTGGCATTACAACTCTCGGTGGGGTTTAACTGGACCTTGAATTTGCTTTCCATAATAGTCTTTTTCTGGTTGGCGAGAGAAGTGGTATATTTCAGGAAAGTTCAACCCTTCGTATTGTTAGAGTCAGCCGGTAAGTGGAGTTATTCACTTTATTTATGCCATATTATAGTTATTTGGCTTTTTGCGGCATTTTCACTTAGTTTACCGTATTGGGTATTATCAATCGCAATTATAAGCATTACCTTGCTGGTTTCTTATACTTTTTATCTTCTAGTCGAAAAACCGGCTCACAAATTAGCCAAAAATCTTTCGTTAGTCTACAGCACTTTCCAATCCAAAAGAGCTTTTAGAAAAATAGAAGAAGGGAGTACTAATTCTAATCCTCATCCCTCGCTAGAAAACCCTAATATTTAATTCAGAGGGCCACAAAATAGAAACCGGGTTAAATTTTCACTTTTGTTCAAAGCCTAAATCCTCACCAGCGTGAGAGGCAAGCCCGATTTGCTCGAAACTGCTGCGCCGACCGTTGTACCATAATAGCCAGCGGTTATTCTCAAGGAGAGCATAAGGCTTATATACAGCATCGTGGTCCCATCCATTTGCATTTATAGCCGGTCGGATAATAGGATTGGAAGCCAGCCGTTGCCAATTTGTTATACCATCACGAGAACGGGCTACTCCAATTTGAGCCTGATGTACATCTTTAAAACCAATGTAAAACATTAGATACCATTCTTTATAGCGCGTAACTTGACAGGCTGTGACTTTGTAACTCTCCCAAGTATTAAGGGGGTTGGCCTTGAAGATGGGATTAGCTGTATTTTTTGTCCAAGTTATACCATCGAGACTGGCAGCAAAACCTATCGCGTCTGGTTCATATTGCTCACCACCGGAATACCACATCTGGTATTGGCGAGTTGGCTCATCCCAAAGAACACTGGGACACATTACTGCTGTATGTTCCCACTCCTGATCAGCTTTTAATACCGGTTGAGAGTATGGGGTTTGCCAACTTTTCCCATCAGAACTAATTGCATAACCAATTAATGAATTGCCGCCAGCTTGTCCGGTGTACCACATCTGGTAAAACCCATCTTTTTTGAGTACTACAGGCCGGTTTATCTCATCTTGCCAGCCCAACTTAATATCGGGGCTTAGTGCTATCACTGGGGGAGACCAATTAACTCCATCAAAACTTTCGCTATAGCCGATACTTAATTTAGGCCGCCAGGAAAACCACATCCGGTAAAGGTTAGCTTCCTTTAAAAGGGTAAGATCGAAACAAGTTCCATAAGCACCGCCTAAAACCGGGCTTTCGGTTACTTTTACCCAGCCCCCGGCACTTTCAACGAGCGTCCCATAATTACCACGACTAAGCCCGGCTAAACCCAATAAACCAACTGCACTAACGCTGCTAAAAGCCAGAAACCGGCGCCGGTTTATTTTTCTTTGGCTACTTGTAATTTTAGATTTTTTAAAAGCGACAGGTTGCATTACATTTTAACAATTCTGACCAGGACAACTTTTAAGTTTGTACACAGCCCATTTTTGCTCGCCGAGACGGTCGGTTAACTGGTAATTTTTCTCGACAAAATCAAAAACAGCCGGAATCGACGGCGGCACCACCAGGCCGGAGGCGAGCCACTTTTGACGATCAACCGCATTTAAGGGCGGCATTACTTCTTCGTTACCACCGGCGGGGGTCGAGTCAATAATCAAGATTGGTTTGTGAGAGTTTAATTGGTCTAAAAACTCCTGAGTATATTCGCTTCGATGAGCCGGATAATTGAATAAAGCATATTGATATACAAAACGGGTGGGAGAAGTACGATGGGTTACAAAGTTAATATGAGTTTCACCACCCCAAAGCAGCACATAGTTGTTTGGTGAGGTGATGCGGTTAATATACTCAATGGCGGCGGTGTTACTGGTTTCTTCTTTCGAGGGTGACGAGGGGGAGAATTTTAACTGGATGTAAAATACTGGAACCAAAAGCATTATTCCTAGAAGTGGGACAAGAATTGCCAGGGAAAGCAAATTGTTCAGGCGGTTCTGTACCGTTTGTGTGAGTTTATTAAGCTGTTTTCTATTCAGCCATTGGTTAATTCCAGGCACCCACTTATGCAAAACCAGGTAACAAAATAGGGTAGTAAGAATTGCTAGGGATGGTAATAGACTTATAAAATAATGTGAGTACAGTCGACCTGACAGGCATGAAGAAATCATTTCAACCGGCAAATCAAGAAACGCCGCCAGGATCAACCACCACCCTCTATCCTTATTACTACGTTGGCTATACAGATACCAGGGAACAATGAGCCAGCTAAACAGGGCTATCGGTGCAACCCTGGATTGGGATAATAGCAGAAAACCATCGATTAGCGCATTTAGCCGTCCTTCCCACGAGGCAGAGGCGTAATTAAAGTTATATTGAAAAGCCGAGTCGAAAAAATAACTTAGGGAATTATTAAGAGCAAAATAACCAAACACTACAATTGTAACGGTTAAAGCCGCCAGGCCGAAACCAATCAAATAATTTAACAAGGCTCTCCATAGGCGTTTATATCCCAGGCCGACTAACAGGCTAAAGTTTATGGCTACCCAGATGCCAACAACATTTTGTTTCAGAAAGAAAGTTAAAATAAAGGTCAAACCAATTAAAGCCCCGGAAGGGCCATAGGTCTTATTTTCTATTAACTTGAGAAAAATGAATAAGGCTAAAAACTGGAGCGGTAAGGCATATTCCTCGGTAAAATTATCAGATTGTAGAACATATATCAGGGTTATGAGCCAGGACAGAGAGCCAAAAATAGCCGGGATCAGCCCGAAGTGCTGTTTTAACATATAAAAACTAAGCAAAGCTGAAAAGCTAATTGCGACAAGCTCTAAAATCCAGACACCAATGTTTGAGTCATTACCTAAAAATAATCCAAAAGCATCAATGAAGAATACTAAAGGTGGTTTATGATCCCATACATCCCGATAAGGAACCTTACCATTTAATATCTGACGAGCGGTGTAAAGAAAAACCCCGGAGTCGCGGCCAGGTATTGTTGGTATAGGGAGCAAAATAATTACAGTTATAATCAACAGGGCTATACTGAAAAACACCTCTTGTATCGGTCGGTTTGATTTGGTTACGGAAAGTACATCAACGGTAGGCGGTGGCGGTTGTGTAATCATTATTTACCTTAGAATAATAGTTTGGCTTGTCTTTTGTAAGTATAACAAGCTCGTCATTGATGTCAATGACTTAAAGTACTAATTTATAACAAAACAATTTCTAACTAAAACAAAAAATCGTCAGGTGGAAAGTGAACATATTTCAAACTATAAATCAGCTTACTTACCGGCTTCCATTTCAATTAAAGGTTTACAGGCTCATATGTTGGTACTTTTGTCAGACTTGTTAAACTGCCAATAAGTTGTATTATTGAATCAAGGCTGGCTGAATAAACCTGGTTTTTATGATTTATTATTTTGAGACCCGAATTGAAAACTCTCGCTACTACAACCGACGACTTTGACCTTGAAAAGCTTCCTACAAAATCACTACCGGCTGAAGTAACCGTTAATAGCGGGCCGGATGCTATCGCGGCTCTGGATGGTTTGCGGGCAATAGCCGCTTTGCTGGTATTCAGTTTTCATTTTTACATCCAGGTTGGTTTTCACCTGGAGCCAACTACCACCCAACAACTCGGCCGCATCGACACGCTAGGAACCTTTGGCGAAACGGGGGTTCATCTTTTCTTTGTTCTGAGTGGGTTTTTGCTTTTTCTGCCGTATGCCAGGATGCTGCTGGGTTTGCAAAAGTCTCCCTCGACCCGAAAATTTTATATCCGGCGTGCCCTACGCATTTTACCGGCTTACTGGCTGGCTCTCTTTTTATTTAGTGGGTTGGGTCTCGAAACTTTTGCGGCAGGTAAGGCTCCGTTGGATTTCGGCTTGCACGTTTTTATGTTGAAAAATCTGGATGTTGATACTCTGATGAGTATTAATACGGTTTTCTGGACAATGGCAATTGAAGTTCAATTCTACCTTTTGTTGCCCTTGATCGCCGCCGGATTAAGGCGGTTGACCCGACAAGGCCAGTCTTTGCGCCGGTTGGTGTATGTGTTACCGGTTATGTGGTTGCTTTCGTTAGTCTATGGAATGCTGGAATATTTCTGCCGGTTGAACTGGTTGCCCGGTGCCCAGAATGTGACCAGCCTGATTGTCTTTAGTTATCTGGGGGTATTTGCCAGTGGCGCGGCAGTGGCTCTGTTATACGAAGCGGTGAAAGCGAACCGTTTGGGCGGTTGGCACACCGGACGGTCAAATCGTCCGGCAACCTGGGCCGGAGTGGCCGGAGTGGGCTGGCTACTGCTTTATATCGGCCTGGATTTCTGGCACAAACTCGATCACAACGATTTCCGGGTGCTAAGTGCGGTCAACCAATGGTGGTTGGCTACCGGTTATGCCCTGGTGCTGGTGGGAGTGCTGCTCGGTTTTTCAAAGGGCCAACACTGGTTATCACACCCTTTCTTACGTTTTATTGGGCTGATTTCCTATAGCTTTTATATCTGGCACGCTGAGTTTGTAAAACTAACCATCGTAGGGTTTTCCTCATTCGGTCTGGATTGGCTAACCCTGGTCGGCGGTTTTGGAGGATCGCTGGTAATCAGTATAGTAGTAGCAACCTTGTTCTACCGGCTAATCGAGCGACCCTTTATAAGGTCGCGTCATGCACAGCATTAGTCTCGATCCTGTTATGCAACTTTGATTTAGCCAGCCGCACTTTGAGGGCCTATTACAACCTGTTACAAATACGCAGGCTCAAACTTCTACTTATTTTTTACTCATATTTTTTGAGCGATAATGTTATTTAACGGTTTTAAGCCGCATCCTAAACCAGTCCTCTTAAAAGACCCTAAAGCAAATTTTTATCGAAAATTTTTGTAACTATTCACGCTACCCCCTTCGAGGCGGGGTAAGTAGGGCACCCATAGGGTACCCGACCCCTGCGGGGGGTCATAAAGAGGTCTCCCCTGTAAACTCTCTTTCTTCTTTTCCCCACACTCTGGAGTGCCTGGGGAGGGGTCAGGGGTGGGGTCTGAACAGTTACGAATATATATGAGATACACCTGATTATAATTTAGACCCTTGTCAAACTTGAGAACATAAGGTAAGCTCAGTATTGCCGGGAAGGGACCAAGCGGTGAATAATATGTCAAGCCCCAGGTAAGTGACACCTTTTGTATCGTTGCGGTGGCCTTAATAATAAATCAATGACTTACAGGAGAAATAATGTCTCAGCCCAAGATTTGTGTAACGCTGCCGGCTTATAAGGCCGAACGTACCCTGACTAAAACGCTTTACGATATTCCGCCAAATTTTGCCGATGATGTCATTTTGGTAGATGATGCTAGCCCGGATAAAACGGTTGAGGTGGCACACGAGCTTGGTTTAAATGTGATAGTACACGAGTCGAACAAGGGTTATGGTGGGAATCAAAAGACCTGTTACGATCATGCACTGGCCCTGGGCGCGGATATTATTGTACTTTTGCACCCGGATTACCAGTACGACCCAAAGGTGTTACCCGCTCTGGTAGCCCCTTTGCTGGCAGGCAAGGCCGATTTTAGTTTTGGCTCGCGCTTTGCCAATCACGGTAAACCGATGCAGGGCGGTATGCCGCTCTATCGTTTTTGGGGTAATCGCCTGACTACCTGGGTTGAAAATACAGTGTTGGGTACTAATTTTACCGAATTGCATAGCGGACTGAAAGCCTACACGCGCCGGTTTTTGCTGGAATTGGATTACCATCGTTATAGCGATCAATTTGTATTTGATAGCCAGATGTTGATCGAGGCCGTATTACTCGATTATCGGTTGGCCGAGGTCGCAATCCCTACTCGTTATACCGAGGAATCAAGCTCGGTCAGTGTGAGAAATTCCCTGAAGTATATCGGTTCCACTTTCACAACGCTTTTTCAGGCTAAAATTTCGCAGAAGCAATTGCGGGCTACTCACCTTTCCCGGTTAGACCATCTGGAACGGGAAGATGCAACCCAACTCGAATATAATCTCCACGCTTAACGCTTAACGGGTAAAAGTGTTTACTTTGTAGCGATTGGCAACCGGCAATATTTGCCGTTAGCTTTCTTTTTGAGCTTGCAAGGTGCCCCAGGTTTCGAGTAAAATAGTAGGAAGAGCCGCAAGCTTTTTCCTACTATTTTTTTATTACTTTATACAGGTTTATACACGGTTTTTGTTATAAAGGTCCTTGCAGTTGTAAAGGAGCCGCCCATGCCTCATCTTAGCCCAGCTCTGGTGAAAAGTTCCAGTATATTTTGCCTCTGCTCCGCGTTGTTAAGCGGGCTGCTGTGGTTTCTAAGCGGCTGTTCCGACGAACCGGCCAGGCCTACCCTCTCGGCTGGATTACCCGCGACGACCCTTGCCGGGCTATCGGCTACCCCCACCGAGCTATCGGCAACCCCGACTCCGGTTATAAAGATTGGACCGGAAGCGACCGTTCAACCGGCGGTAATTCCTCGCCCTAGTCCAACTCCTCTTACCCAGGAATTAGCCCTGAAACTGCTTTATTCCACCCGGCAAGGCCAACCTCGTCCTGAGCAGACCCAGGCTTTTCAACTGAGCCAGAACGGTAAAATGTTGGTGAGTGGAGGAATGTCCACTTCTTCGCTCGGCGCGCAAATGTTATTCTGGGATACCGGTAGCGGGAAAACCTCGCAATCACTGGCCGGAAGTGCTTGTTCCGTCACTCAATTTGCTCTTAGCCCGGATGGTAAATGGCTGGCCTGCCAGGATCAAATGCAGAGTATAAACCTGTGGCAGTTGCCGCTTGCGAGTCCGCCACGCCCTTTCAAAATTTTACACCAGGGATCGAACGATCAGTTGAAAAATCTGCATATTACCGGCTTGACTTTCAGTGCCGATAATAAACGCCTGGTTGGGCTGGATAGCCTATCAAACCTGCATATCTGGGAAATTAGCGGCGGCACCGAAGGCACGTGGACCGGGCAATCCGGGGTACCCGGCCAACCGATGTTGAGCCAGGATGGTAAATGGCTGGCGATTATGGCCGAAAATAGCCGCTATAACCCGGCCTCTCTAAAGCTGAATATGTGGCAAATGCCGCTTTCGATCAACGATCCATCACTAGCTTTGCCCCTGAGCTTCGATCTGGCCGGACCCCTGGCCGGGCTGGCCTGGAATCAGGATGGTCAGACTTTTACGACCGTTACTTTTAACGGGGTGGTTCAACGCTGGGAGTTGGCTGGCCGCCGTGAGGTCAGCCGGAGCCAGTTTTACTCACCCGATAAAGAACTCGGCCTGGTGAGCATAAGTCCAGATGGAAAACGCATTGCAACCGTTCAGACCACCCTCGACATAGCCGTACCACCTCGCACCAATGTGGTAGAAGGTTATATCGGCGGCAACGACTACCGGGTGGAAATCTGGGAGACCACTACTTTGCATCGCCTGGCAACTCTAAAGGGTCATCATGCCCGTTTTGAAATTGAAATGGCGAATCACTGGGATGGGATAAACTTGCTGGAATTTAGCCAGGATAGCAACCAGCTGGCAACCGTCGGCGGGGATGGGGTAGCCGACATATGGGAAGTACCGGGCGGCAAACTTTTGAATAGCTTCTTGCTGGAACTCGATCCATTAAAAAAAGTTCAGTTTAGTCTTGACGATAAATTGGTCCTGTCAAGTCAATATTATAGTGTTAAACAGTACGAAGCTGCTACCGGAAAAATGCTGGTAGCCCGGACGGTCGCGCCGGATAGCCGGGTAGCCTTTAGTCAGAACGGTCGGCAGTTTGTGGAGGCGCGCTCCGAGGCGGTCCGGCTGCGCGATTTCGCTACCGATAAAACCTTGCTAAGTTTCCGGCCTCCTGTTACCAACGATGAATATTTGCTGGATACCGCATTTAACCGGGCCGGAAACCGCTTAGTGCTGGTCACTACGCAGCATATTTATCTGTGTGATCTGGCTCGTGGTGGGCAAACGCTGGCTACTCTAACCGGTAACTATACCTGGCTTTCTTACCAGTTTAGCCCGGACGGTCGCTATTTTGCCAATGCCGACTATGACTCCTCTACTCTAAAGGTCTGGTCGCTCGATGATGGTAAATTAGTTACCGAACTTGGCAAAGGGTTAACCGACATTATGTTAGGTTTTTTTAGCCCGGACGGACAACTTTTGCTGGGAGGGAGTTACAGCCAGTTGGATATTATCTGGAAAATCAGTAGTGGTCAGGAAGTAGAGCGGTTGAGTATTGAACGTTCCAACAGCCAGCATTATCTGGGGTTTAGCCCGGACGGCAAATGGTTGCTTGGCAGTCGTTACGAAAAAACTCGCCTTCTGTGGCTTTACGATACCACTCGCCAACAGGAGATTTTTAACCAGCTCACCCCGCCCGGCCAGGACGATTACACTCAGGTGCTCTTTTCTCACGATGGACGTTACCTGCTCACGGTTCCGCCGGAAGAATATTTTAAACTGTGGGTGGTAGGTCGGCCCTGAAAACCGACCGGAACTACTACTTACTAATTACTAACTATCCAAATCTACTTGATCGCCAGCGTATTGGGGGGCGAGGCTACGCCACCAAACTTGTTTAACGGGGCTGCCGTCAGGAAAAATTCGTAAATGCCATCTGCCGCGCAATCTTCGGCCAGTTTCTCC
>JBBQGA010000005.1:0-222600 GCA_038322625.1 Chloroflexia bacterium
CGAAGTCCTCAAAGTGGAAGAACGCTTATACGTCTTTGTTAAAGAGAGCGGGGTCGAACCGACCAACAATGCTGCCGAGCAAGCCTTGCGGTGTGCTGTCATCTGGCGGCTTCGCCAGAAGAGTTTTGGCAACCAGAGCGACTGGGGGAACGCTTTGTCGAGCGAGTACTGTCGGTGCGAGCGACGGCTCAAAAGCAAGGGCAAAACTTCTTAAATTATCTCACCGCGTGTTTACAAGCTCAGTAGTTCAAGACCCCTGCGCCTGTCCTTTTCGCTACCCCGTGAACGGATACAAAATTTTAAAGTTGATTTTGCTTGACACTTAGTTCCGATCCTTTAAATCCTGCAAATAATAAAACTGAAGCTCAAACCATCTGAGCTTCAATTTCACACAATTCTAAACTTTACTGGGTAATCGCCCCTTCTGAGGCCGACGACACTAACCGGGCATACTTCGACAAGACGCTGGTCGGGTGGTACTGCGAGGCCGGAGCTTGCCAGCCCTGCATACGTTCCGCGATCTGAGCCTCGGTTAGCTCGACCGACAGAATATTTTTGATGGCATCGATAGTGATGATGTCGCCATCCCGCACCGCCGCGATAGGCCCGCCGACCTGGGCTTCCGGCGAGATATGCCCGACCACCAGACCGTGCGTCCCCCCGGAGAAGCGGCCATCGGTGATCAGACCGACGCTATCGCCCAGACCCTGCCCGACCAGCGCGGCGGTTACGGCCAGCATTTCGCGCATACCCGGTCCGCCCTTTGGCCCTTCGTAGCGAATGACTACCACATCCCCGGCCTTTATATCGCCATTCATCACCGCTTTAAAGGAAGCTTCCTCGCCGTCAAAGACCCGCGCCGGACCGCTATGGACGATATTGGTCAGCCCGGCGATCTTGCAAACCGCCCCTTCGGGGGCCAAATTGCCCCACAAAATGACCAGTGGACCGCTGGGGTGCATCGGGTTGTCAAAGCCGCGCACGACGGTCTGGCCGGGAGCCAGGTCGGGAGCGTATTTGAGGTTCTCGGCCACCGTCATGCCGGTAACGGTCAGCGCGTCGCCATGCAACAACCCCTTTTCCAGCAGCAGCTTCATGACGGCCTGGGTACCGCCCACCCGGTCGAGGTCGACCATCACATATTGACCACCCGGTTTGAGATCGGCCAGGTGGGGTACTTGCCGCCCGATCCGGTCGAAATCGTCCATCGTCAGCGACAAATCCAGTTGGCGGGCTATCGCCAGCAGGTGCAATACCAGATTGGTCGAGCCGCCCAGGGCCATTGCAAAGGTGATCGCATTTTCAAAAGCCTTTTTGGTCAGAATGTCGCGGGGCAATATCCCCTTCTCGGCTAACCGGACTACCGCCTGACCCGCCGCGAAACAATCCTCGGCTTTACGAGCGGTCACGGCGGGCATCGAGGCACCACCCGGCAAGCTCATTCCCATCGCCTCGATTGCGCTCGCCATCGTGTTCGCGGTATACATACCGCCGCAGGCTCCCGCGCCGGGGATCGCGCTGACTTCTACCGCTCTCAATTCTTCCGCCGTAATCTTCCCGGCACTAAATTGGCCGACCGCCTCGAACACACTCACGATGTCTACGTCACGCCCGTTGCAACTGCCAGGCATAATCGTGCCGCCGTAAACAAAAATCGCCGGGATATTTAGCCGGGCCAACGCCATCAGACAGCCGGGCATATTTTTATCACAGCCCCCGATTGCTACGACTCCATCGTGCCGGTGGGCATTTGCTACAATTTCAATTGAATCGGCAATGATTTCGCGGCTCGGCAGCGAAAACTTCATACCTTCGTGGCCCATCGCAATGCCGTCGCTGACCGTAATCGTATTAAAAATCTGGGGCATACCCCCGGCCATGCGAATACCCTCGCGGACTTTTTCGGCCAGCCGGTTAATATGAATATTACAGGGCGACGTTTCGCTCCAGGTACTCGCCACGCCGATAATCGGTTTATTAAAGTCTTCATCGGTAAAACCGGTCGCACGTAGCATCGAGCGGTTCGCGGCGCGTTCCGGGCCAGCAGTCATTTCGATACTGCGGATTTTCAGCGATTTCCTGGTTTCTTTCTGGTCAGACATGGCAGTTCTCCTTAAAAATCAGCGATATATGTTTGATCGGCTTAGACAAAACCGGCGGCATTTTTGTAAATAAAGGCAAAAGTAGAAAGCTTATACGAATTATTATACTACGAAAGTTTATTCAGTAGGACTTTAGCTTCCACCTCACCCGGTGAGGTGGAAGTTAAAGTGGAAAAGGTTTTCCAGGGGAGACCCCTTATACCCCCCGCAGGGCACCCAGGGGGTACCCGGCCCCTACTTACCCCGCTTTAAGTTGTTTCTCTATTTTAAGCGAAAAACTTAGTAACTGTTCACCCAACCTCGGCTAGAGGATTAGCAGGGGTCGTGGGGGTGCAACCCCTGCGGGGGGTACAACAGGGGTCTCCTCTGTAAACTCTCTCTTCTTTCCCCCTCCCTGGGGAGGGGTCAGGGGTAGGGCCTGAATAGTTACAAAACTTATAGCTAAATCGCCGGAACCGGATAAACTACCGGCGGTGCCAGTTCCACCCGGACCCTTTCCCCGGCTGAAATCAGACCGCCCCGCTCGACCCAGCCGACTAGACCGCGCCGTTTCCAGGCTGCCTTGACAAAGGCTCCCCTCAACCCCTTGATCGCCGGGTACTTTGCCTGAATTACCCTGGCCGGGCCGCTACAGGGTATGTTTTCGCCTTCGACCACCAGCACTGTTTGTTGTGGGAAAAATAAGCGGCTGCCGGGCGGCAGTTGGGTCAGGTTGGGCAGGCCGGTCAGGCACAAATTGGCACCCAGCCATTCGGGAAGGATTTCCGATATACCCATTCTGGTCGCAATTTCGGCCAGTTCTTCTTCGGATACCAGCGACACCTGGCGGCTATTTTTTAGTAAGGTTCCGCGTGGGAAATGCGGTTGGCGGGCATTCGAGCGCATGGTAAAACCGGCGTGGTTATCGCCCTCGAAGCCTTCCAGGCTAACTTTTACGGTTGGCTCGGCCATGCTTTCCAGTACGTCGGGATTGCGGGCCGCCAGCACCCGGCTTACCTGACCTTCCAGTTTCGAGGTCACGGGTTACTCCTTTTTAGTCTGCGCGAAACCGCACTCCAGATCAAGTCCATTTCCTGAATTTTTAGCACTCGTAGCGCGAATATATAGGAAATACCCCCGGTCAGAATGGCAGACCCGACCGCCAGCAAATTCGCTAGAAAGTTATTTTCGCCCAGCCCCATGTTGACCAGTCCGGCCACCAGAAAAGCCACCACTCCCAGCAGCAACGAGGCCAGCAGGGACTTGCCGGTGGTACTGTTCAGACCTTCGCCACCCAATCGCCCGAACAACCGCCGCAGCAGCACAAACATAATCGTCATGTGGACCACCTGTTGGAGCGAGTTTGCAATTACCAGCCCGATCATGCCCAGGTGCAACGGCCCGACCGATAGCAGCGCAAACCCCAGATAGGCCATGTTCGAGACGATGCCGACCAGCACCGGGGTAAGGGTGTTCTTGCGGGCATAAAACGAAAAGATCAGCATCTGGTCAATCGCCGCCGCCGGGATGCCTGGCAGATAACCCAGCAGGGCCACAAAAGTCAGCAAACTGTTGTCGGTCGTGAAGGCTTTATGCTCGTAGACCAGCCGCACCGTCGGCAGCGAGATCGCCAGCAGTCCCAGCGTGGCCGGGATAATCAGAACCATCAGGAGTTTAAGGCCGCTCATCAGGGTGTGACGGTAGGCCGTCAGGTCGGTCTGGGCCGCCTGACGCGAGAGGGTCGGCAAAATCGCAATCGAGATCGCGCTGCCCACCAGTCCCAGCGTGAACTGTTGGAGGGTCGTGGCGAACCGCATCGCGCCCACGCTTTCGGTACCGTTATGGTCGGCCAGTGCCCGGTCGATAAAGATCACCCCGGTCGTCACCAGCAAACCGAGGGCAATCGGGGCATACAGCCGTAAAATCTCGCGGATGGCCGGGTGTCGCCAATCAAAACTCAGCCGGAGGGGTAAATCGCGCAGGCCCGGTGCTTGCAGCACTATTAGCATAAAAGTGCCGACTATTACCCCAAAAACCATGCTCCACACGCCCCATTTGCTGAAAATCAGGGCGATTATGATCACGCTGGCGTTGCGCGAGGCCAGCGAAAGGGCCGACCAGGTAAACCGCTGGAGAGCTTGCAAGGCCGCCATCATGATCGAGGAAACCCCCAGAAAGACGATCCCGAACAGAATTACCCGGATCAGCCCGGCGGTCAGGTCTTGCACCTCCGGCGTTTCACTGTTTGCCAGCAGGTGGGCCAGCGGTTCGGCCAGCAGTTCCAATATCGCCAGCATTCCCAGCAAAAACAGCAGACCCAGCGTCAGCAAAGTATTGACGATGTGCCAGAACTCGGCCCGCTTCTGGGTGGCCGGGTCGGCGTAGCGGCTCAACACCGGGATCAAGGCCGAACTGATCGAGCCGTTGACCAGCAAATCGAAGAATGTGGTCAGCACATTATCGGCAAAGGTAAAAGCGGCGGTCGAGCTACCCAACCCGGAAAAGGAAGCCAGTACAATCTCGCGGCCCAGCCCAAAAATCCGGGTCAGAATGTTGCCCAGCGAAATAATCAGGGCCGCCCGGATAACTCCGCCCCCAAAGCGTCGCTCGGCTCCCTCCTCCACCGGAGGACTACCGGCGTCCGCCGGGGCTTCTAGCAACACCGGGTAAGCCTCGACCAACCGGCCCGGTTCGGCAGGCGTATCGACCTGCACCGTACTTTCCTCATAAATCAGTTTATCGGTCAGTTCGTCCGGTCGGCTATCATTCGTTTTATCTGGCGGCATTAAATCGTTATGTTTTCCTGGTTATAATAGTTTGTGGCTCAAGATCAACCCGGCTATTATCAAACAGGCCGTCAGGTGTGTCAAGCCGCCCAACTTGTTTTTAGAAAGTAAGCCCGCCTGATTTCCGGCTTAACCGCTTCAATTCATGTTTTAACACCCGCCGCTTGAACTTTCTTTAGAACAGGGATTTACATAACACCGTTTTTAAAGCCTTTTTTAAAATATCCAACCTACAACGGCTTGTTATTCGGCGGACTATCAGCTATAATACGCCACGCAATTCAGGCTACAAACTAGCGAATTATAAGGAGCCTTATCGCTTTATCCGGGGTAGCTAATCGCCGGGTAAATAACGGAAAAAGAAGTAAAACATGAAGCAGTATCACGTTTGGACCATTGGTTGTCAGATGAACCAGGCCGACAGCATTCGGATCGGATCGGCACTGGAACAGACCGGCTACACTTATACCGAGCAAATCGACGAGGCCGATGTAATAATCCTCAACACCTGTAGCGTCCGGCAACGGGCCGAAGATAGTGCCCAGGGTAAGCTCGGCTCACTGGTGCCGCTCAAAAAGAAAAATAAAGACCTGGTAATCGCCGTGACCGGTTGTATGGTCCCGCCTCACGACGAAGGCAAACGCCCGCTCTATAAACGCTTCCCGATGGTCGATTTGTTTTTTGATACCCTCGACCCCCAGAGCCTGATCGAAAGATTACCCGAAGATGGCTGCATCCCCGACCCGGCCCCCTTAAAATTCGTCGGACCCGGCACTATCCAGAACAAAATCGGCGTTACAGCCTTTGTATCGGTCATACACGGTTGCAATTACACCTGTTCTTATTGTATAGTGCCGCTGCGCCGGGGAAAAGAAAAAAGCCGGACGGTCGAAGAAATCGTTAACGAAATCAAGGGATATGTAAAGCGCGGCGTGCGCGAAGTTACCTTGCTGGGCCAGACTATCGACGCTTACGGTCACGACCTGCCGGGCCGACCCGATCTGGCGGACTTGTTCTATGCCGTAAACGAGATCGAGGGACTGTGGCGGATTCGCTTCCTGACCAGCCACCCCAAGATGATGAGCTACAAAATGATCAAAGCCGCCGCCGATTTGCCAAAAGTCTGCGAATACTTTAACTTGCCGGTGCAAGCGGGCGACGACGCGATCTTGAAAGCCATGAAACGGCCTTATACCGTCGCTTTCTACGAAAAGTTGGCGGCCACCGTGCGCAACACCGTGCCGGGAGTGTCCCTTTCGACCGATATTATTGTAGGCTTCCCCGGCGAAACGGACGAGCAGTTCCAGCATACCTACGAACTCTTGGAGCGCACACGTTTTAATGAGGTCCATGTGGCGGCTTATTCCCCGCGACCGGGCACCCTATCGGAAACCTACGAAGACAGTGTGCCTCTCCATGTCAAACGCGAACGCTTGCAGGCTATCGAGCATTTGCAGGAAGGCATCGCCGCCGCCTACAGCCGCGAGTTGATCGGCCATGAGGTCGAAGTGCTGGTGGAAGATCGTGAGAAGGGCAAGTGGAAAGGCCGTAGCCGCACCAATAAACCGGTCTTTTTTGAGCATCCCACCGGCCCTGAATATGACGGGCTGAACTGGGTCGGTAAACTGGTTGATATAACCATTGAAACCGCCGGTCCCTGGTCGCTGGTAGGGCGGGTCGCCGGAACGCCGCCGGTATTCCGGGCGCGTAGTTTGCCGGTCTTGCAAAGCGAGGCCTGCGAGATCGAACTGACCCCAACTTTAGTTAATCGGGTTTCGTAAGAAAGCGGAGAAAAAGAAAGCGGAGAAAAAGATTTTGACTCAATATCAACCGGATGAGAAAAATCGAATTAAACGCCAGAAATCAGACGCCGCCATCCGGCTTGCCAAAGAAGGCCGCTGGGAAGAAGCAGTACAGATCAATCGAGAATTGTTGGCCCTGTTCCCGGATGACTCCGAAACCTTGAACCGGCTGGGCAAAGCTTATCTGGAGCTAAAAAAATACGGCGAAGCCAAAGCCGCCTATGAACTGGCCGTCAAGACCGACGCCAGTAATGCGATTGCCAAAAAGAATTTACAGCGGCTATCCCAATATCAGGCCGTCCCGGCTGGGATCGCGCCGGTAACTGCCGGAAACGAAGTGGCCGCCCAACCGCACGTAGCCCAATCGCCGGCCTCCCGTGAGAAAGTCACTCCCAGCATATTTATAGAAGAAACCGGCAAGACCGGCACAACCACCCTGTTTAATGTCGCGCCAGCGGCGATCCTGGCAAAACTGACTGCCGGGGACGCGGTAAACCTGGAAGTCGACAGCAAAAATCAGATTTTGTTGATCAAAAATCAGGAGGGCGAGGTTCTGGGTCAGGTCGAGCCAAAACTGGCCCTCCGGCTGATCCGCTTTTTGGAGGCTGGAAATCGTTACAATGTAGCTATTACCAGCGTCGGCGACCGCGATCTAAAGATTATTATCCGGGAAACTTACCAGCATCCTACCCAGCGCGGGCGGCTATCTTTCCCGCCCAAAACCGCCGCCGCCGGATACCGGGCCTACACCCGCGACACCGTTTTGCGGTATGGTATGGAAGATGACGAAGAAGGAGCCGACCCGGAGGCTGACGACGACGATGATGCCGATGGCAACGAGGATGAAGCCGAATTGAACGACGAGTTCGCCGACGAAAACGAGCAGGAAGACATTTAGCCTTTCGTCAAACCTTGTTAAGAGTATAAAAAATAGTTCGGCCTATGGCCGAACTATTTTTATTCTTAGGACTTTCGATTCAACCTCACTTTGTGAACTTGAAACGAAAATAAAAAGAGTTTTAACAGGGGCACCCAGTGGGTACCCGACCTCCACGACCCCTGCTTCGATCCTCTGTAATAGTTTCCCTTGACTTTGTAAGGGTTACTTGATATAATCAACTAACGATATAGTACAACCAACTAATTTATCAGAAATATAATCGGGAGACACCGCTTGCAGACAGCATCTGAACCACCAAACTTGAACCGGGACGATTTAGGATTGCCGCAAGACCTGGGAGATGGATTGGTCTTGCGCTGGGGTACGCCAGAGGACACCGATCAACTGGTTGAATTTAACAGCCGTATTCACAGCCGGGAAGGCCAACCACCCGATGAAAGCGTCGGCAGATGGACCCGCGACCTGATGCGGGGCGACCACCCGACCACCAACGCCGGTGATTTCACACTGGTAACTGACCAAACCGGCAAGATTATTTCAACGCTCAACCTGATTTCGCAAACCTGGACTTACGCTGGGATTGCCTTTGGAGTAGGCCGCCCGGAATTGGTCGGCACCGACCCGGAATACCGGCGCAAAGGGCTGGTACGCCGGCAGTTCGAGTTGATACACCGGCGAAGCGCATTGCGCGGCGAGATATTACAGGCAATTACCGGTATTGCCTGGTACTACCGGCAGTTTGGCTATGAGATGACCGTAAACTTAAACGCGTCGCGTCGGCTATATTGGTCCAGCAGCACCAAACTGGAAAAAGAACAGACCGAGATTTTCAAGCTGCGCCCGGCTACCATCTCAGATATTGGGTTGCTGGCTCAATTGTACCAAATACACGGTAAAAACAGTCTGATTTCAAGGGTGCGCAACCAGGTTGAATGGACCTACGAATTAAGTGTCACCTACGAAAAATCGATTGGGCATCCTCACTTATTTGTGATTGAGGATTTAGCGGGCGGGGCAGCCGGTTACATCGAGGTAGCTTTTTTCTCCAATGTCCTGTTTGTGCGCGAAGCGGCGGTGCTGCCCGGTCAGAATTTTAGGCTTGTAAGCGAGTTTTTGACGCGTGCGCTAAAAGATTTAGCCGACGTGCAAACCAAAATCCAAAACAAAGAGCCTCTCTCAACTTATTGTTCAATTAGTCTGGGGGTCGAACACCCGCTGTATACGGCACTGGGAAGTCAACTGGAAAAGCTGAATAATCCCTACGCCTGGTACATTCGCCTCCCCGATTTAGCGGCTTTTCTGCTTCTTATCGGCCCGGCTCTGGAAAAACGGCTGGTAGAGAGCGTAATGGAGAACTATAGCGGGGTTTTACGGCTTAACTTCTACCGGACGCACCACACTCTTGTTTTTGAGGCGGGTAAACTTAAAGAAGTAGGTACATATAAGCCCGGTTTCGTGTCCGACGGGGATGCTGCGTTTCCCGATCAAACTTTTTTACAACTTTTGCTGGGCTATCACAGTTTCGACGAGCTACGACAGTCCTACCCGGATTTACATCCACAGAATGAACGGGCTGCCATTCTCCTGGATACTCTTTTCCCCAAACGGCCTTCTCACATTTCGCCGTTGGATTAAACTTCTTCAGGCGGCAATAACAACTTCAATTTAGCCCGGTAGGCCCGACGCATTTTGTAAATGTCAGCCTACCGGTTATTTTAGCCGCTCAGGATTATTGCGTAAGTCCGATGGTGTTACCGTCGGCATCTTTTACGACGGCAATCAGTTTGCCGCCCCCGACATCCTGAACCTCTTTTTGCACTTTCGCGCCATTGTCCAGGAGCAATTGTAGACTTTTGTGAATATCGCTCACCTGGTAGTAGTCCAGTGGGCCGGTCATCCCCTGTGCATGACCGTTGGGGTCCAAACCTATTTCGCCGTCACCGGTCTTAAAGCCCACATAATAAGCCGCCGATGCATAGGGTTCAACCCCCAAAAATTGGCTAAAAAGCTTCGTGGCTTGAGCCAGGTCTGAGACCGGATAAACCACTAATTTGATGCCTTGATTCATAATTAACTCCTTTACTCTATTTCTCTAAAAGAATAGCCCGTGCAATGCACGGGCTATTGTCAGGTAAACAATTGTTGGAATACGGTATTTTTCTTAAGAAGTGGGCCGGTTAAGCACTTTCTTCCAGGCCCTGTTCCTTCTGGTCGTTGAAAGCGATTTCGCCCCGGTTGGGTCCTTGCAGGATCGGGCGACCGCGTCCTTCGATCACGTCGGCATTCACGATACATTTGCGAACGTTTTCCATTGAAGGAATTTCGTACATCACGTCGAGCAAGGATTCTTCGATGGTAGTCCGCAAACCGCGCGCGCCAGTTTTGTGCAGCAGAGCTTTATCGGCGGTGGCTTCCAGCGCATCGTCGGTAAAGACCAGCTCCACTTTATCGGTGGCGAGGAATTTCTGGTACTGCTTGATAATGGCGTTTTTGGGTTCGGTCAGGATGCGCAGCAGGGCCGGTTTGTCCAGCAGATCGAGGCTGACTGTAATCGGTAGACGACCGATAAATTCGGGGATCAAGCCGTATTTCAGCAAATCGTCCGGGGTAACCTGCGACAACAGGTTGTCTTTTTCCTTCTGGCTGGCTTTTTCTTCGACCGTTTCGTGTTTGAAACCAATCGAGCGGCGACCTACCCGTGAACCGATAACCTGCTCCAGGCCTTCAAAAGCTCCGCCGCAGATAAACAGGATGTTGGTAGTATCGATCTGGACGAAATCCTGGTGAGGATGTTTGCGGCCACCCTGGGGTGGTACGTTCGCCATCGTGCCTTCGATGATTTTCAACAGGGCTTGCTGGACCCCTTCACCGGATACATCGCGGGTGATCGAGGGGTTATCGCTTTTACGAGCAATCTTGTCGATTTCGTCGATGTAGATGATACCTTTTTCGGCGCGGGCAATATCGTGGTCGGCGGCCTGGATCAACCGGAGCAGAATGTTTTCAACGTCCTCACCTACGTAACCGGCCTCGGTCAGGGCGGTCGCGTCGGCGATAGAGAAAGGGACATCCAGGATTTTGGCGAGGGTCTGGGCCAGGAGAGTTTTGCCGCTACCGGTCGGACCGATTAGCAAAATATTACTTTTTTGAAGCTCGACATCGTCATTTTGCGAGTTCATGCCGATGCGTTTGTAGTGGTTGTAAACCGCGACCGACAGGACCTTTTTGGCGCGTTCTTGGCCGATAACGTACTGGTTCAACAACTCGACCATCCGCTTGGGAGTTGGTACACGACCGAGGTTCAGATCGGCTTTAGGGCCGCTCATTTCCTCATCAATGATTTCGCGGCACAAATCCACACACTCATCACAGATATAAACTGCGCCCGGTCCGGCGATCAAGCGGCGGACATCTTCCTGCCCTTTTCCACAAAACGAGCAGCGATACTGAACGCGGCTGCCCCTGGTATTAGCCATCTTCCCTGTTCTCCTTGAAAACCACCCTTGCTGACCCAACCAATACAACTGGAAATATGTAGATTTACCTGATGTCAGGTTTATTAAAGTAGGTAGGTACTACAAGCTTGCCATTAAGTAATTTTGAGTTAGCCCGATTGGGCTGCTGACCTGGACTGCCAGGCTTTGAATTCGGCTCACTAATATCTGCCGCTATTATAGCATATAGAGCAATACCACAATGTAGTTTCCACCGCGAAAGTCACTATTTTTTTGAAAGTCCTGCGCTGCCGGTACCTTTCAGCAGCAACTCTAAAAGCTAGCAAAACTTTCAGGACTTTCGCCTCCAACTCACCGGATGAGGCTAAAGCGAAAACAGCCTTGAAGCGGATTAGGAGTAGACCGGGCGGTGCGGCTTTCAAACGGAGGTCGTAAATGGTAAAATGAGGGCCAACTAAAAAATACGAAAACAAGCAATATGAGGAGGCAAAATGCAATATCGTCGTCTGGGTCGCTCCGGTGTGAAGGTCAGCGCAATCAGTCTGGGAAGCTGGTTAACCTATGGAGGCAGTGTCGGCAACAGTCAGGCTCACGAGTGTGTGATCCAGGCTTACGAGTCGGGGATCAATCTTTTTGATACCTCGGACGCTTATTACCGGGGCGAATCCGAAAAAGTGCTGGGCGACGCTCTGAAAGGGCTGTCCCGCTCTTCGTATGTGCTGGCAACCAAAGTTTTTTTCCCGGTCGGCGAAGGCCCCAACGACCGGGGGTTATCGCGCAAGCATATTATGGAAGAAGCCCACGCCAGCCTCAAACGCTTGCAAACCGATTATATCGATCTGTACCAGTGTCACCGCTATGACCCGGAAACCCCGCTCGACGAAACTTTACGGGCACTGGACGACCTGGTGACGCAGGGCAAAGTCTTGTATGTCGGGGTCAGCGAGTGGACCGCCGAACAGATCGCAGCGGCGATGCAGGTTTCTCACCAGTTGAACCTGGACCCGATTGTATCCAACCAACCTCAATACAATATGATTGTACGGCGGATCGAGAAAGAAGTTATCCCGCTCAGTCAGCGCGAAGGTGTCGGGCAGATCGTGTGGTCGCCCCTGGCCCAGGGTGTATTGAGCGGCAAATACCAGTCGGGCCAGAGCTTGCCGGAAGGTAGCCGGGCACTGGATGCCAAATCAAACCAGTTTATGGCTCCGCTCCTGCAAGAACCGGTTTTGCAAGCGGTTGACCGGCTGCGCCCGATTGCCCAGGAGCTAAATCTCAGTATGTCGCAATTGGCCTTAGCCTGGATTTTACGCCAGCCGAACGTTTCCAGCGCGATAATCGGGGCGACGCGAGCCGAGCAGGTAATCGATAATGTGGGGGCCGCCGAGGTTACGCTGGATGATAGCGTACTGGCAGCCATCGATAAAGCCCTTGAGGGGATAATCCAGTACCAATAAGCCGTTATGCCGAGCCAAACTTATTTTGAATTGCTGGAAATGATGGAGGCCGAGGCCGGGCCGTTGCGCTCCGGCACCCGGCACACCTGTCCGATTTGCCGGTTAAGTCTGGCGGCGGTGCGACGCTACCTGGATTTGTTGAGCCTGGAGAACGTCAACGATATTCCGACCCGCCTGGCTCTGCGGGCCAGCAACGGGTTTTGCAGCCGTCACACCTACCAGTGGGCCGAGTTGCACGATGCGCTGGCGACGGCCATTATATATGAAGATTTGTTGCGCGAGACCGGCAAACGGATCGAGCGAGGCGAGTTTACGGCCCGGCGTGGTGGTTTTTTTGGCCGGAACCAGGCGGCCCCGGATGGGTTATTTACGGTCTGTCCGCTCTGTATCCAGCAGGAAGAAGTCGAAAGCCGGGTGAGCGAGGAGTTCGCCGAGGGCTTTGAAACTCAGGAGCGTTTCCGGCAAGCTTATGCCGCCCCGGCGGTGGCCGGGTTGTGCCTGGGCCATTTCCGGCGAGTAGTTAGCCAGTTTGAACCCCGGCTCGCCGAGGAATTTGGAACGGAGCAACGCCGGAAACTGGCGGCTACCCAGGCCCGGCTGCGCCAGATTATTGATAAGATGGATGCCAGCATCAACCGGGAACATCTGACGGAAGAAGAACGCGCGGCGGCCCGCGAGATCGGCGAAGAACGCGAAAGCCTGGTCAGGGCACTCTGGCAGATAGTCGGTTTACCAAACATTAAATAAATAGCTTGCGGCCCGGCTGGTTAAACTTTACCGCCGGGAGGAAGCCCGACAGTTAAAACATGAAAGAAAACATCTTTTTAACCGGCTTTAGCGGCACTGGCAAATCCAGCACCGGACCGGAACTGGCTAAACAACTTGGCTACGAATATATAGATAGCGACTTGCAGATCGAGGCCGATACCGGACGGTCGGTGAGCGCAATTTTTGCCGAGGACGGCGAAGCCAGCTTTCGAGAACTCGAAAGAGCCACGCTAGAAAAAATCTGCGAGTACGATAACCAGGTGGTTTCGACCGGGGGCGGGGCGGTGTTGCTCCCGGCAAATCTGATGGCAATGACCGCCAACGGCTATATCGTGTGCCTGGAAGCCCGGCCAGAGACGATCCTGGTGCGCTTGATGCTGGACAGCGTGACCCGGCAGGGGGCTGCCGACCGACCGCTTTTGCGCGGCGATGAGCCTTTCGAGCGGATCAAATCGCTCAAAGCAACCCGTCAGCCGTTATATGCCGAGGCCGATTGGACGATCCATACCGACTTTTTGGGGCCGGAGGAAGTAGCCGGCGAGATTATACGGGCACTGGATTTGATCCGGCGGCGGAGTGAGAAAACGCGTGGCGGGCCAGGCAGTCCGGCCAGTCCCGGTTCACCCCATACCGCCAGCCGTTCCAAACCGTTTCACCGGGGCGGGATCATCGGCAGAGTGACCGGGCAGACCCAGAGCGTTCCCGAAACCGGTCCGCTGACGGTCAGAACCAGTAGCGGCACTTACCCGGTGGTGTTTGGCGAAGGGTTACTGGAACGGCTGGGCGAATGGCTAGCCGAATATGGGCCGGACAGTGCTGGCCGGGCGGTTTTTGTGATCAGCGATGAAAGTGTGGGGCCGCACTACCTGCCGGTGGTCGAGGCTGCCTTGCAAAAGAGCGGCTACCGGGTCCAGAGTCGACTCGTACCGGCGGGTGAGGAGTCCAAATCGCTCGCTCAGGTGGCGGCCCTTTACGATTGGCTGGCAAGCCAGCGAGCCGAGCGCAAAGATATTGTGTTGGCGTTGGGTGGCGGAGTAGTGGGCGATTTGGCCGGGTTTGTGGCCTCAAGCTGGCTGCGGGGGTTGCCGTTTATCCAGGTACCGACGACTTTGCTAGCGATGGTCGATAGCTCGGTAGGCGGCAAGACCGGGGTTAACCACGCCACCGGCAAAAACTTGATCGGGGCTTTTTATCCACCCAGGGCGGTCCTGGCCGATGTTTTGACGCTGGACAGTCTGCCGGAACGCGCCCGGCGGTCGGGTTGGGCCGAAGTTGTAAAACATGGCGTGATACCGGGAGCCGGAAGCGAACAGGAAGCCCAGGCCCGCTTTGAACGGTTGGAAAAGAACGTGAAAGCTTTGATGGCCGGGGAAAGAGGACTGACAGCCGCGATTTTGCGCGAGTCGGTGGCGGTTAAAGCCGGGGTGGTTGAGGAAGACGAGCGGGAAACCGGCCTGCGAATGACCCTTAACTACGGCCATACTATCGCGCACGGGCTGGAGAACGCCGGGCATTACAACCAGCTTTTACATGGCGAGGCGGTCGCAATCGGTATGCACGGGGTGGCCCTGCTGGCCCACGCGCTGGGGTTGTGCAATATGGCCTTCGTCGAGCGGCAAAGAGCGTTGCTAGAGGCTTTTGGTTTGCCGGTATCGGCCAGCCAGTTCAAGCTCGACCGGGCGGCGGTGCTGAACAGCATGAAGCTGGACAAAAAAGCCGATAGCGGAGCCATCCGTTGGATTTTGCCCCGGAGCATCGGGCGCGTGGAAATTTCAAATAAAGTACCGCCGGAAACGGTCGCCCAGGTGGTGGACAGTCTGCTCGGACAGCCGGAATAATACAGGATATTTAGTTATGCCAATGGGGACAACGCACCGCCGGATCAATACGGCTTCCAGTGTGCCAATCGCGGCGGGAACCCTGGTGATCGGCTGGGACCCGGTGCATACGCTGATACTGATGGCCGGTTACACCTTTGCGACTTTTTTTATGAACCCGGACCTGGATTTGTATTCCATCGGTTATCAAAGCTGGGGCTGGTTACGCTTCATCTGGTGGCCTTATCAAAAAGTTTTGGGGCATCGCTGCTGGATGTCGCATTTTCCGGTGGTTAGCACCATTCTACGGATTATTTACCTGCTCTGGTTTCCCCTGCTAATGCTCTTTTTGTTGAGCGCCAGTGCCCGGTCGGCTATCGCGCACGACGACCTGCCGCAATGGATTTTGCTGATCGCCCCTTACACCATCATATTTGTGCTAGGCATGATCATCAGCGACTCGCTGCACGCGATTCTGGATACCACCAGCACTGAACTCAAGCATATATTACACGGCTCGCACCATCACCGCCACGAGAATTTCTTTTCGCACCATAATCAGGCACTTCCCCGCCGCTTCCAGGCTCGCCAGCGATCATATTCGCGCAATCGGGGTGGCCGGGCACCCAGCCGCCGTCGCCGCTACTAAAGCGACCAACCGGCTAGTCCAACCCCCTATTCAGCCTGACCTTTCATAACAAAGTATTAATATTTACCGGCCCCAAGTGGCCTCTTTGTAATGCAAATCGTAATAATAGCCTGTTACAATAACCTTAGAACCGGTATTACTTACCTGTAGAGGTAGCTGGTGTGGTCGCCTCCCCGTTGTGCGACGGGTTAAAAGAAAACAGGCCGTGTTCTTTCGCAAAACATCGTTTTAAACTTTCGTATAGCTCAATCAATTCAGGTTAAATCAATTTTTAGAGTTGATTACCAAGCATTTATGCGGAAGCAATGAGGCAGTTAAGCCATATCTAAGTAGGTACAAACCAAGCTGGTTACTTTATCGGCTACAAATTATAGTGGAATAAATCAAACTATGCTGGATACTAACGGGAAAAATTTTAGCGCGGAAACCACGCTCTATGCGACTTACCCACAATCGACCATCTACCATATTCTCGTAATCGATAGCGATGGGCCTGAAAAGGAACATTCGCTGTGTACCGTCCTGAAAAGCTACGGGTATCAAACATCGCATCTGAAAAGCCCGGAACAGGCTCTCAGTCATATAGGCCAGGCCAAACCCGGTACGTCCCCCGACCTGATTATCTGCGATTTGTTGGGCGATGAAATGGACGGGCTGGATTTCCTGCGCAACATTCGCAAGACCAACCAACCTACTTTGCCGGTGATGATCGTGACTTCGCTGGAAAGCAACTCGACTTTTGAAAAAGCGGTGATCGACCTGGGGGCGGATGATTTTGTGCTCAAACCGGTGCGGGCCAGTGAATTACTGCTGAGAGTGCGGTTGCTGTTGCGCGGTTTGCCGGGAGTAGCGGCCTGGCGCGCACCGGAACTACTTTAAGAGCGAGGCCGGGCAGCTTGCCATTTGCGAAAGCTATCCATCAGATTCAAGATGTAATCGTCGCAAAGACGTTCGCAATATTGTTGCAGCAGGAGCGGCCCGGAAGTTTCGAGCAACTGGCGCGAAATCAGGCCGCGCTCGATCATTTGCGCCCCATCGAAGCCCAGACTTAACTGGCTAGTGACGCGCGAGTTACCTCGCTCGGTCTGGGCAATTTTTATAAAACACTGAAAAGAACATGTATAATGGTTGGGCGGTATCGGCCCTAGCGACTGCTCGGCGTTTTGCAGCCGGATGATCAGGGCCGGTTTATCGTAGACCGGTTCCAGGTCCAGCACGGCATTGATCGATAATGCCAGCACGGCCAGGTTAAAGAAAGCCCGCGCCCGGCCACTGGTTTTGCCAATCTGAATTTTGGTGACAAAAGGCACCTGAGATAACAAGTTTTTCAGGTCGCTCAGATATTCGTAACATATTTCGGGTGGAGCCTGAATGGTATAACTGCGCTGCACCTGACCCTTTAAGTTCAAGCCTTCCACCCCATAAGTTGACATTGTTAAAATCCCTCTCTTATCACTATTAGAACTTTCGCTTCAACCTAATGTTGTGTGGCTGAGGCGAAACTGTAAATAGTTACGCATAGAAAATAATTATGGTTTCAGCAGACCGGAAGCGTCCCACTCTTCACGGCGAGCCGCCAGAGCTAAGGCCCAGGCCGGGCGGCGTTTTGCCAGTTTCTTTTCGAGCCAGTGACCTCGTGAAACGCCCAGCCCGTTATAGATAGTCCTGAAAAAGGATTCCCGGCTAAATTTCAGGTAATCGGTGAACCAATGGCCGATGCCGCGCAAACCAAGCACCTCCAGCGTAAACGGAAATACTCGCGGCGAACGCCGGGCGGTGGTCAGAATCAGGTAGGTATAATCGCGCCAGTGAAAGCGATCCTGAAAGAAACGCCGGGTGAGTTCGGGGCCGGTGGCGGTCAGAGCGGCACAAAATACGTTCATCAGGCGATTAACATCGTCGGGACGGCTGCCGGGTTTGGCCGGTTGCATGAAACGGCTAAAGACCCACACCAGGCTGATATTCGATTGGTGCGCGCCGATCTGTCGCAGGTGGCCTTCTTCCAAAAGCGAGTGGTCGAGAGCGAAGGCCAGCAGGCGCGTCAGGCGCGGCAGATTGCGAACTTGCGACCCAAAACCACAAAAAGTCAGGGCCGACTGAGGCGAGGTAGCGTCGCCGACCGATATAATACCCCGGCGGCTGGCACTCCCCCACCGGGACCGGTGATGGCGGGCCGGAATATAGCCGTAAACCGGTTTGAGGTGGGCAAAGTCGGGAGCCAGCTTTTTGTAAGTCGGCAAAAGCTCAAAATAATCCTCAAAAAGCTCCAGCAAATTTTGACCCTCGGCGCGGGCCGGTTCGACCAGATCGTAATAAAAGAGGTAAACCGTCATTTCGTCGCCGTGACCGGGGAAACCCTCCCAGATCAACTGGCGGTTTTTCTGAGCGTGGGCCACACTGAGCAACACATCGCCCAGGGCCGGATCGACCTCCTGTGGGTCGCTACCCAAAACAAAGCCGCGCGCGGTGGTGCCGACGGTCGGGCAAACCCCATCGAAGGGACGGCCCGCCTGAAGTTCTAACGATAGCGGCGATATCGCCCCCAGCGCGTTGACGACCAGCCGCGTCCCAATTCTTTCGACCCGACCCGCCTGATCAGCCACTTCGACTAAGGCCCGGACGGGGCCGCTTTCGCTGATATTGACCCGGCGCAAGGCCCGGTAATCCAGGATCGTCCCACCGGCTTCTTCAAATTTTTGCCGGGCCATTTCCAGCAGTTTGCCCAGGTCGATTGCCACATCCAACACGCCCCGCAAGGAAAGCTCGGCGGGTGGTTCTGGTATACCCTCGGCGTAGAACCGCACAATGCCGCGTTCGTAGCGACCGGATATGGCCTGTTGCAATTCGTCGCGGGTGAATAGCCCGGCTTCAACAAAGCGTTCCAGTTCTTCATCCGAAATATTCCATTCGCGGTGACTGGTGCCCACCCGGCGTTGATCGAAAACTGCCACCCGGTAGCCCTGCCGGGCCATTACCGCCGCGCTAAAAAGCCCCAGCGTGCCGCCGCAATACAGCAGATCGAACTCGCTCTCGGCGGTGGGAAGCTGACTGGCCGGAATATAGCGCAATATTTCGCGCTCGGTAGGGGCCAGTCCACGCGCGACCTTTTGCCAGCGTTCCTGCAAAGCCAGGATATAACCCAGGTGGTTCAGGCCGCCGTCCATCTGGCGGAAAGCCGCGATAGTACGCGGATAACGCGCCTCCAGCGAACGAGCCAGACCCGGCAGGTCGGTTTGAGTATCGGCTCCCAGTACCGCCTCGGCAATACAGGGGGCGCAGTTATCAGGAGCGGTTTCTTTTTGGGTCTCAACGAGGCGGGGCTGATTGGAAGAGATGGACATAGTAACCTTTCTAACCTAAAGCAAAATTCACAGGTAAATTATAACACGGCCCTTTGAGCCGCGCATTTTTAAGAGGTTAGAGATTTCATATTTTAACTGTTCAGCCTGCCTCTTGCAAAAGGAATTTAGCGGGGGTAGTGGGGGCCGGGTACCCTATGGGTGCCCGGCGGGGGGTCAAAGGGGTCTCCCCTGTAAATCCTTTCTTCTTTTTCCCCGTCCACTGGTGGCCCTGGGGAGGGGTCAGGGGTGGGGCCTAAGTAGTTGCGAATATTTTAGAATAATAATCCAAAGCCTGTACCAGACCTGGCGAAATGTTGAGTGTAAAAGTGGTTAGCCTCGCATTAAGCCTTATTTGTAGTATAATTAGACACTGTAATGATAGGAATCGTACTAAAGGAGTTTCGGTAGTTAATAATGTTGTATGATCGTGCGAAGATATTTGTAAAGGCCGGTAACGGCGGCAACGGTTCAGCCTCTTTCCGGCGCGAGAAGTTTGTACCTTATGGCGGGCCGGATGGCGGCGATGGTGGACGCGGGAGTTCGGTTTACCTGGTGGTGGACGAAAGTTTGAATACGCTGTTACCTTTCAAGTTTAAGACTCACTACAAGGGCGAGGACGGCGGTAAGGGCCGCGACCAGCAAAAACACGGGTCGGCGGGCGATGATTTGTATATAAAAGTACCCGCCGGAACAATTTTTTATACCGAACTGGACCCGGATAATCCCGACGATGCTCCCTTGCAGGGCGATCTTTTGCTGCCTGGTCAGTCGATTATGATCGGTCGGGGAGGCCGGGGTGGGTTGGGCAACGTTCACTTCAAGACCAGCACCCACCAGGCCCCCAAGATGGCTCAGAAGGGTGAGCCGGGCGAAGAACGCTGGATCAGGCTGGAACTCAAGCTGATCGCCGATGTGGGTCTGGTCGGTTTCCCGAATGCCGGGAAAAGCAGCTTGCTGACGGCGGTAACGGCGGCCACGCCCAAGATCGCCAATTACCCGTTTACGACCCTCGAACCAAACCTGGGAGTGGTCCGCATCGATGTCGATACCGCCTTTGTGATCGCCGATATTCCCGGATTGATCGAGGGCGCCTCGCAGGGTATCGGGCTGGGTCACGAATTCTTGCGCCACGTCGAACGCACTCGTTTGCTGATCCACCTGGTCGATGGAAGCGGGCAATCCGGGCGCGACCCGATCAAGGACTATGAGCAAATCAACCACGAACTGGCCGAATACCAGCCGGAACTGGTCAAAAAACCCCAGATTGTGGTAATAAACAAGATCGATATGCCTGAAACCCAGGAGAATATCCCGCGTTTGCGTAAGTTCTTCAAGGGTAAAGACCTGGAGGTATACGAAATCTCGGCGATTGGTATGCTGCACACCGATGCTTTGATGCGCCGGGTAGCCGCCAAGCTGGCCGAATTACCGCCGCCGCCGCCTCAATTTGCGGCTGATAACGGGGAAACGCCGGTACTCAAGCCGGGGACACTCGACCAGGACGCGTTCCAGGTGACTAAAGTGGATGAAGGTCGCTTCCGGGTACGGGGTCGCCGGATCGAGCGGGTGGTAGCCATGACCGACATGGACAACGACGAGTCGCTGGACCATTTGCAACTGGTATTCGACCGGACCGGGGTCAGCCGCGCACTGGAACAGGCAGGTGTTCACGGCGGCGATATTGTGCAATTTGGCCGGGTGGAACTGGAATGGCAAGAGCAGTGGTAGCCGCCTTTTAAAGGAGCGAAAATGACCGAATTCAACGGTTACGGAGTAATCTGGGACGTAGACGGCACCCTGATCGACACGGCGAAACTACATTTCGACGCCTGGCTTGCGCTGGGTCAGGAACTGGATAAGCCGTTTACTCAGGAAAACTTTACGGCTACCTTTGGACGGCGCAACCCGGAGATAATCCGCGAAATATTTGGGGGGCATTACACCGAAGCCGACCTGGCCGATCTCGGTTTCCGCAAAGAAGAATATTACCGGGCTGCCGCTCGTCAGGAAGGTCTGGTACTTTTGCCGGGGGTCGAGGCACTACTGAACGGGTTGCACGAACTGAACTTCAAACAGGCCATCGGTTCGAGTGCGCCCCGTCAGAACCTGGATTTGCTGTTTGAGTTGCTAGGGCTGGACCATTTCTTTGAGGCGGTCGTCTCGATGGAAGACACCCAACGAGGCAAACCGGACCCGCAGGTGTTCAAGGTCGCCGCACAGAAGTTGGCTTTGCCGGTTCAGAATTGCCTGGTATTCGAGGACGCAGTAGCCGGGGTCCAGGCCGCCAAAGCCGCCGGGATGAAATGTATCGCCGTAACGTTCGTGGGGCATCACCCGGAGGCCGCTTTACAGGCGGCGGGAGCCGACCGGATCGTGCGGACGCTGGAGGAAGTTTCGGTCGCGTTGGTCCAGCACCTGCTGGATTAAGCCTATCCCAATAGCTCAAGTAAGATAGAAAGGAACCACATGGCGGCGGAAACTAGCGAACGGGGAGCCGGTCAGATTGGAGCGATAGGCACCTGGGGGAACCGGATTATCGCCAACGTGGAACAGGTAATCGTCGGGAAGCGGGCGGTAATCAGCCTGACGCTGGTGGCGTTGCTGGCCGATGGTCATATTTTGCTACAGGATGTGCCGGGAGTGGGTAAAACCATGCTGGCGCGGGCACTGGCCCGTTCGATTGGGGGTGAGTTCCGGCGAGTCCAATTTACGCCTGATTTGCTGCCTAACGATGTGATCGGGGTTTCGATTTACAACCAGCGCAACACCGAGTTTGAATTTCACCCCGGCCCGGTCTTTAGTAATATTTTGCTGGCCGACGAAATCAACCGGGCGACCCCCCGCACCCAATCGGCCCTGCTGGAAGCGATGGCCGAACGGCAGGTGACGGTCGAAGGAGTAGCCCGGCCACTAACTCGCCCCTTTCTGGTGATGGCGACCCAGAACCCCATCGAGTACGAAGGTACTTTTCCCCTGCCGGAAGCCCAACTCGACCGCTTTATGTTAAAAATTCAGATGGGTTATCCTTCGGCCCAGGACGAACGGACAATGGTGCGTAGCCAGCAGGTGCGGCACCCGATTGAAAACCTGTCGGTGGTGTCCTCGCCCCAGGAGTTAATTGCTTTTCAGGATGCCATCGGCCAGGTCCATATCGAGGATAGTTTGCTCGATTATGTGATCAAACTGGTCGGAGCCACCCGCCAGCACGCCGACCTGGCGTTGGGAGCCAGTCCCCGCAGCACGCTGGCTCTCACCCGGTGCGCCCAGGCGCGGGCGGCTTTGCTGGGACGCGATTTCGTGCTGCCGGACGATATAAAAGCTCTGGCCGTACCGGTAATGAGCCACCGCCTGATCGTCAAAAGCGAAAGCGTCTTACGGGGCAAACAGGCCGAGAGTATCCTGGCCGAACTGGTCAAGACGGTGGCTGTACCGGTCGAAACCACCAGCCGGTAATGCAGAGTCTAATTGGGCTGGCTTTATTTATCGGCGGTATCGGTCTGCTGTTCAAACAGGAGGCCCTGGTAGGGTTGGCCTGGGTGCTGCTTGGAGCCGTAATTTTCACGCTGATCTGGCGAAAACGGACCACCGGCAGGCTACGGGTCCGGCGAATAATGCCGAGCCAGGCTTTTCTAAACGATAAAATCGAGGCCGAATTGCTGGTGGGCAACCGCAGCCATTTGCCTCTCCCCTGGCTGACGGTTCACGATAGTATTCCCGGCGACCTGCTGGCCGAGCCGCAACCAAACTGGCTTCTGAGCTTTCGCGGCCAGGAGCAACTGCGTCTGCAATACCAACTGGATTGCAAGCGGCGCGGACGTTACCGGATCGGGCCGGTCGAAGGCACCGCCGGAGTGGTGCTGGAATCGGCTAAAGACCCGGTGGGCGACCGTCTCAAGTGGCCGGAAATCAGCCAGCTAACGGTCTATCCGCAGATCGTCTCACTCGATCAATTAGGGCTACCCAGCCGCTTGCCGCTGGGCAACCTCAAAACCCGCCAACCTCTGTTAAACGACCCTAGCCGGATCGCCGGAGTCCGCGATTACTACCCCGGCGACGACCCGCGCCACATCGACTGGCGCAATACAGCCCGCCTCAACAATTTACAGATTAAACAGTTCGACCGCACTCGCCAGATGCCACTGGGAATATTTCTCGATCTGAAACTGGAGAATTTGCAGTACTGGCGGCGGTTAGCCAGCGAGGTTTCGATTGTAGTGGCTGCCTCGCTGGCTAACCGGGCCAACCAGTTACGCCAGCCGTTCGGCCTCTACAGCAACGGCTTCGATCCGGCCTTCCGCACCAGCCAGGAAATCAACGAAGTAATAAAAACCGAACCGGGTCCGGCCCTTTCGCCCGGTCAGGGGGACGCCTGGTTGGGTCAGATTCTGGATAAACTGGCAGGATTGCAGCCACGCCTGGAAGGTCCCACCCTGGCCGAAATGATCGGACGCTGGACCCGGCAATTGTCCTGGGGGGCAACGGTGGCGATAATCGCGCTGGAACCGACGGCAGAACTGGCCGCCGAAATGTTGCACCTGCGCAAGGCCGGTTACAGTCCAGTGGCGATCTTTACGGCCAGTTCCGACTCGCTGTACGTTTACCGACGCGTTTTCGATGAAAATAGTTTCAGCGTGGGGGCATTGCGAAACCTGGGATTAGTGGGCTACCAGATACAAACCCCTGCCGATTTGAATGTGTTGACCGCCGAGCAAGCCGCCAGACTGTGAAATAGCCTTTCTTGGACTTTCCGCTTTGACCTTTGTTATACCCCCGTTGGGGTTATACCGCTTCGTATCCCTCTTAAAGCTATTTTCATATACAAATGAAAGCTTATAAAATTACATTTAACCTCGGTGAGGTAGCTTGAGCTTTTTATCTTGTTCGTAAGGCAAGTTGTTGTAAAGGGCGGTTTCGGCTTTGGCGAGTTCGGCCCCCAGGTAGGCGGCGTGGTCGAACTGGGTGAGCAATTGGTGGCTGATCACAGTGTGATAGACCAGATCGGCGGCGCGGCCCCGGATGATATGGGTCAGCTTTTTGTCGGTAGTATAACGCTCCAGGGCGATCTCACCGCGCTCACGGTCCAGGTTTACAATGAAATAACTGAGCGGATCGAGGTCGAGCCAGGTACGCCGCTGGGCCGGGATTTCCAGGGGAGCCTCGCTGAGATAGGCCGGAGGAGGCTCACCGGTTGAGGTTAAGGCGTTCTCAAAAGGCGAGGTATGGCGGTCGTAAAGCTCTTTGATGAGCGGGTTTAGCCGGGCCGGGTGGGTCTGGCCGGTCAATTCGATCAGCTGAACCTGGGCCATAAAAGTTTCGACGGTCGCGCGGGGCAAATTGGCAAGGCTGGCATTGGTAGCGGTCGCCCCGATAATCTGGCCGGTCTCATCCAGGCCGTTATCGCGCAGCCTGATCAGACTTTCGCCCACCTTGAAAACCGGCGACTCTTTGCCGCAGATCACCAGGTAACGTAATTTAGGGTTGGAAACTACGTTGCGGATCATTTTTTCCAGCCCCAGATTGGGTGTATAGACCCGGCCAATAATCGCGGCATAGCGCGCGTCGATCTGGTCGATCAGGGCGGTGCTGCTGAGAGTACACACGGCGACGGCACTGGCCGGATTGCCCAGTACAAAATGTCCGGGCGAGGGCGGCCAATCGATCAGGCGACCAACGGTTTTTCGCCACAGCCGCAACGGGCGGTAAAGTTTGGCCTGACCCCACCAGATTATTTTTTGCAAACGGTCGGGGATTTTCACCGGCTTTGGGCTTCCGTTGTTGGGGGGGCGGCAGGATCGTCGAATTCCAGCCGGGACCGCGCCAGAAACACACCGGCTACCACTACCACGACAATCCAAAACAGGGCCGCTACGGCATTCGGCTGGTTCTGGTTGATTTCGAGGTTTGCCACGTAATAGGGAAACAACCGGCCCAGGTTCGCTTCCCCCATAAACGGCAAATTAGCCTCTAGCCAGAGCAGCAAAGTCGCCGGTTTGGTGTTTTGCCAGTTGTACATCAGGTGGGGATTATACATAAAGATCGCCGCGATACTGAGCGACCAGACCGCCGCGATAGCGCAAAATACTTTGAAGAACCGGCCATCGAGTTCGGCCAGGGCCAGCGAAAGCGGTACGGCCAGCAAAGGCAAAACCGGCACCAGGTAACGCGCGGGGGGGCACCACTCGCCCCACCACTGATTGTAATCCGAGATCAGCAGTAAGTAAGGTAGCGAAACCGCCGCCAACCAGATCAAATCGCTGCGCCGGGCGGCCATCTCCTCGGTGTCGCTCAGGCGGCGGCTCATCAGCCACACGCCAACTGCCCCCAGCAGATAAAACGGGGCGTACATCAGCAACCCGTATTTCTGGTCGAAAAGCAATCCCAGAATGCCCGCCGGTATATCGAGCGGCCCGGCAAAACCGGCGTGATCCTGGACATTTGGCACCGGTGAGCCGTAAAGGTATAGATAATAGCCGATGAACAAACCGCCCGATATTAGGACCGGGGCCAGCAGTCCAACTATCGCCCCGCGCGACCAGCCAACCGGCAATAGCTGCCGCCAGTTAAACCGGCGAGGTCCGCTCAACCAACCGCCCAGCCGACTACCGGCCAGCCAGTAGAACACCAGCATAAAGGAAAGTGTCAGGTAGAGCGAATGCAGCCAGGGCAGCACCGCGATACAAAGCCCGATCATGGTGGCATTCAGGGCGGTGTTGGGCTGATACTCCGGTAGGTGGAATTGCTGGGCGCGGGCCGAAAGGCGCAACCGTCGCCAGCTATAGACGACCAGCAAACCGGCAGGGGTCGCCGGGAAAATCAGGAAAGCGTAGCAGATAAAGGGAGCACTGAACAGCATTATCAACCAGGTAAGCCAGGCCATCCGGCGGCTTCCGGTGGTCTCGAAGGCCAGCAGCCAGAGGTTTACTCCCAGCAAGGCGGTCAACATTACCAGAAAAACGACTACCAGCGGGCGACCCCCGACCGCATAGGCGGGCGCGATCAGGACCGACAGACCAATGCCGTGTTTGGTGTAGCTGCCGGGCTGTTTGACCCCTTTGGAAAAATGAGGCGGCAAAACCGAGGCGTTCTTGAGCGGCAAACCGTAGTCGCTTCCGCAGTCATCGCGCAGACCGGGAGCAAAAACGCCTGAGACGTTAAAGATCGGCTTTTCCCCTACCAGGCCCCAATGCGGCTTGCTCATTTGCTGGCAGGTCGGGGCGAATTGCCAGTAATCTTTCTGGTCGTAATTATTGCTCTCGTCCAGGTCGTGGTCGTGGATCAGACTGATGGCGGTCATCAGGTAAAAAGGCTCATCGCCGGTGACTGGGTTGAGTTTATCGAGGATATTAGGCACCACCGCCAGCAAAATCAGGGTCGCCAGAAGCCAGCAAAGCACCGGTTCCCACCAGCGAACCACCTCATCGCTGGCAGCATCGGGCCGGTCGGGCGGTACTAATTTTTCAAGCTGGTGAGCATCCGGTTCTGTGATCATCCCTGATTTTCTATTTATTATGATTATTTAGCGCAAGCCATGTTAGCGATAGCGGCATCCAGGTCTTGCCGCACGTAAGGATTATAATCCTTCGCTTCGGCGGCGGCACTGGCAAAATAAAGCTGAGGGCCGCATTTGAAACTCAACACGGTCATAGTGTAATCGTTGACCGCCGGAGTGCCGGTGGTCGAAAAAGTCAGGCGGGCTATAACGCCGGGTGTACCGTCTTTGAGCACCACCGTTTCCGGTGAGGCCGGAAGCTGGGCTTTGGTTGAATTGGCCTTCACGTTAGCCAGGTATTGACGAACGGCCCCTTCCGGCGAGAGGTTGGGATCGATAATCGTGTGGCCGGGTGGTTTTTCGATATTGATCACCATCGTCGGGTTGTCCGGCTGGTAGAAAAGGGTCTGGCTGGCATCGACATCGTTGCGTTTCCAGGCCGAGGGCCGCGAAACAGCCAGACCCAACGCATTTTCGTTGTTGGCCGGGCTATTAAAAACGCTGGCCGGTAGTTGCCCGACCGGCAGACCGGCTGCCGCCTGGTTGAAATTATTATAAAGAAAATAGCCTCCGACGCTCAAAGCCACCAGCAGCAACAAACCGAGAGCCAGCCATAACGGCAAGCGTGAGCGACGACGAGGCTGCACCGGGGCCGGACGGGGTGGAACGGGCCGCACCGGAGCGGGGGCGAACTGAGGTTGAGGGGGCATTATCAGGGAAGGCGGCGGCGCGGGCCGGTTCTGGTTGTTCGCCGGAGGTCGCTGATAGACCGGGGCCGGTTGCGGTTGGTAGCGCGGCGGTTCCTGGTAGGACTGGTTGATCGGCTGGTAAACCGGAGACGGAGTAGCCTCTACCGGACGAACCGGCGGTTGGGCCGCTGCCGGGTTTGTATAGATAGACTGCGGCGGGGCCGGTTGCTGTGAGCGTTTCAGGGTTTCGGCGGGGTCTTGCAAATTTTTAGTGGGCGGCAACTGGCCGCGTGGCGACAGGGACGCGATCCGGGGTTGGGCCGGGTACTCGCCATAGGACGACTGAGGGCCTGCCGGTTGGGTAGCCATCGAACCGGCTTCCAGCAAAGTTACCACGTTGCCGATCCGCAACCGGTCGCCGGGCCGCAGCAGGGCCGGGTCTTCGCTCAAGAGGGGTTGGTCATTGATGTAAGTACCGTTGGCACTACCGAGATCGCGCACCAGCAAACCGTCAGGCGTGATTGTCAATTCGGCGTGATTGCGCGATACACTGGGGTCGACCAGGTGTATATTACTGCCAAGCTGGCGACCCACTACCCAGATCGAACGATAAGGATCAGCCTCGAAATCGAACTCCTGGGCCTGGGTTGCCCCGGCGGGCAGTCCCGGTACTTCAATCACTACTAACCGCATCCTGCTTGCTAAACCTTCCTGCATAGCTGTCATGCCCGGTAGAAAACTTTATCTTCAACTGCTAAAAATATACTCTAATTTCAGACGCTCGGCAAGCTTTTGACCTAAAATGATGATTATTCTTTGGGCGGCAAAAAGCGGCCCTGTTCGTCGCGGGGGAACGGCACGATTTTCAGGATGGCCTCCCGGTTGAGCGGACCGTAAATATGCGGGAAAATCCGGTTGGGGTCTTCGTAGCGCACCGGGGAGGTTAGCTTCGCCAGGTCGAGCAGCAAAGCAATGAACTCGCGGCGGTCGGCGGTATAAAAACGGTTGCCGGTAGCAGCCAGGTTTTCGGCCCCGTCGGTGCAATGGATAAAGGCTTCCCGACCGGCTTGCATCGGTTCCGGCTTATAGTCCTGCTGGCTGTCCTGGGCTTCATAATATTCGCGCGGCACCATATGATAGGTTAGGCCGCTTAGTTTGGTCTGATCGTCCATTGTCTTCACCGTATCTATTTATAGAACTTTCGCTGAAAGGCGAAAATCAGCCTACGCGGGGGTCGTGGGGGCCGGATACCCCCTGGGTGCCCTGCGGGGGGTTAAAGGCGGGTACCCACTGGGTGCCCATGTTAAATCTCTTTTACTTGCGCTATAACCTCACCTTGTAAGATTATAGCGCAAGTCCTGATTAAATATCTTTGCGCATCACGATTTCAAACGGCTCGAAGCCGCTACCTTCCCAGAAGCGACGACCACCGGTGTTATTAACATCGACCTCCAGTTGGACCCGGTTTACACCCTGCGACCGGAACCATTCGTAAGCCGCTTCGAGGAGGAAGTGGGCAGCACCCTGGCTGCGGAAGGCCGGTTCGACCCACATATCGGCAATATAGCCGAACCGGTGCTGGATAAACAGAGGAGCTTCGTGGTGAAAAGAGGCGATTACATAACCCGCCGCTCGATCCGGCAGGTTTTCACCGGCAGAGTCGAGCGAGTAAGCTATGGCAAAATAATACTCGTCGCCATCCGAGGCCCGTTGAATCCAGCCCGCGCTGCCCTGGTTCCAGTTCTCTTTGGTTTGCCAATCCGGGTGCAGTGTGGCATGAAAGTCGTACATCCGCTGCATCATGTCGACAAACTGGGCGACCTGGGCCGGGTCGGGCTTGCCGGTCAGCCTGACTACCTGGAAATTGCCGGTTTCACTCATAGGTTTGGATTATCCCCGCTTCAGGAAGGCCGGTAAACACCAAAGACTCCCCGCAGAGCGTCGCATATTTCGCCGAGCGTTACCAGGCTTTCAACGCAACCGATGATATGCGGCATCAGATTTTCGCGACCCCCGGCGGCACTCTTGAGAGCGGTCAAGCGGGCGGCTACATCGGCGTTATCGCGGCGGGCGCGCAGGGCGGTCAGCCGAGCGATTTGCTCATCGCGCAGGGCCGGGTTCATCGCCAGCCGTTCGATCCGCTCCGGGTCGTTGCTGGTAAACTTGTTGACCCCCACAATTACCCGCTGGCCGCTTTCGACCTCGGTTTGCCACTTAAAGGCGGCATCCTCGATCTCCTGATGGAAGAAGCCGTTTTCGAGGGCCTTGAGGGTGCCGCCCATCGCATCGATCTTGTCGATGTATTCCTGGGCCTTTTGCTCGATCTGGTCGGTCAGGCTTTCCACATAATAAGAACCGGCTAGCGGGTCGATGGTGTCGGCCACCCCGCTTTCGTAGGCCAGGATTTGCTGAGTGCGCAGGGCGATCCGGGCGGCTTTCTCGGTCGGCAGGGCCAATGCCTCGTCCATACCATTGGTATGTAGCGATTGGGTTCCACCCAGCACCGCCGCCAGGGCTTGCACAGTCACCCGCACGATATTATTTTCCACCTGCTGCGCGGTCAGCATCGAACCGGCGGTCTGGGTGTGAAAGCGCAACATCCAGGAGCGCGGGTCTTTGGCCCCAAACCGCTCTCGCATGATTTTGGCCCACAGGCGGCGGGCGGCCCGGAACTTGGCGATCTCTTCCAGAAAATCGTTATGGGCGTTGAAGAAGAAAGAAAGCCGGGCGGCAAATTTATCAATGTCCTGACCGGTACGCCGGGCGGCCTCGACGTAGGCGATACCATCGGCCAGCGTAAAGGCTACTTCCTGGACGGCGGTGCTACCGGCTTCCCGGATATGGTAGCCGGAGATCGAGATAGTATTCCAGTTGGGTACTTCGGTAGTGCAATAGGAAATCATGTCGGTAATAATGCGGAGGCTGGGGGTAGGTGGGTAAATATAGGTGCCGCGCGCGATATACTCTTTTAAAATGTCGTTCTGAACGGTACCGTTTAGCTGGGCCGGAGTAACCCCATTCTTGCGAGCGACCGCGATATAAAAAGCCAGCAGGATCGAGGCGGTAGCGTTGATCGTCATCGAAGTACTGATTTTATCGAGCGGCAAGCCGCCCAGCAGGATTTCCATGTCCTCTATCGAGCAGATCGAAACACCTACTTTGCCGACCTCACCATCGGACATCGGGTGGCCGGCGTCGTAACCCATCTGAGTTGGCAGGTCAAAGGCTACAGAGAGGCCGGTTTGACCCTGGCTCAACAGATAGTGATAACGTTTATTCGAGTCGGCGGCTGAAGCAAAACCGGCATACTGGCGCATCGTCCAGAACTTGCTGCGGTACATGGTCGGCTGAACGCCCCGTGTAAAAGGATACTGGCCGGGATAACCCAGGTCGCGCTCGGCGTTGTGATTAGCCAGGTCCCCGGCGGTATAGAGCCTTTTGACCGGCAGACCGGAATTTGTTTCAAACTGGCGGCGTTCGGGGGCTTTCTTGAGCGAAGGTTGAACCACCCGTTCTTCCCATTCTTCGTACTCACCGGCCAGCCCGGTTGTACCTGTCTGCTCTGACATGAAGCTCCTCCTGGAATAACATTGATTTCTCTCTCGAACCAAAACCAGCGATAGGGACGTTTTCTGTTTTGGCATTATAACACGGGCTAAATATTGCCTCAAAACGCCTCGCACGCATTTTCAGAGGGTTGAAGAAGGGTGTATAATAGAAACAATCGAGTCGCTTAACGTTTTAAGCCATTTTTAAACTTTGCCGGTAATAATCTAACCTTTTCAGGGTTGAAAGGAGTTCAATATGAGTATAGCTGAGGCAAAACCGCCCACTATCGAACAAATCTTTAACGCCACCTCAATTGGCGGGGCGGTGGGTCTACCTTTACCGCCGACCTTCGCATCGTTCGAGGCGGAACGACAACATCGTAAAGAACGCCTGGCAGGAGCCTTCCGGCTGTTCTCGAAATTCGGCTTTGACGAAGGCGTAGCCGGTCATATTACCGCCCGTGACCCGGAATTGACCGACCATTTCTGGGTTAACCCTTTTGGAATGCACTTTAGCCAGATCAAAGCCTCGGATTTGTGCCTGGTTTCGCACGATGGGCGGCTGGTAGAAGGCAAACGGGCCGTTAACCGGGCCGCTTTTGCGATCCACGCGGCGGTCCATGCCGCCCGGCCCGATGTGATCGCGGTAGCCCACTCCCACTCGCTGTACGGCAAAACCTGGTCGGCGATGGGTCGCCTGCTCGACCCAATCGTGCAGGATGCCTGTGCTTTCTATGGCGATCATGCCCTTTTCTCAGAATTCACCGGCGTGGTATATAGCGAGGAAGAGGGCAAAAAGATTGGCAGCGCGCTCGGCAATCACAAAGCCCTGATTTTGCAAAATCACGGCTTGCTCACGGTCGGCCACAGCGTAGATGAGGCGGTCTGGTGGTTCACCACAATGGAGCGCAGTTGCCAGTCGCAACTTATCGCGGAAGCCGCCGGTAAGCCGATTTCGATTGACCCGGAAATGGCCCGGCTGACCCAGACCCAGATCGGCGGACACCTGACCGGCTGGTTCCAGTTTCAACCGCTATGGGACCGCATCAGCCGCGAACAGCCCGATCTGTTTAACTAAAACCTTTACTCTGGCTAAAAATAGATCAAAAGCAAAAAAGGGCCGGGATATTCTCCCGCCCCTCTTTTTTTGTACTATTGGCTGTAAGGAAACCAAAAAGTTACTTCTTACCCTCGGAGCCGGTCTGAGGTTGAAATTTCAAAGCTACCGAGTTGATGCAGTAACGCTGGCCGGTAGTCTCGCGCGGTCCGTCGTCGAATAGGTGCCCCAGATGAGAGCCGCAGTTTTTGCAGTTAACTTCGGTGCGGCGCATACCGTAGGAGTTATCGACGTGGAGTTCCACATTCTGGCGGTTGGCCGGACTATCGAAACTCGGCCAGCCGCTACCGGACTCAAACTTGGCGTCCGAGCTAAACAACGGTTGTCCACAGGCTCCACAACTATACATACCGGTTTCGTGGTTGTTGTAGAGCGTGCCGGTAAAAGCCCGCTCGGTGCCTCTGAGCCGTAGGACCTGGTATTGTTCGGGAGTCAGTTTTTCTTTCCAGTAAGAATCTGGCAAATTTTTCAATTCTTCCATTTTTACCTCTTTTACCTCTTTTACCTCAAACTTTTTTGAATAAAAGACCGCATTATATAACACAAGTTTATACGTAAAACAGGGCCATTTAGTTTCCTCAACGGTAAAATCAAGCTTTGCCGAGGCGCGATGCCGGTCCTGGCCCGGCTGTAAAATAGCTCTAAAGTCGCCCTTTTGGGGGGTAAATTGTGCGAATAGTGTTGCCAGATGCGTTATAATAATGGTATTGCAAAACAACTGACTCACGACCAGGCCGGTGAATAACCGGGCAAATAGCACAGGTTTGCTATAACAGCTACAACGGGTCAAGCGCAAGGCAGGAGTTTCCAATGTCCGAGATTTCGATACAGGACGCTTCAAACAACATTTTAATTATCGACGATAGCAACGAAATCTGCTCCTTGTTGGTTTCGGGTATTATTTCCGGTTGTGCCGAAACCAGTCGAACCTGCCGGGTAGTGCAATCCGGGCCGTTTGGTATGATCGAAACAATCCCGCTTAATTTTTCAATTAATGTCTTTGACGATAAATTTGTAAATGTTTTTACCGCCAACTCCCCCCGCAACGCGCTGTCGGTCTTGAATATGCCGACTATCCGGCGGCTGACGATCATTTGCGACATCATGATGCCGAACGATACCGAGGTTGGCTTGCCGGGTTTGCTCCGCGAGCTTTCCCGGTTACGAATGCCGGTGAATCTGGTCTTCGCCACCAGCGAAGGTCAAAACCGGGGCTACGTCGAAAAACTACTGAACAGCCACAAAGCCTTCTTTTTGGAAAAAGGCACCTCACCCTGGAACCAGCTACCCTACGCCCTGGTCGAAAAAAGCGATTTGTTTCATTATCACCTGATCAATTTGCAAGATTTTGAACGCCAGCCGGTCGATTCTCCCGAACTGGCTCCGGCCCTGAACGGTGCCAAGCACAAGACCCAAAAACCTACCTTGCCAGAAGCCGTAGTTCACAATTCGCTCAACGAAGATGAATCGTCGCGCAACTTAAAGTCCAGTACCGGCCTTTTAAAGATGTTGACATTCTGGCGACGCTAGTACCGGACGGGTGATTTGAAACAAGCGCATGAAACGGTTTTTTACGAGTGAATGGTGGCGAGAGCGGGGTGGAGCGGTAGTAGTCGGCGGTAGTGTGCTGCTTATTCTCATTATGCTGCCGGTCTTGCTATTGCTCAACGGCGGCCTGTCACCCCAACCTACCTTGACCACCCCGGTTAGCAACCCTCCCACCCCGCCTATAATTATAACGGAAAATCAGAGGCTGCTTCCTACACCTACCCTTACCCCGGCCTTACCAACGCCAACCCCCGGTATCCCGGCACGTACCGCCCAACTCAACCCCCAACACGGCATTCACGCCCCGATTGGTAATCAATGGACCGACACCCTGCGCGAAAGTCTGAGCAGCTTCAAAGATCGCAACGGTCAGAGCGGTGCGCCGGGGCTGGTGGTAGCTCTGAGTAGCGATATGAGCGCGGCCAACAACCGTTTGAAAATCCGGCTGGAAGAAGATTTGCACCAGTACGAACGGCAGGGGGCGCAGATTTATGTCCGGATGTACCCGCAACGCTTTCCGGGCGGTTTTGAGGAAGCTTTTCACACCGAGGATAACCCCAACACCCTGAGCGGCTCACCCCGGCTGGTCGCGCAGGATATTTTTAATTTCCTGGTGGGGCAACAAAAACGCAACGGCTGGCATTTTAGCCGGATCATGGTGGGTAACGAACCTGACCTGGAATGGCCGAACGAGCTTTACGGCCAGAACCTGCTAGCATGGCAAAGCAATGGCGACCCGGCCAAGTATGTCATTATGAACCGCTTTTACAAAGAAGTTTATGCGGCCTGGCAGCAGCGACAGGCCCAACCGGACGCCCGGCAGTTTCAAGACATCGAGCTTTATTTTCCGGCTCTGGCCCAGGACGCAACCCCCGGCCCGGACTATTACGCCGGTTTTAATTATTACGATGGGTCGAAACCGGTCGGCAACCGCTACGATGCCCTGCGGGAAGCCATCGAAACGTATGGCCGGTTTAGCTGGCATAACTATTTTCAGCCGGGTCGGGCCTGTCTGGATATAGCAGCTAACGCCTTCCCTGACTGGCTCCAGGCCGACCTGGAAAAAGGCTGGCCGGTAGTAATCTCGGAAGCCGGTTGGGCACCGGATAGCCTGGTTTTGCCCAGTCAAAACGATAGCCGGGCTAAAATGGTTCGCTTCTGGCACCTGCTGGGCTTGAAGTGGGATAAGTCACTTTATGAAGATAACCGCCCCCAATGGCGCACTCAGGACGAACTGATCGGGGGCAGCCGTTTCGAGGAAGATGTGAGCCGGTTCGTGGGAGGGTGCGACCGGGGCAATTTGAAGTTAAGCCAGCCGGTCGGGGCGGCGATCTGGCTGGCCGGCTCGGAAGGCAATTTTATTGCGGCAGTCGGGGTAGAACCCGGCCCGGTTGGTCCGGTACGACGCTGGCTCCGGGCATATGCCGGGCTACCTCTTTAGCGATCAAGCCGAACCGGCCAGCATTTTATCTATAATCGCGGTCAATTCGAGGGCATACTGCGGCGAGGCTATCTCGAAGAAGTGACCTTCCGCACCCATCAAGCGCAATTCGCGTAGATCGGACCCGGCCCCGGTGGGATGGAGCGTAACGCTTTTGAAAAGTTCGAGCCGGTGCCGACCGGTTTCGTTGAGCGCGCCGAGGGTCGAAAGGCTGTCCAACAGGACAAGCACCTGCCGCGCAAGCGACGGTCGCAAACCTAACCCGGCTACCAGTAAGGCCAGGGCCAGCGGCCAACCCTTTTCCTCCCCCAGCCAGAAAGCGTGCCAGACCCGGTCCAGGCTCCAGTCGCGCCACTTCAGGTCGTTCGCCTGGTCACGCAAGCCGGGGAAATTAACACCCCATTCGCTCAAGCGGTTATCAAGATAGCTCAAGGCGCGTTCGTTGAGGCGGGGTAAGGCGTTGACTTCGTAACGCCGGGCCGGGTCGAGCAGCCAACGCCGCAGGGGCATCACGATTGCGGGGTGTAAGGTCATGGGGCGACCAGGCTCGAACAGGAAGGTATAGCGTTCGTTGAGGCGGTCGAGCATTTCTTCGACCGGCAGCATATCCTGGCGGGTATCGAACATCGCACCAAGCAAACCGGTTTCGGGGCGACGCAGGGTTGCCAGAGCATACAACCTCAAGCGGTCGGGATGACCGGCACTAAGCGGCCCGGCCATAAATTGCGCGGTAAAGGCGGCCAGAGCCTGGGGACCACCCGCCGGTAAATTGGCTACAGTCAGACCGGTTTGTAACAAAAAGGCCGAAAAGCGGGCCGGTAAAGGATAACCACCGGTAATGCTTTGCAGTTGGGCGATCAGGTCGGGCGACCGGTAAGCCGGGGTAAAGGCTACCCCAGCTTCGCGGCCTACTTCGTAACGGGCCAGTTCCAGATCGTAGAAATGGCGCAACTCCGCTTCGTTAAAAGGACCGGGCTGGAACCGGGCCAGCCGCGCGGGAGCGACCGCTTCCGCCAGCGTGGTGGGTATTTCCTCGCCGCTCAAAGTGTACAAGACCTGGGGACCGCTTTCTTCCATCAGCAAACGGAAAAGCTCCTGGGCGGCTGAATCGAGCAATTGAAAGTTATCCATGAAAAAGAGCAGGTAGCGTTCGCCGCTCCAGGCCAAAAGCCCCCTGCCCAACGCCCGCGCCCGGAATTCCCCGACCGCCCGTAGTTCGTCACCCGCGACGGTCTGGGCCAGCTTTTTGGTATCTTCCAGGGCTTGCCGGTATTCCTCGAAGTACCCGGCCCCGTTATCGCGCACACAATGATTATGGAGCAAGTCGAGCAGGGTTTCCGGCGAAAGCGGTTCGCCCGGCAAAAGCGAAGTTAGCCGGTTATCGCGCTCGAAAAGCTCCTGCCAGTCGAGGCGAGTGGTGCGAAACCGCCCGCTAAACTCTTTTTCTTTCTGAGCCAGTTCGCGCAGCCGTTGGGCCAGGCGGGTTTTGCCACTACCGGGCGGACCTTCGATCACTATGAGCCAGCTTTTGACCGTTTGAGTGATTTTGGCAGGTCGGGAACTACCCCGCAACCCACCCAGAAAGCTCTTGCGCGACCCGGCCAGTTGGAGCATCATTTCCCTAAAGCGAGCCTGTTCGTCCTCGCGGCCAACAAAGGTTCCGGCGGGTAGTTGCTTGCCCGGTCGGTTGGGGCTAACTTCCGGCTGAACCGGCAGACCGTATTCGTCCAAAAGCGGTGATTCTGATGACATCTTTATTCCTCGTTTTCGTCGTCGTCGGGATAGTCCAGGTCTTCACCGGTTCGCAGGGAACGTAGCCGGGCAATTTCTTCGGCGATGGACTCAGCAAAGCGGCCAGGTGCCCGCAGGGTAAAGTAAGCGGCGTTTTCCGGTTTTTGCTGCAGGTATAGATCGAGCATTTCGGTAGCGACCGCCAGTGCCCGGCGGTAATCGCCTTCAAAATAGGGCGGGCTGCTTTCGTGCCGGTTGATAAAAATTTGGGCTTCGACCAGGTTATTAAAGCCCGGTCCGCTATCGACCCGGCGGTTAGGGGTATCCCAGACGGTATAAAACCCGCCGCGCGGCCCGGTCGTGCGTTCGATGGTGTAACCGTGATAATGTAGCTTGCGTTCCATAGTCTTTGCTCTTGGGCTTTCCAGGGTTATCAGAAATCAGTTAGGGTCGACGGGTAGGACTTATGGCCGGGGTAGGCGTAGGCGAGGACGAGGTTGCCAACGGAGGTAACTGTAGGGAACTATTGCCGGGCGGACCGGGTTTAGTATCAAACAGGCCGGGTGGCGAAGGCGGGGCATCGGTCTGGCCCTGGTTAGGTAGAGCGGCCAGGCGGGTCGGGTTGGCGGTGGGTACCGGGGGGACCGGCGAGTCTTCCCCAAATCCGACGGCAGGTAAAGCCGTGACCACCGGGCCAGGACTGCCCGGACCCGGCAGGGTAGCGGTAGGCGGCGCACTCGGCCAAACAAAACTGACCAACACCGCGATTATCAGCGTAGCCAGCAAACCATCTATAATCATTATGAAGGCCAGCCGCCGGTCGCGTCTCGCCCATTTCAACCATGACCACATGAGATCAGTATACAACAATTTGGCAAGCAGATAGAGAAAAGAATGGGTAAATTAAAACTTTCACCTCAAAGCGAAAACCAGCCTAAAGGTTAGATTTTAGGACTTTCGCTTCAACCTCACTTTGTGAGCTTGAAGCAAAAATAAAAAGAGTATTAACAGGGGCACCCATAGGGTACCCGCCTGTATGACCCCCCGCAGGGCACCCAGTGGGTACCCGGCCCCCACGACCCCCGCTTCAAGTTGGTTTACGTCACTTAGCGAAAGTCTTGGATTTCATAGTTAGTTTTGAAAATTTGACATTCCAGAGAGAAAAAAGTAACCTTTGTGCTTGTGACCACCGAGGAAGCTTTTAAACCAGATTTGAGACCGATGAATAAAATTGACCCGCCCAACATTGTTGAAACTGAGAATAGCCGCCAGGAAATAGCTATTAATACCGGCCTCAAACGGTTTGATTACCGGAGCCTGTTAGGCCGGGCCGGGCCACTGGTTTTGTATGGGTTGGTGGCGATTGCCTTTACCTGGCCGCTGGTGCTACACCTGGGCGACCGGGTGATTCAAAAGGGCAACAGCGGCGATGTCTGGCAGCACCTGTGGAATATCTGGTGGCTGCGCTTTTCGCTGCTAGATTTGCACGCGCTACCCTACTATACCCCGATGCTGTATTACCCATCGGGCGCAAACCTGTTTTTTCACGCTCTCGACCCGATGGACGGCTATCTGTTCACGCCGGTGCAACTGATCACCGGGGTGGTAGCCGCTTTTAATTTGAACATTTTATTTCAGATCACAGTCGCGGGCTGGGGCGCGTATCTGCTGGCGCGTTATCTCACCGGGAACCGGGCGGCGGCCCTGGTGGCCGGGCTGATTTACGCCTGTTCACCACTTGAATCGGCCCTGGTCAACCTGGGTCAACTGGAATTAACCTCTATAGAGTGGTTACCACTCTTTATTTTATGTCTGATAAAAGCCCTTAACCGCGAAAAACGTCCCTGGCTCTGGCGGGTCTTGAGCGTGGGTTTGCTGATCGTGCTGTCGCTGGATAGCTGGTACTACGTCCTGTATGCCCTGATCTTTAGCGGTCTTTACGGCCTGTACCGCCTGTCGCAAGAGCGCGGCGAGTGGAAAAGAATTAGCCTGACCCTGGCCGGTATCCTGACCGCCTATTTTGTAATAATCTCACCGCTACTATTCGTGACGTTGCGCGAAGCCTCCAGCAAAGGCACGACCCAGGGTTTAAGTACGGTAATCTATAATTCGGCCACCCTCAAAGGGTTTTTTACGACCGGGCCATCCTTGTTGTGGGGTTTGTTTGGCTCTAAAGCCAACACCGAGTTCCGGGGGAATTTTTTGGGGTATGTCGCCTTAATACTAGCCGGTATGGGCTTAATCACCAATTTCAAAAAGGGCTGGTTCTGGCTGGCGACCGGCCTGATTTACGCCGGGTTAGCTTTGGGGCCGGTGCTGCACCTGAGCTTCGACCCGGATTGGACCAGTCTGACGGCAGATAACGGCCTGAGTATGCCCGACCGCTTGCTTTATAATCTGCCGTTTGGCAATATCGCGCGGGTGCCGTTGCGGTTCACCCTGATAACCATGCTGGCGGGAGCCATGCTGGCGGCTTTCGGGTTGGATTGGCTGGTGAAAAAACGGCTTGCCCGGTGGGGTTGGGGCTGGTGGGCCGGACCCTTGCTGGCGGGGATACTGGTATTTTTGGAATTTATGCCGGGCGCAAGAGCACTGGACGATACCAGGGTGCCGGCTTTTTATAGCCAGTTGCAAACCGAAGGCACCTGGAAAGATTTTGCGATACTGGAAACGCCCGACCGCTGGGACCTGTCGATTATCGAACCGGCCATGTATTATCAATCGGTACACCATCACCCGATCCAGAACGGTTATCTTTCGCGCAAACCGGAGTATAGTTTCAAAGGGTTTCCCGGCATCCGCGAACTGGTAAACCTGGAACAGTTCTTTGAACCAAATGATATTATCGACCCGGCCAATTTGCGCAATACCGCCGGTGTGTTGCAGTATTACAAAATCCGCTATGTGATTTTTCATCCGAGCCTGATGACCCCGGCTCAGTTGCGACGGGCGGACGAGGTTTTGAAGTTGGTTTACGGCGATAGCGGACAGCCTTTCTTTCAGGATGCCGACCTTCAAGCCTGGAAAACGCCGGATTTTGGCGATCTAAGCAGTCCACCCGACCCAGACCGGGTACTTTTTGGCTTTAATAGCCAGTGGGGACCGCTCACGACCGGCCCGACCGGTCTCGAACGCAGCATCGAGCGGAGTGGCCTCTTAAATATTTTCAATCCGTATAGCCGCCCACTGAAAACCACCCTGCAATTCGCAAGCGTCCGGGCCGACAAAAGCGGTCAGTTAAGCCTGCTTCTAAACGATGCAACACAGGGCAAAACCGGCCTGACGACTAACCCGGCGGCCTGGAAAATAAATCTGACGCTTCAACCCGGCCTCAATCAACTGGCCTTACAAACCGGCGGGACGGCTATGATTGGGTCGATCAAGATAGGGAATTAGTACGCTATTTACAATAACATAATAGAGCTTAAACGGCAGTCCGGTTGTTAAGGGTGGTATAATTAGCCAGTAGAATCGGTAGAAGAGCTAAGAAAATCAGAAACGAGGAGAGGAATGCCCGAAATTTATAACGAACAGCCGACCGGCAAAACTACCGGCGTAAAGGCCACTATTACCGGCCAGATCACCAAACCGATGACGGCGGTTCACGACCCGGATATAAATTTGGGTCATCAGTTGGAAGTAGCCGACGCGACCAACTGGGGGCGCGACCCGCACCAATTGAAGCAGCTTTCCAGTTCGTCTAACAAAGCGGGCGGCGGCAAGGGCGGCACCAGTGGCGAAGCCGGGAGCGGTAACAGTGGCAAAAATTACGGGTCGGCCAGCAACAGCGGCGATAATAGTGCCACCCACAGTGCCGGGACCAGCAGCCAGACCGGCGTGCCGACCGATACCGGCGAAGGCTATCGCAGCAGCGGCTCGGCGGGGACGGAAAGCAACTCCTCTAAAGAAAATAAGCAGTAAAACCGGCGGCACCTGGCCTATTATGTTGAATAATACAAGGCAGGTGCCTTCTTTCCGAATACCATCAATTTACGGGATAAAAGTTAGAGGGGCTGGCGGCTGCCAAAGCCGGTATCGAGTGAGTGCCAGTAGGCGATTTTTTCTTCATCAATTTTCCAGCAGAGGTTTATAATCCGGTTGTCGCGTTTGCTGGGGAAGTCGATCAGACCCATTTCCAGGTCTTTTAGCTCGCAACCGATGCTCTGAAGGGCTTCCATATCTTGCCGGACCGACCGCATATATTCCACAATTTTGGTTGCCAGTTGTTCCCGCTTCATATCATAGCCGTTGCCTCGCGCGTGAGAGGCATCTAGCTGTTCAAATTGCTGGCGAGCCTGGTCGGCTTCCTGCTTGGCGGACTGCATTTTTTGAACCAGTTTGCGGACGCGTGGCATTAGTTCGGTGGCCTCTTCGAGGGTAAACAGGCGCTGGTTTTCCATTCTATACAAGTCCTTTCAAAAAATCTGGCCGGGTCGGTCTGGCTAAATTATAACATAACAATTGACGGTCAATTTTACCCCGACCGGGGAGTATAATATAATGCCGATTGATAAAATAAAGTTTTTGAAAAATAGGCAAAGAAAGACGGAAAGTAAGGTTTGAAGGTTGATGAAAGTTATCCTTGACGCGATGGGTGGCGATGATGCGCCAGTGTCGCCGGTGGCCGGGGCGGTATTGGCCGCCCGTGAGTACCCCGATGTAACGATTGTGCTGGTAGGTCAGGAAGCGGTGGTAAAAGCTGAACTGGCAAAACACGACCTGTCGGGTGGGCTGGCCGAACGGCTCCCGGTGGTAAACGCCACCCAGGTAATCCAGATGGACGAACACCCGGCTCAGGCGGTGCGTAGCAAAAAAGATTCTTCGGTGGTGGTCGGGATCGGGATGCTACGAAAAGGCGAGGGCGAAGCCTTTGTATCGGCTGGGCATAGCGGAGCCACTTTCGCAGCTGCTTCATTGGGAGGCCGGATCAAAGGGGTCGAACGAGCGGCGATGGCAACCGTCTTTCCGGCCAAGACCGGCCCGATTTTGCTGCTGGACGTGGGCGCGAACACCGAGGTCAAACCGGAATACCTGGTGCAGTTCGCCCAGATGGGCGGGATTTATGCCAGCAAGGTTTTGAAGAAAACCAATCCCCGGATCGGTTTACTTAGCAACGGTGAGGAAGAAAACAAGGGTACGCCGACGGTCGAAGCGGCCCACAAACTGCTCAAACAGACGCCGGGTATTAACTTTGGCGGGAATGTCGAAGGCAACGATGTACTGGAAGGCAATTTCGACGTGGTAGTGTCGGACGGCTTTACCGGCAATGTATTGCTCAAGGCCACCGAGGGAGTGGCCTCGATGGTTCAGAAAATCATCAAAGAGGAATTGACCAGCGGCCTGTTGAATAAATTGCTGGCTGCCGGGCTGCAACCGGCTTTCAAAAAAGTCCGCCAGCGTCTGGATTATCAAAAGTTTGGCGGAGCACCGGTACTGGGGGTCGATCAGGTGGTGATTATCACACACGGCAAGATGAAGGCCGACGGTATGAAAAACGCGGTGAGGGTGGCGCGGGAAACCTACCAGACCGGGACCGTCGGGGCTATCCGGGATTTATTCGCCAACGCCGATCCAAAAGCCAAAACCGAACCGGTAGAAGCCAGCTAAGAACCGGCTTTATAAATTTATCTCTTTTTTGTGAGTGTTCACCCTATCTTTTAAAAAAGGTAACTGTTCAGCCTACCTGTTTCGAGGCGGGGTTAGTAGGGGTGCAACCCCTGCGGGAGGTATACAGGGGTCTCCCCTGTTTAGCCCTACCCTTCTTTTCCCCTTCCTGGGGAGGGGTTAGGGGTGGGGACTGAATAGTTACAAAAAAAGATTAGCAAAATCCTGGTATAAAAAGACGCCTGTTATACAAAGATAACGACGTCTTTTTTGGTTGAAAAAGAAATGAATCAGTTTTCGGATTGGTTCAGCAAAAGCTGAATCTTTTTGACAGTTTCAAGCACCTGTTGACCCTGTTCCGCCGAGGATGCTCCGGCCAGTTCTTCGAGTTGCAGGTGAAGTTGTTGCAGCATCGATTTGCTGGTTTCGACCGCCTGTTCCAACCGGGCTTTGTTGACGATTGCCTGGGTCATAACCGTCTGGCTGCGAGTTAGCTCGTTGTAAAGGCGTTTCAACTCGGTATGCAAATTGTTGCGTTCGGTTTCAGCCATTTGCTTGGCGAGGTCAACCTGCTCCAACATACCAGCCTGGTGTTCCAGGTCCAATAACAACTGGTGGTTGTGGTTGATCTGATGCAAGGCATGACGGTTGGTTTTTTCCATTTTTAACAAAATTCGGTCGCTGATATTGCTGATCAACCGGACCTGCTCCGGGGTACTTTGGGGCAAACTGATAACTTCCTCGACCGCTCTGGAAACCGAGGCCGGTTCCTGTTGAGCCAGATAACGGCAAGCAAAATCAACTACCTCATTGTCGTAGCTCCAGATGCCCAGGAAAGGCCGGTAGGCTTCGTTTTGCACTTCGGGTAAATGAGTTTCTTCGAGAACCGGATCAAGTTCGTAAGAGGCCATCACTACCTTAAAACGGGGTTCGTTAACCACCACGAACCAGTCGCGGTCGTAAGTAACCTTTTCCGAGATATTTTTGCCGTAAACGGTCAGGTTGCGGGCCTGGATGCGGATTTGGTCGTAGCGAACTTGCTCCTGCCGGTAGTATCTCTCATTCTGGAAGGCGACAAAAACCACTGGCTCCAGATTGTTATGTAGAACTACATCCTCGATAGCGTGGCTCAAAGTAGCCAGGGTAGCTTTACGTTGAAGTTGTGGCTGAAGGCGACTACCAAATCTTTGGTTTAGGACAGAATAAAGGGAAACATTTTGTTCTAACATTATTACGCATCTTATCTACACGACCTGCCACCTAAAAGACAGGCCATATTTGTTTTACTGAAAATTAAAAAACACCAAGAAATATCGCCACTTATTTTTGGTAAACAAAAACTGTTGTTAGTAACTTATACAATTATTAAATAAGCTAGTCAAGCATTTTTGATTGTGATTAGTGTAAAGAGCGTGTTATAATTTGGTAGTAATAGGTAAATTAACACAAAGGTCTACATTGACTGATACAGACACCGAGAAAATTAAAACGACCACAGCCAGTTACGACCGGACGGCGGCCAGTTTCGCCGCCAAAAACTTTGGCATAAGCCTGGCAGAGCAGCGCGAAAAGTTTTTGAGCTTGCTGCCAAAAACCACTGGACCGCTGCTGGACCTGGGCTGTGGGCCGGGCCGCGATACAATCAGCTTCGAGCGGGCCGGTTATGCGGTGGTCGGGGCCGATTTGTCGAGCGGGATGCTGGCGGAAGGGCAACGGCGGTCGCCGGAAAGTCACTTCGTCCAGGCCGATATGCGGCGGCTCCCCTTTGAAAGGGCGGCTTTCAAGGGAATATGGGCCTGTGCTTCGTTGTTGCACTTACCTAAATCGATGAGCAGCCAGGCTTTAAGCGAAATGAACCGGGTTTTGGCCGGACGGGGTGCCCTGTTTTTAGGGGTGAAGCGTGGTCTGGACGAAAGCTGGCGGCTCAACGGTGAGGATTTGCGGTTTTATTTTGCCTATTATTTACCTTCCGAGATACGTAATCTGGTGGCCGATAACGGCTTTGAAATCCGGGGTATGGCTGAAAGTACCTCTACCACCAACACGGAAACGGATGGTCAGCCGGTACGCTGGATTAATGTATACGCGGTGAAAAGTTAGGACCCGGCAATGAGTGAACAGCCGTTGAAGTCGCTGGTAATCGGCGGGCAGACCTTCGAGTGGGGCCGCCGGACCTATCTGATGGGAATATTGAACCTGACCCCCGATTCTTTCTCAGGCGACGGCCTGGGCGATGCGCCAGAGGAAGCGGTCCGGCAGAGCCGCCTTTTCGAGACTGAAGCCGATTTGCTGGACCTGGGAGCCGAGAGTACCCGGCCCAACGCCCAACCGGTAGCCGAAGAAGTGGAATTGGCCCGGCTGTTACCGGCCTTGCGAGCCGTCCGGCAAATCAGCCGTCGCCCCCTGTCGGTAGATACCTTTAAACCGGCAGTCGCGCGGGCCGCCCTTGAGGCCGGGGCCGACCTGGTAAACGATATTCACGGGCTGGACGACCCCCTGATGCGGGAACTGGTGGCCGAGCGGCAGGTTCCGGCAATCATAATGCACACGCGGGGCGATGCTCGGACGATGATGAGCCTGACCGATTACGGCCACGATATTGTAGCGACATTGCTGGAATGGTTCGTCGAGCGGCTGGCGGAGCTAGCAAAGGCCGGGGTTGCGCCGGACCGGCTAATAATCGACCCCGGCATCGGGTTTGCCAAGACTGCCGCCCAAAACCTGGAAGTGCTGCACCGCCTGGCGGAATTCAAACAGCTAGGCCAGCCAATTTTGATCGGGCTATCGCGTAAAGGTTTTATCGGACAACTGGTAGCCGGTCAGGGGCCGCTGCCGGACGGCCCAGGCCGCGATTACGGGACGGCGGCGGCGATCAGCCTGGCAATAGCCAACGGGGCGGACATCGTGCGAGTACACAATGTAGGAGCTTTAGCCGGAGCGGTAAGAGTGGCCGACGCAATCGGGCGGTTTCAGCTTCCGGTGTAATGGGGCAAATAGGGGAGGTATAGCGAGTGGATTTCTTCTTGAACGAGGGACCATTGGGAGGCGGTGAGACCATCGCCATGCTCAAGGAAAAGTTAACCCCCTACTTTGAGATAGTCGAGGAGAACCTCAAAGGGCTGCATCCGGGCGGACGCGCGCCGGAACTGGATGTGATTGCCCGTCCCAACCCAGCCTTGATCAAAGATGGCTTTGCCAATGTGACGGTAGGTTTTACCCTGCGCAATCCGTTGAGCGGACCGGGAGCGGTACGGGATATGCCGCGCAAAGCCAAAGAACTGGTCGACCTGGCTCATACCAGGTTTGGTAGTTACGGCGGCTTACCGCTGATCCTGGTTTATCCGGGTTTTTACGCACATATGCGGGCCGACCAGCGTCAGAAATTAGGCGAGGGAGCCGGTTTGTTTGAACGGGTGCTGGGTCAGTTTAACGTGGGCGAGTTAAAGGTCGAGGCTAAAAATCTGGTGGTGATGTTCAACGGCGCGCGCTACTGGGATTCGGTGTTTGGGGTCAATAGCGAACGGGAATATCATTTTACCCCACTGGTGTTTTAAGTTTACAGGCAAGAGCAGGTTTTTATGAGCGAAGAAGATAACCGGTTAGCTACTTCTTTTCAATCGCCTTTCGAGGCCATCCGCCACAAGACTATCGGTGGGCAGGATTGCTGGTCGGCTCGCGAGTTTGCCCGGTTGCTGACCTATACCGATTACCGTAGCTTTCTGAAAGTAGTTACCAAAGCGAAACTGGCCTGTGCCAACGCCGGACAAAGCGTGGAATTGCATTTTGTGGATACGCTGGAGGAAACCGCGTCGAACGAGGGGGTCCGGCGGCAGGTGGAGGATATTCAGCTTTCTCGCTACGCCTGTTATCTTATTTTGGAAAACGCCGACCCGGCTAAACCAATCGTAGCCCAGGCCCAGACTTATTTTGCGGCGGCGGTTTTGCAGGCCGAACAGATGGGCAATACCGAGGCCCAGCGGCGGCTATTCCTGCGGCACAAACTGAGCGACCATAACAAGGAACTGGCCCAGGCCGCCAGTCAGGCCGGGGTCATCCGGCCCGGCGATTTTGCGATCTTCCAGGATCACGGCTACATGGGGTTGTACGGCGGTCTCAAATCCCGCGATATTCACGAACGCAAGGGTTTACAGAAAAACCAGCAAATTCTTGACCACATGGGCAGCGAGGAACTGGCCGCCAATCTTTTTCGGGCTACCCAGGCCGAGGCCAAGTTGCGCCGAGATGAAGTCAAAACCAAAGAGGCGGCCAACGAAACCCACCTTGAAATGGGTCGCAAGGTCCGGGATTTTATCAAAGAGGTGGGCGGCACCATGCCGGAAGATTTGCCAAGCCCCGCCGGGGGTATTCAACAACTCCAGCAAAAAGAAAAACAACGCCTCGAACGCGGCCCCCAGCTTTCGATGTTTGACGAGCCGGACGAAAGCTAATACAGAGTCGCCAAAGCGGGGGCTGTATAGACACATTCCTGGTAGCCTGGGAAATTTATAAAATCGAGCCTGGCGAGCCTTCAATTCTCTGATTCTTTGTTCTATTCGATTAGCGTTTGAGGCTAAAATATGGTATAATAATGAGGAAATAGATATAAAATAAGTGATAATCGGAGGCCAAAGAATTGACGCAAGAAATATACATACCGGAAACACAGGCTGATTATACCGCCAGTGATATTCAAGTTTTGGAAGGACTGGAGCCGGTTCGCAAACGGCCCGGTATGTACATTGGCAGCACCGATTATCGCGGTTTGCATCATCTAGTCTGGGAAATTGTCGATAACAGCGTGGATGAGGCGTTGGCCGGGCATTGTCATAATATTCAGATTCACGTTGACAAGGAAAATGTAGTAACCGTTTCGGATGACGGTCGCGGTATTCCGACCGGGATGCATCCGGGCAAACAGCGTCCGGCCCTGGAAATTGTAATGACCGTCTTGCACGCCGGTGGTAAGTTCGGCGGCGGCGGCTACAAGGTGTCGGGTGGTTTGCACGGTGTGGGTGCCTCGGTAGTGAACGCCCTTTCGACCTGGCTGCGCGTGGAAGTACGCCGCGATGGTAAGTTTCACAGCCAGGAATTCCAGCAGGGAACGCCGGTCGCCGACATGACTACCCGCGAAATGAGCGAGGAAGAAATCGCGGCCTACCCGCGCGGCACCCGCACCATCTGGCGGGCCGATGATACGATCTTCGATACGCTGGTTTATAACTTCGATACTATGATCCAGCGGTTCCGCGAAACCTGCTTTCTAACCAAAGGTTTGACCATAAAGCTGGAGGACGAACGCAACGACCGCGAGATGACCTTCCATTTTGAAGGCGGCGTTATGTCGTTTGTACGCCACATGAACCGTTCCCGCCCGGTAGTTCAGCAAAAGCCTTTCTACGTCCAGAAACGCCAGGAGGAAGTCGAAGTCGAGGTAGCCTTCCAGTACACCAATACCTACAACGATTCGATTTATGCTTTTGCCAACAACATTAACACCGCCGATGGTGGAACCCACGTCACCGGTTTCCGAACCGCCCTCACTCGCACGATCAACAACTACGCCCGCAAAACCGGCCTCCTGAAAGAAAAAGACGAAAACTTTACCGGAGAAGATGTCCGGCAGGGTTTGACCGCCATTATCAGTGTAAAGCTAGCCGATCCGCAGTTTGAAGGCCAGACCAAAGGTAAACTCGGTAGCGCGGTGGTTCAGGGGGCGGTAGCCTCGGTGGTAGGCGATGAGCTGGCTAGCTGGCTGGAAGAAAACCCTAACGACGCTCGCCGGATCGTTGAAAAATGTTCGCAAGCGGCCCACATCCGCGAACTGCAAGCCAAAATAAAAGATAGCGTCATTCGCAAAGGAGCTTTCGACGGAATGTCGCTGCCGGGTAAGCTGGCCGACTGTACCGAAAAAAACCCGGAACGCAGCGAGATTTTTATTGTCGAGGGAGATAGTGCCGGTGGTTCGGCTAAACAGGGCCGCGACCGTCGCTTCCAGGCGATTTTACCGTTGCGCGGTAAGATTTTGAACGTCGAGCGGGCCGCCCTGGATAAAATGATGGGTAACACCGAGATCAAGGCTCTGATAACGGCTCTGGGTGGCGGTATGGGCGAAAGCTTCGACAGCAGCAAGCTGCGCTATCACCGGGTTGTGATTATGACCGATGCCGATGTCGACGGTAGCCATATCCGCACCTTGTTACTGACCTTTTTCTTCCGCAATATGAAGGATATGATCAGCCAGGGTTACTTGTACATCGCCCAACCGCCACTGTATTTGATCAAGCATAGCAAAGAAAAACACTATGCTTACAGCGACGGTCAGCGCGACGAAATTCTCAAAAAGCTCAATTTGAGCAAAGCCCCCGATATTCAGCGTTACAAAGGTCTGGGCGAAATGAACGCCGACCAGTTGTGGGAAACCACTATGAACCCGCAAGCCCGCACCTTATTACAGGTGAACATCGAAGATGCCGCCGCCGCCGATGAGACTTTTGGTATGCTGATGGGCGACGAGGTGCCACCGCGCAAGCAGTTCATCATCACTCATTCCCGCAACGTCAAAAACCTCGATATTTAAAACAGGCTCAATCTTCAAGTAGGGCAGGATTGTCCCGCTCTACTTGAAAATAAGCACAGCCGCCAGTCAGCCCGAACCCTAAAAAGGTCGAAGCCAGCCATTTAAAAGCTAGTGCCGGTTTTTGCGGCGGCTGGCCTTAGCAATTTTGCGGCGAGCCTTTTCCTTTTGCCGGTTTTTATTTACGTTAGTCGTAAGCGAAGAAGCGGCTTTGGGGCCGTCCAGGCCAGGTAAACCAGGCAGATTGCCGAGGATATTTGCCGCCTTATAAACACTCATCCACTGATTAATACCTTCATCAGTGGTCATATCATAACCCTGATCCATTCCTTCCATAACCATAGATTTTGCCATCCCGAAATTAGCCGGGTTACTCATTTCTTTTTTAAAGCGTGGCAAAGTAGTTTTATTCTCTAAAAATTCAAGGCAAAGTTGAGCGTTTTCCAGCTTATATTCGCGGCCTAGAAACCGGAAGAAAGCCTGTAACTCTTTGATAATAGCCGGGGCTTGATCGGCCTGAGTTGAAACCTTGCGAGGAAAATGTTCCAAAAGGATGGTTTCTAACTCCTCCGGTTCAAGCAGGGTGACTGTAACTCCCTCGTAATTAAATGCGAAGTCCAGCATAACATTGGACCACTCAAACTGCTGACCAGTCTCTAAGAGTTTAAGACCTTCTGGGGATTCGGCAAACAAGTCCAATAACTGTACCTGATACTCGCCGATTTTATCTTCAAGCACTTCACCATCCTCATCAAAGATTTTTTGATAAATATCAAAACTCATATAACTTCCTTAAATCTTCAAAACTTGCTATGCAGCAGACAATTAGGTAATATATTTTAACAGATATGCCAGCAGATATTGCAAATCATTCTAATATTTCTAAGCTAGAATGTTAATAACGGTAGACGTTCTTTGCTGGGAAGCCTCTTTTAATGGAGGTAAACAAGGTGGAGCTATAATAACTTTGAGGAATTATGATTGCAGGTGATTGCAAAAAAGGGGAGTAACACGGAGAAATGAATCTTAAAACCCTTACTAGCCAGCAGGTAGAAAATCTGGCAGACTCTGGCCTTATATTTCAGCGAGGACAGGCTTACCTGAGCGCAGGGGCGGTGACAAAATTTAAGCTGGGGCCGGGAGCAAAGAGTATCCAGGCCAGAGTCGCCGGAAGCGACGATATTTACCAGGTAGAAATTGCCGACTTCAATGGTGAGCCAGAAATAGAGTGTAGCTGCCCTTACGATGGTTTTATTTGCAAGCATACTGTCGCAGTCCTGTTGTACTTTATAAATGAACGCGATGCACTGAATTCTACGCTGGAAGTTGAGAGCCAGTCTGGCTCAGAATCGGTGCTGGGCCAAACCCTGGAAGCGATGGACCATTCCCGGCTGGTGGGGATGCTGGTGCAATTAAGCGAACAAAACGACCTTTTCCGGCGCACTCTCTTTGAAAATATTGATATTCCAGCCCAGGTTGTCCAGCAGCAACCAGTGAACTCGGTTGGAGTACAACGCCTTAAAAGTGAGATCAGTAAGTACTTCAAGAACCTCTCGGATACCCTGAGCGATTATTATGAAAGCGAAGAACTGGACGAAATAGATGACTTTCTGGACCAGATTGCCACTTTCAACCCGCAGGACCAGTTAGAACTATTTATACTTTTGGCCGAGGCCGGAAATTCCATCCTTGATGAATGTGGCATTAACGCTGTTCAACTCGGCGTGGCTCTCACGCTTTACGGGCAAGCCGCCAGTCTGCTCACTTTATCATCACAAGAAAAAGAGGGTCACTTTGATCGCCTGCTTAAGACGCTGGAAACCCTGGAAATCTGGGGATATGGGGCGGAACCGGCTGATCTCAAGGCAGGTCTGGATGCACTGGCTTCGACCAGCGCGGATTATACTTTCTTGCTGGAAAGATTTAAGAAACTGACGGGGGAATTTTCTTATATCAGTGACTGGGTGGCCGATTATCATCTGAAGCTGGGCGACGAAGCCAACTATTTGTCGGTTCGTGAGGCAAACCTTACCACAGAAGAACAATTCCTCGAACTGGCCGATTTCTGGCGAGACAAAAGCGACAACCTCAAGTACGTGGAAACGCTGGAAAGCTGGCTGGCCCGATATATCGAAACCAAAGCTACTCGACAAGCTAGCTCTTTTTATAGCAGCTTCCAACCAGGCAACGGCGCAATTTTGGACCGGTTGGCGGCATACTACCAGGAACAACACGACGACCAGAATTTGCTGCGAATTCTATTAGCCCAGGCTGAACATCGCTGGCCGACCCTCGATCTATACCGGCGGGTGAGGGAAATAGGGGAGCGACAGGGGCAATGGCCCGCGACGCGTGAGCAATTTCTGAGCCTGATTAAGCCTTTTAACGAAAAAGTGCTGGCTGAAATCCACTTATACGAAAGTAATTGGCAAGCGGCAATAGATTTAGCCCGACAACAAACCGGCAATGGTCAGGAGGATATTAAAAATCTGGTAGCCGGTTCGGTAAAGCTGCACCAGCCCGAAGCCGCGATTGAACTTTACCGCAGCCTGGTCGATTTTAATATTGAGCGTGCCAGCCGAAAATATTACCAGTTAGCCGCCAGTTATGCCGCCCGCATCAAGGAAGTATACCTGGCAATTTTGAAGAACCCGGCTGAATGGCAAAAGTATATAAGCCGTATTAGAATTGATAATAATCGCCGCAAGGCTTTGCTAGATGAGTTCAAGTCATTGTAATAGTGGACCCTGCTCAATGTGAGTTATTTCCACCTACTACAGGCAATATTAAGCCTACCGAGGTGGGTTAGCTTTATTTTGAGGAGGTTTCATCTGGAAAATAGGCCGGGAGTATTCAGGTCTACTTAAAAGAATAGATGGAGCTTGAAGAAGAAATCGTTATCGGCGGGGGTAAGCGAAGATTGCCCATAACCGCTAAAAAAAGCGGCCTGGTCGCGGGAAGGTTCAAAAAGCAGCGGTACCGGACGGATGGCGGCCCTCAGATCGTAGCGCGGGTCGCCCCAGGCCCCGGTTGACCAATCGATTATCGCGCTGACCTCGTTTCGCAGTACCAGCACATTATCAATCGTATAATCACCATGAATGAGAGTTTGAGTTATAGGGGCCGGACGGTCCTTTTTTAGTTCCTCCAATAAAGCAGCGGTTGCGTCGCTCCTGGTGAAATTATCGGCCAGATTGACGGCGGCAGTTTCAAGTTTACGGTCAAGCCAGTTGTCACGAGTATTCAAGAGGCCGGGGGTTAAATTGGTAGCATGGATTTCGGCCAGGGTTTTGCCAAAGCTTTCGATGATCAGGTCACGGCGCAGAGAATTTGTTTCGCCGACGAGCCGCTCGCGCATTGGGACACCAGGCAGCCAGTCCATCACCAGCCAGTTTGTACCGCTTTTTTCCAAAAAAAGATAAGGGTGCGGCACCAGCAGAGTGGTATACAGACTGAGAATATTGAGAATCTGGTATTCTCGTTGCAGCATCGCGCCAAAGCGTGGCCCGATTGAACGTTTGACGACCAGATAACCCCTCTCACACTCCAGCAGCGCGACACTTGAAGCATAACCCTGACGCAAAGGGTAAGTTAGCCGCTCGGTCTGGCCGGTGTAAGTTAAGATTTCGGGAGGCAAAGTTTCGGTTGTAAGAAGCTCGCTCAAATTCCTAACGCCGGGACTTTCTAGTTTTGCCAACCACCGCCAGTTCGGGCAGTTCGACCGGGAGATTGGCCGCCTGGACATACACCTCAAACAGGCTGGGCCGTACAATTGTGACAACCGGGAGAGCCATTAGCAGGGCTTCGAGCCGACCGCTATTATATTCGAGGCCAGCCGCCGCCAGGGCCTGGCAAATCTGCTCGAAGCTCAAGCGTAGACCGTCTTTGAGGGCATCTTCGAGGGCGGCTCCGGCGGCTTGCAGGTAGATCGAGGAGCATAAACCGTACCCATCGATATATGACCCGGCGGGTGACAGCTTTTCGAGTGCGATCATCAACTCATTTTTGTTGTAGGCTTTTAAAAGCCGATACAATTCGTCTTCCGGCAAAAAGCCACGAACGGCCAGTTGGTCATTAAACAGATTTTGCCCGGCCTGAGTAACCTGTTGCAACCGCCCGGCCTGATCGTCGTACTCGCGCCCCAGCAAGGCAATTACATCGGTTGCCCGTAACTCGTTTTTATAGAAGATGGTTGGAAAAGGAGCCGGTCGCTTTTGACCGGGTGGGCCTTCCTGGAAATCGGCCTGGAGCGACGTATCGACCGCCAGCAGCAATTTATACTCGCCGTGAGCTTTGAGCTTTTCCAGTTTTTCAAGCTTGCGCTGACGATAATCGGCGGTCCAGAAGCCGATAATTTCCAGCCAGACGCGGGTCGAGCCACGTTGCAAGGCGAAATCCGGCACAAACAAAAGATGTTGAGCGGGCAGGGCAATCGCTTCCGGCTCGCGTTCGATCTGCCAACCGGCAGTATGCCCCTCCCTCGCCAGGGCACTGAATTCGGCGTGAAAACGCGCTTCAATCGAACTATCAAAATCGCGCCGGGCGGTTTCTTTTTGCTTGTAGTAGGCCACCCGGTCAAATTGCCGGGCGACCGTATAAACCTCTCCGCTTTCGTGAATTTCGGCGTTGTCGGTATCCTCGGCGGACGGGGTTAGTACAACTTCCTCGATCTTTTCATCGGGCCGGGCCAGGTATTCGGCTACTGATGCCACATCAAAGAAATACACTTTATCGCGCAGGTGAACCTGGGCCAGGGCCGATAGAACCGGACTGACGGCGGTTGGCTTTTTAGCGGTACCTTTAGCCTGGCTGGCGACCAGTACCGTATTGACCGGCACCGAAAAATTCTCAGCCAGACCGGTATCGCCACCGGGCGAGCGGTTTGCCAGCGCAAGCGTCAGGAAGGTCAGGCGGGCCAGGCGGTCGCCATGCCGGGTCGGGGAGCCGAAAGCCTGGACTGGCCCGTAAAGGCGTAACTGTATCTCGCCGGCTGAATTATAATCCAGGTCGTAGGGGATATGTAGCTCCTTTGAAAAGTAGCCGATCCTTTTGACCAATGCCCCCGGCAGCAGTGTGCCAAAGCCAAAAATCACCTCGCTGGAATTGTACAATAGAGTTTCGATAGCCATCCGGTTATAGCGGCGGATCACTTCCTGGGCGGTAGGTGGCCGGAAAGACTGACCGTCCTGGCGTTTTCGCAAGCGCAGCAGGGCGTTTTCCTCGTTATCCAAAAACAACATTTCTTCGACCAGGGCCGGTTCCAGGCCGACCCCGGCGGCAAAGAGTTCCAGGGCTTCCGCCCGACCGGCCTTGCCAACAAAACCGGCGCGAGGAGCGGTGCTGATATAGCTATAGAGAGCCAATCGCAAAACCGATGAGTTGGTCAGGCCGAGACTTTGCAACTGCTCATACTGGGCTGGGGTCAACCGCTCCTGAAAAGATTCGCTATCCCAGCCGTAAAAGCCCAGCATGGCCGAGATCAAACCACGCGCCAGCTTAAAATCGCCACCAGCCCGCTCGGTCAAATACTGCTCCGAGAAATCACGCTGGCGGCGGTTGGCTTCCGAGAGTTCGGCAAAATAACGGCAGAAATCGGCGGCCAGTTCGCGCTCCGGGGCGGTATCGATCAGGGTCGGGCTGATCCGGCGGGGCTGGCCGCGCCGCCCGGCACTGGTGGTCTTGCGCAAATCATCCAAAGATAGTGGCATTTGTTTACCCGTTTGTAGAGCCGGATTTTATTGCTCCGGCTAATTATTATTTGCTACTGGAAGTTCGATTGATGCCCTGGCGGCGGCGGCGGGCGGAATTAACCTCGCCGGTTTCATCGCTAACCAGTTCGTAAAGCATGGCCTGACTGACTTTAGGACGTAAAACCCGGCCCAGACGCTGGATATATTCGCGGCTGGTCGAGTTGCCGCTGATGACTATCGCAATGTTAGCATCCGGCACGTCCACCCCTTCGTTCAAGACCCGGCCACTGACCAGTTTGCTGTAATCGCCCGACCGGAAGCGATCCAAAATCAGTTTGCGCTCGTCGGCCCGCGTTTTGTAAGTAATCGAGGGAACAAAAAAGCGGCGGTTGACCTCATCGACGACGCTGTTGAATTCGCTAAATATTATTATTTTATCCGCGCGGTGTTGTTCGAGCAGTTCTTCCAGCACCTCCAGTTTGGCCTCGGCATTCAGCGACAACTGGCGCGCTTTCTGGTGGGCCAACAATGCCGCCCTGGCCTGGGGGTCTCGTCCACTCCGATAAACCAAATCCTGGTAAAGCGAAGCCGCCCCGGCGAAACGGCTATAAGCCCCGCGCGCAAAACGCTGCTTGTTCATGTACTTGCGATAAACTTCCATCAACCGGTCGTATTCGGCTCTTTCGTCGGTCGAAAGATCGACCAGAATTTTTTGTTCTTTGTAAGAGGCCAAAAACTTCTGGCGAGTCAGTTCGCCCGGCATACGGCGATAAACTTCCGGCCCGATCAGCCGTTCGAGCAGATGGTGGCGGTTGTCGGCCCGTTCGGGAGTAGCACTCAGGCCCAGGCGGTAGGGGGCAAAGGCTCCTTCGGCGGCGGCCTGGTAACTTTCGGCGGGCAGGTGATGGGCTTCGTCAAAGACCAGCATAGCAAAGCGGCCCAGGTGGCGGGTATGGATGATCGCGCTATCGTAAGTCATGATCGTAAGGGGCTTGAGGTCGTGCCGCCCACCGCCGAAAACGCCAATAGCCTCCTTATCCGGCAGATTATAAAAGTTAGCCAGGGCGGTTTGCCATTGCAGCAGCAGATCGATGGTCGGGACAATTACCAGGGTCGCCACCTTCATGCGGGCAATCGCCATCGCCGCCACAAAGGTCTTACCGGCCCCGGTGGGTAAAACCACCACGCCCTGCGAACCGGCTTTGAGCCAGGCTTCCAGGGCACCCACCTGATATTCGCGCGGAGTAGGGGCCAGCACCGGTCCGAAATCCAGCAACGGCAACGGATTGAAATCCAGTTGTAGGTTGTCGTAACGCCCGGCTTTGACCTCGGCCAACAGCCATTCCTGAAGGCGGACGAAATAGATCGGCAAACAGCGCACCAACTGGCGTTTGTCGTCACGAATAAATTCGAGCTGAGGAAAGGCTTGCTGGACGGCATTATAGAGGTTGATAAAGGGGCCGGTGGGGTCGGTGGGCAAGCCGACCCGCAGAATCAAATCGTTGCCCCACAAACCTAAACTAACGGTTGGCCCGGCGATTAGGGGCTTTTTTACGGGTGCTTTTGCCATGCTAAACTTCTTTGCTCTCGTTCACTCTAATCAGAACAGATTATACGTCCTTTTATTATCGCGCATAAGGTGATAAAGAGCCACAAATCAGCTAAAAGTCCCTTTTAATAGGGTTTTTAGATACTTAATGGATTTAGTAACTATTGACCCTACCACTAAGAAAATTAGCGGGATACGTAGGGGTCGGGTACCCATTGGGTGCCCTGCGCGGGGTCATACAGGCGGGTACCCTGTGGGTGCCCCTGTAAATCTCTTTTCTTTTCCCCTCCCCTGGGAGGGGTTAGGGGTGGGGCTGAACAGATACTCGATTTAATCGATTAGCACAGCCAAAGCCTAACTCAGTTGGGTCAGGCGTTCTTTGATCTGAGCCGTGATCATATTCTCAAAGCCGTCCAGCACGATCAGTTGTTGGGCGACCCGGCCCAGCGGCGAAAAACTGTAGGTCCGGTCGCTACACTGAAGCTCGGAACGCTCGAAATCCAACCGGGCGACCAACTCGGTATTGATAGTTAGCTCCGACCGCGCGGCAAAACGCGCCTTGAAATCCTCGATCAGGTCGGGACACTCCAGCACGATAAAGCCGTTATTAAAGGCGTTGCGTTTGTAGGTTTGCGAGAAAGAACCGGCAATCACCAGCCGGATACCCCGGTACTTGAGGCAGGTCACGGCCTGTTCCCGCGAAGAACCGGCCCCGAAATTCCAGCCGCCGACCAGCATATCACCGAGCTGGGCCATTGTCTGAAAGGCCGGGTCGTAATTGAGCATAGCGACTTCAGCCATGCGGGCGGGCGGCACACTATCCTGATAAGTGTATTCTTTGCCATAAATGCCGTCGGTATTCATATTATCTTTGGGCGCGAATAGCAAACGGCCCTCTAGCTGGCGGGGAAAACCGGGCAAGATTTCGACGGTTGCGGTTGCGGCAGACTGGTAAGTGTTTTGCCGGATCGCCTGGCTGAGGGGATTGTGCGCTGGACTTTGCAAACCGTCCGGCCCGCTAATTTTCCCGGCAATCGCGCTGGCGGCCACCACTGCCGGACTGGAAAGGTAAACCTGAGCCTGCGGCGAACCCATGCGGCCTTTGAAGTTGCGATTGGTCGCCGAGATACCCACCTCCCCGGCTTCCAACAGACCTTCGCCCAGCCCGATACACGGCCCACAACCGGGCGGCAGAGCAATCGCCCCGGCCTCGACCAGGCTATCCCAGTAGCCAAGTTCACGCGCCTGGCTTTCGATGGGCTGGCTAGCGGCGGCCAGATAAAACTTGACCTGCGGGGCGATTTTGTGGCCGCGCATAACTTCGGCGGCTTCTCGAATATCGTCCAGTCGGCCATTGACGCAACTCAACAGGTAAGCTTTGTTGATTTTCAGGTCCTGCCGTTCGATTTCCGGCACTGAGAGCGTGGTTTTGACTTCGTTTGGCCCGGCGACGGTGGGTTGGACCTGGCTCAAATCGAGTCGGATTTCTTTGGCGTAGGGTGCATCAGGGTCGGCCTGGGGCATATTGGCGGCTAACTCGGCGACAATCTGGACGGTCAGACGGGGGTTGGTATCGCCTCGGCGAACGTAATAAGCGGCCCGTTCCAGCAAATAGTTTTCCAGTACCGCGTCGTAAGGGAAAACTCCGGCCAGTGCGCCCCACTCGGTGGTCATATTGGAGATCGTCATGCGCTGCGACATGGTAAGGTTAACGACCCCCGGCCCGCTAAACTCGACCACGTAATTCAAAACCTCGTCCTGGGCATATAAGCCAATCAGAGTTAAAATAACATCTTTCCCGGTGACACCCGGCCCAAGCTGGCCGGTAAATTCAACCTTTACGACTTCCGGCACCTGCCACCAGGTCTGACCGGTCGCCCAGATCGCGGCGGCATCGGTGCGGACGACCGGCGTACCGACCGCCCCAAAGGCCCCATAGAGGTTGGAATGTGAGTCGGAACCGACCACGAGGGTACCCGGCAGGGCGAAACCTTCTTCGGCCATCACCTGATGGGCAATCCCCCGCCGGGCCGGGAAAAAGGCCAGCCCATGCTGCCGGGCAAAAGCTTCGATTTTGGCGTACTTGGCAAGGTTCTCCGGGCTGCGGTTCTGAACATCATGGTCGAGGGCTATCACCGGCTGGCTAGGGTCGAAGATACCCAATGCGCCCATACTTTCAAATTTGGGTATGACCGCTCCGGTGTTATCGTGGGTCATGATATGGCGGGGTCGCACCTCAACAAAATCATTTATATGGACCGGTTGACCGGGCTTCAAGCCGACGGTGTAGTGTTCGACGATTTTTTCAACTAAAGTTTGTCCCACGAAATCTCTCCCTTGAAATCAGCAAAAATTATTCAAAAAGGCTGGCCCATTTACCGGCCTGAATTTCTTTGAAAAAGTTGGATAAAATATAGGCAGTCGCGCCCCAGATTACCAGCGGCCCGTAATTGTAGAAGACTACCTGGCGAGGTTGGCCGCTCATTACCCATTCTTCATCGCGCCGGGCCGACGGTTTGAGCAGTTCTTTGAGGGGCACTTCCAGTACGCTGGCGACCTCGAAATCGTCCGGTACATAGCTTATAGGGGCCTGGGGGTCGTGCGGCACAGCCAGAAAAGGGTTGATCATAAAATTACTGACGACCGTATCCACCGGTGTCAGGGCACCCAGCACCCGCAAACTGGCCGGGGCAAGGCCTAATTCTTCCTGGGTTTCGCGCAGGGCCGTCACTTCCAATTGGCCGTCACTAGGGTGAAAACCGCCGCCCGGAAAGCTTATCTGGCCTTTGTGGGTATGCACTTTCTGGCTGCGCCGGATTAAAACCAGGTGCGGCTCGGCCTGGGGTCCTACCGGTCGGACCAGCAGCAAAACGGCTGCCGGGCGACTTTCGGGACGACGAGGCGATAAATCTGTGGTTGATTCAACTGACATACAGGCTCCCTGTCATAAACATTAAAAAGCGTCGGTTTGACCCGACGTTGGTACTTATAATTATACTAAATCTGTCAATTTGGCCGGGCTTAAAACGAAGGCCGACGATAGTCCGGCGAGTAAATAACCGGCGACAATTCTCTTTGAATTCCGGTGGTAGGCTCGACTTTGAGCGAAAAAACCCCACCCTTTTTATGTATGGTCTTGACCGACTGATTGAATTTGGACATCAACGACCCGGCACTGCGTTCTTCCGCCCGGCGCAACAGAACGGCCAGTGTATCGGCGGTAATTTGTTGAGTAGAAAAAGGACTGGCCGAATAGGGTTGCTGGCCCAGATCGATCTGGGCAATACTCATCAGGCCGTTGCGCTGGACCGTATCGGCCAGCAAAGCGACCTGAAAGGCCGGGCCGGTCGTAAAAGGCATACGTTCCAGCAAGTCGCGCCGGGCCGCCCCGACCGAGCAGAGCGGGTTAATCACCCCGGCCAGTTGCGGTTGAAAGCCACTCAGCAGAGGCCGTAAACTCATTTCGACCACATTACTATAAATCACATCCGAATTTTCACTGTTTATTTCATCGGTCGAATAAAACCCGGTCGCCAGTTGAAATTCAGGATAAGTTAAAAGCGGCCCTACCAGACCATAGATCAAACGCGCCTCGAAACCGCTCATGGTCGGGTCGGCCCACACGATAATATCGCCCCGCGCCTGGTGTAGGGCGTGCCATAGACACTCGGCCAGACCAGGTTGTTCCTCGATATTGTCACGGGGCGGCAAGTCTGGGGCCATATAGATAATTTCTTGCTCGTCCCCCGCTTCGCCCGGCCCATTCTGGACATAGAAAGCGGCAACTTCCGCCGGTTCCAGATGGCTATTGGGTGCGCACACCACAATTTCATCGATCAGGGCGCAATCGCGCAGCAAAGCATACCGGGCGCGTTTGATCGTCTCGGCTAGCGTGACCGGGTGAACCGAACCATAAACCGGCATAATCAGGCTAACCGATTGGGAGTTTCCATCTTTATGTAAAGTCAGGCTGCTCATTGAGCGGAATTCGCGGTAGTTAAAGATATTTTCGGCAAACCAGCGGTCGATCAATTCTTCGAGGGCCGGTTCGCGGGAGATTACTGCCGGTTTAAGACCGCTAGCCGGGCGAATAAGCTCAAAGGGTTTATGGGTCTTGACCACCAGCAGAGCGCAATTAGTCTCGCTGGCAATTCTTTCGGCCAGCTTATGATTATTATTATCGTCCTCCAGGGCATCCGAAAGCGGTTCGCTGGCTCCCAGAATGATCAGATCGTGAAAGCGAGCTTCGCGGGCAATCCCGTTGACAACCTGATCTTGCAAAGTTAATAGCCGGGCACCCGGCGGCAGGTCAAGCAATAGGTCTTGCAAAGTCGCCAGGGGTTCGTCTTCCTCGTTATCAAATAAGGGTGGTAGTGCCGGGCCGTAATAATTTTCAAAATTAGCCGGTTTTGGTATAGTCTGACCGGGCCGCCCCAGGCTGTGCAAGACGGTGATCGTGGCACTCCATTCCTCGGATAAATTAGCCGCCAGATTAAGGGCCAGCGAACTATAACTGCCGCCCCGTACCGGCATTAAAATGCTTCTTATCGAGGGAAGGTTGATATTGAAACGAGCCAGCACGACATCGCAGGGGGGTTGGGCCAGCAAGGCGTCGATGGTATCGCCATAAACTTTACCGGGGGTCTGGGTACTGCCTTTCCAGTGCATTAACAATAGGTCGGCTTTTTCGTCTTCTACCTGGTCGGAAATGCCCTGCCAGACCTGACGTGCGACCCGTACTTCGGTTTGGACTTCCAACCGTTCTTCGGGTTCGAGGTTCTGGGGAATATAGCGTAGCATAGTCCGGTAAGCCCGCACCAGCGAGGCACCCTGGCTCAGTGGGGTTTCGGCGGGTACAGTAACCACACCCAGCACAACGATCCGGATATGACGGGTCTCACCTTCCAGGCGGGAACCAGCCAAAGCGGCGGCCAGTTTAACCAGACCCTCGGCCATGTTGGGGTTTAGAATTGGGACTACTACGCAGTAATCCCGACCGTTACCAATACCTCTGGGCGAGGGAGATTTTTCACTATGTGAATGTGTAAACGCGCTCAGATTTTGCCTCGTTTTGATCCTAAACTACACTGTTCAAGACTCGCAACGTCCGTCCTTTCCAGTCAGCCTGATTTTGATGAAGCCTTTCAGACCCGGCGACCCATTCATCAGCACAGTTCATGATAGACTAGCCTGCTGGACCTGTCAATTAGATTTAAGCCCTGATTTATTGTGACTACTCACCAAACCTGTTTAGAGGAGCGAAGCAGGGGTCGTGGGGGCCGGATACCCTTTGGATGCCTATGTAAACTTCTTTTTTCTTCTTCTTTTCCCCGTCCACTGGTGGCCCTGGGGAGGGGCCAGAGTAATTACAAATAAATTAAGGGAGTTGCGGTTTTGCAGCCGGAAATTAGGTTACAGTAGGGCCTTCGGTTTTGCTCATTTCAGCTTACCGGCGTAAGTAACAAAAGCAATAAAGGCCGGGACAAAAGCCATACAAAAAATTATAGCACTACCAAGCTGGAAGAAACGCAAGAAACCAATGCCGTCCTCATCCATTTGTTGAAAACCAACGCCAAAACCCTGGGCAGCCAACATTACCATCACCAGGGCCAACACCGAAAGGCCCGCTACCAATCCCCAATCAGCCAGGGGAGGCGTGGTCAGGAAGGTCAGGGCGAAGCCGCTTGACAGGCAGACCGCACCTAACGCAATCATGGTCCGATTAAAGCGGCGTATTCGAGGGGTCATTTCCGGTGTGCGGTCGAGACGGTAGATAAAAAAGCCCAAAAAGCTCAGGCCCAGCAGAGCCAGGAAAATAACGAAGCCTAAAAAAAGGTAATCCATGCTATAACCTAGCCGCCATTTGCGGCCAGCCAACCCTCCTTTGTCAGGCCAAAAAGGATTGTATCGCGCCGGGTCACGCCATCCACCGCAAACGCATCCTGGCGCAAAATGGCTTCCTGCGGCATCCCGGCTTTGTGAGCGACGGCAGCACTGGCGTAATTGATACTATTACAACGCCACATGGTTTTGAGCCAGGGCCACTCCTCAAAACCCCACTTTAGCAATTCTATTAATACTTTCGTCCCCAGACCCTGTCCGGCCATATCACTTCTGATCCACATACCGATCTCGGCGGTTAGATGCTCTATTGAATAAGACTCAAAATGATAACCGGTTCCACCCAATAGACGGTCCCCGGTGGGACTAAAAATACCCATTACAAATTCCTGCGACAGCAAGTATTTACCCCGAAATTCACGACACAACTGTTCCGACTCGGCCAGGGTAATATCGGTTTTGGCCCAGGGCATGAAAGTTTTCAGGTGGTCGTAGGAACTGATAACCGCTTCATTGAGCAAGGCACCGTCCCCCGGTTGGTACGAACGGATCACAAACTCTGGGGTTTCCAGGCGGTCGGGGGCTAAAATGTACTTCATGCTATAAGCTCCATACTATAAGGAACTCCGGCTCATACCACCATCGATCACGAGGGCTACCCCGGTAATAAAACTGGCGCGTTCGCTGGCGAGAAAAGCGACGGCGGCGGCTAATTCTTCCGGCTGACCCATGCGGCCAAGCGGAATGGTTTTCGAGGCATCAGCTTGTACCTCTTGTAAAGATCGCTTTTGCTGGTCGGCTTGAAGCTGTTGCATCTGGATCAGGCGGTCGGTCAGGTGCAAACCCGGTAAAACGCTGTTGACGGTGATATTATATTTGCCCAGTTCGTTTGCCAGCGATTTAGCCAGCCCGATCACCCCGGCTCGCGCCGCATTTGATAATATCAGGTTTTCCATCGGTTCTTTGGCCGCCAGCGAGGTAATATTGATAATCCGCCCACTGGCCTGGTTTTTCATATGAGGAATTACCAGCCGCGTCAGCCGCACGGTACTGAGCAAATTTAACTCAATCGCTTTAGCCCAATCCTCATCGCTTAATTTTTCAAAGGTGCCGCCGGGGGGACCACCGGCGTTGTTAACTAAAATATCGATCCGGTTAAAACGGGCGACAGCCTTGCTGACCAGGCTTTCAACATCGGCGGCTTTCGCTACATCGGTGGGGATAGCCAACACCTGTACTCCGGTTTGACTTCCTATAGCTTGGGCTGTCTCCAGCAACCGGCTTTCATCGCGGGAACAGATTACCAGATTTGCCCCCTCGCGGGCCAGTTCGATTGCCACCGCCCGCCCCAGCCCTTTGCTTGCCCCGGCCACCAGGGCGACTTTTCCTTTTAATCCCAAATCCACTGCGGCACCTCCTTGCAGCTTCCGAACCAGTTTAGCTGGCCGATTGTCCCAGGTGCTTTGGCAATATCGCACCAAGTGCCCGCGCCATAAACCGCCGGTCAGCCATTGAAAGTGTGTTCATCCGAACCATATCCTGATCGACACCGGGGTGAGCCGCCTGAAACTCGTCCATCATTTCCCGCAGCAAATCAAAATAATCGGTTTGATGTTCGTCCATCCAACCGTTGATTTCTTTTTCTAAATCCATGATCGGCCTCTCCTTTTCAAATAAATTAAATTTCAGATAAATTAAATTCTCATCTTGGTGTAACTCAGGCATCTTAACGGCAAACGGCAGGTTTGTAAATAGTAAAACGTGAAACAATTTGTTACGTTTCTCACTATTGGTTATTTCTATTCATTTGTTATGTTTGTAACTATTGAGCGTTTTTGGTCAATTGTGCAAAAAATAACACAGTCTGATAAGTTAGATTTTCTGGAATGTGTTACAATAATACCACATAACATTAGACCAGAAAAGGACTCTGTAATGGCGACAATTAGAATTGCATTTGGTATTCAAAAAGGGGGAGTTGGTAAAACTACCTCCGCGATTTGCACGGCCAGGGCGTTGGCTGATCTCGGCAAGAAAGTGCTGGTGGTCGATCTGGACCCGCAGGCCAATTTAACTATGGCCGGTGGTATCGACCCCACCGAGATCAAGCTTTCGACCTACGATCTCCTTACCAAAGAGGAAATAGGAGTCGAACAGGTCGTTATGACCAGTCCTTACGGTTTTGATATTCTTCCGGCCCATATATCGCTGGCTTCGGCGGAGGTAGAACTGGTACAGGTCGTCAACCGCGAACGACTGTTAAGAGATAAATACGATGGCGTAGTTGACGATGAAAGTCAGTTAAGCCTGAAAGGGGTCGAGGAACTCGGTTACGATTATGTGATTACCGACAGCCCGCCTTCGTTGGGTTTGTTGACCCTCAACGTGCTGACCGCCTCCGATTTTGTGATTATTCCATTACAATGTCAGTTCTTTGCCGTCGATGGTCTCAAAGCCTTTAACGACGTGATCGATCTGGTACGGCGCAAACTCAACCGCAAATTGCGACTGGCCGGGGTCCTGCTTACCATGTACGATGCCCGTACTACGATCAGCCGTGAGGTGGAAAGCCGGGTGCGCCAGATTTTGGGAGATGTAGTTTTTCCGGCCCGGATCGGCGATTATTCGGCCCTGGTCAGAGTTCGCAATCAGGGACCGATCCAGGCCTACGAACCGCGCCATCAGGCGGCCCAGCAGTATAATCAATTTGCCAGGGAGGTAATTCAGCGTGTCGAGAAATAACCGGACTACCACTAATACCGATGTTTTTGCCGGTCTGAGCCTGAAAGCCGGACCGACCGAAGGCGGGCGACCGCTGGAGGAAGCTTCCTGGTTGCCAATAAAGATGGTCGAGCCAAACCCGGACCAACCGCGTAAAAAGAGCGATCCGGATAAAGATAAAGATTTGGCGGCAGACATTGGGGAGAGGGGGATTTTACAACCGATTATTGTGCGCCCCTTGCCCGGCAAAACCGGTCACTTTCAGATTGTTGCCGGAGAACGACGCTGGCGGGCGGCTAATCAAGCCGGTCTGGAAGAAGTGCCGGTTATCATTAAAGAAGGGCTGGACGATAAAGAGATTCGTTTGATTTCGCTGGTGGAAAATTTACAACGGCTCGACCTCGACTTGCAAGACGAAGCGACATTTTTTCAGCTTCTTTCCAAAGAGTACAATTTTTCCAACCGCCAGATAAGCCGGATGATTAACCGGTCCCCAGGCTATGTAAACGACCGGATTAACCTGGCCGAAGGCCGGCTAACTCCCCCTGACCAAACCATTAACACTCCAACCCCCGCTCCCCAGGCAGCCCCGGTGCGGGAACGTCCCAGACCCCAACCAAAACTCTGGAATTACCGGCCTCAAACATTTCAGCGTCTACGCACCTATATCAACGAAACACTGGAAAACTGGGAACAGGTCGAGGATGACAAAAGCCGCACGGCCTTACTCAAGGAAGTCTCGACCCTAAAAGAAGAACTGGCGCGGCTCGAACAAAAACTCCATACCAAACCACGCCGCTAAGGCTCTTTCTGCTCTTTCCGATTTGCCCGATTTCTGTACTTTCGGGCCGTCAACCCTCCTGTTAACAACCCTTTGAAACCAAGAAAACTGCATTTCGGGACAATTACCGGCAAAATTGTCCCGGTCGGGCAATTTCCCCAAAACACCTATTGACTCGTTAGGTATAATTATCCATGTAAGAAACAGATCGCATAAGCAAATAGTTTTAGACACAATTAATCAACCTATACTTACTCAATAATTGAGTAATCAGAACAAGAAGATAAACTTATGGTCCAGTCCGTCGATAAACCAGAATCGAAAATTGCCAGCTTCAACCGGGCCAGTAACCCGGATGTGGAAGAAGTGCTCCGCGAGATTGAAACCAAAGAGCAGTATCTGGCCCATTTTGGTTTGTGGGAACCGCCCTTTCAGGTAAGCGGTACCAACCGTCGCTTCGTACACCTGACACAGTTAAACCGGCAAATAATAGAAACCTGTCTGCAATTGATCCGGGACCGTATGGGTTTGGGCATCGTGCTGGGAGCGGTGGGCAGCGGCAAAAGTTCGATTGCCCGAATTCTTTACGACCGGCTGGCCGCCTACCCGGAGAAATATGCTATCGGCTACCTGGACGACCTGGAAGGTACCAATAGCCAGGTCATGACCAATCTGCTACTGGAATATAAGTGCAGCCCGATCAGCCGCCAGGTCGAACCGCTCAAGGGGCAATTCAAGAAGATGCTGATCGACGAAACCCAGGAAAATAACCGGGCGGTAGTCTTGCTGATCGATGAGGCCCAAACTGCCTCGAAACGCGCGATGGAACTGATCCGGCTGCTATTAAACTTTGAAGCCGATGGCGATAAATTGATCCAGGTTATTTTGTTCGGCCAACCGGAACTGGCCCGCATGGTCGCCAGCCGCGAAAACCTGGCTAGCCGGGTCATCAACACAAGCTGGCTCAAACCGCTCAGTACCGAGGAAACCAAAGCCATGATTAGCTTTCGATTGAGTGTGGCCGGAGCCAGACCCGAAATATTAAGCGAAGACGGACTGGAGAAATTTGTGGAGTTGTCCAGAGGTATTCCGCGCGAGGTCTGCAAAATCGGCTATAACGCTCTTTTGTTAGCCACCGCTCGCCGAGAACCGGTCATTTCAGCCTCTACTATAGAAGCCGCTTACCATAGCTATAAACTGGAAGCTTAACAATGGCAATCAAGGGACGCCACAAGCGGCTAAATAACGAAGCCGTCGCCACCGGTTTACTGGAAGAAAATAACGCCAGAGCCACCCGGCGAGATTTGTTTGCGGCGCGGGGTCAGGCCGGAAACTGGGTGTTGGCCTATGTCGCACCCGACCGGATTGACCCTAACCCCAATCAACCACGCCGCCAGATCGAACGGGCGGCCCTGGAAGAATTAAAACAGAGTATTGCCTCACGCGGTATTCTGCAACCGCTTTTAGGTATGAAAGCCAGCGAAAGCCGGGTCCAGCTGGTAGCAGGGCACCGGCGGTTGCAAGCCGCTCGTGAACTGGGTTTACCGCGTGTGCCGGTGGTGCTGGTCGACCATCTTAGCGAAGAAGACACCGTTATCGATGCGGTAATCGAAAATATCCAGCGTCATAACCTGGAGGCCTGGGAAGAAGGGGTGGCCTATGCCCAGCTTGCCGGGGAGTTCGGCTGGACCCACGATGAAATTGGCCGCAAAATTGGCAAAAGCCGGGCCTATGTTTCCACCCGGATCAGGGCTGCCGAAAAACTTTCACCGGTGGTGAAGGAGGTGCTGGCAACCGGCAACTGGTCGATCCTTCCGGCTAGAAAAGACCGGCCTGATAGCAATAGCTCCGGTACGAACGTACCCGCAAGTGTAATAAATCACAATCTTTCCGGTTTATCAATGGAAGGGGAAACTTTCGCCACAACGCCCTTAAACAATGTGGAAGTCATCCGGCGGCTGACCACCCTTTCTTTCAACGATCAAGAGGCTTTGCTGTCAGAAATCGGTCAGCGTCTTAATATACAGGAAAAGCTTTCGGTCAAAAATATTGTAGAGTTAATCAAGGCCGGACGGAGCGATGCACCCCGCGAAACCGGCTATCAATTATCTTTTGTCGATATGGGGTTGGAAGAACTGAACCTGTTTCACCAGTGGACCAATCCAGGGCGGTCGGAAAACCGGTTATTATCGGTTGACGAACTGGACCGCTTGATCGAGCTGTACGAAAAAGACCTTTCAAAGCTGCGCCAGGTGCGCGCAAAAAAGGAGAACCAAAGCGTTTAGCCTGGTCAGCTAACTGGCCCAATTACAATATTAAAACAAAACAACCCCCGTGCCGCCAAGCTAGAAGGGTTGTTTTATCAAAGACACAAGCACCCATCGGGTCCTGCGTTATTTATCTTTGGCTTTCGCCTCTTTGATTATAACGCCTGCCAGACTCGGTGTCAATAGTTGGTGACTTGCAGGAGGCTTTGCTATGTCCGAAATATTCGCCGGTTTCCGCCAGCAACCCGGTGGCACCTTTGCCTTTACGATGGTGCCAAATCAGTTTCTGGATGAAATCGTACCATACGAAAAACCGTGTGTCACTAAAGTGGTTTGCCTGATCTTACGGCGAACGCTAGGTTGGATTGACGAGCATGGACAACGTCGGACCCAGGACCAGGTGGCCTATAGCGAATTCGCCCGCGAAATGAATATGAGTATACAGGCGGTGGCCGATGGCTTGAAAGTCGCGCTGGAAAAAGGCTATATCATCAGGGTAAAGGCCGGGTCACTCCACAATGCCTCCGGCAATCCCGAAGGGGCCAGTTACAGTTTGCGCTGGTCAGTCAATGTGGAGAGAGCTAACGACTCTAAAATTCAGATCGAGCGCGGCTCTGAAAATCAGAGCAAGCCACCGGCTAATCCCGCTCTGAATTTTAGAGACATGAAAAAGAAAACCGAGTCTAAAAAAATTGAAAAGGTGGAAATAAATACCAGTTCCACCCACGCCAATCCAAAGTCTTACTCAAGCTATATCGGCAATGTCATCACCGAAATCGGTCGGCAATTTGGCGATGAGGACAGGCTAAAATTACCCAACATCAAACGCGCCCTTAACCTGTGGCAGCAAATTGACCTCGACGAGAAAACTTTTGTCGAATTAATTTATCAGGCTCGTGATAAAACCAGAGCCAGAACTTCGGCTCTTTCTCCGGCCAACCAGACCAATCCAACTCAATCTCGCAACCGGACCCCTTATTTTTTCAAAGTGCTAGAAGATATGCTTAAAGTTACTTTGATCGAACAAAAGTCAACCGGCTTCCAGGCTAGCCCAACATTAACCCTTTCTGAACCGGTTTGTCCGGTAACGCCAGTTTTACCGTCCCCGGTAGCTACACTTGAACCTCAAAAGGTTGAAGAAGCGGTCGCAGAAATACCGATGCTTGCCCCCGCCCAAAGCCCAACGCCGCCGGTTAGCAATCAGGCTCTGCTGCTGCAAGAAAGTTGGGCCAGGCAATGGTCGGTAACACCGGAGGAAGTGCTGAAACGCTGGCAAGCTGTGATCGAGCATAGCGGTTGTCCGCCGGTGAATCTAAAAACTTTGGGGATTGAAGCGAGGTTAGCTGGTCCGCAACTCCGGTCCGCCCTGGGTCTTGGTGAGAACGCGACTTTGAACGGCCAGCAACTTGACATAATACTTTTATTTCGGAACGCTTTTGACGCGCGCTATACCAATCGTTATATAGGGGTTTTGGAGGAAGCGGCACAAAAAGTTTGGGGACAACCGGCCAGAATGCACACGGTAATTTTGGATGCGGCCTGAGAAACGGAGCCTGGGCCGGAAGTTCTTCTATTATAGAACTTTCGCTTCAACCTCACTACGTGAGCTTGAAGCAAAAATAAAAAGAGTATTACAGGGGCACCCAGAGGGTACCCGCCTGTATGACCCCCCGCGTGGGCTGCGCCCCCACTTCAGGTTAGTTTACCTCATCAATCGAAAGTCCTATATTATATCTCTATATAATAGAAGAACTCCCGGCGCGGGTTAAAAAGTTATAGCGCGGGGTGCTGTTTGTGCCACTCGGTAGATTGTTCGTAGGCGTAGGCTACTTGCAAAACCTTTTCTTCGCCCAGGGCCGGGCCAAGAATTTGCAAACCGACCGGCAAATCGTTTGAATAGCCGCAGGGGATCGAGATACCAGGGATACCGGCCATGTTTGCCGGGATGGTACAAACATCCGAAAGATACATCGCCAGTGGGTCGGCGGCGCGTTCCCCGATCTTAAAGGCGGTCGTCGGTGAAGTAGGCGAGAGGATCGCGTCAAACTTCTCAAATACCCGGTCGAAATCCGACTTGATCATCGTTCTGACTTTTTGAGCTTTGAGATAGTAAGCATCAAAATAGCCGCTCGACAGGGCATAGGTGCCGATCATAATCCGGCGTTTTACTTCTGGTCCGAAGCCTTCGTCACGGGTCTTTAGATAGCCGTCCAGGATTGAACTGACCGCTTTATCGCTCAGGCCGTACTTGACCCCATCGTAGCGAGCCAGGTTGGCACTGGCCTCGGAAGGGGCCGTTATATAGTAAGTCGCCAGAGCGTATTTGGTAGTGGGCATAGAAACTTCTTCGACCGTTGCCCCCATTTCCTGCAAGCGAGCAACCGCATCCCGCACCGCTTTCTCGACCCCCGGTTCCATCCCTTCTACAAAATATTCTTTGGGTAAAGCCAGTTTCAGGCCCTTAACATCGGCTTTCAAGGCTGCCGTATAATCGGGAACCGGTGTATTGATGGCGGTACTGTCGCGGATATCGAAACCGGCAATAACGTTCATTACCAGGGCGCAGTCGGTCACATTGCGGGTAAACGGCCCGATCTGATCCAGCGAACTGGCGAAGGCCACCAGCCCATAGCGCGAAACCCGGCCATAGGTTGGTTTGAAACCGACTACCCCACACAGCGAGGCCGGTTGCCGGATCGAACCACCGGTATCGCTGCCGAGGCTAAAGAAGCCCATTCCGGCGGCCACGCTGGCACTGCTACCGCCACTCGAACCGCCCGGCACGGTATCCAAATTCCAGGGATTGTGGGTGGTAAAAAACGCGCTATTTTCGGTGCTACTGCCCATGGCGAACTCGTCCATGTTCACCTTGCCGACCATCACCGTACCGGCCTCTTTTAACCGTTCGACTACGGTCGCGTCGTAAACCGGGGTGAAGTTTTCTAGCATTTTAGCACCACAGGTGGTACGTACCCCGGCGGTCGAAAGGACATCTTTCAAATTCATGGGGATACCGGTCAGCGGCGATTGGTTAGCACCGGTCGCCAACACTTTGTCCATTTCGTCGGCGCGGGTCAGAGCCTGTTCGGCAGTAACTGTCATGAAAGCTTTTACTTTGCCATCGACCGCCTCGATCCGGTTGAGGACCGCCTGGGTGAGTTCCCGGCTGCTTACTTCCCGGTTTTTCAAGCGTCCGGCGGCTTCACTGATGGTCAGGTTATAAAGTTCCTCCGCCATCCTATTGTCCTCCAAAAACTGAGCGTACCCGGAAGAATCCACCTTCGCGGTCGGGGGCATTTTTTAAAACATCTTCTACCGGCAGCGATGGGCGCACCTCGTCCGGTCGCATCAGGTTCTGAACCTGGATCACCTGGGCGGTCGGCGGAATCTGGTCGGTATCGAGTTCATTGAGCATATCAAAGTAACTTAGAATCGGGGCTAATTCGTCCCGCATACGTTCTTTTTCCTCGTCGTTCAAACCTAGCCGGGCCAGAGCGGCTACGCTATCTACGGTTTCGCGGTCTAATTTCATCAGCTAGGCTGCTCCTTAGTCATAGTTTCATAATAGTTTCATAACATTTAGCCATAAAAAAACCCCGACTGGGGCCACTGGCTTTGTAGCTATAGGCCAGATTATAGCATTGTCAGGCCCCTGCCACAAGGTTTTGATTGTGTTATAGTAATATTGAAAACCTCTGTTTGAATACTTTATGTAGAATGAGAATGAATACACCTGTCGTCAAGTCCAACCCACCCCGCTCCCGGCCCGAAAGTTGGCTGGTGCCGCTAGCCTGTAGCCTGGGTTTGCTGGTGGTGCTGGTTTTGCTAAATTCGATCAGCTTACCGGCGGCCAACGATGTCGAAATTTACTATAATTATGCCCGGCGCACTTTGCAGGGCGAATTGCCCTACCGCGACTTCTTTATCGAATACCCCCCACTGGCCTTGCTGTTTTTCATGCCACCGGCACTTTTGTCCTCACTCCTGGGCGGCATATCCCTTCCAGCCTACACGTTATGGTTGCATTGTGAGTTTTTCGGCTTAAATCTGGCCTGTCTCTGGCTGATTTATTTTTTGTTGCGCTCCCAAACATTTTCAAAAACGGACAAAAAAGCTCGCTTGCAAAGTTTCACCTGGGGTTCGGTCTTAATATCGTTATATCTTTTGCAACGGTTCGATATAGGCATTGCCTTTTTAACTTTGCTGGCGATTTACTTTTTCCAGCAGCAGAAGCCCGGTTGGGCCGGGGTTATGCTGGCACTGGGCACCCTGGCAAAACTTTATCCGGCTTTGCTGTTGCCTTTATTTTTTGGGTTGTACTGGTATCCCGGTCGGGACCGTCGCTCAATAATCCGGTGTGGGGTAGGGTTTGGGGTAGGGGGACTGGTGTTACTTTTACCGTTCTTGTTGACCGGTTTAGAAGGGCTTAAAAGTTTTTTGGTCTTCCAGGGCGAACGGGGGCTGGAACTGGAGAGCTTGTTTGCCGGACTAGTGGTGCTGGGTTCCTATCTGCATCTCACCCAGGCCCTCAGCATGGTCGAGCATGGTGGGTTGGGGTTAGCCTCCTATTGGGTCCGGTCCCTGGCATCCGCCAGCACTTTGCTGACGCTGGTAGGCGAAGCCGTCCTGCTTTTTTTCATGTGGCGCAATTTGCGAAAAGAATTCCGGCTTCCTCAATTCGATTGGCTAATTAATGCGGCCAGCCTGTTAATTTTGTGGTTTATCCTGGCAAATAAAGTTATATCGCCGCAATACCTGATCTGGCTGCTGGTACTGGCCCCTTTCTGGCGCAGCAAAACCACGCAGCGTCTGCTGCTGCTGACCCTGCCGCTAAGTATTATAGCGTTTCCATTTCTGGTCGATTGGTTGATATTGCTCGACCCGCTCCCTTTTGCTATCCTGGCTGTCCGAAATACTTTGTTGGTGGCGATTTTTGTAAGGCTGGCCCGCGATCTTTTTATTGGACCGTTCGACCGGCCAGAAAAAGCTATTATCTCGGACCAGTCCGACCATGAGGCCGTGTCATAGAAGCTTAATTTCCGGTTTCCTTCTTCTGCTGTTTCAGGCACCATTTGCGAAATTCGTTCAACTTTTCGTCAAGTTTGGTTAGTTGCAAAGGCGAAAGCCCGGCGGCTTTTCCCGCCGCGATAACTTCAGTGGTAATTTTTGGTTTATGGGTACCGACCAGGAATTTCCAGGCTTGCTCGTAATTCAACAGGGTCTGGCGGTCGGCCTCGCTCATTTCGCTCACCGGTTTTTTGCCTTCTACCATCAGGCGGGCACTGAACGGGCGGCAACTCTGGAGAAATTCAACCGCTTCCCGGTAATCTTTGGCCGGTTCGAGGGCCGGGTAAAGTTCATTCGTTTTAGTGGTTTCAGGCGCGTCACTGACCGGCGTTTCTGGCTCGGTGGTGGCTATTTCTTTTTCAGTCATAAAGTTTCCTTTCAGGGTGGACTAACTCTAAAAAATATTAACAGCTTTAACTATAAGGTACCACACCTGGCAAATGCAGTTTAAGCCGGTTCATTATCATCTTTAGGGGTTGGTGGAAGCTGGGGTTGGGCGAGGCGTTCGGCCTGACGGCGAAGCTTTTGCCGTTTGAGGCGGTTTCTTTTGCGCTGGGCCAGCCCGAACATTATCAGCAGATAACCCAGCACAATTATAACCAGAATATCTTCGAGGTTGGTACCGTGTAGCAGCAGGAGGAAAGCGTAAATCAAGCTTTTTTCTGAAGTACGAACAATTTTTGCAATCCCCAGTCGCCAAGTTGCGGCAAATGGGTACTCAAGCGGTGATACCACCCGCCGTAGTTGCGCTGTCCGTTTCGGACAAAGAAGGGGAACAATACCCAGGTCAAGACATAGTAAGTGCTGCTAAAGCGTTTGATTTGTTTGACCTTGAAATAAGGCTCGGCAAATTTGAGCAAATCTCCTTCATCAACATAGCAATTATGCCAGAGCGGGGTCATAGTTTCCAGGCCGAATTTCTCGCGCAGATGGTTCAGGTTATCAGAACACTGCTCCGAAACCTCGCTGATCAAAAATAAGCCGCCCGGTTTGAGAACGCGCCAGGCTTCCAGCAAAGCCGTTTTTTGATGTTCGTGGCTGCCCAAATTGATCATACAGCGTTTGGTGATCACTTTGTCAAAAGTATTGTCGGGGAAATCCAGCTTGAGGAAATTACCGACCCGGAAAGTCGCCACGCCTTCCAGCGAACCGGCCCGGCCCAGATTAACGTTGGCATTATCGACCATGCTGGGAGCGTAATCGATGCCGGTGATCCTGATTGGTTTTAGCCGGGCCAGTTGTAAAGTGGTGTAGCCGTTGGCGCAACCGGCATCCAACACCCGGTCGTCGGCTTTTAAGTACCGGCTGAGGATAACCCCTTCATGATGGAGCATAGTTTCGTCGACCCAGCTAGCACTGGGCGAAATGCCATATTTGCGGCCCCGGCGTTCCCAGTGTTGCTGGATAGGTTCCAGGTCCTGGGGAACGGCGGTAGTTTCGGCCCAATCCGGCGCAGACGACATCGAACCGGCAGCCACTCCATCAGCCCCGGCACTTTGATACAGATTAAAATTGCTCTCGTTAATGCTCATTTACTGCTATAATTTTTACTATTATAATTAGGCTACTATTAAAATTCGGTCAAGCCGAAATGCCTGTTATACCAGATAATACCGGCCTGTGAAACTAATCGGTTGGGATAAATTGAAAAGGGACTGATTTATCTTGTTTTCGAGTTATGCGATTATCCTATCCTCTATATCTATTATAGCAGAATACATACCTGTTTGTTTATTACAAAGTGTAAATTTTGAGGTGGTTGAACAGTTAAGGAACTTGCAGCTATATCTGTATTTTCGGCGCGGAATTCTCAGCTTTAACTAAATGTGTTAAAATAGTAGGGTGTTTTGTAAAGGCTTTAATAACCCAGAAAAGGACGCGCGAACCGACCTATGAGTGAAACACCCGCAACCACCAAACGCCCTATCCGGCCTGAAAAAGAAAAGGAAACTTCGTCCGGTCCGGCTCAATCTAAAGCTGATTTTGCCTTCCAGCAATACCTGGAAGACCGCGATGGCACGCCTTATTTGCCTTTGAAATGGCGGTTGGCCTGGTTGCGCCACGACCACGCCCAGGCCACGATCAGCACTCGTCTGATCAGTCACGATCAGGGGGTGGCGATATTCCGGGCCAATATAACGTTACCAGAAGGCGGCGGCGCGACCGGTTGGGGAGCCAAAGCCCGTAGCGATAACGCCGATAATTCCTTAGAGCGTGAAGCTAGCGGCCTCGATTATATAATGTACGCCGAGAACCAGGCCCTCAGCCGGGCACTGGCCGCGCTGGGTTACGGCACCGAGTTTGCGCTTGATTTCGACCCGCCTGCCGACCACCCCTCGTTCCCGTTACCTGAAAATAGTTCCAGCCGCGATGAAGAGCCGGGTATCATTGTGCCGATCACGCCGCCCGAACCGGACTCTCAGGCCGAAGCGGAAATTCCGGAACCGGTGGTGCGGGGAGAAATCCGACATTTGGCCGAGAAACGCCCGGCTTTTGAAAGCCGTCCCGCCCCGGCCCCCCGCTCAATCGACGCAACGACTACGCCGCGCCCGATAGACCGCCCGGCTAACCGGCCCACCGAACCAACCCCTATTTCACGGGCCGGGGCAGCTAATTTCCGGCAGGTTGAACGAGGCGAGGAATTAACCGAGATGTCGGCGGAACCACCCATCACGGCTTCGCCTAATATCGGTAATTCGGTGGTGGATGAGCGGATCAAAAATATTCGTGATGAAAGTTTGCGGGTGCTGATCAAGCAAATCTATTACGAGGCTCGCCAGCGTTTCAATTATAATGAGGACAAGTTGGACGAACATTGCCTGACCCGCAATGGTAAGCCCACCTTTGAACTCGACCATAAAGAAGCCCAGGAATACCTGGAAAGAATTATTACGGCTACCAATAACCGCAAAAGGTAATCGCAAAAGGCAATAAAAATTATAGTGTTACGGGCTGGGCCTTTATTATCACCTCATTCTTGCTTGCTCAGTCGGTAACATTCAGGAATTTATGGCTGAAACTCTCAAAGAAATCGAAAGCACTGAAAACCCATCCCCTGACAAGGCTTTAAATCCTACCGTTAAACTTCCTCGCAATCGTTTAAGATTAATTCTAGCCGGTTTGGCGGCGGTTGCCAGTTTAGCTCTGGTGATCCTGGCTGGTTTATGGTATCTGGCCGGGCCGGGTCCGGTGTCTGGTCCAAATGTTCCCGCCCGTCTCACTTCCGCCGCCAGTGATTTAAACCCCACTCCGGCCCCGGTTGGTTTCGGCATATCCGCTAATGGCGTAGCCTCCCCCACCCCGGCGGCCCCCGGCGATGAACCAGCTCGCTTGCGTGGGCTGGCCGATGATTTTCTCAACCAGGGCCGCCCGGTGGAGGCCGCCGCCCAGTACCGTTTGATCCTGGATAAATTTGCCCAGAGTCCGGTCGCTCAACCGGCTTTGTACGGTCTGGCAAAAGCCAGTGTTCAGCGACAACGCTGGAATGAAGCCGCCGACGCTTTCAAGAAGTATGTTGCTACATATCCCAAAGATGGGCTGATAGTCAATTGTTATTTTTATCTGGGGATGGTCGACAAGCAACTTGGCTTTTGGGATGAAGCGGTCGCTTACTTTCAGAAATATCAGGCGGTGCAGCCGGGCCAGATGCCGCTCGACGGCTATGCCTACGCCCAGATTGCCGAGGCTTATAATAATACGCTCAAGCCGGACAAAGCCATCGAGGCTTACAAACAGGCTGGCAATAGCCAATCATCAAATCTTCTAAAGGTGGACTCGCTGGAAAAAGTCGGCGATTACTATTTGAAAAACAATAACCCGGCGGAAGCGATAAATTTTTATAATAAGGTGCTGGAAATTTCCAGGTTGCCCGAATACCGGGCCGATATTACCGCCAAGCTGGCTCACGCCTACGATGCCGCCGGGCAAACCGATAAAGCCGCCGAAATGACCCGCCAACTGGTCTTTGAATACGTGGATACTGCTTCCGGTTCAGCTACCCTTCGCACACTCTATAACAATAAATCTCCCTTGCTCGACGATTACTTCCGGGGTTATTATGCCTTACGAAGCGGCAATAACGATGCCGCCATCACGGCCATTGATCTTTATTTAAAGCGGCCCGACGATAAGGCAGCTCAACCGGCTACCCCACCGGGTTTATCGCCCGACGCTCAGAACCGGTTAGCGCGGGGTTGGTTTTACCTGGCTAACGCTTACGAGAACAAAGGCGAGCTAGACCGGGCTGGAAGTGAATACCGCGATCTGCTGGCGCGTTTCCCGCAGGGACCGACCGCGCCGGATTGCCTGTTGCGGCTGGCGAAACTGGCTCAACGCCAGAACGCTCCTGACAACGCGCTTTCCTTTTATGATCAACTGATCGAGCGGTTTCCGTCCGATCCGCAGGCTGAGACTGCCGCTTATGCCGAGGTTCAGATAGGGATAGCTAAAGGGCCGGACGCCGCCGCGCCCTACGTAAATAAGTTAAGGCAGAAATGGCCCGGCACCGCCGGACGCAGCCAGGCATATTATAATCTGGCCCAGGCCTACCAGACCGCCAATAATCAGGCGGCGGCGCGAGCGGCTTTGCAACAGGCTGCTAATTCTCCACAGGTAGATTTTTTTACGATCCGGGCCGGAGAACAGCTTCAGGCGGGCATTGATGCCAATAAACCGCCGCGCTCCAACCCGGCCACGCACCCGGCGGTTTACAGCCCGCGCTCTTTCGCCGATGAACTGGAAACCGACCGGGCCACCCTGGAAAATTGGTTGCCCGGTTGGGCCAGCCAGGTTTACACCCCGACCGCCACGCTGGAGGTCGCTCGGACCAATCTTAATAAAGACCCCGGCTTGAAACGTTTGATTGCCTTGAAAGCCGTCGGTGAGGATGACGCTGCCAGCCGGGAAGCCAAAGAAACTTTTGACCGGTTTAATAATCAGCCGCAGGAATTGTATTTACTAAGTCTGGCGTTAAGCCAGCAGAGTGAATTTTATTTTTCGATTGCGTCGGCCAAACGGGTATTGAATTTGTACCAGCAAAAGAACCCAAACGTGGGTTTACGCTCGGTACCGCTTCTTTTGCAGAAATTAATTTACCCGCTACCATTCCAATCGATTATTCTGGAGCAGAGTCGGCAGGAAGATTTTGATCCGCTTTTGCTGGTTGCAACCTTAAAACAGGAAAGTGCTTTCGACCAGACTGCCCATAGCGGGGCCGGGGCGATGGGACTATCCCAGATCATGCCGGATACCGGGCGGGCGATTGCCAATAACCTGGATACGCCGAACTTTAAGCTATCCGACCTGTACTTGCCGTATACCGCGATCCAGTTCGGGGCGTTCTACCTGTCGGCCCGGCTCAAAGATTTTGACGGCAATCCCTATCAGGCATTGGCCGCCTATAACGCCGGGGCGGGTAACGTCTATCGCTGGAATAAAGCCGTCCCGCCCGACCAGAGCTTTGATAAATGGTTAGCCAGTATCGATTACCCCGAAACCCGCAACTACGTTGAGATTATCTACGCTAACTACGCTATGTATCGCCAGATATATGCCGCCCCCACAAGGTAGAAGCTGTATTACTTTCCGATGCCTAGCAACTGGACATCAAAGATAAGATCAGCATTTTGAGGAATAACCGGCGGATTACCCTGTGCCCCGTAACCGAGCGCGGGTGGAATAATCAGCCGCCGCACGCCACCGATCTTCATCCCGGCCACCCCCTGGTCCCAGCCGTCGATCACCTGGTGCGCTCCTAGCACAAATGGAAAGGGTCTGCCTCGATCAAGGGAGCTATCGAACTTTTTGCCGTTCGCCGCCAGCCAACCGGTGTAATTCACCTGGACCTGATTTCCGGCTGTAGCTACCGCGCCATCGCCTACCTTTAGATCGATATATTGCAGACCGTTGGCCGCTTTGACCGGTGCAGCGTTCACGACCGGTGGAGTTGCCCCGGCACTGACTGTTACCGGACCTGCCGCAGGTTGCGCCCCGCTCGCTGCCGCCGGAGTACTGGCTGCCGCAGGAGCGGCAGTACTGGTGTCATCACCACAGGCCACCAGCGCGATACTCACCAGGGCCAGCAGAAGCATTGACGGGATACGTCTGAAATTGAAATTCAATTGAGAAAACCTTTCTATAAACTTTTATCAGAATTCTTATTAAAACTCTTATTAAAACTCTTATTGTTGATCATCCAGGAGCGTGCGTCCGACCATAGTGCCGCCTTCGCTGGTAGCCTCAGAGGCTTCAGTAGGCGGCTGGTATTGCCGGGCGGCCTCGGCCAGCTTTTCCATCAGAGCCGACCGCTGATCGTACAGGCGTTTAAGAGGCCGTTTCGCCGCCCGGTCCAGCACATAGGCCGTCATTACCGGCAGCGCGACCGTCGTATCCAGGTAACACACAATGCTATCCGGTAGTTGTTCGGGGTCGACTTTACCCCAGGTCATAGCCTCGGAGGGAGTGGCTCCCGACAGGCCGCCGGTATCTACCCGCGCGTCAGTCACCTGGATAAAATAGTCGTGACCTTTTTCGGGTATACCGAGAATCTCTTGAATCTGAGGTTCGGTCTGCAAGATAAAGTTTTTCGGACTGCCGCCACCCAGGATAAGTACCGCGCTTTTGCCCCCGGCGTGCTTGGCCCCATAGACAATCGAGGTGGTTTCGTTAACATCGGCCTCCGGGTCTAACCCCAACTGATTGCCTTCCAGCCGCAGAGCCGCCACATTCATGCCGATGGTCGAGTCGCCTGGACTGGAAGTGTAAACCGGCACCCCGGCTTCGTAACAGGCTCCCAGCAGCGAACGATATTCCACACCCAGCACTTTTTCGCGCTCGCGGACGTATTTGCCCAACCCGTAGTGCAATTCTGCCGTACTCATACGATGCTGAAATTCCGGCAAGCGCATCACCTCCCGTAAGTAAGCGTCCGATTTTAGTAAGACTTCCTGGTCAAACAAAATGTCGTATATGCGGATAACGTGTTTATCCCGCAAATCCATATCGTCGGTAAAGGGCGATGTCTGGAAAAGTTCAAAACCGAGCGACCGGTGAATATCGTGGTACAGATTGGCACCGGTTGAAATAATCCAATCGATATAGCCACCCTCGACCAGCGGCACCAGCGACGAGCTACCCAACCCGGTCGGGGTCAGCGCGCCCGATAAGGTGACACCAACAGTCACATCCGGTTGCATCACTTTGCGAACGAGCAACTGACAGGCTTCCCGCAAACGGGCGGCATTGTAGGCAAATAAATGGTTATCTACCATATCCGACACGCTCAAACCCTGCTGGATCGGATGGGGATCGAGCTTGCGGCCATATGAGCTATTCTCAGGCATTACAATTAAAATCCTTTCGAGTTAACAAAAAACCGGCATACTAGCCGGTTTATTATATATGGTTGGGCCAGGCTGTGCCACTGGTCGAACTTAACCGGCTTTAGGATACAGCAAATGTAAAACTTTGTCAGTTACCCGGTTGGGTGCATCCGGTTATAAATGCTTCTGCCCGGCAACCAGTTAGAATTTGAGCAGACCGATCTGCACCAGCCCATCAATTGTAATGAACAGTCCCAGAATTGCAATTAGCCCGGCACTCATAATCGGCAACCAACGCAACACCCGGCCACCGGCTTTGATATTGAACCGGTTGAGCCACTGCCGGGCGTAGACCAGAATGATCCCAATCGCGGTCAATGCCCCGGCCAGACCCAGGCTAAAAAAGACCACCATTATCAGCCCGAAAGCGGTCCGGTTGAGCGCAATAGCACTTAGCATGACTACCAAGGCGGACGGACAGGGCAGTATACCGGCAGAAATCCCAAACAGCAGTAAGCGTTTCCAGGTCAGCGTTGTGCCGTCTGCTCCAGGAGGTAAGTGCGAGTGCATTTTGCCACCGTGTGAATGCGTCAGACCGCTATCGTGATCGTGGTCACTATCTTCTTGATGATCGTGATCGTGATTATGATCGTGGTCAGCGTGATCGTGATCGTGGTCGGTGTGCGAATGAGCCAAACTGTGATCGTGATCGTGGTCAGCATGATCGTGATCGTGATCATGGTGTTCGTGATCGGAGCTTTGAGAAAGGCCGTTAGCTGTCAGAGGTTCGCGGCCAACCTCGGCGGTTGCCGCCGAACTCGCCATTACTGTTTCCAACACTTTTTCCGCTGCGTGATCGTGGGTATGTTCCAACCCTAGCTGGTGTAACTGCTCGTGATCATGGTCGTGGTTATGGTCGTGGTTATGATCGTGTTCGTTATGGTCGTGGTCGTGGTCATGAGCAGGGCTGGCTCCGATAGCAGTTGCCAACCGCAACCGGGAGCGAAACATTGTAAAGCCCATCCATAACACCAGTAGACCAGAGATCAAACCCAGCCAGGGGAAAAGTTTCTCAGGCAGGATAAATTGTGAGGCGAATAGAGTAATCAGGCCTAACGCGAAAACGCCTATCGTATGCGTAACGGTCACTACCAGACCCAAAAACCCGGCGTGACGAGCGGTGCCCCGGCTGCCCACCAGGTAGGCCGCCACGATGGTTTTACCGTGTCCGGGCGAGAAGGCATGAAAGATACCTAGCACAAAGGCCAGACCCAGCGAACTCAGAACGATGATCGGGGTCAACTCCCCGCCGTTGATCAGGTCGGCAAACGGGTCATTAGTCCGAACGGCTAATTTGCTGCTACTGTTCTGAGTCGAGGCGAATTTCACATTAGGATCGAGCTTGAAAGCGGCGTTGGCCGTCGAGATATTAAGTGGGCTGGCTAGCATATCCTGGGGATAGGTTCGCAGTTCGTCGCTTTGATCGGTACTCGACACGCTGGATTTCTGAAGGGCTACCCCATCGGCGTTACAGATGACAATTTCGCGCCAGCCGAGCCGGTCGCTATAGTTAGTATCCTCGTAGGTAAATTCGTTAGCGTCGGTAGACAGGGCCGCCGATTGAAAATGAATGGTCAGGCGGGTGGTTGGTAACGAACCCTGACCGGGTGGAAAACTTAGATTTTTCTCCAGGGCTTTAAGAGTAAGCGGGTTTTTGTTCAGGCTCAATTTTAGATTGGCTTGGATTTCCGGCACTTTGCGGTCCAGGTAAGCCGCCTGTTCGGTCTGGCTGATCTGTCCATCGTGATTGAGGTCAATGCTGTCTTTTTCCTGGTAAGTCGGTATCTCGGCCATATCCAGCACATAATAAATATTAATTGCGGCGGCCCCGACCTCTAAGCGGCTATAGCGATTGACCGTAAAATTGCCAAGCGGGTGAGCCGAGGCACTTACCGGTGTGAGCATCCAGGCTCCCACCAGCATTACTACCATTAGAATATAACTAATTTTTAGCTTGTGTGCGTTTCTCATTTTAGTTAGTCGCCCCCAGCATTTGTTTCGCCACCGGAACATACAGCAGCGAGAAGTTAGGGTTAAAGGCTAGGGCTTTGTCCAGCCAGCTATGCGCATCGGCGGTTTTTCCTAGTTTGCTGGCGATCATCCCGGCGTGGAAATACATCAGACTATCCTGAGTTCCAAGCCGCAGGGCCTTTTGCGAAGCGTCCCAGGCTCCCTGGTAGTCGCCGGTTTTGTAAAGGGTCCAGGCCAGCACATCCGCCGCTTTGATGCTGGGCCGGAGGTTCATTTCACGTTTGGCCCGGTCCAGGGCTTCCGGTAAATTGTAATCGTGGTCGGCGTTGAACAGGGCCATCTCCAGGTCGGTATCGACCCCGTTTTCGGTGTAGATTTTCTGAATCGCCCGGACCAGATCGTATTGTTTGGCGGCCTCCGCCGGTTTATTGGCGGCGGTATACAGGTCCCCCAGTTCGATAATAAACTCGGCCAACGGAATGCGCTGGGTCAAACTGGTATATTGGGCAATCGCTGCGTCCAGGTCGCCGTGAGCGGCTTTAATCCGGCCCAGACCGGCTTCGGCGTAAACATAACTGGGCGATACCAGTAAAGCTTGCTGGTAAATTCCTTCGGCGGTGGTCAGGTCGCCTTTGTTGAAATAAAGGTTGCCTAGCTGGTAAGTTACCCAGGCTCGGTTTTCACCCTGCGGTGCCCCGGCATCTACCGCCTGCTGCATTGCTTCAATCGCGGCATCGTACTGACCGTACAGTTCGCGCAGGTAAGACACCCTGGAATAAGAGCTTATATCTGGCCGTAAGTTTACCATTTTTTGAACAGTTTGCAGGGCTTCGTCGTAGCGGCCCAGTTCGACCTGCGCATCACCGATAACCCCCAAATTGTAGGCGTTGGTCGGGGCGAGGGCCTGGGCTTTCTGACCCCACTCCAGACCCTGCCCGAACTGGTGGCGCGAGAGCGAAAGCGAACCCATGCCGCCCAGGGCACTGGCGTTGCTGGGGTTAAGTTCAAGAGCTTTTTTCAAAACCTGTTCGGCTTTGGTGTAAAAAACCGGGTCTCCGGCTTCGCGGGCTTTTTGAAGATAGGCCAGACCCAGGTTAGTCAAATTGGTCGGGTCGTCGCCTTTGGTGCGTAATTTATCCTGATAAACCGAAATCTGTGTATCGGTAATCGAAGTACCGGTCACTCCCGGCGCGGTCCGGTTGCTCGTGCCTAAAAGCTCGCCGACGGTGGCTTTTGATTGTGAGCCGGTCAGTTTGGGTAAGGTAAAGATTGCCACTGCCAGTACGATAACAACTACTGCCAGGGTTAGAAGCATTTCTCGCCTGGAAAATTTCAAAAGTCGCATTGAGTCCTCTGGGGGTTGAGGTTAAAAACTCAGATCAGACAGCCGGTTCTAAAAATAGATTGGGAGAGACTTGCAGGCCAAACCTGCAAGTCTCTCTTAGCTACCAACCTTCGATCAAAGCACTGATGTGCCCGATTTAGGGGTTTGTGTACTGCTCCGCCGCAGTGGTATTCTGCAGATAACCGCTGTAAGGAGTTACCATGTACGGGAAAGCACTGGTAAACTCACTGGAGCGGGCCGGAGCGTCCACGCCGTCACCAAGCACGTTATTCGGGGCAACGGTTCCGTCGACCAGAATACCGGCTACTACCCGAAGTTCGATGTCAATGACATCGTCTTTCAGACGGCGACCGTTGGGGAACCCGGCAACATCTTTCGCCAGTACGCCTAACGAGTTAGGAGTAGCGGTCGGCGGGATGGCGACATTGAGGCGCAACTGCTCGGAACCCACCACGTTCGGCGGTTGGTTCAGGCCAGGTACACCGGTCAGGAAGACCTGAACAATGTCATTGCGAGGCGCGGGCGGAACTTTTAGTCCGTACAGGGCCGTGAGCAGGCGAGCCGGCTCAGGATCGAGTACCAACGGCAGAGCCGCCGAGTCTTGCCAGGGTTTCAGGTTATTGAAGGTATCTTTGACGCCCAAAGGTACCACAATTTCGTTTACCAACGGCATACCTAACCGCTGGATTTGAACCCAGTCACCATTGCTGGAAGGAGCTTTGAGGTCGCCTAGCACGGTGGTGGTGCGACGGCTGCTGGTAATCCAGGTACCAATAACCGCAGAGCCGTTCGCCGGGTCAGTCGGGCGAGTGCCATCTTTGGTCAACTGGTTGATCGGAATTTGCAGAGCGATGGTGTGAACGTTGTAACCGGCGAAGTTGTTGACACCGCCTCCGGCGTTACCGGGCAGCTTGCGGATGGTCAACAGGTCAAACAGCGATCCGATGTCAGCAAAGAAAGGATCAGCGCGAGGGCCGGCGAACACCCTAATGCCGTTGCCGAGGTCGAAATTAACCTTGCTGGCGGTTACAGGGTAGATCGGGAAGGAGTGCGGGCCGACGTTAGCCGGGGCGACTTCCTTGTCACGAGCGATTTCGGTCCGTTTGGCGGTGGCACAGTTTGCCAGCGGGGTATTTTTGCAGCTACCGTCGCTGGGAGCGTCCAGACGAGTAATGTACATATATTGGCGCAAGTTGTACTCGCGGTCCATATTTGCCCCGACCGTTCCTACGTTGTGCAGGAAGGTGTTCGGGTTGACTACGAGGGTTTTGAAGCGGTACTGGAACACGATGTGATCCTGAGCGTCTCCTACGTTGTCAACGTGCATTTCGTACAGAACATCGTCGCCGAACCGGAACCAGTTCGGACCACCGGCAGGGGTCTCGTAAGGTATCCAGTTACTGATTAGGGTGACTGTATCGGGCCGTTCCGGGCTGACGAAAGCAAATAGGTCAGTTGCGTCAGCTACTGGGTCCTGGCTGATCAAGGGAGCTTCACGGTGACTAGAAGCCGAAGCCGGGGAGACCGAATCCGACGTAAAGACACTCATAAAGCTGGCGACCAGCAACATCAAGACCGCAGCAAACGAAGCACGAAAGGCAGTTCGTTTAGCCATTGGCTGTTTCCTTTCTCTGAAAACTAAACATAAGTATCAACCTGGTTGAAACTTAATTATGTACAGTGCAATTGAAAATTCTTTGTTGCACTAGCTTTGAGTAGCAGTTTTCTTCGGTGTAAACTGCATTCACCGAAGCCTCCTGAGGATAATTGCATTTTTTAGATAGAAAACCTTAAGAAAGCAACCTGAGTCACCGAGTACTACTCAGGCAAGAATTGTGCCACCATAAAGATTTGTTAATATATGGCGGCACGTTTTGGTTAGTTTATACCGGCTTAAACTCGATTTCATTACGGTACGTTACTCCATTGTAAGTAAAAGTAACGGTAACGGTAACTTGATAACCGGCACTATCGTTTCCAATGTTGAGAGTGCAACGCGCGACGCCATTGGAGTCGCTGGGGTCGGATGTGCAAGTGTCAACCCGGCTGAAATACTCCCAGGAAGTGTTCATCTTAACCCCGCTAATAGCTTGGCCCCCAACTATCAATCGTCCGTAGACGGTGACATTGGTCCCTTTGGCCGGGCTAAAGTCGGTGACGCAGGCTTGGACAGCCGTGCTAGCACTGGTCGGTGTCAAACAACCACTGGAATTAACGCTGGGTGTCGGGAAAGCGGTTGCGCTGTTTTCGATGTAACGCCAGCGATAGTAATGCTGGCCCAGGTTGCCCATTTCGACTTTATTGGTAGCCAGAGCCGGATTGTAGGTAAGGACCCGCCGCTGGAACAGTTGTACCAGCACGGTCTGGGTAGTCCCGGCAATTTTGGTTCGCACCCAGTAAGGCTCGGTCACGGCATAACCAAAGACATTAACCGTCGGTTGGTTGGTGTATACCGGTTGGTTGGTCAGATCGGTGTTAGTAAATGGGTCGGTGGTGGGACCTTGCTGGTTCTTGAAATCCTCAAAAACTTTAGCGATATTGTGGCCGGTTTCGGGCTGATAAGTACCGATCACCAGGTTTTCAGGTGGATTGATGGTGGAAAGTTGACCGCTTTTGTCAATTTGCTGGCTGATAAGTGCGGCTGGTGTGCTGGGTTTGGACTGGCTATCGGGGATACCAAAGGTAATCAGATTTTGAAAAGAAGCGTATACCGGCGCATCACCGTTAACACTTACATCGTCACCGGCCACCTGAGTTTTGGAAGGAGCCAGGTCTGTAAAGGCGTTGTCGCCATCCTGCCGCCGTCCGCTGACCAATTCACGCACCAGCAATCCGGTAGTAACCCGGTTCTCGCTAAAGGGCTGGTTGATTTCCATGCGGCCTTTGTCGAAATACTGGACTGGTCGCTGTCCATTAGGTGATTCTTTGTAACCTTCCGATTTGATAGTTTCTGTACCGGCTACGGCTGGACCCCAGGTATAACCGCGTGTTACACCCGGCTTACCCACCAACCGGTCCTGTTGAACCCAGCGATTCCGAAATTGCAGACTATTAAAATCCGGGTCCCCCAGGTCGGCCTTCGCTTCTTGCAACGTGGCAATCAAGGGCATAATTAAAAGGGCTAATAGCACTACAATCGTTCCGCCTAGCTTTTTAAGCAAAATGTATCTCCTTTGAACGCCCCCGTCCGGGCGAACCTTGTTCGTTGTCGTACACTTTCCGCCATTTGTTTCAGACAATTACTTATACTCTCAAATTTGAGTTTTGGATTAATCCCTGGATTTAAAGTTTATGTTTGACTAATCTTCTGGCGGCCTGAATATGCGTTACTTTGTTGATCAAATTGCCATAAGATAGTTCAAACAGCCGGGCCTATCAGGTTTGATTTTAAGGTCGCACCTTAAAAAGGCAAAAGATTTGCCACTTTCAAAGATAGGTTAATTTCAAAACAGTGGTTGGGCGTAATCAAGGGATTAAAATTTAACTGAAACGTGGTTAATACCAGGTAATTGTCCGGTGCTTTTGTTTTGTGAGTGCCGACGAGCTAAAAACGACACCCGCAAACAAAACGGGATTTGACGAGGGTTTAATGATTAGTAACGAGTCATGTTCAGACATTTTGATTATAGCCGGTTTTTTGTGAAAATACCATAGTTTGGCGAACTGAACTCGTCAATAGGTTGATTTGTATTCCCCGAACAGTCGATTTGTCGTAGAAATTGTTGTTAAGATTAGTAGATACAGCCTTGTAATGCCTTGTTCGCGCGGTGGTTCCCCACCGCCGACAACCTAAACTTTACAGACTGTCACTGGAATGCCATTGAGAATGGCGTTACCCGAAACGGGGTCAAGACCTTCTTCATCGGTGAGCAGGTTGGAATTTATCCCGGCGTGTTCGGCAGCAATATTGAGCCGCGACCCTGCTACGTTATGTCCCCAGCCGTGTGGCAAACTGACAACCCCCGGCATGATCGCCGGGCTGATTTCGACCGGCACCTGTACCATCCCGACCCGCGAGGTTACACCGGCCATTTCCCCGCTTGCCAGACCCAGGCGGGCCGCGTCCGCCGGATTGAGTAAGAGCGTACAGCGGTTCTCGCCCTTGACCAGCACGTTCAAATTGTGCATCCAGGAATTGTTCGAGCGCAGGTCGCGCCGCCCGATCAGCACCATTTTATCCCACTCACTGGTCTGGTCGAGGTTCACCTGAAGACGGTCGAGGTCAGCCACAATCGAAGGCGGGGCCAGTTCGATTTTGCCACTTGCGGTACGTAAAACCTCCGGCAAGCGCGGTTCGAGCGGCCCCAGATCGACCCCATGCGGGTGAGCTTCCAGCACCGCCAGGCTCAGACCTGCCGGTTTCGCGCCGAACCCGTCGCCATAAGAACCGGTTCTGAGCAAAAAATCCAGCATTCGTTCCGGTCCGCGCCGGGGTTCCAGAGCCGCCAGCAATTCTTCCGCCGGGCGACCGGCCACCGGTGAACTCGCGGTATGGACCTCGCGCTCGACAATTTGCCGAATTACCATTTCGTCCAGTACGGCTGGGTCGGCTCCGGTGCCTTTACCGCTAAGTATACCAAACAGCTTGAGCATAATCTCCCATTCGTCGAGGCTACCTGCCGGTCGTTCAAAGATGGCCGGTGAATAATTGGCTATGTTTCGGGCGGCCATTTGGTAGAAGATCATGTCATAATGCGATCTTTCCAACGGCGAGAGGGCCGGCAAGATTACATTGGCGTAGGCGGTAGTTTCGTTGCGGTATATATCGAGGCTGACCATAAATTCCAGGCCGGCAAAGGCTTTTTGTAAACGGCCACTATTGGGTGTGCTAAGGACCGGATTACCGCCGACTGTCAGCATGGCTTTAATTTGATCCTGACCGGGCGTTTCAATTTCTTCGGCCATCGCTGCCACCGGCAGTTCGCCAAAGGCCTCCGGTAGCTGCCGGACCCGGCTTTTCCAGCGTCCAAAGGTCGTGCCACTGCCGGTACCCGGTGCGCCGGTCGTATTCCGCGCTCCCGCCGCCGCTCTGGTAAAAAGGGTTCCACCCTCGCGGTCCAGGTTTCCGGTCAGAAAGTTCACTACCTCGACCAGCCAGCTCGCCAGGGTCCCAAATTCCTGGGTGCTGGTTCCCATGCGTCCATACACCACCGACCGGGGAACGGTCGCCAGGTCGCGGGTCAGCCGCCGGATAGTAGCGGCCTCGATGCCACAGCGACCGGCTACTTTTTCCGGTGAGAAAGGTCTCGCCAGCGTTTCTAATTGGTCCAGCCCGTTGGCGTATTCGGTCAGCCGACCCGGTTTTGCCAGCTTTTCGGCCAGCAGGGTATGTACGATACTCAAGAGCAGGAAAGCATCGCCGCCGGGCCGGATAAAATGATGCTCGTCGGCTTCTTCGGCGGTGCGAGTGCGGAGTGGGTCCAACACCACCAGTTTACCGCCGCGTTTTCGCAAATTACGCACCCGGCCCCGCATATCGGGCGCTGTCATCAGGCTACCGTTCGATACCAGCGGGTTAGCTCCCAGCACCAGCATATAATCAGTCCGCTCAATGTCGGGTATGGGCAAGCTGAGGCCAGTACCGTACATCAGCGCGACGGTCATTTGCTTGGGTAGCTGGTCGACGCTGGTAGCCGAGAAAATATTGCGAGTACCGAGTGCTTTGAGCATATACCGCAAATAGAAATGACCGGCCATCGTGTGAACGTTGGGGTTGCCCAGGTACGCCCCGACCGCGTTCCGGCCATATCGCCGCATCACATCGCCAAAGCCGCGCTCGATTGCGCTAAAGGCTTCCTCCCAGCTAGCCTCGCGCCAGGTGTCACCTTCGCGGATCAGAGGCTGGCGCAAGCGGTCGGGGTCAGCGTCCAGTTCTTTCAGGCTGTAGGCTTTAGGGCACAGATAACCTTTGCTAAAAACATCCTCGCTATCGCCCTTGATCGCAATAACTTCCCGGCCTTTGGTGCTAACTTCCAGACCGCAGGTGGCCTCGCACAGCGGGCAGGTAATATTATGGGTGCTGGTTTCGCTCATAGTTGTTCGCCTCTACTTTGAGTTCATAGTTACATCTATATGTTACCATTCTATATCCCCGGTCTGATTTTGTACAGATAAGATTTCGCTTTGACCTCACTTTGTGAGCTTGAAGCGAGAATAAAGAAGGTTTTCCAGGAGCACCCAAGGAGGGGTACCCGCCTGTGAGACTCCCCGCAGAGGCTACGTCCCCACGACCCCCGCTTCAAATTGGTTTACGTCATCAATCGAAAGTTCTGATATTGATTATCGGCTTTGAAAATTCCAGAACCCAAAACCGCGTAAACGGTGGTATTTGTGATAAATTTCGCAAGTTTAACTAACAATCTTCGTCAAATCTTTAAATTCACCAAAAATTCGTAGGCAAAGGGGGTTACATTAAATCCAAAAGCAGTATATAATAAAAAAGAAGATATTAAAAAAAACCTGGCTTCCCGGCGTATGCTACTGACCGGTCGAAACTGTAAGAGAAGGAGAACTATATGACCACCGTAAGCCTTTCCAACTCGGAAACGATGGCCCTCGCGCCGGAAAGCGTGCATACCACGTTGAGCCAGAATATGCTGGTCGATGGCTATTCTTTTGTATATGATCACCGGGCCAGTCAGGGTTCGTGGCTGGCCGATGCTGCTACCGGCAAACGCTACCTGGATTTGTTCAGCTTTTTTGCCTCGGCCCCGCTGGGCTACAATCACCCCCGGCTGCGCGACGCCGATTTCCGTGAGAAAATGGCCGACATTGCCACGATCAATCCTTCCAATAGCGAGGTTTACACGGTCGAGATGGCCGAATTTGTTGCGACCTTCAAACGGCTGGCCGCCCCGGCGGACTATCCGCATTATTTCTTTATTGCCGGGGGTGCCCCAGCTATCGAGAACGCCTTGAAAGTAGCCTTTGACTGGAAGGTACGCAAGAATTTTGCAAAGGGATACAAAGAAGAACGCGGCCAGATGATTTTGCACTTTAAAGAAGCTTTTCATGGGCGGTTGGGCTATACTCTGTCGCTGACTAATACGGCTGACCCGCGCAAGTATATGTATTTCCCGCGTTTTCAGGAGTGGCCCCGGATCGAAAATCCAAAAGTGCGGTTCCCGCTGAATGAGGAAAATTTGCAGGCGGTAGAAGCCGCCGAACGGCGGGCGGTCGCTCAGATCGAGGAAGCTTTCCGGCAAAATAAAGATGACATCGCGGCTATTATCATCGAACCGGTTCAGGCCGAGGGTGGCGATAATCATTTCCGGCCTGAATTTTTCAAGGAGTTGCGCCGTCTGGCCGACCAGCAAGAAGCCCTCTTGATCTTTGACGAAATTCAGACCGGTGTCGGTATTAGCGGGACTTTCTGGGCTACCGAGCAAACCGGGGTCCAACCGGACATCATCGTGTTTGGCAAGAAAATGCAGGTGTGCGGGCTGATTGCCAATCGCCGAGTAGATGAGGTCGAGCGTAATGTATTCGTCGAGCATAGCCGGATCAATTCGACCTGGGGCGGCAATCTGGTCGATATGGTACGGTCCACCCGCTACCTGGAAGTAATCACCGAAGAAAAGTTGGTCGAGAACGCCCGCCAGCAAGGCCAGTATTTGCTGGATGGTTTACAGACTTTGCAGCAAGCGGGTGGCCGCTTTGATAATGTGCGGGGTAAGGGTTTGCTGATTGCTTTCGATCTGGCCGATACCGCGACCCGTGACAGGATAATTCAGCGGGCCTTCGATAATGAGATGTTGCTGTTGCCCTGCGGAACTCACTCGATTCGGTTGCGCCCTCACCTGGACCTGACCCGCGAAGTGGCCTCGGAAGCTTTGAACCGGCTGGAGAAGGTTTTATGCGAGTAGCCATAATCGGGGCACCATTGGCGTTAGGACAATCAAAACCGGGGGTCGGACTGGCACCTGAAGCCTTGCGACGGGCCGGGTTGCTAGAAGCCATCACTCAAACCGGCCACGAAGCCCTCGATACGGGCGACCTGGAACTGCCCCGCGCCAAACAGCACGCGGCCCAGGTCGATATTCCCGAAACCGAGTTCGACGGCCCCCGCCGTAATCTTTTTGATGATACTACCACCACTACAACCTCCACCACCATCTCTGCCCCCGTAACCAGCTTGAGGCACGCCGCCGAGGTGGGTGAAAGCTGCCGGATGATCGCCCAAAAAGTCCAGGAACGAGCCGCATTGGGCGACTTTTGCCTGACGCTGGGCGGCGATCATTCGATTGCGATGGGTTCGATCCCTGGGATCGTAAAGGCCCGGCCCGATACCGCTTTGATCTGGGTCGATGCTCACGGAGATTTTAACACGCCGGAGACTTCGCCCAGCGGCAATTTGCATGGTATCCCGTTGGCGATGGTGTTGGGCTATGCCGGGCCGGATGTACCGGGCTTTGACTGGTTCAAATCGACCGGACTACCGCCGAACCGGGTGGCCCTGGTGGGTGTACGCAGCCTCGACGCGGGGGAACGCCGTTTGTTGAAAGAAGCCGGAGTTCACGTCTATTCGATGAGCGAGATCGACCGCTACGGGATCGGCCCGACGATGGAAAAAGCGATTGCCGCGATCAACGGTACAGGCCAATACAGCTTTCACATAAGTTTTGACATCGACTCGATTGACCCGACCGAGGCTCCCGGTACCGGCACGCTATCTAAAGGCGGCCTGACTTACCGGGAAGCTCATACAATCCTGGAGATGGTCGCCGAAACCGGCAAGCTTACCTCGCTCGACCTGGCCGAAGTCAATCCCGAACTGGATAATAACGGCCAGACGGTGGCACTAGGGATCGAACTGATTGCTTCAGCTCTCGGTAAGGCGATCTTTTAATTTATTTCGGATTTACAACCAGTCTTTATTTTTTAACAAAGTATTGCCCAGCAAACCCAGTAGCACTTCGTACTGGGTTCCTTTGTATTCCGGGTGATACTCGAAGCGGTTGCGCTCGAAATACTGAACCACGTAGGTCTGGCCGTCGTCCGGGTTGACCTCGTAAAACTCCTCGCTGGTCGGGTAGCCATAGATTGCCAGCCCACCGTTTTTCTCCCAGTAAGTTTTAAAAGAGTTGCGTAAATTGTGGCCGGTTAGCTCAAAGTAAGTCCCGCCGGGATAATGCAGATCGTCAAAGTGGTTGAAAGCTCCCTCGCCTTTCGACCGGCGGTCGGCGGTTAACTGGTTCCCCAGCAAACCCAGTTCCACTTCGTAAGGCGTCCCGGCGAATTCGGGGTGATACTCGAAACGGTTACGCTCGAAATATTGGACGGTGTAAACTTTGCCGTCGGAAGGATTGACTTCGCGGAAAGGCTCGGTGTGCGGGTAGCCGAATTGAGCAAGCCCACCGTGATCCAGCCAGTATTTCTTAAAGATGCCGCTCAGGTTGTGGCCGGTCAGATCGTAGTAATTGCTGTCGCTGCCGTTGGCCGGGCTAACTCGTCCGGTCAGGCTGCGGTCGCCCTGGGGTAATTTCAGGGTATAAACCTTGTCAGCTTTTAAGCCTACCAGCATCAATGGCGCGTACGGGCTGATCAGATAGCTTTGCATCGTATCGGGTAAGGCTTGCCAGTTCTGGCCTTCGTCCGGCGAGTACCATGCCCCCAGTTGTTGCGATTTATCGCTGTTATAGGTGTCGAAGACAAACAGGTTAGCCGGTGAGTTGGGGACCACCGTAACCGACTCGCTCATCGCGCCCACCGGCAAATTCAATCTCTGGGGATGGGCCGGGTCCTGCAAATTGTAGAGGTAAAAAGTGGCACTGTTGGGGTCGCGGGCGACCTCCATCAAACTATGGGTGCCGTACCACAGTTGCTTCTTATATTTGGTACTGTAATAAGCGGGGCCGCAATCGTAAGTACATTCGTAATCATATTCGCTAAAGCTGCGCGCCCCATCCAGCGAATAGTTGTAGGCTGGCCCCTCGTGGGTCGGCGAGTTGATCGAGGTGCGTAACATTGCCGTGACCGGGGCGGTATTGGTAGAAAACGCTCCGATAGAAGGCGAGGGATTTTCGGATTGAAAGAGGTATTCCTGCCTTTTTTCCCATGTCAGCCCGCCATCCGTCGAGAAATAAATCTGGCAATACCAGCCTTTACCGGGTATGAGTGTGCGGCTCAATAAGTAAATCGAACGCGCGTCGGTCGGGGACATCGCCATACTTACAAAGGTGCCGGGCAGATTCTGGGCACGTTCCTGCCAGGTGCGGCCACCGTCGTCACTACCCCACAGGTGGCTGCGGTCGGTCGGCTTTATAAACGAGCCGGTGAGCGGGGCTACATCCAGCGAGTAAACTCGGTGAGAGCCATCTTTGGCGATATAATCTGGCATATGAGCGACCGGCCAGCCGTCCGGTTCGGCCACCGTGAAGCCATAAATTTTACTGCGCTGGCTATCGAGCGAGAAAAGCAAGCCGTTTTCATCGCAGATCGTCACCAGTAGGCTGCTGACTCTGGTACGAGTGCCGGTATTGAGGTTGTAGGCAAAAGTGCCAAGCTGGGTAAGTTCGTTGGTTAATTCGGCTACCAGCAAAGTGTCCGGGTTGGCACCATCGAGACAATATCCGGCGGAATGGGCCGGCATCTGGATACCACTGTATTGCCAGTTAAGGTCCGCGCTGGCCCTGACCGGGTACACTTCCAGATAACTGCCCGACAGCAGAACCCCCAGTACCATAAAAGTAACGATTAAAGTGTGAAATTTAACTTGCTTATCCATTTTACGATCTACTCTCGCTATAAATTTTTTTAATCAATATAAGAACGGCTCGCTACCGGTTTAGTTTCGTTGCCGGTGTATAAAGGTTATGCTGCGGCTAATAGTAGTATTTTACGCCGGTTCACACAGCGAAAATAGTCACTGAAATAGCAAACACGAACCACCGGTCTTGACCGGCGTGTTAAATTGTAAAAACATTGTAACTATTCATCGTACCACTAAGAAAATTAGCGGGGTTGGTAGGGGTGCAACCCCTGCGCGGGGTCGTACAGGGGTCTCCCCTGTAACCCTCTTTTCTATTTCCCCGCCCTGGGGCGGGGTCTGAATAGTTAGAAAACATTTTGTAATTTCTAGCCGGGATTTTAATCCATATACAGAAAGGTTTTGCCTTGACTGCAAGAGTTGATCAAAGCGTTGAAGAAAGCTTTAGTGATAATAAAAGTCTGAATAAAACGATCCGAGTCGGGACCGCCGAGGCCCGACCGGGCCAGATCGTCTATGGCTGGTTCGACATCGTTGAATTGCCCACCGGCGGTATGGAACGCTTGCCGGTGATCATCGCGCAGGGTCGCCAGCCCGGCCCGGTGTTCTGGTTTACCGGCAATATTCACGGCAACGAATTGACCGGCATGGCCGCAATCCACGATACGATCAAGCCTTCGCTGGTGGAGGATTTGCGGGGTACCATCGTGGCGATCCCCAGCCTCAACCCGGCTGGTTTGCGAGTGGAACGCCGCGAACCTTACTTTGATTTTAACGATCCGAACCGGACTTTTCCCGGCTACACTCCGCCCAACGAAGATCAGGTTGTGACCGAACGCAAACAGAACTATCCGACGATCTACGAGGAGGCGATGGCGCGGCTGTTCGAGGTGATCAAGGCGACCGCCGATTTTCTGATCGACCTGCATTGCTATGGTTTACAGGCTACCTCCTTTACCATCCGGGACCGGGTTTTGTATCATACCGAGGCTGAACGCGAAGCCAGCGAAGCTCTTTACCGGCGGACCGACGAACTGTGCAAAGCCTTTGGTTTGCCGGTGGTCAACGAAAGTACGGCTACCTCGTATGTCGAGTCGAAATTGCATCGCTCGGCCAGTGGGGCGGCTCTGAACGAGGCCCGGATTCCCTCTTTCACGGTGGAGTTGGGTCTGAGCGGCGGCATCGATCCGAAAGCCCTGGCGGCGGGCAGCACCGGCATTCTGAACTCGCTCAAATGGGCCGGGATGATACCGGGTGAGGTCCAGCCGATCACCAGTGTTCCGGTGCCCCAGGTGTCGTTTAATACCAAGCGCGAAAATCAGCCGAGGGCGAAAAGCAGCGGCGTTTTACGCTACCACGTAAAGCCGGGTGATATTGTCCAAAAAGGTGATATTATCGCCACCCTGACCGATATGTTCGGGCGACCCCTGCCGGAAGGTGAAATAGAAGCTTTGAGCGATGGCTGGATAATCAGCCTTTCGCGGGGCGCGATTTGCTACCAGGGCCAGACCATCACCAATATGGCAATCCGCGACGATGAGCCAATGGTCGAACCGTTCCCGATCTAATAAAAATTGGACTTCCGCTTGATTACTTAAACCTACCTAAAGCGGGATCGTGAGGGGCGGGTACCCACTGGGTGCCCCTGTACCCTCTTTTTGTTTTCCCCACCCTCTGGAGTGCCTGTGGCGGGGTTAGGGGTAGGTTTGAACAGATAGAATCAGGAATACATATCCCCGGCTCGTAGTTGGTGTAATAATCCCACCGAATTATTCTGCAAAAATTAATATGCAAATTACTATTCTAAGAAAATTCGTAGAAAAAAGTAGAACTTCTTTGGGTCTGCCGCGTTTATAACTGTACAATCGGTAAACTATTACGGTTGCAGCTAATCAGTGGGTAACGGACTATAACCCACTTTACCTCGGTTTTGTGTACGGTCTATAACTTTCGGTCTATAACTTTCTGTCTTAGGACTTTCGCTTGCTGTCTTAAATCAAACTGAAGCGGGGGTCGTGGGGGTGCAACCCCTGCGGGGGGGTCTCACAGGGGTCTCCCCTGTAAAATCCTTTTTATTTTTGCTTCAAGCTCACAACGTGAGGTTGAAGCGAAAGTCCTATGTCTATAACTTTTTATAGTTGACCGCTTTTCACTATTGAAAATGCTAAGTTGAACGGAGATTATTGTGATGACAATATTTATTAAGGTTGCCCGGAAAATTGCCGGGCGCACCGGAAGGCTGGGGATGCCCGTCTGGCTGGCTCTCTTACCGCTTTTAAGTTTGTTAATGGTTCTGCCGGTGGCCTCGGCCTCAACCCAACAACTCGACCCAAATATGGAACGCACATGGAAGCGTACCGACCAGTATGTGGCGGATAACACCTTGAGTCGCTCGTGGATGTGGGGACCGACCAATTTCGCGCTCACCACCGAAGAGTATGACGGTGCGCCGGGCGCGGCGGGTATACCTGCCGGTCAACGCCTGGTGGCTTATTACGACAAGAGCCGCATGGAGATCAACAATCCCAACGGCGACCGCAACAACAAATATTTTGTTACCAATGGTTTGCTGGTCAAAGAGTTGATCAGCGGCAAGCGGGCTTTTGGCGACATCCGTACCGTCGCTTATACCCCGGCAGAAATTCCGGTGGTTGGCGATGGTAGCCAGAACCCGAAAGCACCCACCTATGCGTCGATGGCAAGCGTTACCAGTCTGGTTCTGGGCCAGAATAGCTCCCCCAACCGGATGGGTGAAACTGTTACGGCTTACCTGGACCACGATGCAACGCCTCACGATGACCTGACTTACGGTCGCTACAAAGCTACCATCGCTTATTATGACAGCACCTTCGGCCACAACGTGCCAAACGTATTCTGGGACTTTATGAACAGTCAGGGCAGTGTGCTGGAAAACGGCCAGAGCGTAACCGGTCCGGTAGTGGACTGGATTTTTTCGACCGGCTACCCTCTCACCGAGGCTTATTGGACCAGCGCGACGGTTGGTGGGAACCCAAAAGATGTTATGGTCCAATGTTTCGAGCGGCGTTGTTTTAGCTACACTCCTTCCAACCCGGACGCTTACAAAGTCGAGATGGGCAACGTCGGCCAGCATTATTACAACTGGCGTTACAATCAACCACCGCTGAATTGCTACGCTTTGCCGATTCGTGGTTTTGGTAAAGTCTGGAGCGAAAATCCCTCGGTACGAGAGCGGATAGGTTGCCCTTCCTTCAACCCCGAACAAGCTACCCAGGTCGTCACCCAGAATTTTCAACACGGCAAAATGTATCTTATCGTCTCTTCGACATCAGCGTATTATCTGGTCGGCTACCCCCGGACGATCATCGTGCTGTTCGATGACGGCAATTGGGCTAACCTGGCCGATACCTACGACAGTAGTCAACCGGCCAACGGCAATCTGACCCCTCCTCCCGGCCTCTACGAACCGCAGCGCGACCTGGGGAACGCCTGGCGTAACCAGACTGGCCTCAAAGTCCGGGAGAGGTTAGGTTGGGCCACCGAGCAAGAGCGGTCCAGTAACGGCGCGGCCCAGGGTTTCTATGGTGGTTTGATGCTTTTCCTGGGAACCACCAATGAAATCTTTGTGGGTTATAATTTTTACGGACGAACTACCTCCTGGGAAATTTACCCCAATACTTTCGCCGGTTAAGGCCCTCCCCGACAATTTCCTTCGCCTCAAATGGGCGGTCTTTTTCTTAAAATAAGACCGCCCTTTTTTTGAAGCCGGTTCCAGCCTTAACCGGCGGGGTACTTCCTGACCTCAGTAAAAAATTGCAACTAGGCGGCCAATGTGTTATAATCCCCTCAACTAGCGCATTAAGTATATTGGCCCGAACTGTGCCTCAATGCTTGTGAAGGCTACTTTATATTAAAATGAAAGAAAAGAAGGGTGGCAGGTTGCTTGCGGCAAAGAGCGACTCGAACGTAATCGAGCAGCGACCTGTCCTGTTTCAACAAATTTCGATAATCCCAGAATCGAAAGGGGGGTTGTAAATGTCGTTGCTAAAGGTTGAAAAGACCGAAATAATGACCAAACACGAAACGCACCCAGGCGATACAGGTTCGCCTGAAGTGCAAATCGCGCTTTTAACCGAGCGGATCGCTCAATTGCAGGAGCATCTTAAATTACACAAGCACGATAACCACTCGCGGCGTGGCTTGCTCAAGTTGGTCGGTCGCCGTCGTCGTATGCTGGCCTATTTGAGCCAGAAAGATGTCGAACGCTATCGTATTATCATTGGTAAGCTGGGTATCCGCAAGTAAATACTGCTCTCGCCCTTCTCACTTTTTGTTAGAATTAAAAAACTGGAGTCTAGCTCCAGTTTTTTTAATTTAGTTTTGCCTCATTTTGTTTATTGCTGGCCTTGTTTTTGATTTACAAGCGGTATCAAATAGTTAATTGTTTCAAAAAATAAAAGCTGAGAAGGTAAAACTATGTCCACAGACAACCCCCCCGCCTCGGCAGCCCGTGTTGAAAAAGAAAAGGCTCCGGCCCCAGAAACTTTCTGGCAAACCACCTTTCGAGTAGTAAAAGTGACAGTGGTCGAGTTTTTCAACGATAACTGTCTGGTGCTGGCCGGCGCGGTGGCCTATTCGGCCCTGCAAAGCGTTATACCGCTGATTTTAGGGTTTATTGCGGTAGGTAGTTTGTTCTTGCAGGACCCCTCCAACCGGACCACTTTTGTCGCCGAAATATCGGCAGCGATCCCATCGCAACTCAATAACACCAAGATTCTCGATCTCAATAAAATTATTGAGGATTTTATCAAAAGTGCCGGGGCAGTCAGTTTCATATCAATTATTGTTTTACTGTGGACCGGGAGCGGGGTTTTCGGCCAGCTAAAGTTTGCGGTCAACGTGGCCTTTGATGTCGAAAAAGACCAGCGTAATATTGTCTATCAGATTGCCCTGCAATTGATAATGCTAATCGTGCTGGGCGGCTTACTGATTCTGTCGGTTGCGATCAGTTTTATTTCAAGTCTGATTCTTAATGCCAAATTTAGCTTTTTTGGTATTTCACCCTACAATTTTAACTTTATGCTGCCGGTGATTTCTTACCTATTACCGATTGTACTGGTGGCATTGGTCTTTGCTTTCCTTTACAAACTTAGTCCGGCCCGCAAAGGGGTACGCTGGAAACCGGTTCTATTTGCCGGAGCGTTAACATCTCTGCTGTTTGAACTGCTCAAGTTTTTGTTTGGGTTGTATCTGAGTATTTTTCAGGCGGCGGACAACTCGATCAAGACCTATGGTGCGATAGGCGGGTTATTTGTTTTTCTGTTCTTTTTGTATCTGACGGCGGCGGTAATCCTGTTCGGGGCGGAACTGGCCTCGGCCTTGCACAATTTTGAAAGTGGCCTGGCCCACGCAAAAGCCAGCCAGGCGATAGTAGAAACTCCGGCGGTGGAAATCGAAGGCGAATTGGTACCGGAAGCCCTGGCCGAACGCCTCAAAAACACTACCGGGATCACGCCCCAACCGGTCGACGAAAACGGTAAGCCTCGCCCCAAAGTGCCAAAACCCGTTTCTTCGCCCGGCCAGCGCGATCTCGTTACCACTTTGATCGGTGGGGCGGTGGTGATAGTAGTAGCGGCGTTGGAAATGATTTTGCAGCCCCGGCCCAAACGCTAGCCCGGTCGGCTCTTTTAGCGGGGGCCACCCAGCATACTTCCGGCAGCGATAACGGCATCCAGGGCCATCGTGTCGGAAGCCATCCGGCGCAGACAACGAAACCCGCGAAATAACCACATCCCCAGGTTCAAACCGATCAGCAGTACCAGTGGAGTGCTGATCAAGCCCAAAAACCAGTTCGGGTTATCGCCGCCAATGAAATAGCCTGCCAGCTTGGCCGCTCCGATGGTCAGGCCGATCCCCAAGACTGTCGCCAGCAAGACCACCCATAGGAACCGCAGAAGATGTTTGCCCAGATAGCCCCCACTTTTTTTCCAATTAGTTTTACCCGCAAACCAGTTGCGTAAACTGTCAAGCACTTTGCCGACAAGCAGCGCAAAAGCCGCCAGGAATAAGCCAATACACTCGACCAGAAATACCAGCATCAAAAAGGTTGCCAGTACGATCAAAAATGAAGCCCCATCCTGGGTGATAAAATAAACCATTTCGATGCTCGTAACCTGGACTAACAACCCGGCGATCTGGCCGAAAAACAATAATAAGAAGATCGCCATAATGATTGCCAGTAAAAAGATCAAGACCGCAAAGGCTAGCATTACCTGCGCTTCATTCCAGATCAACCGGCGACCAAACTTCCACATCTGTTTAGTGGGCGATACCAGGGCCGGTTGCGGCTGATTTTGATAATAGCCCGACGGTGCATAGCCGGCTGGCGGCATATTGTAGGCCGGTTGAGGTGGGTAGTAACCCGGCGGTTGGTTATAATTCTGAGGCGGGTAGCCGGGCGGTGGTATCTGACCCACATTCTGAGGCGGATAATAAGCCGCCGGTGGTTGAGCCGGGTTATAATACGGTGGCGGAGGATAGGCTGGCGGCAGGGGTCCAAAGGTTTGGGGCTGCGGATAACCTGGACCCGGATAAGCCGGAGGTCGCCCGGTTTGCACCTGACCGGTTACAAACTCGACCGGAAAATTTAGCATTCTGCGCAAGTCGGGCCAGGTTCGACGCAAGAAAAACAGCAACACCAGACCGAGAATGATTATATAGGTGTTACCGACCAGCGGCCAGACGAAATTTACCAGCCCAATGCTGAAGTTTAATAAATTGTCCGACCGTATTGCCGCCGCATTATTGATGATGGTGGTCAGAATCGCTTCGTCCGGGTCGTTACCCAGGTTTTGGGCCACTCCCACAAAAATATCGGCATAAGCCTCGACCAGCTCCCGGCTATTGTCGTGAATATAGGTGATCGCCTGTTCCTGAAGCACGATCTGGGGGTTGGTGATTGTGCCAAGTGCCCCCAGCCATAACTGGATCAAACACAGGTTGAAACCTAGCGCAAGCAGGACGGTCGCCGCTACCAGGGCCTGAGTAAAATACAGCTTGCGAACCTGCCCCATTTGATCGGGCCGCACCCGCGACTTTACGGTTTTGGTTGAGAAATAAGGGAAAAGTAAAAATCCTAAAAAGCCAACTAACGGCATTACAATTAGCAGTAATAAAGCCAGCCAGACTAAACGTTGCCCCTGTAGGTCGGCATAACGACTTTCGATGCGGGCGATAATACCCTGGTAATTATCCTCGATTAACTGGATCGCTTTCTCTTTGGCGGCATCGGTCGTGGTGCCGGTTTGAGCGTGGGCGGCTAGATGACCGGCCACCAGTTCTAGCAGGGTCAAGAGGCTGGCAGTTATTCCGACTGACAGAACGCGCCAACCCCGTCCCAGCCTGTCCCATAGCGAAAATATTAGCAAAACGGGTCTACCCCCCTGGTTTAACTGCGCCTGAGCGCGTAATGCAACTAAGGTGATTGTGGTAATAGAGGGACCGAAGCCCCTCTCATAAAATCAGGACTTTCGCTTCATACTCTCCAGCAGAGTTTGAAGCGAAAGAAGAAAGAATTTAACAGGGGAGACCCCTTTGACCCCGCGCCGGGCACCCAGCGGGTACCCAACCCCACAACCCCCGCTTTGGTTGGGTTTGTGCCTTTGTACCCTGCCTCAAAGTTCGGGCTAATTCAGCCGTTCCACCAACGTGGCATAACCCTGCCCACCGCCGACACACATTGTTTCGATAGCGATTTGTCGGTCGAATTGCTGTAACCCGGCGATCAAAGTCGCCATGATTCTGGCCCCGGTGCAGCCGAAGGGGTGTCCGAGGGCAATCGCCCCACCTTTGGGGTTGAGCTGTTTTAGCTGGTCAACCCCTAACTGATTGCAGACCTCGTAAGCCTGGCTGGCAAAGGCTTCGTTTAACTCAAAAATATCAATATCTTCGATCTTCAGGCCGGTTCGTTTGAGCAATTTGCGAACGGCCTCGATTGGGCCAACTCCCATAATCTCCGGGGCCAGCCCACTCACCGACCAGCTAACGATCCGGGCGAGCGGTTTGATCCCCAGTTCACGAGCTTTGCCCAGGCTCATAATGACGGTTGCGGCGGCTCCATCATTGAGCGGGCAACTGTTACCGGCAGTCACGCTGCCACCCTCGACAAAGACCGGTTGCAAGGCGGCCAACCCTTCCAGAGTGGTACCGGCGCGGGGTCCGTCATCTTTACGCACGACATTGCCATCGGGCAATTCGACCGGCACGATTTCACTATCGAACAGACCTTCTTTCTGGGCACGAACCGCTTTCATCTGGCTGGCATAGGCAAATTCATCCTGGGTCTCGCGGCTCACCCCGAACCGCCGGGCTACGTTCTCGGCAGTCATGCCCATCGAGATATAAACATCCGGCAAACCGGATTGCTCCCGGTTGACAAAGCGCGGGTTGGGTACGAAGGCCGGGGTACCTTTGGCCGGGACGCGGCTGGTACACTCGGTGCCACCGGCCACAAAAATATCGCCGGTTTCCAGAATAATCTGCTGGGCCGCAAAAGTGATCGCATTCAGGCCGCTCGAACAGAAGCGGTTGACCGTCACGCCCGGTACAGTGTCGGGCAAACCGGCCAGCAAAGCCGCCACCCGCGCCACGTTGCTACCCTGCTCCCCTTCGGGGTTGGCGCAACCTAGAATCACATCCTCGATCTGGGATTTGTCCAGGCCGGGAACCCGCTCGACGGCGGCTTTAATTGCCAGTCCGGCCAGGTCGTCGGGGCGCAAATCCTTAAAGGAGCCTTTGAAGGCCCGGCCCACTGGCGTTCGTACCGCGCTGACGATTACCGCCTCATTGTCGGCCAATTTATTAAAAGGGGTACCCACTTTTGCAACACTGCTCATGGAATTTGCTTCTCCTTATTGGGTAATTTATGTCTTTGGTATTAAGTTTAGCTTTAGTAAGTGATAGTAAGCTCTTCTCAATTTGCTCTATTATATATCTTTATCCGGCTTTTCGTAAACAGTTTTTGTAAAGAATAATAATTATTTTAGCTCCGTCACAGGTCGGGAAACTGAAATAAAAAAAGGCCCCAGTCTGAAGATTTCTCTCACCGGGGGCCTTAAAAGTTCGAGGGAACGCGGCTTAGATTGCGCCGCCGCCCATCGTATCGTCGACACTGCGGCGAGCCGGGCGAATTACGTCATCGTTCATAAGGTCGTCCATATCGTCCATGCGCAAGCGGTCGCGGCGCAGCGAGCGGTTCAGGCCGTCGTCGATTGCGCCGGTCACATCGTCAACCAGCACTTTGAAGGACAGGAACCCTTCTCGAATCGAGTTTTTGGCGTGGTAGCGGGAGCGGCTAGGCAGTAAATTGAGCGGCAGCGTCAGCACATTCAGATACAAGCGGCCTACCTGTCCCACCAGATTTGAAACCCCACCGCCGACCGAGCGGGCAGTCCGGTCGAAATCGGCCCCGGTAAATTCTTCCACCGGTTCTTCAAAGGCTCGGTAGCTGGGGTCGTTTACCTTTACTTTTACGCCTTCGTCTTCAATTTTTACTTTTATCGTCTCGTCAGCCATTGGCTTCCTCCTTTTGCTCAGTCTGATAAGCGTTTTAATATTTATAACGCATTGCGTCATAAAATGAATTATAAGCTAAACCTGAGCCTTGTCAAGAGCAAAACGCAATTTTTTCAGGGCGGTCGTTATCGCCCGCTAATCCTTGACCACCAGGGTTCTGAGATTGGTCACGGCTTCATTCAAATTGTTAAGACCGCTCATCAGGCTCTGGCTATTATCGGCCACCCCTTGCGATATACCCGAAATCTGGCGCATGGTATCGACCACTTCCAGGGTAGTACTGCGTTGTTGCTGGATCGAAACCGAAATCTGGCGGGCCAGGGTGGCTGTACTTTGCACCATCTCCACGATCCCGGCCAGGGCTTGTTCGGTAGCGCGAGTGCCATTCAAAACGCCACTGGTTTCCAAACGACCTTTTTGAGCCAGGCTGGAGGAGGCTTCGACCGCTTCGCGCACCTCTTTAACCACCTGTTGAACTTGCTCGGTAGCTTCTCGGCTGCGCGAGGCCAACCGCCGCACTTCCTGGGCCACACTGGCAAAGCGTCGCCCGTATTCACCCGCCCCGGCAGCCTCGATGGTAGCATTGAGGGCCAGTAGGTTGGTTTCATCGGTGATTTCGTTGATCAATTCGATGATCTGGTCGATCTGGCGAGACTGGAGATACAAATTTTTGAGCGATTCCGCCACCAGTTGGCTTTGTTGGTTCAAGATCAGTAGCGAGTCTAGCCCGATCCGCACGGTTACGCTGCCATCCTGGACCACCTCCAGAGTTTTTTGGGCCGTCTGGTCGACCTCGGTAGCGGCTCTCGAAATTGCTTCGTTGGCCCGGTTCAGTTCTTCAACCGAGCTACTGACTTTCAGAATAGCTTCCATCTGGTCGCCGGTCTGGCGGTTTTGTTCGATAAAGGAACTGGATAGCTGGCTGGTGTGTTCGTTCACTCGGTGGTTTAGCTGCTGCTCGATCTCGCGCTGGTGGGCCAGTTCCTGATTGACTCGGTTCAAATTGCGATTCTGGGTGGTAAGTTCCTGGAGCAAAAAGCCGATATTGCTTTCAAATAACCAGGCTAGCCCGGCCATCACAAACATCAGTGAAATAGGAACCGAAAGTTGCGACAAGGTATCGGCGGGCGTTTTTAGTAAAAGAGAGTCGGGATTTACGCGGGCCAGCCCGAGCCAGACCAGCATAATCACACTGATCAGCGCAAATACGAAACTATAGATTGGCCGGATGATCACTCCTGCCGCCACAATCGGCAAGATCAAAATCATCGAGGTGCCGCGCAAATCGGAAAGAATGGTATTGTCGGGAAGTCGGCTGAGGTAAACCCCCATCAAAATATTGATCGTGAGAAACAGGCTAAAAGCGGCCAGGGCCGTGCTGCCCCGTTGATTGAGCAGGTAGCAAACCGATACCAGTACCAGACCGGAAATTTCGGGGGTAAGCACATATAGGTTTGGACGGGCAAGCGAATTTAGCTGGGATATTGCGAGCAGAACCAGATTGCCTATCCCAATTATCAAAAGCAAAGTGCGAAGCAAGCTGCGCCGACGGTCGAAGGCCACATTACTCAGCTTTTGGTCGATTGCCACCGGGGTATTGATTGATCTGGGAGTACGTTCCGGTTTTTGAACAATAGTCATAGATAAAGTAGTCTGGTAAGTGTAATTAAAAATTATTAAATATTAAGCCTTTTACCCTGTTTATTATGACATAAAATCGCTTTGTTGGCGACCCCCTTGCAGGACTTTTAGACTACCCATCTAATTGTGATTTGAGCTAGAACTCTAGTTGTGAGGGTATTTTTTACTTTATGAATAAATTTCAAGATGTGTAATTGCTTTATGCAACCGCAGATGCTAAACTATGTTCGCCAATGATAAATGAGGGAAAAATGATTATGAAACCCAAAAATTCTCAAATAAATTTGCTTCTACCTAATATGAATAGTAATGAAGGCTCACTTCTTACGGGAGCTAAAAGCTCTTCCAGTACGAAGTTTATTGAAAATCTTAAATTAGATTATATATATCAGGGGGATTGTCTTGAAATAATGCGAAATTTACCTGAGAAAAGTGTAGATTTAATATTCGCTGATCCTCCATATAATTTACAGCTTCAAAAAACCTTATTAAGACCCAATTTAACACTAGTTGATGCTGTTAACGACGAATGGGATCAGTTTGAGAATTTTGCTGTTTATGATGCATTTACCCGTGAGTGGTTGAAAGCATGCCAACGTGTTTTGAAGGATAATGGAACAATATGGGTTATAGGCTCTTATCACAACATATATCGGGTTGGAAGTATATTACAAGATTTAGGGTATTGGTTTCTAAACGACGTAATTTGGGTTAAGACAAATCCAATGCCAAATTTTAGCGGGGTTCGCTTCACAAACGCACATGAAACACTTCTTTGGTGCAAAAAATCTAAAGAACAAAAACGATACACTTTTAATTATCATTCTATGAAAATGTTTAATGAGGAGAAGCAAATGCGCAGTGATTGGGAACTTTCACTTTGTACGGGTAAAGAACGATTGACTATAAATGGAGAAAAACTTCACACAACTCAAAAACCAGAAGCACTTTTATATCGAATAATTCTTGCTAGCTCTAATCCTGGTGACATTATACTTGATCCTTTTTTTGGTACAGGTACTACAGGCGCAGTAGCAAAAAAACTTGGACGATATTTTATTGGTATTGAACGGGATGAAAAATATATAGAAGGTGCACAAGCAAGAATTGAGAATATTGCAAAACCTTTGTTTATAGACGATGAAATTTATGGAAAAATTGAAACGAAGAGATCAGCACCACGCGTAGCTTTTGCCTCTCTTTTGGAGTATGGACTAATATTACCAGGTCAAGAGTTATATTTTAACAAGATTTTTGATAAAAAAGCTGTTGTTTTGGCTGACGGATCATTAAGGTTAGAAAATGGGGATCGTGCTTCTATTCATAAACTGGGTGCACAAGTAGGTAATCTACCAGCTTGTAATGGGTGGGAACATTGGTATTATTGTGCTGAACAGGGTAATTTAATGGTTATCGATTTACTAAGAGAAAAAGTGAGGAAGATACTAAAAGGAAATGGACCAAAATGAAATATTCAAAATTTTAGATAAGCATATTTTTGATAGAGAAAAAGCATATCTACTTGAGACAATTACCAATTATCCCGACAGATTTGTAGGTCGTTTTCGATCCACAAATCCATATTTGAAGCTACTGCAAAATTTGTTACAGTCCAGAGAAATTCGTTTTGGTGATGCCTTAGAGGAAGTAATTGAAAAGATATTAGAGGAAAACGGTTTTGTTCTACTTAATAAGAAGTTTGATTTGGTAGAAAATGAAAAATTAACTGGCGATCAATATTTTACCTCGAAAGATGGATCAAAAAGTTTCTTAATAGAACAAAAAGTGCGTGATGATCACGACTCTTCCAAAAAGAGAGGACAAATAGAAAATTTCCGTAAAAAATTAACTCATCTAACATCCCTTCACGGAACCTCTTTGGTTGGTATAATGTACTTTATAGATCCATCATTCCATAAAAATAGGAAATATTATTTAGGAGAAATTTCAGATATAAAAAAAAATTTGAACATAGAAGTTTATTTATTTTATAATGGGGATTTATTTAATTATCTGCATAATTCTAAAAAGAGTTGGGACTTTCTACAAACGACTCTTGATCAGTGGCGTCTAAAATTAGATAATACCATATCTCTCAATTATGATGCCGATTTTCAGGCCAAGCCAAATCAAACACTTGAAGAATTAAAATCGCTCAATGACCGAGTATGGTCTAAATTGATTTCTACAACAGCATTATGGGAAAATAAAATTGTTCAAGAACTATTTCCAGAAGGAACAGCTTTAGATATGATGTACAAAAGTTTTGAAGCAAGAAGTGTCATAGAAGGTAAAAAACTTCAAACTCTGACTACAAATTTCAGAGTTAAATTAAACCAGTATTATCCCTTACTAAAATTTTAACTCACATTTATACCCAAAGATTATTTTCGAGAAAATATGTTGTAAACCTAAGAAGAAATTTATTCTTATAGGTAGGCAAGACACTTTGGGTTGCTACATTTCACGGATTAGGGTTTGATTAGGCACCCGGCTTTTTGTTGACTTTGAGGTACGGCTGTGATAACTTTATGACAGCTAAAATGCTTGTTCGTGAAAGAGTTTACAGGGCGAAATTAACTAGAAAATCTGGTATTGCAAAATGGAACGGGCTTCTCTAAAGGTAAATCGAGCAGCGAATGCAACCGGCTTCGAGCAACACCGTCGCAAGACTGCCGGGGCAAACCGTCGCTTTTATGCGGCAGGGGCGGTAATTGTCGTAGCGGCGGTCGCCCTGGCTTTTGTCGCAATGCAGGGTAGCTCGGTGTATTATGTTTCGATAGGCGAGTTTAACGGCAAACAGGTCGTAGCCAACTATGCCGGTAAAGAAGTCCGGGTTGCCGGTAAGGTGATACCGGGCAGCATTTTGCGCAACAGCGACCGGGTTTCCTTCACCGCCCGCGATAAAGCCGACCCCAGCCAGATTATGCAGGTCAGTTATTCCAGGTTAATACCGGATACTTTCAAGGATGATGCTGAAGTCGTAGTGACCGGGACTTATAATAATGGGGTTTTTACCGCCACTGAAATGCTGGCAAAATGCCCTTCAAAATATAGTTCTGAAGCAGATACTTCCACCAAATAAGAAATTTAACTTTTAGGCTAGGAAGGGTGATTGTAAGCGTGGCTGTGCAAGTAACGGCTTGACTGCAATCACCTTGTTTTATGTCTGAAATCGCCAGGGGCGAAAGTTGAGAAAATGAACCAGATAGGCTTTGTTTCTTTATTAGTCGGTTTTGTAGCCGCGATCTATGCCACCGTCACCCTGAGTGTCGGCACCTGGCAACGCTACCCCCAGCTTATCCGCAGTGGCCGTCGGGCGGCCTGGTCGGTAGTGGGGTTGGTGTGGCTGGGTGTACTGTGTTTGCAATACGCCCTGCTGACCAGCGACTTTTCGTTGCGTTACGTGGTGGAAGTTACCTCACGCCAGATGGAGTGGTGGTACAAGATCGGCGCGATGTGGGGCGGGCAGGAAGGTTCTTTACTGCTCTGGTCGCTGATTTTGTCGATTTGTACCGCTATTTTGCTGGTCCAGACCCGCAAGCTGCAACCGGCTGAACTGGCTCCCTGGGTAATTGTCGCCATGACCAGCGGCACGGCTTTCTTTCTGGCGATGTGTACCCTGGTCGTCAATGTTTTTCAGCCAATGGCTACCAACCCGACCGATGGCAAAGGTTTGAATCCGCTCCTCCAGAACCCCGGCATGATGATCCACCCGCCTATCTTGTACACCGGTTACGTCAGTACGATTGCCGCCTTTGGCTTTGGCTTTGCCGCCCTGATGAGCGGTCGACTGGACAATAGCTGGGTGCGGATCGCCCGCCGTTGGATTTTGACTAGCTGGATTTTTCTGACCGTCGGCAATTTCCTGGGCGGCCAGTGGGCCTATGTCACGCTGGGTTGGGGCGGCTACTGGGCCTGGGACCCGGTCGAGAACGCGGCGATTATGCCCTGGTTTATCAATACCGCCCTGCTGCACAGTGCCATGATCCAGCAGCGGCGCGGAATGTTCAAAGTCTGGAATCTATCGCTGGCGATCATCGCCTACGCCCTTTCGCTTTTTGGCACCTTCCTGACCCGTAGCGGTGTGCTGAGTTCGGTCCATGCTTTTGGCGAAAGTACCCTCGGCCCTTATTTTATGATCTGGATCGGCCTGATTTTGATCGTGGGCTTTGGGCTGGTCTTTATGCGCTTGCCAGAATTAAAAAGCGAAACCAAACTGGAAGGCTTGCTATCCCGCGAATCCAGCTTCTTGCTCAACAACATTCTGTTTTTCCTGGCAGTAATCTTTATGCTCTGGGGCACGATTTCACCCCTGGTCAGCCAGATCACCACCGGGGTTAAGACCGAGGTCAAAGCCGGTTATTTCGTTCAGACGGTGGTGCCGGTCCTGCTGGCACTTATCTTCCTGATGGGGGTCGGACCGCTGATCGCCTGGCGCAAAGCTACCCTCGATAGCCTGACTCGAAGTTTCTGGATACCGGCCCTGCTGGGCTTTGCCGGGGCCGCTTTGCTATTTGCCTTTGGCATCCACCAGTTTGTCGGCATTTTGGGTTTCTCGATTACCATCTTTACCGCCGGAACGGTCGGCCTGGACTATTTCAAGGGGATTCGCAGTCGCCGTCGCCACACCGAAGGCCGGATCGTACCGGCAGTTACGACGCTGGTCAAGCGCAACCGGCCCCGCTATGGCGGTCTGCTGGTGCACCTGGGGATCGTTATCATCACGGTTGTGATTCTGGCTTCCAGCGTTTTTAAGGTTAATATCGTAACCGTAAACGGCGGTGGCAAGCCGATAGGCATAACCGAAAATTCTTTCGTACCGCTTAATATCGGCGATACGATGGTGATCAAGGGTTTCCACGAGTACAAAATCAAGCTGGAAAAGATCGTCCCGATAGGCTCGCCGCTCAAGATGCGGTTTCAATCCTACCTGGCGGTCGAAAAAGATGGTCAGCCGCAGGAACCGTTGATGCCTGCCGCCGAGCTTTATACCGCCAGCCAGCAAGCCAGCACGGTGGTTTACATCCGGGTCGACCCGTTTGAGGATTTGTATATCAGTATGCCTCAGCAATCGATTTCGGTAAACCAGGATGCCAGCGGCAACCCGGTCCTCAATGATAAGGGTCTGCCCACGATCAGTGGCTCCGGTTTTCAGATATGGATCAATCCTTTGATGGCCTGGAGCTGGTTTGGTCTGGCTATCACCCTACTGGGTTTGTTTATCGCAATCTGGCCCGATCCGGTTCCGCAACGCGCCCCGGCTACCAGCAAGGTCAACCGGCCTGAGCAGGAACCGATTGGGGTATAGCCATGCAATTTCTGGCGACTGTAATAACTCAGGCTCAACCGCCCGCCGCCAACCAGTTCGACCCCGGCAATTTGCTGGGCTGGCTGGCCGGTTGTATGCTGGCGGCCCTGGTCGTAACCTTGATCGTAAGACCGCTACTGCTGACCGAGCGCGGTGCCCGGCGGTTGCTGCTCCCGCACACGCCTCAACAGGTGCGGCTGGAAGGTCTGCACGAAAGTGCCGAGGCCGAACAAAAAGCCCTTGAAGAACTGGATTTCGACCGCGAACTGGGAATCATCGAGGAGCAGGATTACACCGAACTCAAGCAGCGATCCTCGCACAAACTGAACACCCTGAACACTCAGATCGGTATTCTGCAACGGTCGCTGGCGGTTCAGACCTCGCCTCTCCCGGTAGCAAATGCCCCCGTTACCAAACCCCGCCCGGCCAAAACGGTCGATATTGAGAAAACTCACCTCAAATCCGCGATCAAAGAAAAGCTCAAGTGCAGTGAGTGTGGGACGGCCTTCAAACCCGGCGACCGCTTCTGCCGCCAATGCCAGGCTCCGTTGCCGGTGCTGTGTCTTAATTGCGGCCAGGAAGTTACCCCGGACGACCGCTTTTGCGCCAGGTGCGGCGCGGCGGTCAACACCTGATGGCGGCACAATGCAAATTTTAATCCGCAACGCTCAAATTATTACCCAGAACGCCCGGCGCGAGATTCTCACCGGCGATGTGCTTCTCGAAGATAGCCGGATCGCGGCAGTCGGCCAACTCGACCCTGGCCTCAGCGGTTCGGTCGATCAAGTAATCGAGGCCACCGGCAAGACCCTGATGCCCGGTTTGATCCAGACTCACTTGCACCTGTGCCAGACTCTTTTCCGGGGTCAGGCCGACGACCTGGAATTAATGGATTGGCTGCGCCAGCGTATCTGGCCGCTCGAAGCCGCCCACGATGAGGAGTCAAACTACTGGTCGGCTCTGCTGGGCCTGGGCGAGTTGATCGAAAGCGGCACGACCGCTATCGTCGATATGGAAACTGTCAACCATACCGAGAGTGCCTTCCGGGCGTTAGCCGAGAGTGGTATCCGGGCCATGAGCGGCAAAGTTATGATGGATCACGGGGAAGGCTTGCCGCCCGGTCTGCTGGAAGAAACCGGTACTTCGGTGGCGCAAAGCCTGGCCCTGCTCGAACGCTGGCACGGCTACGATGGCGGGCGTATCAATTACGCCTTTTGTCCGCGTTTCGTGGTAAGCTCTACCGAAAACCTGCTGACCCAGGTGCGCAACTGGTCGGCTCATTACGATGTGATGGTCCATACCCACGCCAGCGAGAACCGGGGCGAAATTGCGCTGGTCGAGGCCGAACGCGGTATGCGAAACGTGGCTTATCTCGATCATATCGGGCTGGCTAACGAGCGGTTGATCCTGGCCCATAGCATCTGGCTGGACGAGGCCGAACGCCGGATATTAGCCGCACGGGGGGTTAAAGTCACCCACTGCCCCAGTTCAAACCTCAAGCTCGCCAGTGGCATCGCTGATGTCCCGGCTTTCCTGGCCGACGGGGTAACGGTCGGATTGGGTGCCGACGGGGCGGCCTGTAGCAATAATTTGGATATGTTTCAGGAAATGCGCCTGGCTGCCCTGATCCAGAAAGTCCAGCACGGCCCGACCGTGATGCCCGCCCACACCGTTTTCGATCTGGCGACGCTGGGCGGGGCGCGGGTGATGCGGCTGGAAAATGAAATCGGCAGCATCGAAGTGGGCAAACGGGCCGATCTGGTCTTGCTCGACCTCAACCAGTTCCACGCTTACCCTTCAAACTCGGTTGACCCGGTTTCGCGGCTGGTCTATAGTGCCAGCAAACGCGACGTCGAAACGGTCCTGATTAACGGCCAGGTAGTGCTGCAAGATCGCCGTCTGTTGACGATTGACCGCGCGGCGGTGTTGCGAAATTCTAACGCGGCAATCGAACGGGTGCTAAAACGAGCCAGCCTGACAGGTAAGGCTTATGTCAATTGAGTTAAAACCGCCCGACGAACTGGAAATGATCCGGGCACGGGGCGTGGTCAAAACTTTTGGTCAGTTTCAGGTCCTGAAGGGTTTGAATTTTAGCCTGCGGCAGGGTGAGTTTGTCACTTTGCTGGGTCCAAACGGGGCCGGAAAGACTACCCTGATGCGAATTCTGGCAATGCTGGCCCGGCCCAGTGCCGGAACTATCGAGATCGCCGGGATCAAATTGCAGGAGTCGCGGCCCAGCATCCGGTCGCTGGTCGGGGTGATCAGCCACCTGACCTTTTTGTACGAGGATTTAACCGCCCGCGAGAACCTGGATTTCTACGGCAAACTCTACGGTCTGCGCGGACCGGAATTGGAGCAGCGGATTACCTATTTGCTGGCAAAGGTCGGGTTGGAAAAACGCTCTGATCAGCGGGTGCGCTATTTCTCGCGCGGGATGCAGCAGCGATTGTCACTGGCGCGGGCAGTCCTACACCGGCCCCCGATCCTGTTGCTCGACGAACCCGATACCGGCCTCGACCGCCAGGCCGCTCAGATGCTGGCCGAGATTATCGCCGAACCGGCCCAGGGAAATTTGCCCCGCAGCGTCCTGATGACTACTCACAACCTGGAGCGCGGCCTGGCGATGAGTACCCGGCTGGTGGTGCTGGCCGGAGGCCGGATCGCCCGTGAAGCCGTCGCCGCCGACCTGGATGCCGACCGGGTACAGAACTGGTATTATGACGCGCTCAAAACGCGTCCGGTTTAGCCGGTGTGGAAGCTGCTTGATCTATAAGAAACTTGTTTGAGGCCTTGCTGTGAGTGTTACGCAGTTGGATAAATCAAAACTGGAAAGTACTAGTCCACTCCCCACGCCGGTGGCTAAATCCGGTCTGCAAAATTACGCCGGTCTGGTCTGGACTATTTTTAGCAAGGATTTGCGCACCGAGCTACGTACCAAAGAAATCTTCAGCGCGATGGCGATTTTCAGCTTGCTGGTAGTGATGGTGTTTGTCTTTGCTCTGCCGGGCAAGCTCAAAGAGGCTGGTGATGTCGCTCCGGGTTTACTGTGGGTAGCCTTTACTTTTGCCGGGGTGCTAGGCCTCAACCGTTCGTTTATTACCGAAAAAGACCGGGGGTCGCTGGAAGGTTTGCTGCTGGCTCCTCAGGACCGCAGCGCGATCTTCCTGGGTAAGATGCTGGGCAACTTTACCTTTATGTTTCTGGTCGAGCTACTGACCGCGCCGGTTTTTAGCTTGCTCTTTAACTTTTCAGTGCTAAAATTTGAGTTGCTGCCGGTGCTTCTGCTGGGGACGCTGGGATTTTCCGAAATCGGTACGCTCTTTGCGGCGATGGCGATCAATACCAGGGCGCGAGAAGTTTTGCTGCCGGTGTTGTTTTTCCCGATAATGCTGCCGGTAATAATTGCCGCTGCCCAGTCCACCGCCGCAATCGTGGCAAACCGGCCTTTTGAGGAACTGGTCAGTGCCCTCGGCCTGATGATCTTTTTCGACCTGATATTTTTTATCGTACCGATATTGCTCTTTGAACTGGTCCTGGAGGAATAACTCGGCCTAGTTTAATCAAAATTAGGACTTTCGAGTAAGACAAAAACCATCTGAAACAGGGTTGGCGGGGTGGAACCCCGGCGCGGGGTCGTACAGGGGTTTCCCCTGTTAATATTTTTACTCCGCTGCTATTTCACCAGGTGAGGTAGCACCGGAGGTCTTTTTAGAAAAGTGAGTATTAAGAATGGCAACCGTAACAAAAAACCTGAAAGTTAGCCGTCCGGCCCGCGAGCGCGGCAAACTTGATTGGGCGCAGATTTTGGTCTGGGCAATGCTGATTAACTTCCCAGCCGCGCTGCTGTGTATTTTGATCGCCCCGGCTGACTACGAATTAAAATATTCGCAGCGCATTTTTTACTTTCATCTCCCGGCCAACATCATGTGTTTTCTGGCTTTCACGGTCTATTTCGTAGGCGGTGTGGCTTACTGGCGGACTCGCAAACGCAAATGGGATATTGTAATGGTGGCCGGGCTGGAGTTGGGCGTCTTTTTCTCGGCGATTGGCATCGTGACCGGTTCGATCTGGGCCCGTTACGCCTGGGGTACCTTCTGGACCTGGGACCCGCGCCTGACCACCGTTACGATTATGCTGGTAATTTACCTGGCCGGTTGGATGTTGCGCAGCGCGGTCGATGACCCCAACCGCAAAGCCGCTTTGACGGCGGTATTCGGCATCATCGGGTTTATAAATGTGCCGCTGGTTTACTTCTCGACCCGGTTCTTCCCGGCTGGTCTCCACCCGATTATTTTTGCCAATAACGGCAAAGTTACCAACCTGGAAGGCTTTATGAACGTGACTTTGATCGTGTCGATGCTAGCGGTGGCCGAGTTGTTTGTCTATTTACTGATTCAGCGTATCCGGTTGGAAACTCTGCGCGACCGGGTCGATGCGGTGCGGGTAGCCCTGTACGAGGACGAGGAAGAATAAAACTATGCCATTGAGTAGCGCGTTATACCTGTACCTGGCCGATTTTGTGGCCCAGACCAAACCGACCGGCGATCAGGTCGAAACCGGCTTTGTGTACGTGATCGCGGCCTTTACGGTGGTCTGGCTGTTTATCGCCGGGTATTTGTTCTGGCTCAACCGCCGCCAGAATTCTTTGCAGCAGGAAGTCGAAATGCTGCGCCGGGAGGAAGCCGAGCGGCAGCAAAATCTTAACCCGGCCAATCAGGAGAACGCCGTGAGTCAGCCGACCAGTTCAATCGGTGGGCCACCACTCGGCTAATCCCTTTTTTATTTTAGCTGGTTTTACGTTCCCGCCCCGATGGAGGGGTTAGAGGTAGGCTAAATTGTCAAAAGTAAGGTTTAATACTCAAGTAAATCAGCCGCTTGCCGGGCAATCTTCAGGGCTTCGTCGGAGGTACCGCCGGGAGCGAGGGCTGTAACGTGTCCCATCTTGCGACCGGGCCGCGACTCGGCTTTGGCATATAGATGCAGGCTGGCTCCCCGGACCGCCAGAGCCTTTTCCAGTCCGTCTGGGCCACCGGAACGCTGGTGCTGGCCTAGCAGATTGACCATCGCCGCTGGAGCAATCAGGCCGGTCTCGCCCAGCGGCAAATCCAGTACCGCGCGTAGCAAATTATCAAACTGACTGCTTGGACAGGCTTCAATCGTATAATGACCGCTATTGTGAGGGCGGGGAGCCAGTTCGTTGATCAAAACTATACCCTCGCCGGTCAGAAATAGTTCGACCCCGAATACTCCCACTCCCTCGACCGCTTCGACCGCCGAGTGAGCCATCGTCAAAGCGACCTCGGCGATTTCAGCCGATACCCCGGCGGGAGCCTGGACCGTATGACAGATATGGTCGCGCTGGACGGTTTCGACCACCGGATAAGCCGCTATCTCGCCCGAAGGACGCCGAACCACCATGACAGCCAGTTCTTTTACAAAAGGCACAAAGGCTTCCACCATCAAACTGCCGAGGCCCTTGTCGAGGGCTTTTAGCCCGGCTTCGATGTCGGCAGGGTCATCAAGTTTCCAGTTGCCTTTGCCGTCATAGCCGTTGCGCCGGGCCTTGAGTATCACCGGCCAACCGTATTTTTCGCCAAAAGCTTCGATCTCGACGGGAGTATTGACGGTCGCGAAGGCCGGTACTGGCAGACCGTAGGTACCCAGCGTCTGTTTTTGGACCGCTTTATCCTGGATCAGCCGTAAGGTCAGGGCCGAGGGGTAGACCGGTAAACCGGTTGCCTCCAGCCTTTGCAGAACCTGATAATCGACGAACTCATTTTCCAGGGTAATCACATCACTGATCGCGATCAGGCTTTCCAGGGCGGTCAGGTCGCTCCAATGTCCCACGATTTCAAAAGCGGCAATCTGACCAGCCGAGCTGTCTTCCTGATTTTCCAGCACCGCAATTTTTATCCCCAGTCGGTTAGCCGCTTCGACCGTCATACGAGCCAGTTGTCCGCCCCCCAGAATACCCACCGTCATTTGCGGCAGCCGCGCCTGTTTTCTCAAAATAAAGTCCTTCGCCCAATAAAGTTAAACTTGCCAACCGGTGTATTTTAACATACCCCTTTGCTCTTTCGGTCATAAAAAACCGCTCTGACTTTGCGAAGAAAATCAGAGCGGTTTTTATTTAATTCTGCCTGGCAGCCGGTTTAAAGCTGGCGACCGGCCTTAAACTTTACTCGTTGCCGCTGATCACGATGTATACGGTACCATCGGCGACATCGGGGAACCCAATCGCCTGAGCAATCGGCCCGCCGGGGAACCCAATTACCGCCGCCGATTTGTTACCTTTTTTGTACCCGACCACAAAGGCCCCCACGGTTTCCAATTGCTTGGTCGTATCAGCACTCATACCGGTAATAGCCTGGTTGGTCCAGTTGGAACCCTTAAAGCTACTGTCAAACCCGGCCTTGACCTTATCTGGCGTGTCGGAGGTCTTGAAGGCATCCACGGTGGCGTTTTTTACACTGGCAAGCGAAGAACCCATCTGGGTTTTGATAGAATCGGCTACCGGAATGGAAGTCGCGCCGGTATAGGTTGGGACGGGGGCCGCTTCGTCGCCACAGGCTACTAGCATCACACTCAAAAGCAAAGTCACCATAAACACTGGAATTATGCGTCGAAACATAGTTTCTCCTTCTGTATTTTCAAATCGCTAAATGTGCATCACATAAATCAAAAAAGGTTGGGGCGGGAAAACCGAAATCTTTTCTTTCCCTTTTGCTGATAAAATTGAGCGTTCTTTAGTATATTCAGGCTTGTGTCAGATTGTCTCTGGTAAAGAATTGTAATTATTGAATGATTGGCTGAGAATTTATTTGCTGTAGCCTTAACTAACCGGGATAACCGTTGACTTATCTTAAGCTGAAATTATTTATTTCGCTCAATGCTTACATTGCATTATACACAATTAAGCTTACAGAAAACATTACGTTTTAAATAAATTAATGGCTTATTAGAAAAGTAGTGCCGGGTTCAGTTCAGAATTCGCCTGAACGGTCTGGCAAGAAATATGCTTACCGTATATATATTGATAATGTAGATTAACACAATAGATTTGGATTGAAAGATTTGATTTAGAAAAGGAGTTAAAAAGATGAGTAAAACCAAAATCGCTCGGCGCGACGACGTTTCACCCACACAGGGCGAACACAAATACGGTGATGTCGAATTTGCCGACCCGACAAACAAAAAATACCCGGTAGATACGTCTGAGCATATCCGGGCGGCCTGGAACTTCATCAATCACGTCGATAACGCCGCAAAGTATGAGAAGGCCGAGGTTTCACAGATCAAGGAGCGGATTAAAAAGGCCGCCCAAAAACACGGAGTTGAGATTTCCAGCGACAAATAACACAAGGCTACAAGATGAGGGCGATCTCGCTAATTTCGAGGTCGCCAAAAAGTTAAGTCCCTAATTTTCCGGTGGTGAAAGCCTCTTTAAGTTCTACCTTTTTAATTTTGCCGCTGCTGGTCATCGGAAATTCTTCGACAAAGCGGATCGCGTCAGGTCGCTTGTAGTCGGCTAATTTCCCGTCCAGGAAACCCAGCAATTCCGCCGGTTCGGCTGACTGGCCCGGCTTTAGCTTGATACAGGCCACACTGCGTTCGCCCAGCACCGGGTCGGGAATACCGATAACGGCTACCTCCAGCACTCTGGGATGCCGGTAATAAAGCTCCTCGATTTCGCGCGGATAAATCTTGAAACCGCCCCGGACGATCATTTCCTTTTTGCGGCCCACGATCCGCACCTGCCCGGCCACGTCAAGGGTAGCCAGGTCGCCGGTCAAAAACCAGCCTGCCGGGTCGAGGACTGCCGCCGTCGCTTCCGGCATCTTGAAATAGCCTTTCATAACGCCGGAGGAGCGGCAGGCCAGTTCGCCCACCGTGAGGGTCGGCACTTCTTCCCCCTCGTCGTTAAGAATCTTGATTTCTACGCCCGGCAAAGCCCGGCCTACCGTTTCCGAGCGTACCCGGTCGTCATCATCAAAGCGGGTCATGGTCAGACAGGGTGAGGTTTCGCTCAGACCGTAGGCGACTGAAATATTACAGCCCATATCTTTGCGAATTCGCCGGATGATTTCGGCTGGGGCGGGCGCGGCAGCGATAATGCCGGTACGCAAGCTCGACAGGTCGTAATTTTCAAAGTTAGGGTGATTTAGCTCCAGAATAAACATGGTCGGTACGCCGTGATGAATGGTAATCCGTTCAGATTGCACCAGTCGCAGCACATCTTCCGGTTTGTAAATGTCCATCAAAATCAGGGCCGCCCCGCTGCCCACCCCTGAAATAATGCTTGGACCAATCCCAAAGATGTGAAACAAGGGAACCACCACCAGAAAGCGATCCTCGGCGGTCGTCTCCAATACCTCTGCCGTCAGAAGGCCGTTATTAACCAGGTTAGCGTGGGTAAGCATGGCTCCTTTTGGTACACCGGTGGTACCGCTGGTATACAGAATAGTGAAAAGGTCCTCTTTTGGATCGATTTCAATCGGGGGCAGACTTTCGACCTCGGCTTCTTTCACAAGGCTTTCCCAGCTAATAAATCCGGGCGTGCCCTGGGGTTGGCCGACTAGCACCACGTGTTGGAGGTCCGGCAGATTGGGCCGCAGTTGGTGTAACAACCCGACAAAATCAAAACTACCAAACTCGGCACAGCTTATCGCAATTTTAGCCTCGCTGTTGCGCAACATATACTCAAGTTCCTGGCTCCGGTAGCGCACGTTCAACGGCACCAGGACCGCTCCCAGGCGAGCCGCCGCGAAATAAGCGATGACAAACTCAGCCCAGTTTGGCAATATCAGAGCCAGCCGGTCGCCTTTGCGCAAGCCGTGCCGGTAAAGCCCGGCGGCACATTCTTCACTCAAACGGGTCAGTTGAGTATAGTTAAATCGCCGATCACCGGAAACCAGCACCTCCCGCGCGCCATATTCCAGGCTGCGCTGTTGAAGGAGTTCCCACAAATCCAAGCTTTTTAACTCGGAATAATCTACCGTGACCTTAGAATTAGTCAGGGACATACAAGGCTCCTTACTGGCTGAATTTTCTAATCTTTATAATATCGGTTAAATAGGTCGGCAAATGGCGTAAGAAATAACGGCGCGGCTGGCTGAAATACAATGATAATATGTAACTACTCAGGCCCACCCCTAATCCCTCCCCAGGGCCACCAGTGGACGGGGAAAAGAAGAAGAAAAGAAAGTTGTAGAGGGGCACCCAGTGGGTACCCGGCCCCCACGACCCCTGCTTCGCTCCTCTACACAGGTTTGGTGGGTAGTTACGATAATATTATTATAGCACCCTGGCGAAGAATTTAGATATTGCCAAAGGCCACTTGCATGAGGTTGGTCAGGCTTTCCTGGGGGTATTGAGCATCCAGTTTGCGCAGGTCGGTTAAGGCACGGAGCAACTCGCTATTTTGCTGGGGGTTAAGCGTACCCGGCCCGGTAACATCGCATAGCCGGTTGAGCAAAAGTTGGCGGTTGTAGCTGGCGTATTTCTGGCTGGTGACGGCTACCGCATTTAAAAGGTTGCGGGTGGCTTCGGCGGAACTAAAGCGATCATCCAGCCAGTTTTGAAACTGCCGGTGGTTTTCGTCGTCCAGGTAGCGGTTGATCAGGTAGGAAAGTTGTTGGGCCGAGCGAACTTTTGTTAGCAGTTCCCAGCGCGCCCCAAAAGGCTGTTGTCCAAAAGCGGCAAAATCTTTGAGTTGCCACAGCAATTGTTGAGCGGTAAAATGGGGGTCCCAGTCAAATTCGCGGATGGCATATTCTTCCTCGGCCATGATAGCGGCGGCCTCCTGGACTACCTCATCGGCCCCGTCGTAGGTTCCCTGGCGGTAATGAATCTCATGCCCGATTTCGTGGATCACCAGGTTATAAGTTTCTTCTTCCGAGACCAGACCCAAACAGACGTGCGCCCCGGTATGCCGACTAAAAATGCCGTAGTGTTCGTTTTTAACCATGCGGTTAAAGTATTTTTCCTCGCTAAAGTGCAGCCGGGTACGCAACATATCCGCCGGACAATCAAAGCCCCACAGCTCGCGCACCCGCACACGGGTTTCCTCGATCACCCGTCCAAAGTCGTAGCTGAAACCGTTGACCTCCAGCTTATAGCCGGTAAGATCATCATAACTGGTGGTTTTGTAAGTGCCGTTTTCAACCAGTCCTAATCTCATTTTTATCCTCGGTTTCATTTCCTGCCAGCCGCCTGCTACTTTCCCGCTAATTATAATCGAGCATGGGCGGAATAGGGGTAATCTTGGCTACAGCGGCTACCGGGAAAAGGGTAAAAAAAAGCGGCCAAACTTTTGACTCTGGCCGGTCTAAGTGCTATAATCTGCCGCGTATCGCTTATCGCCAGACCGGCAGAACCGGCCCGGCTTACCTCACCACGCCGACGTAGCTTAGCTGGTAGAGCAGCCGATTCGTAATCGGCAGGTCAGCAGTTCGATTCTGCTCGTCGGCTCTCTAACTTTCCCCTCAATAGCAGATCAGGTACACCTCGCATTGGAGGTGTTTTTTATTATCTAAAAATTGCCGAATGAGTGGGTCGGGTGATAAATGTAAATGAAGGAATAATCGCCGGGAAAGTTAAAGGACCAGGCGCAAGCGGTTTATTCGGTCGCGGTTGGAACCGCAAATGGTAGCGTAAAACTAAAGGTGCTACCTTCGCCCAGCGTGCTTTTAACCCCCACCTCGCCGCCATGCCGTTCGACCAGGGCGCGGGTAATCGAAAGCCCCAGTCCGTTTCCGCGAGAACCGCCGGAACTGGCATTCGCTCCCCGGAAGAACCGCTGAAAAAGCTTTTTCTGGTCGGCCTCGCTGATCCCGATCCCGCAATCCTCGATCCGGGTTAAAAGCATATTAGATGGGGCTTCTTCAAACCCGATCACGATCCGGCCATGCGGTTGGCTGTATTTGACCGCATTGCTTATCAGGTTGGTGAGTATCTGTTCGGCCCGGTCAATATCGGCATTTACATCGTAGTGCCTGAGCCGGGCATCGAAGACCAGGGTCAAATTGCGCTCCCGTAGAGGCACCTGGAAATTCCCGACGATAACCTGGGCCAGCCCGTAGAAATCGAAATCCTGCAAATTTAAACTTATACTACCGCTCTCGATCCGCTCAATATCCATCAAGTCGCCGGTCAGTTTGGTCAGGCGTTGGGTATTATTGCTGGCGAGTTTGAGAAAGCGGTGTTGTTCGTCGTTTAGTGGTCCGGCTACACCCTCGATCACCAGGTCCAGAAAGCCTTTCAGGCTGGTCAAGGGGCTGCGTAACTCGTGCGAGGTCATCGAGACAAAGTTGGCTTTTAGCTGGCTTAATTCCTCCAGGCGGGCAGTCTGAAGGTCCAGTTGTTTTCGGAGAATATCCAGGTCCTCGCGCTGCTGTCTCAGGTTTTCTTCTGGCCGGTTCGGCTCATTCAGGTCGGTTAGCAAACAGACCAGTCCGCCGGTGGGCGGATAGGTTAATACCGTCAGGGAGAAATTAAGACCGGCCTCACCTTTCGGGCAATCAGGCGGTGAGAGATATAGTTGCGGCAACTGGCCGCGCCGGACTTGCTCCAGGCTCGCCTCATAACCGGCCAGCACCGGCAATAAAGTTTGCACCGGTTCGGCCAACTTCAGGGTCGCACTTACAAACCGGGCCGCTCTGGCCGACCAGCCCGTAAGCTGACAGTGCGCGTCCAACAAGAGGGTTTCGATACCGAGCGGCTCTTTTGTTGGCGGGTTAAGCGGGGAGTGGTCGTTTATCATTTTTAATTCGCACCGCGCAACGAGGTTCGCATCATCCGAATATAGGCTCCCGCCAGCCGGGCCAGCCATTCCGGTTTTTTGTGGGGCACTAGCGGGAAGGTTGGGGCTTCCAGAGCGGTCAGGGCACTATTGGCGGCCTCGATACCGGTCACACAGGCTCTTTCCAGAAAGAGGGCCGGGTTAGTGTGTCTCACCCAGTCGCCGCAACAGAACAGACCGGGCCAGGGCGTATTGACCCCCAGGTGATCGGCCATCGTACCGACCGCAAAGAGGGTGTGGGTGGCCGGGTTTCGCTGCAAAGTCTGGTGAATAAGTTTGCCCCGCAGAGCCGGATACATCCGGTCGAAATCGCGCCGGGCACGGGCCAACAATTCCTCATCTGTTTCGGCCAGCAGTTCCGGTGGGCCGTAGATATGAGCTTCCAGGGCACTGCCGCCGGTTCGAGCGTGCCACTGCTGAAAGACGGTCTGAAAGCGGTGTAGCCAGAAGAAATTATCGACCGTGAAATCGCCGCTAATGATCCCGGCTTCGGCCTTGCGATTAGGGGCGGTAGCGAACCACAATCGGATAATGGCAGTTTTCAAACCCTGGGGCCAGTGCAGCGTATTTGCCAGGTCGCGGGTGGCCGGACTATTAAGCAAAATCCGGCGCGTACCAGGCGCGTCCGCCGCCAGGATCACCAGGCGGGTGCTCAGGGCGGTCTGAGCCTGATTTTGTTCAAGTATGAGTTGCCAGCCGCCGTTTTCGTCCAGGCGTTCCAGATGCTCTACCCGCACGCCCAGCCGGACCTCGCCGCCAAGCTGCCGGATGCGTTCGATCATTGGCTCGATCAGGGCAGTGGCCGAGTCCGCCGCCAGGTATTCAAAGCGTTGGCTATCGCGCCGGAGCAGGGTATAAAAACGCAGGAAGGCAATAAAACCGGAAAGTGGGACATCTTCGGGGTGGGCACTCAGGCCACTGCGGGCCAGCGACGCGACAAAGGCCCGGATGGCGGGCGGCCAACCTTTGCAAAAATCGGCCAGGGTTTTACCTTCCAGCCGCCGGTTTTCGGCCAGCGGGTCGATGCCGGTCGCCACCACCAGGCTCGCCAGCACCGCCGGGATCGATAGCCAATCGCGCCAGCCGACCATACCCCAAAAAGATGGCCGGAACCAGAGCGTACCGTAATGGATCGGGGCAGGCCACCAGGTACGGCGCACTACCCGGCCCATCTCGACCCGCCGGACGCGACCGGCCTCACCGTTGATCCATTCCTGACGGTTGGCTTTTACAAATTGAGGGTTGATTGCGTGGCGTTTGAGCATGGCTTTGAGGTTGCGGTACTGCGACCAGAAGCCGTGAATGCCGTGTTCGGCGGGGAAGTCTTGACCGGCCAGCTGCGTAGCGGGTTTGCCGCCCAACCGCCCTCCGGCAAAATAGCGGTCGGCTTCCAGCACCAGCGGAGTCATGCCTCGCTCGGCCAGATGTAGCGCGGCACTCAGACCGGCCAGCCCGCCCCCGATTACTATTACTTTGTAACTGGTTTCGCTCACTGTTTCACTTAAGAGGGTATTCAGACCAAAATATAACCGGGCAAAATTTATTCGCTATCGGCACCCGCTCCCTACTTTTTGCTCGGTCCGCTCTGGCTATCGTCCTCCAGGCTCAGTACCGCCATAAAGGCTTCCTGGGGTATCTCGACGTTGCCGACCATCTTCATGCGGGCTTTACCTTCTTTTTGCTTTTCGAGCAGCTTGCGTTTGCGGGAAATATCGCCGCCATAACATTTTGCCAGCACGTTTTTACGCATGGCACTGATCGTTTCGCGGGCAATTACCTTAGAACCGACCGCCGCCTGGATCGGCACCTCAAACAATTGGCGAGGGATCAGGCTGCGCAATTTTGTGGTCAGCAGGCGGCCCTGGTTAAAGGCTTTCTCGCGGTGGGTAATCAGCGAAAGGGCGTCGACCGGCGTACCGGCCACCAGAATATCCAGCTTGACCAGGTCGGCTTCGATATAAGCTTTGAAGGCGTAATCGAGCGAAGCATAGCCCTGTGTGCGCGACTTCAACTGGTCATAAAAATCCACGATCAGTTCGCCTAGCGGCATATCATAATTCAGCAGAACCCGGTTTTCGTCCAGATAATCCATTTTGGTGTAATTGCCCCGCCGTCCAGTTACCAGTTCCATAATCGGACCGATATAACGGGTCGGCGTGATAACCGAGATGGTCATCCAGGGTTCTTCAATCGAGCTAAACTCGCCGGGATTGGGCATATCACTGGGGTTATCGACCGTGATCATCTGGCCGTTATTCAGCATAATATGATATTCGACGCTCGGCGCGGTCGCCAGAAGTTCCAGGTCATATTCGCGTTCCAGGCGTTCCTGAATAATTTCCATGTGCAAGAGGCCCAAAAAGCCGCAGCGAAACCCAAAACCCAGGGCCGCCGAGGTTTCGGGTTGGTAGACCAGCGAGGCATCGTTAAGCTTGAGTTTTTCCAAAGCTTCTCGCAGGTCCGGGTAATCGTCGCTACTGATCGGGTAAAGCCCGGCAAATACCATCGGCTGTGAGGGACGGTACCCGGCCAGAGCTTCAGTGGCCGGGTCTTTAGCCAGTGTGATCGTATCGCCGACCTGGCAATCGGCCACGACCTTGAGGCCGGTCGCAATATAACCGGTTTCTCCGGTCAGAAGCTCGTTGATCGGCACCGGTTGGGGTTTAAATACGCCCACTTCCAGAATATCGGCGGTCTTGCCGGTCGCCATCATTTTAACCACATCGTTCGATTGCACCTTGCCATCAATGATCCGGCAATAAGCGATCACGCCTTTGTAAGCATCATAATGACTATCGAAAATCAAGGCCCGCAGAGGAGCGTCCGGGTTGCCTTTGGGCGGCGGAATACGCTGGACAATCGCTTCCAAAATTTCCGGTACGCCTTTACCAATCTTGGCCGAGGCCAAGATAATTTCTTCGCGGAAAAGGCCGATACTTTTTTCAATCTCGGCGGCTACCACTTCGGGCTGGGCGGCGGGCAGATCGATTTTATTGATTACCGGGATAATCGTCAGGTTTTGCTCGACCGCCATATACAGGTTTGCCAGCGTCTGAGCTTCTATACCCTGGGTAGCGTCTACCACCAGGATCGCCCCTTCACAGGCCGATAAACTGCGGCTCACCTCATAGGTAAAATCCACGTGGCCGGGCGTGTCGATTAAATTTAGCTCGTAGGTAATGCCGTCCGAGGCGGTATAATTCATGCGGACGGCCCGCGCCTTAATCGTAATACCCTTCTCGCGCTCAAGGTCCATTGAGTCGAGCAACTGGGCTGTCATATCGCGCTTGGAAACCGTGCCGGTCACTTCCAACAACCGGTCGGCCAGGGTCGATTTGCCGTGATCGATGTGGGCGATGATGCAAAAATTGCGTATCCTGCTAAGTTCTGTCACAGATTATTTTCTCGAAATTTCTCTAAATTAATGATCTTCAACCTGTGGATTATACACTACTGACCCCTCTAAAGCCAGTATGACCGCGCCGCAACCCAGGGCTGATGGGCTTAAAAACTCATGATAAAGAGAATCAACCAGACTTATGAAAATTCCGCTGAAAGTATAATAGCTAAGACCCGCCCCTAACTCCTTGAGGGGTTCCAATTATTACCCACATCTTTTGGGTCTTAAAAACTTGAACCGGTCATAAAACTTGGTACATACTCAAATGGTCGGCTAACTGCTGGCTCCATTGGCGCAGCTCACTTTCTTTACACTGGCTTAAAGTGTTATAATCCATCTTAAGAAGTCCTTTTTTTTAATCGATTAAGCGACCCAAATATTAACCTATTTGGGAAAGGACTTCTTTTCTTTAACCCTTTTTAGCTGGTTTACCAAAAACCTACAGCTGCAAGGGGTCAGGGGTGGGGTCTGAACAGTTATTCTAAATAAACCAGATAGGACTTTATATGAGCTTGAAGTAATAAGATCGAAGCGAAAGTTCTACCGAAAAGAAGCTGGGGGATACGTGAAAGTTTTAGCCGACGATTTGAACGAGATTTTGATTGATGAGCCAACTTTACAGGCGCGAATTACGGCCCTGGGCAGCCAAATTACCCAGGATTACGCCGGGCAGGAAATTATGTTGATCGGCGTACTCAAAGGGGCCATTATGTTTATGGTCGACCTGGCTCGCTCGATTCCTTTACCGCTAACCCTGGATTTTATGGCGATTTCGAGTTACGGGGCCAGCACGGTTTCCAGTGGAGTAGTCCGTATCTTGAAAGACCTCGATAGCAGCATCGAAGGCAAACACGTCTTGATCGTGGAAGATATTGTCGACAGTGGTCAGACCCTTTCCTACCTGGCCGAATATCTGCGGGCGCGTAATCCAGCTAGCCTAAAAATATGTGTCCTGCTCAACAAACCCGACCGCCGCACCAGCGACATAAAAGTGGACTATCTTGGGTTTGATATAGCCGATAAATTTGTGGTGGGCTACGGCCTTGACTTTGCCGAGGTTTACCGCAATCTGCCGTTTATCGGGGTTCTAAAACCCGAAAAATACACCTGATCCTTCTGACTATCGCTAAAAATCTGCCCGGTGCCAATTCAGGCTGCGTTTGGATTGTCCGACTTCACGCATCATAAAACGAAGCCTGGCCGGTTGCCGCTTTAATCGGTTTTGCAAATTTCTGCCTACATTTTGTAACTGTTCAGCTTACCTGTTTCGAGGTGGGGTTAGTAGGGGTCGGGTACTCTATGGGTGCCCCTGTTAAACCTCTTTTTATTTTTGCTTGCGCTTCACGAAGTGAGGTTGAAGCGATAATCCTAGAATATAAAAAATTTCAGGATAAGTATGATATAATCGACATATTAAAGACGAAAGTGGTTAATAAGGAAACAACACATGGCAAAAGTACTTGTGGTTGATGATGATGCCGGGATAACTTTGCTGCTTAAACGCATAATCAGCAAAAAGGGACATCAAACAATTATTGCTCGAAACGGTTGGGAAGGACTTAACCGGGCACAAATAGAGCTACCTGATCTGATCTTTACCGATGTACGTATGCCTGATTTGAGCGGCCTCGAATTAACGACTTTCTTAAGAGCTGACCCCAATTTGGAAAATATCCCAATCATAATTGTAAGTGGTACGGCCTTTTTAGTTGACATACAAGATACCGAGGCCGATGCCATCTTGACCAAACCCTTCGACCTAAAGACCGTTTACAGCTTGCTAGACCGTTTCCTGGGAAACGAGGCGGACGGTGGCATCCCAACGGTGCCAGCCACCAAAGAAAACCAGAATCAACCGCTAACTGCCAATCTTAATGATACGCCCAGCCATTTTTCGGCCAACCAACCATAGCCAATTTGCGGCCTCTTGCAAAACCGCTTGTTCCGCTTTACTCCTCGTCACTTTCAAATTTATCGCCCCGGTTTGATTTATCTTTGCCGCCTTTGATCACTCTCAGCCCGCGCGCTTGCGCTTCCGACCGGCGCGAGATGGGTTTAGGTTTTTTAAAGTTGGAGGGAGTCGGTCGAGGGGCCGGACCGGTTTCCTCGGCAGCCTGGGCCTGCGCCCGGCTATTACTGGCTTCCCGCTGGGCTTCGATTTCGTTGAGGCTGCGCCGGGGTGGGGTCGCCGGGCTAGCGACCAGCGGCGAAAGGGTTGGGAAGAAATTCAGATCATCCAGGCCTGGAGCTAGCCCGGCACTTTTCGCCCGCCGGTAGAATTCCAGTAATCCCCGCAGATGCGCCTCGTTTAGCTCGTAGCGTTGCGCTTTAAAGTGATTGTCCAATGCTTCCGCCGGGAGACCGGTTTGATGGGCGGTGTGTTCAAGCAAGGTCGGGCGTTGTTCCTGGCTATGCTGGATCGCTCGCCGAAAGGTCAGCATCAGGCTGCGGATCAGGCTGGTCGCTGCCGGTTCCTGGCTGATCCAGCCGGTTCTGACCGCGAAAAGATAGATCGGCAACGGTAAGCCGGTCATGATCCACCAGGCTTTGGTCAGGTCTTCAACGAAGTAACCTTTGGACTTAGCCCAGCCTACCGCCCGCATGGCCGACTCGCCGGTAAGGACACAAATTTCGCTCAGTCCCTGCAAGGCTTCCAGGGCGGCGGCTTCGCTGGTGGTCCCAAAACATTCCGGCACGATCCCGTAATAGGCCGGGGCAATTATTTTCAGGATGGCTTCTCCGGTCTGGCTATTGGGCGAGATAGCGACCCGTACCCGCTCCAGTTGGTCCAACCTTTTAAGACTGATCAGAAAAATGCTATCGGCGGCCACATCAAAGGCCCGGACCGGGGTCGGGATAATTCGCAACTGGGCCTGATGGCTTACATAGGTGAGCGGACTGACCGGAGCTACATCCAGCGACCCATCCAGCAAACCCTTTTCAAGTTCAAATAAAGGCCGGTTTTCAGTTACAATACCGGCGGGCGGCAATACCCAGCCCGCTTCCCAGGGGAAGAACAGGGGAGCCAGGTCGACATCATTGCTCAGGCCCAGTCTAAGTGTCATCCAAGTCTCATTTCTTTATTTCCACCGGGTTAAAATACTCTCGCGCTCGAACATTCTCAAAGCCAGCCGATAGCTAACCCAGCATAAAATGATTAAAACCCCGCTTCCGGCTCCCCACAACCACCAGGTCATTTCAAAAAACCCCAGGCTGATGCCAAAGACAATCAGGACCACCGGCAACGCCATCAGGCTACCGGTTTGCTGGGCGGCTCGCACATCGCGCGCCCTGGCCGAAATACTCACCCCAAACATAGTCGTAACCAATGCCATCAAGGGGGTCCAGACGAAAATAGTAGTAATCCACAGAAAATCGTCCATCCGGTCGAAAACCAGGTTGGGCAATTGCCAGCGCAAAATCAGTTGCAGCACCCCGAAGCTAAACCAGCACATAATCGTGGGCGGCACAATCGCCGACAGACTCTTGCCAAGCAGCAGTTCGCTGGTCTTGATCGGGGCTGCCAGCAATGGCTCCAGGCTTTTTCGTTCTTTCTCGCCTACTACGCTGTAGGCAGCTACCGTCATGGGTAATACCACCGGCACTGGTAGAAAAAAGCTAAAAGTAATGGTGAGTAGTCCGGCAATAATCCCGGCTTTATCACAGGCTTTCAGACCGGCCAATTGGGAACAGTCGGCGGCGGCTACAGTATGTTGGGCGGCAAACTCGGTCAGGTCCACCTGAAAGGCCAGCAATATCCCGACCGGCATCAGCACCAGAATCACCGGCAATAAAGCCATAGTCTGAAAGAAAGTACGATTACGCCGGAGTTCTTTGAGTTCCCGGCCAAATATCAGACTCATCCGATTTATTTTTTGATTCAAGCCGGGCAACCTTCCGGGAATATTCTGCAACGAGTTGTCATTTTAACTGCCTGTTAATAAACTAGGACTTGCGCTTCTACCTCACTTGGTGAGGTAGAAGCGCAAGTAAAAGGGATTTACAGGGGAGACCCCTGTTTACCCCCCGCATGGGCTGCGCCCCTACTAACCCCGCTTTAGCTTGGCAGCGAAAGTCCTAAAACTTTATCAACGTCTATTATCGCCTGTAACCGCCTCACGCGTCAAGATGTTGCGCTTTAGGTTTACAAATCAGGCTAATTCGGCTATATTCAAGAACGGTAAACCGGCCTCATTTTGCAAATAATGCCAACAAAAGTGAAAGGGTTCTACTGCATGGACGAGAATAAAAATCCCGGCCAAACTACCCGGCCAGAAAATAATAGCGGTCCCGGCAATACCCTGAGCCTCGGTAGCGTGGGTAGTTTGTTGAGCATGGGGAGTGCCGGGAGCATTTTGAGCATTGGCAGCACCGGGAGCATTCTGAGCATCGGGAGTGCCGGGAGCATCCTGAGTATCGGGAGCGTCGGCAGTATCGCCAGCCTTTTTAGCTTGTTTAGTTTTGGCAGTATCCTGAGCCTGGCAAGTATCGGGAGCATTTTGAGTTTTGCCAGTGCCGGTCGGGACCGTAATCGTAAATAGCACTAAATAAAAATCCACTCTGTATGGTGAAAAAGAATTACTATGGTTGAAAATTTGCTGGTCGAACGGGAGCGCGAAACTATATTTCTGGAAGCGGCCCTCGCCGCGACGGTAGCCGGACAAACCGAGCGGCCCCGCGCGATCTTTCTGACCGGCCCTGTCGGACGTGGTCGCACCAGCCTTTTGAAGCTGGCCGGAGAACTGGCAGCTCAAACCAACGCTGTCGAGCAGTGGGGCGACGGTTGGGGCTGGCCGACCGGTGGGGTGGGGCCGGAGGTTTTGCGCTCTCTGGTACCCGCCGGTATTTTTAACGATTACGATGCCCGGCAAGCTCAGATCAAACTATTGGAAGGTCAGGTCGAAAAAGCGCAATTGTCGCTGGGTTTACCCCGGCCCGGCACTGCGCCCGGCGAAGAACGTTTGCGGGCGGTGCAGGCTATTCCGCCCCAGGCCTTACACTTTTTGATCCGGCGGCTCTACACTTCCCAGACCCCCGAAGGTATGAGCGAACAGGCGGCAGCTTTTGTAAAAACCGGCCTCGAACACATCATTACCCTGACCGCCGCCAATTTGAGCCAGTTACGCACCTTTGTCGATGAAATAAAAGCCGAACTGAGCCAGCCGGACTGGGCATTGTATTTGCGGCCCGAAGAAGGTCTGGCGACCAGTCTGGGGCAGTCGCTCGCGGCGCATACTACAGGACAGGCCCTTTTGATCACGATCCGGGATTATGTGCTGGTGGAAGGAGCCAGCGACCGCTGGTTGCGGCAGGTCATCGAGCAAAGCGGCCGGACGCTCTGGCTATTTACTGCCCATATCCCGCCGGGCTGGCATACCGGTTGGCTGGCGGAATTACCTCTCGCTCCGCTATCGACTGCCGGGATCAAAACTTATCTAAAAAAATACCATGCCCGCGACTTGAGCGAGAGCGAGTTGAACTGGCTGAATAGTTTAACCGGTGGCGAGCCGTTGATGCTGTCGCTGGTAGCCGGACTGTGGCTGGCCGACATGACCCCGACCGACCTGGACGCGGCCCGCGCGCGCGCCCCCAACGATGGCCTGGACGGTCTCTTTTTGTATTTTGTGGAAGAAAGCAATCGCCTGAGCCTGGCCGATAAGCAAGCCCTGTACACTCGCGCCATTTTGCGTCGGCCCTCGGCAGATTTTCTGACGCAGTTTGCAAAATTGACTCTGGAGGCCGGTCAACCCTACGACCCGGCAGGCTGGTCCAAGCTGGTGCAACGCTATCCCTGGTTGGTGAGCGGCGGCGAACTGCACCCGGCCCTTCAAATCCGCTTGCGCGAATATTTGCTGGTCGAGCGGCGACGCTTTGCCGGGCCGGTTCAGGAAGGCATCATCGAACCGGCCCGGACGGTAGCGGTGGCCCGGCTGGCCGAACGCGAAACAACCCTGATCAAAGCCGATGCCAGCAAAGGCAGCCTCTCCTCCCGTAGCCGGGATAACGAGTGGGGTAGCCGGGTGGCCGAGGTCGCTTATTATCGTTTCTGGCTGGATGAGGCGGTCGGCTGGTTCTTTGTATTGCCGCGCTGGCTGATGGCACTGGCCTACAACGAAGGGCTGGCGCACCTCTTTTTAGGAGTTGCCGAGGAAATGAGCAGCACTTTTTATGTCGAAGGTCAGGAGATTTTGCCCTTTTTGCGAACGCTGATGCTACCGGGTTACACCGGGGGCCGGGCCAGGCTGGACCAAAAATTCAAAGCCCTGCAAGGTCTGGAAGAACTGGGCACGACCGCCAGAGGTCGCTGGTACCGTGCCGAAAACCTGGGACAACGCCCGGCCAGTGGCGGTAGCCCGGAGGCCGAATTAAAAGGCTTGCTCAAGTGGTTTCAGGCGAGACTGCTGGAAGAAGCCGGTCAGTATGAACGCGTCGTGCCGCTTTTTGAGAGTGTGCTGGCTACCAACGTTTCGATGCCGGAAATGGAGCGGGCTACCGCCAGGGCCGCCCTGTATTTAGCCGCTCGCTACCGCCTTAAAGGGGCGGCGGAAAGTGCCTATAGTGCCCTCAACCGTTCGGTCGAACTGGACCCCGGTCAACCACTGGCCTGGTTAGCCCTCTTTTACCAATCGGTACGCAGCCACTACCCCCAGACTGCCCTGAAAGCGGCGGACGCTCTTTCGCAAATTGGCGGCTACGAGGCCACCGGGGAACTTTTTACGATCTTTGCCCTTTACGCCCTCGACCGTCAGGGTGAGGTCCAGACCGAATTGCGGCGTTACCTGGCGCGTCCGGCAGACCAGACCGGTCAGGCTCGTTCGACTTTTGAGATGTTGTTATACCTCGCGGACTCACTGACTGCTGAACCCGATGCCGGGCGGGCCGCACTGCTGGCGCAATTACCGGCCTGATCGCTACCGGTGCCCGTGAGCCTGATTGCTTTTTAGCGCGTCTTTGTGGTGGCGGGCTTCCTCGAAGTTTTGCAACACCAGGGCTACCGCTCCGTACAGGCCGATGTCGTCGCCCAGTTTGGTTGGTACAATCGGCACTCCTTCGCGGAAAGCTGGCATCGTGCGCTGGTTCACCACTTCGCGCAACGGCTCAAAAATAAGCTCGCCTACCTGGGATACTCCTCCGCCGATTACCACGATTTCCGGGTTGAACAGGTGTAAAATATTTGTGACACCCACTCCCAGGTAAATCCCGGTCTGGTGAATAATTTCGAGGGCAACTTCATCTCCGGCATAGGCCGCCTCGGCCACCATTTCGGTCGTAATCTCGCTCAGATTGCCCTTGACCTGTTCGCGCAAGAGGCTGGCTCGACCAGTTTCCAGCAATTCCAGGGTACGCCGCCGGATCGCCGGACCACAGGTGAAAATCTCCAGGCAGCCGATATTGCCGCAGTTGCAAACCGGGCCGTTCAGGTCGATGGACATATGGCCGACTTCCCCGGCAGCCCCCTTGACCCCCATCAGAATCCGGCCATCCTCGACTACCCCGCCGCCTACCCCGGTACTGACCGTGATGTAGACCAGGTAGCGATAATCTTTACCCGCCCCAAAAGTGTATTCACCGAGAGCAGCCAGGTTGGCATCGTTACCCAAAAAGACCGGCAAACCCAGCCGTTTTTCCATAGTGTCGCGCAGGGGGACATTATTCCAGCCGGGCAAATTGGGCGGCGAGTATACTACGCCGGTAAAGGGGTTGAGTGGACCGGGTGCGCCGACTCCCATTCCAACCAGTTGAGAGTAATCGGCTTTTTCGATGACACTGCCGACCACCGTTTCGATTTTATTCAGGACGTAATCCAGGCCTTTTTCGGCTTCAGTCCGGCTTTCCACCCTGGCTAGCAATGTCCCGCTTCCGTCACTCAAAACAGCTCTGATCTTGGTGCCGCCCAGGTCTACCCCGATAATTTTGCCATCTTTGAGGTTCTTGCCCGGTACAACCTCTACTATGTTTATGCCGCCCATCTTCAAATCCCCTTCCTGTACTGATTATCTAGCCAAAGGTTTTCGGAGCCGTTATAGTGAATTTGCCCGATTATACCATAAGCCAATTTTAAGGGTAATCGGCGGTCCCGGACAAGAAGATAATTGATTTTCCCGTGTCTGAAAATATTTGATTATCCCACCTACCGGTTTTCCTGCCGGGTAGACAATCGGACCTACTTAACTTTAGGCCTGCCTGAGATATTCTCGCGCTTTAATTCCATGTTATAATCGAGAGGTTATGCCAGGACTGCCTGATTACCGCTCGTTAACAGGAAGAAGATGAAATCAATGCTGATTGAAAAAATTAAAACTAAACACGCCAAAATCGGTGTGGTGGGGATGGGTTACGTTGGTCTGCCGGTCGCCCTTGCCTTTGCCCGCAAAGGGTTTCGAGTGACGGGCTTTGATATTCAAAAATCACGGGTGGCCGCCCTTAATCGGGGCGAAAGCTATATCGGGGATGTGGCGGAGGAAAAGCTACTGTCGCTGACCGCTTCCGGTCATTTCCACGCCACTTTTGAATTTAGCTCGCTAGCCGCCCTCGATGTTATCATAATAGCGGTTCCGACCCCGCTTAACCAGACCCGCGACCCTGATCTGGGGGCGATCCGGGCGGCCTCTACCGACATTGCCCGCTATTTACAGCCGGGCCAGCTAATTATCCTCGAAAGCACCACCTATCCCGGCACTACCGAAGAAATTATAAAACCAATTCTGGAAGCGAAGGGGCTTAAAGCCGGTCAGGATTTTAATCTGGCCTTCTCGCCCGAACGGATCGACCCTGGCAGCAACAATTCCAAAGGCTGGAGTTTTGAAAATACCCCTAAAATCGTAGGCGGCTATACCCCCGCCTGCCTGGAAGCCGCCCAGACGCTCTATAGCATAGTGGTTGAACAAGTCGTGCCGGTTTCCTCAACCCGCGTGGCCGAGATGAGCAAACTGTTTGAGAACACCTTTCGGGTAGTGAATGTAGCCCTGGTCAACGAAATGGCCCTGCTATGCGACCGGATGGGTCTGAACGTTTGGGAAGTCCTGGAAGCCGCCAACACCAAGCCTTACGGTTTTATGAAGTTTACGCCAGGTCCCGGTGTCGGGGGGCATTGTATACCGGTCGACCCGTTTTATCTGACCTGGAAAGCTCGTGAGTTCGGTTTTAATACCCGGTTTATCGAGCTGGCCGGTGAAATTAACTTGCAAATGCCGCGTTACGTGCGCGAACTGGCCTTGCGGGCACTCAATCAACAGGGAAAGAGTTTGCAGGGTTCTAAAATTTTGCTGCTGGGAGTGGCCTACAAAAAAGATGTGGCCGATATGCGTGAATCACCGGCCATGCAGATCATTGAACTACTGGAAAAAGATGGTGCCCAGGTCGCCTACCACGATCCGCACGTCCCGTCCTTCGAGGAAGGCCACCTTAAGATGACGTCGGTAGATTTGAGCGAATCTAGCCTAGCAAGTGTGGATTGTGCTATCATCGTGACCGATCACAGCAACTTCGATTATGCCTGGATCGTTCAGCACGCCCCGGTGATCGTCGATACTCGTAACGCGACGCACCTGGTTAGTCAGGGCCGCGAAAAGATTATCTTGCTGTAAACTACTCAGGCCCCACCCCAGGGCCACCAGTGGACGGGAAAAGAAGAAAAAAAGAGAGTTTTACAGGGGTACTCAGAGGGTATTCGGCCCCCACGACCCCTGCTTCGATCCGCTAAAGCCTCCGCTTTGCAACGGTGGGAATTGACGTTGCGGTGGCTGCCGCGCGGTGAGTTAAGCTTAATGATGCAATAGGCTCAACTGACCTGAGCAATCAGTAATTTCTCGAATTCTAACTTGACATATTACAATTAAATGATCATACTTCTGGTAGATAAAACAGTACACTAACCCGATAGGACTGGTTGAAGTTGCCAGAAAGTACGGCTAAAAATCCACAATCCCCGGCAGATTGGCCGGAATTGCTACGGCTCTACCGTCAGGAACGGGCCGGACAGCCCCAGTTTTATTACAATGAGATGGCCGAACGAGGCCGGGCCACCGCCGAACTGAGAGTGGACCTGGCTAACTTCTTGCTGGGCCGGGTCAGCCTGGCCGCTAGCGTACTGCAACTGGCCCGCCAGAGTCGCCGGGCGGTCAGTGCCGCCAGAGGCCGGTCGGGTGGGCGTTACTGGCGGTTTAATAGTGCCGGTCGGCTTTTTGTGGAAAGCTTCGTCAAACAGAGTACCCGCCTGAACCGGGTTAACGCGGCCAGTGTCGCCCTGCAAAGTCTCCTGACGGCTCCCGCCAATCTGGATGCGGCCCAGCAAAACCTGGTGGCTTTCTGGCAATTCGTCGGCGAACTCAATTCCCAATCCGAAAAGAATGAAAGAAAGAATGAAAGCCTCAAACCCGGTTTGATACCTTATGTTGCCAGCTACTTCTGGGCTGTCCAGCAGCCCCAGCAGTGGCCGGTTTACGAACGGGTTTCCCGCGAACAACTGGTTAAGACCGGGTGGTTGATGGCCCAGGCCGAGGATGCCGCCGGTCAGTATCAGGTTTTTTACCTGGCCTTCAGCCGGTTGGGCACCGCCCTGGAAGTGCCGGGTCATTGGGAATTAGAAAGCTTTTTACACTGGCTGGCCCGCCGCAACCTGAGTGCCACGCGCCTGTTGAGCGGGCGGCGGTCTTCGGTAGGCCGCACTCAGCGCAAGAGTTTGGTCGATCTCAAGGCCTTGCTGGAACCACTACTGCGCCGTCAGGTAGCCGAAAATTTATTGGTAGAGGTTGCTGGGCCGGACCGGTTGGTACTGGCCGAACCGGATAGCCCGTTGCGGCTGGAATTAAGGCTGGCCGGGCTATCCGGTTCGCTGGCCGGGGTCAGCTTTGAGGGGTTCAACCCGGCGGCCCTGGCTAGTTCTCAGGGTGAAAACAGTCTGACCGAGTTGACCGGTTGGCTAGCCGAGCGACCACAATACCACTTTTACAATTCGCATTTTGAGGTACTGCCTTCACCAGACCTGGCTGCTCTCGCGGTCGAATTCTGGTTGTTGTACCCCTTGCCGGAGGCGCGGTCGGGCACGCAACTGGTCGAGGAACTGGTGTCGGAATGGCGGTTGCTTTATTCCTTTGCCCAACGATTGAGCGCACCATACTACGAACCGGAACCGGGCGAATATGCCGAAGCTGTCCCGGCCCAGGAACCGCCGCCAGTTGAGTTGGATTATGCCGTCGAAACGGCTGTGCCGCCTCTCCGTGCGGTGGCCGATCCCCCGGCGACCTATCAGTATGAGGCGATTGCCCCGGCGGAAACCGAAATCCAGGCCGGTCCAGCCCCGCTGACCGTTAATAATGAGGCGGCTAACCAGGAAGTGCGCCGGATCGGGCGGCTCAAACCGCCGTCACTAACAACCGAACAACTGGCGGCCCTGGTGGCTTTCGTGCGGGAGCGGTTGGTGATCAGTGAAGAAAAGATCACCGAACTGGTTACTCACCTGGAGGCCGGGCGCAATTTGTTGCTTTATGGACCGCCCGGTAGCGGCAAAACTCGGCTGGCCCGTTTGCTGGCCGGTCAACTGGGCGCACCCGACCCCGGCTGGGCTTCCGAAGCCGAGGCGGTTAGCTACGCCCTGACGACTGCGACTGCCGAGTGGAGCCAATATGACACCATCGGTGGTATCCGGCCCGGTCTGGCCGGGGAAGGCGGTCATCAGAGTTTGTTTTATTATTTCGAGCCGGGCGTGATCGCCCGTGCGGCTCAGTGTTGTGAAGAAAGCCTTCGCAAGACTGGCAGACCTTATTATTTGATCATCGACGAGTTTAACCGGGCTAACCAGGAACGAGCTTTTGGCGAGCTGTTCACTCTGCTGGAATACCGGGACCGCCCGCTATTACCGGGAGCGCGGCTGGGCCGGGCCGCTGACCTCTTTATCCCCGACGCTTTTCGGATTATCGGTACCCTTAACGCCGACGACCGCAATACCCTTTTCGAGATGGGTCAGGCTTTGCGCCGCCGCTTTGCTCTAGTGGAAATCGGTTTGCCGCCACCCGCCGAGGAACGCAAATTTTTGCCCAGAGCGGTAAAAGCCCGATTGGCCTCGGTATCGCTGACACCCGGCGGGGAGTTTACCAACCCGGCTCTTTCGCTTATCGCCGATCAGCTAACCACTTTTGTAGCGGCGGTCCGGCCCGACCCACTCAACCTGGCGGGCGGCGGCAAAGAAATTGGTACGGCCCCCCTAATCGAAAGCTTGCTTTTTTGCGCGGTGGCGACTGGCTATTACGCCCTACCGGAAGCCCTGGAAGATGCGATCCTGAGCAATATTCTACCCCAGTTGGAAGGTTCGCCCCAGGCTATCAAACGCGCCCTGTCTGCCGTCTCGGCCACCGGACCGCTACCCGGCCTCAACCGGGTTCGCTCGGCTCTCCAGCGTATGAGCGGCTACCTGTAGACCTCGCCATCTGTTATACTTATCTAATAAAGCTTTACTAATGACTTTACTCATAATCTTTTGTAACTATTCAGCCTACCGCTTGCAAAAGGAATTTAGCGGGGGTAGTGGGGCACCCAAGGGGTACCCGACCCCTGCGGGGGGTATAACAGGCGGGTACCCTTTGGGTGCCTCTGTAAATACTCTTTCTTCTTCTTTTCATCCGTCCACTGGTGGCCCTGGGGCGGGGTCAGGGGTGGGGTCTGAGCCTGAGTAGTTACTAGCTTTTTAGGGAGAGGATACCAGATCTATGAAATTGTGGGGTGGCCGATTCGAGAAGCCGGTGGATCAAACTGCCGAGGAGTTTGGGGCCTCGATTCCTTTTGATAAACGGTTGTACCGGGAGGATATTGCCGGTTCAATTGCCCATGCCCGGATGCTGGCCCGGCAAGGCGTGATCTCGAATGAAGACGCTCAACAGATCGTGGCCGGGTTGGAGAAGATTCGAGAGCGCATCGACCGGGGCGAATTTGAATTCCGGCTCGACCGGGAAGATATTCACCTCAATATCGAAGCCCAGTTGCGCGAGGAGATCGGCGAGGCGGCAGGTCGGCTGCACACCGGTCGCAGCCGAAACGATCAGATCGCGCTGGATTTCCGGTTGTATGTGCGGCGGGTGCTGGCTCAATCGGTCGAGCGTATTCTGGGCTTGCAAGAAACTTTGCTCAAGCTGGCTACCCAGTGGCACGGCGTAGTTATGCCGGGTTATACCCATATGCAAAGGGCGCAACCGGTTTTGCTCTCCCATCACCTGCTGGCTTACTTTGAAATGTTCCAGCGCGATGCCGGTCGTTTTGTGGACGCTTACGCCCGGACTGATGTTTCTCCTCTGGGGAGCGGTGCGCTGGCCGGTACCCCTTATCCGCTCGACCGCGATTTTGTGGCCGAACAGCTTGGCATGAGTGCGGTTTCGCGCAACAGTCTGGATGCTGTGAGCGACCGCGATTTTGTGGTGGAATATCTGGCGGCGGCGGCGTTGTGTGCGGTCCATCTTTCGCGCTTTGCCGAAGAAATTATTTTGTGGAGTACCGCCGAGTTTGGCTTTATCGAGTTGGATGATTCTTACTCCACCGGTAGCAGCATCATGCCGCAGAAGAAAAACCCCGATATAGCCGAGTTGGTGCGGGGTAAAACCGGGCGGATGGTCGGCCACCTGACCGCTGCGCTGGTGATGCTCAAAGGTTTGCCGCTGGCCTACAACAAGGATATGCAGGAAGACAAAGAAGGTCTTTTCGATGCCTCGGATACGCTGCTCGCTTCGCTGGCGGTTTTTCAGGGGATGCTGGCTACCATGCGTATCCGGGGTGGGGTAATGGCCCGCGCCGCCGAAGGGTCTTTTGCCACCGCCACCGACCTGGCCGATTATCTGGTTAAAAAAGGTTTGCCCTTTCGTCAGGCCCACGAGGTTGTCGGCAGACTGGTGCGCTACTGTATCGATAACACCAAAACTTTTGGAGCTTTGAGCCTGGAAGAATACAAGCAGTTCTCGCCGCTATTCGAGGAAGACGCCCGCCAGATTACTACGGCTACCTCGCTGGCAGCCCGCAATTCGTATGGCGGAACCGCCCCAAATCAGGTCCAGAGTGCCATCGGGGCCGCCGAAACTTTGCTGGAAGAAACCCGCCAATGGCTCACCGATTTACCCGCCGGGGTGATAAAGTAAAAAACCGGCTCAAAGCCGGGAAAATTCGGTAAACCAGCTAGAAAACCGGTTTACCGAATTTTCAATTTTATGAACTCAATCGCTCTCCTTGTTTAGACCTTGACCGGCTCGGCGGTTTCGGGTTCAGCCGGAGTGGGAAGGGTCTCCGCTGCTGCTCGTTCGTCTTGCTTGCGGCGACGGATCATCCGCCACTGCCCAAAGGCAAAACCAACCACCCCTAAGCCGGGCGAAAGTCCGATCAACCAGGCCAACCGGGCATCCATCACCGTCGGGGGGTCCACGACCGCCGGTATATAGGCGACCGCCTCTCCGCCCGCGTCTTTGACGGTCAGGTAAATGTACCAGTTGCCCGAAATGGGGAAGTCCATTTTGATCTGACGAGGGTTAGCAGTACCTCGCTCGAAATCGCCGTTAAACTGGACCGGTGTTGCACTGGTACTTTTGCTGGGAACCACCTCGGCGGCCAACTTCCACTCGCCGCCAGATTGGTCCAGCCGCTCGACGGTGGCTACAAAACTGTTCGTGGTGTTAAAGCTGGTGCGGTCCAGGCTAATCTTCAGCTTGTACGGACCCACCTGGCATTCCGCGCCGGGCTGACACGCTGTACCGGGCCGGGGAGCCGCGTCAACCTGAGTTAGCAAGACGACGACCGTCTGGCCGTCCGGTATCTGGCTGCTAAGGCTTTTCGTTTGAGGGGTAAGCTCCAGGGCAGCTTTGCTGGCGATCAAAATCGTCAGTTTGCCATCCTGGAAATCCAGCACCTGACCCAGATCGTCGGTCAGAATATTCGATTTCGCCGGAGCGGGCCAACCCATATCTTTTAATTGACCGGTGTAAAAATCGCTCACCTTTTTAACCGGGTCCGCTGTCAGACCGGCTCGGTAAAAGATGCCGGTGGTATCAATCCCCAGGCCGCCTAGCACGCTTTGGTTTACCGATAAATCCTTCAGATCGTACTTTGGCAGACTGGCAAACCAGGCCGGGGCCGCTATTTTAGACTGCTCGCCGACCGGTGTTTTGGTGACAGGGGCCGGACTGGTCGGGCTGGCTAGCTCGTTAAGGTTGACCAGCGGCACGATGACCGCCAGAATGTTTTTGCCTGCCGGTACTTTCGCGTCAAAGGCTTTAAGCTGCGGCACCAGCGACAGGACATTTTTTGTGGCAGCCAGTACCATTAACTGCGCATCGGGAAATTTTGGATTGCTAAAAGTAAGCTGCTGGGCCATCGCTTCGGTCGGGAAGCCCCGTTTGTTTTTAAGGGTCCAACCTTGCCCGGCCAGTTTGGTCGAATAATCGCCGGTCATGGTATCCAGCGAGTCAGCCGTCAGCCCGATTTGCTGAATAAAAACCTGTTCGGGTTTTATTCCTAACACGGTTAGCAAGCCGTTATCGAACTCCAATTTATCCAGCCCGGCGTAAACCGGCAAATCCTTAGCCCAGGCTGGAACCGGGGCCGGGGTCGGAGCTGGACCGGGTGTTGGGCTGGATTGAGCCAGGGTCAGGCTAACCGGCGTGAGGGTGCAACAAAAGGCTATCATCGCCAGCAGAGCCAGGCTATTTTTAAACCATCTTCTAAAATTCATCTTTATTGCTTTCCTGCTATCGCTCGGTGTAGCGCATCGATACCGCCCAGGCCCAGCCGATCAGACCGGCCAGCCCGCCCAGAACGGCTACCAGTGGCAAGGTGGCCCAGTAATCCGGCTTAAAGAGGCGACTTTCGATCTGCGTGGCTGCCGCCGCGTTTCCGCTGGCCATGATAAACTGCCGGATCAAATTGTTAATCAAATCCCAGGGCTTATCCAGCAGAAAAAGGATCACCGCGCCCGTTACAGAGGCCCCGGTGGCTACCCCTAATTGCCGCGCCAGTGTTGGCTGCGCTTGCCGCCAGGTGCGGGTAAGCCAGAAAATCAGGTCGATTGCCAGCCCGGCCAGGGGTAAAAATAGCGGGTAAACCCAGATCACGGTCTCGCTATTCTGGCCGCTCCGCAAACTGCGGCCCTGGTCCACTACCAGGTATTCCACGCCCCATTGAATTAACGGACCGGTGATTAACCGGTAGGCCAGGAACAATAAACCGGCCAGGGTGGCCGTACCAACCCGGCCCGTCAGCATCACCAGGGCTACCAGCAAGGCCGGTACCAGGGCCAGGAACAGCGAATAGGAGGCCAGGTGCAGATTGCCGACCGTCAGGGTTCCCCGTGCAAAAGTATCCGGTCCAAAGGCCAGAATGTAGCGGGTTGCCAGAAACACCATTGCCACGGTCACGCCGAGAGTGGCCGGACGAAACAGGTCTTTTATTTCGTTGATCATCCGACCGGCAAACGTAGTGGCGGCAGGTTTATTTTTGGCGACCTCCAACTGCTGACGACGGGTAAATTCCGAGGCAAATAGATACACCAGACCCAAATTAGCCAGAATAATGCCCATTAAAAGCATTACGTGAAACGGTGCCCAGACTTTTACATCGATGCCATAAATGCGGTGCCAGTAATCGTCGAGTGGGGCCGAAATCAACATAACTACCATCCCGAAGCCCGCCAGCATAAACCCGACCGGCCCGTGAAAAACCCGTAAGACCGGAGTAGTGGTGCGGTCATTGTAGCCGGGATACTGACGGTGATACAAAAAGGTTTCCAGCACCGTCACGCCAGCACAGATCACTCCGGTCGCGGCAATCGTGCTATAGAAAACCAGGTGCGGCGGAGTCCAGAACCCATCGCGTCCAACGATAGAATGCCAGTCAACGTCCCAATCCAGTGACCACGAAGCGATAATCCACATCACCATTGCCAGCCAGCCAACGGCTAACCGAAAATTACTCTGGCGACGAATGCCTTCCTGTTCGGTTATAGGAGAGGTTGCCAGGCTGGTCTGGCGGGGAAGTCGGGCCGCATTTTGGCCGATGTTTTGCATAAAATACTACTCCTGTTTTCGATAAATCAGATCAGTTTCTAAAAAATATATCATTGCCAGTTAGACAGATTATCTCAGAAAATTGTTTCCAAAATACTTGAAGTATGTTACAAAATTGTAATCTGCAACTACAGACTTATTTGTTATCTCTATTATAGCATTGCCGCTCATATCACAAGGTGTAAAAGCGATAGTAAAAGTCTTATTTAAATAAGCTATAATGACACTCGTTCTGGTGGCTATGCTACATAGCCAGCGCAGCCGGTAATACCGATTTTGCAAGACACAAACAACTCTTTAACATGAAAGGACTTTAGCTCATGCCGATGGCAATTGTGCGCTACGTGGCACTGGTAGTAGCGGTTCTAGGGATTGTAATGCTTATAATGGGAGTGGGGAACAGTTCGACCGGCTATAATATTTTGCGCTGGGTACACGCTCTGGTAGCCGTAGCTTTGATTGGAGTTTATGAGGCTTCGTTGGCTCGGACCAAACGCGCCAACCAGCTTTCGACCCAGGCCCGCTCTCTCAGCCTGACTGGCCGGGTCAGCCTGACATTGGCTTTGCTGATCGCGCTGGTCTTGCTGCTATCTTTGATAACCAATTTACTGACCGGGGGTGCCTATAGTTTTGCCGCTTATATTCACGTCTTTTTTGGTCTGGTAGGCGTGACAATTGCCGGTGTATTATTTAGCCGCCGCTATCTGACTAACGTTTAGCTCGGCAGGCAAAATGGGTTCAAGGCCGGGTTACTAACGACGGCTCGGCCTCAACATATATAACACCGCTAAAGAAGTTGCATCGATTCTGGCCGGGTTAGTTTCGGCCTCCGAACGATAATTACTTAACAAGGTTTCCTGGCTGGCCTGGGTCGCCGGACCGATTAAATCGATAATTCGGGTATGATTGCCGTCGGACGGGCTGGCCGGTGCGCCGCCAAATTTATCTGCTGTGGCGGCAATCTCGACATCTTTGACCCGTAAAACCCCCTGCGAGGGCTGCGTATCGGTACCCAGCACTACCGGTAAATATGACCAGTTTTCGGCATCGCTACTATCCAGGCTGGCAAGCGGCATTTTTATTATCAAAGTGTGTTTATCCGGGCTGATCTGGAATTTTAGCGCAATATCGATTTTTACCGGCTGCCGGTTCTTACCGACTATATAAACCTGGGGTTCCCAACCTTCCGCCACAATCGCATAATTCCAGGGTTCATTGGCGGCCAGTCGGGCGTTACGACCGGGCAAGAGTACAGTCGAGTCCGGTTGATTGCTGCCGGGATTATGGACGTAAATATCAAAGGTCTGAAGCGAGAAACCTTGCGGGGCATTAAACGGATTATCCAGCGTCCCGGCGATACGCAGACTAAAGACCAAATTTCTGGCCGAATCTACGGCCACCGCAAAATTTGTCAGGTCAAAGCTGCCCGGTTTATACAACCGGTTGTTGACCGGATAGGTATATTCGCCGCTACCGTGATCGTCGCCCTCTTTATCTTTGACGGCCAGTATTTGCGAAATATTCAGGCTGTAAGGTGCTTCCAGCCACCCGGCCCCGTTGTACGGCACCTGCTGTAGATCGCTGCCTCCTTTGCTCAAGATTGCCGTAAAAAAAACCTTATCGCCCGGTTCAAGCTCTGGCAACACCTTCCAGGGTACGGCTAGTTGTAAGATCTGACCGGTAGCGACAACCGGTTCGACTTGCTGTTGAAGAATTTGCCAGCTTCCGTTACCCAGCGAAACCGACAGATTGGCTATCGCGCCCGGCTTTCGGGCATCGATCTGCACCTGAACCTCATAACCGGCCCCAAACCCAAGCGCAGACCGGGCCGGTTCGCTATTTCGGCCATAGAAATTCAGTCGGCCTTCGTCTTTCTGATGCGGCGAACTCAAATAAAAACTGACGGTCGTCTGCGGCCCAATCGCCAGCCAGGTTTTGGTAGTATCCAGCCGGAAATAAATATTTTTATTATCCCAACCATAATAGGTCGCGCCGAGCAAGCCGGGTTTGCCGGAAGGGTCGCTAACCACTGCTACCGGCGCGGTGGGAGTAGCGGTAATCGGTCCGGCGGCGCGTGGACTGGCCGCTATCGACGTATTATTGCCGTTATCGGCGGACCCTCTGGCGAGGTATAACCCGGCATCCTGCCAGTCAATTTCTCTGGTGCGCCCGTCAATAGTAGGGCTAATCTGATCGACCGGCAGGCGGGCCGGTGACAGCGCAATAACCGGGGCAATCGCGGCATTCAGGTAGTCCGGTACTGCCTCGCCGACCGCTTTAAGAGAGTTCGCCAGAGCCGCCCGGAAAAGCAGATCGGCCTGACTGGCAGCCCCCAGGTCGGGACCGTCATAGGCCTGGAAGATCGTCCCGCTCTCAGCCTGGTATAAATATTCGGTGGCTTTTGCCAGCTTACTTTTATCGGTTAGCTTGCTTCCCCGCAAATAAGGGTCAAGCAGTTGCCGGACCTGGGTCAGATAATTCCAGGCTTTATTTTTGCCGGTCGAGCCGATCCAGGGGTCAAACGAAATGACCCAGCCACCGTTTGCCAGGTGGTTTAGTTGGTTGGTGGCCGGATGTTGTTTTAGATAATCGCTCGGCGTGGTCAATTTCAGACTTTTCTCGGCGGTTAGTTGGCGGGTCAGTTCCGCCAGTAAAGCCTCGCCTTTATCGCTCTGCCCACTGAAAGCGGTTGCGCCATCCAGCACCAGCGTCACGACGCGCGGTGCAGAGTCGGCTACCTGTTCGGCGGCGAGTTCGGTTTTGATGGCTTTAAGCCGGGTTACAAAATCCTGGGCGGCCTCGGCGGGTATTTTCCCGGTGTAGCCTTTTGCAAGGCGGTCGGCCAGCGCATGGTCCTCAAAGAAAATCGAAACCGGTTTGCCGGTCTGGTTGAACACATAGGGCTGGTAAAGCTGGTTAGCGGCTTTCAGAAGGTCGTTTTTATCACGTTGGAAGGCCGGTTGGTCGAGCGACCCGGCCAGTACCGTTTCGTCCGAGATCAGCCAGTTTGCCCCGGCAGCTTGAAAAGCGGCTACTCCGGCTGCCGGTATCGCCCCAAACGGGGGAATAAATCCACTGGCACTCAGACCATAACCGTTTTTAAGGCTGTCCTGGCTTATCTGAAGTTGACCCTGGAGGTCTGCCGGGAAAGCAAAAGTTTTCTGGGGTAGACTGGCTTTTGGGTCGATCAAAGGACGGGCGGCCTCGGTATTGACCAGCAGCGAAGCCGGGAGATAGCCATAGGGCGAGGTTAGCAATTCTACCTGGCCGGATTTAAGGACCGTCTGGTATCTGACCGGCCCTTCCCGGTTTTGTTGCGTCTGGATGCCCAGAATGGCCGCTTTGTCCTGTTCGCTGAAATCTACCAGTTTTGGCACGATTGACCGCACCGGTTCGGCCTGCAAAGCCTCGACCGGTAGCTGGGCCAGGCCGTACATGACCTGCAAATCGCGCCAATCCGCTTCACGAAAATAAGGTAATATTTGGCTCAGGCTGGCACTATCGATTTTGTCACCGCGTTTCCGCTTCAGATCGACAAATCTTGGAAAGCGCACCAACTGACTATCGCTCACCTCGAAAAAGTGAGTTAGCATAAAAAGCTTATCTTCCGCCGTCAGCAAGGCCGCGTTTTTAACCAGCAGAGCACTATATTGCGCCGGTTGATTTAGCCGGGGTTGTTCGCTCTGACTCAGCAGGGAGCCGTTTATACTGACCGCAAGTTTGAGATCGGGTATTTTCTCCAGCCGGGCCGGTAAGTCGCCAAAAGCCTGCAAGACCTCATCCTGGCTACCGGTAGCCACCGGGTGAAAATCCATTATGATTATCACGGCTAACGGTTCGGCTGGTTTGGGCACCGGGGCGGCAGTCGGCGGCAGTGGTGTGGAAGTTGGAGTAGGCAACGGGACGGCGGTAGCAGTCGGTGGTAGTTTGGTGGTGATGGTTGGTACGGCGGTGGCGACCACCGTTCGGTTGGAGGTCGTCGTGACCGGCCCAGAAGTAGCGTTGTCGCTACAGGCGGCCAGGGTAGTAATGAGCAATAAAATTGACCAGCCGCTTATTCTGTGAGAATAAACTAACCGGTCATTTTTGGAAGTAACGCCTTTTTTCAAAAAACAAACCTCTTAATTGCTAAAACCCGTCCGGTTCTGTCTTGTACGAATACGCGCCTCGTACAGCCTACTCTACATTGAGGGCCTATTATAGCTTAAAATCAAGTGGTTTGCTTTTGTTTTATCAATAAAACTGGCTGTCGAAATCGCTCTTTTGCTCATTTAGAACTTGCTGCAACTGGTCCCTGGAAAGATAGCCATATTCCATCAAGACCTCGCCCAGCTTTTTAGGCGTACCCAACCGGCTGAACATTTCGTGTAAGCTGACCGCCGTTTCCAACTGGGCCGCCGAAATTATGCCGCGTTTAATCAAAATCTGACCAATCGGCGTAATCGGCAGCATACGGCGATCAATGTTATTGCGCATCCGATCCTGATGAACCTGCTCGGCAATGTTCCAGTAACTCAACACGCTGGAGCCGGAAATAAGATTATCCAGGTCCTGACAGCGTTTACGGCCAGCCTCCAGAAATTCTTGAAGTTTGGTGTTCTCAGGGTGTTTCTCGACCAGACGTTCCAGATAGGTGCAGCCCTCGTAAGGGTCGTTGGTATTCCAGGCCAGCCAGAGCAAGGCATTTTCACAATTGCGATCCAAATTTAGAGCATACAGATAAAGCTCCCGCGCCCGTACATAATCGCGGGACTGAGCCGCCTGACTGGCCGCCTTCAGAATGCTATCCATATTTTTACTAATGGTTCCCTGAACCCCGTTATTGGCCGGGGCGGGAGCATTAAAGTTGCCCTCTTCCAGTGGACCGGTGCCGTTTCCGTTCCCATTCCCGTTGGAAGGGCGGAGAGGCGAAGCCGGTGTAGTGGCAACCAGTCCGTTTGAAGCGGCTGCGCCATTTTGCGCGGCTACTGCGGTCTGGCTATTCACGACCTCGGTCGGAACGGCTTTGACCGGCCAGGCCGAAGCAGGCACGGTCTTTACATCGTCGAAGCGCGTCGGGCGGCGGCGCAATATTGCCTGTACCCGCAGTACCAGTTCTTTTGGATTAAACGGCTTGACTATATAATCGTCCACGCCGGTTTCCAGACCCTTGATCCGGTCGGTATCGCTGCCGAGGGCGGTGAGCATTATTAGAAACAGGTTGGGGTGTTTTTCGCGTAATCTACTACAAAGTTCTATGCCATCCATTTCAGGCAACATCCGGTCGATGATCGCCAAATCTGGCATCTCGTGTTTGATCTTTTCCAGGGCTTCTCGACCGCTCTCGGCTAAAATTACCTTATAGCCAGCCTTTTGCAAATAAAAGCTAACCATCATTAGAACATCCTGTTCGTCATCGACCAGGAGGATTGTATTTTCTACATTTGGATTTTCCATATTTGCCTTACCTCAAAAACTAATCTATTCGCTCACGATGAGTAAAATTGTTTTGGGACGTTTATCAAGATATTAAACGAGCATGAAGGCTTTAGGATGCGGATTTTTTCTGAATTGTCTGCTAGATAAACTTTGGGTTGACTTTACCTATCCAAATTGCTCAAAGACCTACTAATTAGTATACCAATATTTTAGTGAGGATTGCAAGTTAAATTTACTGTGTGGAAAATCTCTTAACTTAAAGCCGGTTATCTGAGCTAAATTCAGATAACCGGCTTTAACGCATTTTGTTTATTTGATTAGGAACCGCTCGCCTCGTGAAAAGTTATTCTTCGCTATAGGCTTTGCGGATAGTATCACAAACTCTTTCGTAGTTTCGGAGCAAATCGATCCAGAAATCTTCCCAGTTGGTGACATCCTTGCCCTGGGCCCGCGCTTCCTCGATAGCTGCCGCGCCGGTATCGAGCCGGTGAATTAACAAATCGCGTTTTTCAGTCAAATCCTGTAGCCGGGTCAGACGGGCCTGCCGGGTGGCTTCGGCCTGGGCCGCCAAACGAGGTTTTATGACCGGAGCCAGGGCTTCCGTCGCCTCAAAATCTAATTCCTCAAATTCAAGTTCGGCTGGCACCGGTTCTAACTTTCGAGCGTTGGCACTCCGATTGGCCGCCGGAACCACCGGTTTGGTATTGGGGCTACGCCGTAAACGAGGATTGTTTTGTGAGTTATTGATTGACATCGCCATTTCATCCTACTCCTTAGCTGAGGGGCGACTTTGCTCACGCCCTGGCTGGCTTTTCATTTCAGTGAGCCGGTTTTTACAACTTCTGGCTGTAGCTACCGGGTTTAGAGGGCACTTGCCCTTCATATAACAAATCTCTAAAAAGTTAATTTAGAGCCGTTTTCTCAACCTGACTGGCCTTTTTCTTCCAGGCCGGGTCACTTTTGGACCACGAATTTATGTTCTAATTATAACCTGAGTCTTCTTTAGAGTCAACATGTATATTTTATTTTGCGGGGATGATGGCTCGAATAGGCGGCCCTTTTTCTGGCTCTTCAGCCGGTCTCCCCAACGCCCTCAAGGGGGCTGCAATAAAAGAGAGAAACTTTTGAGCAAAGCCCAAAAGTTTCTCTCTTAATCCGTTTATCCATACTTTGGTTTGTCTGGGGCGAGGTCTGAACAGTTACGAAGAAAAGCTCATCAAGTCAAATTATTTCAGGCTAAAGCGGTCGATAGGAGTCTCGCTATTCTGAGCGGCCGGTTTTTCAGGCTCGGTACGGGTCGGCTCGATGTTAATATCACGCAGATTAGTACGCTCAAAGCGCAGGGCGGCAATCTGTTCCGAAATCAATCCACTCAAAAAGATCAACACGCTAGTACTGATCATCAAGACCGCGCCGTTAGGGATTTTGCCGTTAAGAAAAAAGTTGGTCAGGCCGTACAACGCGCCGATCAAAAACCAGAGAGCCGCCATCGGCATAAAAATCTTGATCGGATTGAACAAAGTAACCATCTTCAGAATAATCGTGATAAACTTGATGCCGTCGCGCCAGGGCCGAATATGACTTTTGCCGCCCTGTCGTTTGTGAGCCTTGATCGGTACGTGCTTGACGTTGTAACCGGCTTTGATAAAACTCATAGTAGTGGTGGTGGGGTAGGAATACTGGTTAGGGAGTAGGTGAATAAAGTCCATCACTTTGTCGCGTTTGAAACAGCGAAACCCGCTGGTTGGGTCGGGAACTTTCATTTCCACCAGATAGCTGGCTAGCGAGCGAAAGACCCAGTTGCCAAAATCACGATAACGGGCACTTTCGCTATCGCGGGTGCGCGCTCCCACCACCAGGTCGTAGGGGCCGATGTGTTCGAGCAGACGGTTCATATCCTCCGGGGAGTGTTGACCGTCAGCGTCGAGCAGCAAAATCACCTCGCCCCGCGCGGCCCGGATACCGGTTTTGACCGCCGCCCCATTGCCTTTGTTGTAAGGATGGCGGACGACCCGCGCTCCGGCGGCTTCGGCCTCTACTGTGGTCCGGTCGGTCGAACCATCGTCCACCACGATAATTTCACAGGCCGGTTTGGTGGCTCTGGTGCGCCGCACGACTGCCCCGATGTTGGCTTCTTCGTGGTAGGCCGGTATGACAATCGTTAGTTTCTCATCCGCAATCATTATTTGCTGACCTGCCGCGCCCCACTTTGGGTTTTAAGGCCCCGGCGATGTTCTCGCATAATCATCAAACGCCACCACAGGGCAATCAGGTTGACCCCGGTGCGCCACAATCGAGGGAAATTGAAGAATTGGGATTTACCCAGTACCCGGTGATAATGGTGAACCGGCACTTCCGCAAAATGATACCCGGCATCCTGCAATTTCTTGACCAGTTCCAGACAAATCGTACCGGAGTTGCTGGTTAGCTCGATATTATCAAAGCAATCGCGCCGGATCAGCCGGAAATCACAATCGGTATCGCGCACCACCAGACCAAACGCGATTTTGACCGTCCAGTGATAAACCCGGCCAATAATAATGCGGTGTAATGGGTCGTGCCGCTCGATTTTGTAGCCGTTGACAATATCTACCCCCGGCGCGAGCTTTTCTAGCAGCAACGACATCTCGTGCGGGTCATACTGGGCATCGCCGTCGGTATAAAAAACCAAATCTTTGGTAGCGGCAGCGAAACCGCTACGCAAGGCCCCGCCATAGCCCCGGTTCTTGACGTGATGGATTATCCGCACGTGGTCGGGATATACCGAGGCCAGTTCGTCCAACACCTCGGCGGTATAATCCTGACTGCCATCGTTGATAACGATCACTTCGTAATCATCGGTAAGTTTACGGCAGGTTGTCAGGGCCGCCAGCACCAGGCTGGCAATCGTGCCGCTATCATTGTAAGCTGGGAAAAAGACCGAAATACTGGGCTTTTTAACTGCTTCGATTGAGCTGGTTGAATTCAAGAAGTTATTTTCCAGAGAAATCTCAGATGTTTTCACGTTGCTTTACTCGTTCTTTCCTCACACATAGATTAGCCTGGTCTAAAAACGTTTTAGAGTGGTCGTAAGTTGCATATAGCTATGAAATTATTATACAGGGCTGGCACGTTACCGGTCAAATTCGGCTAAACCAACCGAGGCTTCTGGCCTTAAGTGGGTGCGGGGCTGGTTTCAGGCTTTGTGGACCAGTTCGTTTATAACCGGGGCCGTTTGCAGTTGGGCTTGTGAGGAAGTGGTGTCCAAAGAGGGTAGGGTTTGACTGGGTTCCAGGGCTGGCAGAGTAATCGTGAAAATGGTTCCGTGTCCTTCCTGGCTGGTTGCGTCGATTTTCCCGGCGTGGGCGGTAACGATTTCCTTTGTGATGGCAAGACCGAGGCCGCTGCCTTCCTGGGCCAGGTCGCGCCGCCGGGATTTATCGGCCTGATAGAACCGCTCAAAAATGTGAGGCAGATCGACTGCCGGTATACCTGCCCCGGAATCGCTAACCGATACTACAATATTTGGGCCGGAACGATGGGCTTTGACCCGTATATAACCGCGCGGTGGCGTATATTTGAGGGCATTATCTATCAGGTTGTTAAAGACCTGGCGCAACCGGTCGGAATCCCCATTTAGCAGCAAAGGCGGGGAAAATTCGGCCAGCAAACTGACCTGACCGGCTTCGGCGCGGGGTGCAAAGCTTTCTACACAGTTTTTGAGCATCTCGGCCAGGTTCATCTGGCGCAATTGCAGGGCGGCCTGCCCGCTTTCCAGCTTGGATAAATCCAGCAGACCGTTGACTAGCCGGATCATTCGAGCGGTTTCGTTCGAGATTATTTCGGCTGGCCGGGCAAAATCTTCCGGTCGGCGCAATACCCCGTCCAGCATCGCCTGGGAAAAGCCCTGGATACTGGTCAGAGGCGTTTTTAGTTCGTGCGAAACATTGGCGATAAGCTGGCGTTGCATTCGCTGCGACTCGGCCACATTGCGCGTCATCTGATTAAAGCTTTGGGCCAACTGGTTTAATTCATAGCCACCCTCCGGCGAAACCTGCTGATCGTAATCGCCCCGCGCTACGGCATGGGTGGCCTCGGTGAGGTGAACCAGCGGACGGCTCAGGTTGCGGGCCAGCAAAAAGCCGACTATCAGCGAAACTGTCAGAGCTGCCAGGGCCGCCACCACCAGTATCAACGAAAGATCACCCCAGACCGGCCTCGCTTCAGGGAAGGGCACTACCTCGGCTATGATGATTGCCACCGGTTGTTGTTGGGCGGTCAGGCCGAACAGGTTAGGGCGGTCACTGTTGTTAAAACTGCGGTAAATCAAGCTAAGTTCTTGACCACTGGGGCTGGTGATTTTTGTTTCAAAGGGTGCCGAGTTATTCTGCGTCCCACTTGAGGAGGTTTTGGGAGCCGGGTTAGTCTGAGAGGTATTCAACGGTATCTTTATATCCGGGAAGGTCTCACCCTGCAACGAAAGGTTCGGATCGGGTTCGGTATCGACCTTTACTTCGTGATCACGTTCAGTAAACACCACAATACGCCGACCATAACTTGTTGCCAGATCGTTAAATTTCTGACGTACTATCTCGACCGGAGGAGTGGCCGGCCAGAGGTGGGCACTGTTAGTGCTGGTAATATTTTGGGAGAAATAATCACGAAAAGGGTTGGGATTGCTACTATTTGTGCGCTGGAGCAGCGAGTTGCGCATCCGGTCGTAACTCTGAGTGTATTCCAGAACCGTGCTGCGGTGACTTTCGGTGCGCTGGTCGTCCTGGTAGTGTTGCAAAAGGGGCAAAGCCACACCCGCCGCCGCTACTACGGCTATCAAGGCCACGAAGAAATAAGTCAGAATTAAGGTTGTGCTGAGGTGTAAACCATTGGTTTTGGTTCGGCCAATCATAAAGCTATCCCGCCAATATGGGTCAATTCTATCGCGCTTACCGGCGCGGTTGTATCAATACTATCATCATAGTTATTAAGTGTTAAAGAGGCAAGAGGTAATTGTTAAATTTAGGTAAAATAAAAACCTGCCCGATCAGAGCAGGTTCTCTTTATCTAGCAGTCTAGTTCAGCCAGCCGCGTGCTTTGATTACCTGTAAGCCCAGCAAGCCGAGTTGGAACTCGGCGGGGGTACCTTTAAACTCCGGGTGCCACTCGAAACGGTTACGCTCGAAATATTGCACCGTATAAACTTTGCCATCGACCGGGTTGGTTTCCTGGAATTCCTCGGTGATAGGATAACCAAATTGGGCCAGTCCGCCATGTTGCTCCCAGTAAGTCTTAAAGCCGCCCCGCATATTATGCTGTGTCTGGGTAAAGAAATTATTGCCGTCCGAATTAGGTTGGGGTAGGGCGTTCTGGAAAGGTGGTTCTCCGGCCTCTTTGCGACCGCCAGTCAGCAAATTACCCAGCAAACCTAACTGTACCTCGTTGGGAGTGCCCCCGTTTTCGGGATGATATTCAAACCGGGCGCGCTCGAAATACTGGACCGTCAGGCCGTTTTCCTGAAATTCTTCCGACACCGGGAAGCCGTAAATGGACAGGCCGCCTTTGCTTTCCCAGTAACGTTTGAAGAAATTGGACAGGTTGTGGCCGGTCTCCTGGAAATAGGTGTTGTTTGCTACGTTCAAAGCCTGGGCGCGCTGGAAAGCGGCTGGTTGCACCGGGGCTTTGAGCGTATAGAGAACCCCTGGCTGCGCCTGGAAAGCGATCTGCGAGTCGTTGCGCTGCTCAAAGCCCACCCCGCCGCCGTTGTCCTGGTTCAGGCTAGGTTTCATACCGGCTTTCCAGCTTGGAAAAATCGCCCGCATATCGACCAGCACCTGGCCGGGATTACTCAGACTGAGCGAGACGTTGCCGAGGCCATTGTTAGGCCACCAGATCGCCCAGGGTCCCGCGTCCTGCTGATTGATCTGAACCCGGTCGTCTTTAAACTCTTTGCCATTGCCAAAAAAGGCGTTATTCGACCCCCAGCTATAACTGATCGTCACGCCATCGTAAGTTTCCAGGCGACCAAAATCCCCACTGGGTGTCCTGTTGTTGGCGGCCATTTGCATGACGGCCCGTTCGGCGAAATAGGCCGGTTTAGGCTGGCTGTTATTATCCAGCAGTCCAAAATTATTTTCGTATGGGTTAGCCCCGATGGTAAAGTTGTTCAGCATCCACTTGAAGCCCCCGGCATAACCTCGCCCGTACAGGAACAACCAGACCGAGGTTTCGTAGGAAGCCGTCCGCATCAGGGGTACTTCGTTGCGCCCGTCGGAATTGCTGTAGCCGAATTCCTCCATTACGACCGGTTTGGCACTGTAATAATTCTTGAGAAAGTTGAGAATTGCCAGGGTCTGGGCTAACCCACCGGCCTGGTCGCCCGGAAAGTTGTGGTAGGAGATAAAACCCAGCGCACGATTGGCCGGCATATAAGCCAGATCAGGCCGGTTGTAGCCGACTGTCACCAGTCGACCAGGGTCCGCCGATAGGATCACGTTTTGCCGCACATCAATATACCGCTGGACGGTGGCGTTCAAAGCCCCGGTAAAGGGCTGCCACTTGACGGCTTCGGCAGTATTAAAGAAATCGAGGGCGGTAACTCGGCCATTTCGGTTGACCCAGGTTCCCAGGTCCGACAGCAATTCTTCGTGATAGCGCATCATATTGGCAAAAATATAAGCCTGCCGCGAATTCATATAACCGGGAACGATATTCCGACCGGCCCCATTGCGGTAGCCATCGCTTTCAGCCTGGCTCACCCGTTCGCCGTACAGGTGGATTAAGTCCTCGTTTTGCATGGCCGGTTGCTGGCCGTCCGGGTAAATCGCGCCGATAAATTCGCCAAATTGCGGTTCGTTGCGTAAATCGTAGGCCAGGATCGTGCCATTGTTGGCAAAGTGATGAGCTACAGCATTGTCGATTTCGATAAGTTTTCGCAGGTCCGGCTCGTAATAATCGCTGAAAGTCACCAGTAAGCGCAAGCCGTTTTGCTGGGCCAGTTGAACAATGGTGTCAAATTTGGTCCAGTTGTTAGCCTTTATATCGTCGCGCAACTGAGTCTGTACGAAAATGCGGACCGCGTTGAAACCGCCGGCAGCGGCCACTGCAAAGTTCTGGTTGATTAAATTGGGGTCCCACTTATCGTTTTGCCACATCAGCCAGGCCCGGTCGGTATGGCCTTCGTAATTGATACCGGCCACGAAGAAGCGGGAGCCTTTGCTATCGACCAATTCGCCGCCACGCGCCTGAATTTTGCCGATGGCCGGGCCAAGCAAATCCTGACCGTCGAGGCTGTTGCTATATGAAACGCCGGGGGCGAGCTTGTTAGGGGCCAGACTACGGGCTGGTACACTGACCGCCGAGGCCGGGTTATTCAGCCCCACCAGCAAATTCTGGTATTGTGGTTCGGTGGGTGGCAGTTCCGGCAAACCGCCCCGGTAAGCGATAGAAGGCGGCAGCGGGTTTGACGAGTCGAGCATAGCCAAATTAGCCGTCAGGACCGGGACCGGCGTAGGGGTAACAACTTTTATCGGCATCGAAGGGGAGGTAGGTTGGCCGGACGACCGGTTTTGGGCACCTTGCGGCAGCAGGGTTTCGGGCTGGCGACCACCGCCATTCTTCCCGGTCCCGCTATAATCGGCCTGGTAGGCATAAACCTTCCCGACCCCTCGCACCGGCGGCAAACTGGGGCTAGAGCTTAGATTCCAGGCAATCAAACCGGCTACCAGCACCATACAAAACAGGCAGCAGACCAGGGCGGAGCGTTTGGAAATTGCCGGGCCGGATCGATTCACAGCCATGAGGAATGTCCTTACCTATAATAACAACGATAATTAGTTATAAGAAATCACAACAAAATCATGGCCTATAGGCCGAATATTTAGAGTAAAGGATATGAATCTGAGGAAACCAACTTTCTACTACTTGCAGTTTAACATAACTATATTATTCTGACAAGCATTTTTCTTTCAAAGATAGGCTGGATTGAGAAGAAAGTACCGGCTAACCAGCCCTCTTTTAGACTATTATAATCGACCAACCTTAACATTAACCTTACGATAACCGTTCAGCCTATCTCTGCCCCGAAACAGCTTCTTCAAAGCGTAAAGATACTTGATTACGCCCAGTTAATTAGGCCTGAAAACCAGCTTAATTTTAGTTGCCACACCGCTCGAAAAGTTCTATACTAAGTCCAGGTAAATCATAAAGCCAGGACTTTCTTTATAAAGGCAGAACCCAGGCTTGAGCGGGGTTAGTAAGGGTCGGGTACCCAGTGGATGCCCCTGTAAAACCTTTTTTAATTTCGCTCCTAACTCACCTGGTAAGCTTGAAGCGAAAGTCCTAATATCCAAAAAATTATCCTCGGAAAGGACGGGCATCCCCTATGATGATCGACGACATAACAAGGCAAAGTGACACGCTGGAAGCGGTTGACCCGGAGCTTTTCCAGGCCATCAAAAACGAACAGGACCGCCAGTTACACAATATCGAGCTGATCGCCAGCGAAAATTACACCAGCCGGGCGGTGATGCAGGTGCAGGGCAGCGTCCTGACCAACAAATACGCCGAGGGCTACCCCGGCAAACGATTTTATGGCGGTTGTGAGTTTGTCGATGTAGCCGAATCGCTGGCGATTGCGCGCGCCAAAGAATTGTTTGGAGCCGGTTTCGCTAACGTCCAGCCTCATAGTGGCGCACAGGCTAATATGGCAGTTTATTTCGCCCTGATCAATCCGGGCGATACCATTATGGGCATGGATTTGAAACAGGGTGGGCACCTGACTCATGGTTCCCCGGCTAACTTTAGTGGCCGCTTTTACAATGTCATTCCTTACGGGGTGGATAAAGACACCGAACTGATCGACTATGATGAGTTGGCCCGGTTAGCCCTGGAACATAAACCCAAAGTGATTACCGCTGGAGCCAGTGCCTATTCCCGCGTGATAGATTTCCCCCGGATGCGCCAGATTGCCGACTCGGTTGGAGCCTACCTTTTTGTCGATATGGCCCACATTGCCGGTCTGGTAGCCGGTGGCGTTCATCCCAACCCGGTACCTTACGCTCACGTAGTAACTACCACCACTCACAAAACCTTGCGTGGCCCGCGTGGTGGCCTGATCCTGTCCAACGATGCCGAACTGGCAAAACTGTTTGATAAAAATATTTTCCCCGGTATTCAGGGCGGCCCCTTGATGCACGTTATCGCGGCCAAAGCGGTAGCCTTCAAGGAAGCCTTACAGCCGGAATTCAAAGACTACACCCGGCAGGTAGTCGCCAACGCCCGGCAGATGGCGGCCTCTTTGCAGGAAGAAGGACTGCGGGTGGTCAGCGGTGGCACCGATAATCACCTGATGCTGGTCGACCTGAGCGTAGTCGGGCGGACCGGTAAAGAAATCCAGAGTGCCCTCGATGAGGTTCAGATCACGGTGAACAAGAACGGGATTCCTTTCGACCTCAAAAGCCCGATGGTCACAAGTGGCGTGCGGGTCGGCACCCCGGCTACTACCACTCGTGGGTTTAAGGAAGCTGAAATGAAACAGATTGCCAACCTGATCAGCCGGATCGTCAAGAACCTGAACGACCCGACGACCTACCGGGAAGTAGCTGCCGAGGTCAAGTCCATCAGCCGCCGTTTCCCGGTGCCGGGCGTTGAGTAATGCCTTCAGGCCGTCGTAAATAGAGGTTGGTACCCCTGTCAATATTTGGCTTTAGCAAATTTCTCACGACTGGGAAATTTGCTAAAGTCTTACTTAAAATAATTGAGAGAATAAGAGAATAATGGAACTGACTGCCGATGAACTGAGCGGATTGTACGTATCAAAGCACCCGCTGATCTTGCACAAATTAAGTATTCTCCGCGATGTACAGACCGAGCCAAAGCGATTTCGGGAGGTCGTGAACGAAATAACGGCCTTGCTGGCTTACGAGGCTACCGCCGACCTTGCCACCCGCCCGATCACAATCCAGACCCCGCTGACCTCGGTAGTATGCCAGGAGATAGAACCCCGGATCGGGCTGGTACCGATCATGCGGAGTGGTATCGGTATGGTGGGCGCGATGTTAAATATGATTCCCTCGGCCCAGGTCTGGCATATTGGCCTTTACCGGGACCACGATACCCTTCAGCCGGTCGCTTATTACAATAAACTGCCCGATCATTCGACGACCGATCTTTGTCTGGTACTCGACCCAATGCTGGCAACCGGTGGCTCGGCCCTGGCGACTATCAATATTTTGAAACAGTGGGGAGCCGCACAGATCAAGTTTGTCGGCCTGATTGCCGCCCCGGAAGGGGTCCACGCCTTGCGACAGGTTCACCCGGATGTACCTATATATGTAGCAGCCCTCGATAGCCATCTCAACGAACACGCCTATATCGTGCCGGGCCTGGGCGACGCGGGCGACCGGCAGTTTGGAACGCTTTAAACTCAGGAATTATGGATGCTGCCAACTCAAAACCGCTAATATTGGTCGGCGTAGCTTTGCTGGCATTTGGCCTTTCATGGTTTATCACCCCTCGCTTGCGCGATTTTGCAATCCGGCGGGGTCTGCTTGATATGCCGGAAGCTCGCCGGGTGCATCAAAAACCCACTCCCCGGCTGGGCGGGCTGGCGATGTTGACCAGTTTTGTGCTGGCGGTACTGGCGGCATTGATTACCGGGCTTTTAATTCCGGGTTTCTGGAATTATGAGGACCTGTGGCGGATCGGTCTTCTTTTGCTCGGCGGCACCCTGCTTAGTGTGGTAATGGTCGTTGACGACCTGCGCGGTCTGAACCCCCTCTCAAAACTGCTCTGGCAATTTCTCGCCGCCGCTATCGTCATTGTTCCCCAACTTATCTCCAACGACCCGCACCACCCGATAGGCGTTATAATCGATAGCGTGGCCGGTCTGCGGATTGCCGACAATCCCTGGTCGTTGTGGCTGGTCGCCGTTCCTTTCACCTTCTTCTGGATTATGGGTATGATCAACACGGTCAATCTCTCGGATGGGGTCGATGGCCTGGCCGGGGGGATCGTGTTTGTCGGTGCGCTAATCTTATTTTTGGAAACGGTTTTTCAGGCGGTATTTCAGAAGCGTGGTGATGGTTCTTTTCAGTTTACCAGTTCTTTTTTATCGCTGGCCCTGGCGGCGGCTATTGGCGGTTTTCTGATCTTCAACTGGCATCCGGCCTCGATCTTTATGGGCGATTGCGGCGCATACTTTCTGGGCTATGCCCTGGCCGTCATCTCGATCATCGACGGAGCCAAGCTGGCGATTGCGCTGCTCATTATCGGTTTCCCGGTGCTGGACGAAGCCTTTGTCTATCTGAACCGGATATATCACGGGCGGCCCCCCCATAAAGCCGACCGGACGCACTTTCACCACCGCTTGCTGGATATGGGTTGGACCGTACCCCGGATCGTCAGTTTGTTTTATGCCTTGAGCCTGGGCTTTGGTATCATCGGCGTGTTACCTTTTATGCAGGGCTGGTTGCAAAAGCTGCTCGGCCTGATCGCGCTGGCGGCCTGTCTGGTCCCACTCCTGATTTACAGCGTCCGTTTCAAGCCTCGCCAACCCGCCCCGCTCTCGGTGGAACCGGCTCCCCCCGAAGAAATGAAGCCCGTAAGTAAAGTAGACCCCACTAAAAATGCTATAAAATCAATCAGGACGGCCCCTGAAGGCCGCCCCAACCGGTCGGAGGAGGGTCATTTGAAAGACGATTCTTTCTAGTGAAACCAGTATTAGAATATCTGTTCTAAATGTATCAGCCCTTTTTCATTTTGTCAAGAGTTTTTAAAAGAGATTTTGCAACCCGGCCACATTTTACTGTAAGACATTTCGCCCAACCTTAACCCCTCCCAGGGGATAATTATTAGCTGTAGGTTATGAACTTCCTCCTTAAATTTATAGCTCCTCACTGTCTTCGTCGTCCTCGTCAGACCAGTTCGGGTACTGCGGGACGTTCTGGCCTTGCGTGAAGGTGATGCGGGGGTAATCTTGACCGGGCAGGACGCCACCCAATCGCACCGCTTCGACCTTTATCAGATGTTGGAGTTCGTCGCCGTAGTCGAACAGATAGAGAAATTCCAGTCCGGGGCGCAGGTGCAGACTTTCCAGACGGTAGAGGGCGGCACTCCGGCCATCATCGGCCCAGGGGCTAACATATTCGCTGCGCCGGTCCCAGCGTTGCCCACTCAAAAAGAACGAGTAGAGATGGTCGTCGTCCCAGCCAAAAGCTTCCTGGATGATGTGGTGCAAGTCTACCAGGGTCTGGTCGCCTCGGATTTCGATGCGCCGCCAGATGTTGGGTAGCCAGGCCAACCGAACTTGCAGAGTATACAGAAGGCGTGGGCCGAGCGGGGTTGGTGGATCGGGAGGTTCTTCTTCTTCGTTCAGTTCTATTTCCAGCCAGCCGATAAGAGGGTTTCTTTCGATTACCAGGGGGTTTGGTTCGCGTTCAACTCCAACACCAGGTCTTTGAAATAGAGGTGAAAGCTCGAACCCAACCGTATCATTGGCCTCGATTGGCGTACCGGCAGGCGGGAAAGTAACCTCGGCCCATGCAGTTGCTAAGGCCGCCTGGTCGGAATGCAGATACTTGCCGCCCATAACTTTAACCGGATGATTTTTGGTTGCATCGGCTAGGTGGAAAGCACCAAACCAGCGACCCTCGAAATAGAAGAAATAACCCAGTCCGGCCAGAGCTGTTGTCAGCTCGCGCACTTCGGTTTCGTTCAAAGAGCGTTGCGAACCGTCGGCCAACTGGCGCACCAGCACTGGCACGGCCTGCCGCGAGGCGTAGCGCAACTTGTGAGCGGATAGCCATTTTAGATAATCCGGGGCGATTTCTTCGGCCCGGTCAAAGTAAAGCTTCAAGCAATCCGCATAGTAGACTGGTTGGTCTTTAGTTCTCAGGTACGTAGCAATCAAGCTTAATTCGTCCGGCAAGAATAGTTCGGTTAATTTTGGCTCTATCGTTTCCAGACGGCTCAAAACTTCCTCTAGCTCGGTGTTGGTAGGTGAGGCGGGGTCTTCCCACTGCGGTTGGTCTTGTTGGAAAGTAGCAAGCGAAGGATAAAAGACGATCCCGGCAGGGCGTTCGTAGCGTTCACGCAGAGAAGCGTAAAAAGTCCCGACGACGGAGTAAGTATCGTTACTACCAGTCTTAATCTCCACCGGCCAACGGTCCGAGACTGCTCCGGGCGGATAGGTGCGCCACAACCCACCCACCGCCCGAAATAACTCGGTCAGTAATTCTGGTTGAGCGGCTAACTCGGCTGTGAACGGTTCGGTCAGAGATGTGGGTGCGAGAGGGCCAATAATCTCGGCCAAACGGCTAAAGAGGTCGGTCAGGATGGGTGGCTGGGCCTCGAACTGCACTTCAATTTTAACCGGAGCTAAAAGACGACCCACCCCTTCGGCCAGGCTTTCTTCGTTGACCTTTATTTGACCAGGTAAGGTCGGCTCGTCTGCCTGTGGTGCCGCTATAATCGTCAGGAGAGCCTCAATCAGGTTGGCCTGGCCGTCGTCTTTGGTTTCACCGGGCCGCACTAGCTGGCAATATAGCCACTGCCTGTCGCCATCTACCCATACAATCAAGCGGGGAGGCTGGCTAAAAGGGTTGCCGGTAGTTAACCCGACTAACGGATAAATACCACCCTCCAACCACCTTTCGGCCCGTTGGGGTAAAGCTTTTAGCCGATTAAGTTCTTCTTTAGTTAGTTTACGAGTTTTTATAGCCACAGCTTACGCTTATTTCAAATTCTACCCAACTTCAAACGACGAACCTGTAGTATAGTAGCACTTTTCCCCAATCCTCGACAAGTTTATAGCCAAATAACTCAGGGCTGTTGCCGGTTCTAATTTCGTTTGACGCTGGCTTCTTCCGAAATAGAGACGGGTGTTGCCTGAACAGCCGCGAATTCTTCCGAACTTCTGGAAAGTACCGACCTGACCCAGAACGCGGTAATCAGCAAAATGAAGCCGGTAACTATAAAAACGGCCCTGGTCGAAAAGACTGCCGCGATAATCGAACCGACCACCGGGGCTGCCCCCAGACCCAGCGAACCAAAGCTACTGACCAACCCGTAAGCCGTACCCTTACGACCTTCCGGGATCAACTGGGCGATCAGGGCGTTCGCCGAGGGCAAAATACCGCCAAAAAATAATCCCATCAAACCCCGCAGGATCAGCAGTTGCCAGACGTTAGTAACCAGAGCCTGGGGAAAATACAGCAAGGCCGCCGCGACCGAGCTAATTACCAGCACTCGCTGGTGCCCGAAGCGGTCGCTGAGTTGACCGGCAAAAACTGCCGAAGCCGCACTGGCAATGCCGGTGATACCCAATTCCAAACCGGCCAGCGTGGCGACCCCCTCCGCCGAACCGTTGAGGGTCTTGATAAAGAGGGCCAGCACCGGGACAACCACGTTACTGCCGAATTGCACCAGGGCCAGGATAACCAGCATTGCCACGAACACCGGCTGACTAAAGGCGGTTTGAAACCGCTTTTTCAGGCTGATCCGGGGTGCATTAGGGTCGGGTTTGGTCGGCACAAAGTTTTCGTGAACAAAAAACACCACGATCACCGCCGCCAGGCCCAACGCCAGCGAGGTAATCAGGAATGTAAAGCGATAATCGGTCAGATCGGCCAGCGTACCGCCGACCAGCGGCCCGATACTCGATCCGGTGAAAACGGCGGTCTGCATAATTCCAAGCGAATAACCTAACCGGTGATTGGGTGTCACCGAGGCGACCAGGGCGATATTGGCCGAGATGGTGCCGGTCAACGCGCCCTGCAAAATGCGGAGTACCAGTAATTGCCAGACCTCGTTACTGACCCCCATCAGACCAATCAAAATACAGCCGCCGATCATCGCCCGCAAAACCATACTCTTGCGACCCCAGCGGTCGGCCAGCGCACCCCAGACCGGTGCCAGACCGGCCATCACAAAGGAACTGCTGGCAGCCATCGCCCCGGCCCATAAACCGGCCTCGGCGGTGGAAGTCACGTGTAAATCTTTGACAAGGTAAAGCGGAATAAAAGGTAGGGAAGCACTAAAACCGGTAATACAAAGCAACTGAGCTATAAAAGAAGCATATAGTATAAGCTGCCAGCTTTCAGCCTTTTTAGGGTTGGTTGGTGGGGAGCCGGCCCCCGGCCCCTCGTTCAAAGACATAACCAAATGACCTTCTAACTTTATCCAATAAGTAAATTCAACCGGTTGCTTAATTCAAACCGCCGAAATGATCTGCAAGGATCATACCGCACTGGCTTGTTTCCTACCTAACTAATCTATCTTTCAATCTGACCGGCCATCCAAAAATAACGGTAATTAGAGTTATTGCGGAAAACACAGCGTTAAAATTATAGCAGATATATAACTACTCACCTAACAACTCTAAAAGATCGAAGCAGGGGTCGTGGGGGCGGGTACCCTCTGGGTGCCCCTGCGGGGGGTATTACAGGGGTCTCCCCTGTAAATAACTCTTTTCTTTTTCTTTTCCCCGCCCTGGGGCGGGGTCTGAGTAGTTACGCAGATACCATCACTGGCTGTTTCACCGGAATGATTATCTTTTGTTAAATAATTTTATTATGATTGTCCAATTTGTAGAAAATTACTGAAAAAAAACTGTTTATTCTTTTTTGAGAAGTAAACACATCACGAGATGGTCAAAATCATTGTTCGTTCAGTACGACTTCCACCGGTGGGATTGCCTTCAGTACCGAGAATTAGACCTCTCAGGGTCGTCGGCAACATTTAGCAATTGCACGAGTTCCGGCGATTCTGCTATTATGTACAAAACCTTCGCTTCAAGCTCACTTCCTGAGCTTGAAGCGAAAAGAAAAGACCCGCCGTCCCCACTTCAGGTTGGTTAGCGTCATCAAGAGAAAGTCCTAATATGAAAAGAGTGAAAGAATCGAGAAAAAAATGTTTCAAAATCATCATGAATTAATCCGGCAAAAGATCGAAGGCTGGCTGACCGGGGCCGATAGTTTCTGGGTGAGTACTACCCACATCGACGGACGGCCGCACCTCAGCCTTAAAAATGGTATCTGGCAGCTTGAGAACGAGCAACCAGTATTTTATTTTTATGCCGAGCCTGAAAGTTGGACCGCGCAAAATCTGGCTGTTTTACCACACGCTGTGCTGCAATTCCACGAGAACGAAAAAATTGTGGTGGTCGAAGGTAGAGTCCGGCCAATCCTTAATCTAAACGCTCCCCACCTGGCCCCTATCGCCGCCAAATACGCGTTACAGGCTAAAGATAAACCGCTTTTCCGGGTGGAAGCCCTGAACCTGCGGGCCTGGCAACTCGATCTTTCACCTGAACCGGTGGTCCTGAACTGGCCGGTACAGGGTGGAGCTGCTGAAGAACAAACAGCCATCGCCGAACCGCAGATCGCTACCTCTGATCAACCGGATCAGCCTACCAACGCCGCTCATCCCGGCAGCAAATCGTATCCTTACATTGGGGTCCACGAAGACACCTGGGAAATCTGGCACAAGGAGTTATTTTTTTCCTGGAGTACCAAAATCCATCTTTTTGCGCCGCAAATCGGAAACGTTCCGCCGGGAGGTTTTGGCGTACTGGCAGTGTCACCCGGCTTCGAGCTAGGGAGTGTCAGTTATTACCGGGAATTTCTGGAACACGTCGCCCGCAAAGGCTACATCGTTTTGTTCATAAGCACTCAGGCGTATTTCCTGGATGATGATCATCTCCGCCAGGCCGGAGAGTTTCTGGACGCGGTAAAGGACGCTCTGGAAAACCATTTCCGACCGGGCGAGGTATCCAAACAGCGGGTAGGCTGGTGGGCGCATTCGATTGGATGTAAAGTGCAGGCCCTGGCCTCGCAAATGACCGGTTCGCCTAATTACATAAAACCGGCTTTTATAATTGGGGCGGCCTATTCCGATCAAAAAGTTTTTCACCGGGCCGATGCCCTGACCAATGCCGCCGACACTCCCGAAACTATCGCCTATACCCTGTTACCGGGCGACCGGGACCAGATTGCGCCGACCGCGACAAGCCTGGCCCTGTTTGAGGCGATGCCCCAGGTCACTCGACGACAGATTATACAGGTCAGTTCCTACCAACCGGACGGACTGATCGCCAACCACGGCGCCCCGATGAGTAGGGGGAAAATTCCGGTCATCGGTACTCAGGCGGAAGTGGACGCGCTCGACTGGTATGGCTACTGGAAATGGACGGTGGGTGCGCTGGCTTATCACTTCAATGGTCAAACCGATAGCTGGACTTATGGGGCGGACCGCCTGGATGGAGGGACCGATAAAAGAGGTGTGCAAATTTTGCATAAGCTTCTGGGGGCTTTTCCGGCCTGATTTTGGTGGAGTATGGTACAATCTTTAGGATCGAACTTGAAAATTCAGGTCAAGTTAAGTGCCGAAAGATAAAATACTAGCCGGTTCAATCCGAAAGACCGCTAAACGGTGGCTTGTATTAAAGTACCAAAGGAGCAAAAATGTCCCTCCAACTGGAAACCCCTACCTCCACGATTGATATGACGGTCACTAAACTGAGCGAGCACAAAGATAGCTGGGCGAAATTACCGATCACCCGCAAGCTGGGCTATCTGATCGATATACGCTATCAGACCGGGCAGATCGCCGCCGAATGGGTCGCTGCCGCCACCAAAGCCAAAGGAATTGATCCGGAGTCTCCCACCGCTGGCGAGGAATGGACCTCCGGTCCCTGGGCCTTGCTCTACGGCCTTAACCGGTTGATCGAAACCCTCCAACAAATCGACCGCAACGGCTCACCTACGGTCAAACCGAAGGCTATTCGCAGCCGCCCGGACGGTCAGTTAGTGGTAGAAGTTTTTCCGGGTAGCCTATATGACCGGCTGTTGATCAGTGGGGTACATGCTGAAGTCTGGATGCAACCGGGGGTTACGCGCGAGAATCTTGCCAGCACGATGGGAGTTTTCTACAAGCAAGCTAATCCCACCGGTCGGGTGGCCCTGGTGCTGGGAGCGGGCAATATCGCCAGCATTGCTCCACTGGATGTCCTCTACAAGCTGATTGCCGAAGGCGAAGTTTGTTTACTCAAGATGAACCCGATTAACGAATATCTTGGCCCTTTCATGGAAAAGGTTTTTGCTTCGCTGATCCGCGATGGATTTGTCGGCACGGCCTACGGCGCGGCAGAGATTGGCGCGTACCTGTGCAATCATCCCGACATCGATACGATCCACATCACCGGCAGCAACAAGACCCACGATGCGATTGTGTTCGGTACCGGCAGCGACGGGGAAGAACGCCGCCGCCAAAATCAGCCCCGGCTGACCAAACCAATAACCAGCGAACTGGGCAACGTTAGTCCGACGATTGTGGTTCCCGGCCCCTGGACCCAGGCCGACCTGGATTTTCAGGCCGAACACCTGGTAACTCAGAAAATGCACAACGGTGGGTTTAACTGTATCGCTTCGCAGGTAATGCTATTGCCAGAGGATTGGGACCAAACCGAGAACTTGCTGGAGGCGGTGCGTCAGGTATTTCGCAAGTTAGCCCCGCGGCACCAGTATTACACCGGCGCGGGACAACGCCAGCAAATGTTTGCTCAGGCCCATCCGGAGGCAGAAACCTTTGAGGCCGGTCAAGAGGGGGTAGTCCCGCGCACCTTGATCGCCGATGTCGATAGCACCAAACTGGACGATATTTGTTTTACGACCGAGGCATTTACCAATGTATTCGCCGCCACCCGGCTACCGGGTAAAACGGCCCGCGAATTTCTCGAAAACGCGGTTAACTTTGCCAACGATACGCTGTGGGGAACGCTTGGCGCGAATTTGCTGATTCACCCGGCCACCATTAAAGAACTGGGCAGCGAATTTGAGGAATTTATCGCCCGGCTGCGTTACGGCTGCGTGGCGGTCAACTCCTGGACCGGCGTGGGCTTTCTGCTGTCTCAGACTAGCTGGGGAGCCTTTCCCGGTCATACCGCCGATAATATCCAGAGTGGTCGGGGGATCGTCCACAATTCGCTGCTTTTTGACCGGCCCCAGAAAAGTGTAATTTACCAGCCTTTTTATCCCTTCCCGCGCAATCTGCAACACGGCGAGATACATAGCTTGCCCAAACCGCCCTGGTTCGTGACCAACCAGAAAGCCCACAAGATCGGACCGCGCCTGGTGGCTTTCGAGGCAGACCCCGGACCAAAGCACCTGCCGGGTATCTTTGTGGATGCCTTGCGCGGCTAAACCCGGCAAAATTTTCGCATCACCGGAAAGGGCCACCCTTGGGGCGGCTCTTTTTTATCCTTTTATTCCCCCTTACTGCTTGCTCAGAACAATAACTAATAAGGGAAAATGAAAAGGGAAATAGAGAAAGGGGGAAAGAGAGAAGGTTAAATGTCAATATATCTATCGCTTTTGCGGGCAATAAACGTAGGCGGAAATAACCAGGTTAAGATGGCGGCCCTAAAAGAGTTGCACGAGGCGACCGGCTTTAGGTCGGTCAGAACTTATCTGCAAACCGGCAATGTCATCTTTGAAGGCGACGAACAGGACCCAACCGCCCTGACTGCCGATTTAAAAACCGCCTTCCAGGCCAAACTGGGCTTTCCGGTCGAGATTGTGGTCCGTAGTGGGGCAGAACTGGCTGATCTAGTTAAACGCAATCCATTTCTGAACCAGCCGGAGCGGGAAAGCAAATGGATTTTGGTAATGTTTCTGAGTGAAGCACCCAGCGAGGAAGCAAAATTTGGGTTGCTTACTACTTATGCTGGCCCGGAAGAAATAGTTTTTTCCGGCAAAGAGGTGTTTATTTACTATCCAGAAGGGGTGGGTACTTCCCGGCTGTCAAATGCTTTTATCGAGAAAAAACTAAAAACCACCGGCACCAGTCGTAACTGGAATACGGTCCGGGAAATCCTGAAAATGACCGGGCAGCCGTGTGATTAAACACACAAAAAAAGAGCTGCCCTGGTTGGGACAACTCTCTGAGTTCGACAGTCTGCTGGTTACGCTCGGCTACGCTGACTGGTTACAGCCCGGTAAATCGCAATCACGATACAGGCCCCGGCGATTGAGACCAAAATGGTAGGGATATTGATACCGGTAGTGTAGTCTACACCAGTCAACAGGCTCATGATGAAGCCACCGACGATTGCGCCCACGACACCCAGCACCAGGTCAACGACAATTCCGCCGGTGCCACCCATAATCAAGTGAGCCACGAAACCGGCAATTAAACCAACTACTAACCATGCAATTATACTCATCTGTTTTCTCCTTACTCAACTAATCGTTATCTGCTTAGAATAGATAGCACATCTGCTATTCTTACTTTACACATATACTCTATTGCAAACAACGTGCCATAAAATGAGGATAATGCCAAAATGGCTAATCAGTTTTATCAAGGACCTCGCGTACCCCTCTTAAAAGCATATCGCGGTTAAAGGGTTTTGGTAACAGGTTATCCTGAAATTCCAGAGCGATCTGCGATTCCAGGGCACCCTGTGTATAGCCACTCATAAACAACACTTTAAATTCCGGGCGTTGTTTGCGTAATTCTTTGACCATTTTTAGGCCGTTCATTTCGGGCATCACAAAATCACTCAGCACCAGGTGAATTTTACCCTGATATTTTGTAGAAATTTCCAATGCCTCGTTGGGCCGGGTCGCTACCAATACCCGGAAACCGGCCTGTTGCAGGATTTGGAAGGTCAGGCGGCGCACCCCGGTATCATCATCGATCAGCAATATTGTTTCGTGTCCCATCACCACCGGCGAGATAGAAACGGCTGGTTTGGGCAGACTGGCTTCCTCGCTCACCTGCGGCAAGTAAATTTTGAAGGTAGAACCCTGATTAACTTCGCTATAGACCTCGATGCTGCCTTCACTTTGTTTAATAATGCCGTAGACTGTCGACAAACCCAGGCCGGTGCCTTTATCGACCAGTTTGGTAGTAAAAAACGGCTCGAAAATCTTTGATCTTATTTCCGCACTGATACCGCTGCCGGTATCGCTTACCGCCAGAAACACATAATTACCCGGCAAAATCGTCGAATGGTCGCTAACATATTTTTCGGTCAACTTAATATTGCGTGTCTCCAGGGTGATTTTGCCGCCGTTGCGAATAGCGTCGCGGGCGTTGACCACCAGGTTCATGATCACCTGTTCCATCTGCGCCCGGTCTGCCCGCACGTTCCCCAGTTGCGGGTCGAGGTGTTCGACCAGTTCGATTTCTTCGCCAATAGTACGCCGGAGCAGTTTCTCGGTGCTGAGAATAAGTTCATTAAAATTGAGTGTGGTCGGGTGCATTACCTGGCGACGACTAAAGGCCAGCAATTGCCGGATAAGCCGGGCGGCCCGCTCGGACTCCTTCTTAATATCATTCAGATTTTCATAAAAAGGGTTGGTTTCATCCAATTCCAAAAGCATCAGTTCGGTATAGCCCAGGATAACCGTCAACAAATTATTGAAATCGTGAGCAATACCACCGGCTAGCAAGCCGACCGAGGCCAATTTACTGGATTTAAAGAGTTCATCGGCGACCTTTTGTTTCTCGGTTTCATCGCGCAAAGCGACCACCACCCCGATCACCTGCTGATTGGCGGCCCTGATCGGTGAAGCATTAAGACTCACCATTCGCCAGCCCAGCTCATTGACCAGTAATTTTAGGGGTTGCTGATAATGTATGGTTTGCTCTTTTTCTAATACCTGCCTGATCACATCGAGCGGCATTTTCTCCGACGAGTTGTTAAATTCCGGTTCCACCAGCTTGAGGATTGCGCTTAAAGGTTCTCCAATAGCCTCGGCCATCGACCAACCGGTGAGGTACTCGGCGGCATGGTTCATCAGAGTAACTCGACCGGACAGGTCGGTTGCCATTACTGCATCGGCAATCGAGCTTAAAGTTACACTCAGGCGTTCCTTTTCCGCCGCCAGAGCCGCCTCAGCTTGCTTTAGATCGGTTATTTCTCTGGTAATGCCTAACACGGTTTTAACTTCATTATCCGTGTCAAATTCCGGTATCAGCCGGGCCTGGTAATACTGGACACTTTGACCGGGTATCGCATACTCGTATGTAAAGGTCTGCTCCTCTTTGGACAGGTAAACACGGTCGACCATTTGTTGGAGAAAAGCAACGTTAGCCGCCGGAATACCAATTTCCGCCGGGGTCTTGCCGATCAAACTCTCCGGGTGAAAGCCGCCGGTCCGAAAAACCGCCGGATTAGCATAATAATAGCGCAAGTCACGGTCGATGCGGATGATAATATCGGTGGCATTTTCCAGCAAAGCCTTATAAGACTGATCTTTTTGGTACAGCCTTTCTTCATTGTTATTGCGCGTCGCGGTCTGCGCCGCATAATCGAGCGGTTTTTCCCGCAATACAGCTTTCTCTAAAGAAGCTTGATCAATAGTAAGGTTAGCCTGGAACTCACGAAAAGCAGGAAGCAAGTCAGGAGCTTTTGCTTTCAAAAGGAGGATAAAATCTTCTTCGTACATATATTTTTATTCCAGCTAAATTACTTACAAAGTATTCGCAACGATATATTTCGTTAAATCACTATAGATCACAAAGGGATTGCTGTAAATCACTATTATTGGTGATAATCAGCCGGAGTTTTAAAAAAGCGTTAGTCTGACAAAACGTCAGGTAATTCGTTTCATTTGTTAGATACTAAAAATTTAGATGTTTAGAATTAGATACTTAAATTGTATTGACAAAATGAATATCTTACAATAGGAAATTTGTAAGGTTAGGTGTACCTTTGGTTACATATAAATTAATTAATAGGAAGGTTTAGATTATCTGTAAAAATTTTGGCGGAGTTTAATTTAGCACTTGTTAATTGCATAAAAAAATCACAAAGTACTAAGCAGGGTTCGTAGGGGTGCACCCCCTGCAAGGGGGACTTGGGGGACATCCCCCAACACTCTTTTTTACCCCCAGCGTCGCATAGCGACGCTGGGGAAGAGGGAAAAGCGCGGGCTACACCCCCCGCTATGCCCCCGTCCTGGGGGCCGGGTACCCCCTGGGTGCCCCTTGAAACCCCCCATCGAAACATTCTGAAATAATTATGCAATTGTTAATTTAGCATAAAGATTGCGAAGCTGCTTTTCCCGCCTGTTCAGGGTCACGTGGACGCGAAGGTTATAGCGATGGGCGATGTAGCAGGCTATATTGTTTATCAAATGGGTGAAATGTCTTGCTCATCGATAAACACACTCTCAACCAGCCGCTGGCTAAAGTTCAACCCCCTCAATGGCTTCCAGGATAATGGAAGCTTTGTCACGCTCCCACTTTTCAAATAACTCCTCATCGTAGGGACACCAGTATTCGGGTGTCCACAGGTTGGATTTGTGGTAGAAAAGATTGCCGGTAGCGGGCGAGGGGGTCATTTCGCAAATTGGACAACGCGCAGTCAAAGCGGCAATCCTTTGGGAATAATAAAAGGTTTCCGCCTGGGCAATTTTTACCCACTGATCCAGGTTATGGGTTCGCACAATCCCATTTACAATCAGGTCACTCTGGGAGTCTTTGAGTAGATATAACTTTTGATGTTCACCACACCAATATTGAACATACCAGCCGGTATCTACCGCGTTATAGTGAATATAGCCGGTGGCCTTTAGCGGATGGGAGTAGGGTCCTGCCGGGCAGAGCGGCCTTAATTGGAGTAAGGAAAAATTGTGTATTCTCTTTACCTTTTGAGCAAGCACTGTCCAAACTTTCTAAGTTAATCCAATAACTCTGGACCCTATGAAATCAGGTCTTTCGCTTCAACCTTGACGGGAAGGTTGAAGCAAAAGTAAGAAAGAATAAGCTGTATGTCAGGCGAGTTAGGCGATAGGAAGCTATGAGCGAATAATGCTTATTACGGCATCCTGCAACGGTTGGTAAATCAAAGCTTGCATATGGTTTATAGGGAAATTTTGTTGGGGAGCCGAGAATTGAGCCGGCCAGACGCTGCTGCTCAAAGCTACCGACGAGTCACCCTGGCTTAGTTCGGCCAGACCGCCGTAATTACTATGAACTTCCGGTATCTTGCCGAGTTCGCCCATCAGAAAACCACCGGCTACTCCCATCAAATGCACAACCTGTCCGGCTATACTCATAAACAGGCTGGTAATGACCGGTTTATTGCCACCAAAACCGTAATATTGTACTCCCGCCAGGGCTTGCTCGTTTTGGGCTAAATCGGTCAACATCGGACTACCTGGAATCAACTCATCAAATCCGACTCCGGTAGGCATCGCACCAAAGGAATGTTTAAGCGCATCAGATACTTTGCCCGCGACATCATTTAGAAGTTTATCAATGCTGCTGTGCATCAACGCGACCAGGGGAGCCGGTAAAACTCGCCCTAGCTGGCTAAAGTCTATTTTGTTGTTTATTATGTAATTATAATCGTTGGATAATTTCGGCATATAGCTGCCCTGGTGCGGGGTACATAGGGTTATCACCTTTTTCAACTGGACTGGTACACTTGCTTCAGCTTGCAGTTGCTTGAGGGCTGCTCTGGTGACAAGACCACCTCTACTATGTCCCAGGATGATTAAGGGGGGTGGATTTGTTTCTCCCGCGCTTGTAAACGCGGCATAAACAATTTTCTCCAACCCGTCCAGGATAGCTTTTAGTTCATCGACTGCCAATTCGAGCCTATCCTGAGAATTGGACTGGCTAAAATTTACTACACTAAGGTTGTTTTGGGTTAATAATTGGGTCCAGCTTCTAATCTGGTTGGGCTGGTAGGTTGGTGAATAGATCAAAAATTGTCCATTCTGGTGAGGTGGATTAGCCTCCGTATTGAAAAGCCATGTTTCGTTTACACTTACCCCGGCTGGGTCTGACCAATGCCGGGCATTACCCCCGATGCCATGAACCACTATCACAATCGGCTTATCGGGTTGCCCGGCTGTAACCGTGAATTCTTGAAGCGGGTGGGTAGTTTGTACTTGCGTCTGAAAGCTGTTCAGTAATTGCTCAAAGGCTGCTTGTTCCACTGCTACCATCTCCTGTACTTGACATAAAATTTAATTTACCCATTTTGAGATCGCTATATTTAAGGCTATTTCTGATATGGGTATCGTAAAATTCTTATAACTTCGCTAAATTAGCCTGAATGGGGGTGGCTAATTGTTTTGAATTATACAGAAGGTTTTGGTATTGAGCGAAATTTAGCGTTGTAAAGGCCACCTGCTATATAGCAGGTGGCCTTTAGATTGGCTCGGCTTGTCAGAATTAAAGCCTAGCTCGGCTGGTTTCTGCGCCGGTAAGCCAGTAACCCAAGAAGGATTGCCAGATTTAAGCCGACAAACCCAATTAACAGGTAAAGCTCCACTGGCATTCGGCTGCTGCTAGGGCCAGAACCGGTTAACGGCATACCCGCCGGGATAACTACCTGGGACGCACCAGGAGCAGCTTCGGCACCCGCCACCGCTCCTGCCGGGACCCCGGTGGTTCCAGGGCCAACTTGCACTCCCTCGACGGTTCCTACCGGTGCGCTACTCTGGGTAGTCGTCGGCGTAGTAGCTCTGGCTGTCACAACCGTACCGAGATTTACCTGAGTCGTAACTGCCGGGCTGGCACTGGCGGAAGTTACTGGTGTAACCGTCACAGCCGGAGTAGTTGCCGGGACCGCCGCTGTAGTATTCTCCGCGCTGGTCGATGGTGGTGTAGAAGCGACCGTAGTAGCAACCCTGGTTGTGGCTGCCTCTGTCGTGCTAGCCTGGGTAGTAGCGACCACTGTCGTCGCGGGGGCGACAGTGGTAGGTACAGCCGTCGTCGAGGCGACAGTGGTGGGTACAGCGGTGGTAACGGCAGGCGTCGTCGAGGCGACAGTGGTGGGTGCAGCGGTGGTAACGGCAGCCGTCGTCGGGGCGATAGTGGTACAGTACGGCAGGTTAGTGGCGTAAGTATCCAGGATACGACCACCATAGAGCGGCAAATAGCTCGGCATCACTTCACCAAAAAAGAGATCGAGTTGCGCACTACAGTCGGGCAAATTTACCGAAAGTGAGAGAGTTGCATTTGGGCCGACTTTTCCTGTATCGGAGGAAAAAAGGGTTTGATGCCCAATCTGATTATCATAACGTTTATAGGCTGCGAAACCCACCTCGTAACTACACGTCTTTGATTTATTTACAATGGTTCCGCCGGAACTTCCAGAGTAACCCCGAATTCTTCCACTTAAATCACTTTTGGGATCACAGGTCGGCGCAGCCGTCGTCGTCGCGGGGGCGGTTGTCGCAGCCGTCGTCGTCGCGGGGGCGGTTGTCGTAGATGCGGCAGCCGTTGTCGCAGCCGAAGTGGTAGTTATTACCGTCGTAGTCGTAACCGAAGCGGTAGCTTTGATTGTCGTCGAGGCCGCAGTGGTAGCAATTGGGGCACTCATACTGCTAGCGGCAACCGTTCCAGTTGCATTTATAATCAGGGTTATTACCAGACTCAACATTAGACCGGTAATTACGATAAGATTAGCCATCCGGCCATGCGCTTTAATTTGTTTCATAGTTTATACCTAACCCTCTCAAAAGTAAGAAGCTAAGTTGGGTTGGCAGGTTACACAAACAAAACTACCTACCTGCTAAAGTTGTAGAATTTTATGGTCCCGGCGATAGATAGTCAGAAGCTTACCCTTTACAGGCATTCCACCCACTATCTTTCATGGGAGCTTTTAGATTTCAATTACTTTACATAATAGGGAGTATATCCGGCTACATACCAGTCGAGTTTGACCTGGTTTTGCCGAGTCAGAGTTTAGTCCCATCCCATCCTCAACCTCATAAAAGAACCAATACTAAAACTAAATTTATATGAGGCGTGCTCTAATTATCCAAAACGCAAGTACATTTCTTAGCGGGTACTTTTGTCTGTACGAAATATCTAAAGCATTTAGCGTACCACAAATATCTTTAACCTGTATAACTATGTTATACAGGTTAAATAGTTCTTAAAAGTCAATTCTTTAAATTAGGACTTTCGCTTGATGACACTGACCAAACTGAAGCCGGGGTCGTGGGGTCGGGTACCCGCTGGGTGCCTTGCGCGGGGCCGTACAGGCGGGTACCGTGTATAATTCTCTTCTTCATTCCCCGTCCACTGGTGGCCTGGGGGGAGGTTAGGGATAGTACCTGAGTAGTTACGAATATGAAAAAAAGAAAGGCCATCTATTTACAGATGGCCCCGTTTGGTTTGTAAGTTGTCGCAGCTAATCTACTTGAAGTGTAAATCGGTCATAATATTGCCGTCGGTAGCTACCAACGCTGCGCTAAACCACCAGAAAGGGATCGGGCTGGGAGGGCGGGAGGCCACTACCAGCCGGTTTTGACCTTTGTGCAACTTGAAAGCAAAGGTGGCGCGAGGTTTGAGATGCTGGTGAAAGAGAATATAAGGCCGGATCTCCTGGGCAGGCGAGAGAATCTCGATAGGCTGGTCGTTCAGGTAAAATTCGATGGGACCTCCCGACCGGAATTCGATCACAGCTTCACGCTCTACCGGGCTATCAAATGTAGCAACTGCATAGCTTGCCAGTGGTTCTCCGGCCCGGATGCGGGGGGTGTAGCGTTCGCGCAACCGCACATAATAAGGGTCACTAACACTTTTAATCGCGTTAAAATCTGGCCGGTAAATTTCCCAGCCTAGTTGCGAATTTAATTGACCTTCCGGCCCCACAAGCTGCGCTCGGCTAAGTGGCTGCTCTTTTTCGTTGTAGACTACTACCTGCCAGCGAGCGATGGCCGCCGATAGCGGCTGGCTTTGATGCCGGAAATTCAGAGAGTGACCGTGCCAGTCTAGTTTAACCTCGGCAGTCCAACGGCGGGGTTGGTCGGCATCTTCGACTGCAAACGGGCAATAGACCACCAGGCCTACACGCCCGACCGGGTATTTTTGCTCAACTACTTTTTCGCCGCCGGGTTCGGCCAATCGCCAGCTAATTGCAACCTGACCGGCCTCGCCACTGGCCGGACCACCGATAATCACGCTGCCAAGCTGGCGAGCCGCTTCTTCGGGGGTGGCGTACTCGATAAAATGGACCAGTGGTCCACCTGATCGGGCCAGCGCGTCCATCCGACCGGGGACTGCCAGTGTCAACAGAGCGTCCGGCATCGCTTCCCAGCCAACCGACGGTAAATGTTCTCCCAGCAGTCTCTTGACTTCCGCTTGTTGAAGCTGCCGGTTGTGAGCCAGTCCGTCTATATTTAGTTCGCGGGTAGTAGTGACAATTTCAATTGCTACCGGCACTTTTTTAGCCCACTCCGGTACCCTGACCAGAGTAGACCGGCTAGCCGGGTCGTACCGCCAGTCGTGGCTGGTCTGACCATTGATTTTGACGGTCTCCGGCTCAAGACTACCTTCAAAATGAATTTCGTAAGCGCGAGTTTCGGGGAGAGCCGGACAATGGCCCTCGACCGGTGAGATTTCTACCAAGCGGGTTTTTGCGTCTGGTTGGCGGTAGGCGAAAAGAGTCCACTCAACCTCTTGCTGGCGGTGATAAGCTTCGCTGATGCCGTCGTCTTCGTAAAGCCGGAAACTGCCGGTTGGGCCGGGGAAGATTTTTAAGATCAGCCGGTCGCGGGGTAGATCGTCGGTCGTGACCGCCAGCGGGGCCAGGGGAATGATACTGCCAGCTTTTACCAGCAAGGGCATCCGGTCCAGGTCGCCGGTGAGCCGAACCCAGCGCGGGCCTTCAAAGCTTTCGCCGGTAAAGAACTCGTACCAGCGACCTGCCGGGACCCAGACATCGGCGGTTGCCAGGCCGGTAATCGGGTCCGCCGGGTGGACAATCGGGGCGGCAATCAGGCTATCGCCCAGGAAGTACTGGTAACGCGCCACGTAAGCCGCTTCCTGTTCCGGGTATTCGTAGTACATAGGTCGGCAAAGCGAAATACTGGTATCCATCGCGGCGCGGGCCATCGTATAAATGTAGGGAACTAGCTGGTAGCGAAACTGGAAAGCCGACCTCGATGCTCGAAAGACCTCTTTTGAAAAAGCCCAGGGTCGCCGCTCGGCCAGGGGGTCTTTGGTTGAATGCAATCGTAAGCAGGGGTTGACTGCGCCGAACTGGACCCAGCGAGCGTACAGTTCCGGTTCAGTTGGCCCGACGTGCCCGCCGATGTCGTGGCTCCACCAGCCGTAACAAACGTTCGAGGCGGTCGCCGTAAAATAAGGCTGGAATTGCAAGGCCTCCCAGACCGCGTGGGTATCGCCGGAGAAACCAATATGGTAGCGGTGATTACCCAGCCCACCCCAGCGACTATAGAGCATAGCCCGCGAACCGCGCCGGGTTGAGTCGGCAAAGTGAAGGTGGTTGAGCCAGGGTAGTGGGTCCAGCCCGGCGATTTCGCTGGTGTTACCCTGCTGCCAGTCCATCCACCAGAAATCCACTCCCTGTTCTTCCAGCGGGTGATGGAGTAATTCAAAATAGTGCTGTACAAAGTCTTTGTCGCCGACCCGGAACGGAATAGGCTTTTTGCCACTGGAATCGTGCTGTATTTTCTGGGCGAACGCGGGGTAAGCCTGCTCGAAGGCCTGGACCCCCTCCGCCGGGTGTAAATTGAGCGTAGTCCGCAAGCCCCGGTCGTGAACCCATTTGAGGAAAGCCGGTGGGTCGGGAAATAACTCGCGGTTCCAGGTGTAGCCGGTCCAGCTATCGGTGGTATGCCAATCCATATCGATTACCAGCACATCCAGCGGCAAGTCGTGGTCGTTAAAACCCTGGGCGATTTCTTTTAAATCCTGGTCGCTATAAGCCCAGTAGCGGGACCACCAGGCTCCCAGTACAAAACGCGGGATCAGAGGAATCTGACCGCCAAAAGCAGTATATTCCTGCAAAGCCGCCTTGTAATCGTGACCGTATCCGAAGAAGTACCAATCCTGCTGGTGGTGGTCGTGACGCGGAGCTACCCAACCATCATCCGTAAAGACAAACTTGCCGGTGTCGTCGAAAAGCGACCAGCCCGACCGGGATAATAAGCCTTCTTCCAGGGCTACATCTCCCACACATTCGTCGAGGGTTCGGCGAGTACCCCGCAGATTTTGACGGTCGACAGTACCCGGTTTCCACTCAACTGGTTGGCCGTTAAGTTGCAAGGTTATCGACAGGTTATCTGCCGAAAAGGGCTGTTGGCTGCCGGTCCGGTAGCGTAATTTCAGGGCCGCCGTATCGAGTTCAAAAAAGTCGGCATCCTGCCTGGTGGAAAAAGCCGGGGGAGTATCGGTATAGCGAGAGGGGAAAGCAAAAGTGGCCCGGTCCTCGAACCGGCCATTTTCGGCCCACTCTAGCCTGATCAGCCGGGCGGTCAAAACGGTAAAACGAGCCTGATCTTTTACAATGAGGGCGGTGGGGTGGGGTTGGGGCTGGATAACTGGCCGGACACGCTCGAAAAAATCGGGGGTAACACTCATAAGACTGTCAATCTCCTTTTTAGCTTGCCTGCACCTGCGATTGATAAACTTGCCGGGCTATTATAACCGGGGCGGTCAAGATTTGCCGGACTAATCAGAGAGGCCCAGATTATACCTGGGGTGGGAGGTTAAAAAGCTGCTGGCCGATAAAGCCAAAGATTACTCGCAAAAACCAGGTGAAAAGACCAAACGGCCCCCAGTTCCAGATCGCAATACCCCAGACCAGCACGAAGATTACCCCCAGACAAAGCGTTGTGCCATAGGGTATAAAATCACGCCAGCGTTTGCCGCCAAAAAAGAAGTAGGCCAGGGCGACCCCACCGCCCAGCACCGTCCCCAGAAACAAAGAAGTAACCACGCGCGGGAAGCCCATCATCGCCCCGATCAAAATCGCCAGCAGTACATCCCCAAAGCCGAGGGCGCGTCGCTTGTAAATTGCGTAAGCGATAATATAGATCAGATAGAAAAAGCCGCCGCCAACCACCGCCCCCAGCAGCGAGCTAGCAATGCCGTCCGGCAGAGCGTTATCGGGATGGGGGCCGCTTACCAGCCCGATGAGCAGGGCTACCACAAACCCGGCCCAGGTCATCACCGGGTAAATCAGCCGGTAACGCCAGTCGATCACGCCGATGGTCCAGAGCAAGAAAATATAGAAGGCATTGACCAGATAAACGTATATCGGCTCATCCTGATAAAGCGGTATCGCAAACATAAAGGCCAGGGCTAGCCCGATTTCGACCACCGGAAACCGCCAGGGCATCCGCTTCTGACAGTGGCGGCAGCGACCCCGTTGCGACAGGTAGCCTATTAGCGGGAAATAGTCGCGGAGCGTCAGCAGTTCGCCGCTTACGGTGCAGTGGAGAGGACCTACCAGCGGTAACTCGGCTTTTGGAAAGCGTTCGGCCAGCACATTCGTGACCCAGCCGAGCATTATACCGGCCAGACCCGCCAGCAGGTAATACAAAATTGTCACAGAGTTATTCCTGCGAGGTTTGACGCTCGGCCAGGGCTTGCCGGGCCGCCGCCAGCATCTGAGCGCGAGGAGCTTCCAGCCCGGTCCACCACTCGAAAGCGCGGGCACCCTGGTAAACCAGCATCGCTAAACCGTCCATCCGGTGAGCGGCCCGCTCCTCGACTGCCCGCAAGAAGGGGGTATCGCCATAGGTCAGATCAAAGAAAACCGTATGACGGTCGGCGTCACGTCCGGCCATATCATCGGCCTGGAGCGGAAAAACACCCTGCGGGTCGAGCAGACCGTGCGAGGAGGCATTGACCACCAGCATACGCGGGTTGCGGTTGTAAGGCCAGGCCGCCGGGTCGAGCGGGGCAGCATAAATATGCGAGTGAGGCACCACCGCACTCAGTTCGGCGACAAGCTGGGAAGCGTGTTCCCAGGTTCGGTTGACCACCGCAATCTCAATTGCTCCGGCGTTTGCCAGGGCATAGACCACCGCGCGAGCCGCCCCACCGGCCCCGATCACCATAGTGCGTTTTTTGGTCGGGTCGAAATTGATTTCGGCCAGGGCTTCCAGAAAGCCATCGACATCGGTATTGTGGCCCAGCCAGCCGCCCTGTTCTTCGTCCAGCAAGAGGGTATTGACCGCGCCGGTCAGCTCGGCTTCCTGGCTGCGCGCTCTGACCGCTTCCCAGACAGCTCGTTTGTGCGGGACGGTCAGGTTCAAGCCCAGATAATCTTCCTGGCGGGCGCGAGCTAAAAAGGCCGGGAGTTCTTCCGGCGATACAGCCCATTTTTCATAGCGGTGGGGCAAATTATGTGCGGCGAATGCCACATTCTGAAACACCGGCGATAAACTATGTTCGACCGGAAAGCCGATAACCCCGACCGGGCGCGGCGTTCCATCGGCCCGATAAAGCCGGTTGGTGGCCTCATTGTCTGAAACTGTCACCTGACAAATCCTCCTGGCTAATTTTTAAGTAGGACTGATTTCTAAACTACTTTTTGACGATTACTACTTGCCTTGCAGGTATTTCTTAACGTTCTGGTTATGTTCTTCAAGAGTCTTGGCAAAAGCCTGGCTTCCATCACGGTCGTGGGTTGCCACAAAGTACAGATATTCGGTGCTGGCCGGATCGGTGGCGGCCTTTAGCGAGGCCAGACCGGGATTGCTGATCGGGCCGGGCGGCAACCCCTTAACATTGTAAGTGTTATAAGGCGAATCGATATTTAAATCGTCTTTTGTCGGCGGTAGCCACCATTCGGCCAGGTTGGGATTTTGGTTGTATTTCTGGGTATCCCTGGCCCACTGATCGGTCGGGTCGGTTTGAAGCTTCATATCCAGCTTGAGGCGGTTGTAAAAGACACTGGCTATGATCGGTCGCTCATCGGCTTTAGCTGCTTCACGCTCGATAATCGAGGCCATCACCACCGTTTTGTAAATGCCTGTTCCGGCACGGGCCTTCTGGCGCAAGGGATCGTCGTACTGGTCGGCAAAACGTCGCAACATCATTTCGACTACCTGACTCTCGGTGTAACTGGCCGGTATTTTGTAGGTGTCAGGGAACAAAAAGCCCTCGACCGAGGCGTTTACCGGTTTATCGTTCAGGAAGTTAAATTCCCAGGTCTCCTCGCGCACGCTCTTGATAAATTTGGCTTTGTCCCAGCCCGCGTCGGCATAAATTTGGGCGATTTGCTCCAGCCGCAAACCCTCTATTATCGTAACCGTCCGGTCGTTAAAGCGTACCTGGGTGACCGCTTCCAGCACATCGTCCACTTTCATATTGCGGCGCAAAGTGACGGTACCGGCCTGGACTTTTTTCTCGGCATCCAGCATCTTAGCCCTGACCCGAAAGACAAACGTATTTCGGATTAGTTTGGACTGATAAAGATTCTCGGTAATCTGGCTAAAGGTATCGCCTTTGCTGATGGTAAAGGGAACCGGGTCTTCTTTTGTGTCAGGCCGCTGGTTCAGCTCGAAGAAAAAGAACATACCCAGCCCGATTGCCACTACTATCCCGACCATTGCTAACCCGAAAATGATCTTGAGGGTTTTGCCTACCAGATTACTGGCGGCAGCCTCCAGACCTGAACCGTTTACTCTCATGATTTCTTTGCCTGACCTCGCTCCCGACGGGAAGGGTTTATTCCTGAATTTAATTTGCTAAGAAAAACAGGCCGATAACCATTCCCGCGATTGCTATTTTTTGATATTGCTTTGCAATCCAATACCAGTTTATCCTGATCATTTAGCAAGCATTTTAACAAAGGGGTCTAAAAAGGGCAAACCGAAAAAGCGAGCCTCCTTTTATTTAAGGAAACTCGCCAATGCGGGAAATTTAAATTTCTTATAAACCCTGTTCTATTCCCTAATCCGCCAGTGTGGGCGAAGGACTGGGCCGGCTTAAAAGAACGATGGCCGCCAGAATACAGGCTCCGCCGGTTAGTTTAATCAGGCTGGCCGGTTCGTTGAGCAGCAAAATCGCCAGCAGCACGGCGGTGGCCGGTTCGGTGGTAGCGGTGATTGCTGCCCGGCTGGACCCGACCATTTGAATTCCGGCCTGGTATATGCCAATCGCCAGACCGGTTGCGACCCCGATCCCGATACAAAATAGCCAGCCTAAGGGGGTCATATCCCACTGGAACTGGCCGCTTACCACACACCAGAGAATATAAGCGGTGGCAGTAACCGGGATGCTCCAGGCGGCAATTACCAGACCCTGAATACCTTTACCAAATTTGTTGGACAAAATAATATATATCGCATTGCTAAAGGAACTGCTGATCGCCAGTACGCCGCCCAGCCAGCTAAATTTTTCGCCACTGGCGACCACCGCCAACGGATCGACGGTCAGGCCACAACCCAGCACCGCCAGTCCCAGGGCCAGTATGCGGCCCCGGTCCATTTTTTCTTTGAAAAATAAGACCGACCACAGCACGACCCAGATTGGAAAGGTGTTGCCTAGCAGCGCACCCGTTCCGGCACCCAGCATATTGAGTGAAAGATAGTACAGCCCGGCGTTGCTGATGAATAATAATCCCAGCACGCCCAGGCCAGCCATCTTTCGGGGAGCCAGCCGAAGATCAGGCTTGACCACCGCTACGATCAACCAGATAGCGATCCCACCCATCACAAACCGCATAGTTAAGAGGGTTGTAACGTTTACACCCTCGGCGTAGGCTAGTTTTGCTACGATGGCCTGTCCGCCGTAACTGGCCCCGGCCAGCGCGCACAAGATTATACCTAACCAGCCCCGGTTGATTCGGGGACGGGCCGGCCCGACCGGTTCGAGGATAACCGGTCGGCGGCTGGAAACTTCTTCTACCTGTGACATTCCGAAAAATTCCTTTGCAATCCAAATTCAAGCAAATCGAGTCAAACAAACCTATTATGCCGGGCCAATCGGCCTAGCACAACCGTCATTTGGCCTAAGATCAGCTTATCGACCGACCACGTTCTTTTTACTTTCGCTCAAAGGTGATTATGCGGGGGTCGTACCTTATTAGAGTGAGGCTCCGAGGTTGAAGCGAAAGGATTGTAGTTGCAACTATTAGCCTTCGCCTGCGTAGATATTCAGGATAAACTTCAGTTCGCCGCCTGAAATGGGTGGACCGGGGTAAATTTACAGGATGTGTCGTAAAAGAAGTTGGAAAAAGGCAGGTAATGAAAATGAACAAGAATTTTGACTTGAAAGATTGGCAGAACCGGATACGCGACTGGCAAACAAATAACAAAAGTGCTGAGGCTGCACCGGGTCAGGCTGGCCGTAAAGGTGCGCGCGAGTATGTGGAAGAAATAAAAGTTACCGGTCAGAACCTGGTCGGCGAAGTCGAGAAGCTTTTGAAAGAAGCCGAGGTGCGCCGTTTGCGGATTCGCAAAGGTGATCAGGTTTTACTGGATATTCCGATTAGCTGGGCTGCTGTTGGTGCGCTTTTTGCCCCGGCGGTGGCGGCGGTGGGTGCCATCGCAGCGGTAGTGACCGAATGTACAATTGAAGTAACCCGATCCGCAGATCGCCGCCCGGCTGATTTTGCGACCAGCGGCCAGGCAAAAGTACCGCCCACAACCGGCCCGGATGATCTTTCTTACCGGTAATCGGCCACTAGCATCCGCTTGTCACAGGTGGTAAAATAATACATATAAAATAATTTCTGGCCGTTTGGCCGGGAATTTTATTTAGAGAGACAATTTTTAAACGAGGTTATTTTGGCAACAAAAACAAAATTGAAATTTGGCGAAAGCCTGGCTCGCCTCAAGGAGAGCGAGGAATTTCCGATTAGCGCGTTGTACGCTTTCTCCAATCTGGAACCCCAGGATCAGACTCGTTTCGAGGCTGAATGGCCTTCGCTGACGGTCGAACGGCAACGCCGGGTGGTGGCTACGCTGGCCGAACTGGCCGAAGAAGATGTAAAGCTGGATTTTAGCACGCTATATTTCTTTACTCTTAGCGACCCGGACGCTCAGGTGCGCGGAAAATCGATTGAGGGTCTGTGGGAAGACGAAAGCCGCGAACTGCTCACCAAATTATTAACAATTCTAAACGATGACCCGGATGTTTCGGTCCGCGAGAAAGCCGCGCTGGGTATCAGTCGCTATGCCTACCTGGCCGAGTTGGGCAAACTGAAGGAACGCTGGGCCAACCGGCTGCACGAAACGCTGGTAACGCTGGTGACTGATCCGCGAACTCCCATGCCTGTCTTCCGTCGATGCCTGGAAGCCCTGGGTTATTTCAGCACCGACGACCGGGTAATAAAACTGGTCGAAAAAGCCTACGATAGCGATGACGAATTGATCAAAGGTAGCGCGCTCAAAGCGATGGGCCACTCGATCAACAAACGCTGGCTACCGGAAGTCGGCAAGGATCTGAGTAACGCCGCGCCGCTGCTACGCTATGAGGCCGTTATGGCGGCGGGCGAAATGGGCAGTGATGAGCTTTTGCAGCCAATCATCAATTTGACCGGCGACCACGACCGCGAGGTTCAGCTGGCGGCAGTCTGGTCACTCGGACAAATCGGCGGACCGGAAGCCAGCCGTTTCCTCAAAGAGATAGGCGAATCGGACGATGAAACTATGGCGGCGGCGGCCCTGGAAGCCCTGGACGAGATTACCTATGCTGCCAACCCGATGAATGTGTTATAAAACTTATCAATTCAAATCCTTAAAAATGAGAGGAGTTTCGCGTGGCAATCGCTCCTGAAGATACCAGTACGACTGATCTAACATCTGCTTTGCTTTCCCGGCGCGCGGTTAATCTGGAACCGGCGATTGCCATGAGCGGCACTCCCGGCGTAATTTCTTTTACTTACGGTCTGCCGGATGAAGATTTCTTCCCCTCAAAAGAGTTGGCGGCGGCGACGGCCCTGGTGATGGCCGAACAGTCCGCTAGTGCCTTGCAATACAACTCGCCCCGGCCGCTGGCTGAGTATCTGGTCAATTTTATCAAGCGCGAAGAGGGCCTGGAATTGACGCCGGCCAATTTGCTGATAACGGCTGGTTCCAGCCAGGCTCTTAGCCTGGTTTGCCGCTTGCTCATCGATCCGGGCGATTATGTGGTGGTGGAAGCACCCAGCTTTATGGGGGCCATGAAGACTTTTCTCAACGCCGAAGCTAAACTGGTCGAGGTAGCGATGGATGATGAGGGTTTGAATATTGAAGCCCTCGACCAGAAGCTGACCGAACTCAAGGCTGCCGGGCATAAGGTCAAGTTTATCTATACCATCCCGACTTTTCATAACCCGATGGGCGTTACGATGGGGCTGGAACGCCGACAGGCTTTGCTGGAAGTGGCCCACCGTCACGCTGTAATGATTCTGGAAGACGATGCCTATCACGGCTTGCTATTTGAAGGCGAAGTGCCGCCCTGGTTGTGGACCCTCGACCGGCATGATGTGGTGGTGCATTGCGGTACCTTTTCTAAAACGCTGGCGGCTGGTATGCGGTTAGGCTGGGTGGGCGGTTCGCCCGAACTTATTGCCAAAATGGCAGCCCTCAAGGACGACGGCGGCACCAACCCCTTTGCCGGTTATATCGCGGCCAAATTCGCCGAAAACGGCCAACTCGATCAGCATATCAAGAAATTGATCGACATCTATCGCAAGAAGCGCGACCGGACGCTGGCCGCCCTGGAACGCTATATGCCTGCTGGAACCCGTTGGACTATGCCGCAGGGGGGGTTCTTTATTTGGGTGGAGTTGCCTGAAAGCCTGGATACTGTTAAACTGTTACCAAGCGCAATCGAAGCCGGTGTAAACTACTTACCCGGCCCGGCCTGTTACGCCAGCCGGTCAGGCCGCCATTGTATCCGGGTGGCTTTTAGTCACATCAAACTCGATCAAATCGAACCGGGTATGCGTATTTTAGGGCAGGTTATCGAGCGAGAGATGGCTGGCTAAGATTTTATTAGTTATACTGATGGGCTACAACGGTGTGGCTAAAATAATCTTTTTTATTAAAACTTTCTTACAGTAAAAAGAGGTGACTATATGGGGCAAAATGTAGGCGTCTTCGTAGACGTTTCTAATTTGTTCTACTCGGCTAAAAGTGCCGGGGTCGAGGTTAATTATTGCCGCTTGCTGGATTACGCGACGCGTGGCCGCGATTTGATCCGGGCTTGCGCGTATACCGGCATCGACCCTGACAATAACAGCCAGAAGAAATTTATTGACTTCCTGAGCGCAAATGGTTACAAGGTCATTTGCAAGGATATACACAAATACGATACCGGGCGGATCAAAGCTAACCTGGATATTGAAATTGCGGTGGATATGCTGCTGCTGGCCGAAAACCTGGATGTGGCGGTGCTGGTCAGTGGCGATGGTGACTTTGCCAGGCTGGTCCGGGCGGTGCAGGATAAAGGCGTTCGCTTTGAACTGGTCAGTTTTGGCATCAGCACCTCCAACGAACTGATCAATCTGGTCGACCAGTTTACCGAAATTGCGACAATCCCGGATATTTTCCGCAACGGGGGGTGTCGGAGCAACGCTATCGAACTCGAAAGGCCGGTCCAGGCGATGCCATTTCTGGGATTGTCGCACTCGGCGGGTAACTAATTCGTTGATTGCCGACCGACAACTAACCGGCACAATTCTGGCCGGACCAGGCCAGCGGCAACGCTGGGATAGCTTTGTAGCAGCCCACCCCGCCGGTCATCTGCTGCAAAGCTATGCCTGGGGCGAATTCAAACGCCAGCACCAGTGGCCCGCCATGCGGGTTATTATTACCGAACCCGGTCGTGAATTACCCCTGGCGGGTGCCCAGATTTTATTTCGCCAGATGGCCGGTCTGTCGGTCGCCTACATTCCAAAAGGCCCGGTGATCGATTGGACCGACCGCAGCCTGGTCGAAGCCCTCCTGACCACTCTAAAACAAGTTACCCGCCGCCGCCGGGCGATTTACCTCAAATTGGAACCCAATCAGCCGGACGACCCGGCATTTTCCACTCAACTCGAAACTCGCTACAATTTCCGGCCCTCAACCGAAACCGTCCAGCCGCGCAGTACAATCAGGGTTGACCTGAACGGCGAACCAGCCCTGTGGCTGGAGCGGATGAAGTCCAAAACCCGCTATAATATCAAACTGGCCGAACGGCGTGGAGTTAAGTGTCGGATGGCCGACCCGGCTAATCCGGCGGACTTTGCCGGTTTTTATAACCTGATGGAAACCACCGGGCAGCGCGATAGCTTTGGGATACACTCGGCGGACTATTATAAGGATGTCTGGCAAACCTTCTATAACTCGCCACCCGGTAGCGGTAGTGGTGCGCTCTGGTTGGCCGAGTTTGAAGGCAAAGTGGTCGGCGGCGTAATGGTCTTTGCTTTTGGGCGTGAGGCAGCTTATCTTTATGGAGCCAGCAGCGACGAAAGCCGCCGCGAAATGCCGACCTACCTTTTGCAGTGGAAAGCCATGCAGTGGGCCAAAGCGCAGGGGTCGACCAGTTACGATTTCTGGGGTATCCCGGACGAGGTGGGCGAAGGTCAGGAGCCGGTCGAAAACGATGGCCTGGAGCAGAAAAACGTGCGGGACGGGCTGTGGGGGGTCTACCGCTTCAAGCAGGGTTTTGGCGGCGAGGTAGTGCGCTATGCCGGGTCATACGATCTGGTTTACAACCGGGCAATGTATTTGTTGTGGCAACGGATGCAGCGTCTACGGTCGTAACGACTAATCCGAACGCCCGGAGTTTAATTATCAGGAAAAGCTGATTTAAATCAAATAGTCAGCCAGTATTATATCCGGCTGACCGTTTTAATTTCAAATCAGGCTTTGTTCGGGGACTTAGGCCAGTTTTAACTTTCGCGGAAGAAGTCCACCACCTCGCGGCGTTCTTCAGCAGTTACCATTATTTCTATGAAGTTCATGCGGCTCCAGGGAAATAAGATCGTTTTCGCTCCCTGCGTAATATAAGTTACCGGCTTTCCATCGCGTTTGCGAAGATTACTGACGCTAAAGTAAACTGCGTTGGGGTCGGGCAAATCATCCATATCGGCCAGGATAGGGTCCTCGTTCAAAATATGTAAAATAACCGTTTTTGCCACTTGGAATACTCCTTCCAGTCTTCACGCTTATCAAAAAATCTCTTTTGTTTATAATTTCTGGTTCTAACTCACACCGGGCAAAAGCAAAGCTAAAAAGTTTAACAGGGCAGCTTGCCGGTAGCCGACCCCACGATCTCGGTTTAAAGTCTGAACTATTTGTGACCGTTTCGCGGCAACTTTTAGGCCAGAGCAGGAGGTTATTTGGCCGGGCCGTTGAGTATTTTCAAGATCACGTTGCCTAGCCGCACTTCATCCCCGTCTTTAATTTCATAAAGCTGGCCTTTGACAAGGGTCTGACGGTTGAGAAATGTCCGGTTAGTGCTGCCCAGGTCAGCAATATAAGTTTTGTTGTCTCGGAAGGTCAGGCAGGCGTGACGGCGGCTGACCCCCAGTTCCAGGCCGTTATCGGGATTGAGGTCAATATCCGGCATTTCGCCGTTCGCCGCATCCGACCTTCCGATGATCACGTTCTCCTGGTCGGGACATTCGAGCAGACGGCCACTATTGAGTACCATTAGCCGGAAACTCCGTTTGCTCACCAGTTTTGGATTACGGCCAACCGCAGAGTCCGCGACCGGAGGTGAGATGGGACGTGCGGGAGGCATGGTGGATTTGCTTGGACTGGGCTGATTGCGGTGAGGTTTGGGCATGATCGGTTCGGACCTCATATAAGGTTCGTCGTCCGCGTCGTCCCGAATATTGAGATCGTAAGTCGGCTGAGAAGGCGATTGTAAATCCGAGCCACACTCAGAGCAAAATAATGTGCCATTCATCTGTTCTGACCGACAGCTAGGGCAGATAATCATTCTGCAACCCCTCTATAACCGTTAGTTAGTCTCAAAAAATTACTCGATAAAATCGGCGGTCAAACCACGCGTGCCGTATTTGATCCTTTTCTTGCCCTGACTGGTGGCCGACCCACGTATTTCAAGATTCCGTACTTCTTGCTGCACTTGGTTTGCCAGATCGGTCATTCCCATACTCAAAAGCCGGGTAGAAACAGCCGTCAGCCGCCGGGTACCGCTTTCCAGATTGCCCTCGGCAATATCCTGCCAGGCGCGGGCTTGGAGCTTGAAAGTCGAGACTTTCTCGATCATGGTTTTTACGTCCGGGTCAATACCCACCCCTTTGGTCGATTCGGCAAAGGTCAAGCCGAGCGGCAGCTCGATTTTTTTGGCCGTCCCGGACGCTCCGGCTTGCCCGAAGGTCAGGCTAAGATTGCCCAGGCGGCTGGGACCCGGTTTGCTCGGTGGTACAATCATTTCGAGCAACACCGAATATTCGATACCTGCCCCCAACGGCCCCATGCTAGCTTCTATCGCTCCATCAGGGGTGTTGATCAGGCCAAGCTCGGCAATATTAGGGGCCAACCGGTGAGCCTGTTTGAGTTTAACCCCGCTGACCGGCTCAAATCGCAGGCTGCTGGTCTGGGTCAGCGTGCCGCGTAACTGGTTGATTTTTTGTAAAAATATACTGACAATCTTATCGGCAGACTCGATATACTCCGAGGAGCCACCCGATTTGGCGGCCACCGTTTCCAGTAAATCCTCGTTCCAGTCGGTACCTACTCCCATCGGGTGGATCACAATCCGGTAACGGGCGGCTTCCTGGCCGAGTTGAACGCAGCGGTCGGCGTCCCCATAGGTTTGCCCATCTGTCAGGAGCAAAATATAATTCAGGGCAGTAAACTGCGTCGCGTGCCGCATTTCAGCAATCCCGGCAAATAAACCGCTAGCTAGCTCGGTACCGCCCTTGCCCTCAATGCTATCGATCATCTGTTTGATCGATTCGCGGCTGGTTACGCGCTGGCAATTTACCACGTTGGTGGCCCGGTCGTTAAAGCTTACCAGCGAAAAATAGTCGGCTCCGGTTAATTGATCGACCACCTGCCGGGCGGCGGCCTTGATTGCATACAACTTCTCACCGCGCATCGAACTACTTTGATCGAGTACCAGGCAAATGTTCAATGGATTTAGATGATTCTCCCGGCTGTTGGTGGCGGTACGTAACAAAATCAAAATGTAGGCAAGTTGTTCTTCACGCGTAACCGGGAATTTTTGAAAGGCTGGTACAAAGTCCAGACTTATCGCTTCTTCGGCGGTTTCAAAATCCTCGTCGTCTGCTTCTAGCCGGGCCAGTCGCCGCGTTTCTTCTTCCTGATCTTCAAACAATGGACCATCGTCATCAAACATAAATCACCACGCCCGATTGGCATTAGAATCTTGCTATCACCACTGTAACATTATCGGCCCCACCTGCGCTATTGGCGGCGTTTATCAGGGCCGCACTGGCCTCTACCGGGCCGACAGCCTGTTGCAAAATCATTTCGATCTGGGCATCTTCTACCATGTCCCATAAACCATCACTACAAAGCAATAAATATTCCACATCGCTGAGTGATACTATTTCCACGTCCGGGTCGATTGGACCTCGCTGGCCGAGTGACTTGTAAAGCATACTCCGTTGGGGACTCTCGGCTGCTTCTTCCAGCGACATCTGACCGGTATCTACCAGCCGTTGAACCACCGAGTGATCGACGGTTTCCAGCTTCAAGCGGCGGCTGGTTTTACCCAGCGTATACATCCGACTATCCCCGATATGGGCTACAAAAGCGGTCTGACCCACCACCACCGCCGAGGTCAAGGTGGTGCCCATCGCAGCGATACGGTTGGTGTGGGCGGCCTGTAAAATGGTCTGGTTAGTGTCCAATACCAGGTCGCGCAAGACATCCAGCGGCGATTCGCCCGGACGACCGGGTGGCCGACCTTCCATAGTTGGGATATAAAAGTAATGAATTACGCCTTCGTTCATCTTGCGAATTGCCAGGTTGCTGGCTACTTCACCGCGTTCGTGGCCGCCCATGCCATCGGCCAACGCCAGAAAGCCAAACATGATTTCGGTATCGCTATCCATGCGAGTAACCGTACTCAGAAAAGCACTGGCACTGTCTTCGTTATTATTGCGCACTCTGCCGACATCGCTCAGGTAGGCTACTTCGGCCTGCTGGCAAACTATTCGGCGTGGCATCAGAACCGTGCTATCCTGGACGTGAGGATTAGTTATACCGCCATTATCCAATGGATTGGTACCGGTTTTGAATGGCAGGGGCGGCAAAGGCACGGTTGCCCCTAATCTCTCTATATCAGGTACATTGACAGGCATCACTTCGACCGGGCTGGCAATTTGCTTACGCGATCTGGTTTTGCGTGGATTGGTGTCCGGTACACTTTCAGGTGCTGAAACCGTAGCAGAGCGAGAACGACGTTTTGGTTTATCTTGCATGTTTTACCTGATTGTTCCTCTCTTTGAACTAAACGCTAAACGAATTCAAATTAGCGAACGCTCAAAGCATAAACGTGATAATCGTTTGAACCGATATAGACCACTCCATTTTCAATAAAAGGTGACGATGAAATCGGACCTTCGGTGGGATAATACCAGCGGGGGGTTCCTTTGTCGGCGTCAAGAACGTAAAGGTTGCCATCTACACCACCCACAAAAACCATTCCGTCGGCGATGCGGGGTGAACTCGTAACTTGCTTGCCGGTATTAAATTTCCAGGCCAGCCGGCCATTTTTGGCCTCGACACAGTACAAATGCCCATCCACCGAGCCAAAATAGATTCGACCATTATAAAAAGTCGGTGAGCTATTGACATAACTGCTAGTCTTGAATTTCCAAAGCCCGTAGCTGGAACTTGTATCCACACAGTACACATGTCCATCGAGCGAACCGAAAAATAGCATATTTTCGTGGACCGCCGGTGAACTGATGATACCTTCCAAAGCCCGGAATTTCCATTTGATATTGCCGTTATTGCCGTCGAGGGCGTACATATGGCCGTCCATACTACCGATATAGACGATACCCCCGACTACAGCGGGCGTGCTGCGTACCTGCGACCAGGTGCGTTGTTTCCAGGTTTGTTTGCCGGTCCGGGCTTCCACACAATAGATATACTGGTCGTCCGAGCCAAAAAAGAGCATCGGAGAATAGTAACGCGACGAGCCTCGGATTGGCCCGTTGGTCCGTACAGTCCAGACCGCCTGGCCTTTGCCGGTTTCAAATGCGTATAGACCGCCATCTTCGGAGCCGATAACTACCGTCCGGTCGGCGATACAGGGGGTTGAACTAACGCCACCCTGGGTTGCCGCTTTCCACAGAAACCCGCCACTCTGCGCGTCGATAGCATACAGGTTACTATCGTAGCAACCTACATATACGATACCATTGTGAACTATCGGGCTGCTGCGAACTTCTTCCTCACACGAAAAACTCCAGATCAAATTACCTACCGGTAAGTCGTCCGGCATGGTCAACTGGTCAACCTCTACCGAGTTATTCTGGCGCGCCCGGTTGGGACCCGGCAGGGCAACCTGACCGGTGAAGGCCTCGCGCGGGGCGGTTGGGTTAACCCCGGTCATTCCGGCAGTGCGGGCCGCTACGATGCTATTAGTCTGATTGTTCAGGCCGGTTTCAAGGTCGCGCAATCCGTTTGCGCCCAAATTACGGGTGCCGCTCTCCGGGTTCCCAACTTTGGGTAGACTGATTTCACGGGGCGTGTCCCGGCCCAATAATTTGCTCAACGCATCTCTAAATTCATCTACCGAACGCCAGCGTTTGGGAATATCAAATTCTAGGGCCTTCATCAAAACTTGTTGGGTGGCTTCGGAAACTTTGGGATTGAGACTGCGGGGTAACCGCTCGTGAAAGGTAAAAGGTACCTCCACTCGTGGGTCGCTATTGGTCAACAGTTGGTGAAGGGTAGCTCCGAGGGCATAAATATCACCTACCGGCAAAGCCAGACCTTTGTATTGTTCAGGTGGAGAGTAACCCTCGGTACCGATCATGGTCCCTTTTTTCTCCTCTTGAAAGGTCTTGGCAATTCCAAAATCGATCAGCATCAGGTGCCCGTTGGTATCGCACATTACGTTGGAAGGCTTCATATCGCGGAAGATAATCGGTTTGGGCTGGTGGTTGTGCAGGTAAGATAGGACATCACACAGCGAGATACCCCACTCGATTACCTGTTTTTCTTCTATCGGGGCCGCCCGGTCCTCCAGCAGGGTTTCCAGATTTTTGCCTTCGATATATTCCAGAACCAGGTAACGCCGTTCGTTTGCGGCAAAGAAGTCATAAATTTTTGGGATGCAGGGATGGTTAAGCAGGGCCAGGAAGTTGGCTTCTTCCTCAAAACGCTTGAGCTTGTCCTGTCGAACGCCGGGGTCGGTCGATACATCGAACATTTCTTTTATCGCGCAAACCCGGACCGTCTGAACAAACCGGGTGTCGCGCGCCCGGTAGACCGTACTCATACCACCGTATCCGATTACCTGCTCAATTTCGTAGCGATTTTCCATCAAAACACCCCGGCTCAGGGTATTTCCGGTGCCGAGGCTACTTCGCAAAGCTTCTAGCGAGGTGGTTTCATCTTCTCTTTTGTTACGTTCCCGGTCAGGCTCGTTATTAAACTGCGACGTGCCAATTTTCTTTATGATCATACTTTTGTTGCCTGAGTTACTTTAGTTTCTAACCTCGCGGTTGCAAATTATTTAAGTAGTAGTTGAGAAAAGTAATTGTAATACTAATCTCCGGTATTTATCTTTTCCGACAGTTTAGCTTAGAAGGTAAGATGTTCTGAAAACTAATGGGGTGATTATAAAGCTAATTTATTTCTAATGCAATACTAACTGACTGTTACTGGTCTGTTTATCTTAACATAATAAGAAAATAGTACCGTTAGAGTTTCCAAAGGGTATTGCGGATACCCAGCGGCGTGGCGCAATGAACGCAATTTCCAGCTTGTAACCCGACCGCTCTGGCATCGCCCTCGCTGCGCTGGATAATGAGTTGATGGCAGCTAAAACAATAGGTATTCCCGTTGACCGTACTATCAAAGAGGGCGGCCGCCGCCTCGTCGAGTTCGGTAACTGGTTGGGCATCCCGGATATAAACATAATTCAACCCCACGCCTTCCCCGATTTGCTTGACCCGCCGCAAGTCGCGTTCGCTGTCGGGTAGGGCACAGGCCAGGTGCCAGGCGGTGTTTTCGCCCAGGACTTGTTTGATCCAGTTGGCAAGTAACTGCATTTCGCGGTCGCTGTCATTGACACCCGGTACCAGGTTGGTCAGTATTTCGATATGGGCTTTGTATTTGCGCTGGGCGCGGCTGGCGGTTTCCAGCACTTTCTGGAACTGGCTCTGTCCGGTCAGAATATTGAAGGTTTTATCCTGAAAGGCGTTGATTTCCACCAGTAAACCATCGACATAATGACCGATTTGCTCCATCGCTTCGGTGGTAATATAGCCATTCGTAACGATAGCCGCGAACATTCCGTTGGCCCGGACGCTCTTGCAGGCGTCGAGTAAATACTCATACCACATTACCGGTTCGTTGTAGGAAAAGATCACCCCCCGGCAACGCTGGTCAATCGCAAAACGGGCGATCCGGTCGATAGGCAAAGAGCGGGTTGCCACGCCGGTCGGTAAATCGACATAACTCTCTTGTCCGGCGGTGGATGGGAAATTTACCCCATAGCCACCCACACTGAATACTTTTACACCCGGAAAGAAATGATAAAAACCGCGTGACTCGATAAGTTCCAGATCAGCTTTGCTGATCAAACCATAGTTAAGAGTTACCAGGCTGCCGTCCCGGTTAACCCGCATCCGGCACACGCCAGTTTTGCCCGGTGCTAACTCACAACGATATTCGCAGACCCCACAGCGTTTTACGCCATCTTCTAAATCTTCAACCAGTGTGACCGGTCGAATGGCGTCTGTAAGTTGATTTTGGCTTTCCTCACTCAACGTTTTGCCCTATTTCAATAACCAAATTTGTCGGGTTAAAATTTGCAAGTGGGATTGATAACTCACTGGCGATATATTCATTATGTATTATTCGAGGCGGTATGTCAAACATTTTTAGGGGTAACGCCTGGCTTTAGTCGCTCAGGCGACAGTTCTAACTGGCTGGTGGGCGGGACTGTGATTTTTACTGATGTTCTTCGCCTGGTATAGCAGTTTCGGCCACCGGGGCGACCGGTTTATCAGGCTCGGCCCCCAGGCTGCTGGCCCACCGGTCGAGTTGCGCCGGTTCGTTTTCGTCCAGACCGGCAGTCATGCGGTCGAATTCGTATAATTGCTGACCCTGGTCTAGTGCCTCACGACCAAGTGCGAAACGCGAAAAAATCCGGCGTAAGCGGCGACTACCACAGCGGCTACAGGCCAGCTGGGCGGCAGCCGCCTCGGCGGCAGCGATGCCGGGTTTGAAAAGGCTGTTCTTCAAGCCGCATTGTTCGCAGCGATATTCGTAAAAGGGCATACCGGTTGGCTTTCGTTGGCGGTGGGAACCGCTATGCTATAAGGATTGACAGGCGTGGGCCGGGCTGGCTAGAATCTAGGAAGGAGGAAACCGCTAATGCCGCTACTGACCGACCGCCAGGAGCCGGAAGATTTCTCAACCGGGCCTGAACCGGAGGACCCCAACGATTACGCGCTTCGCTATCTGTTCAAGCCCAACCGGCCCGGTATCGAATACCACCGCACCGGCCAAACTTTGTTTTATAGTGGCGCGGCTACCAATTTGCTGGCCCTGGCCCTGTACTTTACCTGGCTGGAATTCAATTTTCTAACCTGGCAAATTGGCTTGGCCTTGCTGGTGGTGCTACTCAGTGCGGCGGCGAGCTATCTGCTCTCCAAAAGACATTTTTTGGCCCCTCTAGCCGGGTGTACTCCGGCAGGTCTGCTTTTCCTCAGTTTGCTTTATACCTTACTAGCACCTTCGACGGCTGAGAGAGCCGTCTATTTGCTTTTCTTTTTGCCGGGTAGTCTGGCGATGTTGGTTGGGGTGGTGGTGCTACGAGCCGCCCGGCGGCAAGCCTAGCTAGCGATATTTAAATTTTATCTGCCAGACTTTCCAGGCCGCTTCGATGGCGATCCCGGCACTCATTTTGGATTGTCCGGCTACCCGGTCGTTAAAATGGATCGGTACTTCGGTTATCGCAAAGTTTTGTTTCTGGCACAAATAGGCGATTTCGATTTGAAAGCAATAACCGTTGGACCGTACCCGGTCGAGGGGCAACTTTTCCAACACTTCCCGGCGGAACATTTTAAAACCGGCGGTCGTATCGTTGACCTTCAAACCCAGGATCGCCCGTGAATAAACCGAACCACCCCGGCTGATAATACGCCGCAATAACTTCCAGCGTTTGTCGAGCGAACCGCCCGCTACATAGCGCGACCCCACCGCCACGTCCGCTTCTTTTATCACTTCCAGAAAGCGTTTGAGGTTCTGGGGGTCGTGTGAGAAATCGGCGTCCATTTCCACGATATAAGCCGCTCCCTGGCGGAGGGCGTGCTGAAACCCGCTGATATAGGCCGTCCCCAGCCCCAGTTTGCCGGGACGGTGCAGCACCTCCACTTTGCTCCGATAAAGTTCCTGGGCCAGTTGCTCTACCAGGGCACCCGTACCATCCGGCGAATTATCGTCCACCACCATCACCTTGAGATCGGCGATACCCAGTCCAAACAAAGTCTGGAGCATCCGAGGGATATTTTCTGCTTCGTTGTAGGTGGGGATAATGACCATTACGGTCTGCGAACTTTCAGTAGTGTTTGGGTTGTCTAGGTCGGGCAAAAGCACGGCACTGGAGTTATTTGGCATTATTTATTTAACCTGATAAATTTTTATAGTTGGCCCAGGCCGGTTTTTAACGTCCTGAGTAAATTCCTGTTGTAGTTTGAACTGCTCAAAGACCTGTCGATAATTGGCAGCAGCCTCCGGGTCAGTCGCGCTCAACTCATCGTAGGTTGTAGAACTAGCTACCAGATAATCAAAGCCTTGCTGCCGGTACCAATCGGCGTTGTGCGCCCCTATCGGGCGCTGTTCGGTGGCGTTCTTGAATTTATCCGCCGGTAAAATCGGGGTATCCTGCTCCAATCGTAACCGGCTCCCGACCGGCACATTTGCTACTATCCACCGGGCGGCTTGCTGCCGGGTATCCGGTTGTAAGTAATAACGGTCGGTCAGGACTGAATTCTGGAGGCAAATCGCAAAAGCCGCCAGCCATAACACTAAAGTCAGGGCCGGTTGCCAGCCGGGTTGCTTCAAGCGGTTCGCCAGCCACCCGGCCATCAGCACCAGCACCAGCCCGCTCAATACGGCCAGGGGCGGCAATAAGGGCAGCAGATTCCGGGCAAAATGCACTTTGGCCGCCGAAAAGAAAAAGTAACCGGTTAAGGGTAAGCTAACCAGCAGCCAATCCTCGCGTCGTTGCCGCCACAGGGCCAATCCAATCCCGGCCAGGGCGACCGGCGCGGCCTGATTGACAAAAGCCTGTTCCCAGAAATCCTGCAAATAGGCCGACCAACTGGCCCCCTCACTGGCGTTACCGTGACCGGTTACGGTGTAATGGCGCACCTGAAAGGCCAGTTCGTTCAGGAAGCCTAGCAGATCAAATACCGCAAAGGGGGTGATTGCCAGAAAGCTAAACACCGCCATTCCAAAAGCGGCGGCCAGCCAGCCGAGTTTACCCCGCCGCAGCTCTGGCGTTAGAAAATGCGCCAGGCCTACCACGAGCAGGACAATCGCCACATTATACTTGCTACCAATCGTCAGACCCGACGCTACTCCCGCCCACAGGTACCAGCGTCGCTGTCCGGTTGTGAAAATATAGGCTCCAAACAGCAAGGTCAGGCTGGCGAAGAAAGTTACTTCAATATCCGGCGTAACATAGTGAGAATGTTCGCTGTGCAGGGGCAGCACCGCCAATATCAGTCCGGCCAACAAGCCCACCGCCGGGCTGTATAAGCGTTTTCCCAGCAGATAAGTAACCAGCACCGTCGCAATTCCGAAAGCGGCTGAAACGGTTCGTCCGGCCAGAAAAAAGCCTTCAGGAGCGATCCCGGCCAGGTTTGTAAAGCGACCCGCGCTTACGCCACCTAAAAATTGGGGAACCGATACCGCAAACTGCACATAAAAAGGTAAACTGGGCCAGCGAAAGAAATGCGGGTTCAGGTCGCCGGTCTGGAGCATCTTGATCGCGGCATTGGTCAGGGTTGGCTCGTCCGGGTTGTCAAAGTAAGGCAGGCTTTGCGACAGCCCGACCAAGCGTAAAGCGGCGGCCAGCCCTAAAATCAGCCCCAGCCCAACCCATTCCAGCCTGATTTGAGGACGACTACCGGCCTCTATCCGAGTGCCGTACCAGCGTAATCCCACTCCACCGGCTACCAGCCCGGCCAATCCCAGCGCAGGCCACCGGCCTGGCAAGGCCAGCCAGCTCAACCAGACCCCCAGCCCGGTCAACCCTAGACCCCAGCCAAATTCTCGCCGACCGGCCCAGCCTGTCAACCGTCCTAACCAGTCGTGCGACATCTCCGGTGGCGAAATTGGAGTTTGTGGGCTGCCTGGCTCGGTCTGTTGTTCGAGGATACGCTTAACTCACTTTCAGGTATTGCTCAAATATTGCTCAAATATACTCATCTTCGGCATTCGACCCGGTACCTGCCACCGTCCCTAATAGATGGGCTTGATTTTAGCAGTTATCGGCCCTAGCGTCAACGCCTGACCAGCATTATCCTAACCAGGTTTTTTTCCTTGACTTCCTACCAAAACTCACCAGTATCTGAACAACCATTCAATTTCATATATCCAATTGCGGGAGCCTGAACCTTTTTCAAAATGGCAAGGTTTTACCGAGAACGATTTGCAACAGATGCTATTCTTTGCACAAAAAGTAGATTGTTACGTTCTTAAGTTGGCCGGTGATTTTTCAACAGCGGGTATTATTCGAGGGTAGCTTGTAAACGCTTCAATTCTATCGGTAGACCGGCGAAAACCATAAAAACTTCGTCGGCCAGGGCAGCCACTCGTTGGTTGATCCGGCCCAGCATATCCCGGTAAACCCGGCCCAGTGGATAAGGTGGCACCAGACCCAGCCCGACCTCGTTAGTGACAATGATCAGGCCGGTATTACGCTGGCGCAGACCGGTTATTAAGGCTTCCAGTTCGCGCATAAGCTCGGCTTCCAGGCGGGTATAATCGGGCGGAGTCGGCGTTTCGGGGTTGGTGGTAGGCCGGCGGACCGGAAGATCGGCTTGCAGATCGCTGGTAATCGTTTCCTCGCGGTCGGGTTCCAGCGAAGAAGACCCGGCAGCCACCGCCGTTCCTGGTTCCCCCGGTTCCTCGTACACCGGACCGGACGTGGCTGGCAGGGCGGTATCTTCGCGCAAAAGACGGTTGCTGGTCCAGACCGTCAGGCAGTCCAGCAATACCACCTGTTCCTGTTGAAGGCGTTCCAGTACCGGGTCGGCCAGTTCGTAGGGGGTTTCCAGGGTTCGCCAGGTAGCAGGGCGTCCGGCCCGGTGGCGGCTGATGCGCTGGCGCATTTCGTCATCGCCGGGAGCCAGGGTCGCAATATATAGCACGCCGTTGGCAGTAGTCGCCCGGCGGTGGGCCAGTTGCTCGGCCAGTCCACTTTTGCCGCTACGCGCTCCACCCAGGATCACGGTTATCTTACTGGCTTTTGTTTCGCTGCTCAAAATCGTTTCCTTACTAACTCTTCTTACTAATTCTTCTTACCAAATGTGCCGTAATGCCCCTAGCCCCCGCTATGTGGATGTAAGGTACTCCTTTCTTGGCGGTAGCAAAGCTAATGAATTAAATCCTACGCAAGAATTGCATTTTGTGTAGGGATTAGCTATAATGTTCTTATGAAGAAAACGTTCAAATACAGAATATTCCCCACCCGCAAGCAAACTACCTTGCTTAATCAGCAATTGGAAGATTGCCGGTGGTTGTATAACTTTTGGCTTAATGAACGTAGAACCCTTTACGAACAAACCGGTAAATCTATTGGAATGTATGACCAGCAAGCCGAACTCCCTGCTCTTAAAACTAGCCGCCCATCTCTTGAAAATGTCCATTCCCAAGTTTTGCAAAATGTAGCCGTCCGGCTGGAACTCGCTATGAAAGCTTTCTTCCGTAGAGTTAAAGCCGGTGAGAAGGAAGTTGGATACCCTCGCTTCAAAGGTTATGGCCGCTACGATAGCCTGACTTTCCCCCAAGCCCCTTCCGGTTGCCAGATTAAAAACGGTCGGTTGGTAATTTCCAAAATAGGTTATGTCAAAATAGAACTTCACCGTCCCATCAAGGGTACACCTAAAACTGCCACGATCACCCGTTCCAGTACCGGCAAATGGTACGCTTGTTTCTCTTGTGACAATGTCGAGCCTCACGTTTTGCCAAAACTTGATAACACTATCGGCATTGACGTGGGCCTCAAAACCTTTGCCACAATGAGTGACGGTCAAGAGATTGCTAATCCCCGCTTCTTTCGCAAAGAAGAAAAACATCTGGCTAAAGTTCAACGCCGACTGTCTAAAGAAACCAAAGGTACGCCCGAACGCAAGTTCAGACGTAAGGCGGTTGCCCGTAGCCATGAACGTACTGGCTGGAAACGCACAAACTTTTCCCATCAACTTTCCCGTAGAGTAGTTAATCAGTTCGGCACAATCTTGGTTGAGGATTTGACAATTAACCGGATGGTTAAAAATCACAACCTCGCCAAGAGCATTAGTGATGCGGCATGGTCGGCCTTTTTCACTATGATGCGATGCAAAGCGGAAGAAGCTGGCAGAACCTTCATAGCTGTAAATCCGGCCTACACTTCTCAGACCTGTAGTGAATGTGGGTATCGTAGGGTCGGTGAGGAAAAGCTTTCTCTCACTGAGCGTACTTTCGATTGCCCCAAATGTCATTTGCACCTCGATAGAGATTTGAACGCGGCCTTAAACATCAAAGCTGTGGGATTACACAGCGTGGGTTTGCCCCAAGATGCCCCCGGCTTTAGCCGAGGGGAGTAGTCACTAATTTTAGGTTACTTTTCGGAAGGCTTAACGTGTTGATTATCGTTAAAAAGCGACAAAATTGCCCCTTCTTTGTAAAGGTCTAGTATCGTTACCGAGCAATTATCGATGCGCCACTTCCACAAAAAGTTCAAATCCATACCCATCAGGTGACATAACAACAGGCCGATTATACCGCCGTGAACTACCAGCAATACCGTCTGATCTTCGCCGGGATATGCGGCTAGAATCTGGCTCAGGGCCGCTTCCAACCGGCCTCTTACCTGACTCAGGTTCTCGCCTTCGGGTGGCGCGTTATTGGTGCGATCCTGCTGCCAGTGCGCCACATCTTCGGGGAACCGGCTGTTGATTTCCTCCCAGCTAAGACCTTCAAAAAGGCCCCCGTCGATTTCGCGCAGCAAAGGAGTTGTCACGGGTTGGAGACCACTGGGGTGGCTGCTCAGTACGATCTGAGCCGTTTGTACCGCTCGCTGGAGGTCACTGGTATAGACGGCATCGAATCTTACCGGCTCCAACCGGCGGCGTAATGCTTCGGCCTGGGCCTGGCCGGCTTCATTGAGAGGTATATCGATTTTTCCCTGGTAGCGTTTTTCCAGATTGTAGGTCGTTTCGCCGTGCCGACACAATATAAATTTTGGCATCTTGCTCCGCTCTTTTTGGTTTCAGTTTGTTACAACCAGGATTTTATCACGTTTGCGGCAACCCCGATCACGATCCAGTTTATCATTTCGACAATTTCGGTGGTTGCGCCATAGGAGTCGCCGGTCAGCCCGGCAGGCAGTTTGGTCATGATCCAGCGACCAATCAAGCAGGCCACCCCAAACGACCCGGCTACCAGTATTAGCCCCGACCCCCGCAATATCAAGGCGGCCAGCAAACTTACTCCCACCAGTGCCAGCCCCAGTTCCCGCCGGGTATTAAATTGTTTATAAATTTTGCCCAGCCCGCTTTCCCGACCGTAGGGGAAAACCACCACCGCCGTCACCAGTGCCCAGCGTCCCAACAGAGGGCCAATAACCAGGGCCGAGGGCATTAATTCGCCGGGGATGCTACTCAGCCCGGCAAACTTGAGACTTAGCAAAGCCCAGCCCCCGGCCACCGCAAAACTACCCACCCGGCTGTCGCGCATAATTTCCAGCCGTTGCTCGACCGTGCGAAAGCCGAACAGACCGTCGCAACTGTCCAGAAAACCATCGAAGTGCAAACCGCCGGTCAACATCAGCAAACTGATCACCAGCAGCAAATTGACCACCGGGGGAGCCAACCACCAGACCAATAGCCAGTACAAAAGGGTCAAAATCAGACCCAGCAGCACGCCTACCACCGGAAAATAGCGCACCGAACGGGCGACATCTTCGCCTTTGACCTCGCGCCAGAGCGGGACGGGCAGGGTCGTTAAAAATTGAATGGCTACCAAAAAGCTAAACACTAACCCTCGTAGAGTCCTGGAATTTGAATTTTGAGTTTTGAATTGTTCATCTGAAGCCACAATAATTACCAGAAAGAGCTAAACTGTGATTACCAGCCTTAAACCGGCCTCGCCTCAATCCAGCAGCACAAACACTTCCCCGTTTTCGACCTCTACCGGGTAAGTATCCAGCTGTTCTTCCAGGCCGGAACCCTCCATATTGATCAGGTCCCCGGTCCGCACATCAAACGGCCAGTAATGCAAGGGACACTCTATCATAAAGCCGGTTAGCGGGCCGTAGTTCAGCCAGCCCCCGGCGTGCGGACAGGTGTTGGAAACAGCATAGAATTGACCGTCCACATTGACGACCAGAATATTTTCCAGGTCGGTGGAAAGCATTTTTTTATGACCGGGCGGCCAACCGACCACTTTCCCGGCACTTATCCGGCTATCAGACATTTCTACCAGACATAATAATGGCCTGAGCCGGTTTGCGACTCAGGCCAGCGATTAAAATTAAACTCAGGGTATCAGGACGGGGTCGCCGACTTTGGCCTCGTCCGGTCCGTTAAACCCGTTTAGTTTGACGATGTCATCCAGGCTGACTTTGTAGCGGTCGGCCAGGGCTTGCAAAGTCTCGCCCTGTTTGAGAATAAAGCCCCCTTGACCCCGATAACCTCCCCGCGATACCGGAATAATTAGCTGATTACCCACGAATACGTCGCCCCGGCTGTTGAGAGTTTTATTGGCAGCCTTGATCGCGTCAATCGTGGTCGTAAACTGGCTGGCAATGCGGGTCAGGTTATCGCCGTTTTTGACTGTATAAACCACCGGTTTGGGCGAACCTCCCGCCCCTGCCGGTGGAGCTGCCGCGCCCGGTGTTGGCGTAGGGGCTACCTGCGGGGCCGGGGCCGCCGTCGGGTTAGCCTGACCGGCAGGCGGGGCGGTGGTCTTCGGGACCACGACCGGGGCGGCGGTAGTATTGGCAGGAGTTGTTATGCCGATCACCGGCACCGGTACTCCATTACCAGAGGTGGGTGCTACTGTGACAATCGGGGTCGAGGCCGGGACGGCACTTGCGACCGGGGTATCCCCTGCGACGGTACCACCGGCGGCCTCGGTCGGATTGGCGGCTACCGGATTATTTGAGTTTGAGTTTGAACGTAGCAGGGTAAAGACGAGCAAAATGATCGCGACAACCGCCAAAACTGCGCCAATCGGAATAAGTAGCCGCATTAATCTCTGTGAGCGTTCTTTGCCAACCGAATCCAGACCGGTATTAGTGGAACCCGCCCCAAAGGCGGCCTTGCCCCGGTTTCGGGTTTGGGCCAACCGTCCAAAGACGGGAGACAAACCGCCGCCCACCCTGCGACCGGTGGCGGTACTGGTATCAGTTGAGCCAATCCGGGGATTGCCGCCACCCCGGCCACTTTTCAGGCGTTCCTTTGGCCGGTTCTGGGTGCTTGCTCCACCAACCGCCAGTGGTTCATCGACCATTTCATCCTGGCCGGGATTGTAGGCTGGTTCCTGGTACTGGTTGGTGTTATCGTAATTATTTTCACCGTAAAAGCTCGGCTGCTCGAAAGAAGCGGCGGTTTCGGAAGGGGCCGGCGGCGGGTTGCCAAACGGTAAGGCGGTATTAAATTCAGGCCGGTAAGGTGGTGGGGTCGAGGCGGGTACATCCGGTATCTGGCTGGCCCGGTTATAGGCTCCCACGCTATTTTCATCATAGGAATAGCGACTGGCCCCTTGCTCGTTGGCTGGCGGTGCCGGGTAAATACCCCGATTGAATTGTTCGGTCGGGTTATCACCGCTAGTTGAAAACCGGTTGGGGGCAAACCCTGAAACTACTTCGGCAGACCCAAACTGGGCGGGCGGGCTGGTGCGGCCTGGCGTTGAGGGTGAATTTTCAGTCGCGGCGACGGCTCCATCAGCCTCTTCCGAGTTCAGCCGAGCCTGGATGCGCTCAATGCCTCGCTGGGCCTTTTCGTTACCAGGGTTGATATTGAGTACCCGTTGCAAACAAACATAAGCTTCCGACAAATCGTCGGTGGTTGCCGCCCGGTAAAGCCAGCCAAGCTCATTATTAGGGTCCCGTCTTACAACTTCGCAGAAGATATTGTAAGCTTCATCGCGGTGATTCTCTTTGGCGGCTTTAAATCCCTGTACTAACAGGTTACCAACCTCACCACCACCTGTGTTGCCTGAGTTTCCAATACTCATTTTGTACTCCTGTCGGCCTAAAAGGTCTACGCCGGCTTACTGGCTTAATTTATTGTGGTTAAATCAACTTAACATATCATGCATTTTACCCTATTATAGCATATTATGTCCAGTAGTTTTAGGGCCAAAATCCAGTTATTGTCAAGTTGATAGCTGGCTTGAGGCAATCTTTTTTGCCGATCCAAAATATTCATTTGACCAACTCTTGACATTAAAAAGCCAGCCGGTTATAGATACAAACACCTAAGCAATTATGCGTGGCAAAACTGGTAGGACGGAGCACATAATAATAGAAATAAGGCTCAACTGCTAGAATTTAACTTCTTTTCCACAAAAAAAGTGTAGTTAAAACCATTATTTATTTTGTTGAAACAGTGGAACTCTGAGCTGGCTTCTTCAAGGTTATATAGTTTTGCAATTTGCCATAATCAAAAAGCGACCGGCTAACCGGTCGCTTTTTGACTGTTTTGGTGGCTGATCAGGGTCCAGGCCAGCTACTAACGAAGCTTACTTCGCCAGCAACTTGTTGCCTTCATCCTCGATCTTTTTGAGGGTGTCAGCCGGGTTTGCACCGGGGGTCTGGAACAACGAAAAGACGTTGTTGTCAAAGATACCCCGGATTTGCTGCCAGGGTCCAATTTTCGGTTCGCTGGCGTTGGCATATTCATAGACAATCAAGGGAATCTTGTTCTGCGGGGTTTTGTCCAGGAAGGCCTTGTAAATCGGGTCTTCGGTGGTGCTTTTGGTAGCCGGAGCGTAGCCGCTATTGCTGGCCCACTTGGCCTGGAAAGCCGCCGAACCCAGGTACTTCATTACTTCCCAGGTCGCGTTGTCTTCGTCGCTGCTCTTACCCTTGAAGCCCAGCACCGCGCCCCCGTAAAGGGTGGTCAGGGGTTTCAGACCGGTGCCGTGAGGTAGCACGGTGCCGTTCCAGCTAAAGGGTTTTTTGTCGCCTTTTGCCAGGGCTGCCGCGAGGAAGGAGCGGCTGGAAGTGCTGCTGATGTAGAAAGCGGCTTTGCCGTCGATAAACTTGTTCTGATCGTCAAAACTTACATTGGCATCCGAGGTGATAAAATAACCATCTTTTACGCCGTTGTAGAGCATTGTCAGGTGATCGACCGCCGGTTTGTCGCTCAGAACCAGCTTGTTAGCTTTGTAGTCAAATACCTGGCCGCCCCGTGAATAAATCGCGGCTACCATTTCGGAGACGGTCTTGGGGGCGAAAACATAGCCAGCGGCGGTGCCTTTGTCGGTGACGGCTTTGCTGGCAGTCACAAACTCGTCCCAGGTTTCCGGGATTTTGGTTACACCGGCAGCGTCCAACAGGTCTTTATTGTAGTAGAGTACCGGGCCGCTGTTGCTGAACAGCCAGGTATAGGTTTCGTTGTTGTACTGCGGGAAAATACCGCGAGCCAGCATCGCCGGGCGATAATCGGCCAGTTCTTTGGAACTCAGGCCGTAAGGTCCGCTAATAAACTGGTTGAGAGGTAGAATAACCTTGCTATCCACGAAAGCCGGTACCCAGTTTTCGTAACCGGTGGCGATGTTGGGCAAACCACCGGCGGTGGCGGCCTGGGCCAGTTTCTGATTGATAATATCGTAGGTATAGGAGTCGTTACCGGTGTCGACTTTGATTTTGATGTTGGGATGAGTTTTCTCAAACTCGTCGAGCAAAGCCCGGAAGGCTATCCCGTTTTGTTTGGTCTGGCTGCTCCAGATCGTGATAGTGACCGGGCTGGCCGGGCTAAAGGTCTGGCCTCCACCGGGTTTGATCGATACCTGAGTACCGTTTACCGAAACTGTGACCGGCGTGCTATCTCCGGGGGCCGCCGCACTGGTCGTGGCGGAAGCCGAGGTCATAGCGGCAGTAGTAGCGGAAGCCGAGGTCATAGCCGCAGTCGTTGCCGCGCTGGCAGTTGTTGCACTGACAGCGGTGGTAGCCGCCGCGCTGGTAGCCGCCGTCGTAGCGGCTCCACTGGAAGTCGTGCTGGTACTATCGCCGCAAGCGGCCAGTACCAGACTCATCGCCATCAACAGGGCGATTAACAAGGCTACCGATTGCGCCTTTATTTGTTTCACTACAATTTCTCCTCTTTTAATTTGAACATCACATAACCTGAAAACAATAGGTCAGCCTGTTAGTAAAGCTGGCCTGATCGGGCATACTACTTGATACCGGTGCGCGAAATGCCTTCGATAAAGCGTTTCTGCACCAGGAAATAAAGCAATACAATAGGAATAATTACAATGGTGGAGGCCGCCATCAGCAGATTCCATTCAGTCTGAACATCGGCGGTGGCTAAAAAGGTGCGTAAACCGGTCTGGACGACCGGAATATTGGGTGCTACGATCAACGGCCACAAAAAAGCGTTCCAGTTACCCAGGAAGGCAAAAAGGGCTACCGTGAGAATAGCCGGGGACGAGAGCGGCATGGCAATTCGCCACAAAAAGCCGAACTGGCTGATACCGTCCAGCAGTGAGGCTTCGTAAAGCTCGTTTGGGATACCCATGAAGAACTGGCGCAACAGGAATATGTAAAAAGCCGAGGCGATCCAGGGTAGAAAAAGAGCGGTATAGGTGTTTGCGCCCAACCAACTGGCAAGATTGCCAAGCTGGCTCACGATGACCAGATTAGGAATATAGCTGGCTTCGTGTGGGATAGACAGGGTCGCCAGAATGAAGGCGAACAAAAACCCCTTACCGACAAACTCCATACGGGCGAACGCATAGCCCGCCAGGATCGAGGTTATCAGAACCCCTACCGTTTCCGCTACGCCTATTACCAGCGAATTAAAAAAATAGGTGGCAAAGGGTGCTTCAAAAAAAGATTTGATCGGGATAGTCGAATTATAACTGGTGTTCCAGGCTTTAACATAGTTTTCAAAGTGAAATTCGCTCGGCCAGAACAGCTTCAAGAAAGTGCCGAGGTCTTTTGTCTTACCCGCCAGACCGCCCGGCGTGGCTTCCGCATCGGGTTTGAGCGAGGTTCCTACCATCCAGAAGAACGGGAAAAGCATAATCAACAGCAAAACAATAATAACGATATGCAGGGGCAATTGCTGGGGCAGCCGAAACCGCCGCCGACTTCTAGTCTGATCAGGTGTGGAAGGTTGTAATACACTGGAATTTAGTGGCTGAGTTTTAATCATAATTTACCTTATTAGCCAGGAACCGCTGTTGAAGCTGGTTGATACCCACGATCAATATCAGCATGAAAATTACAATAGTGGAGGAATAGCCAAACCCGGCAGTGGCCGCACCGCTACCGCGTTTGAAAGTTACATCATAATAGAATATCGAAAGCACCGTCAGACTCCTGGTAGCTCCACCCGGCACAATTGCAAAAAAGAGGGTAAAGGCCTGGAAGGCACTGATCGTGGTTACTATCAGCAGGAAAAATAGGGTCGGCGACAAAAGTGGAATTGTTATGCGGCGCAGCATCGACCAGCCTCGCGCCCCATCCATCCGGGCAGCTTCGTATAATTCCCGCGATATATTGCTCAGGCCGGCCAGCAAAATAATGATATTAAAGCCCAGACTGTACCAGACCGCTACAATTATTACGGCCACCATGCCTATGCTCGGACCGGCCAGCCAACCTTCCCATCGCAGGAGATGGGCCAACTCCACCCAGGCACTCCAGCCGACCAGTCCGGCCCCGACCACCAGGATGCCACTGACCCAACCGCCGATATTGTCGGGCAGTCGCCGGTAACTCAAAATCGCCCCACCTACCAGCAGGGCCGTTAAACCCAACCATATAATTAGCTGCGCCGGGTCTACCCGACCACCGTTATCGAAGATGATCCGAAAAATCCCTTTATCATCGAGCAACCAGCGTTGCATCGGGATACCAAAGGCCGAAAAAATCCAGTTCACCACCCCACCCGGATTATTGGGATTTGGTTTGACCAGGGCATTTGAGGCGAAAGGTCCAAAAATGAGATACCAGACCGTTGCGACTGCCACCAGCGAGGTCACATAGGGCAGAAAAAAGGCGATCCGGTAAAATTCTTTGCCCTGCTTGACCTTGTCCAGCAGCAAAGCTACTCCCAGCGAGGCCGACAAGCCCAGCACCACTACGCCGGTAACGTAGCCCAGCGTATTAAAAAAAGAGTTCCACCAATCCGGGTCAGTCAGCAATCGGCCATAGTTATCAAACCCGGCGAAACTCTCGGCAGGCGGGATCAGCCCTTTTACGACCGAAATCCGGCTATATAAACTCAGGAAGAAAGCGTATACAATCGGGAAGAAGTGAAAAACAAATAGAATTAGCATGGCCGGGGCTATAAATAGATAGGCCTGAAGTGAGCCTCTTAACTTTTTGCTAAATTTTGTCCTATCCGGGGGCCGCTCCAGATTTGAACCAGGTAGCGATGCTTTTTCGGTTGGTTTGGCCGATACTAACGCCATATTCCTCTTACCCCAAATAGTAATAAAGTTGTGAGTACGAAAAGCTTACCGGAAACTTCTGACCAAAGGATTTTAGTTTGGAGTAGTAATATCAGGTTTTATGCGATAAACTTGAAGTGGCAATCCGTTGATTATGGGAGCAAATTGTATCAAGGGTTGCCAGTCAGTGCAAACCTGCTAGAAGTTTAGCTTTGTCAGATAATCCTTATAATAGGCCTTACCGGTTAATAACTTTTTAACAAGTAGTTAATAAATTGTAAAATATAGTATCATCTGGCCGAATTGCCGGGCTTTATTGCTCTGTTAGCGTTGTCTAAATGTTTTCTCGTGTATACTGCCTTTGGGTGGAACGGGATAATTAACATCAGAGAAAAGAGAAAAAAAGAGAGAGAAAAGAGGAAAGCTTATGCGAACGGAAGCCGAACTGAACGAGCGGTTACACGAAGCGGTAAGTGCCCGCCGCGAATTGCTTCAGGAGGAGATCAAGGCCGAGAAAGCCAAAGATACCGCCTTGATCGTGGAGTTAGCCGAAGAAATCGCCAATCTGAGCGGCGTTATTACTACTCTGGAATGGGTACTTCAAAGCGGGGTCGGGCCAGAATACGAATAACTTACTTTACATAACTGTCGACGTTAAAGTAGATATTGAAAGTAGAAAGTAGATTACTATGAGCCGAAAAGTCTTGATCATCGAAGACGACCGGAAAATAGTCAATTATCTGACCATGTATTGTGAGGCGGAAGGCTGGGAAACGCTGGTTTGCCGGGATGGTCTGGAGGGCTGGCAGACTTTTCAACGGCTCAAACCAAATTTTGTGCTGCTCGATTTGATGCTGCCAGGGCTGGATGGGCTGGAGATTTGCCGCAGAATTCGCGGCGTGAGCAATGTCCCGATCATAATGATCACGGCCAGGGGCGAAGAAGTAGACCGCTTGCTAGGGCTGGAGGTCGGGGCCGACGATTATGTGGTTAAACCTTTCAGTCCCCGCGAGGTAGTGGCGCGTATGCGGGCGATCTTGCGCCGGATGGAAAACGCCGCCCAGCCAAAACCGGAGACCGACCAACCTTTTATCCAGCTCGGCCCGCTTTCGATTGACCCGGCCAGCCGCGAGGTAATTTATCGCAACCGGCGCGTGGAAGACCTGACCGGCAAAGAGTTTGAGTTGCTGGTTAGCCTTTCTCGCCAACCAGGCCGGGTTTATTCCAAAACCGAACTGGAGGAAAGCCTTTATAACGTCGACTCGCTGGTTGGTAGCCGGGCGATTGCGGCCCATATTTCCAATTTACGCTCAAAGTTGATAAAATCCGGCACGCCCGACCTGATCGAGACAGTACACAGTATTGGCTACAAATTAAAAAGAGAGAGTCTTATCTAAGCTAAAGGCCGGATTGGTGGCACACTTCCTGATTATAATTACTTTGAAATCAGGCCTGATAAGGCTTGAAAGTAAGACCTTAATAAGGAGGCAACTGATGGCTGATACCATAAAGAACGCGACCTGTCCGGTTTGTGGCTATCGTGAAGATGCAACCGACGCAACGGCTCTTCAGAGTGCGATGGAAGAACATATGCAGTCGGCTCATAACTTGAGTATGTCAACAATGAACGTCGATGCAGATATTAAAGAAGAGAAGGACGACCGCACGGATGTCGAGAAGATTGCTGACACGACCGTTACCCATACCGGGGTCAGTATAGCGGGCTTCAATAACCGGGTTAATCAATAAAAGCCTAAACAAGAAGTCTAAACCGGTTCAAAAAGGGCGACCTCTAGTGCTAGAGGTCGCCCTTTTTGAATTCAGCCCTTAGACAGTGGCTAATTCCTGGAGTCGCTGTTCCAACCGGCTTAGTTTCTCCTGATTAGCCGCCAGCCGTTCCCGTTCTTTGGCGACAACCGCCACCGGAGCGCGGTCAACAAAACTGGCGTTCGACAGGGTCCGCTCGGCTTTCTCGATTTCCTTCTGGACCTCCTCGATCTCTTTGGCAAGCCGGCTGCGCTCGACCGCCAGATCGAGCATACCGGCTAGCGGCAAATACACGGTGGCTCCGGCGGTCACAAAACTCAGGGCCTGGCGCGGGGCTTCCGGCAGACCGGCGGCGTCAAAGATTTGAAGCTGGCTGGCTTCTACTCCGGCCAAACGGGTCACGCTTTCCGCTTGCTGCTCGAACAAAGTTTTAAGCTCCGGCTTTGCCACGATAATCGCGGCCACCCGTTTGCTTTCGACTTTGGCTTCGCTTTTGGCGTTGCGGATACCCTTGATCACCTCTTGTAAGGCTTCGAACTGGCTTACTGCCGCCAGGTCGATCTGGTCATTTGCCTCCGGCCAGAGGGCCACGATCAGGCTTTCGCCGGAATGCGGCAAATTCTGCCACAGTTCTTCGGTCACAAAAGGCATGAAAGGATGGAGCAACCGCAAAGCCCCTTCCAGCACTCCCACCAACACTTGCTGCGAAGCCTGTTTGGTGGCCGGGTCGGGGCTATTGAGGCGTAGTTTGCTCACCTCAATATACCAGTCGCAAAACTCACCCCACAGGAAATCATAAAGTGCCCGGCCCGCCTCACCTAGCTGGTAGTTCTCCATCATCCGGCTCGTATCTTTGACCACTTGACTATAGCGGCTGATAATCCAGCGGTCGGCCAGTGGCAAATCGGCGGAAAGGGTCGCCGGTTGGTATTCCAGGCCTTCCAGACCGCTCAGGCTGATAAAGCGGGTGGCATTCCACAGTTTGTTGGCAAAGTTGCGGCTGTCGGTCAGACGAGTGCGCGAAAGCTTTATATCCACGCCGGGGGTGCTGCCGGTCAGCAAGGTAAAGCGGAGCGCGTCGCTGCCAAACTCCCGAACGTTTTCGAGCGGGTCGACCACGTTACCTTTGCTCTTGCTCATTTTCTCGCCTTTTTCGTCGCGGACCAAACCGTGCAAGTACACGGTATGAAACGGCACATCACCCATAAAATGAATCCCGAACATAATCATACGGGCCACCCACAAAAAGATAATGTCGGGGGCGGTTTCCATCACCGAACCGGGATAGAAATACGCCAGGTCCTCGGTCTGGTCGGGCCAGCCGAGCGTACTAAACGGCCACATCCCGCTGCTGAACCAGGTGTCCAGCACGTCCGGGTCCTGGCGCAACTGGTCACTATGCCCGCATTTACCGCAGGCCGCCAGGCTTTCCTCGTCGGTAGCCTCTACGTTACCGCAGTTGTCGCAATACCAGATCGGGATACGATGACCCCAGAAAAGTTGGCGCGACACAGCCCAATCATGCAGGTTTTCCATCCAGTCGGTATAGATTTTTTTAAAGCGATCCGGCACAAATTTCACCCGGCCCTTGTAAGCAGCTTCCAGAGCAGGCTGGGCCAACGGCTTGATTTTCACCCACCACTGTTCTTTCACCAGCGGTTCGACCACTACTCCGGCCCGTTCGCTGTACGGCACGTTATGGGTGTAGGGTTCCACTTTTACCAGAAAGCCTTCCCGCTCCAGGTCGGCCACGATTTGTTTGCGGGCCTCAAAGCGGTCCAGTCCGACATATTGACCACCGTTTTCGTTGATCGTGGCGTTCGGGTTCATGATATTAATAATCGGCAAATTGTGTCGCTGGCCTATTTCAAAGTCGAGCGGATCGTGACCGGGGGTAGTCTTGACCGCTCCAGTGCCAAAGCTGGCGTCCACTCCATCATCGGCTACCACTGGAATTTCCCGGTTCATCAGTGGCAGCGTCAGCATCTGGCCCACCAGGTCGGTGTAGCGAGTGTCTTTCGGATTGACCGCCACAGCCGTATCGCCCAGCATCGTTTCAGGCCGGGTAGTCGCCACCGTCACAAACCGGCCCGGCTGATCCTTCACCGGGTAGCGGATGTACCACAGCGAGCCGAGTTCCTCGACCATATCCACCTCCAGGTCGCTGATCACGGTCATTGAGCCGGGGCACCAGTTCACGATCCGGGCGGCCCGGTAGATTAAACCTTCATCGAACAGGCGTTTGAAGGCCACCCGCACGGCGCGCTGGCGGGGCGGGTCCATTGTAAAAGCTTTGCGGGTCCAATCGGCACTGGCTCCCAGCACTTCCAATTGCTGCACGATCACATCACGGTATTCGTCCATCCACTGCCAGACTCGTTGCAAAAAGGCTTCGCGGCCCAGGTCGTTTTTGGTTTGTTTACTTTCTTTCCAGATCAGCTTTTCCACCACTGTTTCGCCACTGATCCCGGCGTGGTCGCTCCCCGGCAGCCACAAAGTAGGTTCGCCTAGCATCCGGTGATAGCGGGTCATGGCATCCTCTGCCGCCACAAACATGGCGTGGCCCTGGTGGAGCGCGCCGGTCACGTTTGGTGGAGGCATGATACAAACCCAGGGTTTCTTACTTTTATCTATTTTAGGGGTGAAATAACCCTTTTCCTGCCAGAAGGCGTACCATTTAGCCTCGGCGGCTGCCGGGTTGTAGGCTTTTTCCATTTCTTTTTTTCCAATTATATCGCTCATTTTTGCTCCCCTTTTGATAGAGTTAAACCCTGGTGTTCAAATTTTGTTTTGGCTAAAAAGGTTTCCTGCCCGATCATTTGCCGTATAAAACAAAAAACCCTTCCGCCTATGCAAAGGACGAAAGAGCCAAACTCCCACGTGATACCACCTTAATTCCGCCGACCAACCCTTTTACCGGGCCGGAAAGACGCTCTCGTGGCTATAACGTGCCACCTTCCGCTGACCACTACTCATACCCGCAAAGATAGTTCGTGACCCTGACTCCCAGGCTACGTTCGGTACCGCCATCACCGCCGGGGGCTTCCAGCCGCTGACCCCTGTTCTCTATCGGAGGCCGGTACTTACTCTTCCTGTTCATAGTCTTTATAATATTAAGCTGTCAAGTATAATATTATCAGGTGAGCAAACGGTTGTCAAGGTGAATTAAAGTTCAAAGTTGCGCCGACTTTTGCAACTTTTGGTCATAACTGAACTCATGAATTATTACCACCCTTCAATTGGTATAGTACATATTTCTAGTACTTTCGTATAAATGTCGGTACTAAATTTTAGCAAGAATTAGCGGTAATAGTCCAGATGAAAGCTTTGCTACTTATGTTTCTAGGATTGTTTCTTCTTTAATTAAGCCTTAATCACCCTGAAAAGGGCTTTGGCTGATAATGAGAGCTTTTATTATAAACTTTGACTATAGCGATCTAACGTGATAATATTTCTGCGGTAAAAGGACTGCTTAAATTTTATTAATAAGATAACTGCTAAAAACCGTAATAAAGTTTGTATTCCCTTTCGACAAACCCTATTAGGACTTTCGCTAGCTGCCGTAAACCAACCTGAAGCGAAAGTCGTAGTTATTATAAAAATTGTTAATGGCTTAAATATTGCCTTTCTATGATAAGATATTAAAAAAGCGCACATATCACCAGCATATATTGCCGGTTAAACTAAGGGCTAGCTAAACTATACCAAAAAGTTTGGATGAGTAATTGTTGAATCACTCGAAAAAGGATAGGAATAAAATTGGGCGAAGTTGAACCCAGTCGGGAACAATTATTAGCGGAACTTGTGCGTTTGCAGGCTGAACTTTCACATAGAAATAAAAGGGCTGAGGTTTCTCACCAGAGTGAGCAATTTTACCGGACGCTGGCTCAAAGTTTCCCGAATGGTAGTGTGCTAGTTTTTGACCGAAATTTACGATTTAGCCAGGTAGAAGGGTCTAATTTCTTGGAGCTACCGGTCACTAAAGAAAAATGGGTGGGTCAGTCGGTTAAAGCCAGGTTGCCGCAAAGTCTTTTAGTTCAACTGGAGCCATTGTTTCAACAGGCCCTGGCGGGCAAGCCGAACAATCTGGAATTGGGCCGAGGCGATCAGCATTATACGCTGCGAATTATGCCGGTTAGCGATAGCCAAAACGAGATCACTGCCGGTATGGTGCTGACTACCAATATCACCGGTCAATTTAGCCTGCAACAGGCTTTGCAGGACGCACAGACCCGGTTAAGGACGGTCCTGATTAATGCTCCAGTGGCCCTGTTTGGCCTGAACGGGGCGGGCCAGATTACCGTATTTGAAGGTAAAACGGCCAGTTCTTTGACCCTGATCGTGCTGCCACCGGTTGATGGCTGGTTGGGTCGCTCGATTTATGAAGTGTTTAAAGATTTACCGCCTGCCCTCAATGTTTGCCAGCGTATGCTGGAAGGCGAGCCGGTCAGCGAGATGATTGAGGTTGGGCCATATTTTTTAGAAGTTTTTGGAACGCCTCAGTTCGATAGCAACGGCAAAGTCATCGCAGCCAACGGATTAATTATAGACGTGACCGCCCGCCAGCAGGCGGAAGAAGAATTAAGAAAAAGCGAAGAACGGCTGCGATTATCGCAGCGGATGGAAGCGGTTGGCCGGTTGGCCGGTGGAATAGCCCACGACTTTAACAATTTGCTGAGTGCGATCCTCGGTTATACCGGTCTGATTTCACTCGGTTTGCCGCCCGACAGTGAATTGCAACCGGATGTAAGTGAAATTGAAAAGGCCGCCGAGAAGGCCGCCGCACTGACTCGCCAGCTACTGGCCTTTAGCCGTCGTCAGGTTTTGCAACCGGAAGTGTTAACCCTCAACGGGGTGGTGCAGGACATGGATAAATTGTTGCGCCGCCTGGTAGGCGAAAATATTGAGATGCGGTTGTACTTGCAACCGGAGGCCGGTCGGGTGCGGGCCGACCCCAGCCAGATTGAGCAGGTAGTCTTGAATCTAGTGGTAAACGCCCGCGATGCGATGAAGATGGGCGGGCGGTTGATTCTTGAAACTTCCAATGTCGAATTAACTGACGAATATGCCGACCGTCACGTGGGGGTGCGCCCTGGTCCGTATGTCCTTCTAACTGTAAGCGATACCGGGCATGGGATCGATGCGGCCACCCAACTTCAAATATTTGAGCCTTTCTTTACTACCAAAGAAACCGGTCAGGGAACCGGGTTGGGTCTTTCGACCGTCTACGGCATTATCAAGCAAAGTGGTGGCAATATCTGGGTCTATAGTGAGGTTGGGCTGGGCACCACCTTCAAAGTGTATTTGCCGCGCGTCGATGCACCGCTACCCGATCCACGCGTAGTGACCGCTAACTCCAATATGGCGCAGACCGGTTCCGAAACAATTTTGCTGGTCGAAGATGATGAGGCGGTTCGCACGCTGGCTCAAAAGATTCTTGAAAGGCAGGGCTACCGTGTGCTGGCGGCAAATGGCGGCGTAGAAGCTCTGGAAATCTGCCAGCATCAGGCTTCTATCGACCTTTTGCTGACGGATGTGGTAATGCCCAAGATTAATGGACAGGAATTAGCCCGCCAGATAACTTTTCGCTATCCGACGATCCGGGTAATATTTATGTCCGGTTACACTTATTCTGCCGTGACTCAGAGTGGAGTGTTGGAACCGGAAACCGCCTTTATCCAAAAACCCTTCACCAGCGATTTGCTGGCTCTCAAGGTCCGTCAGGTGCTGGATAGACCTCCGGTGCTACCTCATAACAATTCTCAGCTAAAAGAAGCCAGCAATCATTCATTTGATAACCCGGTATAACCTTCGATGGTACCCCTTCTTTTTTTAACCCCGGCCTGGCTGACCGGTATATTTCTGGGACAGTGGTTGAAAATCGAGGGGCTTTGGTTAAGCCTGGGTCTTTGCCTGGGCGGTGTACTGGCCGGGGTTGGCTGGCTGTATAGCCTGTTGCCGGGCCAGGCTACCACTCCGCTTCGCCGGTCGGTGTTGCAAAGCCTGATCTATGGCGGTTTGCTGCTGGCAATCGTTTGTCTGGGTGGTTGGCGAGTTAGGTTGGCCGAACCTTCGACCGGCCCGGACGGTTTGCTGTACTATCTCGGTCAGCCCGACTTAACCCTGGTGGGGGTCGTGAGTGGCGAACCAGGTTACACCACCCGCAGCGAAAATTTCCGTTTAAATGTCGAGCAAATCCGGCCCTCCGGCGCGACCGAGCCACAAACCTTGCATGGCGAGGTTTTTGTCCAGGTGGCCGCCTCTATCAAAGTTCAACCGGGCGACCGGCTGGAACTGGTGGGCAAGCTGGCCGAGCCGAAAGAATTGCTGGGCGAAACCTTTCCCTACCGCGACTGGCTGTTCCGGCAGGGGATTTATACCACTCTGAGTTATCCCAAACTACATAAATTGGCCGCCGGGCAGCAATTCTTTTTAACCGGCTGGTTTGCTGCCCTTAACCAGTCTACTCGCCAGGTTTTGTCCCGCTATATCCCGGACGAAGAAGGCGGTTTGCTGGCGGGTATATTGCTGGGCGATAAAAGCGGGTTATCAAGTGCTACCCGGCAGGATTTTACGACTGACGGCCTGACGCATATTATTGTGGTATCAGGGAGCAATATCTCGATTATGATTTTGCTGCTGACCTTCCTACTAAACCGGCTGTTAAACCGGCGTACTACCTTATGGCTGGCGTTGGGGTCGCTGGCGGGGTATGTGCTGTTGGTAGGCCTTAGCCCTTCGGTCAACCGGGCGGCCATCATGGGTGGGCTGGCAATTATCGGGCTTTTGCTAGGGCGCGAATACCGGGCCTGGCTCGGTCTGTCGGCCAGTGCCTTTCTGATGACTTTGTGGTGGCCGTTTGTGCTGCTGGACATAGGTTTTCAGCTTTCGTTTATGGCAACCCTGGGTTTGATCTGGCTGGCGCGTCCCTGGACCGAAATCACCGAGCGGCGAAGCTGGCCGCGCTTCTTACAGGAAGGGTTGGTGTTAACACTGGCCGCCGAGTTGCTGACGCTGCCCCTGACCGGCTTTTATTTTCACCAGATTTCGCTGGTTTCGGTACTGGCAAATCTGCTGGTTATCCCGCTGCTGGTGACAGTGACGGCACTGGGCAGCTTGCTGTTGGCAGTAGCCTGGCTGCCGCTGGTTGGGCCGTTTCTAGCCCTGCCGGTCGGGGGTGTGGCCTGGTTAGGTCTAGCCTATATCCTCGCAATGGTTAAATTCTGCGCTATTTTGCCGTTGGCGGCGCTGGTGGTGCCTGACTTTCACCCGATCTGGCTGTTTATATATTACGCGGTAGTGGGGTTAGCTTTGTGGTGGAGCCTGACCGGTCGAAAAAACCGGCGAGTCCGGCAGTGGTTGGTTATGAGTGGTCAGGCTCCGGTCTGGTTGGGGTTAGCCTCTTTGACCGGAGTAATCTGGCTGGTGGCCTGGTTAATTTAATTAATCTTCCTGGCTAATTTCGACGGTTTTTATTCGCTTTGATTTACTCATCACCATTAGCAGCCCACCGGCCAGTCCCACATTTTTTAGAAAATTGGTCCGCTGAGTATTCTGCTTGGCCTCTTCGGTTTCTTTCCAGAAGGGATGCCCGGCCAGAGTGGTGGGAATTAGAGCCGCCAGTAAGGTCAGGGCGGACAGTTTGGGCACTATACCCAGAGCCAAAGTGGTACCGGCGACCATCATTGTCGCCCCATTGATTTTAACCAGATTTTCCGATTCCGGTAGCCCAACATTTGGTAGAGCTTTATGCCGTCCGGTAGGTTGGGTATAGGCCCCATACCCCCCGATTATAAACATCGTCGACAGGCAAACTCTGCCTAGAAACCGTAAAAACGCATTCATATACTTTCCACCTTTGATTTAATTTCTATTTCTATTTCTATACACCTTTATATACACCGGCACTATACCTAAAACTCAAAAAGGTTGCAAATTTCTAACTTTGCCTCAGAGGTGTATTATATAGAGAGCGAATGCTCAAAACACTTACGCAGGAGGAATAAATTGTCCGAGAATACCACCGGTACTGGCGGTTTGAGCCAGGCCGAATACGAAGCCGCCGAACAACAGATTTTGGAAATAATCGACCGTAACCAGCTAGAACTGATCGAGGTCAGTCGCACGATCCACCGCAACCCGGAGGTAGCCTACCAGGAATACCAGGCTTCGGCTCTGCTGGCCGACCGGCTGGAAAAGTCCGGTTTTGGAGTCGAGCGTAAAGTGGCCCAACTGGATACCGCCTTTGTAGCGCGGGCTGGTCGTAACGCCGGTCCTACCATCGCGGTACTGGCCGAATACGACGCGCTGCCGGGTCTGGGTCATGCTTGCGGCCATAACTTGATGGCGACCGCCGCGCTAGGAGCCGGGTTGGCTCTAAAGGGAGTCATCGACTGGCTGCCCGGTCAGATAGCGGTCTACGGTACGCCTGCCGAAGAAGGGGGCGGTGGCAAGGTGGTAATGGCTGGCCGGGGAGCCTTCAAAGGGGTCGATGCCGCCCTGATTTTCCACCCGGCGACCTATAATCTGGTCAGTCGGAGTTCGCTAGCCTCGACCCGCGTCAATATAATCTTTCACGGCAAAGCCAGTCATGCCGCCGCCGCGCCCGATAAAGGGATCAACGCCCTGGACGGTATTATCCAGACCTTTAACAATATTAATGCCCTGCGCCAGCACTTGCGCTCGGATGCCCGCGTAATGGGGGTAATTACCAACGGCGGACAGGCCGCTAATATTGTACCGGATTACGCCAGTGCGCAGTTTAGTTTGCGGGCTGACGACCGCCCCTACGCCGATGAGGTGCTGGCAAAATTCAAACGCTGCGCCGAAGCTGCCGCGCTTTCCAGCGGAGCCACCCTGGAATTTAACGTGCTGGAGAGCAGTCGCTACGACAACATGATAACCAATTCGGTAATGGGCGATATTTTTGCCGCCAAGCTGGCAAAGCTTGGTGTGCCTCTCAGCCAGCCAGATCATTCCGAACGGATGGGCAGTACCGATATGGGTAACGTCAGCCAACTGGTGCCGTCGATCCATCCTTATCTGGCAATCGCCCCAACAACCGTGAACGGTCATAGCATCGAATTTTGCCAGGCCGCCGGTTCAGACGTGGGCCAGCAAGCAATGCTCCAGGCGGCCCGCGCGATGGCTCTGACCGCCCTCGACCTACTGGCGCGGCCCGGTTTGCTCCAGGCGGCCAAAGACGAGTTTGCCGCGCAGGCTGCACAGGGTATCGTCAAAGGCCAGGATTAGTCAGGTTCGTCGGAGGTCGGCTTTCTTTTTGCAAAGCCGGTCTTCAAATCGGCTATAAATTCATTACTACTTTTGGAAAGAATTACACGGGAAATGATTGAAAATAGGTATCCAGCCGCTTTCCGGCTGATATGCTCAGGCCGCCAGCCGGGAGCCTATAATATGGCTCTCGACGAGGCTTTATGGCAGCAGTATGTCCGGCAACTGGGAGAAGGGCAATATCCGGCCCCGGTTTTGCGCTTTTACGGCTGGCAACCGGCAGCCCTGTCGCTGGGTTATGCTCAACGGGCCGAGCGTGAAGTGGATTTCGAGGCTTGCAGTCGGCTCGGTATCGACTGGATACGGCGACCAACCGGTGGTCGGGCGATTCTGCACGATACCGGCGAACTAACCTACAGCCTGGTGGCCGCTACCGATGACCCCCGGTTTTCCGGTGGCGTGCTGGAATCGTATCGCAAAATAAGTTTAGCTTTACTGGAGGGGTTAAAAGGACTGGGAGTGGTAGCCGAACTGGCCGGGAAAGACCGGCGCGGTAGCCACGACTCGCTCAGTGCCGCCTGTTTCGACGCCGCCAGTGCCTACGAAGTAAGCTGGCAGGACCGTAAGTTAATCGGTAGTGCCCAGGCCCGTCAGCGCGGGGTACTGTTGCAACAGGGTACGATACTGCTTTCGGTCGATGTGCCTCGCCTGTTTGAAGTCCTGCGTTCCACCGACCGGCAAGAAGCTATCCGCCATGTAGCGACCCGGCTGACCTCAATCGAACTGGCGCGAGGCGGAGCGGCCAGTTACGACGAAGCTCAAGCGGCCTTTATCCGAGGTTTTGCTTCCCACTTTACCTCACAGCTAGTGCAAAGTCAGCCTCAGTTCACCGAACTAGAACTGGCTGAACAGCTAATAACCCAGAAATACACTAACCCAGGCTGGAACCTGGCCCGCCAGCGACCGTCAACCAGCCTGATGCTAGGTTAGACTAACCTAGTCCTCTATATCCTCGACCTCAATCTTCTGGGCACCTCGCCGGAAGTTACCGCCCGCCAGATCGGGATCATTTTTCAATTGGTCGCGCATATCCTGGCGTTCCAGCTTTTCCAGCGTATTATCGATCATCGAGCGCCAGGCTAGCAAAAACTCACGCTGGCTGGCTCGTAAATGGCGGGAGGTCTCAGGTGGTAAAAGGCTAAAATCGTTGCCCCAGCGTTGAAACTGGCGGGTCATGTTGGTAAACAAATTACCCATATCGTAGCCGCTCTCCACCGTGTTACCGATACCGGGTTCGCGGGATTGGCCGGGTTGAGTGCCCATGGAAGCGGCGGCATCTATCTCATCAATATCAATATGAGGGTCGCTCATTAAATTAAAAACCTTTCCAGATTGGTTGACTCATTATCACGTTTCAAGTATAATACCACAAGTAATAAACCTCGTGGATCGCTAGCTCAATTGGCAGAGCAACTGACTCTTAATCAGTGGGTTCTGGGTTCAAGTCCCAGGCGGTCCATTTCTTCCCATCCCAAGGCTCTAAACTCACCCTGTGTCTACGCGGCTCCTTAGAAAAAGGAGCTGTTAATGATAAAAAGTCTCACTGATACTGTAATAAATACTAATAATAAGAGGGTCTCCCCTGATGTGGTCGGCTAGTCGAAGTAGAACGTCGCATATTAAAAGGTGAAGCCGAGGAAGTAGCCTACCAGCTAGCGGCCAGTGGCGGTGGTTACACCATTAACACCTCTTACATCGAACGTTTGAACGCCACTTTTCGGCAAAGATTGGCCGTATTGGTCCGGCCTACTCGAAACGCGGCGCATAAGCTGCAACGAATAGAACGGGTTATGTGGTTAATCGGCCCGGTTTACAACTTTTGCCAGCCTCATTTAACCCTTCGTCGGCATCAGTGGCACTCAGCCGGCTGTAAATGGCTGGAGTTTAGTCCGGCTATGGCGAGCGGACTGAGCGATCACATCTGGAGCATCGAGGAGCTTTTGTGGTACAAGCTAGCCCCTCCACCCTATGTGCCACCCAAGAAAAGAGGTCGCCCGCCTAAAATTAAGTCTTAATTTGTTAAAGTGCTACTTCACGCTATCGTGTGGTGCTACCCTATCGTCAACTCGAATCCGAGTAATCCGAATATTCAGGGTCTCCGCAATATGTCTACCCTCAAATGGCTGGCTACTATGCCCGACGGCACTACACGCGAAATTGAGCCGGATAAAAGCCTGTCTCTCAAAGCCGGTACCCGCCTTTATTTTGGCAACCTGGAAGGCGAAATAGTTGGTTTTTGAGATTTCCGGGCCAACCGCCAAATTTCCTATTTTTATTGATTTTGCTTGACATATTAATGCAAAGAGTTTAAACTTTATTTAAGCCCTTACCCGAAGTTTTGCCTTTTACAATTTGCTATATAGATCTGAAAGACGGACTTGCCTCATGCTGTCCTCCGATTATGAACTTTCCTTTCATGACGTACTAGTATAGCCCCAAGGTAATTATGGGGTATCAAGCAACCAGCTTAAAACGCTCACGAGCTTTAGCTTGGGTAAATTTCCACTCAATACCTTTACCCGCTAAGTTGCGGCGGCGTTGCCAGGCCCGAATATGTTTAGTA